>NZ_JAERRF010000005.1 GCF_016741875.1 Streptomyces coffeae | reverse complement strand
TCGCTCCCGTCTTCCGCCGTGGCGGATGGTCTGCCACAGGGGGGTGCCGAGGGCGACGATCAGGACCGCCCCGGCCAGTTGGAGCAGATGCCGGATCCAGTCGAAGCCTTCGGTGTACCTGACTCCGACCCAGCCGGCCACCGCGTTCCCCAAGATCGCTCCGAGAATGCCGTAGAGACAGGTCAGCCACAGGGGAATGTGCTGCTTACCTGGGAGGATCGCCCTGGCAATCACACCGAGGATGATTCCTACGACGATCGCCCACAGCCAGTTCATGTCGCCTCCTGACGCGGCGGGGATGCGCATTTCTTCCAGTGTTCGACCGATTCGGCTACGGCGCATGTCGGAGCGTCGGGTCCATGTCATGGCGTAACCGGGTGGCCACCCATCGGGGTGCCCCAGTCTCGAAGCCCGGGCCCGCGCGGCGTAACGTTGAGTACGTCCCAGAGCGGGGGGAGCCTGCTCCTCGATCAGGTGGTGGAACGTGATGCGGAAGCAGGGCGGCCCGGAAGTCTTCCGGATCACCGGTGCCCGCCAGGGGCTGGCCGACGATGTGCGCGGCCGGCAGCGGCGCTATGTGATCTCGATGACCGTGCGCACCATCGCCGTCGTGCTGGCCGCGGTGCTGTGGAACGTGGAGCGCCATGTGGCCATCGTGGCGCTGGTGCTGGGCGCGGTGCTGCCGTACATCGCGGTGGTCATCGCCAACGCGGGCCGGGAGAACGCCCCTTCGCTTCCCACCAGTTTCATCCCGCCTCCGCAGCGGCCCATGCTGATCTCCGCTCCGCACTCCGACGGTCCGCGGCAGGAGCCATCGGACGGCCCACAGGCGGAATCCGGCCCGGAAGACGTGGGACATACCAGCGAGGATGGACGCGGAGAACACGGCTGACCTGCCGCGTTTCCGCATGCTCAGGAAAACCTCAGATCAATCATGCTGTTCCGGTGCACTGCGCCCCATCCCTCGTGACATACTGCGTACGCGCTCCGCATCCCCCGTCGGAGCGACGGACCGACGCCGGGCGGCTCCCCCCGTGGCTGCCCGGCGTCGTCACGTCCGCGGTGGCTTCCGTAGAGTCTGCGCTGTGAACACCCGCGAGACCCCCGCCGAAGACGATGCCGTGATCTGCTCCGCCAAGGGCTGCCGCGCCCCGGCGGTCTGGGTGCTGGCCTGGAATAATCCGAAGATCCACACTCCGGAGCGGCGCAAGACCTGGCTGGCCTGCGAGGAGCACCGTGAGCATCTGTCCCAGTTCCTGGATATGCGGGGCTTTCTGAAGGACGTGGTCACGCTCGAGGAGTGGTCGGCCGCCGATCACTGATCCGGGCGGGCGGCCGACCACAACCGTGGGCCGCCCCGCTCAGCCGCCGATCGCCGACATCGGGCGGTCCGGCTGGAGGAACGACGGATCATCCAGCCCGGACCCCGCCTTCTTGCCCCACATCGCCACCCGCCACAGCCGGGCGATCTCCTCGTCCGGGGCACCGGAGCGCAGCGCCCCGCGCAGATCGGACTCCTCGCGGGCGAACAGACAGGTGCGCACCTGTCCGTCGGCGGTCAGCCGGGTGCGGTCGCAGGCGCGGCAGAACGGACGGGTGACGGAGGCGATGACGCCGACGCGGGCCGGTCCGCCGTCGACGAGCCAGCGCTCGGCGGGCGCGGAGCCGCGCTCCCCGTCGTCCTCCGGGGCAAGGGTGAAGCGGGTGCGCAGACTGGCCAGGATGTCCCCCGCGGTGATCATGCCGTCGCGCTTCCAGCCGTGCTGGGGGTCCAGCGGCATCTGCTCGATGAACCGCAGTTCGTAGTCGTGCTCCAGGGCCCAGGCGAGCAGATCGGGGGCCTCGTCCTCGTTGAGGCCGGGCATCAGCACCGCGTTGACCTTGACCGGGGTGAGCCCGGCCGCGCGGGCCGCCTCCAGCCCGCGCAATACGTCGCCGTGGCGCTTGCGCCGGGTCAGCGCCTGGAAGACCTCCGGGCGCAGGGTGTCGAGGGAGACATTGACCCGGTCCAGGCCCGCGTCGCGCAGCGCCCCCGCGGTGCGCTCCAGACCGACGCCGTTGGTGGTCAGCGACATCTTGGGGCGCGGGGCGAGGGCGGCGCAGCGCTCGACGATGGAGACCAGGCCCGGACGCAGCAGCGGCTCGCCGCCGGTGAAGCGGACCTCGGTGACACCGAGCTCGGTCACCGCGATCCCGATCAGCCGGACGATCTCGTCATCGGTGAGCAGATCGGGTTTGGCCAGCCACTGGAGCCCTTCTTCGGGCATGCAGTAGGTGCAGCGCAGATTGCACCGGTCGGTCAGAGAGACACGCAGGTCGGTAGCGACGCGACCGTAAGTGTCGATCAGCATGGTGGCAGCCCCTCCACGGTTCGCAGGCATGCGTGCGTGCGCTACGCCAATTGTCCCGCAGCGTACGCGACGGCTGTGACGATCGGATTTCCGCAGGACCATCAGGGACCGTCCAGGACCGTGAGGGGGCCGCCCCGGGCCCGTACGAACCGGTCGCTTCGCACAAGCCCGTACCAGCCCGTCGCTCGGACGAGCCGGTCAGTGCGCGCCGTATCCGGTGAGCGAGCGGACCTCCAGCTCCGCGTACTTCTTCGGGTCCGGCTCCTCCTTGGACAGCAGGGATCCCACCCAGCCGAGCAGGAAGCCGAGGGGGATGGAGATCAGCCCCGGGTTCTCCAGCGGGAACCAGTGGAAGTCGACGCCCTTGAACATCGAGCTCTTCGGATTGCCGGAGACAACCGGCGAGAAGAGCACCAGGAAGACGGAGGAGGCCAGCCCGCCGTAGATGGACCACAGCGCGCCCTGGGTGGTGAACCGCTTCCAGAACAGGCTGTACAAGATCGTCGGAAGATTGGCGGACGCGGCGACCGCGAAGGCCAGCGCGACGAGGCCGGCGACGTTCAGATCCCGGGCGAAGACCCCGAGCACGATCGCGACGATGCCGATGCCGACGGTCGCCCAGCGCGCGGCCTTGACCTCCTCCTCCTGCGTCGCCTGGCCCTTGCGGATGACGTTGGCGTACAGGTCGTGGGCGAAGGAGGACGAGGAGGCGAGGGTGAGCCCGGCGACGACGGCGAGGATGGTCGCGAACGCCACCGCGGAGATCACGGCGAGCAGCACCGGGCCGCCGAGCTCCTCGGCGAGCAGGGGTGCGGCGGTGTTCCCGGCTGGGTTCGACTTCTTGATGTCCGCCCCGTTCAGCAGCGCGGCGGCGCCGAAGCCCAGCGCGATGGTCATCAGGTAGAACACGCCGATGATGCCGATCGCCCAGTTCACCGACTTACGGGCGGCCTTGGCCGTGGGGACGGTGTAGAAGCGGATGAGGATGTGCGGCAGGCCCGCGGTGCCGAGCACCAGGGCGAGGCCGAGCGAGATGAAGTCGAGCTTGGTGGTGCCGGTGGCCCCGTACTTCAGACCCGGCTCCAGGAAGGCGTGGCCGATGCCGCTGTTCTCCGCCGCCTTGCCCAGCAGGTCGGACACGTTGAAGTCGAACTTCAGCAGCACCAGGAAGGTCATCAGCAGGGCGCCCGCGATCAGCATCACGGCCTTGACCATCTGCACCCAGGTGGTGCCCTTCATGCCGCCGATGGACACGTAGAGGATCATCACCACGCCGACGAGGACGACGATGAGGATCTTTCCGGCCTCGTTGGTGATGCCCAGCAGGAGGGAGACCAGCACGCCCGCGCCCGCCATCTGGGCCAGCAGGTAGAAGATCGACACAACGATGGTGGAGACGCCCGCGGCGGTGCGGACCGGGCGCTGGCGCATCCGGTAGGCGAGCACATCGCCCATCGTGTACCGGCCGGTGTTGCGCAGCGGCTCGGCGACCAGCAGCAGGGCGACCAGCCAGGCGACGAGGAAGCCGATCGAGTAAAGGAACCCGTCGTAGCCGGTGAGCGCGATGGCGCCGGCGATGCCGAGGAAGGACGCGGCGGACATGTAGTCGCCGGAGATGGCCAGGCCGTTCTGGAAGCCGCTGAAGGAGCGGCCGCCGGCGTAGAAGTCGTTGGCGTCCTTGGTCTGGCGGCCGGCCCATACGGTGATGCCGAGGGTCGCGGCGACGAAGACCGAGAAGAGGGTGATGATCAGCGGCCGGTTGTCCGACGCGCTTTCCACCGCGAGCTGATGAACGCTCATGCGTCGCCTCCCATGCCGGACTTGATCGCCGCGGACCGCGGGTCGAGCTTGGCGGCGGCGTGCCGGGAGTACCACCAGGCGATGAGGAAGGTGGTCAGGAACTGGGCGAGCCCGAACACCAGGGCCACGTTGATGTTGCCGACGGCCTTGGTGGCCATGAAGCCGTCCGCGTAGTTCGACAGCAGGACGTAGAGCAGGTACCAGCTGATGAACGCGATGGTGAGCGGGAAGGCGAACGAGCGGTGGGCGCGGCGCAGTTCGCCGAACTCCGCGCTCTCCTGCACCTGGGTGTAGGAGGGGTGATCTTGTAGCAGCTGTTCGCCTGGGCGATCGCCGGTTGGTGCGGTATTCACGGTTTCTCCTGGTGGGGACGGGTATGGCTGATCCAGATCACGCATCGTAGGGCGCCCTCGGCCCTTCCAACAGGGGCTAGTTGATGGAAAGACGAGGGATCCACCTGGAACCTTCGACTCCGGGTGCGGTGGCGGGTTTTCTGCCGGAATGCATTGATGGCCACGCTTGCTCAGCGATAGCTTCCTTCGTCATGTACCCGTCCAGCGCGCAACCGCGCCCGGACGGCCCGTACGGATGATGTGGAGACCCCATGGCTCATCTGAGATCGGCTCCTCCCAGACCCGGACGGCGGGCCGCACAGCGCCCGTCGCCGTCGTACCACCGCATCCGCACCACTCCCCTCCACGGCCTCGCCCCCGGCCTCGCGACGCACCGGGGCACCGAGGCGGCGGGCCCGGCCCGCCGGACCGCGGCCCACGCCGGGCGTATCCGCATCCCCCGGGTGGCGCGCTGAACGCGCGCCCGCGACCCCGGTCCGGAAATGCTGACGATCCGGCCCGGTCCGCCCGCCCCACCGTCCACGTCCACTCACAGAGAACCGGAGTACCCATGACGTCGCGCCGCTCCTCCCTGCCGCTGCGCACCGCCGCCATACCCGCCGCCATGGCACTCACCACCGCGCTGGCCTTCCTCCCGGTCACCGCGAACGCCCTCGGGCGGGACGGCCACGCCCCGGCCGCGGCCCCGGCTGCCGCCGACGGTCCGTCGATGAGCTACGTCGTCAACACCCGCCCCGGGCACCACGATTCGTCCCGCGTCCGCAAGGCCATCGCGGAAGCCGGGGGCACCGTGGTGGTGGCGTACGACCGGATCGGCGTCATCGTCGTCCACTCCGCCAACCCCGACTTCGCCAAGACCATCCGCACGGTCCGCGGTGTCGCCTCGGCCGGTGCCACCCGTACCGCACCGCTGAGCGCGCAGTCCACCACCGATGTGGGGACCCCGCATATGCTCACCGAGCGGGAGGAGAAGGCCGCGGCGGCCAAGGCCACGGCGGGTCAGGACCCGCTGGAGCCGCTCCAGTGGGACCTTCCGGCCATCAAGGCGGACAAGGCGCACGAGAAGAGCCTGGGCAGCCCGAAGGTGACCGTCGGGGTCATCGACACCGGAGTGGACGACACCCACCCCGACCTCGCGCCCAACTTCGACCGCACGGCATCGGTCAACTGTGTGGGCGGAAAGCCGGACACCTCCGACGGCGCCTGGCGGCCGGGCACCCACGAGAGCCCGCACGGCACCCATGTCGCCGGTGAGATCGCCGCCGCGAAGAACGGCGTCGGGGTCACCGGTGTCGCCCCGGGCGTCAAGGTCTCCGGTATCAAGGTGTCCACGACCGCCGGGTTCTTCTACACCGAGGCCGTGGTCTGCGGCTTCGTCTGGGCCGCCGAGCACGGGGTGGACGTCACCAACAACAGCTATTACACCGACCCGTGGTACTTCAACTGCACCACCGACCCGGACCAGAAGGCGCTGGTCGACTCCATCACCCGGGCCACCCGCTACGCGGAGCGCAGGGGTGTGGTCAACGTGGCCGCGGCGGGCAACGAGAACTACGACCTCACCGCGGACTCCATCACCGACCCCTCCAGCCCGAACGACACCACCCCGGGTAACCGCGAGGTGGACCCGAGCGTCTGCCTGGACATCCCGACCCAGCTGCCGGGTGTGGTCACCGTGTCGGCCACCGGCGCCAAGGGGCTCAAGTCCTCGTTCTCCAACTACGGTCTGGGGGTCGTGGACATCGCGGCCCCGGGCGGCGACAGCACCGCGTACCAGAAGCCGGAGCCCCCGGCCACCAGCGGTCTGATCTACAACACGCTGCCCGGCGGCAAGTACGGCTACATGGCGGGCACCTCGATGGCCTCCCCGCATGTCGCGGGTGTCGCGGCCCTCATCAAGAGCACCCACCCGTATGCCTCGGCCCGGCAGGTGAAGTCGCTCCTGGCCCACCAGGCCGATGACACCGTCTGCCCGACCCCGTACGACATCGACGGCGACGGCACGGTCGACGCGGTGTGCGAGGGCGACGAGCGGTACAACGGCTTCTACGGCGCGGGGATCGCCGACGCACTGGACGCCGTCCGGAAGTGATGGGCTGACGCAGCAGCCCGTACGGGCCGCCGGGTGGATCTCAGCACCCGGCGGCCCGCCGTACCCCGGGCACCAGAGGACAGTTGCCGACCACTACACTGGTCCAGCCGTGAGCGGTGCCCGCGGCTCGGGGGCCGACGGGCCGTCAACCCGGGTACGTGGCTTGCCCGTACCGGGGCATTGGTCCGGGCTGTCGGCACCGGCCCGTATCCTCATGGACCATGCTCGAGGACCCCACGGAAGCCGCACCGCAGCTCGCACCGCCGTCGTCGTGGCCGCCCGGCTATCCACAGGGGTACGCGGTCGTCGACGTCGAAACCACCGGGCTCGCCCGCGACGACCGCATCGTGTCGGCCGCGGTCTACCGGCTCGACGCCCGAGGCACCGTGCAGGACCACTGGTACACCCTGGTCAACCCGCAGCGCGATCCCGGCCCGGTGTGGATCCACGGGCTGACGCGGGAGACGCTGGCGGACGCCCCGCTCTTCCCGGAGATCGCCGGGGAACTCGCCGAGCGGCTGGACGGCCGGGTCCTGGTCGCGCACAACGCCGTCTTCGACTGGTCGATGCTGGCCCGTGAGTACGCCCGCGCCAAGAGCGCGGCGCCGGTGCGGCAGCGGCTGTGCACCATCGCGCTCTCCAAGGAGCTGGGGCTGCCGCTGCCCAACCACAAGCTGGAGTCGCTGGCCGCGCACTACGGCGTGGTGCAGGAGCGCGCCCACCATGCGCTGGACGACGCGCGGGTGCTCGCCGAGGCGTTCCGGCCGAGCCTCCATCTGGCCGCCACGGCCGGGCTGCGGCTGCCCCTGCTGGCCTGCAAGCCGCTGACCGAGTGGTCCGACGGACCGTCGGGTGGTATCGGCCACCAGCGCTCGTACCGGCCGACGAGCTGGCGCCCCAGCCGTAAGCGGCCCGCCTGCCCGTACCCCAACCCGGGGCGCTACGAGCCGGGCGGCGCGCTGGTGCAGGGGATGCGGGTGGCGTTCTCCGGGGACACCTCGGTCGACCGCGAGCTGCTGGAGGACCGGGCCGTGGACGCCGGGCTGCATGTGGCCACCAGTGTGTCCCGGCTCACCAGCCTGCTGGTCACCAATGACCCGGAGTCGGCCACCTCCAAGACCACCAAGGCCCGTTCCTTCGGCACCCCGGTCATCGACGAGGCGGCGTTTATGCAGCTCCTCCAGGACGTCACTCCCGCACCGCCGACAAACAGGTGAAGTCGGCGCGACGCGCCCGCCCACCGCTCGCCCGCCACCGCGCCGCGCCGCACGCTGAGGCGCATGGCACGTTGTGAGGTCTGCGGAAACGACTACGGCATGACGTTCGAGGTGCATGCGCAGGGCGCCGTCCACGTCTTCGACTGTTTCTCCTGCGCCATCCACCGCATGGCACCCGTCTGCGAGCACTGTCGCTGCCAGATCATCGGGCAGGGCGTCGAGGCGGACGGCACCTTCTACTGCGGTGCGCACTGCGCCCGCGCGGAGGGGAAGGTGGGCATCGTCGACCACGTATGAGGCCCGTCCGTACCGGACCGCGATCCGGACGGGCGGCTGTCCGAACCAGACCACCTGCGTGGATTGTCGTCCGGCGCCCCCACCGGCCGGGGGACAATCCACGCCGAGTAGTGTCAAGGCCGTGTACCGCTTTCTGTTGACCCGGCAGTGGGTGATCCTCACGCTGGTAGGGCTCGTCCTGATCCCCACCATGGTCCGGCTGGGGTTCTGGCAGCTCCACCGCCATGAGCACCGGGTCGCGCAGAACCAGCTGATCGGGGACAACCTGAAGGCCCCTGCGGTGCCCGTCACCGACCTCACCGCCCCCGGCCGCACCGTCCCCCGCGAGGACACCTGGCGGACCGTGCGGGCCACCGGCACCTACGACACCGCCCATGAGGTCGTGGTCCGCCAGCGCACCGGCTCCGACGAGCAGTCCATCGGCTACTTCGTCCTCACCCCGCTGACCCTCCCCGGCGACAAGGCCGTCCTGATCAACCGCGGCTGGATCCCGGCGGGCACGGACCTCACCCGGTACCCCAAGGTGCCCGCCGCCCCCTCGGGCGAGATCACCGTCACCGGCCGTCTCAAGGCCGACGAGACCACCGCCGACAGCGGGATCAAGGACAAGCGGGGGCTGCCCGCACGACAGGTCAGCCTGATCAACAGCGAGCGGCAGGCCAAGGAGCTGTCCCGGCCGGTGCTCGGCGGCTATATCGAGCTGACCTCGTCCTCCCCCAAGGGCGGCAAGCAGCCCGATCCGGTGGCCGCGCCGGACCACAGCAGCATCGGCCCCCACATGGCGTACGCCATTCAGTGGTGGCTGTTCGCGGCCGGGGTGCCCGTCGGCTGGTTCGTCCTGGTCCGCCGGGAGCGCCGGGACCGCGCCGCCGAGAGCGCCGCCACGCCCCAGGAGAAGGTCCCGGCCGCGGCCGGCGCCGAGTAGCTTTCCGCTTCCAGGGAAGATGCCCGGTGTGTCTCAGCGCATCGACGGCTACGCCCTCATCGGGGACCACCAGACCGCTGCCCTGGTCGGCCGGGACGGCTCGGTCGACTGGCTGTGCCTGCCTCGCTTCGACTCGGCCGCCTGCTTCGCCGCGCTCCTCGGCGACCACGACAACGGCCACTGGCGGCTGGCCCCCCGGGGCGCGGGCGATTGCACCCGCCGGAGCTATCTCGAGGAGTCCCTGGTCCTGGAGTCCGTCTGGGAGACGGAGTCCGGCACCGTCAAGGTGATCGACTTCATGCCGCAGCGCGACCGGGCGCCCGATGTGGTCCGTATCGTCGAGGGCGTCTCCGGCAGCGTCGAGATGCACGGCGTCCTCCGGCTGCGGTTCGACTACGGACATGTGATCCCCTGGGTGCGCCGCGACGACCACCACCGGATCGCGGTCGCCGGACCGGACTCGGTCTGGCTGCGCTCGGAGCCGGAGGTGCGCACCTACGGCAAGGACTTCAGCACCCGCTCGGAGTTCACCGTCTCCGCCGGGGAGAAGGTGGCCTTCGTACTCACCTGGCACCCCTCCCACCAGCCCAGGCCCCGGCTGATCGACCCGTACGACGCACTGCGCTCCAGCCTCGAGGACTGGCGCTCCTGGGCCGCCCGGTGCAGCTACCGGGGCCCGTACCGGGAGGCCGTGGTGCGCTCCCTGATCACGCTCAAGGCGCTCACCTACGCGCCCACCGGCGGAATCGTCGCCGCCCCCACCACCTCCCTGCCCGAGTGTCCGGGCGGGGTGCGCAACTGGGACTACCGCTACTGCTGGCTGCGGGACTCCACCCTCACCCTGAACGCGCTGCTGTCCGCCGGATACCGCGACGAGGCCGTGGCCTGGCGTGACTGGCTGCTGCGGGCGGTCGCGGGCGACCCCGCCGAGCTCCAGATCATGTACGGCCTCGCGGGCGAGCGGCGGATTCACGAGCATGAGCTCGACTGGCTGGAGGGGTTCGCGCTCTCCGCCCCCGTCCGGGTGGGCAACGGCGCGGTGGCCCAGCGCCAGCTCGACGTCTACGGCGAGGTCCTGGACACCCTGCACCTGGCCCGGGTGTCCGGACTGCCCGCCGAACCGCATGTCTGGCGGATGCAGAACGCGCTGATGGACTTCCTGAAGTCCGCCTGGCGCGACCCCGACGAGGGGCTGTGGGAGGTCCGCGGCCCGCGCCGCCACTTCGTCCACTCCAAGGTGATGGCCTGGGTCGCGGCCGACCGCGCGGTGCGCGCCATCGAGGCGAACCCGAAGCTGGGCGGGGACGCGGACCGCTGGCGGGCGATGCGCGACGCGGTCCACCGCGAGGTCTGCGAGAAGGGCTACGACGCCGCACGCTCCACCTTCACCCAGTCCTACGGCTCGGCCGAGCTGGACGCGGCGACGCTGCTGATCCCCCGGGTGGGGTTCCTGCCCGCCGCCGATCCACGGGTCATCGGCACCATCGACGCGGTCCGCCGCGAGCTGAGCGAGGACGGTCTGATCCGCCGCTACACCACCGACGGGGACGCGAACGTGGACGGGCTCCCCGGCCGCGAGGGCGCGTTCCTCGCCTGCTCCTTCTGGCTCGCCGACGCACTCCAGCTCGCCGGCCGCCGCAAGGACGCCCGCGCCCTCTTCGAGCGGCTGCTCGGCCTGCGCAACGACGTCGGGCTGCTGGCCGAGGAGTACGACCCGGCCACCGACCGGCTGCTGGGCAACTTCCCCCAGGCGTTCAGCCATATCGGCCTGGTCGGCACCGCCCTTACCCTCGCCGGGGGGACCACGGCACACTGACCCCATGGATCTTGGACTCAAAGACCGGGTGTACCTCGTCACCGGAGCCACCCGCGGGCTGGGCCTGGCCACCGCCCGTGAGCTGATCGCCGACGGTGCCAGGGTGGTCCTCACCGGGCGTGACGCGGACACGGCGTCCGCCATCGCCGCCGAGCTGGGCCCGGGTGCCCTCGGGGTCGGCGCCGACAACGCCGACCCCGCCACCGCCGCGCGTCTGATCGCCACCGCCCGCGAGCACTTCGGGCGCTTCGACGGGGTGCTGATCAGCGTCGGCGGACCCCCGGCCGGGCCCACCGCCGACATCACCGACGCCCAGTGGCAGACCGCGTTCGACTCGGTCTTCCTCGGCGCGGTCCGGCTGGCGCGCACCGCCGCCACGGAGCTCACCCCGGGCGGGGTGATCGGCTTTGTGCTGTCCGGATCCGTACGGGAGCCTATCCCCGGCCTGACCGTCTCCAACGGGCTGCGCCCGGGGCTGGCCGGATTCGCCAAGTCGCTCTCGCTGGAGGTCGGCCCGCTGGGCATCCGGGTCATCGGGCTCCTCCCGGGCCGGATCGACACCGACCGGGTGCGCGAGCTGGACGGCCTGTCGGGCGACGCGGACGCGGCGCGGGAGCGGAACAGCGCGACGATTCCGCTGCGGCGGTACGGCACGCCTGAGGAGTTCGGCAGGTCGGCGGCGTTCCTGCTCTCCCCCGCGGCGTCGTACATCAACGGCGTGATGCTCCCGGTGGACGGCGGCGCCCTGCACGGCATCTAGCAGCGGACGGCCCGGCCAGGGCCGGGCCTTCCGGTCGGTGCCGGGCTTGCCCGGCGGGTGCCGGGGCCTACCGGTCGGGACCGGGGCCCAGCGGAGCACCCGGCCCGGTCGGTGCCGGTACGGGGGCTTTCCCGGCGTCGGCGGGCCCTACGGCCGCTCTCCGGGCGGACATCCACTCCGCATGCCCGAGCCTGCCCGGCCGACGCCCGGGCCGGTACCGAGTTCTTCCCAGCACCGGTGCCGGCCTTCCGGCCGACGCCCGGGCGGGTGTTCCACCACGCCCGCTCAGCCGGTGGCTGGAGCCCTTCCCGGCCAAGCAGCGGGACACCGGGACCCTCCCGCCCGGGCATTGGACCCTCCGGCCGACACCGAGGCGGGGCCTCTCACAGCGGGCCTCCTCGGCGAGACGCCGGGCCCGCCAGGCCGATATCCACGGCCCTGCCCAGCCGACAACCGAGCCGTTCCCAATCCCACCCGGCACCCGAGCCGGGGCCGGGCCCTCCTCCGATCCCGGGGCCGGGCCTGTACTGGGCTTTCCAGCCGACGCCCGGGCGGACGACTGCGCATCGCCCGCTCCGCAGCCCGGACCACCCCCGCGGGACACCGTCCCGCCCGGCCGGTGCCCAGGCCCGTAGCGGGGCGTAGCGGGCCGCCCCGGCGCGTTCCCTGCCGGGCACCGGGCGGACGTCCGCACAGCGTCCGCTCCGCCCGGTGGGGTCCCTCCCGGCACCTGGGCGGCGGGCGGTCGTTCCTACAGCGCCCGTTCCGCCCGGTGGCGGGTCCCGCGCAGCCGGACCTCGGCGGGCAGCCGGTCGAGGCCGGCCGATCCGCGGGCGTGCTCCAGTGCCTCGTCGCGCAGCCGTTCCAGCGTCTCCACCGGCTCCGCCCGTGGCTCCAGCACCAGCCCGATCCGGGCCTCCGGGGCGGTCCGCCGCCTGCCCCGCAAGCGCACATCGGCTCGGTCGACGCCCTCCAGCGCCTCCGCGTCGGCCGCCAGCACCGCTTCCAGGGCGCGGCCCCGCAGCAGCGCCCCCTCGCCGTCGCCGGTCTCCACCAGCACCTCGGCCAGTCTGCGCTGCCGCAGCTGGGCCAGCGCCCACCACAGGGCGAGCAGCACCATCAGGGCGAGCACCCCGATGACGACGGGCCACCACCATGAGGTGTCCCGCCAGCGGGTGCGGTCCGCGCGGCTCAGCACCACATCGCCCCGCCCGTCGAACGGCGGCCATCCGGCCAGCGTCAGCGCGCCCATGGCCAGCAGCACCACCCCGACGACCGCCAGCAGCACGCGGTTGACGATCCGCAGCATCAGCGGTCACCCCTTCGCCGGTCGGCGGACGCGGACGGTCAGCCCGGGCTGCCGGGCCAGACCCAGCTGCCGGATGCCCTCGCCGAGCACCGTGACCAGATCCGCCCGTACCTCGTCCAGATCGCGGAAGTGCGCCTGGGCCCGGGCACGGACCCGGTGGCGGCTGACCGAGACCCGCACCGAGCGGACCCCGGACACCTCCATCGCGCGGTCGCGCAGCACCAGTCCGGCGGCGCCGCGGTCGATCCCGGCCCGGATGCCGTCCGTCTCCCGCATCGGCAGCAGCCCGCGCAGCCCCGGTGTCACCGCCAGCACCACCATCCACACGCCCACCACGACCAGGGCGGCGGCCACACCCACGACCCAGCCGTCGTCGAGCGTCCGGGTGGCGAGCTGATCGGCGAGCCAACTCCGCCACTCCATCGCGGTCCGGCCCGCGCGCACCGCCGCCACGTCGTACAGCAGCAGCCCGGCCGCGGCGGC
Source organism: Streptomyces coffeae (assembly GCF_016741875.1). Taxonomy (GTDB): domain Bacteria; phylum Actinomycetota; class Actinomycetes; order Streptomycetales; family Streptomycetaceae; genus Streptomyces; species Streptomyces coffeae. Next base: position 454,869 of record NZ_JAERRF010000005.1, on the reverse strand, counting down.
GACGGCCAGCGCGAGCAGGGCGGCCGGGACCCGGCGCGCGGACCAGAAGCGTCCGGTGCGCCGGTGGTCACCACCGGTCCCGGCGCCGGACTCCGGTTCGTACGCCGCCATCGACGCGGACTGCCGCGCCCCGCGCTCCGCGTTCATCGCATCCGGTCCTCGTTCATCGCACCCTCCCCCGCTCCGCGCGGTCCAGCAGCGGCGAATGCAGCCGCTCCACCATCACCGCCACCTCGGACACCTCCATACCCGCCAAGGCACCGATCCGCTCCCTGACCTGACGGCGCACCGCCCGGCACCGCGCGCCGATGTCGGAGGGATAGCCGAGTTCGACGGCGACCCGCACCCGGGCGACCCGCTCGTGCACCGCGACGACCGCGTGCGGCGGCAGCGCGTCCGCGCTGTCCAGCGCCTCCCGCGCCGCCTGCGCGGCGATCTTCGCGACGACACGGTCCGCGATCCGCGTCGCGCCCCGCTCCCCGGGTTCGACCACGACGCCGCCTCACCGGTGCCGCTCGCCGCGGCCGCGGGAGCGGAAGAAGTCGCCCGGTTCCAGGTCCCCGTCCAGGAACCGGCCCGCGACGAACCCCACGAAGCCCAGTGCGGCCACCAGCAGAAAGGCCCCGAAACCGCCGAAGTATCCGGCGAAGGCCAGCGCCATCCCCGCGATCATCCCGACCACGGCCATGCTCATCGTGTGCTCCCCTACTGGAGCCGACCGGAGCCGTCACCGGCCTACTGGAGCCTGGGCTCCGTCGATTCCTCTTCTTCGTCCGGCAACTTCACATCGCTGACCGCGATGTTGACCTCGACCACCTCGAGTTCCGTCATCCGCTCGACCGCGGAGATCACGTTCTCCCGTACGGCGCGGGCGACATCGGCGATCGAGACGCCGTAATCCACCACGATCTCCAGGTCGAGGGCGGTCTGCACCTCACCCACCTCGGCCTTCACACCACGGGCGACCGACTTGCCGCCGCCGGGCACCCGGTCCCGTACAACCCCGAAGGTCCGCGCGAAACCGCCGCCCATGTCATGGACCCCGACCACATCGCGGGCCGCCATTCCGGCGATCTTCTCCACGACGCCGTCGGCGATGGTGGTCCGCCCCCGGGAGCCTGGATCGCCCCCGCCGCGCCGGGTGGGGACGGCACCGCCGCCCAGCGTCCTGGGGGTGGCGGCGGACGGCTCGGTGGCAGGGTTCTCGGGCCGGTTCCGTGGTGCGGTCTCGGACATCACCGGTCATCCCCTTCCGAGGAGAAAGGTTCCGAGGCGAAGAGCGCGAAGAAGGTTCTTCTTCCACGCCTCCCCGCCCTTACTGCCACAGTAAAGGCGCATTCCCCGAACCGCCCCGGAGATGCGGCACTCGCGCGATCAGGCGCCGGTAAGTATCCGCTCACGCCGGATGTGCGGCAGGCTGAACCCAGTGGCACACAGGGCGTCACACAAGCCTTGAGAGGTGATGGCAGTGGTCACGGGCCAGCTCGCTCACGCGGTGCGGCAGCAGCTGCGGCTCGGCCGGCTGCTGCCACTCGGCGGACCGGAGGACGGTACGTGGCTGACCGAGCAGGCGGCGGAGGGGGTGCTGCGGCGGGTCGCCGCCGGGGTGCCCGGGATCCGTCTGGACGGGCTGCGCATCGGACCGGCCGACCCCGACGCCGTGGGCGTCTCCGCCGTACCGCCCCCGCCGAGCGCACTGCCGCCGGTGCCGCTGCGGATCGGCGCGGAGTGCGGGGCCACCGTGGACGAGCCGCTGCCGGTGGCGGCGGACCGGCTGCGGAACGCCCTGCTCGAAGCGGTGACGGACCGGCTCGGCCTGGCGGTCGACGCGGTGGATCTGCGGGTGACGGAGGTGCTGGACGGGCCCCCGCCGCCGCTGTCGCCACCGCGGAAGCGGGACGCGGACCAGCCGGTGTCGCCGGAGGTGGTCGGCAGCCGTGAGGCGGCGGCCGCCGCGGCGGCGCGGGCGGTGCCCGGGGTGACGCGGCTGGCGCCGGTGCTGGGCTCCGCGCGGGGAGTGCACGCCGACGAGGCTCATCTGCGGCTCGAGGTGGCAGTGGCGGCCGATCACCGCGCGCTGGACGTGGCCCGGCAGGTGCGGACGGCCGTGGCGGAGGCGGTCGCGCAGCCGGTGACGGTGGCCGTGCTGATCACCGCGGTGGATGTGATCGCCTAGCTATGGTCCGTGTTCAAAGGGGGCGTCCGGCCGCGAGCCGGACAGTGCCTGAGCGCTGAGCCGTGCCGACGCGGGCGGTCGCGCTCTCAGCGCCGCTCAGCGGTGGGCCTCCGTACGCAGCGCCTCCACGGCGCGCTCCAGCTCCGACACCCGGTCGGCCAGTTCGGCCGCCTCGGAGCCCTCGGTGCCGCGCAGCAGCATCTCCGTACTGGCCAGCTGTTCGGCGATGGTCACGAACCGGTCCTCCGAAGGGGTGACCCGGTCGCCGATCAGCCGCCGTCGCAGCTGCTGGGCCTGGGCCTCGAGCTGGCGGGTCTTGCGGTGCAGCTCCAGGAAGACATTGACCTTCGTGCGCAGCAGCCACGGGTCGAAGGGCTTGGTGAGGAAGTCGGCGGCGCCGATCGCATAGCCGCGGTAGGCGTAGTCGGAGTCGGCGTCGGTCCCGGTCAGCAGGATGATCGGGACGTCTTTGGTCTGGTCGAGCCGTTTGATGTTGGCCGCGGTCTCGAAGCCGTCCATCCCCGGCATCAGGATGTCGAGGAGCACCACGGCGAAGTCCTGCCGCAGCATCGCCTTCAGCGCCTCCTCACCGGAGTGGGCGCGGACCAGTTGCTGATCGAGCGGGCCGAGTACGGCTTCCAGCGCGATCAGGTTCTCGTCCATGTCGTCGACGATCAGAATCCCGGCCTTGTCAGAGGCGCTGGTGGTCATGACTCCCCCTGTCTGGGCCGCGGCGGACCGGCCTCCCCGAATCCGCTCTCATCCGGTGTGTCCTGGGCCTCGTCCTCGGCCTCGTTCCCGGCCTCGTCCGGGACGGTGTTCTCGTCCTCCGTCCACGCGTCCTCCGGCAGCGGCACCTCGGCCGTCTCCGCGTCCGCGCCGCCCCCGGGGTCGAGCAGATCGACGATGGCCGACATCAGCCGGTCGACATCCACGGGCTTGGGCACATAGCCGTTGGCGCCGCTGTCGATCGCCTTCTCGCGGTCGCCGGGCATGGCCTTGGCGGTGAGGGCGAGGATCGGCATGTCGGCGAGCCGTGGGGTGCTGCGGATGGCGTGGATGGTTTCGTACCCGTCCATCTCCGGCATCATCACGTCCATCAGGACCAGGGAGACATCCGGGTTGCGGTGCAGCACCTCGAGGCCCTCGCGGCCGTTCTCCGCGTACTTCACGGACATGCCGACCCGGCCCAGCACATGGGTGAGGGCGAAGACGTTCCGGATGTCGTCGTCGACGATGAGGATGCGACGCCCGGCCAGCACCCGGCCGGGGCGGCCGACCTGCCATTCCTTGAGCCGGGTGGTCTCCGGCCAGGCCTCGTCCCGGCCGTCGGGCATGTGGGTGCCCAGCCCGCCATCGCCGAAGACGCCGCTGGGGGCGTGGTCGGCGGTGTCCGGCAGCGGTTCGTCGGGGGCGGGCAGCGCCGCCGGGACGGTGGAGCCGGTGGCCCGGGGGTCGGAGACGTCGGGGGCGGGGACGACCCCGGAGTAGTGGGACGGGATGTAGAGGGTGAAGCAGGAGCCGACGCCGAGTTCGCTCTCGGCCATGATCCGGCCGCCGAGCATTCCGGCGATCTCCCGGCTGATGGACAGACCGAGGCCGGTGCCGCCGTACTTGCGGCTGGTGGTGCCATCGGACTGCTGGAACGCCTCGAAGATCACGGGCAGTTTCTCCGGTGGGATGCCGATCCCGGTGTCGGCGACGGAGAAGGCGATGACGGCGTCGGCGTCCCGCAGCGTCTCCTCCTCGAAGTCGGCCCCGGGCGACCGCTCGACGCGCAGGGTGACCCCGCCGGAGGAGGTGAACTTCAGGGCGTTGGAGAGCAGATTGCGCAGGATCTGCTGGAGGCGCTGCTCATCGGAGAACATCTCGCGGGGTACGTCCTCGCCGACGGCGATCTCGAAGGACAGCCCGCGGTCGACGGCCAGCGGCCGGAAGGTGGCGTTGACGTAGTCCAGCAGCTTCACCAGCGGCAGCTTCTTGGGGCGGACATCCATCCGGCCCGCCTCGATCTTCGACAGATCCAGGATGTCGTTGATCAGCTGGAGCAGGTCGGAGCCGGAGCGGTGGATGGTGGTGGCGAACTGCACCTCCTGGGAGGAGAGCCGCTCGTCGGCGTTGTCGGCGAGCAGCCGGGCCAGGATCAGCAGGGAGTTCAGCGGGGTGCGCAGCTCGTGCGACATGTTCGCCAGGAACTCGGACTTGTACTGCGAGGCGGTGGCCAGCAGCGCGGCCTTCTCCTCCAGCTCCGCGTTGGAGCGCTGGAGCTCGTTGGACCGCTGGCGCAGCTCGGTGGTGAGCCGCTGCGATTCGGACAGCAGAGACTCGGTACGGGCGTTGGCGATGATCGTGTTGATCGAGACGCCGATGGTGTTGACGAACTGGTCGATGAAGGCGAGGTGGACCTCGCTGAACCGGCTGAACGAGGCCAGCTCGATCACTCCGAGCACCTGGTCCTCGTAGAGGATCGGCAGGATGACCACGCTGGCCGGGAGGGCGGATCCGAGGCCGGAGTTGATGGTGATGTAGTCCGGCGGGACGTTGTTGATGAGGATGCGCTTCTTCTCCAGGGCCGCCTGGGCGACCAGACCCCGGCCGGGGGTGCCGGTCTGCGGCAGCGGGCCGTTGTCCTGGTTGGTGCCGTATCCGGCGATCAGCTCCAGGCCCTCACCGGGCCCGGCTCCGGCGGCGCTGAGGAAGAACGCCCCGAACTGCGCGTTCACCAGCGGGGTCAGCTCGCGCAGGATCAGATCGGCGACCTCGACCAGATCCCGGTGGCCCTGCATCAGGGAGGCGATACGGGCGAGGTTGGACTCCAGCCAGTCCTTGGCGCGGGTGGTCTCGCGGAGGTTGGCGACCATCAGGTTGACGTTGTTCTTCAGCTCGGCGACCTCGCCCTGGGCCTCGACCGAGATGGAGCCGGACAGATCGCCCTGGGCGACGGAGGAGGCGACTTCGGCGATCGCGCGCACCTGGGTGGTGAGGTTGAGGGCGAGGTCATTGACGCTGGTGGTCAGTCGCTTCCAGGTGCCGTAGACGGCTTCGACCCGGGCCTGGCCGCCCAGCTGTCCTTCGCTGCCCACCTCGCGGGCCACGCGGGTGACCTCGGAGGAGAAGGCGGAGAGCGTGTCGACCATCGTGTTGATGGTGGTCTTCAGCTCCAGGATCTCGCCGCGCGCGTCCACGTCGATCTTCTTCGACAGATCGCCCTGGGCGACGGCGGTGGCGACCTGGGCGATGTTGCGGACCTGGGAGGTCAGGTTCCCGGCCATGAAGTTCACGTTGTCGGTGAGGTCCTTCCAGACCCCGGAGACGCCGGGGACCTGGGCCCGGCCGCCGAGCTCGCCCTCGGTACCGACGTCACGGGCCACTCGGGTCACCTCGTCGGCGAAGGCGCGCAGCTGCTCGACCATCGTGTTGACGGTGTCCTTCAGCTCCAGGATCTCGCCCCGGGCATCCACGGTGATCTTCTTCGACAGATCGCCGTTGGCCACCGCCGTGGTCACCTGGGCGATGTTGCGCACCTGGGAGGTCAGGTTCAGGGCCATGAAGTTGACGTTGTCGGTCAGTTCCTTCCAGACCCCGGATACACCGCGCACCTGGGCCTGACCGCCCAGGTTGCCCTCGGTGCCGACCTCGCGGGCCACCCGCGTCACCTCGTCGGCGAAGGACGACAGCCGGTCCACCATGGTGTTGATCGTCGACTTCAGCTCCAGGATCTCGCCCTTGGCCTCCACCGTGATCGTCTTGGACAGATCACCCTCGGCGACGGAGGTGGCGACCTGGGCGATGTTGCGGACCTGGGAGGTGAGGTTGTCCGCCATGAAGTTCACGTTCTGGGTGAGGTCCTTCCACACCCCGGAAACGCCGCGGACCTGGGCCCGGCCACCGAGCTGGCCCTCGGTACCGACCTCACGGGCCACCCGGGTCACCTCGTCGGCGAACGCGGAGAGCTGGTCGACCATGGTGTTGATCGTGGACTTCAGCTGGAGGATCTCGCCGCGGGCGTCCACGGTGATCTTCTGGGAGAGGTCACCGGTGGCGACGGCGGTGGTCACCTGGGCGATGTTGCGCACCTGGGACGTCAGGTTGGACGCCATGAAGTTCACGTTGTCGGTGAGGTCCTTCCAGACCCCGGAGACCCCGCGGACCTGGGCCCGGCCACCGAGCTCGCCCTCGGTACCGACCTCACGGGCCACCCGCGTCACCTCGTCGGCGAACGCGCGCAGCTGGTCGACCATGGTGTTCACGGTCAGCTTCAACTCGAGCAGCTCACCGGTGGCCTCGACGGTCACCTGCTGGGTGAGGTCGCCGCGCGCGACCGCCGTGGTGACCACGGCAATGTCGCGGACCTGGGCGGTCAGCCGCGACGCCATGGTGTTGACGGCCTCGGTCACGGTCCGCCAGTCGCCGGAGAGCCCCTGGACCTTCGCCCGGCCGCCGAGCCGGCCCTCGGTACCGACCTCACGGGCGATCCGGGTCAGCTCGCCGGTGAACAGCGAGAGCTGGTCCACGGTGCGGTTCACACCGCGGCCGAGGCGGCGGAGATCGCCGCGGAGCTGGCGGTTGCCGTCGTGCAGATCCACCCGCTGGGTCAGATCGCCGGCCGCGACGGCGTCCAGCACCCGGGTGGCGTTGGAGACCGGCCCGACCAGCGCGTCCACCAGCTGATTCGCCGCGTCCACACTGGATGTCCAGGTGCCTTGGCCGGGGCTTGCGCTGATCCGTTCGTCCAGCCGGCCCTGGCGCAGCACCTCACGGCGTACGCGCTGGAGTTCATCGGCCAGATGCGCGTTGCGCAGCACCAGTTGGTTGAAGATTCCGGCCATCTCGCCGAGGACACCCTCGGCCGAACCGTCCATACGTACGGTGAAATCTCCGTCACACAAGGCATGCATGGCCGCCAGGAGGGATCGCAACTCGGCCGAGCACACGGCCTCCTGGCCCCGCTCCGCGCCGGACGGCTGGGCGGGCGGCGGACGTTCCGATGAGGAGCGCCGGACGGTAGACGTCTCCGTGGGATTCGGGTCGAGTGCCATGGCGTCGTCCCCTAATGATCATTTCATATCCCTACGTCTGTCATAATATGGCACCTAGATGGCCTAATCCGCCCAAATATCCAGGAGCCGCACGTGGGAGCCTTGCTTCCTCTCTCGCGTGAGTCCGTCCAGCGGACGACGCTGCCTGGAAGCGTGCGCGCGCCCGGTGCGGCCAGGGCCTTTGTCCGGACCACGCTGACCGGGGCAAACGCCATGGAGACCCTGGGGCCGCGGACCCTGGCCGTACGGCTGGTGGACGACGCGGTCCTGCTGGTGAGCGAGCTGGTCACCAATGCCGTCCTGCACGCGGGCACCCGGGTCGAAATCGTCTGCCGCCTCCAGGGCGGGCACGGACCGGCCGAGCCCGCCCGGCCCACCGCCCCGGAGGAGCCGACCGCCCCCGAGGACGAGCCACGGCGCCCCGGAATCGTCGTGGAGGTGTCGGATCTCCACCCCGCCAGCGCGGTGTACGGCGGACCGGAAGCCCAGCGCCGGGGCCGCGGCCGGGGTCTGCAACTGATCGGCGCCCTCGCCGAGTCCTGGGGGGTGACCTATCAGCGCACCCGGAAGACGGTGTGGTTCCGGCTGGACGCCGAGGAGGAGGAGCCCGAGCTCGAAGCCGTCCCCACCAGCGCGCTCGGCCGTGAGCTGCGATTTGCCGAGACCCTGGCCCCCTCCCCGCTGCGCGGGCGCCGCGACACCACCGCCGAGTGGGTCGACCGCGGCGGTCCGTCCTTCCTCGCCGAGGCCAGTGAGCTGTTGACCGGCCAGCTCGACGAGAACATGGTCGCCGCCCTCGCCGGACAGCTGCTGGTGCCCCGGCTGGCCGACTGGTGCGCGGTCTGGCTGAGCACCGAGTCCGGAGGGCTGGAGCTGGCCCGTGTCTGGCACACCGACGAGCGCCGTATCGACGCGCTGCGGGTGGTCCTGGAGGCACATCCGCCGCCCAGCGGGCTCGGCACCGCGGGCACCCCCTGGCCCTGGCCGCAGATCGCCGACACCCATGGCACGGGCGGCTCCGCGCTGGCCTTCCCACTGATCGCCCACGGCCGCAGCCACGGGGTACTGCTGCTCGGGCGGGCGGGAGTGGCCCAGATGACCGAGGGTGTGGTGCGGCTGGCGGAGGATGTGTCGCGGCGGGTGGCGCAGGCCGTGGCCACCGCCCGGCAGTACACCCGGCAGGCGACGATCAGCAGGGCGCTGCAACGCCGCCAGCTGCCCACCTCACTGGCCCATATCCCGGGGATCGACACGGCGATCGTCTACGAACCGCACGGCGAGGGCCAGACCGTCGGCGGCGACTTCTACGACCTGTTCCCGATGGGCGAGCGCTGCTGGTGTTTCCTGCTGGGCGATGTGCAGGGCAGCGATCCGGAGGCCATGTCGGTCACCGGGCTGGCACGCCATCTGGTCCGGCTGCTGGCCCGTGAGGGCCATGGCGTGGAATCGGTGCTCAGCCGGCTGAACCAGGCGCTGGTGGAAGAGGCCGCGGAGGCCGTCGCGGTCGGCGGCGAGCAGGCCCGCCCACGCTTCCTGAGCGTGGTCTACGGGGAGCTGGATCTCACCGCGGGCGACGGCGGAGGCGCCCGCTGCACCCTGGCCAGCGCCGGACATCCGCTGCCGCTGCTGCTGACTGCGGACGGTGCGGTCAGCCCGGCGGCCACCCCCCAGATGCTGCTGGGCATCGACGAGAACCCCGGCTTCCACACCGACACCTTCGATCTGGCGCCGGGCGAGACCCTGCTGTGCGTCACCGACGGGGTGACCGAGCGGCGCAACGGCAACCGTCAGCTGGACGACGACGACGGCCTCGCCGACATCCTGCGGGGCTGTGTGGGGCTGGGCGCCAAGGCGGTCGCGGAGCGGGTACGGCGGGCCACCCATGAGTTCAGCACCGAGCCGATCGACGACGATCTCGCGGTGCTGGTGCTGGAGGCGGTGCCCGCGGTGACGGTGGAGCTGCTGCGGGAGGCGTGAGGCGGTGCGGAGGCCGGTCCCCACGGCCCCCGCACCCACCGGAAGTCGCCGGTCCGCCAGGCCCGCCCGGTCAGTCGGGTCAGTCCGTCAGGCCCGCCAGTTCGCGCAGCCGACGCGCCTGGGCGGCACGCTCGGCGGTGCGCTGCTCCTCATAGGTACGGCCGACGGCGCCGCGCAGCAGCGCCTTGGTCTCGATCACGGCGCCCCGGTCGGCGGCGAGCAGCGCCGCCACGAGGTCCTGGACCGCGCCGTCCAGCTCGGCGGCGGGCACCACGAGGTTGGCCAGCCCGCTGCGCTCGGCCTCCTCGGCATGGACGAACCGCCCGGTGGCGCAGATCTCCAGCGCCCGCGCATAGCCCACCAGACCCACCAGCGGATGAGTGCCGGTGAGGTCGGGGACCAGCCCGAGGCTGGTCTCGCGCATCGCGAACTGCACATCGTCCGCGCACACCCGCAGATCGCAGGCGAGCGCGAGCTGGAACCCGGCGCCGACGGCATGCCCCTGGACGGCGGCGATGGAGACGATGTCGTTCCTCCGCCACCAGGTGAAGGCGTCCTGGTACTCGGCGATGGCGGCGTCCAGCTCCGCGTCCGAACCGCGCGCCAGATCGATAAAGGACGGCTCGCCCTCGAAGCCCTCGGGCGTGAACGCCTGGCGGTCCAGGCCCGCCGAGAAGCTCTTGCCCTCGGCGCGCAGCAGCACCACCCGCACGCTGCCCGGCAGCAGCCGTCCCGCTTCGGCCAGTGCCCGCCACATCGCGGGCGACTGGGCGTTGCGCTTGGCCGGACGGGCCAGGGTCACCGTGGCAACCGTGTCATCGACGGTGAGCTGAACGCCGTCCTTGTCGAGCAGGGTCACAGGAAGCCTCCGGTCGGCAGCAGTCAGTACAAGTGACTGCACAGTAACCACCCGGCCGGACCGCCGGTCAACCGGGTGGCACTGCCATACCTTCCGGCGACGACGTGATACGGGATCAGGCCGATTGGGCCTTCTTGCCCCGTGTCGCGCCCCCGCGACCACGTAGGGAAACGCCTGATTCGCTGAGCATCCGGTGAACGAATCCGTAGGAACGGCCAGTCTCCTCGGCCAGCGCCCGGATGCTCGCACCGGAGTCGTACTTCTTCTTCAGGTCTGCCGCGAGCTTTTCGCGCGCGGCGCCGGTCACCCGGCTGCCCTTCTTCAGAGTCTCGGCCACCCGTGCCTCCTCATGGGAAGTGCGCTCTGGACTCTCATGATCACCCCTACACGGCTTCCTGGCCACCCATTCGGCAAGGTCTGTGGAGGAAGGATTCCGTGAAATGGCGCCGTTACGGCCTTCGGAAGACAGGATTCCGACGCCGTTCGCCCTGACACTCCTTCGCGTTCATTGACGAACGGGCAGGTCAGGGCATATGAGCATGAGGTCGGATCCATATGCACCGGCGCGCGGCACGCCGCGCGCGCCGTACCGTGGCGGCGCGCCGCGATACCAGCCGTTCTCACTCAGATGATGGATCACACCTAGGCCGAATGATCTACAGGTGATCGACAGGAAGTGGATCAGAACGGATCAATCGGACCTCGCGCCGACCGGGCGGAACGGGCCCGCGGGGGCGGTCCGCGGACCGCCCCCGGCGGTCAGGCGAGCGCGACCAGGTCCGCGTAGTCCTCGCCCCACAGGTCCTCGACACCGTCCGGAAGCAGAATGATCCGCTCCGGCTGGAGGGCGTCGACCGCGCCCTCGTCGTGAGTCACCAGCACCACCGCGCCGGTGAAGGTGCGCAGCGCGCCGAGGATCTCCTCGCGGCTGGCGGGGTCCAGGTTGTTGGTGGGCTCGTCGAGCAGCAGCACATTGGCCGAGGAGACCACCAGGGTGGCCAGCGCGAGCCGGGTCTTCTCACCACCGGAGAGCACTCCGGCGGGCTTGTCCACGTCGTCGCCGGAGAACAGGAACGACCCCAGGGTCTTGCGGATGTCCACCAGGTCGAGGTCGGGGGCGGCCGAGCGCATGTTCTCCAGGACGGTGCGGTCCGGGTCGAGCGTCTCGTGCTCCTGCGCGTAGTAGCCCAGCTTCAGCCCGTGGCCCGGGGTCACCTGGCCGGTGTCGGGCTTCTCCACCCCGCCCAGCAGCCGCAGCAGGGTGGTCTTCCCCGCGCCGTTCAGCCCGAGGATCACCACACGGGAGCCCTTGTCGACGGCCAGGTTCACATCGGTGAAGATCTCCAGGGAGCCGTACGACTTCGACAGGCCCTCGGCCGACAGCGGGGTCTTGCCGCACGGGGCCGGGTCCGGGAAGCGCAGCTTGGCCACCTTGTCGGACTGGCGCACCGCGTCCAGACCGGAGAGCAGCCGCTCCGCGCGGCGGGCCATGTTCTGCGCGGCCACGGTCTTGGTGGCCTTGGCGCGCATCTTGTCCGCCTGGGCGTTGAGCGCGGCGGCCTTCTTCTCGGCGTTGGCCCGCTCGCGCTTGCGGCGCTTCTCGTCGGCCTCGCGCTGGGCCTGGTAGAGCTTCCAGCCCATGTTGTAGATGTCGATCACCGAGCGGTTGGCATCCAGGTAGAACACCTTGTTGACGACCGTCTCGACCAGGTCGACGTCGTGGGAGATCACGATGAAGCCGCCGCTGTAGGTCTTCAGATAGTCCCGCAGCCAGATGATGGAGTCGGCGTCGAGGTGGTTGGTCGGCTCGTCCAGGAGCAGGACGTCGGAGTCCGAGAAGAGGATCCGGGCCAGCTCGACGCGGCGCCGCTGACCGCCGGAGAGGGTGTGCAGCGGCTGGCCGAGCACTCGGTCGGGCAGACCGAGGCTGGCGGCGATGGTCGCGGCCTCCGCCTCGGCGGCGTAACCGCCCTTGGTGAGGAACTCGGTCTCCAGGCGCTCGTACTTCTTCATCGCGCGCTCCTGGGTGGCCCCCTTGCCGTTGGCCATCCGGTCCTCGTTCTCGCGCATCCTGCGCAGCACGGTGTCCAGCTCGCGGGCGGAGAGGATGCGGTCGCGGGCGAGCACGTCGAGATCGCCGGTGCGCGGGTCCTGCGGGAGGTAGCCGACCTGGCCGGAGCGGGTGATGGTGCCGCCCGCCGGGACGCCCTCACCGGCCAGGCACTTGGTGAGGGTGGTCTTGCCCGCGCCGTTGCGGCCGACCAGACCGACGCGGTCGCCCTTGGCGATACGGAAGGTGGCGGACTCGATGAGAACGCGGGCGCCGGCACGCAATTCGACGCCGGATGCGGTGATCACGGGAATTACTCCTGGGCAGGACGAGGCGGCGGACGGGACGGGCGAGGGTAGGGCCGGCGCCGTCTAATGCACGAGGAGAATTGCCATGCGGCTAGCTTAGCGGGGCGGGCAAGTCGTTTTTCCCACGCCTGCCCCCCGCCGACGACCCCGCTTTCCCCCGGTGAAGCCCCTGTTGAGGCGGCGGCCACCGGCTTTGCGGGCGTCCGCGCCAAGAGGCTCTGTCGTACCCCGGTGCCAGACTGTGGAGCAGATCACATCCGAGGCGAGCGAGGAAGAAGTGGAGTGATCACCATGAGCGCCACCGCGGCTCCCGGCCCGGCCATCTGTCCCACCCTGCTCTACCGCGATGCGAAGGCGGCCATCGCGCTGCTCACCGAAGGTTTCGGCTTCACCGAGGTCGCGGTCCACGAGGACGGCGCGGGCGTGGTCCAGCACGCCGAGCTGGGTTATGGGAACGGGGTGGTGATGCTCGGCTCGGCCGGCCGGGAGGGCGTCTTCGCCCAGGCCATGGAGAACGCGGGCCCCACCGGGGTCTATGTGGCGGTGGACGATGTGGACGCGCACCACCGGCGGGCCGAGCGGTACGGCGTGGAGATCCTGATACCGCCCACCGACCAGGACTACGGCGCCCGGGACTACATGGCGCGGGACGCCGAGGGCAACATCTGGAGCTTCGGCACGTACGTGCCCGGGGCGGCCGGATAGCCGGGCGGCCGGCCGGCCGGGCGCACGGGATGGCCGGGCGCCGGATGGTCCACCGGCGGTGTCCTCAGGCGCCGCCGGTGTGCACCTGGAAGGCCGCCCGGCGCACCGCCTTGGCGAGCGCGGGGTCCGGATGGGCGGCGGCCAGCGCCACCAGCACCTGCACGGTGCGGGGATGGCCCACCGCCCGTACCTCGTCCAGCAGGGCGGGCACCGTGCCCTGCACCGCGGACTCCAGATGGCGGACCAGCAGCGGGCTCTCGCCGTGGTCGGAGATGGCCGCGGCGGTGTCCACCCACAGCCAGGTGGCCTCCTCGCGGGTGAGCGCGTCGAGCGCGTCCTCGGGATCGGCGCCCTCGTGCTCGGCCAGCCACAGCAGGGCGTAGGGGCGCAGACAGGACTCCTCGACGGCGGCCCGCACCGACGGCTCGGCGGGCGCCCCGACCACCCGCAGCGCCTCGAAGGCGAGCCCGCGCAGCAGGGCGTCGTCCCCGCGGGCCGCGTCGAGCAGTTCCACGACGGCGCTGCCGACGGGCCGCGCGGCCAGCCAGGCCCGGTACTCGGCGCGGGCCGGTCCGGGGGTGAGTCCGGCGCAGCCGCGCAGCATGTCGGGGGCGGGGTGTTCGATGTTCCCCGCGGGGCTCTGGGCGGCCACGCAGATCTGTTCCAGCTTGACCCACACCGCCCAGTTGCCCAGCGCGGTCAGCACGGCCTCACGGGCGCCGTGCGCCGCCCCCTCCTCGGGCCCCACGGTGAGCGCCCCCACGGAGGTGAGCGCGTCCAAGGCCCAGTCGAGGAGCCGCTCGAGCGCGTCCTCGTGCGCGGCGGCCGACGCGGCCCGGTCGGCGGGCTCCGCGGTCCGTCCGCCGTCATGGTCCTGGGGCACCTCGCAGCGCTCGGTGCGCAGTTCGGCCACCCGCTGCCGGAGCATGTCCAGCAGCGCGGAGACCTGCACCGGCCCCGCCGACAGCTGGAGCAGGGAGAGCAGTTGCGGTACGGCCTCGACGACCTCGGCCACGGCCGTCGGCTCCGCCGTGGCCGGGGCCGGGCTCACCAGGGACCACGCGTCCAGCAGCGCGACCCAGCCGCGCAGCACCGCGCTGTCGTCGCGGTGCCACGCCTTGAGCCGCCAGCCGAGGCGGGCGGCGCCGCCATGGATCTCGACCAGGCCGACGAGCCGGGCCCGGTCCCAGTCGGCCCGTACCTCCTCGGGGGTCAGCGCCAGCGCCGCGGCGGCCCGGGCGGCGGTTTCGTCGGAGAGCGCGCCGGGCGCGCCGTGCTGGGCCGCCGCCCAGTGGGCCATCTCAACGGCACCGGCAAGTCCCGATCTGGCCTGCCGGGCCAGCTCCGCGGGCGCCGGGGTGCCCTCGGGCGGACGGGGCGCCGGGCGGGAGCCGCGGTGCGACGCGGGCCGGCGGTCGGTGGCCATCGGCCGCTGGCGGACGAGTCGGAGCCGGGAGTCGCGCGGAGTACGGGACGTCACGGGAGCAGTTTCGCCGTTGACGGCCCGAAAGCCCAATCGGCACCCGTCCGGCGGTCGCCTCCGGCGCGGGGAGCGCGCTCCCCGCACGCCGCGCGAGCGGAGCCGAGCGCTACAGGAGAGGGGTCAGAAAGCGCCGTAGCGCCTCTTCGTAGCCGCGCGGATCGGCGTTCCACATGGCGCCGTGCGGGGCGTCCGCCACCGGGTGAAGGGTGACCAGTTCGGATCGGCGTTCGGCCAGTTCACGGGAGACCGACCAGGGGGCCAGGGTGTCGTCGGGGCCGTGGACGATGAGCACGGGGACGGTCAGCCGCCCGGGATCGGCCGCTTCGGTGAATCTGCTGCCGTGGAGTCCGGTGCGCCCCTCGGCCGCGCGTATGACGAGCGGCATCAGCGCGGCGGGCGTGCCGCGGGCCACGGCGAGCGCCCGCAGGGTGGCCTGCCAGTCCAGCACCGGGGAGTCGAGGACAATGCCGTTGACGCGGTGGCGCAGGGCGGAGTTGACAGCGGCGTGCAGGGCCATCGCACCGCCGGTGGACCAGCCGTGCAGCACGACGCGGTGCGCCCCGTACCGCACCGCGTAGCGGATCGCCGCGTCCAGGTCGCGCCATTCGGTGTCGCCGAGGTGGCCTATGCCGTCCTCCGGGGGCGGCGCCCCGGGGTCGCCGCGGTAGGCGAGGTCGAGCACCGGGACGCGGAGCTTCCGCAGGAACGGCATGACGACCATGGGGTGTTCACGGGTGGTGCCCAGCCCATGGACGGTGATGACCCAGGTGGCGTGTTCGCCGGGGACGAACCAGGCGGGCAGCGGGCCGAGTTCACCGGGTACGTCGACATCGGCGTGGTCGATGCCGAGCGTGTCCCGCGGATTCCCGATGTGCACCTGCGGGGTGAGCCGTACCTTGTCGCCGGGGCCGAGGGTGCCGTGGGTGATCCGCTCCAGGTGGCGCACCACGCAGTCGGCGGGGCTCGGCGCTTCCTCCAGGACCGGGCCGATGACGGCGTGGCAGGCCGGGCCCGCCAGTCCGTAGGTCCCGGGGCGCAGCGAGGCGAGGGACCGGGTCAGGGTGATCCGGCCGGGCTCGGTCGCGTGCACGGTGAGCGGGGGCTCGTCGGGCAGCGGACGGACGGGGGCGGGGCGGAGCGCAGCGTCGGTGGCGTATCGCCCGGCCGCCACCGCGGCCACACCGGCGCTGAGCAGGGTGCTGGCGGCCGCGGCCGCCGCTGTCCGCAGACGCATCCCTCCCAGTGTGGGCGGCCGGGCGCTCGGTGGCCAGCGGGCGTACCCGGCGGAGTGATGTCCGGCGGCGGGACAGTGACTGGACGGTGAGCGGGTCAGCGGGGCTGGCCGTAGCCGCGCAGCTTGGCGGCGGCGCGCTCCATCTCGTCCGGCGGGATCAGCGCGGGGGTGCGGCCGGGGACGGCCGACGCGGCCAGCCAGACCTGGCACATCCACTCCAGCTGCGCGGTGCGGTCGTACGCCTGGTCCAGGGTGGCGCCGTACACGACGGTGCCGTGGTTGCGCAGCAGACAGCCGGAGCGGTCGCGCAGCGCCTGGAGCATGCGCTCGGCCAACTCGTCGGTGCCGTAGAGGGCGTAGTCGGCGACCCGCACGGGCCCGCCGAGCGCGCCGGACATGTAGTGGATCGCCGGGAGCTCGTCGACGAGCGTGGAGACCGCCGTGGCGTGGACGGCGTGGGTGTGCACGATGGCCTGGGCGTCCGTGGCGCGGTAGACGGCCAGGTGCATGGGCAGCTCGCTGGTGGGCTCCAGGGTGCCGAGGACCTGCCGGCCGTCGAGGTCCACGGCGACGGCGTCCCGCGGGCCGAGCCGGTCGTACGGGACACCGCTGGGGGTCACCAGGACGGTGTCCGCGACCCGGGCCGAGACATTGCCCGACGTCCCGACGACCAGCCCCTCGGCGGTGGTCCTGCGGGCGGTCCTCACCACCTGCCCCCACGCCTGCCGCAGGGGCTGGGTCAGCCGCGGCTGCGGCCGCCGCGCGGATCGCTCCTGTGCCATACGCCTCACCTCCGGCCCGATCCTCCCAGCAGCCCGGTGTCCGACGAACTCCCGGGCCCGCCGGAGCCGTGGGTGAGGTGCGACCGGGGGTCGTAGAAGACCGTCAGCCAGGTGGGGACGGCGGAACGGACAGTGGGGTGGGGCGTGAGGGACGGGAGAGGCTTGGGTGTACGGTGCCCAAACTCCTTGCGACGGGCGGAAATACGCCAGGTGGCCGACAGATGCTGGACCCCCTCAGCCACGTCACCCCGAGGCCCGCCACAGTTAACCTTTCGTTCACCAAGTTTCCTTACGTTCACCGTGCCACTATCGACCTTCGAACTGATTGACCGGGTGTATGGAACACATCACGCTTCTGATCGGGATCGTGATCATCACGGCCTTGGTGTTCGACTTCACGAACGGCTTCCACGACACAGCCAATGCCATGGCCACCACCATCTCCACGGGCGCACTCGGTCCCCGGGTGGCGGTGGCGATGTCGGCCGTCCTCAATCTCGCCGGTGCCTTCCTGTCCGTGGAGGTCGCCAAGACCATCTCCGGCGGAATGCTCGACGAGGATTCCGGTATCCGGCCCGAAGTGATCTTCGCGGGGCTGGTCGGAGCAATCCTCTGGAACCTGGTGACCTGGCTCGCCGGGCTGCCGTCCAGTTCCTCGCACGCCCTCTTCGGCGGTCTGATCGGCGCCACCGTGGCCGCGGTCGGCATCGGCGGGGTCAACGGGGACGCGATCGTCATGAAGGTCCTCATCCCGGCCGTCGCCGCTCCGCTGGTGGCGGGTATCGCCACGGTGGCCGCGACCCGGCTCACCTACCGGCTCGGCCGCGACCGCGCCCCTGAGGAGACCGCGAAGGGCTACCGGGCCGGACAGATCGCCTCGGCCGCCCTGGTCTCCCTCGCCCACGGCACCAACGACGCGCAGAAGACGATGGGTGTGATCACCCTGGCGCTGGTGACCGGCGGTGTGATCGCGCCGGACTCCGACCCGCCGATGTGGGTCATCGTCTCGGCGGGTCTGGCCATCGCGCTCGGCACCTACCTGGGCGGCTGGCGGATCATCCGCACCATGGGCAAGGGCATCACCGACATCCAGCCGCCGCAGGGCTTCGCGGCCCAGACCGGCGCGGCGACCGTCATCCTCGCCTCCTCGCACATCGGCTTCGCGCTCTCCACCACCCAGGTCTGCTCCGGTGCCGTCATGGGCGCGGGCCTCGGTCGCAAGGGCGGTGTGGTGCGCTGGTCGACCGCGGGCCGCATGGTCATCGCCTGGGTGCTGACCCTGCCCGCCGCGGGTCTGATCGCGGCCGGGGCCGCGATCCTGGCCGACCAGGGCAACTGGGGTGTCGCGGCGGTGGCCGTGCTCGCCATCGCGGCCTGCGGAGTGATCTGGGTCCTGTCCCGCCGCAAGCCGGTGGACCACAGCAACGTCAACGAGGTCGGCACCTCCGAGC
This sequence comes from Streptomyces coffeae, assembly GCF_016741875.1. Classification (GTDB taxonomy): domain Bacteria; phylum Actinomycetota; class Actinomycetes; order Streptomycetales; family Streptomycetaceae; genus Streptomyces; species Streptomyces coffeae. The sequence continues at coordinate 436,805 of NZ_JAERRF010000005.1, read as the reverse complement.
CGGTGGGTGTGGTCACCGCCGCCCTTCAGTCGGTGGCCCCGCCGCCGGTGGGTTCCATCGCCGGACCGGGCAGCGGCACCGACACCACCGCCGACAGCACCACCGCCACCACGACCGATCAGCCGAAGGCCGTCGCCACGGCCGGCTCTGCCGCCCCCGCGGCGTCGAGCAGCACCAGCAGCTAAAGGGAGCAACGCAATGAGCATCGACTGGGCGGCACTCGGCCAGGTCTTCGGCGTCAGCCTCGCGGTGACGGTCGGCGTGGTGGGCGTCTTCACCCTGGGCATCGTCGGCACGTCCCGCAAGGAGCTCCGGCCCGATGGGGCTGCCGCGGCCGCGGCCACCGGTGGCGTCACGGCGCAGGGCGGCGCGTCCGCCCTCGCCCGCTCCGGCGCGTACGCCTGTTTCGCGCTGTGCGCCGCGGTGGTGGCGTACGGCATCTATCTGATCGTCGCCTGAGGGCCCCTCGGCACTTCTAGGGACGCCTGACGGCACCACGGCCGCCGGGCGGGAGACGCTGACCGGCGTTTCCCGCCCGGCGGCCGTGTGCCATGCGCTCCGCGCGGGCCGCATGTGGGCCTCGGCACACTCGTGCGTCGCAGGTCATGGGCGAGTTGACGGCCCTTCGCGGCCCATGGTGGACTTCCGGAGCCAAACGGCGGCAGCAGAGGAAGCCGGTGCGAATCCGGCGCGGTCCCGCCACTGTCACCGGGGAGCGCTCTCCCATCGCCTGCACGGGGTCACGGCTCGTTCGTACGGCTGTTTTCGTACACAGAGTTGGAAGACCGGGAGAACCGCGGATCCGGGAGCCAGGAGACTCTCACCGCCGGTCACGTCGAGCCAGGGCGCGGACCCTGAGTGAGGACACACCGCCATGCCCGGCACCGCCACGCCGCCAGCCCCACCGCTCCACAGCCCCCTCGGTGAACGCACCACGGGGGAACCCCTCGGCCGAGGCACGACGGCGGGCTGACGGATGCGTGCCGATCACGCCTCGTTCGCGTGCGGCGCCGCTCTCGGCTTCCTCTGCGACCTCGCCACGGGCGACCCCCGCCGCGGCCATCCGGTGGCCGCGTTCGGGCGGGCCGCCCTGGCCGCCGAGCGGGTGCTGTGGCGCGACCACCGCGGTTACGGGGCACTGCACACCGCGCTGTGCGCGGGCGGCGCCGCCGCCGGTGCCGCCCTGCTGACGCGTGCCGTACGGGCCGTGGCGGGGCGCCGCCGCGCCGATATCGCCCTGACCGCGGCCGCCACCTGGGCGGTGCTGGGCGGTACCACGCTGGGGCGCGAGGCGCGGGCCATCGGCAGCGCGCTGACCGCCGGGGACGTGGCGACCGCGCGGGAGCGCCTGCCGCATCTGTGCGGACGCGATCCGCAGGCCCTGGACGCGCAGGCCATCGCCCGCGCGGTGGTGGAGTCGGTCGCGGAGAACACCTCCGACGCCGTCGTGGGCGCCCTGGTGTGGGGGGCCGTGGGCGGCGTGCCGGGGCTTGTCGCCTTCCGGGCCGTCAACACCCTGGACGCCATGGTGGGCCACAAGTCGTCGCGCTACCGGCGGTTCGGCTGGGCCGCGGCCCGGCTGGACGATGTCGCGGGCTGGCCCGGGGCGCGGCTGACGGCCGCTCTGGCGACCGTGGCGGGTCCCGATCCGCGCGGTGCCCGGCGCGTCTGGCGGCGGGACGGACGGCGCCATCCGAGCCCCAACGCGGGGCCGGTGGAGGCGTCGTTCGCGGGCGCCCTCGGGGTGCGTCTTGGCGGCACCCTCGCGTACTCCGGGAGAGTCGAGCACCGGCCGGTGCTGGGCGGCGGCGGACGGCCGGTGCGCGCCGCCGACATCAACCGCGCGGTGCGGCTGTCACGGCGGGTGGGCGCACTGGCCCTGGTGACGTCGGTGACGGCACGGCTGGTGGTGGGCAGGGTTCTGTCCGACAGGGGCGGGGCCCCGGGCGGGCCGGAGAGGCGGAGAGGGAGCGGATGAGCGGGACAGGGGGCGGGCTGCTCGTCGCCGGGACGACCTCGGACGCGGGCAAGAGCGTGGTCACGGCGGGCATCTGCCGGTGGCTGACCCGCAAGGGCGTGAGCGTGGCGCCGTTCAAGGCGCAGAACATGTCGCTCAACTCCTTCGTCACCCGGGACGGGGCGGAGATCGGGCGGGCCCAGGCCATGCAGGCGGCCGCCGCGCGGGTGGAGCCGAGCGCGCTGATGAACCCGGTGCTGCTGAAGCCGGGCAGCGACCGCAGCAGCCAGGTGGTGCTGCTGGGCAAGCCGGTGGGCGAGATGAGCGCCCGCGGGTACCACGCGGAGCGGCGCGAAGGACTGCTGGAGACGGTCACCGCGTGCCTGGAGGAGCTGCGGCGCACCCATGACGCGGTGATATGCGAGGGCGCGGGCAGCCCCGCCGAGATCAATCTGCGCCGCACCGACATCGTCAACCTGGGGCTGGCACGGGCGGCCGGGATCCCGGCGGTGGTTGTCGGGGACATCGACCGCGGCGGGGTGTTCGCGTCGTTCTTCGGTACCACCGCACTGCTGTCCAAGGAGGACCAGCGTCATATCGCCGCCTATATGGTCAACAAGTTCCGCGGCGATGTGACCCTGCTGGAGCCCGGATTGGAGATGCTGCGCGGGCTCACCGGGCGGCCGACGGTCGGGGTGCTGCCGTTCGCCCACGGCCTCGGCATCGACGAGGAGGACGGGCTGCGGGTGTCGCTGCGCGGCGCGGTGCGCGAGAGCGTCGTCGCGCCGCCCCACGGCGACGATGTGCTGCGGGTCGCGGTGGCCGCCGTCCCCCTGATGTCCAACTTCACGGATGTGGACGCGCTGGCCGCCGAACCGGGCGTGGTGGTGCGCTTCGTGGACCGTCCCGAGGAACTGGCCGACGCCGACCTGGTGGTGGTGCCGGGCACCCGCGGCACGGTCCGGGCGCTTCAGTGGCTGCGGGAGCGCGGACTCGCCCGTGCCATCGTGCGGCGGGCCGCCGAGGGGCGGCCGGTGCTGGGCATCTGCGGCGGCTTCCAGGCGCTGGGCGAACGCATCGAGGACGAGGTCGAGTCCAAGGCCGGGACGGTCGAGGGCCTGGGGCTGCTGCCGGTGCGGGTGCGGTTCGCGGCGGAGAAGACCCTCGCCCGGCCGGTGGGCGAGGCCCTGGGCGAGCGGGTGGAGGGCTACGAGATCCACCACGGGGTCGCCCAACTCCTCGACGGCGGCGACGAACCCTTCCTCGACGGCTGCCGCGCGGGCTCGGTGTGGGGGACCCACTGGCACGGCTCGCTGGAGAGCGACGGCTTCCGGCGGGCCTTTCTGCGACGGGTGGCCGACGCGGCGGGCCGGGCGTTCGTCCCCGCGCCCGGCACCCGCTTCGGTGAGCTGCGCGAGGAGCAGCTCGACCGCCTGGGCGATCTGATCGAGGAGCACGCCGACACCGACGCGCTGCTGCGGCTGATCGAGGACGGCCTGCCGGACGGGCTGCCCTTCGTACCGCCGGGGGCGCCAGGAGGACCGAAGTGAGCATCCCGGACCGCGACCGCGTACGCACCGTTGGAGGTACCGCCGAATGACCACCGCCACCTACCCGTTCACCGCGGTCGTCGGGATGGCCGACATGCGGCTGGCCCTGCTGCTCAACGCGGTCTCCCCCGCCGTCGGCGGCGTCCTGGTGCGCGGCGAGAAGGGCACGGCGAAGTCCACGGCCGTCCGCGCCCTGGCCACGCTGCTGCCGCCGGTCGAGGTGGTCCCGGGCTGCCGGTTCTCCTGCGATCCGGCCACGCCCGACCCGCACTGCCCGGACGGGCCGCACGAGCCGGGCACGGGCGCCGCGCGGTCCGCGCGGATGGTCGAACTGCCCGTCGGCGCCTCCGAGGACCGGCTGGTGGGCGCGCTGGACATCGAGCGGGCGCTGTCGGACGGGGTCAAGGCGTTCGAGCCGGGGCTGCTGGCCGACGCGCACCGGGGTGTGCTCTACGTCGACGAGGTCAACCTGCTGCACGACCATCTGATCGACCTGTTGCTCGACGCGGCCGCCATGGGCGCCTCCTATGTGGAGCGCGAGGGCGTGTCCGTCCGGCATGCGGCGCGCTTCCTCCTGGTGGGCACCATGAACCCCGAAGAGGGCGAGCTGCGGCCGCAGTTGCTGGACCGATTCGGGCTGACGGTCGAGGTCACCGCGTCGCGCGACACCGAGGAGCGGGTCGAGGTGGTGCGGCGGCGGCTGGCGTACGACGCGGACCCGGCCGGGTTCGCGGCGCGCTGGGCGGAGGACGAGGGGAGCCTGCGGGAGCGCATCGCGGCGGCGCGCGCCCTGCTGCCGGACGTGGTCCTGGGCGACCGCGCGCTGCGGCAGATCGCCGCGGTGTGCGCCGCGTTCGAGGTGGACGGGATGCGCGCGGACATCGTGACGGCGCGTACGGCGACGGCTCTGGCCGCGTGGGCGGGCCGGACGGATGTGCGCACCGAGGACGTGCGCCAGGCGGCGCTGCTGTCGCTCCCCCACCGGCGGCGCCGGGCCCCGTTCGACGCGCCGGGGCTGGACGAGGACAAACTCGACGAGGTGCTGCGGCAGTTCGAGGACGAGGAGCCGGAGCCACCGGAGCCGGACCAGGGTCCCGGGTCCGAGGAGGGCGACGCTGACGGCCCGGACGGGCCGGATGACGGGCCCGACGGTCCCGAGGGCGGCCCCGGCGGCGGGCTGCCGCACGACAGCGACGGCGCGCAGGTGCCGCCGTCGGCGCCCGAGCCGTCCGTCCCCGGCCCGCGCGAGGGTGAACCCGAGGCGGCCGACGGCCCCGAGACACCCCAGGAAGCCGGGGCGGGCGACGGAGCGGGCGCGGGCGGCGGCGGTGAGAAGGCGGCCGTGGGTGCCGCCGAGCCGTTCCGGACCCGGCGGCTGGATGTGCCGGGCCTGGGCGAGGGGGCGGCCGGACGGCGGTCGCGCGCCCGCACCGCACACGGTCGCACCACGGGCGCCCGGCGCCCCCGTTCCACACTCTCCTCGCTCCATCTGACGGCGACCGTACGGGCCGCCGCCCCGCATCAGCACGCGCGCGGACGCAGCGGTCCGGGGCTGCTGGTGCGCCGTGACGATCTGCGCGAGGCGGTGCGCGAGGGCCGGGAGGGCAATCTCGTGCTGTTCGTGGTGGACGCCTCGGGGTCGATGGCCGCGCGCAAGCGCATGGGCGCGATCAAGGGCGCGGTGCTGTCCCTGTTGCTGGACGCCTATCAGCGGCGCGACAAGGTCGGTCTGATCACCTTCCGGGGCGCGGACGCGGAACTGGCGCTGCCGCCCACCTCCTCGGTGGACGCGGCCGCCGCCCGGCTGGAGCGGCTGCCCACCGGCGGCCGGACACCGCTGGCGGCCGGGCTGTTGAAGGCTCGCGAGGTGCTGCGGGTGGAGCGGCTGCGGGACCCCTCGCGCCGACCGCTGCTGGTCGTGGTGACCGATGGCCGGGCCACCGAGGCCCGCCGGGAGGGCTCGGCGCGACGGGACGGCGCGGCCACGCCGGTGGCACGGGCCGGGCGGGCGGCGCGGCTGCTCGCGGGCGACGGGATCGCCTCGGTGGTCGTGGACTGCGAGTCGGGGCCGGTACGGCTCGGGCTGGCGGGGGCACTCGCCCAGGAGCTGCGGGGTACACCGGTGACGCTCGACGAACTGCGCGCGGACAGCGTGACCGCGCTGGTCCGCGAGGTACGGAACGTTTCGACCACTTCGACCGCCCGGAGGGCCGCCTGATGCCGCAAGGACAACCGACCGTCGTCCCCGACGACGGGCTGACCACCCGCCAGCGCCGCAACCGTCCGCTGGTGCTCGTGCACACGGGCGTGGGCAAGGGCAAGTCGACCGCCGCGTTCGGGCTGGCGCTGCGGGCATGGAACCAGAACTGGCCGGTCGGTGTATTTCAGTTTGTAAAGTCCGCGAAATGGCGGGTCGGCGAGGAGCGTGCGCTGCGCGTCCTGGGCGATTCGGGCGAAGGGGGGACCGTCGCATGGCACAAGATGGGCGAGGGCTGGTCGTGGGTCCAGCGCGACATGGCTTCCAGCGAGGAGGCCGCACGCGAGGGCTGGGAGCAGGTCAAGCGCGACCTCGCGGCGGAGACATACCGGCTCTATGTGCTGGACGAGTTCGCGTATCCGATGCACTGGGGCTGGGTGGATCCTGACGAGGTGGTGTCGGTGCTGCGCGACCGGCCGGGGACCCAGCACGTTGTCATCACCGGGCGCAACGCACCCGCGCAGCTGCTGGACCTCGCCGACCTGGTCACCGACATGTCCAAGGTCAAGCACCCGATGGACGCCGGTCAGAAGGGCCAGCGAGGCATCGAGTGGTGAATGTTCCCCGTCTGGTCGTCGCCGCTCCCTCCTCCGGGAGCGGCAAGACGACCGTCGCCGCGGGGCTGATGGCCGCCTTCGCGGAGCGGGGGCTGGATGTGTCCCCGCACAAGGTCGGGCCGGACTACATCGACCCCGGCTATCACGCGCTGGCCGTCTCGCGGTCGGCCCGGTCCGCCCGGTCCACCGGGTCCGGTGGCGGGGGCTCCCGCCCGGGCCGGAATCTGGACGCCTATCTCTGCGGTCCGGATCGGATCGCCCCGCTGTTCCTGCATGGCGCGGCGGGCTGCGACCTGGCCCTGGTCGAGGGCGTGATGGGGCTCTTCGACGGTGCGGCCGGACAGGGCGAGCTGGCCTCCACGGCCCATGTGGCCAAACTGCTGCGCGCCCCGGTGGTGCTGGTGGTCGACGCGTCCTCGCAGTCGCGGTCGGTGGCCGCGCTGGTCCATGGCTTCGCCTCCTGGGATCCGGAGGTGCGGGTCGCGGGGGTGATCCTCAACAAGGTCGGTTCGGACCGGCACGAGGTGATGCTGCGCGAGGCGCTGGAAGGGTCCGGGGTCCCGGTGTTCGGGGTGCTGCGCCGTACGGACGCGGTGCGGGCCCCCAGCCGCCATCTGGGGCTGGTGCCGGTGGCCGAGCGGCATGCGGATGCGGTGGACTCGGTGGCCGCCCTCGCCGCCCAGGTGCGCGAGGGGTGCGATCTGGACGGCCTGTTGGCGCTGGCGCGCAGCGCTCCGCCGCTGTCCGGCCCGATATGGGACCCGGTGGCGGAGGTGCGCGCGGAAGCGCTCGGAAACGTGTGCGGGACGGGCCCCGTCCCGGCCGGCCGGCCGGTGGTGGCGGTCGCGGGCGGGCCCGCGTTCACCTTCTCCTACGCGGAGCACAGCGAGTTGCTCACCGCCGCCGGGGCGCAGGTGGTGCCGTTCGACCCGCTGCGGGACGAGCGCCTCCCGGACGGTACGAGGGGTGTGGTGATCGGCGGTGGCTTCCCGGAGGTGTACGCACCCGAGCTGTCGGCCAACGAGCGGCTGCGCGAGGAGGTGGCCCGGCTGGCGGCGTCCGGTGCGCCGATCGCGGCCGAGTGCGCCGGGCTGCTGTATCTGGCGCGCTCGCTCGACGGACAGCCGATGTGCGGGGTGCTTGCGGCGGAAGCACGGATGTCGGATCGGCTGACCCTGGGCTACCGTGAGGCCGTGGCCGTCTCCGACACCGCTCTCGCCGTCGCCGGGACACGGGTGCGCGGCCATGAATTCCACCGCACCACCATCACCCCGGACGCCGGCTCGGAGCCCGCCTGGGGCATCGTCCACCCGGAGCGCCGCATCGAGGGGTTCGCCCAGGGGCGGGTGCATGCCTCGTACCTCCATGTGCACTGGGCCGCGGTGCCGGACGCGGCGACCCGGTTCGTCGGCGGATGCGTCCCGTATGTGTCCCGCGCCGGGTGAACCGGTGGAGCTGGTGGTGGGGATCGGTGCGAGCCGGGGGGTGTCCGCCGGGGAGGTCGCCGGGCTGATCGAGTCGGTCCTCACCACCGAGGGCCTCTCCCCGGACCGGATCACCGAGTTGGCCACCGTCGAGGGAAGGGCGGCCGACCCCGGCCTGCTCGGCGCGGCCGCGCGCCTCGGGGTACCCCTGCGCGGCTACCCGGCATCGGCGCTGGCGGTGGTGGACGTCCCCAGCCCGTCCGCGACCGCCCTCGCCACGGTGGGCACACCGGGTGTCGCCGAATCCGCGGCACTGCTGGCGGCGGGTCCGGATGCCCAACTGCTCGTCCCCAAACGCAAGTCCACCCCGCGCAGTGGCTCCGCACGGGCCACCTGCGCGGTGGCCCTCCGCCGCGTACCCGGTGTGCGGAGCGCCACCGAAGCCACCTCGCGGCCGTACGCCGAGCCCCGGCCGGGCGGCGGCCCCGTGCCAGAAGACGAACCCAGCGGGCCCGGAAACCCCGAGCCCGGCCCCACGCCCCGGCCAAAGGCCGAGCCCCGGCCGGGCGGCCCCGGGCCGAACGCCGCGACCGCGCGGCGTGGCAAGCCCGCACAGGACGGCGCCCCTTCACCGGACGCCGGCGCCGAGCCGGACGGCACGCCGCCCCCGCGGCGCGGCAACCGCACCCACGCGCCACCCACGCGGCGGTTCGAACCCGTGCCGCGTGGGAATCCCAACCCCCGTGCCACACCCCAGCCCGGCGGTGACCCCGCGCGGGACAGTGGGCCCGCCCACCGCGCCACCCCCGCGCAGGGCGCCGTGCCCGGGCAGGGCTCCCCACCCCAACGGGACAGGGCGCCAAGCCTCCGTGGCGAACCCGCCCCGGATGGCAAATCCACCCAGGGCGGACAGCGGAGACCTGCTGTCGCGCGTAGCGGCATCCGTCAGTAACGTCTCGGGGGCGAACCGGCCCCCGCCGCACCCCCATTCGCCGAGAGACCCCGCATCACCTGCACCATCAAGGAGAGCTCGTGACGACCCCGCCAGCGCTGCTGATCGCCGGCATCGGCACCCGGGACGACAGGCGCGCCACCGTCTTCCACCACTTCGTCCAGGAGGTGGCGGCCCGCCACCCGGATCTGCCCGTGGCGGGCGGCCTCACCGGACCGGGTGGCGCTCATCCCCTGTCCGACGCGATAGGCCGTCTCGTCGAGGACGGGGTGACCCGATTCGCCGTTGTGCCGCTGACCCTCATACCCGTGGAACACCCCAGGGACGGCATCGCCGCCGCGCTCGCCCAGGAGGCGGAGCGGCACGCCGACACCTCGTTCTCCTGCGCCCCCGCGCTGGGCCCGCACCCCGCCCTGCTGGATGTGCTGGAGCGCCGCCTCGACGAGGCGCTGGGCGGCGGTCGCCGACGGCCCTCGGACCGGGCCGAGACCACCGTGCTGCTGGTGGGCGGCGGTTCGCCGCTCCCCGAGGCCAACGCCGAGGTGCACCGGGCGGCGCGGCTGATGTGGGAGGGCCGCGGTTTCGCGGGGGTGGAGGTGGCCTTCGCCTCCCTCGCCGCACCGGACGTCCCGTTCGGCCTGGACCGCTGTGCGCGGCTCGGGGCGCGACGCGTCGTTGTGCTACCGTACGCCCTCTTCCCCGGCGACGCGCTGGAGCGGGTGCGGCAGGAGGCGGAGGGCTGGTGGCTGGCCCATCCGGAGGTCGAGGTGATGACCGCCGACGCCATCGGCCCGGCAGAGGCGTTGATGGAGGTTGTCCTCGCTCGCTACAAGGAGGCCGCGGGAGCCTCCGAGCGGGCCCGCTTCACCTCGGAGGACCAGGCCTTCGCCCACCCCGACGCACACGCCGATGTCCGCTGAGTTCGATCTGCGGCACCACGGGGACGCGGAGGTACGGGGTGCCGACGCCGAGTTGACGGACCTGGCCGTCAATGTCCGAGCCGATACGCCCCCGGACTGGCTCAAGGCCCGGATCGCCGCGTCCCTCGACGGGCTGGCCGCCTACCCCGACGGGCGGGCGGCCCGTGCCGCGGTCGCGGCGCGCCATGGGGTGCCGGTCGGCCGGGTGCTGCTGGCAGCGGGAGCGGCGGAGGCGTTCGTCCTGCTGGCGCGGGCCCTTCCGGCGCGGCGGCCGGTTGTGGTGCATCCGCAGTTCACCGAGCCGGAGGCCGCGTTGCGGGACGCCGGGCACCGGGTGGAGCGAGTCGTCCTGGACGAGCGGCACGGCTTCCGGCTGGACCCGGCGGCGGTGCCGGACGACGCGGATCTGGTGGTGATCGGAAACCCCACCAACCCCACGTCGGTGCTGCACCCGGCCGATGTGCTGGCCGGACTGGCCCGGCCGGGGCGGACGCTGGTGGTGGACGAGGCGTTCATGGACGCCGTGCCGGATGAGTCCGAGTCCCTGGCGGCCCGGACCGAGGTGCCGGGGCTGGTGGTGCTGCGCAGCCTCACCAAGACCTGGGGCCTGGCGGGGCTGCGCATCGGCTATGTGCTGGCGGATGAGGAGACGATCGGCGCGCTGGAGCGGGTGCAGCCGCTGTGGCCGGTGTCCACGCCCGCCCTGGTGGCGGCGGAGGCGTGCTGTGCGGGCCCGGCGCTGGCCGAGGCCGCGCGGGCGGCGGAGCGGACGGCCGCCGACCGGGCCCATCTGGCCGCCCGGCTGGCGGAGTTCCCGGAGGTGCGGGTGTGCGGCCCGGCCGCCGGGCCGTTTCTGCTGATCCAGGTACCGGGCGCCGCCGCGCTGCGCACCAGGCTGCGGGAGCTGGGCTTCGCCGTACGGCGCGGCGACACCTTCCCGGGTCTGGGCCCGGACTGGCTGCGGCTGGCGGTCCGCGACCGCCCCACCACGGACCGGCTTGTCATAGCCCTGGGCAAGGCCCTGGCGGAACACCGCCGTTGACCCCCCTGGGGTCCGGGGAGCCCTTGGCCCCCTGGGGGTCCGCGGAGAGGCGGCGTCGGGGCACGGGGTCCTGGCACCCGATCCAGGACCCCGGCCCCGCCACCGCCCATGCCCCCACGCCCCCGCACCTCAAGGGCGTTGGGCACGCCGACCCCGCACCCCGGACGGACGCCGAGCCCACACCGGGCCGGGCCACCACCGGACCGGGCCACCACCGGGCCGACGCCCGCTCCCGCGCCGTCGTCACGGCGCGGGAGCGGGGGCCACCGGCCACCTGCCGCCCGTCGGTGCCAGTGGGTGCCGCTGAGTGCCGGTTACGCGTCGGCGTCCGCTCCGGTGCGACGGCGGCGGGCCAGGGTGACGGCTCCGGCGCCCAGCACCAGCAGCAGCGCGCCGCCGCCGATCAGGTACGGCGTGGCCGAGCTGCCACCGGTCTCGGCCAGGTTCTCCGGCTTGGGATCGGGCTTGGTCTGGTTGCCCACCTCCGGGGTCTTCGGCTCGTCCGCGGCCGCGGGGGACTCGCAGGTCGCGCGGGCGAGCGTGATCTGGCCGTTGACCTCGGAGACGTTCAGCTTGAGCGGGTTGACCGAGACCTTGAGGTTCAGGGCCGTGGCCGCCGCCGTACTGGATGTGACCGAGGTCTTCGACAGGTCGAGCTGGACCTTGCCGACCGACGGCACGTCGACCGTGGCGGTGCCGCCCGCGGTCAGGTTGACCTTCTTCCCGAGCACGGTGGCGCTGCCGAGCACGTTGGAGTCGGCGGTCGGCCGCTTCCCGGCCGCGCAGACCGCCTTCGAGGTCACCTGCTCGACCTGGATGAGCGGCATGGTGGCCAGACCGGGCACATGGACCGTGGCGTTGACGAGGTTGGAGTAGCCCTCGGCCCGCTGCTTGTCCACGGCCGCCCGCGCGGTGGCCACATCGGCGCGCAGCACATTGAACGGCTTTCCGCCGTCGACCCCGTCCAGGGTCGCGGAGAGCGCGGTCTTGTCGGCGGTCTGGGGCGCGTGCACCTCGTTGAGGGCGACGGCGAGCGGCGCGGAAACCGTCTTGTTGAGCAGCGCGACGTTCAGGTCGGTGCGGAGCACGACCGCGTCGGCCTTACCGGTGGTCTTGCCGGTGTCGGCATGCGCGGACCCCGCGGGCAGGGCGCCCAGGACGGAGACAGCGGCAGCAGCGGTGGCGGCCGCCAGACGGCGAGCGGGCATGCCGAAGAAGGTGTTACTGGAACAGGACACGTGAGTTGACCCCCACAGGAGACATGGAGCCGCCGGCGCCTGCCGCGGGGGACTCCACGGGCGCCGACGGCCTCGACCACGCCATATTTGCGCACTGAGGGTAAACAGGCAGACACATGATGTCCGTTCATCCCAAAGGGTGGGGTTCGGCGCTGAGTTCGAACCCGGTCGAACTCCTGCACCGAAAGCCCCACCCCAACCGGGTGTCCCTCAGACCCCGGCCTCAGACCCCGGCCTCAGACCCCCGCCTCAGGCCACGACCCGCCCCCGCAGCACCACACGCCGCGGCGACGTCAGCACCCGCACGTCCTCCCGCGGATCCGTCTCGTACACCACGAAGTCCGCGGAGGCCCCTTCCGTGAGGCCCGGCCGTCCGAGCCAGGCCCGCGCGCCCCAGGTGGCCGCCGAGAGCGCGTCCCGGGCCGGAATGCCCGCCTTCACCAGCTCGGCCACCTCCTGGCCGACCAGCCCGTGGGCGAGCGAGCCGCCCGCGTCGGTGCCGGTGAAGATCGGGATGCCCGCGTCGTAGGCCGCGCGCACCGTCTCGTAGCGGCGTGCGTGCAGCTGCCGCATATGGTCCGCCCAGCGCGGGAACTTCGCCTCGCCGCCCAGGGCGAGCCGGGGGAAGGTGGCGATGTTGACCAGGGTCGGGACGATCGCGACCCCGCGCTCCGCGAACAGCGGAATGGTCTCCTCGGTCAGCCCGGTGGCGTGCTCGATGCAGTCGATCCCGGCCTCGACCAGTGGCGCGAGCGTCTCCTCGGCGAAGCAGTGGGCCGTGACCCGGGCGCCGAGCCGGTGGGCCTCGGCGATGGCCGCCTCAACCGCTCCGCGCGGCCAGCAGGCGCCCAGATCCCCGGTCTCGCGGTCGAGCCAGTCGCCGACCAGCTTGACCCAGCCGTCGCCGCGGCGCGCCTCCGCCGCGACATACGCGACCAGGTCCTCCGGCTCGATCTCATGGGCGTAGTTGCGGATGTAGCGCTTGGTACGGGCGATGTGGCGCCCCGCGCGGATGATGCGGGGCAGATCCTCGCGGTCGTCGATCCAGCGGGTGTCGGCGGGCGACCCGGCGTCCCGCAGCAGCAGTGCCCCGGCGTCGCGGTCGGTCAGGGCCTGCTTCTCACTGGTGGACTCGTCCACGGCGCCATGGGCGTCGAGGCCGACATGACAGTGGGCGTCGACGAGGCCGGGCAGCACCCAGCCCTCGATGAGACGGACGTCACGCGCCCCGGCCGGGCGCTGAAAGGTGATCTTGCCGTCGACCACCCACAGTTCGTCCCGGACACTCTCGGCGACCTCGGCGTCGTCCCCCGGTCCCACCAGGACCCTGCCCTTGATGTGCAACACCGCGCTATCCCTCATGTCACGCACTGTACGAGACCGAGCACAGCATCAGGTACGGCCATCACTTCCGCCCGCTCGTCGGGACTTCCGCCCGTTCCTAGGGGCTTCGCTGAGACTTCCCGGTATGTTCCCCTGGACTTCTCCGCGGAGGATTGAATTCAGGGTCGCCAAAGGATAAATTCTTGACGCTTTTCCAGTGCAGCTTCCCACAATCGTCTGCCCGCTCCCCGGGAACTTAAACCCAGATTTTTCCCACGCCTCGGAGCGCGGAATTCACGCCCCCACCTGCCCGGTTGCGGAGATGTGACGGACTCCACACGCGAGGCGATTCATCCCGCTAACTCCCGTACAAACCAACGCTTTTCAGCGATCCGCCGCGCGTACGCACGTGCCTGCGTGATAACACATCCACCCCCCTCCGCGTAACCCCTCCCCACGATGCAATTTTGGATTTCCCTCGGTAAATTTAATTTGCATGACCGCCGCACAAGCAGACCTAGCCCGTAGCGAATTGGATTTGCCGGAGGGACTGACCCTCGACACACCGCGCGTCGAGGACGGAGCCGCGATCTGGCGAATCGCTCGCGACTCCAAGACCCTGGACCTCAACTCCTCCTACAGCTACCTCCTGTGGTGCCGTGACTTCGCAGCCACCTCCGTGGTGGCCCGCGACGCCGCGGGCGGACCGGTCGCCTTCATCACCGGCTACATCCGCCCCGAGCGTCCCGAGACGCTCGTCGTCTGGCAGGTCGCCGTCGACCACGCCTGGCGCGGCCGCGGACTGGCCGCCACCCTGCTGGACGGGCTGACCCAGCGCGTCGCCGGGATGGGGGTCCGTGGCATCGAGACCACGATCACCCCGGACAACACCGCCTCGAACCGGCTGTTCACCTCGTTCGCCGAACGGCACGGTGCGCCGGTGGAGCGCGAGGTGCTCTTCCACGGCGGGCTGTTCCCCGACGGAGGACATGAGCCCGAGGTGCTGTACCGCATCGGCCCCCTCGCGGACCGGCCCTGATCCGGTCCCGGGCCCGACCGCGGCTCCTGACCGCGGCCCCGATCTCTCCCTCCCACCCATCACCCCCTCCTCACCCCCCCTCGTACCACTCATCTCCCAGGAGAATGCTGTGACCATCACCCCGCCCGCCCTGAGCGTCTTCGAGGCCCTGGAGTCGGAGGTGCGCAGCTACTGCCGTGGCTGGCCTGCTGTCTTCGACCGCGCCCAGGGCAGCCACATGTACGACGAGGACGGCCATACCTACCTCGACTTCTTCGCCGGTGCCGGGTCGCTCAACTACGGCCACAACAATCCGGTACTGAAACGCGCACTGATCGACTACATCGAGCGCGACGGTGTGACGCATGGACTCGACATGTCCACCACCGCCAAGCGCGCGTTCCTGGAGTCGTTCCAGAACAACGTCCTTCGCCCGCGTGACCTGCCCTACAAGGTCATGTTCCCGGGCCCGACGGGCACCAACGCCGTCGAGTCGGCACTGAAACTGGCCCGTAAGGTCAAGGGCCGCGAGGCGATCGTCTCCTTCACCAACGCCTTCCACGGCATGTCGCTGGGCTCGCTGGCCGTCACCGGCAACGCCTTCAAGCGCGCCGGTGCCGGTATCCCGCTGGTCCACGGCACGCCGATGCCGTTCGACAACTACTTCGACGGCACGGTGCCGGACTTCCTGTGGTTCGAGCGGCTGCTGGAGGACCAGGGCTCCGGCCTCAACAAGCCCGCCGCCGTGATCGTCGAGACGGTCCAGGGCGAGGGCGGCATCAACGTGGCGCGTCCGGAGTGGCTGCGCGCCCTGGCCGAGCTGTGCGAGCGCCAGGACATGCTGCTGATCGTGGACGACATCCAGATGGGCTGCGGCCGCACCGGTGCCTTCTTCTCCTTCGAGGAGGCGGGCATCACCCCGGACATCGTGACCGTCTCCAAATCCATCAGCGGCTACGGCCTGCCGATGTCGCTGTGCCTGTTCAAGCCCGAGCTGGACATCTGGGAGCCGGGCGAGCACAACGGCACCTTCCGCGGCAACAACCCTGCGTTCGTCACCGCCGCCGCGACCCTGGACACCTACTGGTCCGACGGCCAGATGGAGAAGCAGACGCTGGCCCGCGGTGAGCAGGTCGAGCAGGCACTGCGCGCCATCTGCGACGAGGAGCAGTCCGGCGCCCACTTCCGCGGCCGCGGTCTGGTCTGGGGCCTGGAGTTCGAGGACAAGGACCGCGCCACCGCCGTGTGCCGCCGCGCCTTCGAGCTCGGACTGCTCGTGGAGTCCTCGGGCCCCGAGAGCGAGGTCGTCAAGCTGCTGCCCGCACTGACCATCTCGCCCGAGGAGCTGGACGAGGGCCTGCGGACCCTCGCCCGCGCGGTCCGCGAGACCGCTTGACCGTCCCATAACAGCACCACAGAGAAAGGCAGCAACTCACCGTGATCGTCCGATCCTTCAAGGACATCGAGGGCACCGAACGCCATGTGAAGGCGAAGTCCGGCACCTGGGAGAGCAAGCGCATCGTGCTGGCCAAGGAGCGCGTCGGCTTCTCCCTGCACGAGACCGTGCTGTACGCGGGCACCGAGACGTCCATGTGGTACGCCAACCACATCGAGGCCGTGCTCTGCGTCGAGGGCGAGGCGGAGCTCACCAACGACGAGACCGGCGAGAAGCACTGGATCACGCCCGGCACCATGTACCTGCTGGACGGCCATGAGAAGCACACGATGCGGCCGAAGACCGACTTCCGCTGCGTCTGTGTCTTCAACCCCCCGATCACCGGACGGGAGGATCATGATGAGAACGGCGTATACCCGCTGATCACAGAGGACGAGGAGGTCTGATCTGATGACCACGGTCACTGACCTGTATCCGACCCGAGGAACAACCGAGGTGGCCACACCGCGGGTGGACCCGGTGGTGTGGTCCGAGCCCGGCGCCCCGGGCCCGATCACGGAGTCCGGGCTCAGCGACTTCGACCGCGACGGTTTCCTCGCGATCGAGCAGCTGATCACCCCGGACGAGGTCGCGGTCTACCGGGACGAACTGAACCGGCTGATCCACGACCCGGAGGTACGTGCCGACGGGCGCTCGATCATCGAGCCGAAGTCGAAGGACGTACGGTCGGTGTTCGAGGTGCACCGGATCAGTGAGGTCTTCGCGAACCTGGTGCGCGACGAGCGTGTGGTGGGCCGCGCCCGCCAGATCCTGGGGTCGGACGTGTATGTCCACCAGAGCCGGATCAACGTCAAGCCGGGCTTCGGCGCCTCGGGCTTCTACTGGCACTCGGACTTCGAGACCTGGCACGCCGAGGACGGTCTGCCGAACATGCGGACCGTGTCGATCTCGATCGCGCTGACCGAGAACTTCGACACCAACGGCGGGCTGATGATCATGCCCGGCTCGCACCGCACCTTCCTCGGCTGCGCAGGTGAGACGCCGAAGGACAACTACAAGAAGTCGCTCCAGATGCAGGACGCGGGCATCCCGTCGGACGAGGCGCTGACCGCGTTCGCGGACAAGCACGGCATCAGGCTGTTCACCGGCAAGGCCGGGTCGGCCACCTGGTTCGACTGCAACGCCATGCATGGCTCGGGCGACAACATCACGCCCTACTCGCGCAGCAATGTCTTCATCGTGTTCAACAGCGTGGAGAACACCGCGGTGGACCCGTTCGCGGCGCCCATCCGCAGGCCGGAGTACATCGGAGCGCGGGACTTCACCCCCGTGCGGTGAGCCGAGTCGGCCGTGCGGTGAGCTGACGCACGCCTGAGCCTGAGGGGAGCCGGGACATCCCGGCTCCCCTCAGGCTTTCCTGCCCACGGCTCAGGCTTCCTGGCCACGGCTCAGGCTTTTGTGGCCACGGCGCGCCACCGCGCTCAGCCCGCCAGCACCTCCAGTAGCCGGTCCACCTCGGCCGCCGTGTTGTACAGGTGGAACGAGGCGCGCAGGTTCCCGGCCCGCGCCGAGACATAGACGTCCCGCTCGGCCAGCCGGGGCGCGGCGTCCCCGAGCCCCGGCACCGAGACGATGGCCGAGCCCGGGGCGGCCACCGGGGTGTGGCCCAGTTCGATGACCCCGGCCCGGAAGCGGTCGGCGAGCGCGCGGTCGTGGGCGGCGATGGCCCCGGTGCCCAACTCCTCGATCAGCGACAGGGAGTGCCGGGCGGCCACGTAGGAGAACAGGCTGGGGCTCTCGTCGAAGCGGCGGGCGGAGTGGGCGAGTTCGGCCACCGGGCCGTAGCAGCTGTCCCAGGGCTTCTCGCCCGCGACCCAGCCCGCGAAGACCGGGGTGAGGCCGCCCAGGTCCTCGGGCACGGTCAGGAAGGTGACCCCGCGCGGGCACAGCAGCCACTTGAAGCCGACGGACACGGTGTAGTCGGCGTCGGCGGCGTTCACCGCCAGCCATCCGGTGGCCTGGCTGGCGTCCACCAGGGTGCGGGCGCCGTGGGCACGGGCCGCCGTACGGATGGCGTCGAGGTCGGCGATCCGGCCGTCCGCCGACTGAGCGGCGCTGACGGCGACCAGCGCGGTGCCGGGCCGTACCGCGTCCGCGATCTCCTCCAGCGGGACGATGCGCAGCTTGAGGTCGCGGCGGACGGCGAAGGGGTTGACCAGGGAGCTGAAGTCGCCCTCGGCGGTGAGGACTTCGGCGCCGGAGGGCAGCGAAGCCGCGATCATTCCGGCGAAGACGGCGACCGAGCCGCCGGTGGCGACCCGGTCGGCCGGTACCCCGACGATCCGGGCATAGGCGGCGCGGGTCTCCTCGACGGCCTCGAAGGCCACATCGGCGGCGGGGCCCCCGGCCGCCGCGTCGTCGAGGGCCGCCTTCATGGCGGTTACGGAGCGTGCGGGGATCAGACCGCTGGACGCGGTGTTGAGGTATGTCGTCTGTGGCGCGAACTCCGCGCCGGACAGGCTCTCCATGCCCATCAACTATGGTTCGGCCGCACCCCCGCGTCCATTGCGGGTTTATGACGCATGCCTTCAAGTGACCCTTATGGATCCCCTCTGACCTGCGACGTTCCTTCGATCCTCGGCGACGCGGGGGCAAAAACCGGCGTCAGCCGGTCGGGTCCGCACTGCCCCGCTCCTGGACGCCGTCGACCCGGCGGGGCAGCCCGAGCGGGTTATCCTCGCGCAGCTCCGGCGGCAGCAGGGCGGCCGGGGTGTCCTGGTAGGTGACCGGCCGCAGCCAGCGCTCGACGGCGGTGCCGCCGACGGACGTGGAGGTGGAGGTGGTCGCCGGGTACGGGCCGCCGTGGTGCTGGGCGGGCGCGACGGCGACACCGGTCGGCCAGCCGTTGACCAGGACCCGGCCCGCGAGCGGGGTCAGCTCGGCGAGGAGGGCGCCGGCGCGGCCGTCCTCGGCCTCGGCCTCGGCGGCGGAGATCTGGACGGTGGCGGTGAGATTGCCCGGGAGCCGGCCGAGGACGGCGGTGATGTCGGCGTCGCCGTCGTAGCGGGCCACCACGGTCACCGGGCCGAAGCACTCCTCCAGCAGGACGTCGTGCGGCCCCTCCTCGGCGAGCAGCCGGGCCGGGACGGTCAGGAAACCCGCGCTGACCGTGTGCTCACTGCCCGCGCCCGGGGTGACCGGGGCCTTCACCTCCGGCAGTTCGGCGCGCTCGAGGATCCCGGCGAGGAAGGCGTCGCGCATCCGGTGGTCGAGCAGCACACCGGGGTCGGTGTTGCTGACCGCGTCGGTGAGAGCGGTGACCAGCCGGTCGCCGGTCTCCCCCGCGGGCGCGAGCACCAAGCCGGGCTTGGTGCAGAACTGGCCGGCGCCCAGGGTCATGGAGCCCGCGAGGCCCGCGCCGATCTGCTCGGCCCGCTCGGCGGCGGCGGCCTCGGTCACCACCACCGGGTTGAGGCTGCCCAGTTCGCCGTGGAAGGGGATCGGCACCGGCCGGGCCGCCGCGGCGTCGAACAGCGCCCGGCCGCCCCGGATCGAGCCGGTGAAGCCCGCGGCGGCGACCAGCGGATGGCGGACCAGGTCCAGCCCCGCGTCGAAGCCGTGCACCACACCGATCACCTCGGTGGGCAGTCCGACCCGCTCGGCGGCGCGGCGCAGGGTGGCGGCGGCCAGTTCGGAGGTGGCCGGGTGGTCGGGGTGGGCCTTGACGACGACCGGGCAGCCCGCGGCCAGGGCGCTGGCGGTGTCGCCGCCGGGTACGGAGAAGGCGAGCGGGAAGTTGCTCGCGGCGTAGACGGCGACAACCCCCAGCGGGACCTTGTGGCGGCGCAGGTCGGGCCAGGGCGGGGTCTGCGCGGGGTCGGCGTGGTCGATACGGATGTCGAGGAAGCCGCCCTCATCCACCACCTCCGCGAAGGACCGCAGTTGGTAGGTGGTGCGGGCGAGTTCACCGGTGAGCCGGGCGGGGCCGAGCGCGGTCTCCGCGTCAGCGGCCTCGACCAGCACATCGCGCGCGGAGTCCAGCAGGGCGGCGGCGGTGCGCAGCAGGGCGGCGCGTACCGTACGGTCCGCGAGGGCGCCGCGGGCCGCGTGGGCGGCCGACACCACGCGGTCCACCTCGTCCGTGGTGGCTTCGACAGCCACCTGTTCCCGTTGCTTTCCGGTTCGGGGGTCGACGCTCCACACTGGTGCTGACACCGCGGATTCCTCCTGCTGTGTTATCCACTGCTTGCGTCTCGCATCTCGACCGCTGTTCGATATGCTGAACGCTGTCCCGGATGATGAATTCCTTCGGGACTCTATTGCTGGCCGAACAGGGGGGTCAAGGCGATGTCTGCTGCCGCACCGGGCAGAGCTGCCGAGTCGGGCGCGGCCCAGGGCGGAGGCCAGGTGAAGTCCGCGGTCCGCACCGTCGAACTGCTGGAGTACTTCGCCGGACGCCCCGGAATGCACAGCCTGGCAGCCGTCCAGGAGGCCGTGGGCTACCCCAAGTCGAGCCTGTACATGCTGCTGCGCACGCTGGTCGAGCTGGGCTGGGTGGAGACGGACGCCACCGGCACCCGCTACGGCATCGGGGTGCGCGCACTGCTCGTGGGCACCTCCTACATCGACGGCGACGAGGTGGTGGCCGCGGCCCGCCCCACCCTGGACCGACTCTCGGACGACACCACCGAGACCATCCACCTCGCCCGGCTCGACGGCACCAACGTTGTCTATCTCGCCACCCGCCAGTCACAGCACTATCTGCGCCCGTTCACCCGCGTCGGCCGCCGGCTGCCCGCCCACTCCACCGCGCTGGGCAAGGCCCTGCTGGCCACCTACTCCGACGAACAGGTGCGCTCGATGCTGCCGGAGAGCCTGCACCGGCTCACCGAGAACACCGTCACCGACCGCGAGAAGCTCATCGAGGAGCTGCACACCGTCCGTGCACAGGGCTATGCGGTGGACCGCGAGGAAGCCACCCTGGGCCTGCGCTGCTTCAGCGTCGCCATCCCCTACCGCACCCCGGCGCGGGACGCGATCAGCTGCACGGTGCCGGTGGCCCGGCTGACCCCCGCCCATGAGCAGATGATCAAGGACGCACTGTTCCACGCCCGGGACCGGCTCACCCTCGCCACCCGCCGTCTGTAGGGCCTAGCCCCGCTGGGAGGACGGCTCCCTCCGCCGCGCGGCGGATACGGTTCATCGGGCGGGCCGAGGCGCGAAGGGGCGGCGGACCGGAATCCTGAAGGGCATGACCGATTCCCGACCCGTCCTGCGGGCCGTCGCCGTTGTCTCCGTTCTGCCGTACATCGCCCTCAAGTCGGCCTGGATGGCGGGCAGTCACCTCGGCATCCCCGAGGGGAGCGCCCTGCTCGAGCCCGGCCGGCGCACCTCGATGCTTGTCATCAATGGCGTAACCCTCCTCATGGACGCCGCCGTCGTGGCGCTCGCCCTGCTGCTCACCCGCCCCTGGGGCAGGCGGGTCCCCGCCTGGCTGCTGGCCCTGCCGGTATGGACCGCCTGCGGTCTGCTCGCCCCGATCATGACCGGCTTCCCAGCCCAACTGGTGACCAGGGCGCTCGGCTTCGGTGGAGGCGGCAGCGGCGGTGCCGACGAGTATCACGGGCAGTTCCTGGCCGAGTGGGTCTACGGCGTCGTCTACGGCGGCTTCATCGTCCAAGGACTCGCCCTGGGAGCCCTGTTCGTGCTGTACGCCCGTGAGCGCTGGGGCCATCTGTGGCGCGGCCGGATCGCCGATCTGCCCGCGTGGACCCCGGCCCGTGCGGCGCACCGCCTCACCGCCGTGATCATCGGCGTACTCGCCGCGCTGCCCGCCACCACCCATCTGCTGTGGGCCGGGGGTTCGGCCACCGGACTGAGCGAGGACCGGGCCGCGGACCGCACCGGCGACTTCTACGTCCTGGAGGCGCTGTACGCCCTGTTCGCCGTCGCCACCGTCGTCGGCGTGGTCATGCTCGCCTTCCGCGCCGGGCGCCGGGCCCGGCCGGCCCTGCCGCTGGCGCTGGCCTGGGTCGGCTCCGGGGCGCTGGCCTGCTGGGGCGCCTGGCTGACCCTGGCCGGGCTCACCGCCGACGAGGAGGCGGAGGCCCCGACGGCGCTGATGGATGTGACTTACGCTGTACAGATGATCGTCGGGCTGCTGGTCCTCACGGCCGGTGCGTACTTCTTCAGCGAGCGGGGCCACGACACCCGTAGCCAGCAGAGCCGCGGGGTCCGTGCGGGCCGCGCCGCGGAGTGCCGCACACCGTGACCGACGCATGGTGGCGGCGGGCGGCACGTACGGTGCTGGGGCGGCGGACCCGGCTGCGATGGGTGCATCTGGTGCTCGGCGGCGCCCTGTTGATGCCGTACTTCCTGCTGACCACCGTGATCCTCACGGCGTTCGCCCCGGACTCCAATCCCTTCAGCTCGCTGGGCTGGCAGCTCACCACCTTCGTGGCCGCGCTGCCGCTCACCGCGATCACCGCGCTCTTTCCTCTGGTGCGCCCCCTGGAGGCGACCGCGGCGCGCTCGCTGTGCGGGCTGCCCGCCTCCGCCGAGCTCGCGACGGGGCCCGCCACCTCGTGGGACGCGCGCAGCCGCGCCTCCCTCTGGTACACCCTGCATCTGGCGGTCGGCGGGCTGGTCAGCGGTGTGACGCTGTCCCTGCCGCCCGCCGCGCTCATGCTGCTGATGGTGCCGTTCGCCGATGCCTCCGAAGCCCGGGAACTGGGCTGGCCGACCGGGTTCACCGGATCCCGTACGGTGCTCGCCCCGCTCGCCGCGCTCGCGGTGCTGGCCGTGGTGGTGGCGGTCGCCGTGGGCGCCGGGGCGCTGCTGGCCCGCTGCGCTCCCGCGCTGCTCGGCCCGGCCCCGGCCGAACGGCTCGCCGCCGCCGAGGAGCGGGCCGCCCGACTGGCCTCCCGCAACCGCCTCGCCCGTGAACTCCATGACTCGGTCGGCCATGCCCTGAGCGCGGTGACCCTCCAGGCGAGCGCCGCCCGCAAAGTGCTGGACGCCGACCCGGAGTTCGCCCGGCAGGCGCTGGCCGCCATCGAGGAGACCAGCCGGGGCGCGGTCGGCGAACTCGACACCGTGCTCGGGCTGTTGCGGGAAGGCGAGGAAGGCGCAGCCGGCGCGCCCGGTGCGGCCACCGCCCCCTCCCCCACCCTGGCCGACCTGGACGGACTGCTGGACCGCACCCGCGCCGCGGGCGTCACGGTCGAGCTGACGGCCCCCGGCCCGCTGGGCGCGGTACCGCCGGTGGTCTCCCGCGAGGCGTACCGGATCGTGCAGGAGGGCCTGAGCAACGCGCTGCGCCACGCGGGCCCGGTGCCGGTGCGGCTGCGCGTCGGCGAGGACGGACAACGGAAGGAACTGGAGATCAGCATGGAGAACCCGGTGAGCGGCACCGCCCGGGGGCACCGCACCGGCGGCGGCCGGGGCTTGCGCGGCATCGCCGAGCGGACGGCACTGCTGCGCGGCGTCTGCGACTGGGGACCGGATGGTTCGGTCTGGCGGCTGACGGTCCGGCTCCCCCTGGAGGTCTCCCGGTGACCACCGCGCCGTCCACCCTGCGGGTGCTGCTCGCCGACGACGAGCGGATGGTGCGCACCGCGCTGCGCGCGATTCTGTCCAGCGAACCGGATCTGGAGGTGGTGGGTGAGGCGGGCAGCGGCGCCGAGGCCGTCCCGCTGGTCCGCCAACTGTGCCCGGACGTGGTGCTGATGGACGTCCGGATGCCCGACGGGGACGGCATCCGCGCCACCGAGGAGATTCTGCGCACCGTTCCGGAGCCACCGCGCATCATCGTGGTGACGACCTTCGAGAACGACAGCTATGTGTACGACGCACTGCGCGCCGGGGCCAGCGGCTTCCTGCTGAAGCGGTCCCGGGCGGAAGAACTGGTGCAGGCGGTGCGGCTGGTGGCGCGGAGCGATTCGCTGCTGTTCCCGGCCGCGGTCCGGGCGCTGGCCGCCGAGCACGCGGCCACCCGCGCGGACGGCTCCCGGGAAGCCGGGCGCCGGCTGCACGATCTGCTCTCCGAGCGGGAGGCGGCGGTGCTGCGGCTGATGACCTGCGGGCTGACCAACGTCGAGATCGCCGAGCGGCTGACGGTGGGCCCGGCCACGGTCAAGACGCATGTGGCATCCGTCCTCGCCAAGCTGGGCGTCCGCGACCGCACCCAGGCGGTGATCGCGGCATACGAGTGCGGGTTCGTCACCCCCGGCTGACATCCGGCCCCCACGGTGGTGTGCTGTGGGGTGAGGGGGTGGGGACCGCGAGAAGGGAAGCGAGATGGAGTACGCGCGGCTCGGCACCTCCGGCGTCAAGGTGTCCCGGATCTGCCTGGGCATGATGAGCTACGGCAGCCCCGAACACCGCCCCTGGCAGCTGGACATCGACGCGGCGCGGCCGATCGTGCGCCGGGCGGTGGAGGGTGGGGTGACCTTCTTCGACACCGCCGATATGTACGCCATGGGCCGCAGCGAGGAAATCACCGGCGAGCTGCTGCGCGAGCTGTTCCCGCGCCGCGAGGACTATGTGCTGGCCACCAAGGTGTACTCCCCGATGGGTCCCGGCCCCAACGACCGGGGGCTGTCGCGCAAGCACATCATGGCGGGCATCGACGCCTCGCTGCGGCGGCTGGGCACCGACCATGTGGACCTCTACCAGATCCACCGCTTCGACCCAGAGACCCCGGTCGAGGAGACCATGGAGGCACTGCACGACCTGGTGCGGGCGGGGAAGGCGCGATACATCGGGGCGTCGTCGATGTGGGCGTGGCAGTTCGCCATGTGCCAGTACACAGCCGCCTCGCACGGCTGGACCCGGTTCGTGTCGATGCAGAACCACTACAACCTGCTGTACCGGGAGGAGGAGCGGGAGATGAACCCGCTCTGCCTCGACCAGGGGGTGGGGGTCATCCCCTGGAGCCCGCTGGCGCGCGGTCTGCTCGCGGGTAACCGGGACCGGGACCGCTCCGGCCCCACCACCCGCGCGCGGAACGACGCGATGGTCGAGAAGTGGTACGCGGACGCCGAGTTCGACATCGTGGACGCCACCCGCGCGGTGGCCGCCGAGCGCCGGGTGGCCCCGGCCCGGATCGCCCTGGCCTGGCTGCTGGGCAGACCCGCGGTGACGGCGCCGATCGTGGGCGCGACGAAGGCCGCGCATCTGGACGACGCGGTGGCGGCGGTCGATCTGGAGCTCGACGAGGCCGAGGTGGCTCGGCTGGAGGCGCCCTACCGGCCGCGCCCGGTCATGGGCCACCGCTGACCCACGGCGGTCAGTCGGCGGTCAGTCGGCGGTCAGTCGGCGGTCAGTCGGCGGTCAGTTCATCGGCGAGCCGAGCGGCGGGCTGTCCATGACCACCAGGAAGCTGGTGACCGGCAGCGCGCTGTTCTGCCGCCGGGAGCCATAGGCCGTGGTGGGGTCGGTGGTGACGAAGGGCGGCGAAGGGCGGGCGCCCGGCGTCCAGTTGTCGTCCTGGGAGACCGCGAACCGCCCCATGTCGGCCTTGTCCCGGCCGTTGGAGACGGACAGGTTGGACCGCAGCCGGGCATGGGAGCCGTCGAGGTCGTAGCCATCGTCCCGGTTGCCGAAGGCGGTGGTGCGCTGGATGCGGAGGGCGCCCTTGTTGCCGCCCGCGTCAAAGCCGCTCTTGCTGTTGCTCCAGGCGGCCGAGGTCCGTACGACATGGGCGGGCGAGGGCGCGGGGACACGGTCGGCGCCGAGCTGGAAACCGCTGCCGTTGCCCTTGAAGCCGGGGATCTGCCAGCGGTTCTCGCCGTTTCCGTACGCCCAGGAGTGCTCGATGGTGACGGGGCTGGCCCACATCCACAGATCCACGCCGTCGTCGCTGTTGTGGTAGAGCCGGGAGCCGGTGATCACATTGCCCTTGCCGGAGCCGTGGGTGATGGCCAGGCCGTCGGCTCTCTGCCCGCCGGTGGCGTCGTCGTGATTGCCGAAGGAGTCCAGGTTCCGGATGAGATTGTCGGTGGTGCCGCCGCCGCGCAGGGTCAGTCCGGTGTCGCCGTTGCCCCGGGTGGTGAGGTCCTCGAAGACGCCCTCGGAGCAGGAGGTGCACACCAGCCCGCCGCCGGGGGCGTTGCGCAGTTCGAGACCGGAGACGGTCCAGTAGTCGCCGCTGAGCGCGACCAGGGTGGAGCCGGTGCGGAGCCGGGAGCCGTCGATGCGGACCTTCTCGCCTTCGTACGGCCGCAGTTCGACCCGCTCGCGCCGGGTGCCGTCGACCGAGCTGTGCAGGGTACGGCCCGGGTAGTAGGTGCCGCCGCGGACCTCGATGGTGGTGCCCGCCTCGGCGACCGAGAACGCCTTCTCCAGCGTCCGGAAGGGCGACGTGAGCGTGCCCGTCCTGCTGTCGCTGCCGCTCGGGGAGACATAGACGGTGCTGGGCACGGCCTGCGCACCCTCGGGGGAGGCCGTGAGATACACCCCGGCCACGGCCGATGCCACGATGACCGCGCTGCCCAACGGCAGCGTGCGGTCCTTGCGGCGGCGGTGGCGGCCCCGCTTTCGCCTCACCCTCATGGCAACTCCTGTTCTGCGTCGAGAGAACGGACCGGGGGATCAGGACCGGCCGTTCCGTGCGTAGTTGCCGCCAGTCCAGAGTAGGTTGCCGCCGTCTCGAGGATTCTTAGATTACGAAAATGAACCTCCCTGGGGATAGGGCTCGGCAAGTCTTGATCGTTTTGTGGCCGATCCTGTTCGGCACCTACCCGGCCCGCACGATGCCTACTCGGCCCGCTCATAGGCCTGGATCGACACGGTCTCGCTGACGATGACGTCGGTGAGCCGGAACCGGCGAGGTGCGAAGTCACCGCCGAACAACGGGATTCCGGACCCGACGGCCACCGGATTGACCTTCAGCACCAGTTCGTCGATCTCCTCCGCCAGGGTGCGGGCCAGACCGGCACCGCCGCAGAGGTAGATGTCCATCCCCTCCTCCCGCTTCAACTCACGGATCGCGCCCACCGGGTCGTCGGCGATGAGCGTGACCGCCGGGTCCGGGCTCGTGCCCATGGTCGAGGAGACCACGTACTGCCGCAGCCGCGGATATTGGTCGGTCAGCCCCATACGGGCACCGACCTCATAGGTCGCCCGGCCCGAAACCACGGTGTCGAACCGGACGTTGGCCACCTCGGGCCCGATCCCGTATGCCTCCAAGGCGGGCGCCGGAAGGGCCTCGGGGAAGTGCTTGACGATCAGATCCGAGTAGTCGTCGCCCGGACGGAAGAAGTCGAACGACCCGTCGGGCGCCGCGATGAAGCCGTCCAGGGTGACCGCCACGTAGTACACCAATTTACGCAAAACGCGCCCCTCACTCACTCGCAACCACTCCGTTTGGAGTACTTGAACTGTAGTACTCTGCCTGTAGTGGTTGCAAGAGCCTTTTCAGGAAGCAGGAAGGGAGAGAAGCGATGAGCAGGAATCCGGCCCGGCGCGCGGCGCTGATCGACGCCGCCATCGAGGTGCTGGCCCGCGAGGGCGCACGGGGGCTGACCTATCGCGCGGTGGACACCGAGGCGGGCGTACCCCCGGGCACCACGAGCAACTACTTCACCAATCGCGACGATCTGCTGACCCAGGTGGCCCCGCGGGTCCACGAACGGCTGACCCCCGACCCGGACGCGATGGCCGAGACCATGAAGGCGCCCCGGAACGCGGCGCTGGAGGCCGAACTGCTCCGGGGCACGATGAACCGTATCTCTGAGGACCGCAGTGGCTATCTGGCCCTGATGGAGCTGCGATTGGAGGCCACCCGACGGCCGCGGCTGCGCGAGGAGCTGACGCGGACGATGAACGCGACCCTGGAGGACAACATCCGCTTCCACATGGACGCGGGGCTCCCGGGCGACGAGACCACGGTCGTCCTGCTCTATCTGGCGATGACCGGGCTGCTCATCGAACACCTCACGCTGCCGGAGGCGTTGGCGCCGTTCACCCCGGACGGGGTGATCGAGGCGCTGGCGTCGCGGGCGCCGCCTCAGGACGCGTAGCCCTCAGGGCGTCGAGTCCTGAGGGCTTGGAGATCTCAGGGACCTCAGACCTTGTAAACGTCAGGGCTTGTAGACCTTGCCCGGCTCCGCCGCGGCCGGAGCCAACAGCTGGCCGACGGTCACCACCGTGTAGCCCCGCTTCTTCAGCGCCTTGAGGATGCCCGGCACCGCCGGGACCGTGCCCTTGTAGATGTCGTGCAGCAGGATGATGCCGTCGCGGTCGGTCTGCTCGAGGACCCGCTTCTTGATCAAGGCGGAGTCGGTGGTCTGGTAGTCCTTCGCGGTGACGCTCCACAGCACCTGGGCCACCCCCAGCTCCCGGCTGATCTTGGAGACCCGCTCATCGGTGCGGCCCTGCGGCGGACGCATCAGCAGAGGCGTCCGGCCGGTCAGCTTCTTCACGGCCTTCTGCACCCGGTTGATCTCGGAACGGACCACATCGTCGTCGGACTTGGTCAGGATCTTGTGCGACCAGGTGTGGTTGGCCAGTTCATGCCCCTCGTCGGCGATCCGCCGCACCAGGTCGGGGTGCTTTTCGATGTGGTTCTTGCCGAGCATGAAGAAGGTCGCGTGGACCTGGTTCTTCTTGAGGATCTTCAGCAGCCGCGGGGTGTTCTCACTGGGACCGGCGTCGAAGGTCAGGGCGACGCACTTGGCCTTCGAGCAGTCGACGACCTTTTTGCCGTCCGCCGTGTCGACCGGTGTGTTCTTCGCGTCCGCCTTCGACTGCTGATCCTTCACCGCGTCCTCTCTGGCGCTGCGCGGTGCGGTGGTGTCGTAGGAGGCGCCACAGCCACTGAGACTCAACGCCAGGGTCACGGCCGTCACCAGCCCGGATATACGGCCTATTCGCCTCATGAAGAACCCCGCTTGATGAAGTTGTGCGATCTATGCCGGTTTCGCCGCGGTCAGGTCGCTCCGCGGTCAGATAACGGCACATGCGCGCTGTAGTGGTCGGTATGACGTCAACAGGCACCGAAAGATGCCTTGTTGGCAACATGGTCGATCACTGTACATGCGAGGTATACATCTTGCGCATAGAGGGGTGGGTCGAGGCGGGCGCCATCAAATCGCTGGACGTCACGCGTGTGCTGGCGACACTGAGTCCGAACGGGATCCATCACGCGCTCACGGGAGGTACCGCCCATGCCCGCTCCCCGCACCGTCCTTCTCACCGGCGCCGCCGGCGGTATGGGCAGCCGGATGCGCGAACTACTGCCGCAGTACGGCTATGAGCTGCGGCTGCTGGACCTCGTCCCGATCGAGGGCGCGCCGGACGCCATCACCGCGGACCTGGCGGACAAGGACGCGCTGCGCGAGGCCGTACGGGGTGTGGACGCGATCGTGCACTTGGCGGGCATATCCGTCGAGTCCACGTTTGCGAAGATCCTGCGCGCCAACATCGAGGGCACGCACAACCTTTACGAGGCGGCGCGGGAGGCGGGGGTCCGCCGCGTGGTCTTCGCCTCCAGCAACCACGCTGTCGGCTTCACCCCGCGCCCGGTCGCCGAAGGCGATCCACGAACCCCTGTCGGCACCCGGCACCGGCCCGACACGTTCTACGGGCTGTCGAAGGCGTTCGGTGAGGACCTGGGGTCGTACTACTGGGACAAGTACGGCATCGAGTCCGTCGCCATCCGCATCGGCTCCTGCGACCCGGAGCCGCTCACGGTGCGGATGCTGTCGACCTGGCTGAGCCCGGCCGATGCCGCCCGGCTACTGCACGCCGCGCTGAGCGCGGAGGACGTCGGCTTCCGGGTGGTCTACGGCAGCTCAGCCAACACCCGTCTGTGGTGGGACCTTTCGTCCGCGCGCGAGCTGGGGTACGAGCCCCAGGACAACGCGGAGGCGTACGCGGCGAAGCTGATAGCGGAGCAGGGCGAGCTGGTGCCGGGAGATCCCGACACCGATCACCTCGGTGGGGACTTCTGCACCAACCCGCCCGTATGGGACCGCTTCTAGTCGTTGGCCGCGAACCCTACGAACGAAGACCGTCTGGGCGGAGATCGCGGCGGACCAGGGCCCCTGATTGGCCCCACTGTCGGCCGACAGGCTGGTAACTGCTTTCGGTCCGACTCCCCCGAGCGACATACTGGCGCCGTGAACGGGACTGCATTTGTGGCACTGGCCGACCTCACCCACAACCATCAAGCCTTCGATGAGCTGCGCCGAACCTTCGCAACCGTTCGCGTGGCAACTGCCCGGGAACGGGCGATCGCCGAGTTGAAAGCCCTGGGCTCCGACGTCACGGCTGCCGTCGTCGGAATCAAGGAGCGGATCGACGCTGATGTGCTCGACGCCGTGCCGGAGCTGCGTGTGGTCGGCTCGGTGGGGGCGGGCACCGACCATCTGGACCTGGCGGCGCTCAGGGACCGGGGGGTGCATGTGGTGACGACTCCGGGTGTGAACGCGGTGTCGGTCGCGGAGCACGCGCTGATGATGATCCTCGCGCTGGCCAAACGGGCACTTCCGGGTCATGCCGCGGTGCTGTCCGGGGAAGACCGCGCCGGGATGGCCGAGTCTCCGTTCGAGCTGCGTGGGCGGCGGGTCGGGATCCTGGGAGCGGGGGCAACGGCCCGCGCCCTCCTGCCCATGCTGCACGCGCTCGGCACCGAACCGGCGGTGTGGACCCGCCGCCCTGAGCGCCACTCCGACCTTCCCGTGATGGAGGAGTTGGAGGAGCTGCTCAGGCGCAGCGACATCATCAGCGTGCATCTCCCGCTCACCGACCGGACCCGCGGATTGCTCGGCCCCAAGCTGCTGGGGCTTCTGCCGCCGGGTGCTCTGGTGGTCAATACCGCGAGGAAGGAAATCTTCGACCTCGCGGCGCTTCGTGCGGTGGTCTCCGAACGCGAGGATCTGCGGTTCGCGGTGGACGATTTCGGACTGGCGGCGGACGGCACCACGTCGTCCCTCGGACCGTCAACGCTGTGGAGCCCACATGTGGCTGGGGTGACGGTGGAAGCGCTCCGCGCCATGCAGGAAACGGCGGTGCGTGGGGTAGTGGAAGCCATGGCTGAACCCGCCGCGTGAGCCTCAGGGAGCGTCCGTAGTGACCTGGTTAGACCATCTGAACACGTTCTTCGGGATCGTCGGCTTCGTCATCACGGTAGTGACACTGGTCAAAGTGCAGTCCGTGCACCGCGCCCAGGCGGAGGAACGGACGTTGTTGCGCAGGCTGTACGGCACCGACTCGCTCGCCCGGCATCTCAGGTCCGCTGCCACGTTCTTGAGACAGGGAAATGAGAACGATGCCCGTGCGCTGGCCGAGGAACTGGTCAGGCTCTGTGGTCAGATAGAAGGAATCAGCCGGGCGCTGGATTCGATGAACCGGACGCGCGGTGGGACCGGCCGACAAGAACTTCAGTTGGTCGACAAGGGCTACTACACGCCCGCATTCCTCAGTCGCGCGGTGAATGACGCGCAGTACAAGGTCGACTTCCTGATCTATCGAAACCTTCAGTTCACCAATGTCGACCTGCTGGAGTCCATGGAGCTGGCGGCAAAGCGGGGCGTGCACATCCGTATTCTCGGTCTCTCTTCGGCCGCGGAGGAAAGCGTCCTGGAGCAGGCGTCCTTGGTGCTGCCGTGGCCTCAGGCCCCCGCCCAGACCTTGCGACGCCAGCTCGCGGAGTCGGAGGAGCGAATCAAGAGCATCGTGGCCGGATGGAGCGAGCAGGCGCGGCTGCGGTTCGAGTACCGCGGCTATACGGTCGTTCCGAACGTTCACTTCGTCCGTATGGACGGCCTGGTGAGGCAAGGGTTCATCGGCACCCTCTCACCTGCCCAGCCTGCCCGGCTGGAGGACCGCGGCTATGTGGAACTGCCCATCCGGAGCGAACCGGGGGCGACCCTGTCACGCCATTTCGACCAATTGTGGGTGCGCAGCGCCGCAACAACGGTGTCCGGTGGCTAGCACGACGCGTTCGGGCCTTGCTGCGCCGTTGGCACCAAACCGCGGCGCGCGGCCTCCGCGCCGGGCTGAAACCCGTCGTACTGCCCACAGCGTGCGGCAGCCGCGCCGATCACGGTGGAAACCACCTGGTGGTAAGGCATCCCCTGGTCGAGAGCGAAGCACCAGGGAAGGTAGCTGGGGTGGTCGGTCGACCTGCGCATACCGGGCATTGCGTTGACGTCGATGACATACGGTTTTCCGTCGTGATCGATCAGCACGTCGACACGCGCCCAGTCGCGTACGTCGAGTATCCGGCAGGCTTCCAGAGCCGCCGCGACCGCCTCGCGCGTGACCTCATCATCGGGTGCGGGGGCGAGCGTCGAGGTGATGCGCTCACGCTTCGTGGTGACGTCGAGAAAGTACTGCGCGTCCGGTAACACCACCTCTGCCGGTGCGGCGATCCGGTCGCCGCCGTTGCCGAGGATGGCCACGGTCAGCTCCCGGTGTCGTTTCCACTCCTCCACGAGAAGGCCCGGAGTCCGCAGTGCGGCGCGCAGGGATGAAAGGTCGTCGCACTTCACCACGCCGACACTCTCGGCTCCCGCCACGGGTTTGACGACCAAGGGGAGACCCAGTCGGGCCACCAGGCTGCGCGGGTCCATTTGATGGTCAGCCAGTGCGTAGGCCGGGGTCGGTACACCGGCCTTGGCGAGAAGCCGCTTGGCATTCCCCTTGTGCTGGGCAGCCAGACCGGTCGAGCCCGACCCGACCAGCGGAACTCCCCAGGCTTCCAAGGGTTCGATCAGCGATTCGGCGCTGGACAGCCGGCGACTGTGCGGAAAGGCAAGCAGGCCGGGGCGATCACGGTAGCGCTCCAGGTCATGGACGGAGCGAACAAGCTTCGATTCGGCACGAATACCGCATAAGACCATGGCGTTCACCACGGACTCGACCGCCTCCTCGTCTCCCCAGCCGTCGAGGGGGTCAAGACGTTCGGCGCGCAACACCACCACGTGTATGTCGTCCACAGCGCTCCTTGTCAACAGCCTGCGGCTGCGGTCATCTGAAGGGGGTTGAGCCCGGAATGCAGAAAGCCGTCGCCGGCGAGGGCGATGGCCGATGGATTGGCGAAATGAACGCTTGAGAGGTTCGGCTCGATACGTTTCACCCGGTGGCCCCGGCGTTCCAGCGCGGCGCTCACCTCCGCGGGGAAGGAGCCGTCCAGGAGCACGGTGTCATCACTCATGACGTCCAAGCGCGGGGCTGCGACGGCCTCCTGGACCGTCAGGTCATGGTCCAGGGCGTAGGCGACGACCTGCGCCACCGCCGCGGAGATCCTCCGTCCGCCCGATGCGCCCACCGCGAGCACAGGACTGCCGTCCGGCCCAAGGACGATCACCGGGCTCATACTGGATTGCGGACGTCTGCCGGGGCCCACGGAATTAGGGTGCCCCGGGAACGGGACGAACGCGAACATCGCGTTGTTCATCAGCATGCCCGCCTCGGTGGTCACCGTCGAACCCCACGCCGCGAGGATCGTCTCGGTGAGGCTCACGACCATGCGGTCGCCATCCACCGCACACACATGCGCGGTCTGCTCCTGCCCGGGACTCGACGATGGGTCGTCCCTGGCTCCCGGCGGGGCCCAGGACGCGTCCTCCCAACTGTCGTCGCGCTTCCGGGGGTCGATGCTCGCCGCGATGTCACGGGCGAGGCTCTCCGGGCTCGTCTCCAGCGGCACCTGGTCGCCGAAGCGTCGCTCCTCCACCCGGCGGCATCTCCGCAGGGCCTCGATGACAAGATGAAGCCGCTCCGGGGCGAACGGAGCGAACCCGGCCAGGTCCAGTCGGCCCAGGACGGCGAAGAAGGCGCCGTACACACCGCCGTGAGCCGGGCCGAGCACGGTGTGGTCGCGGAACCGCACAGCCTGGGGGGCATTGCCCCGGGGACGGTATTCCATGAGGTCATCCGCCGTGATCACGCCGTTGCCCCGCGCGGCCTCACGGACCAGGGCCGGGCCCGCCGAACCGCGCAGATAGCCCTCCATTCCTCCCTCAGCCACTTCTCGGAGGGTTCGGGACAGAGCGGGCTGCCGCAGCACATCCGCGGCACCGACCAGCGGTGGCCGGTGCGGATAGCGCCCGTCACGCAGAAAGGTCCGGGCCGTGGTGTCATGCGCGAGGAGGAATTCAAGATGGGCTCCCTGCATCATCGAGGTGTGCCAGTCCATCTCGAAGCCGTTCTCGGCGAGGGCGATACTCGGCGCGATCAACTCTGCCCAGGGAAGGCGGCCCAACTCCCGGTGCGCCATGGCCAGGCCGGGAATTGTTCCGGGAACGGCCATGCTGCGGTGGCCGATCTCGTTGGCCCGGTCCTGAACTCCCTGCCACCCCAGCAATCCGGCAACGGCGTCGGTGGCGGGGTAGAAGCTGTCGGTGACCGCGTGGGGCGCCTCGCTGCGGTAGTCGAGGGTGTACGGCTGGCCGTCAGGCCGCCATACGGTCAACACACCGCCACCGCCAATACCCGTCGCGAAGGGCTGCACCACTCCGGTGGCGAGGATCGTCGCGATGGCGGCGTCCAACGCGTTGCCGCCGTGTCCGAGGACGCGCGCCCCCGCCTCCGCCGCCAGCGGGTGCCGAGCTGTCACCAGGCCACGCCGTACCCGCAGGGATGGCTTGGCTTGTTCCCAGGAGCTCTGGCTCTGCGGCATGGCTGCATTCTGACCGACCGCTCGATCGACGACCAGATGCCCTTCGCCGGAGACCGCGCGGGAAGATCCCGACCCGCCTGCGGCCGGTGTCAGAGAGGACTGACAGCCCGTTGAGCACGGTGGCGCCCTCGTGGAGCAGCAGGTGTGTACGCGGCGAAGCTGATCGCGGAGCAGGGCGAGCGGGTGCCGGGAGATCCCGACACCGACCGCCTCGGTGGGGACTTCTGCACCAACCCGCCCGTGTGGGACCGCTTCTAGTCGTTGGCCGCGAACCCTACGAACGCGGCCCACGCGTCGGCCGTGAACGTGAGGACCGGGCCGGTGGTGTCCTTGGAGTCGCGGACGTGGATGTTGCCGGGGCAGGCGGCGACCTCTAGACAGTCACCGCCTTGGGCACCGCTGTAGCTGCTCTTGAACCAGTCGGCGGCGACCTCGACGCATGCGCCGCCCTCGCTGCCGCTGTAGCTACTCTTACGCCATTCCATGGCGACCTGGACGCAGTCCCCGCCCTCACCGCCGCTGTAGCTGCTCTTGAACCACACCAGTCGGTCTATGCCATTACTCATAGCTCTCCCAGCAGCTTCTCAATGAAGACCAACGACTCCCGTGGGTTGAGAGCCTGCGCCCGGATGATCCCATACCGCGCCGCAACGGGGCGGACATCTTCTCGGTCAGTGAGCAGTGTGCTGTGCCCCTGACATTCGAAGTAAGCGAGCTGCTCACCCC
The DNA here is from genome assembly GCF_016741875.1 of Streptomyces coffeae. Lineage (GTDB taxonomy): Bacteria > Actinomycetota > Actinomycetes > Streptomycetales > Streptomycetaceae > Streptomyces > Streptomyces coffeae. The sequence goes on along the minus strand of NZ_JAERRF010000005.1, from coordinate 401,814 downwards.
CCTTGGGCGTCATGAGGGTCAACGGCCCATCGACACCCGCGTTGTCCTCACGGCTTTGGGGCATCACCTGGATCTCTACGTTGCGCTTCTCGCCGATGAGCAGCAGCTGCTCGAGTTGCCCTCGCAGCACCTGCTTGCCACCAAACGGCTTGCGCAGGACGGACTCCTCGATCACAAAGCCCAGCAGCGGTGCAGGCCGCACACTGAAGATCGCCTGCCGCTCCATCCGTGCGGCGACCCGTTGATCAACGATCTCCTCATCCAGCAGAGGGCGGTCCATCCTGAAGATGGCCCGTGCGTATTCCTCTGTCTGCAACAGCCCCTTGAGCACATGGGTGTCGTACGCGTACAGCTCAACCGCTTCCGATTCGATCCTCGCGGCATCGCGGAAGAACGCGGGATACCGCGCGTGCGCCGCCTCCTCCTTCATGGCCTTCAGGAGGCCACCGGCCTCCAGCACCTCATCCGCCTTGTCGATCAACTCCGGCTTCGGAATGCGCCGTCCGCACTCCACCGACGCCACCTGTTCCGTGCTGTACCCGACGCGCGATGCCAGCTCCGCTTGGGTGAGTCCGGCACGCTCGCGTAACAGCTTCAGTTGCTTGCCGAGGCCCCTCAGGAACGCCGAGCTATCCGTCCCCGCCATCGTCAATCCCTCCCATCCGCACCTCGCGTGTCCGTACAGGGACTGTCCGTACACGCGCGCTTCCTGGTCAGGCTAGGCACGGCACCGCAAGGCTCATACCCATGACGACCGAAAAAGCGCCCACACGAGGGACGGGAGGGGGACATTCCCCCTCCGTCCCCGGCGAGTTCGCCATGCGCTTCACCTCGACCGCACGGGGTGCGCGGCTTGCCCGGCGGCTCGTATCGCACCGGCTGGCCGAGTGGGGCTACCCGTACGATTCCGGCCCCAATGAGACCGCGACCCTCATCGCCAGCGAGCTGGCGGCCAACGCCGTACGCCATGGGCGCGTCCCCGGGCGGGACTTCCATCTGCGGCTGACCGCGCCGCCGTTCTCCCCCGGCCCGACCATCCGCATCGAGGTGTCGGACACCCGCGCCGAGAGGCGCCCGGCACTCCGCGTGGCGGGCCCCGAGGCCGAGACCGGGCGCGGTCTGTTCCTCGTCTCGCAGCTCGCGGAGCGCTGGGCGGTGACACCCCGGTTCGGCGACGCACTTGGCAAGACCGTCTGGGCGGAGATCACGGCGGACTAAGGTCCAGCCCGGGACCGGCGGAAAGGGGATGGGCCCGGTACCCGCCCATCCCCCTCTCATGCACCGCTACTGACGTGTGGTCAGCAGCGAGCCGGGGCCATCCGCCTGGGAACCCGTACCCGGGCGCGAACCGGAGACGTCGATGGTCCGGCCCGAGACCGAGATGTCGCTCGCCGTATACGGCGTGGCGCCGTCGGCGGGCAGTTTCATCGACACCCACTTTCCGCCGGAGTAGCGGAGCGCGGTGCTGGTCTCCGCCGTCTTCCGCTCCAGGACGACAGGGCCGCCCTGGCTGATCGCGACCGCAACCAGCTCCCTGATCCCCTTCGGCAGCGGGACGTTGACCCACTTTTTGCCGTCGTAGCGCACAGCCAGCGCCTGTCGGGAGCCGTCAGACGCCTGGGTTGTACCCACGGCCCACACCTGCCCGCCCGGCCCGGCGACGATCCCATTCAGCCTTGCGCGCGCGGCACCGACGCCAGGAACGGCGATCTTGCTCCAGCGTGTGCCGTCGTAGTGCAGCAGCAACGGCTTCTCCGGCTGGAGGAAGCCCGTGCCGCCCACGGCCCACACGTCGTCGTCGGCGAGCGCGGTGACGGTCTGCAGGTACCACGCCTTGCCCCCCGCACCGATGTCCGGGAGCTTCTGCGCCTTCCAGCGGGTGCCGTCCCAGTGCTGGAGCGTTCCGGCGTATATGGGGCGGCCTTCGGGGCGTACCTCCGTCCAGCCCGCTGCCCAGGCATCGTCGGGAGCGCGGGTGTCGACGGAGGTGAAACCGGCCCCTACGATCCCCCGGGGCACCGGAGCGACAGCGGACTTCCACGCCTTGCCGTTCCAGCGCTGTGTCACCACACCACCGGCGTGCTCTGAGTAGTCACCGACCAGCATGCCGTTGCGCGGCGAAGAGGCATCGACATCATTGAACCGGACGTCGTCCTGGGGCGACACGGGCGCCGTCTTCACTCGCTTCCAGCCGGAGCCCTTGCGTTCGTCGCGCTCCCACAGGGTCGGCGCGAAATTGGGGCTCCCCTGGACGAACCGCGCCCCCGCCACCCACGTGGTCCGCGCGTCGGGCCGTGTGGAGGCCAGGAGCGTGGCGTCGCCCGTCGTCACCCTCGACTCGCTCCACCCGGAGGCATGCGGCGAGGCCGCGGACGGAGTGGGCTCAGTCCCGGAGGCGGCGGCCATCGCCGGCATCGTGCCCGCGGCCAGCGTCAGCGCGGCCCACGCCACCATCGCACCGCGGACACCGCGGGTGCTGATGAACTTGTTCACGTTGCTGCCTTTCACATAGACGTCAGCGGACGGCCCATGCGCTCTCTCCCCTGGGGCGCTGCGGCGCGACCGCTCCGCCATTCCAGCGGCCGTACGGTTGTTCAGCAGCCCTCTTCCGAAGCACTGAACAATGACGAAAGCGCTGGTGGTTGGGGTGCGACAAGGAGCAGGGCAACAAGTCGGGGATCTACGGTTCGCGGCGGACGGCCTCGGATGGGCGACCGACGGCACCACGTCGTCCCTCGGGGCGTCGGCGCTGTACAGCCCTCATGTGGCCGGGGTGACCGTGGAAACGCTGCGCGCCATAGCGTCGTCCTGCCCGCCGTCGTCGACATCGCCACCAGCCTGGTGCCCACCGCGGCAGTCGGACTCGGACTCCTCATGATGGGCGCCGGTGCCGTGCACGTCAGGCGCGGTGAAGGGCCAAACGTCGCGGTGAACGCCGTCCTGCCGGCCGTAGCGGCGGTCGTGGCCTGGGGACGATTCGGGCCGTACGCCTTCTGACGGCGCGAGCGCTCGTACGCCGTCCACAGGCGCTCTTAGTCACCAGCCCGCGGCTGCGGCCGGCTGAAGGGGATTGACACGTTTCGGCCGGGGCCCTGCACTCCGCCGTCCGCGCGCTGCGCGACACCTACCCGCGGACCCCGAGCTCGTTCGTTGGCCGTGGTTCAGTCCTCGGTCATGGGCCAGGTGTCCCAGACCAGGTCAAGTCGTCGGTATGCGTCGTCGAACCAGGCATCGACCAGTGGGACGGTGACCGTCACCGTCGTCAGGGACATCGAGTGGTCCTTGATCGTGACCGTGCACCGGTCGTCGTCCTCGTCGAGTTCGACGAACAGCCACGGATTGCGCTTCCCCTCGCACCAGGCGATGTCCCGTCCCGCGTCGAGCGAGTCCAGGGCCTGCTGCCACTCCCGCAGGTCCTCGGGGAATATCCAGGTCTTGAGGGTGCCACGGACGAAGGGCGTATCGACCAGGAATTCCCCGACCAGGGCATCGGACTCGGCGGGACGCTTCCGCTGCTCCTTCCCCGCGACCCGGAGAATGACGCTGTTGCCATCCCCCTCCAGGCAGATCAGGTCGATCGGGTCCTCAGCCATGACTGCCCCTTCCGAGTTGTACAGGTGGCCGAATACTAATCGTGGGCACGGACACAGGTTCGGTTGAGGTGTGTCAGGCCGCATGCCTCGTTCGCCGGCCTCGAGGTTCGGGGCGCACATCCCGCGGCCAGCAGTCGCGCAGCAGGTCACCCAGCTGGATGAATGAGTCCGATGTTCTCAGTGGTCGTAGGCGATCAGGGACCGTTTGATCTTGGCGCCGGTGGTCCAGTTTCGCCGAGCCGGAGTTCGTGGGAGCTGTCGCCGTCACTCTCCCCGTGTGCCAGTGCCGCCTTGCGGCAGCATTGCGGCGCCCGCCCTCACTGGGGGGCGGGCGCCGTTTCGTGCCGTGGGCGCGGATCTCTCATCGCGACCGGGCGCAGCGGCCGTTGGTGTCAGTTCCCGTGGTGGTGGTGGCCGTGATGGTGGTGGCCGTGATGGTCGTGGCCGTGCCTGTTGTCGTGCTGCCTGTTGTGGTGCTGGTTGCGGTGGTCGTCGCCGCAGGCGTACGCCGCACCGCCGAACAGGCCCGCGATGGATGCGGCGGCCACGGTCACGCCGGCAGCCTTGAAGGCGGTCTTGAGGGGCTTGAGCATGATTCACCTCATAGGATTGGAGATCGAACATTCCCCCGCAAAGGACGCTAAGGCGGGGTGAGAAGCGGTGCCAGCGGTGGACCCCTGTCGAGTGAACGGTGCCTCCCCTGATCGGTGTGGATCCACTGCCGGAGTAGCCCCGGCTGCGCGGAGATGGTGCACGAGGGCACGTGACTGGACCACCGGCGCCAAGATCAAACGTGAAGACGGACCCTAGGGGCCGTCCCTGGTCACTGCTTCAAGACCGCGGGCCGGGCGGACGAGCCCCAGCACTGCGGCGACCACGTACCAGATGCGCCGAGGCCGCAGGTCCTGTGCCCAGGCCGGCCCTGGCCAACCCCACGAGCCACGGTTCTGTCCGGGGAAGCTCAGGAAAGAGAGCAGGTCAAGGAACCGTAAAGCGAGGGTGTTCGTTACCCCGGTCATGACCGCAATGACTCCCGGCTCGAACCTCCCCCTCCCCGTCGCACGCGTGGCGGTCGATGTCACCGCTCCGGTGCGGCTCGATGTGTCGGGCCTGCTGCTCACCGCCCACGGCAAGGTGCGTTCCGATGACGACTTCGTCTTCTACAACCAGCCGTCCGGCCCCGGGGTGACCCACCGCGCGGGCGCCGGGGGCGCGGGCGACACCATCACCGTCGACATCAGCGCCGTCCCCGCCGACATCGAGAAGATCGTGGTGACCGCGAGCCTGGACCAGCCCGGTGCGACCTTCGCGGGCACCGAGCCCACCGCCACCGTCCGCGGCGCCGAGGACGGCGCCGTGATCGCCACCTTCACCCCGCCCCGGCTCGGCTCCGAGACCGCGCTCGTGGTGGTCGAGGTGTACCGGCGCAATGGCGCGTGGAAGGTCCGCGCGGTGGGCCAGGGCTATGCGAACGGGCTGGCGGGGATCGCCACCGACTTCGGCGTCTCGGTCGAGGAGCCCGCCACGCCTGCGGCCCCCACTGTGCCCACCGCGCCGCCGGTGCAGGCACCGCCGCCGTCCGGGCCGCCCGCCGGTTTCGGGGCCCCGCCGCCGCCCATGCCGAGCGCTCCCCCGACCGCTCCCCCGGCCGCCGCGCCCGCCGCGCCCGCCGCTGCCGGTGCTGCCGCCGGGGCGGCGTCCGGCGGCAAGATCAACCTCGACAAGGGGCGGGTCAGCCTCCAGAAGAACCAGACCGTCTCGCTGGTCAAGGGCGGCCGTCCGCTGCTCACCTCGGTGAAGATGGGCCTCGGTTGGGAGCCCGCCTTCCGCAGCAAGGACATCGACCTCGACGCGTCCGTCATCGCCTTCGGCGTCGACCGCAAGAAGATCGACGCCTGCTTCTTCGGCAAGCTGGCCATCCTCAACGGCGCCATCCAGCACTCCGGTGACAACCTCACCGGTGAGGGCGGGGGCGACGACGAGACCATCACCGTGCATCTGGGCGGACTGCCGCCGGAGGTCACCGGGCTGGTCTTCACGGTCAACTCCTTCTCCGGTCAGAAGTTCACCGACGTGGCGAAGGCGTACTGCCGTCTGGTCGACGCGCAGACCGGGGAGGAGCTGGTCCGCTTCGACATCACACACGCCGAGCCGCGCACGGGCGTGATGATGGCCAAGCTGATCAAGCAGTTCTCGGGTGAGTGGGAGATGACCGCGATGGGTGAGTACGTGGACTCACGCACCGTGCGCGGCATGGTCAAGCCCGCCGGAAAGGCCCTCTGAGGGCCGGGCGGTGGGCCGGGGCGGAGGGCGAGGCCGGTCCCCCGCCCCTCCCTCTTCCCTTCCCGTGCCCATGCCCGTGCGCGTGCGCTCAGCCGTCCCCGTCGCCGGGGAAGCGGAACCAGGTGCGGCCGCCGTCCCGCGACAGCCAGAGGCCCTCGTCCTCGACGAAGTCGTAGTCGGGGTAATCGGCATCGGCAATGCCGTAGAGGGTGTTCCCCTGGACGAAGGCCGATGTGAATTTCGCGCGGTCGGCTCGGCTCTGCGGAAGCAGGTCGGTGACCACGACGGCCAGCCCGATGAACGACGCGAGAATGAGCGCCACGCCAAGGGCCATTCGGCGGAGCCTCACGGCGGATCCCCTCAGACGACTGCTGTTGAGTGGCCGATCTTCACATACGGCCGCTCCATGATCAGTCGGCGGTTACCCGAATGTGACGACTCGTCGACCCGGCGGACTCCGACGACTCCGACGACTCCGTCAGGCCCGCCAGCCGTGCGAGCCGTGCGAGCCGCCGGTAGGAGTCGAGCTGGGCTCCACGGTCGTACGTACTCGTGGTGACCAGCACCTCATCCGCACCGCTGCGCCCGATCAACCCGTCGAGCGCGGCGGCGACTTCGTCCTCGGTGCCGTGGAGCCCGCCGCTCAGGCCCCGTTCGTAGAAGCCGCGTTCCTTCTCGCTCATCCTCCCGCTCATCGCCAGATCCTCGATCTCCTCGGGCGGGGTGAGCGGTGGGAAGACGCCGTGGGTACGGGAGTAGGCCATCGCCCAGGCTTCGGGGACGAGCAAACGGCGGGCCTCCTCGGTCGTTTCGGCGACCGCGACATTGCCCGAGACGATCACGTAGGGCTCGGCCGACCACACCGAGGCGCGGAAGCCGCTCCGGTAGCGCTCGATCGCGCGCAGCATGGTGTCCTCGCCGCGGAAGTCGCCGATCACGAGGGAAAGTCCGGCGGCCGCGGCCACATCCGCCCCGGCACCGGTGGCCAGGACGAACGCCGGAAGGGTCAGCCCCTCGGCGGGGTGGGCGTGGACCTGGGGGTGGGCGCGCTGGTCCCCGGTGAAGTAGCCGAGCAGTTCCGTGAGCCGGGTGCCGAAGTCTTCGGCGGCGTCCTTGTCGGCGCCCAGGGCGCGGCGTATGCCGTCGGTGAAGCCGACGGAACGGCCGAGGCCCATGTCGATCCGGCCCGGGTAGAGGGACTCCAGCACCCCGAACTGCTCCGCCACCACCAGCGGGCGGTGGTTCGGCAGCATCACCCCGCCGGTGCCCACCCGGATGCGGGTGGTCGCCCCGGCCACGGCCGCCGCCAGCACGGTGGGCGCCGAACCGGCCACGCCGGGCACGCTGTGGTGCTCCGAGACCCAGAAGCGGTGGTAGCCGAGGGCTTCGACCTGCCGCGCGAACCGCACGGTGTCGCGCAGCTCCCGTGGTCGGTCCCGGCCCTGGCGGGTGCGGGAGCGATCCAGGACGGAGAAGCGGGTGGTGCGGACGCGATCGGAACTCACTCTCACGTCAACGCGAACGGGGCCGGAGGATTCCCGGCCCCGTGGGCGTTGACGGTTGAGCGGGTCAGCCCTGGCGGCGCCAGGGCCCGGTGATCGCGAGCATGATGCCCGGGTCCTGGATGTTGGCGTAGAGGGTGTCGCCGTCGGGCGAGAAGACCACGCCGGCGAACTCGCTGTACTCCGGCTCCTCGGCGCTGCCGATGTTCAGCTCGTTGCGTGCGATCGGATACGTCCGGCCGTCGTCGGTGGCGCCGAACAGGTGCTGGATGCCCTCGCCGTCCTCGGCGAGGATCAGCCCGCCGTAGGGCGAGACGGTGATGTTGTCCGGGCCGTCGAATGCGCCGTCCTTGGCGGGGTCGGGGTTGACGCCCAGCAGCACCTTGAGGGTGAGGGTGCGGCGCTTGGGGTCGTAGAACCACACCTGGCCGTCATGCTGGACCGGGCTCTCCGCACGGGCGAACGAGGAGACGATGTACGCGCCGCCGTCGGCCCACCACATGCCCTCCAGCTTGCGGGCGCGGGTGATCCGGCCGTCGGTGAACTGCTTGCGCACCGGGACGGACTTCGCGTCGCGGTCCGGGACGTCCACCCAGTCCACGCCGTAGACCGTGCCGGTCTTGGTGGCCCGGGAGAGGTCGTCGACGAACCGGCCGCCGGAGTCGTAGCACACGGGCGCCTGGAGCACGCCCGCGTCATCGGCCAGCGTGCGGAGCTTGCCGCGGCCGTGCTCGAAGCCGTGCGGCGGGACCCAGCGGTAGAAGAGGCCGTTCGGGCCGGAGGCGTCCTCGGTGAGGTAGAGGTCACCGCGCTTGGGGTCCACGACCACGGCCTCGTGGGCGTACCGGCCCAGGGCCTTGATCGGCTTGGGGTCGCGGTTGGCGCGACGGTCGTGCGGGTCGACCTCGAAGACATAGCCGTGGTCCTTGGTCATCCCGTGCTGACCGGCCTTGTCCTCGGTCTCCTCGCAGGTCAGCCAGGTGCCCCAGGGGGTGCTTCCGCCCGCGCAGTTGGTGGAGGTGCCCGCGATGCCGACCCACTCGGTGACATGGTCACCGTGCTTGGACACCTCGACGACGGTGCAGCCGCCGGACGCCGCCGGGTCGTAGACCAGCCCCTCGGTGAGCGGCACCGGGTGCGGCCAGTCCGAACGGGGGCCCTTCAACTCGTGGTTGTTGACCAGCAGGGTCGCACCGCGGGTGCCCTCGAAGGTGGCGGTGCCGTCGTGGTTGGAAGGGGTGGACTCGCCGGTCTCGAGAGTGGTCTCGCCGGTGCGGGTGATGATGCGGTACCGGAACCCCTGCGGAAGGGCCAGGATCCCCTTGGGGTCGGAGACGAGCGGCCCGTACCCGAGCCCCGTCGCGGCCGCGTCTGCCGCGTCCGCGCCAGGGTCCTCCGCCGCGAGGGCACCGGGCGCGGTGCCGAGCACCCCGGCACTGCCGACGAGGGCGACCCCGGCCCCGGTGTACGCGGAACGCTTGGCGAAATCTCTTCGGGTGAGCGGCATCTTCATCTCCTGAGCGGCAGACATCTCCTCCGAACTGCGCGCTCACGGTCCCGCTCCCGCCCAAACACCAGTTGAACCCTATGCGACATCGCCACGCCGATTGGCCTCCCGGCCGGGGGGCGGGATCCCGCCAAGCCCTCGCACCGTAAGCCGCCCGGCCCGGTCCCAGGTGGCACAGGAGCCGAGGCGGGGCGGGGTCCGCCGGTCCTGACCTCGCGCACGGGAGGTCGGGATCCCGGCGGGCGGGTGCCGTTCGCGCACGCCCACCGGGGTCCCGGAGAAACCGCCCAGCTCGCCGCCAAGCGCTCGCGTTACGCCCGGGAGCGGGCCTTGAAGGCGGCCTTGCGGGCTTCCTTGGCGGTCTTCTTGTCCGGGTGGAGGCGGCCCATCGCCTCCAGCACGTCCGCCGTGGCCGGGTGGTCCACCCGCCAGGCCGAGTCGAAGAAGCTCCCCGACTGGTCCACCAGTCCGCGCACCAGTTCCCGCAGCTCCTCCGAGTCGTCCTCGGTCGCGAGCTGCGCGGCCAGCGTGTCCACCGTCAGCCAGAAGACCATCTGCTCCGAGGGCTCCGGCACCCCCGCCACACCGTGCTCGGCCAGCCAGACCCGGGCCAGCCCGCCCAGGTGGCGGTCGTCGAGCACCTCGCGCAGCGCGGGCTCGGCTTCCGCCCCGACCAGCGACAGCGTCTGCTGGCAGGTGAGGCGGCGCAGCGGCGCGGCCTCGTCGTCGCCGCGGGCGGCGGCCAGCAGTTCGCGGGCGGCCTCCGCAGGCGTACGGCGGGCGAGCCACTGCTCGGCCTCGGCATGGGCTGCGGGCTCGGGGTGGCCGGGCAGGGCGTCCAGCAGTACATCCGCGCCCTTGTCGGCCAGATCGCCGACGGCCGGGGCGTCGATGCCCGCCTCGACCATCCGGGACCGCATGCCGTAGATCCCGAGCGGGGTGAGCCGGACCATGCCGTAGCGGGAGACGTCCTCCTCCTCGTCGTCGGCGTGGGCGGCGTCCGAGTTCTGGATACGGCCCTCGCCGTCGACCTCCTCGATGAGCGCCTCGTCCACCGGCTGGTAGTCGATCAGACCGGTCGGCGCGAGCAGCCGGAACTGGTCGTCCAGCCGCATCATCGCCTCGGAGATCTCTTCGAGGATGTCGTCGGTGGGCTCGTCCATGTCCTCGGGGACGATCACGGAGGCGACGAGGGCGGGGAGCGGGACGGAGCCGACGGTGGCGTCCTCGTCGAGGGCGGTGAGCATGTACAGATTGCCGAGGATCCCGTCGAGGAACTCGGCCTCTTCCTCCGGGTTCCAGTCGATCGCGTCGAGGTCGAGCTCGCCGCCCTCGCTGATCTGGTCGACGATGTCGGCCAGGTCGGGGGCCGCGGCGTCGGCGAGGACGGTCTCGAAGCCGTCGAGCCAGATGTCCAGGATGTCCTGGGGGCTGCCCTGGGTGATCAGGCGCAGCTCCTCGCCGCTGACGGCGGTGGCGCTGACGTTGACGGCCTCGGCGTTGTTGTCCTCGGCTTCCTCGGCTTCCCCGCCGTCCTCGCCCTCCTCGCCGCTCTCCTGGATCTCCACGAGTCCGGTGTCGACGGCGAGCTGCCACGCCTGGGCGGTGTACTCGGGGCCGTTCTCGTCGGCGGTGAGGTCGAGCAGTTCGACGGCGGCGCGTAGATCGTCCCCCGGCAGGACGCCGCCCGAACCGACCGGCTTCCCCGGCTCGACCCAGCGGGCGAGCCGCACCGCGCGGGCGAGGAGCGGCGCGGCGAGCGCGTCCCGCGCGAGTTCCGCGTCGGTGCGCAACCGCACGGGCGGCATGGTGGGGCGGTCTCCGGACATGGGCGGAGTCATCTCCTCGGGGTGCGGATGTCGCGGGCACGGTATGGACACGCGGCCCGACCCCAGCGTAGACGGAACGTGCGGGCAGTTTCGTCCCCCTGTGGTCCCGCGCCCCGGCAACCGGATGATTCGGCCACGACGACGCCGGGCGGGGCCCCGCCCGAGCCTCCCCCGCGCCCCCGCACCGCACGCCGCCTCCGCCGCGCGCCCGCCGGACCGCCGGTCCATTCGGCCAGGCCGCCGTACGCATCCGCTCCACCGGGACGCGGGCACCACCCGTCCGGGGCTCGGCCGCACCTCCAGGGAACCTCGAGCGCGCCCTTCACCGGCACGCGATCACCTCACCAGCGAGCAGCGATCACCACACGCCAGAGCACGCCAGGCACCGGCCGCACCGGCACACCCGGAGCCGTACCCCGTTCGGGGCGCACCCGCTCCGCCTGCCGGATCCGGCCCCGCCCGCCGTTGAGCGAACCGCACCTGGCCGGGGCCGCGGGCCCGCCGCACCGCCCGGCCTGGCCCGGCCAGGCGGTCGTGCGCATCCGCTCCGCCGGGACACCGTCGACGCTCGGGCCGAGGCCGCACGCCCGCCGCACTCCGCCGGGACGCGGTCATTCCACGCGGGGACGCGGCCCCGCCACGGAGCCCCGCCCGCGCTCCGGCCGGGCCGTCTGCGGGGCGGACCGTCGTACGCGCACACCAAGGCGCGCCCAACACACAGCCGCGGCCCCGCCGTACCCCGGGGCCGGGGCCGCCTCGGGCCGTCGTGTGGGGCGGGCACCACACCCCGCCGGGCGCGGCCCAAGCACCCTCCCCGGCGAAACGCCCAGCGGCCCAAGCGCCCAACGGCCGAGCGCCCAACGGCCGAGCGCCCAACAGCAGGCGGACCCGCCGCGTCCGCATCCCTATCCGCACCCACATTCCGTGAATTCATTCACGCATCCCACCCCGAACACCCGCCGTCCCTTGACAACTGCCCTGACGAGGGCCGAAATTGACGCGCGTAGAGGCCCATTCCCCTCTGTTCACTCCTTTCCGGAGGCCATCACCATGTCCCCACGCGCTCTGCGCGCACCTCTCACCGTCACCGCCGTCGTCGCCTCCGCGCTCGCGGCCGGGTTGCTCGTCGTGCCGTCGTCGGCGTCCGCCGCCGAGGTTCGGATTCATGACATCCAGGGCAGCACCCGGATATCCCCGCTGGCCGGGCAGAAGGTGGCCGACGTTCCCGGCACGGTTACGGCGATACGTTCCTTCGGTTCCGCGCGCGGGTTCTGGATGCAGGACGCCAGCCCGGACAAGGACCGGGCCACCAGTGAGGCGATCTTCGTGTTCACCGGGTCGACCACGCCGTCGGTCGCCGTCGGCGACGCGGTCACGGTGTCCGGCACGGTGAGCGAGTACTACCCGGGCGGGGCCGACGCCGGGCTTCAGTCGATGACCGAGATCACCAAGGCGACCTGGACGGTCGGATCGTCCGGCAACGCGCTGCCCGCCGCATTCCGTCTCAACGCCTCCACCGTCCCGGACCGGTACGCCCCCGAACCCTCGGATGCCGGGAACGGCTCCATCGAAGGGCTGACGCTGCGGCCGCGTTCGTACGCGCTGGACCGGTACGAGTCGCTGGAGGGGATGCGGGTCTCGGTCGCGAACGCGCCTGTCGTCGGGGCGACCAACACCTACAAGGAGCTGTGGGTCACCGCCGAGCCGCGGCACCACCGCACCGCGCGCGGCGGGGCGCTCTACGACTCCTACCGCGACCCGAACTCCGGGCGGCTGAAGGTGGCTTCCCTCCTGCCGTACGCCCAGCACCCCTTCCCCGTGGCGGACGTCGGCGACGAGCTGACCGGCACCACCGAGGGCCCGCTCGAGTACGACAACTTCGGCGGCTACACCATCGCGGCCACCGCACTCGGTGAACTCGCCGACCACGGGCCGGAGCGCGAGCGGACCCGGCCGCAGACGTCGGACGAACTCTCCATCGCCACCTACAACGTGGAGAACCTCTCCCCCAAGACCGCGCAGGCGAAGTTCGACCGCCTCGCCTCCGCGCTCGTCGGCAACCTCGCCTCGCCGGACATCGTGGCGCTGGAGGAGGTCCAGGACAACAACGGCTCGACCAACGACTCCGTCGTCGCCGCGGACGCCACCCTGAAGAAGCTCACCGACGCGATCGCGGCGGCCGGTGGCCCCTCGTACGAGTGGCGGCAGATCGACCCGGTTGACGACCAGGACGGCGGGCAGCCGGGCGGCAACATCCGCGTCGCGTTCCTCTACAACCCCGAGCGGGTCTCGTTCACCGACGTCCCGGGCGGGGACGCCACCACTCCGGTGCGAGTGGTGAAGAAGGACGGCAAGGCGTCGCTGTCGGCCTCCCCGGGCCGTATCGCCCCTGGCGACGACGTGTGGAAGGCCAGCCGCAAGCCGCTGGCCGGGCAGTTCTCCTTCCGTGGCCGCCCGGTGTTCGTGGTCGCCAACCACTTCAACTCCAAGGGCGGCGACCAGGGCCTGGACAGCCGCTTCCAGCCCCCGGCCCGCCCCTCGGAGACCCAGCGCACCGGGCAGGCCAAGGCGGTGAACACCTTCGTCAAGGAGTTGCTGGCCGCCGATCCGAAGGCCGCCGTCGTGGTCGCGGGTGACCTCAACGACTACCAGTTCTCGCCCGCGCTGGGCGCGCTCACCAAGGGCGGAGTGCTCACCGACCTGGTGACGCGGCTGCCGCGCGCCGAGCGCTACGGCTATGTCTACAACGGCAATTCGCAGGTGCTGGACCACATCCTCACCAGCCGCGCGCTGCGGAGGCCGGACTACGACATCGTGCACATCAACTCCGAGTTCGCTGACCAGTCCAGCGACCACGACCCGCAGGTCGTCCGCGTGCGCCCCTGAGGATCCCCAGGTCCTGAGGATCCCCAGGTCCTGAGGATCCCCAGGTCCTGAGGATCCCCAGGTCCTGAGGATCACGGCTGACTAGAGTGCTCCGGAGTCCGGCATCCCACCGGGCTCCGGAGCACTGTGCGTCAGGGGGCCACATGTCACCGTCACCCGTCACGACCGCGACAGCAATCGCGCGTTACCGGGCGGGTTGGATGATTCCCCTGGTGTTCCTGGGCCTGGTGCTGCTCCTGTGTGCGGCCGGGGTCGTATGGCTCCTGCTCGGCCCCGACAGCAAAGCCCGCCCCTCGGCGGTCGACCGGGCCGAGCAACTGGCCCGTTTCGCGCCCGAACAGATTCCGCACGCGGGCCGCTTCTACGTACCGGTCGAGGGCCGTAGCGCCGGGCACCGGGCCTATCTGCGCTACCGGCTGAACGGCAGCCAGGACAGCAACCTCAAGGACTTCCGCTCCACTTACCGGATCGGCGGCCCGGCACGCGTCGACGCCGCCATCCCGCGCGCGGTCGGGGACGGCCTCACCAGCCATGTCCCCTCCCATGCGGATCTGGCCTTCACCGATATAGACAGCGGTGTACGGCGGGATGTGTACGTCGTCTACGGCGGCCAGGGCAAGGGCAGCCCCACCGAGTCGGCCGCCCGGGTCTACGTTCTGGCCGAGAGCCCGTAGCCACGTAGCTCATCCACCCGACAGCGATACTGCACGGTGGCGTGAAGAAGTCTGAAGTAGACCTACAGCACAGGGGACATGAGACTTCCCTTATGTCCACACACCCCCACCGCACCGGCGGTCCCTCCGGCCGTTCCGCCTGCGCCATGATCACGCCGTTCACCGCCGACGGTTCGCTCGACCTCGACGGCACCCAACTGCTCGCCACCCGCCTCGTCGACGAGGGCGGCTGCGACGGACTGGTGGTGAACGGCACCAGCGGCGAGTCGCCCACCACCAGTGACGCCGAGCGGGAGGCGGTCGTCCGGGCGGTGGCCGAGGCGGTCGGCGACCGGGCGCGGATCACCGCGGGGGTCGGCAGCAATGACACCCGGCACACGGTCGAACTGGCGCGGGCGGCCGAACGGGCAGGCGCCCACGCGCTGTTGGTGGTCACCCCGTACTACAGTCGCCCACCGCAGGAGGCGGTCCGGGCCCACTTCCGCACCGTCGCGGACGCGGTCGGACTGCCCGTTGTGCTGTACGACATCCCCGGCCGGACCGGCACCGCGCTCACCTGCGACACCCTGCTGCGGCTCGCCGAACATCCGCGGGTGGCGGGGGTGAAGGACTGCGCGTACGACCTGATGAAGTCGGCGAAGGTGCTGGCGGCGACCGATCTCGCCTACTACTCCGGCTGCGACGAGCAGAATCTGCCGCTGCGGGCGATCGGCGCCGCCGGGTACATCAGCACGGTCGCCAATGTGGCCGGGCGCCAGGTGCGCGCCGTGGTGGACGCCTACGACGCGGGCGGCCCGCGGACGGCGGCCCGCCGCCATCTCGCCCTGACCCCGCTGATCGACGCGATGATGTCGCGGCTGCCCGGCTCGGTCACCGCCAAGGCGCTGCTCGACGCGCTGGGGCTGCCCGCGGGGCCGGTCCGGGCGCCGCTGCTCCCGGCCGACGCCGACACCACGGCCGGCCTGGTCGACACCTACAAGCGGGCGACGACCGGGCCGGCCTGGGACATCAGCGACGACTAGTGGTGGCTGGTGGTGGCTAGTTGTGGCTGTGGAGCGCCTCGTTGAGACCGCCCCACGAGCCGGAGCGCGGCAGCGCCTCGACCGCACCGGTGGTGGAGTTGCGGCGGAAGAGGAGGTTCTGGGCGCCGGACAGCTCCAGCGCCTTGACGATCGTGCCGTCGGGCAGGGTGATGCGGGTGCCCGCGGTCACATAGAGGCCCGCCTCCACGATGCAGTCGTCGCCGAGCGAGATGCCGATGCCCGCCTGGGCGCCCAGCAGGCAGCGCTCGCCGATGGCGATGGTCTGCTTGCCGCCGCCGGAGAGGGTTCCCATGATCGACGCGCCGCCGCCGATGTCCGAGCCGTCGCCGACCACGACGCCCGCGCTGATCCGGCCCTCGACCATCGAGGTGCCGAGGGTGCCCGCGTTGAAGTTGACGAAGCCCTCGTGCATGACGGTGGTCCCGGCGGCGAGGTGCGCACCGAGCCGTACGCGGTCGGCGTCGCCGATGCGGACCCCGGAGGGGACGACGTAGTCGGTCATCCGCGGGAACTTGTCGACGCTGGTCACGGTGAGCTGGAGGCCCTCGGCGCGGGCCGCGAGCCGGGCGCGCTCCAGCTGGTCGACAGCGACCGGGCCCAGCGACGTCCAGGCCACGTTGGCCAGCACACCGAACATCCCGTCGAGGTTCTGGCCGTGCGGCGCGACGAGCCGGTGGCTGAGCAGATGGAGCCGGAGGTAGACGTCGTGGGCGTCCAGCGGCTTGTCGTCGAGCGAGGCGATGACCGTACGGACGGCCACGACCTCGACCCCGCGGCGCGGGTCCCGGCCGAGCGCCTTGACGGCGGTCTCGCCCAGCAGACGCGCGGTCTGCTCGGCGTCCAGCCGCTCGGTCCCGGCCGGACCGGGCGCCTCGGCCAGTTCGGGGGACGGGAACCAGGTGTCCAGAACGGTGCCGTCCTCGGTGAGGGTGGCGAGTCCGGCGGCGACGGCGCCGGGGCGGGTGGTACGGGTGGTGGCTGCGTCGGTCATGGTCAGAACGCTAACCGGAGCCGCCCCCGACAGGCGAACCGGTCTCATGTCCCGGTCCGGGGGTGGTTCCGATGCCAGGCCGCGGACGAGCCCGGGCGGACGTTCCCCACCGTCACGAGCGGACGTCTACCGCCGTCGTGGGCGGGCCCCTCACCGTCGTAGGCGGACACGTCCCACGACGACGGGCGGACCCTTCCCACCGTCGCGAGGGACGCCTCCCGCCGTTCGCGGGCGGACCCTTCCCGCCGTCGCGACGCGTACCGCCCCTGGGGGCTAACGCCTTCCACCACCGCGGGCGGACACTCCCCGCCCGCGGGCGGGTGCTTCCCGCCGTCGCGGGCGGATCAGCCGGTGAGCCGTTCCAGCGCTGCCCGTACCTCGGTCCGCTCCAGCGGTCTGCCGGTCAGCAGTACCTGGAGTATCACCCCGTCCAGCAGCGCCGCCACCGCCCGTGCGGTGCCCAGGTCGCCGGTCCGGCGCGCCAGCAGGGCGGCCACCTCGTCCGGACAGGCGGCGGCGATGGGCCGGACCGACTCCCGGCGCAGCGCAGCGAAGTACAGCTCGTACTCCAGCTCAAGCCGGGTGCGGTCGCCGGCCAGCAGTGTCTCGATCAGCCGCAGCAGCTCGTCGGCGAGCGGGCGGGCGGGGTCGGCGGTACGCTCCCAGCGCTCCAGCTCCGCCAGCCAGTCGGCGTTGATCTGGCGGAGGGCGGCGACCAGCAGATCGTCGAGGGTGGCGAAGTGGTAGGTGGTCGAGCCGAGCGGAACGTCCGCCTCGGCGGCCACCGTGCGATGGCTCAGCCCGCCGATGCCGCGCTCGCCGACCACGGTGATCGCGGCGTCGATGATCCGCTGCCGCCGTCCGGGGTCGTAGCGGCGCGGCATCAGTGCGCCCCGCCGAGGTTGAGCACCACGACCCCGGCGATGACCAGCAGCACGCCGATCACCTTGGCGGCGGTCGCGGTCTCCCCGAGGAAGACCATGCCGATGACGGCGATCACGGCGGTCCCGGCCCCGGCCCATATCGCGTAGGCGGTGCCGACGGAGACGGTTCTGAGGGTCTGGGCGAGCAGGGCGAAAGCGATCAGATACCCGGCGATGGTCGCCGTGGAGGGCCACAGCCGACTGAGGCCGTCGCTGTACTTCATCGCGGTGGTGGCCAGAACCTCGGCCATGATCGCGCCGGAGAGCATCAGATACCCCATGCGTACGAGTGTACACAACGATGCGTACGGCCGTACATAGCAACGGAGCACTCTGGGTACCGGTGACCGATCACAGGGCAGCCGAAGCACGCATAATGGAACATATGCCGCATAGCGCTGACCTTTTTGAGCGAAGCGGCGAGCTCGAGGTCTTGCAGAAGGCGATGGGGGCGGCCCGGGAGGGCCATGGCGGAGCCGTCATGATCGAGGGAGCTCCCGGAATCGGCAAGACCAGCCTGCTTGCCGAGGGCAAGCGGATGGCCGGATCCGCGGGCCTTCAGGTGGCGACTGCGCGCGGGTCGGAGCTGGAGAGCGACTTTCCCTTCGGTGTGGTGCGGCAGCTGTTCGAACCGCTGCTGGCGCATATGGATCCCCAGGAACGCCGGCGCGTCATGTCCGGGGCGGCGGGCCAGGCGGCCGTTGTGCTGGAGCGGGTGGTCCCGGAAGACTCGCGGGGCGGCGACTTCTCGATTCCGCACGGTCTGTACTGGCTGACCGCCGATATCTGCGAACGGCAGCCGCTCGCCCTGCTGATCGACGATCTGCACTGGGCGGACGGCGACTCGCTGCGGTTCCTGAACCATCTGATGCCGCGCCTGGAGGATCTCGGCTGCTGTGTGGTGGGCACCTTGAGGCCGTTCGGACTCGGCACCCAGCCACAACTGCTCGACCAGATCGTGACCACGCCGCCCTCCGTAGTGCTGGCCCCCTCCAAGCTGAGCCCGGCCGCCGCGACCTCACTGATCACGGCCCAGTTCGCGAAGTCCGGCTGCCCCGCACCGCGGGACGAGCACTTCCTGTCCGCCTGCTGTGCGGCGACCGGAGGCAATCCCCTGCTGCTGAAGGAACTCGCCGAGGCGCTCGCCGCCGAGGGCGTCGCGGCCAACGCCGCGAACATCCCCCAGGTCTACGCGGTGGGCCCCCGCGCGGTGGCCCGGCGGGTGGCGGTGTGGATGCGGCGCCTCCCCGAGGACTGCGTGGCGCTGACCCGGGCGGTCGCGGTGCTGGGGGAGGGAGCGGAGGTGGCGCATGCGGCGGAGCTGGCGGAGCTTCCCCTGGAGGACGCGCTGCAAGCGGCCAAGGGCCTCGAACAGGCGCAGATCCTCTTCACGGACTCGTCGAACGCCTTGAGGACCCGGCTGGGATTTGTCCATCCGCTGGTCCGTGCCGTGATCTACGAGGGGATGCCCCCCGCCGACCGCCACCGCGCACACCGCAAGGCCGCCGTTCTGCTGAAGACCTCCACGGCGGAGGTCGAGACCGTGGCCCCGCACCTGCTGCGGACACTGCCCTGCGGCGACGACGAGACGGTCGGCATGCTGTGGACGGCCGCGAACAGCGCACTGGCCCGCGGCTCCCCGGGCACCGCCGCGACATGTCTGCGCCGCTGTCTGGCCGAGCCCCCGCCGCCCCGGACGCGACTGGACCTCCTCTCCGCGCTCGGCAACGCGATGCGGCACGTGGACACCGCGGGAGCCGTCCCCTATCTCGAGGAGGCGCTCGCCCTCGCCGGACCGTCACGGCGGCGGGTGGAGATCGCGCTCGCGCTGGGCAATGCGCTGCTGCTGCTCCAGCGCGCCGGGGAAGCGCTGGCGGTGTGGCGCAGGGCGCTGGCCGACACCGCACCGGACGACACCGAACTGCGGAATCAGCTCCACGCCTGCATCCTGTCGATCCCGCTCTACGAGCCCGGACGGCAGGACATGCGCGAGGACATCCTGAGCCAGGTGTCCGAGCTGCGCTCCGCCGTGCCCCACCCGGGTCCCGGCGGCAGGTCCCTGGACTGCGTCATCGCCGGACATGACGCGATCATCGGTGATCCGCGGGCGGTCCTGCGGGCCCGGAGCGCGCTCCGCGACGCCCCCGCGGCCCAGCAGCCCAACGGACAGATCTCGGTGTCCTTCGGCTGGCTGGCCCTGATCAGCGCGGACCGGGACGAGGTGATGGGCAGCCTGGACGCCGCGGTCGAGCAGGCACACCGGGAGGGTTCGCTGAACGGGCTGACCGGGGCCCTGACCTACCGGTCGCTGGCCTGGCTGTGCCGCGGCAACCTCGAGGAGGCCACCGCCGACGCCCTGACCGCGATGCGCGCCGTGGAGACATCGTCCGTGCGCCTGCGCCGGCTGGTCCTCGGCCCCGTCCACGCCGAGGCACTGCTGGAGCGGGGAGCCCTGGACGAGGCCGGGAAAGCCCTGGAGTGGACCGGCGTTCCCGATCCCGCACCCATCACCGGGCTGATGTACTACGTGCTGCACAGCAGGGCGCGGCTGTTGCGCATGCGGGGCCGTACCGCCGAGGCCCTCGACGCCGCCCTCGCCGCGGGTCGGTCCTTCAGCGCGGCGGGCGGGCAGAACCCCGCCATCGTCCCCTGGCAGTCCGAAGCCGCGGTGTGCCTGCATCTGCTGGGACGCGACCAGGAGGCCAGGGCCCTGGCCACCGCGGAACTGCGGTCGGCCCGCTACTGGAGCGCGCCCAGGGCCCTCGGCCGTGCGCTGCGCGTCGCGGGAGCCCTGGCCGAGGGCGAGGCCGATCTTCCCCTGCTGCGGGAGGCGGTGGACCGACTGCGGAAATCGCCCGCCCGTCTGGAATACGCCAAGGCACTGGCGGACTACGGTGCGGCGGTGCGCCGGCACGGCAAGCGGCGCGAGGCCCGGGACGCGCTCAGCGACGCGCTGGACATCGCCGAGGCCCGCAAGGCGGCCCCCCTCGTCCGGCAGATCCTCGATGAACTGCATCTGGCGGGGATCCGGCCCCACCGCCACGCGGTCACCGGCCTCCAGTCGCTGACGCCGGGAGAACAGCGGGTCCACGAACTCGCCGTCCAGGGGAAGACCAACCGGGAGATCGCCCAGCATCTGTTCGTGACCACCAAGACCGTGGAGGTCCATCTCTCCAGCATCTACCGGAAGCTCGGCGTGGCCGGCCGGCACGAGCTCGCCGAGAAGTCCGCAAGGACCTTCTCCACACCGGCCCCGGGGTGAGCCATGCGTATGGCCTTCGGTCCGAAGTCTCCGCACCGGCCCCCGGACGCGACCCAACGCGGATCGCGGAACGGACAGGACTTCCGCTTCACCGCCCGCCTCTGGCACAAGCTGCTGGCCTTGTGCGTAGCCCTGACCGTTCCCCTCGGGCTCGCCACGTTCTACCTGGTCGACCAGCACAACGCCAAGATTGCCTTCACCCGCACCGAACGGGACGGGCTGGCCTATCTGCGCCCGGTGAGCACGGTGGTGCGGGACGTTTCCGACCGCCGCGCCCTGGTGCACCGGCAACTGGCCGGAAACCCGGTGTCCCAGAGCCGGATCGCCGCGCTGGACCGTGCCATCGACCGGGGTTTCGCCACGCTCACGGACGCCGACAAGCGGCTGGGGAAGCAGCTGCGGACCACGCCCGCCGATCTCAACTCCCAGGACAAGAGCGCGCTGCGGCCGACGCTCCTCGCCGACAGCTGGCGGCGGATCGCGGCCGATCACCGGCCCAGCAGAGCCGACGAGGCGCGGCACACCCAGCTCATCGGAAGGCTGCTCCAGCTCGGTTCGTATGTCGGGGACACCTCGAACCTGATTCTCGACCCCGACCTCGACACCTACTACGTCATGACCGGGATCGTGCTCCGGGAACCTCAACTGACGCATCAGCTCTACCGGTTGAGGGACGCCGCGGACACGGTCCTCACCCGCGGGAGCGCGTCCCCCCGGGAGCGGCTGAACATCGCCTACGACGCCACCGTCGCGGACCAGAACATCCGCCAGCTCAGGGAGGAAGTCAACCGGGCGGTCAAGGCCACTCCCTCGTTCAACCACCACAGCGGTCTCGGACCCGCCCTGCGCCCGCTGCTGAACGCGGCCACGTCATCGACCACCGCACTCGTCGCCACCACGGAGAAGCAGTTCGTGGGCAGTGGCCAGGCCCGGGTGTCAGCCGCCGCCTACACGGCCCAGGCGTCCCGTGCGATCGAGACGAACTCGCGGCTGTGGAACGCGCTGTTCGTCCAAGAGGACCAGATGCTGCGGACCCGGCTGGACACCTTCCACGAGCGCAATCTGCGCGTCATGGCCAGTATCGCCCTCGTCCTCGTCGTGATCACGGGCGTGGCGGCGCTGCTGTCCCGGCACATCGCACGCAATGTGGCGGCCGTCGCGGACGCCTCGCAGGCCCTCGCCGCCGGAGACCTCAGCCGCCGGGCCAGGGTGCGCAGCCGCGACGAGGTCGGGGCGATGGCCGCCGCGTTCAATGTCATGGCCGACCGCCTCCAGGCGAGCTACGCCGCCGTCGAGCAGGAGGTCCGCGACCGCACCCTGGAACTGCGCCGGAAGACCGAGTCCCTCAGCCTGCTCCAGCATGTCTCCGCCGCCGCCAATGAGGCGTTCACCTGGGACGAGGCACTGCGGACGATCCTGCGCCTGGTGTGCCGTCACATGGGATGGCCGGTGGGCCACGTCTATCTCGTCGAACCCGTCGCCGACGCCCCCGAGGGGACGCCGGACACCAGGCTCACCCTGTCACCGGTCTGGTACGCCGATGAGCGGAAGCTGCGGAAGCCGCTGCACGACACCGCGGCCGCGGCCGGTCTGTACTCGCCGGAGGGGCTGCCGGACACCGTCCGGACCACGGGTCGGCCCGTCTGGATCGGCGATCTCGGCGCCCGCGCCGCGGGGCCGGGGCTCCCCGGCGGACGGCCGGACGGCCAGTCGCTGAGCGGCACGGGCGTGACCGGCAGGATCGCCACCCCGGTCGTCATCGGGAAGGACGTCGCGGCGGTCCTCGACTTCCTCACCCCGGACGCCATCGACCCCGACGAGGAGCTGCTGCGCGTCATGCTCAACGTCGGCGCACAGCTCGGGCGGGTGCTGGAGCGGTCCCGGGCCGCGGCGGAACTCCGGGCGTCCAAGGAGCGGGCCGAGGTCGCCGACCAGGCGAAGAGCGCGTTCCTCGCGACCATGAGCCACGAGATCCGCACCCCGATGAACGCGGTGATCGGGATGACGGAGATCCTGCTCGACACCCCGCTCAGTGCCGAGCAGAGCGAGTTCACCCAGATCATCCGCAACAGCGGGAACAGCCTGCTCACCCTGATCAACGACATCCTCGACTTCTCCAAGTCCGAGGCCGGACGGCTCGAACTGCGCAACGACCCCATGCAGCTCCGCCAGTGCGTGGAGTCGGCCTTCGACGTCATCGCGCCGATGGCGGCCGAGAAGCTGGACGTCGATCTCGCGTACATCATCGATCCCGAGGTACCGGAAGAGATCATCGGCGATATCGACCGGCTGCGGCAGATCATGGTCAATCTGCTGAACAACGCCGTCAAGTTCACCGACTCCGGCGAGATCGTCCTGAAGGTCGACAAGGGCGTGGACGGGGAGGCCGCGGACCGGCGGGCCGGGGACGAGGATTCCGCACGCACCCCGACGCAGGCCGCGGAGTCCGCCTTCATGCTCCACTTCTCGGTCTGTGACACCGGCGTGGGAATCGCCCGGGAGCGCCTGTCCGACCTCTTCAAGCCCTTTGAGCAGCTCGACGCCTCGACCACGAGGCGGTTCGGCGGCACCGGCCTCGGGCTGGCCATCAGCAAGCGCCTGGTCGAGCTGATGGGCGGGAACATGTGGGTCGAGAGCGAACCCGGTACCGGCTCGACCTTCCACTTCACCCTGGAGACGAGAGAGGTGCCCGAGGCCATGCGCACCAGCCGGGTGCTGTCCCAGATCGAGCTCAAGGGAAAGCGTGTGCTGGTCGTGGACGACAAGGCGACGAACCGGACCATCCTCACCCACCAGGCGGGCTCCTGGGGCATGCTGGTGCGGGCCACCGGGTCGCCGCGCGAGGCGCTCTCCTGGATCCGGCGCGGTGATCCGTTCGACCTGGGCATCGTGGACATGCAGATGCCGGACATCGACGGGGTGATGCTCGCCAGGGAGATCCGCCGCTATCGGAGCAAGGACGAGCTGCCCCTGTTCCTGCTGACTTCCATCGGCCATCCCGTCGGGGCCGGGGAGGACATGCGGGAATTCTCCGGGTACCACACCAAGCCGATCAAGGCGGCGGAACTCTACGCCGACCTGTGCCGCACCCTGCTCGGCGCGCGGGCACCGGCCGGGACGCTCCCCGTGCCGACGCCGCAGCGGGTGCGCGCCGGCCATGCGCCGCCGCTGCGCATCCTGGTGGCCGAGGACAACATGGTGAACCAGCAGCTGATCGTCCGGATGCTGGAGAAGATCGGCCACCATGCGGACACCGTCGAGAACGGGGCGGAAGCGCTGGAATCGCTGCGCCGCCGACTGTACGACGTGGTCCTCATGGATGTGCAGATGCCGGTGATGGACGGCCTGGACGCCTCGCGCCGGATCCACCAGGTGCTGCCGCGCGCACGGCGGCCGTACATCATCGCCCTCACCGCCAGCGCGATGAGCGAGGACCGTGACGCCTGCCTGGCCGCGGGCATGGACGACTATCTCAGCAAGCCGCTGCACGGTGCGGAACTCTCCGCCGCCCTCAGCCATTGCGCCCCGCTCGGCTCCTCCCCGCGGACACCGGAACCGGCGGCGGCGCCCCCGGCCCGGCGGGAGCCACCGGCAGGTGAGGAGGCACCGGCATCCGATCGCCCCGTCATCGCCACCGCCACCCTCGAGCGTCTGATCGGCTCCCTCGACATGGCCTTCGTCCGCCAGCTCGTCGACACCTTCCTGGACGACTCCCCGGAGCTGGTGGGAGAGGTTCGCCAGAGCCTCGACGACGGTGATGCGGCGCGGCTGCGGCGGGCGGCGCACACACTGAAGTCCCATGCGGACACCTTCGGCTTCCAGCGGCTCTTCCCGTTGTGCCGGAAGGCGGAGGATCTGGGCGCTTCCGGCGACCTGGACGCCGCTTCACCCGTGGTCGCGCGGATCGAGGAGGAGTACCGGGCCGCCCGGGAAGCTTTGATCACCAAGCGAGCGGAGCTCAGCCATGACCGATAGAAAAGGACGCGTCCTGGTCGTGGACGACGACCGGACCAATCGCATGATGCTCACCTACCGCCTGGAGGTGGCGGGGCTGGAGACGGCGACCTCCGAGAACGGGCTCACGGCCCTGCGGATGCTGCGCGAGAGCGACTTCGATCTGGTGCTGCTGGACATCCTCATGCCGGAGATGGACGGCTACGCGACCCTTGAGCTGATGAAGCATGATCAGCGGCTGAGCCGGACACCGGTCATCATGATGTCGGCCGTCGGCGACCTCGACAGTGTCATCCGCTGTCTGGAACTGGGCGCGGAGGACTATCTGCCGAAACCGCTGGACTCGCTGCTGCTGACCTCCAGGGTCAACAGCATTCTGCTGAGAGGCAGGCTGGAGCGGACCGAGGAACGGCTCGGCAGGCTGGCCGACGCCGTCTCGGCCATCGCCGACGGCACCCTGCCCGCCGAGGTCCTGGACGAGACCGCTCAGCGCACCGACGCCCTGGGGCGCCTGGCACGTGAGCTGCGGCAGCTGGCGTCGGTGACCCTGGACCGGTAGCACCGCCGCACCCTCTCCGTACGAGGTCGGAGGCGTCCCCGGGGGGTTGGGGGTCATCCTGGGGGGTCCCCCTAATGCCGACCGTCCGGCGCGCGATGCAGCGTAGAGGCATCAGCCGGATTCCCGCCGTGGACGACGCAAAGGGACGGTGAGGGCCATGACACGGATGACTCGGACGTCTTGGCTGCACATGAGCAACATGAGGAGGGGGCCATGAGCAGCACTCTGTGCACAGGACACGACCGGACGGCGATGTCCCCGAGGCCGCCCGTGCGACACCGTATGGCATCCGGGTCACGACGGGCCATGCGACGGTTCATGCGGCTGGTCCGGTATCTCGTCCTCCGTGTGGGCCGCGTTCTGGCCTGGCTCGTGAACGAACAGCGTCGGCACCGCGATGTGCTCCACCCGCTGGACCGCAGTGCGCGGGCCGTCTCCCAGGCCAGGGGGATGACCCGGGACCAGCTGGCCAAATGGGATCTGCATGAGCACGCCGAGACCGCCGAGCTGCTGGTCAGCGAGCTGGTCACCAATGCGCTCAGGCACGCCTGGGGCCCGATCCAGCTGCGGCTGATCCACTCGCCGCGGCGGCGGCGACTGCGCTGCGACATCGCCGACGGTTCGCCGGACCAGCCCCGGCTGCTCCACGCCCGCCTGGACGCGGAGAACGGGCGCGGTCTGCGTCTGCTCGACCAGCTCTCCGCCAGCTGGGGCGCACGGCCCACGGCGCACGGCAAGACGGTCTGGTTCGAGCTGCGCACCCGCGCCTCGACAATCGCGCGTCTGCGGACCTGGCTGGGACTGTGACCCCGCCCGGCCACGGCCGGTGGACGCGTGTGGGACCCGTGACAGCACAGGTCACGGGTCCCACGTAAAGGTGCGGTGAGGCTGCTCAGACGTTGAAGCCGAGGGCGCGAAGCTGCTCACGGCCATCGTCGGTGATCTTGTCGGGACCCCACGGCGGCATCCAGACCCAGTTGATCCGCAGCTCGTTGACGATGCCGTCGGTCGCGGACTTCGCCTGGTCCTCGATGACATCGGTCAGCGGACAGGCCGCGGACGTCAGCGTCATGTCGATGGTGGCGATATTGGCGTCGTCGATGTGAATGCCGTAGATCAGCCCGAGGTTGACCACGTCGATCCCCAGCTCGGGGTCGACGACGTCGTACAGGGCCTCGCGGACCTCTTCCTCGCTGGCGGGCTTGGTGGTCGTCACGTCGTCACTCATGCGGTCTTCCCTCCAGCGGTCTCGCCCAGCGCCTGCGCGGTGGCGTCCTTCCACGCCATCCAGCTGAGCAGGGCGCACTTCACTCGGGCCGGGTACTTGGAGACACCGGCGAACGCGACCGCGTCCTCCAGCACCTCCTCCATGGCGTCGTCCGGAACGGTCTGCCCCTTGGACTGCATCAGCTCCAGAAACGTCTCCTGGATCCTGCGAGCCTCACTCAGCTCCTTGCCCACCAGCAATTCATTGAGCACGGACGCGCTGGCCTGGCTGATCGAACAGCCCTGGCCCTCATAGCTGACGTCCTCGATCGTCTCGCCGTCGAGCCGCACCCGCAGGGTGATCTCGTCACCGCAGGTGGGATTGGTGTGGTGTACCTCTGCGTCGCCGTCCCTGAGGCCCCGTCCATGGGGGTTCTTGTAGTGGTCCAGGATGACGTCCTGGTACATCGAATCCAGTTTCACGCGGTCGCCCCTACCCGAAGAAGTTCCGTACGTGCTCCAGGCCCTCCACCAAGGCGTCGACCTCGGCGGGGGTGGAGTACAGATAGAACGACGCCCGCGTGGTAGCGGGAATTCCGTAGCGCAGGCAGACGGGGCGGGCGCAGTGGTGGCCGACCCGGACCGCGATGCCCTGCTCGTCGAGCACCTGCCCCACATCGTGGGGGTGGATGTCGCCGAGCGTGAAGGAGATCGCGGCACCGCGCTCCTCGGCCGTGGCGGGGCCGATGATGCGCAGATCGGGGACCTCCAGGAGCCTGCCGACCGCGTAGTGGGTGAGGGCGTGCTCATGGCGGGCGATGTTGTCCATGCCGACCGAGGTCAGATAGTCCACCGCCGCGCCGAGGCCGACGGCCTGGGCGATCGGGGGCGTACCGGCCTCGAACTTGTGCGGCGCGGGGGCGTAGGTCGAGGAGTGCATCGAGACGGTCTCGATCATCTCGCCGCCGCCGAGGAACGGGGGCAGGTCCTCCAGGAGCTCCTGGCGGCCCCACAGCACACCGATCCCGTCCGGGCCGCACATCTTGTGGCCGGTGAAGGCCACGAAGTCGGCCTGGAGCGCCTGGACGTCCAGGGTCATATGCGGAGCGGCCTGGGAGGCGTCGATGACGACCAGGGCGCCCACGTCCTGGGCGCGGCGCACGATCGCCTCGACCGGGTTGACCGTGCCCAGGATGTTGGAGACCAGGACGAACGAGACGACCTTGGTCTTCTCGGTGATGACCTGCTCGATGTCCGACAGGTCCAGACGGCCGTCGTCGGTGAGACCGAACCACTTCAGCTTCGCGCCGGTGCGCTGCGCGAGCAGCTGCCACGGAACGATGTTGGAGTGATGCTCCATCTCGGTGATGACGATCTCGGTGTCCCGGTCCACCCGGTAGGGCTCATCGGCCCAGCCGAGCATGTTGGCCACGAGGTTCAGCGACTCCGACGCGTTCTTGGTGAAGATCACCTCGTCGCGGCTGGGAGCGTTGATGAAGCCGGCGACCTTGTCGCGGGCGCCCTCGTACAGCGCCGTGGCCTCCTCGGCGAGCACATGGACACCACGGTGGACATTGGCGTTGGAGCGCTCGTAGTACGTGTTCAGCGCGTCCAGGACCTGGCGCGGCTTCTGGGACGTGGCCGCGTTGTCCAGGTAGACGAGCTTCTTCCCGTCGTGGACCACGCGGTCCAGGATGGGGAAGTCCTTGCGGATCGCCTCGGTGTCGAGGAGGCCCGGCAGCTGTGTCACGTGGACGCGCCTCCCTTCACGTATGCCTCGTAGCCCTCTTCCTCCAGCTTGTTGGCCAGCTCCGGGCCGCCGGACTCGGCGATCCGGCCCGCGGCGAACACATGGACGTGGTCGGGCTTGATGTACCGCAGGATGCGGGTGTAGTGGGTGATCAGCAGGGTGCCGACCTGGCCGGACTCACGGACCCGGTTGACGCCCTCGGAGACCACCCGCAGCGCGTCCACGTCGAGGCCGGAGTCGGTCTCGTCGAGGATCGCGATGGCGGGCTTCAGCAGCTCCAGCTGGAGGATCTCGTGGCGCTTCTTCTCACCGCCGGAGAAGCCCTCGTTGACGTTGCGCTCGGCGAAGGACGGGTCGATCTGGAGGCGCTCCATGGCCTCCTTGACCTCCTTGACCCAGGTGCGCAGCTTGGGGGCCTCACCGCGGATGGCGGTGGCGGAGGTCCGCAGGAAGTTGGAGACCGAGACACCGGGGACCTCGACCGGGTACTGCATGGCGAGGAAGACACCGGCGCGGGCGCGCTCGTCGACGGACATCTCCAGCACGTTCTCACCGTCGAGGGTGACGGTGCCGCCGGTGATCGTGTACTTCGGGTGACCGGCCAGCGAGTAGGCCAGGGTGGACTTGCCGGAGCCGTTGGGGCCCATGATGGCGTGCGTCTCGCCCTGCTTCACGGTCAGGTCGACGCCGCGCAGGATCTCCCGGGGGCCGCCCTCGGCCTCGACGGAGACGTGCAGGTCGTGAATCTCAAGCGTTGCCATGGGTGCCTCAGGACTCCTGGGTGACGGAGACGAGTACGTCGTCCCCTTCGATCTTTACGGGGTATACGGGGACGGGGCGGGTGGCGGGGAGACCGGACGGCTTGCCGGTGCGCAGATCGAAACTGGAGCCGTGCAGCCAGCACTCGATCTGACAGTCCTCGACCTCGCCCTCGGACAGCGAGACGTTCGCGTGCGAGCAGATGTCGTTGACCGCGAACACCTCGCCCTCGGTGCGGACCAGGGCGATCGGTACCCCCTCGAGCTCGACCCGCTTGGGGGTGTCCTCCTCGAGCTCGGCCAGGGCGCAGGCGCGTACGAAGGTGTCGGTCATCCTACGGACGCCTCCAGCTCTGCCTCGATCTTGTCGATCAGACGCTCCTCCAGCTCGGGGATGCCGATCTGCTGGACGAGCTCGGCGAAGAAGCCGCGCACCACCAGACGGCGGGCCTCGTCGGCCGGGATGCCGCGCGCCATCAGGTAGAACAGCTGCTCGTCCTCGAAGCGGCCGGTGGCGCTGGCGTGGCCGGCGCCGACGATCTCGCCGGTCTCGATCTCCAGGTTGGGCACCGAGTCGACGCGGGCGCCGTCGGTGAGGACCAGGTTGCGGTTGAGCTCGTAGGTGTCGGTGCCCTCGGCCTCGGCGCGGATCAGCACGTCGCCGATCCAGACCGCGTGGGCGTCCTTGCCCTGGAGCGCTCCCTTGTAGGCCACGTTGCTCCGGCAGTGCGGGGTGTCGTGGTCGATGAAGAGGCGGTGCTCCTGGTGCTGGCCGTTGTCGGTGAAGTACAGGCCGTAGAGCTCGGCCTCACCGCCGGGGGCGCCGTAGACCACTCGCGGGTGGAGCCGCACCAGATCGCCGCCGAAGGTGACGACCACGGACTTGAAGCTTGCGTCCCGGCCGACCAGCGCGGTGTGCTGACCGGCGTGGACGGCGGTGTCGTCCCAGTCCTGGACGGAGACCACGGTGAGCTTGGCGCCGTCGCCGATCACGTACTCGACGTTGGCGGCGAGGGTGGCGTCACCGGTGTGGTCGATGACCACCACGGCCTCGGCGAAGGCGCCGAGCTCGATCAGCTGGTGGCCGAAGGCGGTACCGCCCTCGCCGTGCACGGAGATCCGCACCGGCTCGGTGAGCACCATCTCCTTGGGCACCGAGACGACCGACGCCTTCTCGAAGGAGCTGTACGCCTGGGCCGCCACCCGGTCCACCGGCTTGCCGGCCTTGCCCAGGCGCGCGTCATCACGGCCCACGGTCTCGACGGTGACGCCCTCGGGGGCGCTCACCTCGACCCGGACACCGCCGTCGGCGACGGCGGTGCCGTCGTGGAGGCCGCGCAGCCGCTCCAGCGGGGTGAACCGCCAGTCCTCCTCCCGGCCGTGGGGCACGGGGAAGTCGGCCACGTCGTACGACGCGGGGGCGCTGACCCGCGCATCGGTGGGCTGGCCCACCTGGATGACACCGTCCGTAGTGGATCCGGCGGGAATGGTTTCAGCCATGGCTGTCGTACTGCTCGCTTTCTCTGCCTGAGTTGTGTCGCGGCTTGGCGGGGTCGCCCCCCGGTGGGGCGGGAGGGGCGGTGGCGTCAGCCGACCGCGCCCTCCATTTGCAGCTCGATCAGCCGGTTGAGCTCCAGCGCGTACTCCATGGGCAGCTCGCGCGCGATCGGCTCGACAAAGCCGCGGACGATCATCGCCATGGCCTCGTCCTCCGACAGACCGCGGCTCATCAGGTAGAAGAGCTGGTCGTCGCTGACCTTGGAGACGGTCGCCTCGTGGCCCATGGACACATCGTCCTCGCGGACGTCCACATACGGGTAGGTGTCGGACCGGGAGATGGTGTCCACCAGCAGGGCGTCACAGAGCACATTGGACTTGGAGCCCTCGGCGCCCTCGCCGATCTCGATCAGCCCGCGGTAGGAGGTGCGGCCGCCGCCGCGCGCCACCGACTTGGAGACGATGTTGGACGAGGTGTGGGGCGCCATGTGGACCATCTTGGCTCCGGCGTCCTGGTGCTGGCCCTCGCCCGCGAAGGCGATGGACAGGGTCTCGCCCTTGGCGTGCTCGCCCATCAGGTAGACGGCGGGGTACTTCATGGTCACCTTGGAGCCGATGTTGCCGTCGACCCACTCCATGGTGGCGCCCTCATAGGCGACGGCGCGCTTGGTGACCAGGTTGTAGACGTTGTTCGACCAGTTCTGGATGGTCGTGTAGCGGCAGCGGGCGCCCTTCTTGACGATGATCTCGACGACCGCGGAGTGCAGCGAGTCCGACTTGTAGATCGGCGCGGTGCAGCCCTCGACGTAGTGGACGTAGGCGTCCTCGTCGACGATGATCAGCGTCCGCTCGAACTGGCCCATGTTCTCGGTGTTGATCCGGAAGTAGGCCTGGAGCGGGATCTCCACATGGACGCCCTTGGGCACGTAGATGAACGAGCCGCCGGACCACACCGCCGTGTTCAGCGAGGCGAACTTGTTGTCACCCGCCGGGATCACCGAGCCGAAGTACTCCTTGAACAGCTCCGGGTGCTCCCGCAGACCGGTGTCGGTGTCGAGGAAGATGACGCCCTGCTCCTCGAGGTCCTCACGGATCTTGTGGTAGACGACCTCGGACTCGTACTGGGCGGCGACACCGGCGACCAGGCGCTGCTTCTCGGCCTCCGGGATGCCCAGCTTGTCGTAGGTGTTCTTGATGTCCTCGGGCAGCTCCTCCCAGGAGGCGGCCTGCTGCTCCGTGGAACGCACGAAGTACTTGATGTTGTCGAAGTCGATGCCCGACAGGTCCGAGCCCCAGGTCGGCATGGGCTTCTTGTCGAAGAGCTTCAGACCCTTCAGACGCAGCTTGAGCATCCACTCCGGCTCGGACTTCTTCCCCGAGATGTCGCGGACGACGTCCTCGGAGAGCCCGCGCTTGGCCGAAGCGCCGGCCACGTCGGAGTCGGCCCAGCCGTACTCGTAGTTGCCCAGACCCTCGAGCTCGGGGTGAGCGGTCTCCGTGGGGAGAGTCATTCGGGGTTCCTCCCGGCCGTGCTGGCAGATGCGGTGGTGGTCTTGGTGGTACTGGGGTCGGCCGTCACGGCCGCTTCGGTGCTGGCGGTCTTCGGAATGAACGTCGTGCACACTCCGTCGCCATGGGCGATGGTGGCCAGACGCTGCACATGAGTCCCGAGCAGCTGGGAGAAGACCTCGGTCTCCGCCTCGCACAGCTGCGGATATCGCTCGGCTGCGTGGGCGACCGGGCAGTGGTGCTGGCAGAGCTGTTCGCCGACCGGCGCGCTGCGCGCCGTAGCAGCGTACCCGTCCGCGGACAGTGCGCCCGCAAGGGCCTGGGTACGCCTGCCGGGGTCGGCGGCCTCGACGGCACCGCGGTATCCCTCGGCCTGGACGGCCAGCCGGGCGCGGGCGAACGCCGCGACGGCGGCCCGCCCGGCCTCACCGCCCCCGGCGCTCTGCTCGATCCAGCGCAGGGCGTCGACGGCCAGCTTGTCGTAGGCCTGGTCGAAGGCGTCACGGCCGCAGTCGGTGAGCGCGAAGACCTTGGCCGGGCGGCCGCGCCCCCGCGCCCCGTACACCCTCTTCTCGCGGGGCTCGACGACGCCGTCGGCGGCGAGGGTGTCGAGGTGGCGGCGGACGGCCGCCTGGGTCAGCTCCAGCCGCAGCGCGAGCTCGGCCGCGGTGGAGGGGCCATGGTCGAGGATGGAGCGGGCCACCCTGTTACGGGTGCCGTGCTGCTCGTCGGACGCGGAAACGGGCATGCCAGACCGCGCGGCCACCTCGGCCGCGCGTCCCTTCGGAGCCTCGCTCGCGTATTTCACAACACCATTGTTGCGTAATTCCCGGGAGACATACAAGCGAGGGCGGAGACGCCCTTCGGTGGGGTGTATCACTTAGGCACACCTAACTTCACCTGCGACGATGCGGTTCCGGGCACTCCGCTTCCGCCCTGCCGCCCACGGCGCCCCCGGCGATTCGTAGACTGCCCGGCATGCGAGAAGAGCCCGCGGTCGATGTCGTCGGCCTGGTCAAGCGGTACGGCTCGAAGACCGCCGTCGACGGGCTCGACCTGTCCGTCGCGCGCGGCACCGTGAGCGCCGTTCTCGGGCCCAACGGGGCCGGTAAGACCACCACGGTCGAGACCTGCGAGGGGTACCGCCGCCCCGATGCCGGGACGGTGCGCATATTCGGCCTGGACCCGGTCGGGGACGCGGCCGCGCTGCGGCCGCGGATCGGTGTGATGCTCCAGTCCGGAGGCGTTTACTCCGGCGCGCGCGCAGAAGAGATGCTGCGGCACACCGCCTCCCTGCACGCCCACCCGGTGGACGTCGATCTGCTGATCGACCGGCTGGGCCTCGGCTCCTGCGGCCGCACCACCTACCGCAGGCTCTCCGGCGGCCAGCAGCAGCGGCTCGCCCTCGCCATGGCCGTCGTGGGCCGCCCCGAGCTGGTCTTCCTCGACGAGCCGACCGCCGGTCTCGACCCACAGGCCCGCCGCGCCACCTGGGATCTCATCCGCGAGCTGCGCCAGGACGGTGTCACCGTCGTGCTGACCACGCACTACATGGACGAGGCCGAACAGCTCGCCGACCATGTCGCGATCATCGACGGCGGCAAGGTGATCGCCGACGGCAGCCCCGAGGAGCTGTGCCGCGGCGGCGCCGAGAACACCCTGCGCTTCACCGGCCGCCCCGCGCTCGACCTGGCCTCGCTGCTCAAGGCGCTGCCCGCCGACAGCACGGCCGACGAGCTGACCCCCGGCGGCTACCGCGTCACCGGCAAGGTCGATCCGCAGCTGCTGGCCACCGTCACCTCGTGGTGCGCGCAGAACGGGGTGATGCCGGACCGGATCTCGGTCGAGCGGCACACCCTTGAGGACGTCTTCCTGGAGCTCACCGGTAAGGAGCTGCGAGCGTGACCGCCACGGGCACTTTTCTCCCCCGGCCGGGGGCCGCGCCGCTGCTGCGGATGATCCGGGCACAGGCCGCGCTGGAGACCCGGATGCTGCTGCGCAACGGTGAGCAGCTGCTGCTGACCGTGGTCATCCCGTCCCTGGTGCTGGTGCTGTTCAGCAGTGTCGACATCGTGGACACCGGGGGCGACGGCGAGGCGGTGGACTTCCTCACTCCCGGTGTGCTGGCGCTGGCCGTGCTGTCCACGGCGTTCACCGGACAGGCCATCGCCACCGGCTTCGAACGGCGCTACGGCGTGCTCAAGCGGCTCGCCGTCTCCCCGCTGCCCCGGTGGGGGCTGATGACCGCCAAGACCTGCTCGGTGCTGGTCACCGAGATCCTCCAGATCGCGCTGCTGACCGCGATCGCGCTGGCGCTGGGCTGGTCGCCGCACGGCAACCCGCTGGCGGTGGCGCTGCTGCTGATCCTCGGCACCGCGGCGTTCTCCGGACTCGGACTGCTGATGGCGGGCACCCTCAAGGCCGAGGCGACGCTCGCCGCCGCCAACCTGGTCTTCCTGCTGCTGCTTGTCGCGGGCGGAGTGATCGTCTCGCTGGACAAGTTCCCGGACGCGGTCAGCGGCGTACTGGAGCTGCTGCCGATCTCCGCGCTGTCCGGCGGACTGCGGGATGTCCTCCAGGACGGCGGGCCGATGCCCTGGCGGGAGCTGGGGATCCTGGCGGTGTGGTCGGTGCTGGGGCTCGGCGCGGCGGCGCGCTTCTTCCGCTGGGAGTGAGTTCACCGGGCGGGCCCCGAGAGGCTGGGCCCTCCTGAGGACGACCCCTCGTGAAAAGCTGCACAAGCAGCCGCCTACGATAGGTCCGTGCCGAATTCGCTGAATCCGTTGGAGCTCATCGCCCGGCGCTGGCAGCCCTCCGCGCGCTTTGTGCGGCGGGCCGCGCTGGCCACCGTGGTGATGGCCGTCGTCATCGTCGTCACCGGTGGCACGGTGCGGCTCACCGAGTCCGGGCTCGGTTGTGACACCTGGCCCAAGTGCACCTCCGGGAGCCTGACGCCCACCTCCGACATGGGCATCCACGGCGCCATCGAATTCGGCAACCGCATGCTGACGTATGTGCTGTGCGCGTTCATCGGCCTGCTGATCATCGCCGCGCGGGCCCGTACACCGGTGCGCCGCTCCCTCACCCGGCTGGGCTGGGCCCAGTTCTGGCTGGTGATGAGCAACGCCGTCATCGGCGGCATCATCGTGCTCACCGGGCTCAACCCGTACATCGTCAGCTCGCACTTCCTGCTGTCCACCGCGCTCCTCACGGTCGCGATGGCGGTCTGGCAGCGGTCGCGCGAGGGTGACGGCGAGCCGCGCGGCCTGGTGGCCCGACCGGTGCGCCAGCTGACCGGGCTGCTGGTCGGCTCGACCCTGGCACTGATCCTGATCGGCACGGTGGTCACCGGATCCGGTCCGCACGCCGGTGACGCCCGCGAGGTGCACCGGATCCCGCTGGACTGGCAGGAGATCACCCAGCTGCATGTGGACTTCGTCTACATCGTGCTCGGCCTCACGGTCGCCCTGTGGTTCACCCTGCGCGCCGTGAAGGCCCCGGCGGCCCAGCGCCGTACGGTGCTCGACCTGCTGGCCGTACTGCTCCTCCAGGGCCTGATCGGGTACGTCCAGTACTTCACGCATCTGCCCGAAGTGATCGTCGGTATCCACATGTTCGGGTCCTGTCTGGTGTGGATCGCGGTCCTGCGGGTGCTCTTCGCCCAGCGCGAGCGCCCCGCACTCGCCGCGCCGGCCGTCAGCCCCACGGGCGACGACGAGGCGGTTCAGCCGGAGACCTCACCGGCCCCGGAGCCCGAGCCCGCCGCCTCCAGCCGGTAGACCCGGTGCGCGGTCCCGGCCGCGACAAGACCGGTGATCCGCCGCGCCTCGGAGCGGGTGCAGACCCCGTCGGCGATCCACTCGGCGGTCAGCCGCGCCATGGAGTGGGCGAACAGCCGCGCGGCGGTCACATACAGCTCGGGAAGCGCCCGCGCGCCGGTGGAGAACAGCAGCTTGCCGAACGGCGCCTCGCCCAGGGTCTCCTCCGGCCGCGGCCCGGCGTCCGCGTAGACATGCGGGAAGGCCGCGGCCAGCTGCGCCGCCCGCCGGTGGTACGGCCGCTCGGGCAGCAGCACCAGATCGGTGCCGAACCCCGCCGTGGCGCGCAGGAAGCCGAGGAGCGGCTGCGGATCGGCGCAGTGCAGCTGCACCGGCAGCCCGGTGGCCACCGCACTCCACAGCAGGTGCTGGGCGAGCGCGGGGTCGAAGGGGCGGTCCCGGGCCGGGCCCCCGGCGAGCCGTCGGGCGGCGGCGCGGCGCACCTCGCGCGGGTCCGGGGGGACCTCGTCGCAGTAGGCGATGCCCATGGCGAAAGCCGTCGCGTGCTGGGCGGCGGCGTAGAGCGCCTCGGCGGTGTTGCCGGTGAACGCGTCGACCGTGCCGGAGGTGTCGGCCACCTGCTCGGCCAGCGGCTCCAGCCGGACCACCTCGTGGACCCGGCCGTCGGCTGCGGCGGCCAGTTCGGCGGGTGAGGTCAGGTCGTTGGGAGCGCCGGACTCCATCAGGAAGGTGCCGATGCCCGCGCCGCGCAGCAGCAGCCGGGCGGCCTGGTAGGCGCCCAGTTCACGGCGGCGGGCGAGATAGCTGACCGGTGCGCAGTGGGGGTCCATGCCCAGCAGCGGAGGGCACCAGCGGCGCACCGCGAGCCCGGCCCAGCTGTCGAAGAAGGTGGTGCCCGCGGGGGCGGCGCCCGATCCGGCGGCGGAGGCCAGATGGGTTTCGAAGGAGCCGAGCCCCAGCTCGCCGTGGACCATGCCGTGGCTGTGCTGGTCGACCAGCGGCGGCAGCGCGGGCAGGCTCGCCACCGGACCCGGCCCGTCCCGCGGGACCGGGCCGGTCGGCGGGCCCAACGTGCTCGGGGAGTCCGTCGCCTCGTCCATCGCCGCCGCCTCCTCGCCCTTAAGGCATCGACGGGCTTAACGGGCGAAAGGGGTGCGAGGTGTCGGGACCCCGGCTCAAGGGTCGGCGGCGGCCGGCCTCAGGGGTCGGCCTGGGCCCCGACTCAAGGGCTGACGAGGCCCGGCTCAGGAGTTGGCGGGGCCGCCGATCTGGATGCCCGCCATGCGCGTCCACTCGTACGGACCGGTGCGGACCTTGGCGGCCATCTCACCGTCGAACTCGTCGTGGAGGGTGAGCCCGGCGAGCTCGGCGGCGCGGCGGGCGCTCTCGTGCGAGGGGGCGACCAGCACGCCCCACTCACCATCGGCCCCCACCAGGGCGATCCGGGTGGAGCCGCGGCCGATGTGGGCGAGCTGGCCCTCGGCGCTGCCGCCGTGGCCCGCGGCGAAGGCCGTGATCTGGTGGGCGAGCCGCTGGGCCCGCTTCTCGTCCTTGGAAGGCTTGGAAGGCTTGGAAGGCTTGGAAGGCTTGGCGGGCTGGGCGCTCCCGACATTCTCCGCCTGGGTGCTGTCTGCCATGAGGACAATGCTACCCGTCGGTAATCAACGCAGGAAGGGGTCCACCGCGACGGCCACGAAGAGCAGCGACACATAGGTGATGGACCAGTGGAAGAGCCGCATCTCCTTGAGCTTGGCTCCGGTGATCCCGGCTCGGGCGCGCGCCTGGAGCGCATGCGCCTCCTTGAGCCAGAACCCGCCCAGCAGCGCCGCGACGACCGGGTAGAACCAGCCGGTGTAGCCCAGCGGCCACAGCAACAGGGAGACACCGACCATGGCCCAGCTGTAGAGGACGATCTGCCGGGCGACCACCTTGTTGCCCGCGATCACCGGCAGCATCGGCACGCTGGCCCGCTCGTAGTCCTCCTTGACCTTCATCGACAGCGGCCAGTAGTGCGGCGGCGTCCAGAAGAAGATGACAAGGAAGAGGATGACCGCGGCCCAGGAGAGCTCGTTGGTCACCGAGGACCAGCCGATGAGCACGGGCATACAGCCCGCGATCCCGCCCCAGACGATGTTCTGCGAGGTGCGCCGCTTGAGCAGCATCGTGTAGACGACGACGTAGAAGACCAGCGCCCCGAGTGACAGCATCGCGGACAGCGGGTTGACCAGGGCCCAGAACCAGGCCGTGGAGCCCACCGCGAGGGCCGAGGCGAAGACCAGGCACTCGGCCGGCGAGACCATCCCGGTGACCAGCGGACGCTGCGCGGTGCGGTCCATGAGCGCGTCGATGTCGCGGTCGAGGTACATGTTGAACGCGGCCGCGCCGCCCGCCGACAGATAGCCGCCGACGCAGGTCTTCACCACCAGCCACAGATCCGGTACGCCCTGGGCGGCCAGGAACATGACCGGCACCGTGGTCATCAGGAGCAGCTCGATGACGCGCGGCTTGGTCAGCGCGACGAACGCCTTGACACGGGCCCCGAGCGGCCGGTGGCCGGAGCTCGTTTCGCTCGTCTCCAGCACCCCCGCAGGACGGGATTCGACGGCCGTCACGCACACCCCTGGTGGAAGCAAGAACCAGCAAGCACCGGACATGAAGAGCCGGTAAAGACTTGCGCGTACCACGCCACTCTAGACGCAGCGGATATGCCGCCCATCGCCGGGGTCCGCTCGTGTTGGCGGCGCACGCCGGGCGGGGCGCGCAGGGCGCGTACGCCCCGGAACAGCTCCTTCCGATCACTCCGCGCAACCGTCACAGGGAATGCGGCGAGCCCCCTGATTCGTTCCCTGTCCGTCGGGTGGAACTCGAAAAGATGACCGTCCCTCCAGGGGTAGGCTCGACAGCGCCGGTGTGCACTCGGTCACCGGATAGCGACAGTGTGGAGAGGAGCCCTGACTCAGGGTGAGCACCAAGCCGACTACCACAGACCTCGAATGGACCGATCTGGACCAGCGGGCCGTGGACACCGCCCGCGTCCTGGCCATGGATTCCGTGCAGAAGGTCGGTAACGGCCACCCCGGCACGGCCATGAGTCTCGCGCCCGCCGCGTACCTGCTCTTCCAGAAGCTGATGCGGCACGACCCCTCCGACGCCGACTGGGCGGGCCGCGACCGGTTCGTGCTGTCCCCGGGTCACACCAGCCTCACTCTCTACGTCCAGCTGTACCTGGCGGGCTTCGGTCTGGAGCTCGAGGATCTGAAGGCGTTCCGCACCTGGGGCAGCCTCACCCCGGGTCACCCGGAGTTCGGCCACACCACCGGTGTG
Organism: Streptomyces coffeae; assembly: GCF_016741875.1. GTDB lineage: Bacteria > Actinomycetota > Actinomycetes > Streptomycetales > Streptomycetaceae > Streptomyces > Streptomyces coffeae. The sequence continues at coordinate 362,985 of NZ_JAERRF010000005.1, read as the reverse complement.
GAGACCACCACCGGTCCGCTCGGCCAGGGCATCGCCAACGCGGTGGGCATGGCGATGGCCGCTCGCTACGAGCGCGGTCTGTTCGACCCGGAGGCGCCCGAGGGCGCCTCCCCCTTCGACCACACCATCTGGGCGATCGTCTCCGACGGCGACCTGGAGGAGGGCATCTCCGCCGAGGCGTCCTCACTCGCCGGCCACCAGAAGCTGGGCAGCATCGTCGCCCTGTACGACGACAACCACATCTCGATCGAGGGCGACACCGCCACCGCGCTCTCCGAGGACGTCCTCAAGCGCTACGAGGCGTACGGCTGGCACGTCCAGCGCATCGAGCAGTCGCCCAACGGCGACTTCGACATCCACCAGTTGCACGCCGCGCTGAAGGCGGCGCAGGCCGAGACCGAGCGCCCCTCGATCATCGCGGCCCGCACCATCATCGCCTGGCCCGCGCCCAACGCGCAGAACACCGAGGCGTCGCACGGCTCGGCCCTCGGCGCGGAGGAGGTCGCCGCCACCAAGCGCGTCCTCGGCTTCGACCCCGAGCAGCACTTCCAGGTGGACACCGAGGTCATCAACCACACCCGCGAGCTGGTCGACCGCGGCCGCCAGGCGCACGCCGCCTGGGACAAGCAGCTCCAGGAGTGGCGGAACAACCACCCCGAGCGGACCGCCGAGTTCGACCGGATCACCGCGGGCGAGCTGCCCGAGGGCTGGGAGAGCGTGCTGCCGGTCTTCGAGGCCGGCAAGGACGTGGCCACCCGCAAGGCGTCCGGCCAGGTGCTCAAGGCGCTCGGCGGGGTGCTCCCGGAGCTGTGGGGCGGCTCGGCCGACCTCGCGGGCTCCAACAACACCACGATCGACGCCTCTTCGTCCTTCCTCCCGAAGGACAACCCGCTGCCGGAGGCCAACCCCTACGGCCGCACCATCCACTTCGGCATCCGCGAGCACGCCATGGGCTCGACCATGAACGGCATCGCGCTGCACGGCAACACCCGGGTCTACGGCGGCACCTTCCTGGTGTTCTCCGACTACATGCGCCCGGCCGTCCGGCTCGCCGCGCTGATGAAGCTGCCGGTCACCTACGTGTGGACGCACGACTCCATCGGCCTGGGCGAGGACGGCCCGACCCACCAGCCGGTCGAGCACCTGTCCGCGCTGCGCGCCATCCCGGGTCTGAACATCGTCCGCCCGGCCGACGCCAATGAGACGGCGATCGCCTGGCGCGAGATCACCCGCCGCCACACCGAGCGGCCCGCTCCGCACGGCATCGCGCTCACCCGGCAGAACGTGCCGACCTACGAGGCCAACGAGGGCGCCGCCAAGGGTGGTTACGTCCTGTTCGAGGCCGAAGGGCCCGAAGGGCAGAGCGCGGCGCCGAAGGTCGTTCTGATCGCCACCGGTTCCGAGGTCCAGCTCGCCGTCGAGGCGCGTGCGCAGCTCCAGTCCGCCGGGGTGCCCACCCGGGTGGTCTCGATGCCGTCGGTCGAGTGGTTCGAGGAGCAGGACCAGGGGTACCGCGACAGCGTGCTGCCGCCGTCCGTGAAGGCACGCGTGGCTGTCGAGGCCGGTATCGGCCTGACCTGGTACCGCTACGTCGGCGAGGCCGGCCGCATCGTCTCGCTGGAGCACTTCGGCGCCTCCGCCGACTACAAGGTGCTCTACCGGGAGTTCGGTCTGACTGCCGAGGCCGTGGTCACCGCCGCCCGCGAGTCCCTCGACGCCGCCGGGCGCTGACGCCCGCCATACGACGAGTAGGAGACAATCCCCATGACTGACGCACTCAAGCGGCTGGCCGACGAAGGCGTCGCGATCTGGCTCGACGACCTCTCGCGCAAGCGGATCACGTCCGGCAATCTGGCCGAACTGATCGACCAGCAGCATGTCGTCGGTGTCACCACCAACCCGTCGATCTTCCAGAAGGCGATCTCCGGCGGCGATGGCTACGAGCAGCAGCTCGCCGACCTCGCGGCCCGCAAGGTCACCGTCGAGGAAGCGGTCCGCATGATCACCACGGCGGATGTACGGGACGCCGCGGACATCCTGCGGCCCGTGCACGACGCCACCGGCGGTCAGGACGGCCGGGTCTCCATCGAGGTCGACCCGCGGCTGGCGCACAACACGGCGGCCACCATCGCCGAGGCCAAGCAGCTGGCCTGGCTGGTGGACCGGCCCAACACCTTCATCAAGATCCCGGCCACCAAGGCGGGGCTCCCGGCGATCACCGAGGTGATCGGCCTGGGCATCAGCGTCAATGTCACGCTGATCTTCTCCCTGGAGCGCTACCGCGCGGTCATGGACGCGTTCCTGGCCGGTCTGGAGAAGGCCAAGGCCGCGGGTCTGGATCTGTCCAAGATCCACTCGGTCGCGTCCTTCTTCGTCTCCCGGGTGGACACCGAGATCGACAAGCGGATCGACAAGCTCGGCACCGATGAGGCCAAGGCGCTGCGCGGCACGGCGGCTCTGGCCAACGCCCGTCTCGCCTACCAGGCGTTCGAGGAGGTCTTCAGCTCCGACCGCTGGGCCGCCCTGGACCGGGCCAACGCCAACAAGCAGCGTCCGCTGTGGGCCTCGACCGGTGTGAAGGACCCGGCGTACAAGGACACCCTGTACGTCGACGACCTGGTCGCCCCGGGCACGGTGAACACCATGCCGGAGGCCACCCTGGAGGCCGTGGAGGGCCACGGCGAGATCACCGGCGACAGGGTGCGCGGCACCTACGAGCAGGCCAAGGCCGACCTGGATGCGCTGGCCGGTATCGGGATCTCGTACGACGAGGTCGTCCAGCTCCTGGAGGACGAGGGCGTCGAGAAGTTCGAGGCGTCCTGGAACGACCTGCTGAAGTCCACGGAGGCGGAGCTCAACCGCCTCGCACCTTCGGAGGCGTGAAGACCTTGACCACCAGCAGCAATCCGCTGCGTGACCCGAGGGACCGGCGGCTCCCGCGTATCGCGGGGCCGTCCGGCCTGGTCATCTTCGGCGTCACGGGCGATTTGTCCCGGAAAAAGCTGATGCCGGCGGTCTACGACCTGGCCAATCGCGGTCTGCTGCCGCCGGGCTTCTCGCTCGTCGGCTTCGCCCGCCGCGACTGGGCGGACGAGGACTTCGCCCAGGTCGTCCACGACGCCGTCAAGGAGCATGCGCGGACCCCGTTCCGCGAGGAGGTCTGGCAGCAGCTCGCCGAGGGCTTCCGCTTCGTCCCCGGTGACTTCTCCGACGACGAGGCGTTCAAGACGCTGCGCTCGACCATAGAGGAGCTGGACAAGGCACGCGGCACCGGCGGCAACTTCGCCTTCTACCTGTCCGTGCCGCCGAAGTTCTTCCCCACCGTGGTGCAGCAGCTCAAGAAGCACGGGCTGTCCAACGGACCGGGCGACTCCTGGCGCCGCGCGGTCATCGAGAAGCCCTTCGGCCACAACCTGGAGAGCGCAGAGGAGCTCAACCAGGTGGTCCACGAGGTCTTCCGCCCCAGCGATGTCTTCCGGATCGACCACTACCTGGGCAAGGAGACGGTCCAGAACATCCTGGCACTGCGCTTCGCCAACACGATGTTCGAGCCGATCTGGAACCGCAGCTATGTGGACCACGTACAGATCACCATGGCCGAGGACATCGGCATCGGCGGTCGCGCGGGCTATTACGACGGCATCGGCTCCGCCCGTGACGTCATCCAGAACCACCTGCTCCAGCTGCTCGCCCTGACCGCCATGGAGGAGCCCGCCTCCTTCGAGGCGGACGCACTGGTCACCGAGAAGCTCAAGGCGCTCAGGGCCGTCAAGCTGCCCCGGGAGCTGGGCAAGCACACCGTGCGCGGCCAGTACGCCCACGGCTGGCAGGGCGGCGAGGAGGTGCTCGGCTATCTCGAGGAGGAGGGCATCGACCCGCACTCCAAGACCGACACCTTTGCCGCGATCAAGGTGGAGATCGACAACCGCCGCTGGGCGGGCGTCCCCTTCTATCTGCGCACCGGCAAGCGGCTGGGGCGGCGGGTCACCGAGATCGCCGTGGTCTTCCAGCGCGCCCCGCACTCCCCGTTCGACACCACCGACACCCAGGAGCTGGGGGAGAACGCCCTGGTCATCCGGGTGCAGCCGGACGAGGGCGTCACCATCCGGTTCGGCTCCAAGGTGCCCGGCACCTCCATGGAGATCCGGGACGTGACGATGGACTTCGCCTACGGCGAGTCCTTCACCGAGTCCAGCCCCGAGGCGTACGAGCGGCTGCTGCTCGATGTGCTGCTCGGTGACGCCAACCTCTTCCCCCGCCATCAGGAAGTGGAGCAGTCCTGGCGGATCCTCGACCCGATCGAGGAGTACTGGGACAAGCACGGCAAGCCCGAGCAGTACACGGCCGGGACCTGGGGTCCCAAGGCCGCGGACCAGATGCTCGCACGAGATGGACGGAGCTGGCGGCGGCCATGAACATCGATCTCACGGACACCACGTCCGCCCGGATCAACTCCGCTCTGGTCCAGGCGCGGCGGTCCACCGGCACCCCCGCCACGGGCATGGTGCTGACCCTGGTCATCGTCACCGACGAGGGCAATCACTACGACGCCCTGAAGGCGGCCAGCGAGGCGTCCAAGGAGCATCCGTCGCGCAATCTGGTGGTCATCAAGCGGCCGGGGCGCTCGCCGCGGGATCGCAAGATGGCGCGGCTGGACGCCGAGGTGCGCGTCGGCGGCGAGACCGGCACCGGTGAGACGGTGCTGCTGCGGCTCCACGGCGAACTGGCCAACCACGCCCACTCGGTGGTCCTGCCGCTGCTGCTGCCGGACGCCCCAGTGGTGGTGTGGTGGCCCGAGGACGCCCCGGAGAACCCCAGCGAGGACCTGCTCGGCCAGCTCGCCCAGCGCCGGATCACCGACGCCCAGGCCACCGAGGACCCGGTCGCCACGCTCGGGCTGCGGGCCGACACCTACACCCCGGGCGACACCGATCTGGCCTGGACGCGGATCACCCCGTGGCGCAGTGTGCTCGCGGCCGCGCTCGACCAGAAGCACTCCCCGATCAGCTCCGCGACCGTGGAGGGCGAGGCGTACAACCCGAGCAGTGAGCTGCTGGCGCTGTGGCTCGCCGAGCGGCTGCGGGTGCCGGTGGACCGCCAGGTCTCGGACGGCCCCGGGCTGACCGCGGTCCGGCTGGAGACCGCCGACGGTGAGATCTGCCTGGACCGGGCCAATGGCTCGCTGGCCGAGCTGGCGATGCCGGGCCAGCCGGACCGTCATGTGGCGCTCCAGCGGCGGGAGATGTCGGAGCTGATCGCCGAGGAGCTGCGCCGCCTTGACCCGGACGAGATGTACGCCTCGGCGGTGAAGTTCGGGGTGAGCAAGCTGGGCAAGGCCGCCACCGCCACCCATGCCTCGGCGCCCAAGCCCGGCGACGGCCACGGCAATGGCCAGGCTCGTCCGGTCCCGGCTCCGCCGAAGCACAAGCCCGAGGGCAAGGCCGAAGGCAAGGCGGCGGACGCATGACGGCTCCGCAGGTCGTCGTCCACCGCGACAAGGAGCTGATGGCCCAGGCCGCGGCTGCCCGGCTGCTCACGAAGATCGTGGACGCCCAGGCCGCCCGTGGCTCCGCGTCGGTGGTCCTCACCGGCGGCCGCAACGGCAATGGGCTGCTGACCGCGCTCGCCTCCTCCCCCGCGCGCGACGCGGTGGACTGGTCACGGCTGGACCTGTGGTGGGGCGATGAGCGCTTCCTGCCGGAGGGCCATCCGGAGCGCAATGTCACCCAGGCACGGGAAGCGCTGCTGGACGCGGTGCCGGTGGACCCCGCGCGGGTGCACGCCATGCCCGCATCCGACGGTGCGTACGGCGGCGATGTGGACACGGCGGCCGAGGCGTACGCCGTCGAGCTGGCGCGGGCCGCGCGGCCGGAGAACCACGGCGCGGTGCCGTCCTTCGACGTGCTGCTGCTGGGCGTCGGACCGGACACCCATGTGGCCTCGCTCTTCCCCGAGCTGCCCGCCGTGCGGGAGACGGAGCGGACGGTGGTCGGGGTGCGCGGCGCGCCCAAGCCGCCGCCCACCCGGGTCACGCTGACCCTGCCCGCGATCCGCGCGGCACGGGAGGTGTGGCTGCTGGCGGCAGGTGAGGACAAGGCGAAGGCGGTCACCATCGCGCTGTCGGGCGCGGGGGAGCTCCAGGCCCCGGCGGCGGGGGCGTACGGCCGCAGCCGGACGCTGTGGCTGCTGGACCGGGCCGCGGCGGCGGGGCTGCCGCGCGAGCTGTATCCTCCGGCCTCACCGTGAGCCCGTCCCCGACGCGTTGACGACCGATCCCCCGTGCGCACTGCGCACGGGGGATCGCTGTCTCTCAGGGGATGACCGAAGGGCTCAACGGCCGCGCAGCGCACGGTAGGTGGCGACGAGCTGCTCGGTGGACGGGTCGAGTCCCTCGACCGTCGCGCCCTCGGTGAGGGCGGGCTCCACCCGCTTGGCGAGCACCTTGCCGAGCTCCACGCCCCACTGGTCGAAGGAGTCGATGTTCCACACCGCGCCCTGGACGAACACCTTGTGCTCGTAGAGGGCGACGAGCTGGCCCAGCACCGACGGGGTCAGCTCGGAGGCGAGGATCGTGGTGGTGGGGTGGTTGCCGCGGAAGGTCTTGTGCGCCACCAGTTCCGGCGGCACTCCCTCGGCGGCGACCTCCTCCGGGGTCTTGCCGAAGGCCAGCGCCTGGCCCTGGGCGAAGAGGTTGGCCATCAGCAGATCGTGCTGGGGGACCAGTCCGGGCTCCAGGTCCTCCACCGGCCGGGCGAAGCCGATGAGATCGGCGGGGATCAGCTTGGTGCCCTGGTGGAGCAACTGGTAGTAGGCGTGCTGTCCGTTGGTGCCGGGGGTGCCCCAGACCACCGGGCCGGTCTGCCAACTGACCGGCTCTCCCTGGCGGTCCACCGACTTGCCGTTGGACTCCATGTCCAGCTGCTGGAGGTAGGCGGTGAACTGGGACAGATAGTGGCTGTAGGGCAGTACGGCGTGGGACTGGGCGTCGTGGAAGTTGCCGTACCAGATGCCCAGCAGGCCCATCAGCAGCGGGGCGTTCTCCTCCGGCGGGGCGGAGGTGAAGTGTTCGTCGATCAGATGGAAACCGGCCAGCATCTCCCGGAAGTGGTCCGGGCCGATGGCGATCATCAGGGAGAGGCCGATCGCCGAGGCGTAGGAGTAACGCCCGCCGACCCAGTCCCAGAACTCGAACATGTTGGCCGTGTCGATGCCGAACGCGGAGACCTTCTCCGCGTTGGTCGACAGCGCCACGAAGTGCTTGGCGACGGCCTCCGGTCCGGCCCCCAGACCGGTCAGCAGCCAGTCGCGGGCGGAGGTGGCGTTGGTGATGGTCTCGATGGTGGTGAAGGTCTTGGACGCGACGATGAACAGCGTCTCGGCCGGGTCCAGATCGCGCACCGCCTCATGGAGGTCGGCGCCGTCCACATTGGAGACGAACCGGAAGGTCAGCGAGCGGTCGGTGTAGGAGCGCAGCGCCTCGAACGCCATCGCCGGGCCCAGATCCGAGCCGCCGATGCCGATGTTGACGATGTTCTTGATGCGCTTTCCGGTGTGACCGGTCCAGTCGCCGGAGCGGATCCGGTCGGTGAAGACGGCCATCTTGGCGAGCACCGCGTGCACATCCTGGACGACGTCCTTGCCGTCCACCGTGATGACGGCGGAGCGGGGTGCCCGCAGCGCGATATGCAGCGCCGCCCGGTCCTCGGTGGTGTTGATCTTCTTGCCGCGGAACATCGCGTCCCGCAGCTCGGCCACCTCGGTGGCGCGGGCCAGCTCGCGCAGCAGCCGCAGCGTCTCGTCGGTGACCAGATGCTTGGAGTAGTCCAGATGGAGGTCGCCGACCTGGAGGGTGAGCCGGCGCCCGCGCCCGGGGTCGCTTGCGAACAGCTCGCGCAGATGCGCGTCACCCAGCTCCTTGCGGTGTGCGGCCAGCGCCTGCCACTCGGGCAGCTGGTCGAGCCTGCTGCGGCCTTCTGCGTTCATCTCGGACATCAGCCCACTTCTCGTCGGTGCCTGTACCCCGCCGGCCACCAACCTAATTGATGCCGGACCGCATTCCCGGAACGAGGGCCACCAGACCGCAGGCGAACAGCGCCGCGGCAGCCAGCGCCGGGCTGTTCAGCCCCCAGGCCTCGGCGATCACCCCGCCGAGCAGGGCACCGAGCGGCGTACCGGCGACGGTCAGGGTGCGGAACGCCGCGCTCACCCGGCCCAGCATCTCGGCGGGGCTGCGCTGCTGCATCATCGTCACCTCGGTGACGTTCCAGACCATTCCGGCGAAGCCGAACAGGCCCATGGCGGCGACGGCCACCGGCAGACCGCGGATGGTGCCGAGCGCGACCAGGGCGGCGAGCTGGGCCGCGCCGCACACCACCAGGGAGCGGATCCGGCCCAGCCGGTCGGTGATCCAGGCGGCCACCAGCCCTCCGGCCACGCTGCCGATCCCGTAGACGGTCACCACCACGGCATAGCCGGTGTTCCCCGCGTCCAGCCAGCCGGTGACGATCAGCACCAGGGTGGCGATGAGCGCGCCGATGCCGATGTTGACCAGCATGGTGCAGCCGCACAGCGACCTCAGGACCCGGTCCCGCCACAGCAGCCGGATGCCCTCGGCGATCTCCTGGCGCAGAGTGCGGCCCGCCGGGCGCGGGGCGCGCTCGGGGGCCGCGACCCCGAGCGAGGCGACCAGGAGGGCGGCGAGGAGATAGGTGGCAGCGTCCGCCCAGAACGGCACCGCGGCGCCGAGCCCCAGCAGCACCGGCAGCAGCGGGGCGCCCACGAACCGGCCCATCACCTCCTGCCCGGTCATCAGCCGGGCGTTGGCCCGGCCCAGCGCCTCCTGGCCCACCACCGACGGCAGCAGGGCGGTGGCGGCGTTGTCGAAGAGGGTCTGGAGGGTGGTCAGGGCGAAGCCGAGGGCCAGCAGCAGCCCGATCGTGGCGTGGTCCAGCCAGACGGCGACGGCGAACCCCGCCATCAGGGCGGCCCGCACCGCGTCCACCGCCCACATCGCCCGCCGCTGGTCGACCCGGTCCGCGATGGCCCCGCCGATCAGCCCGAAGAGCAGCCAGGGCAGAAAGCCGCAGGCGGTCACCAGCGACACCAGCACCGGTGAATCGGTCAGCGAGACCGCCAGCAGCGGCAGCGCCGCCCCGCGCAGCGCGTCCCCGAAGCGGGAGACCACGGCGGCCGTCCACAGCCGCCCGAACCCCCCGCGCCAGGCGGGCGCCGCCGGTTTCCCGCCGCCCCGCTCCCCCTCGCGCTCCCCCGCTTCCACCGCGCTCATCGGCGCCCCTCCCCCCATGGGCGGCGCCCCGGCCGCCGCACCCCCGTGAATCAGCACCCCCGACCGTAGCCCCCGCCACTGACAACGGCCCCGGGCATGGACGACGGCCCGGCCGCGCACCCCCTGCGAGGGTGCCCGGCCGGGCCGTCGTACGCGCTGCTCGGTCGGCGTGCCGCCTGGATCTCGCCCTAGATCTCGCCCCGGAGCTTGGCCAGCGCCTCGGCGAGGATCGCCTCGCCGTCGGCATCGCTGCGCCGCTCACGCACATACGCCAGATGCGTCTTGTACGGCTCGGTGCGCGGCGGGTCCGGCGGGTTGTCCCGGTCCTTGCCGGCGGGGAAGCCGCACCGCGGGCAGTCCCACGTGTCCGGGACCTGCGCGTCGCTGGCGAAACTCGGCTGAGTCTCGTGTCCGTTCGAGCACCAGAAGGAGATGCGCAGGCGCGGAGCCGATTCGCCTCGCTCGGCTTCTCCCATCGGCCCCGCTCCGACCCGACTTCCACGGATCGCGTTGCCACTTGCCACGGTCGTAACTCCCTGCGTGATGGTGCCGCGAAGCTTCGATTGTTCGGCCTCGCTGCCCGGCGCCCCAGTCTACGTAAGGCCCAACGCGCGTCCAGTGAGAGGAGTTACACCCACCACCGAGGACGCCACCCCCATGATAAGCCGCCCTTGGCCCACTGACGGACGGAACGTCAGTTATCGGATCCCGGTCGGCGGACGAACGGCCCCTGGCCGAAGGCCCGGCTGGCCTCACTGCGAGCTCCAGTCGAGCTCCAGTCGAGCTTCAGTCGAGCTTCATCAGGAGGCCGAGGACAACGATGCAGACGAACCACAGCAGCCCGACCACGATGGTGATCCGGTCGAGGTTGCGCTCGGCGACCGAGGAGCCGCCCACCGAGGACTGCATACCGCCACCGAACATGTCGGACAGGCCGCCGCCCTTCCCCTTGTGCATGAGCACCAGCATCATCATCAAAAGGCTGAAGATGATGAGGGCGATCGAGAACCCCATGATCACAGCTGGACCAACTCTCTCGGGCAGTTACGGACGTCGGGGGCCGGATGGCGCGATCGCACCACCACGACCCCCGACAGGGTACGACGACCCGTGCGCTAGGGCATACTCACTGGTCGCGGAAACGGACGATCTTGACGAATTCCTCGGCGTCCAGCGCGGCACCGCCGACCAGGGCGCCGTCCACATCCGGCTGGGCCATGATCGCGGCCACGTTCCCGGACTTCACCGAGCCGCCGTACTGGATCCGGACCTTGTCGGCCAGCTCCTGGCTGTAGAGCTCGGCCAGCCGGGCGCGGATCGCCCCGCAGACCTCCTGGGCGTCCTCGGGGGTCGCCACCTCGCCGGTGCCGATCGCCCAGACCGGCTCGTAGGCGATCACGATGGTCTCGGCCTGCTCGGCCGGGATCCCGGCCAGACCGCCGTCGACCTGCGCGAGGGTGTGCGCGACCTGGTTGCCCGCCTTGCGGACCTCCAGGCCCTCGCCCACGCACAGGATCGGGGTGAGACCGTACCGATAGGCCGCCTTGACCTTGCGGTTGCAGATCTCGTCGGTCTCGTCGTGGTACTGACGCCGCTCGGAGTGGCCCACGACGGCGAAGGCGCAGTTCAGCTTGGCCAGCATGGCGCCGGAGATCTCTCCGGTGTAGGCGCCGGAGTCGTGCTCGGACACGTCCTGGGCACCGTACTTGATCTTCAGCCGGTCGCCGTCGACCAGCGTCTGCACCGACCGGAGATCGGTGAAGGGCGGCAGGACCGCGACCTCGACGGCCTCGTAGTCCTTGTCGGCGAGGGCGAAGGCGAGCTTCTGGACATGGGCGATGGCCTCAAGGTGGTTGAGGTTCATCTTCCAGTTGCCCGCCATCAGCGGAATACGGTCACTCACGGTGTTCAGTCCTCCAGTGCGGCGAGGCCGGGGAGAGTCTTGCCCTCGAGATATTCGAGGCTTGCGCCGCCGCCGGTCGAGATATGGCCGAAAGCGGATTCGTCGAATCCCAGGATGCGGACGGCCGCTGCCGAGTCGCCGCCGCCGACCACGGTGAAGGCGGGGCTGTCGATCAGGGCCTGGGCGACGGCCCTGGTGCCGTCGGCGTAGTCGGGGTGCTCGAAGACACCCATCGGACCGTTCCAGAAGACGGTGGCGGTGTCGGCCAGCTTGGCGGCGTACACCTTACGGGTCTCCGGACCGATGTCCAGGCCCTGCCGGTCGGCCGGGATGGCGTCGGCGGACAGCACCTCGGGGTTGGCCGGGGCCTTCGTCTTCAGGTCCGGGAACTCGGCGGCGGCCAGGACGTCGACCGGGAGCACAAACTCCACCCCGCGCTCCTCGGCCCGGCGCAGATACTCGCGCACCACCGGGACCTGGTCCTCCTGGAGCAGCGAGCCGCCGACCTCGTGGCCCTGGGCCTTGAGGAAGGTGTAGGCCATACCGCCGCCGATCAGGATGCGGTCGGCCTTCTCCAGCAGGTGGTCGATCACGCCCAGCTTGTCGGAGACCTTGGCGCCGCCGAGGACCACCGCGTAGGGCCGCTTGACGTCCTCGGTGAGCTGCTTCAGGACGGTCAGCTCCGCGGCGATCAGATCGCCCGCGGCGTGCGGCAGCCGCGCCGGGAGGTCGTAGACGGAGGCGTGCTTGCGGTGCACCGCGCCGAAGCCGTCGCCCACGTAGAGGTCGGCGAGGGCGGCGAGCCGGTCGGCGAAGGCGCCGCGCTCGGCGTCGTCCTTGCTGGTCTCACCGGCGTTGAAGCGCAGGTTCTCCAGCAGCGCGACCTGGCCGTCGGCGAGCCCCTCGACGGTGGCGCGGGCGCTGTCGTCCACGGTGTCGGTCGCGAAGGCGACCGGCTTGCCGAGGAGTTCACCGAGCCGCCGGGCCACCGGGGCCAGCGAGTACCGCGGATCGGGGGCACCCTTGGGACGGCCGAGGTGCGAGGCGACGATGACCTTGGCGCCCCGGTCCAGGAGCTTGGTGATCGTCGGGACGGCGGCGCGGATCCGGCCGTCGTCGGTGATCGTCTCGCCGTCGAGCGGGACGTTCAGGTCGGCGCGGACGAACACCCGCTGCCCGCTGACCTGGAGATCGTCAATCGTCTTCACAGAATGGCTCCTTGATCATGGAAAAGGGACCCGCTGCGACAGCGTCGTAGCGGGCCCCTTTCCTCGCTCATCGCGACAGCGTCAGAGCTTGCCGCCGACAAAAACGGTCAGGTCGACCAGGCGGTTGGAGTAGCCCCACTCGTTGTCGTACCAGCCGACGACCTTCACCTGCTTGCCCTGGACCATGGTCAGGGAGGAGTCGAAGGTGCAGGAGGCCGGCCAGTTGACGATGTCCGAGGAGACGATCGGGTCCTCGGTGTACTCGAGGACCCCCTTGAGCTGGCTCTCGGCGGCCTTCTGGAAGGCGGTGTTGATCTCGTCCTTGGTGACCTCGCGGTCGAGCTCGAGAACGAGGTCGGTGACCGAGCCGGTCGGGACCGGGACGCGCATCGCGATGCCGTCCAGCTTGCCCTTGAGCTGCGGCAGGACCAGGGCGGTGGCCTTGGCGGCGCCGGTGGAGGTCGGAATGATGTTCTCCGCGGCGGCGCGGGCGCGGCGCAGGTCCTTGTGCGGGAAGTCCAGGATGCGCTGGTCGTTGGTGTAGGCGTGGACCGTCGTCATCATGCCCTTGACGATGCCGAAGTTCTCGTCGAGGACCTTGGCCATCGGCGCCACGCAGTTGGTGGTGCAGGAGGCGTTGGAGATGACGTCGTGTGTGGCGGGGTCGTACTTGTCCTGGTTGACGCCCATCACGATCGTGATGTCCTCGTCCTTGGCGGGCGCGGAGATCAGGACCTTCTTGGCGCCGGCGGTGAGGTGCTTGGCGGCGTCCTCGCGCTTGGTGAAGATGCCGGTGGACTCGACGACGATGTCGGCACCGAGCTCTCCCCACGGGAGGGCGGCCGGGTCACGCTCGGCCATGGTCTTGAACGTCTGGTTGCCCACCGTGATGGTGTCCTCGGTGTGGCTGACCTCGTGCTTCAGCCGTCCGAGGATGCTGTCGTACTTCAGCAGGTGAACCAGGGTTGCGTTGTCGGTCAGGTCGTTGACACCGACGATTTGGATGTCCGCGCCCTGCTCGAGAAGTGCGCGGAAGTAGTTGCGGCCGATGCGACCGAAGCCGTTGATGCCTACGCGGATCGTCACGAACCGATCTCCTCGTGAGGTATGCCGGGCTGCCCGGCGAGCTTATGTGGATGTCCCCGACCGCCTCCGACCCTACCGCTATCACGAGACGTACGTGACATTGGCATCGGCGGCCCATGACCACCGGATCGTGGTATAGGCCGCCGATTCAGTCACGACTCGTCACGTTCTGTCAACGGTGCAGCGCCCGGAGCGCGCCACCGATGAGTTTCGCCCGCTCCGCCGCGCCGGGTACATGCTCCAGGCCGAAGCCCAGCAGCACGGTGTCCCCGGTGGTGACCGCCGCGGAGGTGTGGAAGAGCTCCTTCGACCGCATCCAGTCCGCGGGATTCGCCGGGCTGCCCTGCGGCGGCCCGGCCGCGGACCACGGTCCGAGCGCCGTCTCGAATCCCTCGGTGTCGTGGGTGGCGCCACCGACGACCAGCGCGGTGCTGTCGACGAAGGCGCCGCGGCCGCCGGTGCCCGGGTCGGTGACGTAGGAGACCGCCAGTTCGACCTTCTTGCCCGCGTAGGCGCTCAGGTCGAGCGAGACCGGCCGCCAGCCGTCGGAGGAACCGGTGAAGCTGTTCCAGGCGCCGGTGGTGCCGGTGGCCTTGCAGCCGTCGTCCCCGGGGGTGAGGTAGTGCTTGAGGAACGGGTGGAGGTTGAGCAGGAAGCCCGCCTCGCACTCGGTGGGCACCTTGGTGGAGCTGCCGCCGCCCGCGTCGGGCAGCGTGGTCCAGTCGTCCTGGCCCACGGTGTGCGCCTCGACGATCACATGGTCGTAGCCGGGCTCGGTGTCATGGCTGAGCCGGAAGGTCAGGCCCGGCTTGTCGGCCGCGCTCACCCCGGTCAGATCGACGGTCCGGGCCAGCCGCTGCCAGGAGTTGTCGTGATGGCCCGCGGCGGCCATCCAGTCGCCCTCGTACGGCTGGTACGGGGAGCGCGCGCCGGGGTACTCGCCCGCGGCCGCGCTGCGGAACTGCGGGAAGTCCTTCGGCGGCAGCACATCGGAGGTGACGGTGTAACCGCCCGCGCTGTCCAGCGGGTTGCCGGGGGCGTCGGCCAGGGTGGCCGCGGTGCCCTTGAGCGCGCCGCCGCCCTGGAAGGTACGGGGCGACTTGAGGGTGATACGGCTGTCGGCGCCCAGGTAGTACTGGCTGAAGTCGTCGGTGTCGGCCGGGCCCACCTCGGAGCTGCCACCGGCCCGTTCACCGGTGGTGATCAGCTTGCCGCCCTCGTTGAGGAAGTCGCGTACGGCCAGCAGGGTCTGCCCGCCGGGGCGCTCTGCGCCGGTGTACCAGAGCACGGTGCGGAAGTGGCTGAGCACTCCGAGCGCGGAGGGCGCGCCCTTGGCGGCGACGTCCCAGACGGCGGCCTTGCGGCCGTTGTCCGCAAGCGCCTTGGTGTAGGCGGCGGTGTGCCGGGCCGGGGCGCTGCCGCCCTCCTCCGCGATCACCAGGGTGTCGGCGCGGGGCCGGGACGCGACGGTGTAGGTGAACGGCTTGCCGGCGGTCCGCTTGCCGCTCTTGGTGCGGCCGGTGAACCAGACCTCGACCTTCTCGCCGGTGTCCGCACCCTCGACGGTGGCGCGGTACTGGTCGAAGCGGATGTTGTCCTCACCGCCGTAGGTCTCTCCGCCCTTCCAGGGCTTGAGGGCCGCGCGGTGGGTACGCCCGCCGTCCACGCGGTAGTTGAGCCGCTTGTCGCGGACGCTCTTGCGGACGGTCACGGAGACGTCCTGGTCGCCGCCGCGGGCGTAGGAGGTGGTGAAGGCGTCCGGGGTGAAGTCGGGCGCGTCGAGGCCGACCGAGGAGGAGGGTTGGTCGGGGTGGGCGGCGGTCTCGGCGACGGAGAGCGCGAACGGGATGTTCTTGGCGAACTCCTGCTGGATCAGCTTCTCGTCGTCCGGGAAGGTGAAGACGGACGCGCAGTCGCCGGGCTTCCAGGCGTCATCGGGGTCCACAGCCGATGGCGTCTGACAGGTCGACATCTCCGGGGTGAACATCATCATCCCGTTGACGTTGGCCGCGTGGCCGTCGGCCTCGCCGTTGGTGGTGTACAGCTCGGAGGAGACCTGCGGGTGGTAGCCGGGGATCGCCGACTTCTCCGGGGTTCCGGCGAGCGCCTTGTAGAGGACGTCGTCGGGGGTCGGGGTGGCGACCTGCCAGCCGACGCCGTAGAGCAGCAGTTGGGCGGCCGAGTGGTAGTTGATGCCGTAGTCGAAGCCGATGCGCTTCTCGAAGGAGTCCAGCGCCTTGGTCTCGGGTTCGGAGCCGGGGGCGGGGCCGCGGTAGGTCTCGTCGGCGGGGTCGGCCGATGAACCCTCGTTGTCGTAGCCCCATCTGTACGGGAAGTTGCGGTTGGGGTCGACACCGTCGCCGGGGGTGATCTTTCCGTCGCCGTTGTTGTCGCGCAGGTTCTTGCGCCACTGGCGATTGGCGGGGCTCTGGTGGGTGAAGTCGTAGCCGTCCGGGTTGGCGGAGAGGACGAACCACAGTTCGGTGCGGTCCACGATCCGGGTGACGCGGTCGTCCTTGCCGTAGTTGTCGAGGTAGTAGTGCATCAGCCGCCGGGTCATCTCCGGCGTGATCCACTCCCGGGCGTGCTGGTTGGACATGTACAGCACCGACGGCTTGCTGCCGTCACGGGACTTCGCGGCGCCCTTGGTGAGCTTGAGGGCGAGGATGTCCTTGCCCTGAGTGGTCTTGCCGATGCTGACGACCTTGGTGAGGCCGGGATGGGCCTGCCCGGTCTTCACCATCTCTTCCTTCAGCCCCCCGTCACCGCTGTAGGGGCGGAACACCCCGTCGCCCGCGGCCTTGAGACGGTTGCGGGCCTGTGCGGAGACCTTCTTCTCGGTGAGCCGCACCCCCTTGCCGCGCAGCTTCGCGGCCTGCTTCCCGGTGAGGTAGAGCTCGACCGCTCCATGGCCCTTCTCGGGGATCTGCCGCCCGAGTTCATGCCCGTCCGCGCCGGAGCGCAGCAGCAGCGGGATCTGGTCCTTGCTCACCTCGGCCGTCCAGACGGACAGTCCGTCGGCCGAGGTGTCCGCGGTGGGCTGTGCCTGCGCGGCGGGTGCCGCGGCCAGTCCCCCCAGGAGCAGTGAAGCCACCGCGACGAGCGATCTGATCGGTCTCGCCTTGCGTCTGTGCATGAGCCCCCCTGGCTGTCGTCCGACGCATTGGGTTGCGCAGGCGCCTAAGACTGATGTCGGCCCATGGCCATGTCAACAGTGAGGTGAAGGGTTCAACAGTGGGCTGAAAGGTGCTCCCCCGGGCCCAGTTGGGGTCCGGGGGCGTTCGACGCGGAGTGGCGGGACGACGCGGGCGGGGCCCGGTCAGCCGACCATGCCCTCGGCCATCTCGTCGGTCAGACTCGACTCGGTGCCGGGGATGCCCAGGTCCTGGGCGCGCTTGTCGGCCATGGCCAGCAGCCGCCGGATCCGGCCCGCGACCGCGTCCTTGGTCAGCGGCGGGTCGGCGAGGGCGCCCAGCTCCTCCAGCGACGCCTGCTTGTGCTCCATACGCAGCCGCCCGGCGGCGGCGAGGTGCTCGGGCACCTCATCGCCGAGGATCTCCAGGGCGCGCTGCACCCGGGCCCCGGCGGCGACGGCGGCGCGGGCCGAACGGCGCAGATTGGCGTCGTCGAAGTTGGCCAGCCGGTTGGCGGTGGCCCGGACCTCGCGGCGCATCCGCCGCTCCTCCCAGGCGAGCACCGACTCATGCGCCCCCAGCCGCGTCAACAGCGCGCCGATGGCATCACCGTCCCGGACGACCACCCGGTCCACTCCGCGGACCTCGCGGGCCTTGGCGGCGATCTGGAGCCGGCGGGCGGCGCCGACCAGCGCCAGCGCGGCCTCCGGCCCGGGACAGGTCACCTCGAGCGAGGAGGAGCGACCCGGCTCGGTGAGCGAGCCATGGGCGAGGAAGGCGCCGCGCCAGGCGGCCTCGGCGTCACAGGTGGCGCCGGAGACGACCTGCGGCGGCAGCCCGCGGATCGGCCGGCCGCGGCCGTCGACCAGGCCGGTCTGCCGGGCCAGCTGGTCACCGCCCGCCACCACCCGCACCACGTACCGGCTGCCGCGGCGCAAACCGCCGGGGGCCATCACCACCAGATCGGAGGAGTGACCGAAGATCTCCAGGATGTCCTTGCGGACCCGGCGGGCGGCGATCCCTGTGTCCAGCTCCGCCTCGATCACGATGCGCCCGCTGACCAGGTGCAGACCGCCCGCGAACCGCAGGATCGCCGAGACCTCCGCTTTCCGGCAGCAGGTGCGGGTGACGGGGAGCCGGGAGATTTCGTCCTTCACCGCTGCCGTCATCGCCATGGGCCGATCCTTCCATGCATCCGAAAAATACGGTCGTACGCGGCCGCCAGAAGCTCCGGGTCATGCTTCGGGGCACCGTCGGTCGCGGCCACCGGCGCAAGCTCGACCGTGCCGCCCAGCCGCTTCGCGGCGTCGCACAGACTGCTCTGGTCGGGAACGGCGGCCTCGTCGGCCAGCACCACGTCGAAGGCGAGTTTAGGGGCGTGTCGGGCCAAAACCTCCAAATGACGCTGCGGGGAGAAGCCATCGGTTTCGCCCGGCTGGGGGGCGAGGTTCAGCGAGAGCACGCGCCGGGCCTTGGTGTCGGTGAGCGCCTGGAGCAGGTCCGGGACCAGCAGATGAGGGATGACGGAGGAGAACCAGGAGCCGGGCCCGAGGACCACCCAGTCGGCGTCCATGACCGCCGCGACGGCCTCGGGCACGGCGGGCGGGTCGTGCGGCACCAGATGCACCGACTGGACCTCACCCGGGGTGAGCGCCACGGTCGCCTGCCCCGCGACCGTGGAGACCTCCTCGGGGCGGGCCGGGTCATGGCCGCGCACATACGCCTGGAGCTCCAGCGGCACGGCCGACATCGGCAGCACCCGGCCGTGCGCGCCCAGCAGCTTGCCCACCAGGTCCAGCGCCTTCACATGGTCGCCCAGCTGCTCCCAGAGGGCGACGATCAGCAGATTGCCGACCGCGTGGCCGTGCAGCTCGCCCTCGCTGATGAAGCGGTGCTGGATCACCCGGGCCCAGGTCTGGCCCCAGTCGTCGTCCCCGCAGAGCGCGGCCAGCGCCTTGCGGAGGTCGCCGGGCGGCAGCACGTCCAGCTCGTCGCGGAGCCGTCCGCTGGAGCCCCCGTCGTCGGCCACGGTGACAACAGCGGTGAGATCGCCGGTGATCCGGCGCAACGCGGCGAGCGACGCGGACAGGCCCATCCCGCCGCCGAGCGCCACGACTTTGGGCTGGGCGCCCCGGGTCGTCCGGGCGCCGACCAGCCGTCGCAGCCGCCTGGTTCGGATCGTCACTCGCGCCCCATGTCACGGTGGACGATCACGGTCTCGACGCCCTCGGCGGCCAGCCGGGGGGCGAGCCGCTCGGACATCGCGACGCTGCGGTGCTTACCGCCGGTGCAGCCGATGGCGATGGTCACATAGCGCTTGCCCTCGCGGCGGTAGCCCGCGGCGATGAGCTGGAGCAGCTCGGCGTAGCGGTCGAGGAACTCCTTGGCGCCCGGCTGGTTGAACACATAGCCGGACACCTCCTCGTTGAGCCCGGTGAAGGGGCGCAGCTCGGGGACCCAGTGCGGATTGGGCAGGAAGCGGCAGTCCACCACCAGATCGGCGTCGACGGGCAGGCCGTACTTGTAGCCGAAGGACATCACGGTGGCCCGCAGCTCGGGCTCCTCCTCGCCCGCGAACTGGGCGTCCATCTTGGCGCGCAGCTCGTGCACGTTCAGGCTGGAGGTGTCGATCACCAGGTCGGCGTCGCCGCGCAGCTCGCGCAGCAGATCGCGCTCGGCGGCGATACCGTCCACGATCCGGCCGTCGCCCTGGAGGGGGTGCGGACGGCGCACGGACTCGAAACGGCGCACCAGCGCCTCGTCGGACGCCTCCAGGAACAGCACGCGCCGCTTGACGTTCTTGGCGGCCAGGTCCGCGAGGGACTCACGGAGGTTGTCGAAGAAACGGCGGCCGCGGACGTCCACCACCACGGCGATCCGGGCCACATTGCCCTGCGAGCGGGCGCCGAGGTCGACCATGGTGGGGATCAGTGCGGGCGGCAGGTTGTCCACGACGAACCAGCCGAGGTCCTCCAGACACTTGGCGGCGGTGCTGCGGCCCGCGCCGGACATTCCAGAGATGATCACCAGCTCGGGAATGGCCGCCACCTCGGCGCCGCCCTCTCCCGTCGTGCCCGTCTTCACCTGCGCTCCGTCTCCGTGGTTCTCGTGCTCTGTGATGCTCTCGTGCTCTGTCATGATCTCGTCCCCCGATTCACCGATGGCGCCGCGTTCGCGGCCTCATCCTCAATGATCTCTCCTGTGGCGGTATTCACCGCCGGGGCGGCCGGGGCCGCCTGGGTGAGGGCGGCGGCCACCGTCTCCGCCGTCTTGCGGCCCACGCCGGGCACCTCGCAGATCTGCTCGATGGTGGCGGCGCGCAGCCGTTTGAGGGACCCGAAGTGCTTCAGCAGTGCCTGCTTGCGGCTCTCGCCCAGCCCCGGCACGGCGTCCAGCGGTCCGGCCTTCATGGACTTGGCGCGCTTGCTGCGCTGGTAGGAGATGGCGAAGCGATGGGCCTCGTCACGGATCCGCTGCAACAGATAGAGCCCCTCGCTGCTGCGGGGCAGCACCACCGGGTCGTTCTCGCCGGGCAGCCAGACCTCCTCCAGCCGCTTGGCGAGGCCGCAGACGGCCACGTCATCGATGCCCAGCTCGTCCAGGGCCCGCTGGGCGGCGGCGACCTGTGGCTGTCCGCCGTCGACCACGACGAGCTGCGGAGGGTAGGCGAACCGCTTGGGGCGGCCGCTGTCGTCGAGCGGGCCGGAAGACTCCCCGGAACCGTCGGAGGCCGTGCCCTGGGGAGCGGCGATCCCCTCGGGGGCCGTGTCCTGGGCGGTGACGGGCTCGGGGGCCGTGTCCTGGGCGGTGGCAGGCTCGGGGGCCGCGTCCTGGGCAGTGACGGGCTCCTCGCGGGGCTCCTCCTCCCACTCACCCGTCCGCTGCTTCTCCTGGAGATAGCGGCGGAAGCGGCGGCCGACCACCTCGTGCATGGAACGCACGTCGTCCTGCCCGGCGAAGCTCTTGATCTGGAAGCGGCGGTACTCGCTCTTCCTGGCGAGCCCGTCTTCAAAGACCACCATGGAGGCCACCACGTCATCGCCCTGGAGATGGGAGATGTCGAAGCACTCGATGCGCAGCGGCGCGGAGTCCAGGTCCAGAGCGACCGCGATCTCCTCCAGCGCCCGGGAACGCGTGGTCAGATCGGACGCGCGCTTGGTCTTGTGCAGCGCCAGCGCCTGCTGGGCGTTCCGCTGCACGGTGGCCATCAGGTCCTTCTTGTCGCCGCGCTGCGGGATGCGCAGATCGACCCGGGAGCCCCTGCGGTCGGTGAGCCACTGGACGACCGGCTCGGCCGGGTCGGGCACGGCGGGCACCAGCACCTCCTTGGGCACCGCGTCGCCCCGCTCCTCGCCGTAGAGCTGTTGCAGGGCGTGCTCGACGAGATCGGCGGTGTCCACGGCCTCGACCTTGTCGGTGACCCAGCCGCGCTGACCGCGCACCCGGCCGCCGCGCACATGGAAGATCTGGACGGCCGCCTCCAGCTCGTCCTCGGCGACCGCTATCAGATCGGCGTCGGTCGCGTCGGCGAGCACCACCGCGTTCTTCTCCATGGCGCGCTTGAGCGCCCCTATGTCGTCACGCAGCCGGGCGGCCTTCTCGTACTCCATCTCCTCGGCCGCCTCCTGCATCCGCTGCTCCAGGCGGCGCAGATAGGTGCCGGTGCGCCCGGCCATGAAGTCACAGAATTCCTCGGCCAGTTCACGGTGTTCCTCGGCGGTGACCCGGCCGACGCAGGGGGCCGAGCACTTGCCGATGTAACCGAGCAGACAGGGCCGGCCGATCTGGGCGGAGCGCTTGAACACCCCTGCGGAGCAGGTGCGGACGGGGAACACCCGCAGCATCAGATCGACGGTCTCGCGGATGGCCCAGGCATGGGCGTACGGGCCGAAATAGCGCACGCCCTTCTTCTTGGGACCGCGCATGACCTGGACCCGGGGGAATTCCTCGTTGAGCGTGACCGCGAGGGACGGATAGCTCTTGTCGTCACGGTATTTGACGTTGAACCGGGGATCGAACTCCTTGATCCACGAATACTCGAGCTGTAGCGCCTCGACCTCGGTGGAGACCACGGTCCACTCGACCGCGGCGGCCGTGGTGACCATGGTGCGGGTGCGCGGGTGGAGATTGGCGAGGTCCTGGAAGTACGACGAAAGCCGCTGGCGCAGGCTCTTCGCCTTTCCGACGTAGATCACCCGGCCGTGCTCATCACGGAACTTGTACACCCCCGGCGAATCGGGGATCTGTCCCGGCTTGGGGCGGTAGCTGCTCGGGTCGGCCATGGTCACCACCCTACTTGCGGGGAGTGACAGTTCCGGCGCCCTTCAGCCGCGGGTCCGGGGGGCACCCGGCCGCGGGTCCGGGGGTGTACGGGGCGTACGGGCCGGTGCGGTTCAGGCGTCCGGGCCCGCGACGAGCTTTCCGCCCTTGGCCCTGACCGGGACGGAGGGCAGCGGCTCGGTGGCGGGGCCCTCGAGAACCTTGCCGGTCCGGGCGTCGAACTGGCTGCCGTGGCAGGAGCAGCTGATCTTCCCGTCCTCGACCGCGTCGACCACACATCCGGCGTGCGTGCACACCGCGCTGAACGCCGTGTACGCACCGTCCGCGTCCCGAGCGACCACCACCCGGTCCTCGCGGTAGATCTTCGTGCCACCGGGCTGGACGGCGTCCGCCGCGCCGAGGTCGACCGGGGCGGTGGGGGTGACCGGGGCCTTCGCACCCGCGCCGCCCGCGGAGCAGGCGGCGACTCCGAGGCCCGCGGCGCCGGCCAGTGCCGCGCCGCACAGCACGGTTCGTCGGGAGGCGGGCTTGCTGCTCATAGCGGGCTCCTGGTGAGAGTCATGGCGTAACGACGATACCGGCACAGATCCGTCCGCTTGCCACCGCGGTCGCGTGGTGGTGTCGCACGGTCCCGTGGTGGCGCCGGCCGCGACGTAAACGCTTGCGCAAGCGTTTACGTCACCCCCTCGAGTGGTGTACGTTCCCCCGGCGGGCAGCACAAGTGGGCCCGGACAGCGGCGCGGCGACAACGGCACGGCACAGCGGCCCGGCGACAACCGCGCGAGACAGCGAAAGGGACGGCGGATGACGACCATGGCGGATGTGGCCCGGTGTGCGGGCGTGTCCGTGGCCACCGTCTCGCATGTGCTCAACGAGACCCGGCCGGTGCGCCCGGACACCCGCCGGGCGGTCCTGGACGCCATCGACGCCCTCGGCTACACCCCGAACACGTTGGCGCGCTCCCTGGTCACCGCGCGTACCCGGTCGATCGGACTGGCCGTCTCGGCAATCAGGAATCCGTACTTCACCGAGATTCTGCAAGGGGTCGAGTCCCGCGCCCTCGAACACGGCTACAGCCTGCTGATCGCCGATCCGCACGACGATCCCGCGCATGAGCGCAAGGTGGTCCAGCTGCTCCATGAGCGGCGGGTGGACGGTGTGATCGTGGCCCCGTCCGCCGAGCCCTCGGCGCTGGTGGACTATCTGACCCGGCGTGAGGTACCCGCGGTCTTCCTCGACCGGCTGGTGAGCGAGGGCCACGACCAGGTGTGCGCCGAGAACACCGCCCCGGTCGAGCAGTTGGTCCTCCATCTCGCCGACCTCGGCCACACGCGGATCGGCCTGGTCGCCGGGGAACCGGGGCTGAGCACCACCACCGAGCGGATCGCCGGTTACCGGGCCGGGCTGCGCTCGCGCGGGCTGCCGTTCGCACCGGAGCTGCTGGCCGGTGGCCACTCCGCGGCCCAGGGCGCCGAGGAGGCCACGCACCGGCTGCTCGCCCTCCCCGAACCGCCCACCGCGATCATCACCGCGAACAACACCATGACCATCGGCGCGCTGCGCGCCCTGCGGGCGGCGGGTCTCGGCGTACCGGACGACATCGCGCTCGTCTGCTTCGACGACTTCTCCTGGGCCGATGTGTTCTCCCCCGGGCTCACCGCGATCGCCCAGCCCAGCCGGGAGATCGGCAGTGCCGCGCTGGGGCTGCTGCTCGACCGGCTGGCGGACCCGGCGCGGCCGCCCCGGACGGTCCGACTGCCCTGTTCCTTTGTCCATCGCACCTCCTGCGGCTGTGCCGCCTGAGCTCCCGGTCCGCACCAGGAAAGGATCCGTCCCGTGATCGTCGTCGCCGGAGAAGCCCTGATCGACCTTGTGCCCGGTGCTGCGCCCGGTGGTACGCCCGGTAGTACGCCGCCGGGTTCCCCGGCCGGTGGTGAGCTGCCCGCGCTGCTGCCCCGGCGCGGCGGCGGGCCGTACAACACCGCGATGGCGCTGGGGCGGCTGGGTTCGCCCACCGCGTTCTGCTCACGGGTGTCCACCGACAGCTTCGGTGAGGCGCTGCTGTCCGGGCTGCGGGCGGACGGGGTGGACACCGCGCTGGTGCAGCGCGGCCCGGAGCCCACCACTCTCGCGGTCGCCTCCATCAGCGCTGATGGCTCGGCGGGATACGGCTTCTATGTCGAGGGCACCGCGGACCGGCTGTTCGAGCTGCCGGCCGCGCTGCCCGACGGGGTCACCGCCCTGTCGCTGGGCACCTGTTCGCTGGTGCTGGAGCCGGGCGCCAGCGCATACGAGGCGCTGCTGCGGCGTGAGGCGGAGCGCGGGGTGTTCACCGCGCTGGATCCCAATATCCGCACCGGTCTGATCGCGGACGCGGACGCCTACCGGGCGCGCTTCCGCGGCTGGCTGCCGTATGTCGGGCTGCTGAAGCTGTCGGTCGAGGACGCGGCCTGGCTGGCGGACACCGATGATGTGGACGCGGCCATACGGGAGTGGCTGGCGACGGGTCCGGCCGCGGTGGTGCTCACCCATGGCGGGGACGGGATCAGTGTGCGGTGCCAGGACGGCAGTGGCTGCGCGGTGCCGGGTGAGCGGGTGGAGATCGTGGACACCATCGGCGCGGGCGACACCGTGAACGCCGCGCTGCTCCACCGGCTCGCGGCGCATCACGCGCTGTCGGCGCCCGCGCTCGCCAAGCTGGACGAGGCGGCCTGGCGGGATGTGCTGGGCTTCGCGGCGCGGGCCGCCGCGATCACCTGCTCACGCCCGGGTGCCGAACCGCCCTACGCCGCCGAGCTGACCTGACGCCCCCTGGGGACCGGCGCCAGGCCGCCCCGGCGCGCCCCAACGCCCGTGGCCCGGCCCGCCGTTCAGCACGGCCGACCGGGCCACGGCTCATATCGCTAGCTGCCGGCCGCCTTCTTCGCCGCCACCGTCTTCTTGGCGGTGGTCTTCTTGGCAGCGGTCTTCTTGGCGGCCGTCTTCGCCGCGGTCTTGGCGGGCGCCTTCTTGGCCGCGGTCTTCTTCGCGGCACCGCCGCTCTTGCCGCCGTTGCGCGCCGCGGGCACCGTCGCGTCGCTCACCCGCTCACCCAGCATGTCCCGCAGGAACTTCCCGGTGTGGCTGGCCGGGACGGAGGCCACGTTCTCCGGGGTGCCCTCGGCGATCACCAGACCACCGCCGCTGCCGCCCTCCGGACCCATGTCCACCACCCAGTCGGCCGTCTTGATCACATCGAGGTTGTGCTCGATGACGATCACCGTATTGCCCTTGTCGACCAGGCCGGAGAGCACACTGATCAGCTTGCTGATGTCCTCGAAGTGCAGACCGGTGGTCGGCTCGTCGAGCACATAGACGGTGCGCCCGGTGGACCGCTTCTGGAGTTCGCTGGCCAGCTTGACGCGCTGGGCCTCACCACCGGAGAGGGTCGGCGCGGGCTGCCCCAGCCGGACGTAGCCGAGCCCCACCTCATTGAGCGTGCGCAGATGGCGGCTGATCGTGGGCACCGCCTCGAAGAAGTCGAGCGCCTCCTCGATGGGCATGTCCAGCACCTCGGCGATGGACTTGCCCTTGTAGTGCACCTCGAGGGTCTCCCGGTTGTAGCGCGCGCCGTGGCAGACCTCGCACGGCACATACACATCCGGCAGGAAGTTCATCTCGATCTTGATGGTGCCGTCACCGGAGCAGTTCTCGCAGCGGCCGCCCTTGACGTTGAAGGAGAAGCGGCCCGGCAGATAGCCGCGCACCTTCGCCTCCATCGTCTCGGCGAACAGCTTGCGCACATGGTCGAAGACACCGGTGTACGTGGCCGGGTTGGAGCGCGGGGTGCGGCCGATCGGTGACTGGTCGACATGCACCACCTTGTCGACCAGATCGTCACCGGCGACCCGGGTGTGACGCCCCGGGACCGCCCGCGCGCCGTTCAGCTCACGGGCCAGATGGGTGTAGAGGATGTCGTTGACCAGCGTGGACTTACCCGAGCCCGAGACACCGGTGACCGCGGTGAGCACCCCGAGCGGGAAGGACACATCGATGTCCTGGAGGTTGTTCTCCCGGGCGCCATGGACCGTCAGCTGCCGCTTGGGGTCCACCGGCCGCCGCATCGCGGGCAGCGCGATGGCCTTCTTGCCGGACAGATAGTGGCCGGTCATCGACTCCTTGTTGACCAGCAACTCGCTCAGCGGCCCGCTGTGGACCACCTTGCCGCCGTGCTCACCGGCGCCCGGACCGATGTCCACCACCCAGTCCGAGGTCTTGATGGTGTCCTCGTCGTGCTCCACCACGATCAGGGTGTTGCCGAGGTCGCGCAGCCGCACCAGCGTCTCGATCAGCCGGTGGTTGTCGCGCTGGTGCAGCCCGATCGAGGGCTCGTCCAGCACATAGAGCACACCGACCAGGCCGGAGCCGATCTGGGTGGCCAGCCGGATGCGCTGGGCCTCGCCACCGGAGAGGGTGCCCGCCGCGCGGTTGAGCGAGAGGTAGTCCAGGCCGACGTCGACCAGGAACCGCAGCCGTTCGTTGACCTCCTTGAGCACCCGCTCGGCGATGGTCTTCTCACGGGCGGTGAGCTTCATGTTCCGCAGGAACTCGGCGCAGTCGCTGATCGACATCGCGGAGACCTCCGCGATGGACCGGCCCTGCACGGTGACCGCGAGGACGATCGGCTTGAGCCGGGTGCCCTCACAGGTGGGGCAGGGCACCTCGCGCATATAGCCCTCGAACCGCTCCCGGCTGGAGTCGCTCTCCGCCTCCGAGTGGCGCCGCTTGACGAAGGGCACCGCCCCTTCGAAGGCCGTGGTGTAGGCGCGCTGACGGCCGTAGCGATTGCGGTAGCGGACCTCGATCTGGGTCTTGTGCCCGTTGAGCAGCGCCTTCCTGGCGCGCTGCGGCAGCCCGGCCCAGGGGATGTCGGTACGGAAGCCGAGCGCGTCGGCGAGCGCGCCGACCAGCCGCCCGAAGTAGTCCTTGGTGTGACCGTGGGACCAGGGGTGGATGGCGCCCTCGTCGAGCGATTTCTCCTCGTCCGGGACGATCAGCTCGGGGTCGACCTCCATCCGGGTGCCGATACCGGTGCACTCCGGGCAGGCGCCGAACGGTGAGTTGAAGGAGAAGGAGCGCGGCTCCAGCTCCTCGAAGGACAGGTCGTCGTACGGGCAGTAGAGGTGCTCGGAGAACATCCGCTCACGCTGCGGGTCGTCCTCGTCGAGATCCACGAAGTCGAGGATCACCATGCCGCCGGAGAGCCCGAGCGCGGTCTCCACCGAGTCCGTCAGCCGCCGCTTGGCACTGTCCTTCACGGTGAGGCGGTCGACGACCACCTCGATGGTGTGCTTCTCCTGCTTCTTCAGCTTCGGCGGGTCGGTCAGGTGGACGGTGGTGCCGTCCACCCGGGCCCGGCTGTATCCCTTGGACTGGAGGTCGGAGAAGAGGTCGACGAACTCCCCCTTGCGCTCGCGCACCAGCGGGGAGAGCACCTGGAAGCGGCTGCCCTCGGTCAGCTCCAGCACCCGGTCCACGATCGCCTGCGGCGACTGGCGGGCGATCGGACGGCCGCATTCGGGGCAGTGCGGCTTGCCGATCCGGGCGAACAGCAGCCGGAGGTAGTCGTAGACCTCGGTGATGGTGCCGACCGTGGAGCGCGGATTGCGCGAGGTGGACTTCTGATCGATGGACACCGCCGGGGACAGGCCCTCGATGAAGTCCACATCGGGCTTGTCCATCTGGCCCAGGAACTGACGGGCGTAGGAGGAGAGCGACTCGACGTAGCGGCGCTGCCCCTCGGCGAAGATCGTGTCGAACGCGAGGGACGACTTGCCCGACCCGGACAGACCGGTGAAGACGATGAGCGAGTCACGCGGGAGGTCGAGCGAGACGTTCTTGAGGTTGTGCTCACGAGCGCCACGGACGATGAGACGGTCGGCCACGCCGGTCGGCACCTTTCTTGAGAGAGGTGGGTGCGCCGGGCCCGCTCCCGGGGCTCCCTGCCGACGAGCAGGAACGGAGCGGAGCGAAGCCCCCAGACCAAGAGTATGGGGGCGCCACGGCGGTGTCTTAAGGATGGTGTCTTAAGGATGCAGCACACCGAGCCTATAGCACGCACATTCGATTTGCGGGACTGGTGAGCCGGGTTCACCCGATCGTGTAGCCCGCACTACGGTCGGGACATGAACGACTACGCACGGGGACCCGCCGTCGGCCGCACCGTGGCGGACACCGTGGCGGATCTGCCGACCGATTCGTCGAGCGCCGGCCCGACGTCCTCACTTCTTCAAGGTTCGCGGGGCGCCCCGGTATTCCCCCGCTGCGGCTGACGTTCCCGGCGCGGATCCGGTCCGTCCGGGCGGCCCCCTGCCCGTACTCCCGCCGCTAGGCTTGAGGCCATGACCTACAGCGGAGCGGTGACGGTCGGCGGACCGGCGGATGTGCATGAACTGACCGATCTCATGATCTCGAAGGTCGCGGTCGGCCCCATGCACAACAACGCCTATCTGCTGCGCTGCCGGGCCACCGACGAGCAGTTGCTGATCGATGCCGCGGCCGAGCCGCGCACCCTGCTCTCCCTCATCGGTGACAGCGGCATCGCGTCCGTGGTCACCACCCACCGCCACCAGGACCACTGGGGCGCGCTGCGCGAGGTGCGGGAGGCCACCGGCGCCCGTACCTACGCGGGTCGCTACGACGCGGAGGGCATCCCGGTGCCCACCGATGTCCTGGTGAAGGACGGCGACACGCTGCGCGTCGGCCGGGTCGTGCTGACCGCCCGCCACCTGGTCGGCCACACCCCGGGCAGCATCGCGCTGGTCTACGACGACCCGCACGGCCACCCCCATGTGTTCACCGGCGACTGCCTCTTCCCCGGCGGGGTCGGCAACACCTTCAAGGACCCGAAGGCGTTCGAGAGCCTGATCAACGACGTCGAGACCAAGCTCTTCGACCGGCTGCCGGACGAGACCTGGGTCTACCCCGGCCACGGCGACGACACCACGCTCGGCGCCGAGCGCCCGCAGCTGGGTGAATGGCGCAGGCGCGGCTGGTAGCGCCCCCTGCGCGCCGCCGGAGCCCCCGGCCCCTCCGTACGCCTGCCGTGCGCCCCGTAACCGCCGGGGGGTGACGGCGGTTGGCGCGGCATGCACCCTGACCGCTCCCCGTCCATGGCCCGACTCGCGGCCGCGTCCCTGGCCGGTACCGCGATCGAGTTCTACGACTTCTTCGCCTACGGCACGGCCGCGGCCCTCGTCCTCGGCCCGCTGTTCTTCCCCACCTTCTCGCCGCTGGCCGGAACCCTCGCCGCCTTCTCCACCTTCGCCGTCGGCTTCCTCGCGCGGCCGCTCGGCTCCCTGCTCTTCGGGCCGCTCGGGGACCGCCACGGGCGGCGGCCGGTCCTGGTCGCCTCGCTGCTGCTGACCGGTCTGGCCACGGTCGCGGTGGGCTTTGTGCCCACGTACGACTCCATCGGGATCGCCGCCCCGGTGCTGCTGCTGGTCCTGCGCTTTCTCCAGGGGCTCGGCGTCGGCGGCGAATGGGGCGGTGCGGTGCTGCTGACCGCTGAGCACGCGCCGGCGCGGCGGCGCGGGCTGTGGTCGGGCTTTCCGCAGGTCGGCCCGTCCATCGGGTTCCTGCTGGCCAACGGGACCATGCTGGCCCTGTCGGCGGGGCTGAGCGACGCCGAGTTCCGGTCCTGGGGGTGGCGGGTGCCGTTCTGGGCCGCGGGGGTGCTGGCGGGCGCCGGGCTGCTGCTGCGTACACGGCTGACCGAGTCCCCGCGCTTCCGGGAGCTGGCCGAGCAGGGCGAGCGGGCCACCGCGCCGCTGGCCGAGGTGGTGCGCGGCCACTGGCGGCTGGTACTGCTCACCGCGGGCGGGCTCGCGGTCGGCTACGCCGTCTTCTACGCGGTCACCACCTGGTCGCTGGTGTACGGCACGGAAGAGCTCGGTGTGGACCGTACGGTGATGCTGGGCTGCATCATGGCGGCGGTGGCGGTGTTGGGCGCCATGACCCCGCTGGCGGCCCATCTCGGCGACCGCTTCGGACGCCGGCCGATGTGTCTGGCGGGCTGCGCGGCCACGGTGGTGTGGATGTTCCCGATGATCGCGCTGCTGCGCACCGGGGAGCCGCCGCTGATGTTCCTGGGGTTCGCGGTCGCGATGCTCGCCTTCATCAGCATGTTCGCGGTGATCTCGGCGTATCTGCCGGAGCTGTACGAGGCGCGGGTGCGCTGCACGGGTGCCGCGGTCGGCTACAACCTCGGGGGTGTGCTGGGCGGGGCGCTCACCCCGGTGGTGGCGACGGCGGTGTCGCGCGGCGACGGCCCGCCGTGGGGCGTGGCCGGGTATCTGACCGCGGTCGCGCTGCTCAGCCTGGGCTGTTTTGCGCTGCTGCCCGAGACCCGGCCGACGGCCGACCGTTCCCCGGAGGAGCGGCCGGCCGTACGGCCCCTGGAAACAGGAGAGGCGCCCGCCTGATGGAGGGGGCGCCTGTCCCGGGCGCGCGCACCGGGTGCGTCGGAGTGGGCGCCGGGCGGGGCGCCCGCACCGGTGCGTCGGAGTTGCGCGCCTGGCGGGGGAGTCGGACGGGGCGTGCGGGACGGCGCACGCCCCCGCGTGGGTCAGATGTCCACGCTGTCCTTCTCCCGCTGCGAGTCCTCGGCCGCGGCCGTGGCACCGGCCTCCGCCGCGGCCTGCTTCTTCGAGGCGTAGAGGCTGGTGACCGTGGTGACCGCGAGCACCGCGCAGATGACGCCCAGCGAGACCGGGATGCTGATCTCGGGGACGTGCACCCCGGACTCGTGCAGCGCGTGCAGCACCAGCTTCACGCCGATGAAGCCGAGGATGACCGACAGCCCGTACGAGAGGTGGACCAGCTTCTTGAGCAGTCCGCCGATGAGGAAGTACAGCTGGCGCAGACCCATCAGGGCAAAGGCATTGGCGGTGAAGACGATGTACGGGTCCTGGGTGAGGCCGAAGATCGCGGGTATCGAGTCCAGGGCGAACAGGACGTCCGTGGTGCCGATCGCCAGCATGACGATCAGCATCGGGGTCATCAGCCGCTTGCCGTTCTCCACGATGAACAGCTTGGTGCCGTGGTACTTGTCGGTGGACGGGAAGCGCCGCTCGACCGCCTTCAGCAGGCGGTTCTCCTCGAACTCCTCTTCCTCCTCACCGGATCGCGCCTCCTGGATGAGCTTCCAGGCCGTCCAGATGAGGAAGGCGCCGAAGAGGTAGAAGACCCAGGAGAAGTTCGAGATGATCGCCGCGCCTCCGGCGATGAAGACCGCGCGCAGCACCAGCGCGATCAGCACACCGACCATCAGCACCCGCTGCTGATAGATCGTCGGCACCGCGAACTTCGCCATGATCAGGACGAAGACGAAGAGGTTGTCGACGCTCAGCGACTTCTCGGTGATGAAGCCCGCGAAGAACTCTCCGGCGGGCTGGCCGCCCGCGAAGAACAGCAGGCCGAGGCCGAAGAGCCCGGCGAGGACGATCCAGACGGCGGTCCAGATCCCGGCCTCCTTGAGGGAGACCTCATGCGGCTTGCGGCCGCCGATGAAGAAGTCGACGGCAATGAGGGCACTGAGACCGGCGATGGTCAGTGCCCACATGTTCAGGGAAACATCCACGGTTCCTCCGGCATGTGTGCGGCAGTTTCAGCGTGTCGCTGCCGGAGGTCTCTTCCGCCCGCGCATCCGCACGGGCCGGTGCCCCGGGATCTTGTCCGGCCTCATAGGAAGCCGTCCGCGATCCGTATTGACGGGAACACCGCGTAGGAGTACTCCCCTCCGCACGAAAGAGAGTACAGGAATACCCATGGAAGAGTAAAGAAAAAGATAAAAGCCCAGGTCAGATGGGTTTGCCAACTCATTGCGCAATCCAAAGAGCACCCGGGGTGACCGGATCACCGGCCACCGCGGGCGCTCTGGCGGAGCGCCGCGCGCCCTACCTGCCGTATGCCTCCCGGGCGCGGGCCACCTGCCCCATCACCTGCCACAGCACCTGGCTGCCCGCCGGGGCCAGCGACGGCTCGTAGGTCCAGGCGTGCCCCACCCAGGGGTCGGCGAGATGGTCCTCGGCGACCGGGGTGATCCGCAGCAGCGAGCGCCACAGCGGGTCCAGCACCGGCCCGTACCCCCGTGCGTCATCACGGTCGGCGACCATCATCAGATGCACGCCCACCGAGGGCCCCTCGTCCGCCAGATAACGCAGCTGGGTCACGGCCCGGTCGTCGAAGCCGTGCGGGAAGTCATGGACGATCAGCAGCTGTTCGGCGGTGTCCACATCCGGCGGCAGCGCGTCCGTGGCACCGCTGCGCACCGCCATCTGCACCAGGTCCACCCGGCGCGTCAGCGCGGCGAGCGTCGAGGTCACGCCCTGGGCTCCGGCCGCGGGCGCCCGCAGCGCGCCCGACTCCAACAGCGGGGCGTACGAGGCCGAGGCCGAACCGGCCGGGTCGATCACATGCGGCTGGAACTCCCCCACCGGATAGACGGCCATCAGCCGGGCGGCGATGGCCACC
The DNA here is from genome assembly GCF_016741875.1 of Streptomyces coffeae. Taxonomy (GTDB): domain Bacteria; phylum Actinomycetota; class Actinomycetes; order Streptomycetales; family Streptomycetaceae; genus Streptomyces; species Streptomyces coffeae. Next base: position 330,576 of record NZ_JAERRF010000005.1, on the reverse strand, counting down.
GCGGTGTCCGAGGCCAGCTTGCGCAGGCCCCCGGAGTCCAGCAGCGCCCCCTCGGGCGAGCCGGACCGCCCGGCGTCGATCCACAGCCCGCGCTCCAGCGGCAGCCGCACCAGCATGGGGATTCGCAGATCGGTGCGCTCGGGAAGGTGCAGATCGCCCAGGCGCAGCGCCATCGGGATCTCCATCGGCACCTGGTAGCCCTGCCAGACCGGGCTGCCCCAGCGGGCGTACGCGGGCGGCAGCGCGGGCTCGACCACCTCGGCCTCGGCGGCGAGCTGCGCCAGGTCGCGGTCGAGGGCGGTGCGGGCCTGGTCCACCAGAGCGGTGTGCTTGGCGCGGGCCTCCGCGCGGGCGGTGTCGGCGGCGGCACCGATCCGGGAGCGCGGATCGGAGAGCACCCGGTCCAGCTCCTGTTCCATCCGGGAGTCCGCGAAGTCCACGGCGCTGCGGTAGGCGGCGGCGGTGCGGGCCAGGTCCTCGAACATCCCCCAGACCTGGTTGTAGAGCCGCTCGTCCATGGTCCAGCCGGAGGCGTCGCCCGCGACCGGCTGGGGCGGCCGGCCGGGCGCGGCGGGCGGTACGGCCGGGGGCGGGGTGGGCGGGGTGGCCGTACGGCGGCCGGGGTGCTGGTAGTTGACCGGCCCGCCGGTGCCGGACGCGGCCGGGGTCTGCGGCTGCGCCGGGCTCTGTGACTGGGCGGGGACCGGTGCGGGTTCGGAACTGCCGCCCGCGGTGGCGGTCCGCACCCGTCCGTCGTCCCCGGGGCGGGGCGGCGGCTGGGCAACCGAACGGGCCATGCCCCGGGCCACCGCCTCGTTGATCTCCGCGGCGAGTTCGGCGGCCTGCGGCAGCCCCTGGTCCTGGAGCATCGCGGCGAGGCCGCCCGCGTACCCCTGGCCGACGGCGCGCACCTTCCAGTCGCCCTGCCTGCGGTACAGCTCCAGCGCGACCACCGCGGACTCCGCCTCCAGACCGGTGATGGTGTAGCTGGCCACCTCGGCGCCGTCGAGCCCGGTGACGGCCGCGAACGGGGCGGCCAGGGAGCCGAACCGGACCGGGCCGCCGACGCCGGTCGGCAGCGCGAGCAGCACGGTGACCCGGTGGACGCCCTCGGGCAGCGCGCCGAGGTCGACGGCGAGCCGGTGGTCCGCCGCGGCCTGCTTGGACACCTCGATACCGGGCAGCTGCGGCGAGGCGGGGTGGGCGACCCACTCCGCCCCGTGCACCGTGCCCTGTTCATCGCCGAGTGTCGCCCCGGCCACGATCGGATTGCCCGCCGAGATCCGGATCTCCAAACGGGTCTGGGGCAGAGGGTGGTTCTGCCCCCGCACCAGCTCGGCCGTCATCGCTGCGTCCCCTCGTTGTGTTCCGTTGTATGCGTCATGCGTACGGATGTGTCTGCTGCGGTGCGGGTGTTGCGGCGCCGAACACATCGGCCCGGCGGGCGGATGCGCCACCGGGCCGACGGACAGCGGCGTCTTACAGGTGCGGCAGGATGTGCGGCATCAGGTCCTGGAAGGTACGGCCGTTGGCGGGCTCACCCACCGCCTTCATCTCCCAGCCATTGCCCACGCGCTGCACCTTGGCCATGATCTGCGCGGTGTACTGACCGCCGCCGGTGAGGGTGTAGCGCGCCAGCTCCTGGCCGTTGGTCTCGTCCACCAGACGGCAGAACGCGTTCTGCACCTCGGCGAAGGTCTGGCCGGTGAAGGAGTTCACGGTGAAGATGATCTGGTTGATGTGCACCGGAATGCGCTGGAGGTCGACCAGGATCGCCTCGTCGTCGCCGCCCTGGCCCGCGCCGCCGACCAGATTGTCACCGGTGTGGCGCACCGAGCCGTCGTCGCTGACCAGGTGACGGAAGAACACGACGTCGGTGGGCTGCTGGTCGGCGAAGAGCACCGCCGACGCGTCGAGGTCGATCTCCCGCGTACGTGATCCGAACAGCCCGCGGCGGGGCGCCGCCTGCCAGCCCAGCCCCATCCGCACCGCGGTCAGGGTGCCCCCGTCGGCCTTCTGCAGGCTGATGGCCTGACCCTTGGACATGTTGACCGTCACGTGCTGTCCCTACTCTCGTCTCTCGAAATTCCCCGTGGCCTGCGCAGGGCGCGGCCCCGGACCGCCCGGCTGTGCGGCCCTGCGAAAACCCTATGCACTGGTGCCGGGAGTCCAGCCGGGCGGGCGGCTTTTGTGTCGCTCTTGCAACACAGCGGGGCACGGCAGGGACGGGCAACGGGGCGCGGTGCGGGCACGGCAGGGCATGGTGGGGCACGGACGGGGCACACCGGAGGTCGGTGTGCCCCGGGGCCGGGCGGGTCAGGAGAGCCCGGCCTCCTTCATCTGCCGCAGCTCCTTCTTCAACTCCCCCACCTCGTCCCGCAACCGGGCCGCGACCTCGAACTGGAGCTCCGCCGCCGCGGCCCGCATCCGGTCGGTCATCTCCTCGATCAGCTCGGCCAGTTCGGCGGCGGGACGGTCGGTCAGTGCCCCCTCCTTGCCCGCGGCCGCCTTGCCGCCCTTCTTGCCCGCCTTCTGCGCGCCCAGGGCGGGCACCGGCGCCTTGCCCTTGCCCTGGTCCTGCTTGCGGTAGCCGGTGCCCAGCAGCTCCCTGGTGTCGATCTCCTCGCGGGCCAGGGTGGCCACGATGTCGCCGATCCTCTTGCGCAGCGGCTGCGGATCGATTCCGCGCTCGGTGTTGTACGCGATCTGCTTGGCGCGGCGGCGGTTGGTCTCCTCGATGGCCTTCTCCATCGCGGCGGTGACCTTGTCGGCGTACATATGGACCTGGCCCGAGACATTGCGCGCGGCCCGGCCGATGGTCTGGATCAGCGAGGTACCGGAGCGCAGGAAGCCCTCCTTGTCGGCGTCGAGGATGGCGACCAGCGACACCTCCGGCAGGTCCAGGCCCTCCCGCAGCAGGTTGATGCCCACCAGCACGTCGTACTCGCCGGCACGCAGCTCGCGCAGCAGCTCCACCCGGCGCAGGGTGTCCACGTCGCTGTGCAGATACCGCACCTGGATGCCCAGTTCGAGCATGTAGTCGGTGAGGTCCTCGGCCATCTTCTTGGTGAGGGTGGTGACGAGGACGCGCTCGTCCTTCTCGGTGCGGGTGCGGATCTCGTGGATCAGATCGTCGATCTGTCCCTCGGTGGGCTTGACGACGACCTCGGGGTCGACGAGGCCGGTCGGCCGGATGATCTGCTCCACGAAGCCGTCGGAGCGGGAGAGCTCGTACGGGCCGGGAGTGGCGGAGAGATAGACCGTCTGCCCCACCCGCTCGAGGAACTCCTCCCATTTCAGCGGGCGGTTGTCGAGTGCGGAGGGCAGCCGGAAGCCGTGCTCGATCAGGGTGCGCTTACGGGAGGCGTCGCCCTCGTACATCGCGCCGATCTGCGGCACGGTGACATGGGACTCGTCGATGACCAGGAGGAAGTCCTCCGGGAAGTAGTCGAGCAGGGTGTGCGGCGGGGTCCCGGACTCACGGCCGTCGATGTGCAGCGAGTAGTTCTCGATACCGGAGCAGGTGCCGATCTGGCGCATCATCTCGATGTCGTAGGTGGTGCGCATCCGCAGCCGCTGGGCCTCCAGCAGCTTGCCCTGCTTCTCCATCCGGGCGAGGGTCTGCTCGAGCTCGGTCTCGATCCCGGAGATCGCCCTCTCCATGCGCTCGGGACCGGCCACGTAGTGGGTGGCGGGGAAGACGTAGAGCTCTTGGTCGTCGCTGATGACCTCGCCGGTGAGCGGGTGGAGGGTGGACAGCGCCTCGATCTCGTCACCGAACATCTCGATGCGGACCGCGAGCTCCTCGTAGACCGGGAAGATCTCGATGGTGTCGCCGCGGACCCGGAAGGTGCCCCGGGTGAACGCCACGTCATTGCGCGTGTACTGGATGTCCACGAAGCGGCGCAGCAGCTGGTCACGGTCGGTCTCCTCGCCGACCTTGAGCGGCACCATGCGGTCCACGTACTCCTGCGGCGTACCCAGGCCGTAGATGCAGGAGACGGAGGCGACGACCACCACATCGCGCCGGGTCAGCAGCGAGTTGGTGGCGGAGTGGCGCAGCCGCTCCACCTCCTCGTTGATCGAGGAGTCCTTCTCGATGTAGGTGTCCGACTGCGGAACGTACGCCTCGGGCTGGTAGTAGTCGTAGTACGAGACGAAGTACTCCACCGCGTTGTTCGGCAGGAGCTCGCGGAACTCATTGGCCAGCTGGGCGGCCAGTGTCTTGTTGGGCGCCATGACGAGCGTCGGCCGCTGAAGCTTCTCGATCATCCACGCGGTGGTGGCGGACTTTCCGGTGCCGGTCGCGCCGAGGAGCACGACGTCGCTCTCACCGGCCCGGATCCGCCGGTCGAGGTCGGTGATGGCCGTGGGCTGGTCACCGCTGGGCTGATACGGGCTGACGACCTCGAAGGGCGCCACCTTGCGTTCGATCTGGGTTACGGGCCGCATGTCACCCACGGTACGACTCGCCACCGACAACGAAGGCTCGGTCGCCCCGGCAGCCGCCCCGTAGCCTGGCCCGGACGGGCTCGCGGCCGGTTTCCACGGCCCGCGGACGGCCCCTGACGACACCGGAGCGAAGGGAATCGATCATGTACGAGTACAAGGTGATCCAGATCCGTGAGGGTCTGATCGGCGGCAAGATGTCGGCCGACAAGGTCGAGGATCTGCTGAACAAGTACGCGGCCGACGGCTGGCGGGTGAAGGCGATAACGAGCGCGGATGTGAAGGGCCGGGTCGGACCGGGCGGGGTGGAGGGGCTGCTCGTCACGTTCGAGCGCCCACGAGGGTGAGCGGGGCGGCGCGGACTGTTTCCCCAGCGGACTGTTTCCCCCATTCGATATCTATCCCCGGGGCCGCGCGTCTGGGACCCTCTGGCCGTTCACGAGCCATGCGCGAGTCACACGACGCGAGGAGTCCGTATGCAGATCCGTCCTGCCGCCGCGTTAACCGGCGCGCTCCTGGGTATGTCCGCGCTCTTCCTCCTCCCCATGACGGCGGCCGAGGCGACCGGCCATCCGCACCACCACACGACGACCGTGGCGCATCGGGGCGCCTCCGCCTACGCCCCCGAGAACACCCTCGCCGCCGTCGACGCGGCCGACGAGCTCGGCATCGACTGGGTGGAGAACGACGTCCAGCGCACCAAGGACGGCGAGCTGGTCATCATGCACGACACCACCCTCGACCGGACCACGAACGCCGAGGAGGTCTTCCCGGACCGCGCGCCCTGGAAGATCTCCGACTTCACCCTCGACGAGATCGAGAAGCTGGACGCCGGAAGCTGGTTCAGCTCCCGGTTCGCGGGCGAGACCGTGCCGACCCTCGAGGAGTACATGGACCGGGTTTCGGACAACCACCAGAAGCTCCTGCTGGAGCTCAAGGCCCCCGAGCTCTACCCCGGCATCGAGCGCCAGACTCTCCGGGAGCTGCGGCACGAAGGCTGGCTCGACGGCAAGCACCGGAAGCGGCTGATCGTCCAGAGCTTCAACGCGACCTCCCTGCGGACGGTCCACGGGCTGCGGCCGGGCGTCACCACCGGCTATCTGGGCACCCCCGCCGTCGAAGACCTGGCGCAGTACGCGGAGTTCGCCGACCAGATCAATCCGAACTACCGGACCATCGACTCCGGGTATGTGGCCGCGGTCCATGCGGTGTGCGGCCCGCACGGGCGTCCGCTGGAGGTCTTCACCTGGACCGTGAACGACGGCCCGTCGGCGGTCTCGGTCGCGGGGATGGGGGTGGACGGCATCATCACCAACAAGCCCGATGTGATCCGGGACGCCCTGGACGACCTCGACTGACCCGTCTGTTCGCGGCCCGTGACCGGGCCCTTTGTGTGGGGGAGCGCCCCGGTGGCCGACCGGCCGCCGGGGCGCTGTCGGTGCCCCCGCCTACGCTGGAACCGTGACGAGCGCAGAGCGGGACACCCCGGAGCAGCAGACCCCCGAGCGGGACGCCCCGGCGCGGCCGCACGTGCGTGCGCCGGAGATACGTGCCTGGTCCTGGGAGGTGCTGGACACCCCCATCGGCCCGCTGCTGCTCGCGGCCACCGACCAGGGGCTGGCCCTGGTGGTCTTCCACGCCGACGGGAAGACGGCGGCCGAGGCCGTCTCGCGGCTCACCCGCCGGCTGGGCACCGGACCCGCGCCCGCGCCGCACCGCGCCGCGGCTCTCGCGGAGGCGGTCCGGCAACTGGAGGGCTATTTCGCGGGTGGCCTCAAGGAGTTCACCGTCCCCCTGGACTGGTCACTGACCACGGGCTTCAACCGCCGGGTGCTGCGTGAGCTGGCCGACGGCGTGCCGTACGGCACGGTGGTGGGCTATCAGGACCTCGCGGACCGGGTGGGTGAACCGGGCGCCGCCCGCGCCGTCGGTATGGCCATGGGCAGCAATCCGCTGCCGGTCGTGGTCGCCTGTCATCGGGTTGTCGAGAGCGACGGCGGAATCGGCGGCTTCGGCGGTGGGCTGGAGACCAAACGCGCGCTTCTGGCGCTGGAAGGCGTTCTCCCGCAGCCCCTGTTCTGATTCCTTCTCCGGTCCGCCTCTTCACCGGTGCGGCGGGCGGAAAATATCTTGCCCGGGAAATACTCGTTCCCACTTGTCGTGGATGCCGCCCACCCTTATCTTAGGATCGCTCGCGGACCCGCACCGGGCAAGAATGCGTCGGACGCATATTTCTGACGCTCATTGCCCTGGCATTCTGCCAGCCGCCGGGCACCTCTGTGGTAGCTGTTCCGCTCAACAGCTCTTCCGCACCGCGCTCTTCGTACGGCGTTCTTGTCCCGCGTTGTTCGTACCGCGTTCTGCCGCCCTTCCTGAAACACCAGCACATTCCTTCACGGTTCAACCACGTCCCCGTCAATGATCGAATTGGAGTGCCATGTCCGGTGTACTGCTCGCCGGTGGCGCGGCCGCTGCGTTATTCGCTTCGGCCCTTTCCACCCAAGGCGTTTCCTCGGCCCCCGATGCACCCCCGGAAAAGATCCAGGTGAGCGTCAGGACCGTGAACGGATCGGGCTGCCCGAAAGGCACCGCGGCCGTCGCGGTGGCGGGCGACAACACGGCGTTCACCGTCACCTACAGCGACTACCTCGCCCAGGTCGGCGGCGGTGCGGACCCGACCGACATCCGGAAGAACTGCCAGCTCAACCTGGATGTGCATATCCCGCAGGGCTTCACCTACGCGATCGCCGAGGTCGACTACCGCGGCTATGCCTCGCTGCAAAGGGGCGCCCGCGGCACCGAGAAGGCGAGTTACTACTTCCAGGGCTCGGCCGACACCGCCTCGCGGACCCATGACTTCAGCGGCCCGTACCAGGACAACTGGCAGACCACCGACAGCACGGACTACAGCGCGCTGGTCTGGGCGCCCTGCGGCCAGGACCGGAACCTCAACATCAACTCCGAACTCCGGGTGAACGCCGGGTCCTCACCGGCGGGCAGCAGCAGCTTCATGGCCATGGACTCCACCGACGGCGGCGTCAACACCATTTACCACCTTGCCTGGAAGGAATGTCCTTCCTCCTCCCGGTAGTGCGGAAATCCAGCAGCCACGACGGCATCGGAGTCCGTGTGGATTCCCGCCGCCGTCAGCCCGATGATTGAATGGAGAATCATGCCCGGTGTTCTGTACACAGGCGGTGTGATCACGGCGTTATTCGCCTCGATGATGACCTCCCAGGGGTCCGCACAACCGCCGTTCGACACGGTGCCACCCGACAAGATCGTGATCACCGTGGCAACCGTGAACGGCTCGGGCTGTCCGGCGGGTACGGCGGCAGTGGCCGTCTCTGAGGACAATACGGCGTTCACCGTCACCTACAGCGACTATCTCGCCCAGGTGGGCAAGGGCGCCAAGCCGACGGACTTCCGGAAGAACTGTCAGCTGAGCCTGGTCACCCATGTTCCGCAGGGCTTCAGCTACGCGATCGCCAGCGTCGACTACCGCGGCTTCGCCCATCTGGAAAAGGGCGCCTCCAGCGTGGAGAAAGCCTCGTACTACTTCCAGGGGCAGTCGCAGACCACCTCCAACGCCCATGATTTCAATGGGCCGTACGACGACAACTGGCAGGCGACCGACATCGCCGATATCGCCACCGTGGTGTGGTCGCCCTGCGGCGAACTGCGGAACTTCAACATCAACACGGAGCTGCGGGTCAACGCGGGCACCTCCAACACCCGTGACACCACCAGCTTCATGACGATGGACTCCACCGACGGCGATGTGAGCACCACCTATCACTTCGCCTGGAAGGAGTGCCCGGAGAAGAAGTAGGGCCCGCGCACACACACCTGTGCCGCCCGGAGGCGAGGGTCATGCCTCCGGGCGGCGCCATGCCGGGTGCCGGGGGTCGTCCACCCGCACCACCACATCCGCCGTCTCGTCGGGCCGCACCTCGTCCTCATAGCGCGCGAACGCGGACAGGGTCCACCGCTCGTCCTCGTCGGTGCGGCGGGCCAGGGCGGCCGGGGACAGCCGCAGATGCACCGACAGGTCGAACGGAAACCAGTGCCCCAGCAGCAGCGCGCCGTGGAGCAGCAGCACCCCGCCCGGCGGCAGTTGGGCGTACGGCGAGCGGGTGGCGCGGTCGGTCACCGGGTCCCACAGATCGGGGAGCACCCGGCCGGTCGCCTCCGGCCCCGCCTCCAGCGGGGCGAAGACCTCACGCCACAGCGCCCCGGTGTCGAGCCAGCTGTCGTAGTACGCGTCCGGATCCCGCCGGCCGTACTCCAGACGCAGTGAGGCGGGCCGCCAGAACCCCGCCGCCGCGACCACCAGCACCGGACGCCCCCGCAGCCGCAGACCCTCCGCCAGCTCACCGGCCAGCCGCCCGGTGTCCGCCGCCGGAGCGCCGTCGACCGCCACCCGGAGCCAGGGGCCGCCGTCGGCCGCCGTCAGCCCGGCGATCCGGTCGGCGGTCGCGTCGGTCAGCCGCTCCCAGGTGATCGCTTCCAGCCGCACTCCCCCATCATGCCGTGGGCCCGGACCGGGCCGGGGGCCGCTGTCGGACCCGGGTCGTACGATCGGAGCGTCCGGTCCACGCGCAGCGGGCGCAGAGGTCGGTGCACGAGGAGAGTACGGCCATGGCATCCCAGATAGCGCTGCTCCGCGGCATCAATGTGGGCGGCAACAAGAAGTTCCCGATGGCCCGGCAGCGCGAGCTGATGGCCGGCCTCGGGTTCACGGACGTCACCGTCCACCTCCAGACCGGCAATATCGTCTTCGCCGACCCCGGTACGCCGCCCGAGGAGACGGCCCGCGTCCTTCAGGAGCGCTTCTCCGCCGATCTCGGCTTCTCCGTACCGGTGATGGTCCGCACCCGGGACGAGCTGGCCGCCGCCGTGGCGGCCAATCCGTACCCCGGGGCCACGGCCGAGCCCAAGACCCTGCATGTGGTCTTCCTGTCGGACGTACCGCAGGACACCACGCCGCTGGACGCCCTGGACCAGGCCGGGTACGCGCCCGACAGCTTCCGCCTCGTCGGACGCGAGGTCTTTCTGCACTGCCCGGACGGGCTCGGACGCTCCAAGCTGGCCGCGAAGATCACCGGCATCCGGCTCGGAGTGCTGGTGACCGCCCGCAACTGGAACACGGTCACCAAGCTGCTGGCCCTGGCCGACGCCGTCTGAGCCCCGGGCCCGATTCGCTCACCTCCAGCCGTAGCGCTGCCGCAGCCGCACCACGACCCGGTCGAAGCGCGGCCGGTCGAGGGCGCACGCCTCCCGCCGCATCCCCTCCGGATGCACCCGCAGCACCCGGTCCAGATCCACCCAGGACTCGCGCCCCGCCCGGTCCCACGGCCCGGAGCCGATCGCCACCCACTCGCGGTCGTCGTCATGCCGCTTGCTGGACAGCTGCACGGCCAGCAGGGTCCCGCCCCGCTCGCGCGCCACCACCAGCACCGGACGGTCCTTGCCCCGCCCGTCGTTCTCCTCGTAGGGAACCCAGGTCCAGACGATCTCCCCGGGGTCCGGATCCCCGTCCGGATCCGGTGCGTACTCCGTCCGCACCCGGCCGACCTGGCGCGGATGGGTCTCGACCGTGGCGGCGGGTCCGGTGCTCCCCGGGAGGGCCGCGCCGTCGCTCTCCTCGGTCGCGCGGGTTCCGCCCGTGGCGTGATTCCGATGGAATGGCCTGATCATGCCCACACGTTAGCCCGTCCGCGAGACCGGATGTCATGCCAGGTCCCCCTGGGTGGAAGGGGCAGTAACGTGCCAGAAGTTCTCGACCCCTTGGCCGACCTCGTCAAACGGCGCAGTGACCCGGTCGTCGTACAGACGATGCGTTCCGCGGCGGCCGCGACCATCGCCTACGTCGTCGCGCTGCAACTGAGCAACGAGACGGCCCCGCTGACCGCACCGCTCACCGCCCTCCTCGTCGTCCAGGTCACCCTGTACGCCACCCTCACCACCGGTATCCGCAGGGTCAACGCGGTGGTCGTGGGTGTGCTGATCGCCATCGCCTTCAGCGCGCTGATGGGACTGTCCTGGTGGAGTCTGGGGCTGATCATCCTGGCGTCACTGACCGCGGGCCACTTCGCGCGGGTGAGCGAGTTCGTACCCGAGGTGGCGATCAGCGCCATGCTGGTCCTCGGTGTGACCCAGGTGACCAACACCGCCTGGGACCGGGTGCTGGAGACGCTGATCGGCGCCGTGGTCGGACTGCTCTTCAACTTCCTGCTCGCGCCCCCGGTCTGGGTGGAGACGGCCGGCAAGTCCATCGAGGACCTCGCCCGGCGGATGCGTCAGCTGCTGCTGCACATGGCCGAGGAGCTCGGCAGCCACACCCCGGTGGAACGGGCCGCCGCCCGGCTCCACGAGGCCCGCCGCCTCGACCACGACATCGCCCAGGTGGACGCCGCCCTCCGGCAGGCGGAGGACAGCGTACGGCTCAACCCCCGCGTCAAGGAGGGGCTGCTGTACCGCGTGGTGCTGCGCACCGGGCTGGACACCCTGGAGATCTGCACGGTTGTCCTGCGGGTCCTCACCCGCACTTTGACCGACCTGGCCAAGGAGCGGACCGACGAGCCCCTGTTCCCGCCGACCGTGGCGGAGGAGCTGCACGACCTCTTCGTCCATATGGCTTCGGCCGTCGAGAGCTTCGCGGTGCTGGTCACCAGCCCGGTCAGCGCCAGCGCCGAGGAGGCCGAATCCCGGCTGGCGAACGAGCTCGCCACCGCACACGCCAGCCGTGACCACGTCGCCCGGACCCTGCTGCGCCGTGTCCGGCAGCACCCCGGGCATTGGCAGTTGCACGGCGCGCTGCTCGCGGAGGTCGACCGCATCCTCGCCGAGCTGGACATGGAGCAGCGTTCCAAGCGGCTGATGGAGGAGCTGGACCGCAGCGCCCGGGAGAAGCACGAACGCTTTCCTTTCCTGCACAAGGCGCAGCGCTGGTTCCGCCGGGGTCGCTCGGAGCGCACTCCGGCGAGATGATCAACTCGCCTCATCCGCTTCCTCATTGACACCCTGACACTATGAACGCATTCTGTCAGAATGCCACGTGACACCAGCGTCAGACGCGACCAGATCCTCGACGCGGCCCTCGGCGTCTTCGGCCGCTACGGCTACCGGCTCACCTCCATGGACCTCCTGGCCCAGGCGTCGGCCATGTCCCGCCCCGCCCTCTACCAGCACTTCGGCGGGAAGGAGGACATCTTCCGCACCGTGGGGAACCGGCTGGTCGACCAGATGATCCGCACCGCGGAACGGGCGGCCGAGGCCGAAGGCAGCACGGTGGACCGGCTGTTCGGCGTTCTCACGGTGAAGCTGGAGCTCTCCGCCGGAACGCTCGACGCGAACGCGCGCAAGGAGCTGTTCGCCGAGTCCGCCGCGCTCGGCGACGCCACCGGGACGACCGGAAACCTCTCGGCCGCCCTGAGGGCCCGTCTGATCACCGTCGTCGCGGCCGTACTGGACTCCGCCGCGGCCGACCTCGACCTCCTGGGCGACGCCCTCACCGCCCAGGACACCGCCACCCTGCTGGTGGACGCCCTCACCGGCCTCGCCCAGGAGCCCGAACCCCTGGACGTCCTCAGCACACGGCTGCGCCACCTCATCGACCTCACCGTGCGCGGTCTGAGCGCCGGGGCGAGCGCATGACCGAACGCCGCCCACCGACGGACCCGGCTCAGCCGACGGGGTAGCGGTCCCGGGGGAAGACCAGGTCCTCGTAGGGCTCGTAGAGCTCGACCGAGCGGTGGAACTCGAAGGCCATGTCGTCGGCGAGTTCGGCGATCACACCGCGGCCCTCGATCCGGGCCAGCCAGGACGGCGGAAGGCGGTGGTCGCCGTGCTGGGCGCCGAGGAGATTGCCGCAGATGGAGCCGGTCGAGTCGCTGTCACCGGAGTGGTTCACCGACAGCAGCAGCGCGGCCTGGAGCGGGGTGCGCGGCGGCATCGGGTCATAGCTGATCAGGCCGCCGGGGCCATAGGAGATCTGCTGGTCCGGGGTCCGGGCCAGGGCGCAGTACACCCCGATGGCGAGCGCCTCCTCGGCGATCCAGCCACCGCCCAGCGATTCGGTCTTCTCCGGGGCCGGATCGCCCTCGGCCGCCAGGTCGATCGCGGCGCGCAGCGCGGTGGTGGTCTCCTCGTGGCCCGGATAGCGGGCCAGGACTTCCAGGGTGCGCAGGGCGGCTCCCTCCAGGGATTCGCCCTCGAGCAGGCACGCGACCATCGCGGCCAGGGCGCCCGCGGCGTAGTAGCCCGTGGGGTGGCCGTGGGTGATCTGGGCACAGCGGGCGGCGAGTTCGAAGGAGCCACGGGGGTCCAGGCCGACCATGCCGAAGGGGGCCGAGCGCATGACGGTGCCACAGCCCTTGGAACCGGAGTTCACCGGTCCGGGGCGGCCGTCGAGCGGATCGTGCGGGGAGGGGATGTGCTCCTCCGCCAGCCCGGAGAGACAGGCGTTGCCGGGGGCGCGGCGGGCGTACAGCCAGGGCTGGTGGCGCAGCCAGCCGGAGCGGACCGGGTCGTACGCATCCGGGGCGGGCGGCGGCGCGGGGTGGTTCTGGGTGTCGAGCCAGCGCAGATAGGCGTTGCGGACGAGGGCGGTCTCGGCGCCGCCGATGCCCTTGGACATGGCCCTGGCGTGCGCCCGTATCAGGCCCTCGGCGGTGAACAGGGTCATCTGGGTGTCGTCGGTGACCCGGCCCACGGCGCCGCTTCCGTCCGGGAGGAGGGTGGTGACCCCCGCGTCCCCGTGGGTGTCGCGGATCGCCCGCAGGGAGCGGAACTCGACCGGATTGCCCAGGGCATCGCCGATCGCGCCGCCCAGCAGACAGCCGCGGATCCGGGCTCGCAGGGCGGCCGATTCGTCCCATGACTGGCGGATCACTGGCGGCTCCTCTTCCGATGCGGTCTGCTCAGGGCATGATCGCAGGTCTCCGCGGCCGACCGGACGGCGTTAGATTCGAAGAGGGAGAACGTGGGAGGTGCAGGGCCATGTCGATGCGCTTCATCCGGACGGGCGATGAGCCCCTGCACGCGCGCAGCCCGCTGCGGCTGCGGTTCTGGCTCGCCGCATGGGGGCTGCTCTGGACGCTCGGCGGCACCGTGGCCTTCTCGGTCGCGGGACGGCCCGGCTGGGCGGCGGCCTGCGCGGTGCTCACCGCCCTCACCCTCACCGATCTCGCCCTGGTCATCCGGCACATCCGGCAGGGGCCGCACTACCAGCCCGGACGGGACGTACCGCCGTACGCACCGGTCAGGGGGCGCGGCCGGTGGATGGCCGGGGACCACGGACGGGATGTGCGGGGTCGCCGAGGGTGAGCCCCCGGCCTCCCCTGTCCCGCCCTCGTCCGCGTCCCCGTCCCTGTCCCCGTCCCTGGGCAGCTACTCCCCCGCGTTCCGCTCCCCCCGCTCGCCGAACCGCGCCGCCTCGACGAAGTCCGGGCGCGGGTCGAGCGCCGCCGCGAGGCGGAAGTGACGGGTGGCCTCCTCCGGCCGGTTGGCCCGCTCCAGGGTGCGGCCCAGCGCGAAGTGGGCGAAGGCGTTGTCCGGCTCACGCTCCAGCACCAACTGGAACTCCAGCTCCGCCGAGCGCAACTGGGCCGCGCCGAAGAAGGCACGTGCCCGCAGCAGCCGGGCCGCGGTGTTCTCCGGATGGGCGTTGATCACCGAGTCGAGCAGCTTGACGGCGCCGCGCGGGTCGCGGGCGGCGAGCAGTTGCTCCGCGGCGCGGAAGTCGATGACATGGGTCTCGGGCGTGGGCTGGGGCACGGCTGTTTCCTTCCCGGGCACGGACAACGGATCGGCGGCGGCGGAACGGCGACGGTAGTCGGTACGGGCAGCACAACAACGGCCCCGTCCACCTCATTCCCCGTCCGGCGCCCCGCCAGACCCGGTCAGCTCCCGGCCGCCCGCTCCACCAGCTCCGTCCAGACCGTACGGACCTGCGGCTCCAGGGCCTCCAGCGGACCGTCGTTGTCGATGACCACATCGGCGACGGCCAGCCGCTCGGCCCGGGTCGCCTGCGCCGCCATCCGGGCCCGTGCCTCGTCCTCGGCCATACCGCGCAGCCGGACCAGCCGGTCGAGCTGGGTCTCGGGCGAGGCGTCCACGACCACCACGACGTCGTAGAGGGGCGCCAGGCCGTTCTCGGTGAGGAGCGGGACGTCATGGACCACTACGGCGTCGGATCCGGCGGCCGCCTCGAGCTCGGCGGAGCGGTCGCGGACCAGCGGGTGCACGATCGCGTTCAGGGCGCGCAGCCGCTCGGGGTCACCGAAGACGATCGCGCCCAGTCCGGGCCGGTCCAGGGTGCCGTCGGAGGTGAGCACCTCGGGCCCGAACTCCTCGACGACCGCAGCGAGTCCGGGCGTACCCGGCTCCACCACTTCACGAGCGATCCGGTCCGAGTCGATCAGCACCGCTCCGTACGAGGAGAGGATGCGTGACACTTCACTCTTGCCCGCGCCGATTCCGCCCGTGAGCCCCAGCTTCAGCATGGGGCCACGCTATACGGGCCCCGGTCAGCCACCGCCCTCACCCTCCCGCTCGGCGAGGAAGCGCTCGAACTCGGCGCCCAGTTCGTCCGCCGAGGGCAGCTCGGCCGGTTCGGCGACCAGATTGCCGCGGGTCTCGGCCCCGGCCACCGCGTCGTACTGGTGCTCAAGCCCCCGTACCAGCGCGACCAGTTCCTCATCACCCTCCGAGATCTGCCGCTCGATCTCCTCCTGCGCCTTCAGCGCCTCGGTGCGCAGCGTGTGGGCGGCGCCCGGCAGCACCAGACCGGTGGCCGCGGTGACCGTCTCCAGCGCGGTGAGCGCCGCGTCCGGATAGGCGGAGCGGGCCAGGTAGTGCGGGACGTGCGCGGCGACGCCGAGCACGTCATGGCCCGCCTGGACGAGCCGGTACTCGATGAGCGCGGCGGCGCTCCCGGGCACCTGGGCCTCGTCGAAGACCCCGCGGTGGCCGGGCGTCAGATCGGTGCGGTTGCCGTGCGGGGTGATCCCGACCGGGCGGGTGTGCGGCACGCCCATGGGGATGCCGTGGAAGTTCACCGCGAGGCGCACCCCGAGCCGCTCCACCAGCTGCCGCACGGCCGCCGCGAACCGCTCCCACTCCACATCCGGCTCGGGGCCGGTGAGCAGCAGGAAGGGCGCCGCGGTTGCGTCGCGCACCAGATGGAGCTCGATGACCGGGGTCTCGTAGTCGGTCCAGCGGTCGCGCTGGAAGGTCAACAGGGGGCGCCGGGCCCGGTAGTCGACCAGCCGGTCGTGGTCGAAGCGGGCGACGACCTGGTGCGGCAGTCCGTCCAGCAGCCGCTGGACGATCTGGTCACCGGTCTCCCCGGCGTCGATGTAGCCGTCGAAGTGGTAGAGCAGCACCAGCCCGGCCGAGTCCCGGGAGGCAATCGCGTCGACTTCCGCGAGCCCGCTCGACTCCCATGCGTACAAATCCTGCGGATCTAGCACCGTGACCGCTCCTCCTCGTGTTCCACATCCAAGAACACCGAACGGGGGCGGGGACATTCCCGACCGGTCCCGAACTTCTTGCGCGGCCACCGCCGTTGTGTCCGCCCGGCCGATTCAGGTCGCGTACATGCCAGGCAGGGTTGACGCCCCGGTACGCGGACCCTATCTTCGCGAGCCGTCAGCGGTTCCCTATGTCGTCCAATGTTCACTTATCAGAGCCTGAAATGTACCTCTCCGGTACATCAGGTCCTCGAGAATCCCGGATCCCCCGGACCACGTCAGTGCGCGTCCCCTGGCCACGGCAGGAAGGCAGCCCTCGTATGCAGCCACACGGCCCCTCCCGGTTACGCACCCTGGCCGGCGCCTGCGCCGCCGCCGTGATCGCCACCGGTGGACTCGTCGGGGCGGGCTCGATCCCGCGGGAGGCCGCCGCGGTCACGGCCGCCGCGATTCCGGTCTCCGATGCGCACGGGCTCAGGACCGCCCTGGCCGGTGCCCGTCCCGGCGATACGATCCGGCTCGCCGACGGGACCTATCGCGGCAGCTTCGAGATCACCGCGTCCGGCACCTCCGGCTCACGGATCACCCTCACCGGCTCCTCCAGGGCCGTTCTCGCCGCGCGCCGCGGCTATGGGCTGTATCTGAACGGGGCCTCGTACTGGACGGTCAAGGGGATCACGGTCAGCGGCGGGCGGGAGGGCATCAAGATCGACAGCGCGGAGAGCGTCACCGTCGACTCGGTGTCGGGTTCGGTCGCGGTCTCGGTGGGCGTCCGGCCCCACTCGCGAGCGGACGGCCCGGGGGGTGTGTGAGCCCGCGGGCGCACGCAAGGCCCCCGGGCATGCGTAGAGCCCCTGGGCGCGCGTAAGGCCCCGGGCATGCGTAAGGCCCGCTCCCCAGGGGGAACGGGCCTTACGCGACGATCAGGCGATCGAGCCGTCAGCCGGTGCGGTCGGTGGCGTGTCCGCCGCCGACCGCCTCAGCCGATGGTCAGCTCTGGCCGCCGGCCAGCTTCTCGCGGAGCGCGGCCAGGGCCTCGTCCGAGGCGAGGGCGCCGGAGTTGTCGGTCGACTCCGAGGAGTACGAACCGCCACCGGAGGCCTGCCCGCCCTGCGCCGGAGCGGCGGCGCCGGCCTCGGCGGCAGCCTGCTCGTCGGCCTCGCGGGACTTGATGACCTGCGCCTGGTGCTGCTCGAAGCGCTGCTGCGCCTCGGCGTACTGGGTCTCCCACGCCTCGCGCTGGGTCTCGAAGCCCTCGAGCCAGTCGTTGGTCTCGGGGTCGAAGCCCTCGGGGTAGATGTAGTTGCCCTGGTCGTCGTAGGACGCGGCCATGCCGTACAGGGTCGGGTCGAACTCGACCACGGACGGGTCGGCACCGAAGGCCTCGTTGGCCTGCTTCAGCGAGAGGCTGATGCGACGGCGCTCGAGGTCGATGTCGATGACCTTGACGAAGATCTCGTCGTTGACCTGGACGACCTGCTCCGGGATCTCCACGTGGCGCTCGGCCAGCTCGGAGATGTGGACCAGGCCCTCGATGCCCTCGTCCACGCGGACGAACGCACCGAACGGAACGAGCTTGGTGACCTTACCCGGGACGACCTGACCGATCTGGTGGGTCCGGGCGAACTGCTGCCACGGGTCTTCCTGGGTCGCCTTGAGCGACAGGGAGACGCGCTCGCGGTCCATGTCGACGTCCAGGACCTCGACCGTGACCTCCTGGCCGACCTCGACAACCTCGGACGGGTGGTCGATGTGCTTCCAGGACAGCTCGGAGACGTGGACCAGACCGTCGACGCCACCCAGGTCCACGAAGGCACCGAAGTTGACGATGGAGGAGACGACGCCGGAGCGCACCTGACCCTTCTGGAGGGTGGTGAGGAAGGTCTGGCGGACCTCGCTCTGGGTCTGCTCCAGCCAGGCACGGCGGGACAGGACCACGTTGTTGCGGTTCTTGTCCAGCTCGATGATCTTGGCCTCGAGCTCCTTGCCCACGTAGGGCTGGAGGTCGCGAACGCGGCGCATCTCCACCAGGGAGGCGGGGAGGAAGCCACGGAGGCCGATGTCGAGGATGAGACCACCCTTGACGACCTCGATGACGGTACCGGTGACGATCCCGTCCTCTTCCTTGATCTTCTCGATGGTGCCCCAGGCACGCTCGTACTGGGCGCGCTTCTTCGAGAGGATCAGGCGACCTTCCTTGTCCTCCTTCTGGAGAACAAGGGCCTCGATCTCGTCGCCGACGGCTACGACCTCATTGGGGTCGACGTCGTGCTTGATCGAGAGCTCGCGGGAAGGGATGACGCCTTCGGTCTTGTAACCAATGTCGAGCAGGACCTCGTCCCGGTCGACCTTCACGATGACGCCGTCGACGATGTCGCCGTCGTTGAAGTACTTGATCGTCTCGTCGATCGCGGCGAGGAAGGCTTCCTCGGAACCGATGTCGTTGACCGCCACCTGCGGAGTGGTGCGGGTTGCCTCGGTGCTGCTCGTCATGTGGGAATGGGCTCCGGTACGGACATTGAGTCGTAGGTACTGCTACGCCGGGGACCCTTATCGCACTGCCGAAGCCGGACAGCCTTGGAGGCGACCTTTCCGAGGATTTCGAAAAGCGCCTCGACAACCGAGGGGACATACAACAGATACGAGCGCGGCCTGCTCCGTCCGAGGCGCGCAAGCCCGCAGCGCAACTTGTAGCATACGGGGGCAGCCGGGCATGGTCAATGCACGAAGAGCACACGCGGGGCTTATCGCCCCCAACCCGGCAATTTGCATGGTCCGTACTGCGACGCGGTCACCACCGTGCCCCGCAGCCACAGGTCGATACAGAGAGTACGACGACGCGCGCGATGGTCCAAGAACACGAGCCCAGCGGCCACCTCGGGACAGCGGCGGACGGGTCCGCGGACCGGGCCCACCAGACGGACGCGGCGGAGCCGACGGCCACCCGGCGGACCGCCGGCGACACGGAGAGCAGCCGGGCGAGCCGCGGGTGGTGGGACCGCAACGCGGACGAGTACCAGGAGGAGCACGGCGGCTTCCTCGGCGACGACCGCTTCATATGGGGCCCGGAAGGGCTCGACGAGGCCGAGGCCGGGCTGCTCGGCCCGGCGGACCGGCTCAAGGGGCTGGACGTCCTGGAGGTGGGGGCGGGCGCCGCGCAGTGCGCCCGCTGGCTGGCGGCGCAGGGCGCCCGGCCGGTCGCCCTCGACCTCTCCTACCAGCAGCTGCGGCACGCCCGGCGGATCGACGCGGAGGACCGGGCGCGGGGCGGCACGGCGGGGCGGGAGCCGGTGGTCCTCGTCCAGGCCGACGCCACGGCCCTCCCCTTCCGTGCCGGCTCCTTCGACCTGGCCTGCTCGGCCTACGGGGCGGTGCCGTTCGTCGCCGATCCGGTGCGGCTGATGCGGGAGGTCCACCGGGTGCTGCGGCCGGGGGCGCGCTGGATCTTCTCGGTGACGCATCCGATCCGCTGGGCGTTCCCCGACGAGCCGGGGCCCGAAGGGCTGTCGGTCGCCGCCTCCTACTTCGACCGCACGCCCTATGTGGAACAGGACGAACAGGGCCGCGCCGTCTATGTGGAGCACCACCGCACTCTTGGTGACCGGGTACGGGACGTGGTGGCCGCCGGTTTCCGGCTGATCGATCTCGTTGAACCGGAATGGCCCGACTGGAATCACCAGGAGTGGGGCGGCTGGTCCCCGCTGCGCGGCGGGCTCATCCCGGGCACGGCCGTCTTCGTCTGCGAGCGGGACCGGGCCGCCCGGTGACCCATCGCTCCGGCACCGCGGACGCCGACGCCGCCGACGCCGCCCTGGGGCGTCTTCCCGTACGTGAAGCCCTGCCGGCTCTGCTGCGTGCCCTCGACGAGCGGGGTGCGGCGGTGCTGTGCGCACCGCCGGGCACCGGTAAGACCACCCTGGTGCCGCTGGTGCTCGCCGGTCTGGTGGGTGACGGGCAGCCGGTGCGGCGGGTACTGGTCGCCGAGCCGCGGCGGATCGCTGCCCGCGCCGCGGCACGGCGGATGGCGTGGCTGCTGGGCGAGCGGGTCGGCGGACGGGTGGGCTTCACGGTGCGCGGGGAGCGGCAGGTGAGCCGCGAAACCGTGGTCCAGGTGGTCACCACCGGTGTACTGCTGCAACGGCTGCAACACGATCAGGAGCTGGCCGGGGTCGACGCGGTCGTCCTCGACGAATGCCATGAACGCCATCTGGACGCCGATACGGCCGCCGCCTTCCTGCTGGACGTCCGGGCGGCGCTCCGCCCGGAGCTGCGGCTGGTCGCGGCATCGGCCACCACGGACGCGGAGGGCTGGGCGCGGCTGCTCGGGGACGGCGGCGAGGGCGGGGGTGACGGGGCCACCGCGCCCGTCGTATCGGCCCCCGGTGTGTCCCACCCCGTGGAGGTCGTATGGGCGCCACCGGCCCGTCCGGTACGCCCGCCGCACGGGATGCGGGTGGACCCCGCCCTGCTGGAGCATGTCGCGTCGGTGGTGCGTCGGGCGCTGCGCGAGCGCGAAGGCGATGTGCTGTGCTTCCTGCCGGGCGTCGCGGAGATCGCGCGGGTGGCCGGGATGCTGGCCGGCCTCGACGGGGCCGAGGTGCTCCAGGTGCACGGGCGGGCCCCGGCCGCCGTCCAGGAGGCGGTGCTCGCCGGGACTGACGGCGGCCCGCGGCGGGTGGTGCTCGCGACCTCCGTCGCCGAGTCCAGCCTGACCGTGCCGGGCGTACGGGTGGTGGTGGACTGCGGGCTGGCCCGCGAACCGCGGATGGACCACGCGCGGGGCTTGAGCGCGCTGACGACCGTACGCGCCTCCCGTGCCGCCGCCCGCCAGCGCGCGGGCCGTGCGGGACGCGAGGCGCCGGGCACGGTCTACCGCTGCTGGCCGGAGGCGGAGGACGCCCGGCTGCCGCGTTTCCCGTCCCCGGAGATCGCCGGTGCGGATCTGACGGCCTTCGCGCTGCAAGCGGCGTGCTGGGGCGCCCCGGACGCATCCGGCCTCGCCCTGCTCGACCCGCCGCCCGCCGGGGCGATGACAGCCGCACGCGAGGTGCTGACCGCGATCGGCGCCGTGGACGCGGCCGGACGGGCCACCGAACGCGGCACCCGGATGGCCCGGCTGGGCCTCCACCCCCGGCTGGCGCGGGCGCTGCTGGACGGCGCGCGGGAGGTGGGCGCGCGCCGGGCGGCCGAGGTGGTGGCGCTGCTCAGCGAGGAACCGCCGCGGGAGTACGGCGACGACCTGGCGGGCGCCTGGCGCACCGCCCGCCGCGGCGGCGACCCCTACGCCTCCCGCTGGCGGCAGGAAGTCCGCCGGCTGGAACGCGCCGTGACGGCGGGCGGCACCGGCCCCGGCCCCTCGGCGGCCGCCTCGCCCGGCGCGGACGGCGACGCGAAGGACGGCGACGCGAAGGGGGACCCGGCGGCCGATCACGGGCGCCGGACCGGTGCGTGCACCCGCAGCGATGACGCGGTGGCGGGGCTGGTGGCCGCGCTGGCGTTTCCCGAGCGGGTGGCCCGGCGGCGCGGGGAGCGGGCGTATCTGATGGCGGCCGGGACAGGCGCGGAACTGAGCGAGGGGTCACGGCTCGGTGGATCGGACTGGCTCGCCGTGGCCGTCGCCGACCGGCCGGTGACCTCCGCCTCCGCGCGGGTGCGGCTCGCGGCCGTGACCGACGAGGCCACCGCGCGGGCCGCCGCCGCGGCACTGGGCTCGGACGGCGAGGAGGTGCGCTGGGCCGAGGGCGACGTTCTCGCCCGACGGGTGTCGCGGCTCGGCGCGATCGAGCTGGTGGCCCGCCCGCTGACCGCCCCCGATCCGGCGCTGGTGCGGGACGCGCTGCTGGAGGGGTTGCGCCGGGAGGGCCCGGGGCTGCTGCGCTGGTCATCGGGCGCGATATCGCTACGGCAGCGATTGGCCTTTCTGCACCGGGAGTTGGGCGCCCCCTGGCCGGACGTCTCCGACGCGGCCCTGCTGGAGCGAGCGGACGACTGGCTCGGCGTGGAGCTGGGCCGGGCGCGCAGACGGGCCGATCTGGAGCGGGTGGACGCCGGGCAGGCACTGTCCCGGCTGCTGCCGTGGGCCACGGGGGACGCGGGGCGCCTCGATGAGCTGGCGCCGGAGCGGATCGAGGTGCCGAGCGGGTCACGGGTGCGGGTCGACTACGGCGAGGGCCAGCCGGTGCTGGCGGTGAAGCTCCAGGAGTTGTTCGGCCGGCAGCAGACCCCGCGGATCGCGGGCGGACGGGTGCCGCTGCTGGTGCATCTACTGTCCCCGGCGGGACGTCCGGCGGCGGTCACCGCCGATCTGGCGTCCTTCTGGAAGGACGGCTACCGGTCCGTGCGGGCGGAGTTGCGCGGTCGGTACCCCAAGCATCCATGGCCCGAGGACCCGGCCACGGCCGAGCCCACCCGCCGCACCAACCCCCGCCGCTGAGCGGAGAGTACGCCGCATTCCGGCGGGCATCCGCGCACGCGCGGCGTCAGTCGGCCCAGCCGCGGAGGCGGCGTGCGGTTTCGCTCAGGCGGAACCGGGCGGACTTCCTTATGTCGCGGACCAGTTTGACCATGGCGCCCGGTGGCGGGGTGATCCGTTCTCCGGACTCCTCCATGTACATCTGCGCGCAGGCCGCGCCGATCGTGGCGTTGTAGTCGGAGAACGGTTCCAGGATCAGCGAGGTGTGCAGAAAGGTGGCGGCGCGGGCGGCGGCCTCCTCGTAATACGGCTCCCCCGCGAAGCGTTCGTAGCGGTGCCGTTCGGTCATACAGTGCAGCGCGCCCCAGTCCCGCACCGGTGTGTTCACCGGGGAGACCGCGACCTGGACGTTCAGCACCCAGCCGGCATCGACGTAGAGGATCACCGCATGCCTTGCGGGAACTCCCGCTCGAATTCGGGCTTGTACTCCAGGGCGAACCTCACGGCGCCCTCGACAAAACGCTGCTTCTGCCGCCGCCGCACCACGTCCTCGGTCAGTATGTCGTGTGCCAGCCGCTTGATCGCGACGCCCTTCTCCTTGGCCTCCGCGCGCAGCTCGGCCAGCTCCTGCTCGGTGAATTCAATAGTGATGCCCGGCATGGGCGGAATGCTAGCCATGCTCCTACCCTGATCACTACCGGCTTCGCTACCTCGAGCGAATGCCAGGACGGAAGTTGACGACCCGCGCACCGCCACGGCCACCCGCCCCGGTCAGCACTCCAGCCGCAGCGAGAACTGCTCCGCCGTCGGCATCGGCTCGTCCGCCGGATGCGGGCCGACCCATATCAGCGCCTGCTCGAAGGTGCTGTACGAGCCGTTGTCCACGGTCTGGCCGACCACCACCGCGTTGCCACCGCAGCGCCAGGCCGCGTAGTGCCACGCATGGCCGCCCAGGTCATGGCTGACCACCGTCTCCGGCTCCCCCAGCCGCTCCCCGAAAGCATCGACGGCGGTGCGCCACTGGCCGTCGAAGAAGGAGCGATCGGCCTCGCGGTGGAAGACCCAGGAGGGCTCCTCGTCGTAGTACTCGGCGAGCCAGTCGACATTGCCGGTGAGCCCGTCCGCCTGGAGCTCGACATCGAAGTCGTCGGGCTCGTAGTAGTAGCAGAACGGGATCAGGCATTCGGTGTCGGCCGCGTCCCCGGAGTCACCGCCGAACCACTCGGGGTAGACATAGTGCCCGGTCCCGGTGTGGTGCGAGGAGGTGCGGGATCCGTCGGGCACCCAGCCGAAGCGCCGGACGGCGGCCCCGGTGACACCCGGTTTCCATTCCAGGCGCGCCAATTCGGCGATATGACCGATGAGTTCGGGGCCGGGGACACAGGTGTTGACTGGCATGTCCCTACGCTACGAGGAGCCACTGACAACCGGCTCGGCAGCCGACGTCCCGGCCGCGGCGGCCGGTCGCGGGCGGCGGCTACGGGCCTCCAGCCACAGGGCGAGGGCGAACAGCCCGCCCCCGAGGGTGAGCAGACCCCACGGCAGATAGCTGGTCAACAGGAGGACCAGCTGCCGTTGGGAGGAGACCAGGTCCACGGTGTGCTTGATGTAGTCCTCGCGCATCTTCACATGGCCGGAGAAGACGGTCACCTTGTCCCGGTCGCCCAGCAGGGTGCCACCGCGCAGCTCCTCGCGGTGGATCTCCTCACCGTTGACGGGCGCGCCGGTGGCGGGCTCGACCCAGAACATGCGCTTGGTGGTGTACCAGCGGGAGGTTCCGGCCTTGCGGACCGCCTCGGGGGTGACGCCGTCGACGGGCATGGTCTTGGGCAGCGGCACCTTGGTCCAGGGAATGGTCTGCTCGAAGTAGTAGACCTCCAGCCCGCGGAAGGTGCGGGTGCCCTTGTAGTGGATGGGGGCGGAGGTGCGGGTCTGGGCGTCGAAATAGCGGTAGTCGCGCTTCTCGGTGAGGAACGGCCATTTGAACTCGATGCCGTCGCGACGCACCGCGTCCCCGTCGACGTGTTCACCGCCGGAGTGCACCGGGTCCTGGGAGTGGGCGTCGAAGACATAGCGCTCGGGGATCCGGGAGACCATCTTCCCGTCGGGCCCCGCGATGTAGCTCAGGGCGTCCCAGACCACCACATCGCGTCCGGTGGTCCTGCCGGTCTTCTCGGCCGCCGCCACGTTTCCGCGCAGGGTCTGCACGATGCTGACCTTGGGGACCTTGCGGGGCTTCATGGTCCCGTAGTCGATGAGGGTGGCGGGTGCGGCTTCGAGGACGGCCGTCTGGTACTCGTCGGGCGGGATCTTGGCCAGCCGGGGGAACGCGTACCAGCGCAGCAGCGGTGAGAGGGCGGCGCAGAACACGGCGAAGGCGAGCAGCACCAGGCTGGCTGTGCGGCGCATGGTGGTCCGCCTCCCTCAGGGGTGTTCGGGGACGGTGGTGAGCAGGGGCTCGGGGGAGGTTTCGCCGCTGGGGCCGCCGATGGCGCTGACGGTGAGAACGAGCGCGAGGGCGGCGGTGAGCCCGATCGCGGCGGCTGCGAGGGCACGCATGCTGGGCCTCCCGTTGTTCGGGGGGGGGTGACAAGCTTGGATCTGACGTGGTGTCAGCTCAAGGTTCGGTGCACCGTAGCAACGGGCGGCGCAGATGAGAACACAACGGCGGGAACGAGGAGCGGCGAAAACGCCGCACCGCCCCCGGGCCCGTCGGGGCCCGGGGGCGGTGCGGATGCGCTACGCGGCCTTCCGGCCGTCGGCCCTCAGGAGGCGGCGGCCTGGGTGACCGTCAGCTCGACGGTGAGTACCGCGCCGTCGGCCGTGGTCAGCCGGAGCAGATAGGTGCCCGCGTGCTCGTCGGCGAGGATCTGGGGCAGGGTGAGCTGCCCCAGGGCGTTGGTCTTCAGCCCGGTCAGGGTGCGGACCGGCTTGCCCTTCTCGTCCAGGAAGTAGGGGCCCTTGTCGTTCTCCACGGGCTTCTCGGGATCCGCGGAGATCATGGTGGCGGTGACCGGCACACCCGCCGCGACCTTGCCCTTGTAGGTGGCCTTGACGGTGAGCGGATCGGCGAACGTGCCACCGGTCTCGGCCGTGAAGGCCTTGTCGTCGATCCGGGCCAGGGCGTCGGCCTGCGGAGTGGGGCGGGCCTTGACGGTGGCCTTGAACTCGACCGGGGTCAGCTTCTTCCCCTCGACCGTGGCACGCACGGCGAAGGATCCGGTCTGCTCGCCCGCGGTGAGTTTGGGCGCGGTGGCGGTGCCGTCGGAACCGGTGGGCACCACGGCGGACTTGACCAGACCGGCGAAGCGGGCGCCCGTCTCCCCGCGGATCTCGTACCGGATCTTCGCCTTGGCCACCGGCTTGCCCTTGGCGTCCACCGCGCGGACGCGGGGCAGCGTGGCGAACTCGGTGCCCGCGGTGGCGGACAACTCCTTCGCACCGACGGAGGCGAGGGCGGTGGGCACGCTGGGCGCGGGGGTCTGGGGCGGCTTCGGCGGCTTCGGCGGCTTCGGCGAGGAGGTGCCGGGCGTCTCACCGCCGTGCGACGGAGGCTTGGGGCTGGAATCGGTTGACTTGGGGAGGGTCCGCGGATGGCCGTGCTCGTTGCCCGTGCCCTTCCCGCCGCCGTGGCCGTTGTGCGAGCCCTTGCCGCCGGCGCCCGGCCCGGAGCCGCCCGAGCGGTTGTCCGAGGGCAGCACTCCGGTGCCGTCGGGCACCTCATGGGTGCCGCGCTTGTAGTACTCCAACCACGACAGGACCGTGTTCAGGTACTCCTGCGAGTGGTTGTAGCCGAGGATCGCCTGGTGCAGATGGTGCTCGGTGGACAGGTCCCGGTCGCCCGCGCACAGGTAGTTTCCGGCGGCCAGGGCCGCGTCGTAGATGTTGTTGGGGTCGCGCTCGCCGTCGTTGTTGCCGTCCCGGCCCCAGTTGGCCCAGGTCGACGGGATGAACTGCATGGGGCCGACGGCCCGGTCATGGGTGGCGTCCCCGTCGAAGGCCCCGCCGTCGGTGTCCTTGATCATGGCGAAGCCATTGCCGTTGAGCACCGGGCCGAGGATGGGCCGGGGGGTGGTGCCCTCGGCGTCCACATTGCCGCCGCGGGCCTGACCGGACTCGACCTTGCCGATCGCGGCCAGCAGCTGCCAGGGCAGATTGCAGCCGGGGCGGGAGTCCTTGAGGGCGGCTTCCGCTCTCTTGTACGCGTCGAGGACGGTCGCGGGGATACCGGCCTCGGTCTTGGTGCCGCCGCCGGGGATACCGGGGAGATCTGCCGAGTGGCCCGGTTTGCCGGGCGTCTTCAGCGGTGGCAGATCGGTGTGGTACGACGAACCGCCGTCAATGGGGGTGTCGTCCACCGCCGGTGAATCGCTCGCCGTCTGCTCCCGATTGCGGTCCCGGTCGCCGTGGTCCGAACTGCTGGCGAATCCCGGTGCCTGCGATGCGGTGAGGGCGGCCATCGCGGCCGCCGCCACCGCCGTCGTGGCCGCCCCCTTGCGCAAACGCCGGCCGATAAGCGGTGCCATCCGTGTGTCCCTCCCGTCGGACATCATGCGCTCCCCCGCGCGTCAACCCTCGTGACACTACGGCAACTTATGGCCCGCAGCCAGCGATGTACACCGCACTTCAGGGCTTGCCCGAGCTCCTCCGGTAAGGGTTGCCTTAGTGAGCGGCCGATTCCCAGTCCGCACCGGAACCGACGGATACATCAAGCGGAGCGCGGAGTTGGAAGGCATGCGCCATCTCACGGCGCACCAGCTCCTCGACCCGCTCCCGCTCACCGGGGGCGACTTCGAGCACGATTTCGTCGTGGACCTGCAACAACATCCGCGACGAGAGTTTCTCCTGCGTCAACGCCGCGTCCACCTTGAGCATCGCGATCTTCACGATGTCGGCGGCGGTGCCCTGGATCGGGGCGTTGAGCGCCATCCGCTCGGCCATCTCGCGGCGCTGGCGGTTGTCACTGGTGAGGTCGGGCAGATAGCGGCGGCGGCCGAGCATGGTCTCGGTGTAGCCGGTGGCCCTCGCCTCCTCCACGACCCGCTGGAGGTAGTCGCGCACTCCGCCGAACCGCTCGAAGAAGTTCTCCATCAGCTTGCGGGCCTCGTCCGGGGTGATACCCAGCTGCTGGGAGAGACCGAACGCCGACAGGCCGTACGCCAGACCGTAGGACATCGCCTTGATCTTGCGGCGCATCTCCGGGTCCACCTCGGACTTGGCGACCCCGAAGACCTGGGAGGCGACGGTGGTGTGCAGGTCCTCGCCGGAGGTGAACGCCTCGATCAGGCCCTCGTCCTCGGAGAGATGGGCCATGACCCGCAGCTCGATCTGGCTGTAGTCGGCCGTCATCAGGGACTCGAAGCCCTCGCCCACCACAAAGCCGCGCCGGATGGCCCGCCCCTCGTCGGTGCGCACCGGGATGTTCTGGAGGTTGGGGTCGGTGGAGGACAGCCGTCCGGTGGCGGCCACCGTCTGGTTGAAGCTGGTGTGGATCCGGCCGCCGGGCGCGATGGTCTTGATCAGCCCCTCGACGGTGGAGCGCAGCCGGGCCTGCTCACGGTGGCGCAGCATGATCACCGGGAGCTCGTGGTCGGTCTGCGCGGCCAGCCAGGCGAGCGCGTCGGCGTCGGTGGTGTAACCGGTCTTGGTCTTCTTGGTCTTGGGCAGGCCCAGCTCACCGAAGAGCACTTCCTGGAGCTGCTTGGGCGAGCCGAGGTTGAACTCATGGCCCACCGCGGCGTGGGCCTCCTTCACGGCCTGCTGCACGGCGGCCGCGAACTGCTGCTCCATGCGGTCCAGCCAGGCGCGGTCGGCGGCGATGCCCGCGCGCTCCATCCGGGCCAGCAGCTCGGAGGTGGGCAGCTCCACATCGTGCAGCAGCCCGGCGGCGCCGACGGCCTCGAGCCGCTCGCCGAAAGCCTCGCCGAGGTCGAGGATGGTCCGCGCCTTGATCATCAGGGCGTCCTGCTCGGCCTCTTCGTCGGTGCCGAAGGCGAGCTGTCCGCTGTCCGCGGCGGCGGCCGGGGACAGCTCACGGCCCAGGTACTCCACCGACAGCGCGTCCAGCTCGAAGGAGCGGCGGCCGGGCTTGACCAGGTAGGCGGCGAGGGCGGTGTCCATGCGCACGCCCGCGACGGACCAGCCGTGCTCGGCGAAGACCCGCATGAGCCCCTTGGCGTTGTGCATCACCTTGGGGCGGCCGGTCTCGGCGAGCCAGCCGGCGAAGGCCCGCTCATCGGCCTCGTCCAGCCGCGCGGGGTCGAAGCAGACGGCCGGTCCCTCCGCGGTGGCCAGCGCGATCTCGCTGACGCTGCCGCTGCCCAGGGCCCAGCTGTCGACGGTGGCCAGACCCAGCGCCGCGCCGCCGTGGGTCTCCAGCCAGGGGGCGAGCTCGCCCGCGCCCAGCGTGACGCCGTCGACCTCGACACCGGGGCCCGCGGCCGGCGGCTCCTCCTCGGCTGCGCCGGGGTCGACGGCCATGAGGCGGTCGCGGAAGTTCTGGTGGCGGAACTCCAGGGCGTCCAGGATCACCGAGAGCGCTTCCCTGTTGTAGGGGCTGCGCTTGAGACCGTCCGGGCCGGTGCCCAGCTCCACATCCCGGACCAGCTCGGTGAGCTGCCGGTTGAGCTTGACGGCCTCGAGGTGGTCACGGAGCTTGTCGCCGACCTTCCCCTTGACCTCGTCGACCCGGTCCACCAGCTCCTGGAAGGAGCCGAACTGGTTGATCCACTTCGCCGCGGTCTTCTCACCGACGCCCGGGATACCGGGGAGGTTGTCCGACGGGTCGCCGCGCAGCGCCGCGAAGTCCGGGTACTGGGCGGGGGTGAGGCCGTACTTCTCCTGGACCTTCTCGGGCGTGAAGCGGGTCAGCTCGGAGACGCCCTTGGTCGGGTAGAGGACCGTGACATGGTCGCTGACCAGCTGGAAGGAGTCACGGTCGCCGGTGACGATCAGCACCTCGAAACCCTCGGCCTCGGCCTGGGTGGCAAGGGTGGCGATGACATCGTCGGCCTCGAAGCCGTCGACCGCGAAGCGGGTGACGCTCATGGCGTCGAGCAGCTCGCCGATCAGCTCGACCTGGCCCTTGAACTCGTCCGGAGCCTTGGAGCGGTTCGCCTTGTAGTCGGTGAACTGCTCGGAGCGCCAGGTCTTGCGCGAGACATCGAAGGCCACCGCCAGGTGCGTGGGCCGCTCATCACGGAGCGTGTTCGCCAGCATCGAGGTGAAGCCGTAGATCGCGTTGGTGGTCTGGCCGGTGGTTGTGTTGAAGTTCTCCGCCGGCAGCGCGAAGAACGCCCGGTATGCCAGGGAATGCCCGTCCAGCAGGAGCAGGCGGGGACGGTCCTCCCCCGTGCGGTCGGGCGCGGGCGCTGCGGTCTTCTTCGATGCTTTCTCTGCCACGTCCCCGATCCTGCCACGCCCCACTGACAATGCTTCCCGCCCCGGCACCGGACCAGCGGACGAGACGGCGGGCGGGACAGCGGAGAAGAAGGGGAGAAGGGGAGAAGGGGAGAAGGGGAAGAAGGGGACAGGGGGAGAAAGGATCAGGCGAGACCGCCCGGTCCCGGATGTCGGTGCCCCATGACAGGATCGGTGCCAGCAGATTCCTGCACAGGACACGCACCGCCGAGCTCACAGAGGAGCGACATGGCAGCCAAGCCGCCCACAGGCGATCCGGTCCAGGACGCGCCGGAGGTCACGCCCCCGAAGCACTCGGCCGTCGGTCTGCCCGCCGTCGGCCACTCGCTGCGTATCGCTCACCAGCAGATGGGGGTGCGCCGTACCGCGCTCACCCTCCTCCGGGTCAACCAGAAGGACGGTTTCGACTGTCCGGGTTGCGCCTGGCCGGAGCCGGAGAAGCGGCACAAGGCCGAGTTCTGTGAGAACGGCGCGAAGGCCGTCGCCGAAGAGGCCACGCTGCGCCGGGTCACCCCCGAGTTCTTCGCCGCCCACCCGGTGGCCGACCTCGCCACCCGCAGTGGTTACTGGCTCGGCCAGCAGGGGCGGCTCACCCACCCCATGTATCTGCCCGAGGGCGCCACCTCCTACGAGCCGGTCTCCTGGGACCGCGCCTTCGGCATCATCGCCGAGGAACTGGGCGCCCTGTCCTCCCCCGACGAGGCCGTCTTCTACACCTCGGGCCGCACCAGCAACGAGGCGGCCTTCCTCTACCAGCTCTTCGCCCGCGAGTTCGGCACCAACAACCTGCCTGACTGCTCGAACATGTGCCATGAGTCCTCCGGCTCGGCGCTCACCGAGACCCTCGGCGTCGGCAAGGGCAGTGTGCTGCTGGAGGACCTCTACACATCCGACCTGATCATCGTGGCCGGGCAGAACCCGGGCACCAACCATCCGCGGATGCTCGCCGCCCTGGAGAAGGCCAAGGCCAACGGCGCGAAGATCATCTCGATCAACCCGCTGCCCGAAGCGGGTCTGGAGCGGTTCAAGAACCCGCAGACCCCGCGCGGTCTCACCACCGGTGTCGCGCTCACCGATCTTTTCCTCCAGATCAGGCTCGGCGGCGACCAGGCCCTCTTCCGCCTGCTCAACCGGCTGATACTGGATACCGAGGGCGCGGTCGACGAGGAGTTCATCCACGAGCACACCCATGGCTTCGAGGAGTTCGCCGCCTCGGCCCGCGCCGCCGACTGGGACGAGACGCTGCGCGCCACCGGTCTGGACCGCGCCGAGATCGACCGCGCGCTGCGCATGGTCCTCGCCTCCAAGCGCACCATCGTCTGCTGGGCGATGGGGCTCACCCAGCACAAGCACTCGGTGCCCACCATCCGGGAAGTGGTCAACTTCCTGCTGCTGCGCGGAAACGTGGGCCGTCCCGGCGCCGGGGTGTGCCCGGTCCGCGGCCACAGCAATGTGCAGGGCGACCGCACCATGGGCATCTTCGAGCGGCCCGCCCCGGCCTTCCTGGACGCCCTGGAGCGCGAGTTCGGCTTCGCGCCGCCGCGTGAGCACGGCTTCGACGTGGTCCGCGCCATCCGCGCGCTGCGCGACGGCCAGGCCAAGGTCTTCTTCGCCATGGGCGGCAACTTCGTGGCGGCATCGCCCGACACCGAGGTCACCGAGGACGCCATGCGCACCGCGCGGCTGACCGTCCATGTCTCCACCAAGCTCAACCGCTCGCATGTGGTCACCGGTGCCCGGGCGCTGATCCTGCCCACCCTCGGCCGCACCGAGCGGGACGTCCAGGCCGGCGGTCCGCAGTTCGTCACCGTCGAGGACTCCATGGGCATGGTGCACGCCTCGCGCGGGCGCCTGGAGCCCGCGGGCCCCCAGTTGCTCTCCGAGCCCGCGATCGTCGCCCGGCTGGCCCGCCGGGTGCTGGGGCCCGGCAGCCGCACCCCCTGGGAGGAGTTCGAGAAGGACTACGCCTCGATCCGGGACCGCATCGCCGCCGTGATCCCCGGTTTCGAGGACTTCAACGCCAGGGTGAGCGACCCCTCCGGCTTCGCCCTGCCGCACGCCCCGCGCGACACCCGCACCTTCCCCACCGCCACCGGCAAGGCCAACTTCACCGCCGCCCCGGTGGAGTACCCGGAGGTGCCCGAGGGCCGTCTGCTGCTCCAGACCCTCCGCTCCCACGATCAGTACAACACCACGATCTACGGCCTGGACGACCGCTACCGCGGGATCAAGAACGGCCGCCGGGTGGTGCTGATCCACCCCGAGGACGCCCAGGAGCTGGGGCTCGCCGACGGCTCCTACGCCGATCTGATCAGCGAGTGGACCGACGGCAGCGAGCGGCGCGCCACCGGCTTCCGCGTGGTCCACTACCCGACCGCGCGCGGCTGCGCCGCCTCCTACTACCCGGAGACCAATGTCCTGGTGCCACTGGACGCCACCGCCGACACCAGCAACACCCCGGCCAGCAAGTCGGTGGTGATCCGCCTGACACCGAGCGACCCGATGGAACAGGGCGACCCGGCCTAAGCGTTTGCTCAGCCACCTGATAGGAAGAGGGCGACAACAAGCACACGAACGGAGCCGGTCCATGGGCGAGCAGTCCAGCGTGAAGTTCCCACAAGAGGTCATCGACGAGTACGCGGCGCTCGGCGTCGACCTTCCCGCGCTGTTCTCCGCCGGCCACCTCGGCACCCGCATGGGCGTGCAGATCCGGGAGGTCTCCGCCGAGCGCGTGGTGGGCACCATGCCCGTGGAGGGCAACACCCAGCCGTACGGACTGCTGCACGGCGGCGCCTCCGCGGTGCTGGCCGAGACCCTCGGCTCGATCGGCTCGATGCTCCACGGCGGCAGCGGACGGATCGCGGTCGGGGTGGACCTCAACTGCACCCATCACCGCGGGGTCCGCTCCGGTCTGGTCACCGGGGTCGCCACCCCCGTCCACCGCGGCCGCTCCACCGCCACCTACGAGATCGTGATCAGCGATGAGCAGGACCGCCGGGTGTGCACCGCCCGGCTGACCTGCCTGCTGCGCGAGGTCGACGAGGCCGGACGGTCCAAGACGATCGCCGAGGTCCAGGACGCGAAGGAGCGCGCCGCCCAGTGATGCCCTGACCGGTGGTGCGGCCCTCGTTCGCCCGAGGGCGCGCGCGACCGCACCACCGGCCGTTCGTGCGTGCACGGCCGTTGCCTCCCCCTCGGGCGCGGTCTAACGTTTTTCCATGAGGGCGTCGACCCACGTGCGCACGGTCCGTGCCGCACAGGAGTTGATCACGCGTCAGACGAAGCGGCGCCGTGCGCCCGCGAAGAGCCACGCCCGCCGCCGGAACAGCCATGCCCGCCGCCATGAGAACCGGCGGCCTCCGCGATGAGCGGCATCGGCCCGGTCGAACCGGCCGCCCCCGGCAGCGATCCGCACCCCCTGGCCCCCGTCACCGAGGCGTCCGCCGAAGGCCCTGCCCCCGAAACCCTCACCGGGCGCGCCGGTGACCCCGACTCCCCCGGCGTGTACGGGCGTTGGGCGGCGCTGCCCCGGCGCACACGCCGTATCGCCCTCGCCCTCACCGGTGTCGTCGCCGCCATCACTGTGGGCTGCTATCTCCTGCTGAACCAACCCGCTCCGTCCGCACCCCCGCCACCCCCATGGCCCGCCCAGGCCGTCGAGGTGAGCTATGCGGGCACAACTGGCCTGAGGGGTGCGGCAGACGAGGGTGTCTTCGCATTCCGGATCCGCGTCTCCGCGATCCGGAACACCGCTGTGACCGTGGACAACATCACCCAGCCGTATCCCGCGTTGACCCTCACCACCAGCCCTCGCACCCCCATCACGGTCCGGAGCGGGGCCAGTCGTCAGCTCATCGTGCGCATCTCGGTGCGGCGCTGTTCGGGGATTCCGCTCGGCGTCGAACTGCCTCCGCTCGACATCACGCTCCGTAACACTCGCGCGATACAGGACCAGACTTTTCTGTTCGGCGATGCCTACGCAAACGATCTTTCCACTGCGCTGCGTGCACACTGCTCCGCACATCGCTCGCGAGTTCCTCACACTCCTTAGCGGAACTGCAACTTCTCAGTATCCGGACCAAATATTTAGTCCCGTTTTGCCCGATTTGTTCTTTCTGTTCCGCTACACGGACACCCTTGGGTGATGCGCGTCATAACAAGACAGTCACATCATGGCCTGCACCTCTGCCCCCCGCGACATCCCACGCTTAGAGTCACAGCCAGTCACGACCCCGTCGGGTGTACGCCGCACCTGCTACGGCTAGAACAGGTCCATTCGGCGAGGACACGGCACCCCCTGAGAAGAGTGCCGGGCCAGGAAAGGATTCCTCGTGCGACACCGTTCCTTGCTCATCATGACGACCGCGATCACCGCGGGAGCCCTTACCCTCAGCGCCTGCGGGTCGCGCGACGGCAAAGACTCAAGCGGAGACAAGGGTGGCAAGACCACCGTGGTCATCGGTGTCGATGCCCCGCTGACCGGTTCGCTGTCCGCCCTCGGCCAGGGCATCAAGAACTCCGTCGACCTCGCGACGAAGATCGCCAACAAGAACAACGAGGTGGAGGGCGTGACCTTCAAGGTCAAGTCCTTCGACGACCAGGCCGTGCCGTCCTCCGGCAAGCAGAACGCCACCTCGATGGTCGACGACGAGGAGATCCTCGGCGCGGTCGGCCCGCTGAACTCGGGCGTCGCCCAGTCCATGCAGGGCGTCTTCGACAAGGCCGACCTCGCACAGGTCTCCCCGGCCAACACCAACCCGGCGCTGAGCCAGGGTGACAACTGGGCCTCGGGCAAGAAGGAGCGCCCGTTCAAGACCTACTTCCGCACCGCGACCACCGACATCATCCAGGGTCGCTTCGCCGCGCAGTACTACTACAACGACGCCAAGAAGCGGAAGGTCTTCGTCGTCGACGACAAGCAGGCGTACGGCGCCGGTCTTGCCAAGATCTTCGCCGCCGAGTTCAAGCGGCTGGGCGGCAAGGTCGTCGGCACCGACCACCTGACCGTCAAGGAGACCGACTTCACCGGTATCTCCAACAAGGTCAAGTCCACCAAGGCCGACTCGGTCTACTTCGGTGGCCAGTTCCCCGAGGGCGGTCTGCTCTCCGACCAGGTCAAGCAGGCCGGTGCGGACGTCCCGATCATGGGCGGCGACGGTATCTACGACCCCGCCTTCATCAAGGCCTCGGGCACCAGCAACGACGGTGACCTCGCGACCTCCGTGGGCTACCCGGTCGAGCAGCTGGACTCCGCCAAGACATTCGTGAAGAACTACCAGGCCCAGGGCTACAAGGACCCGTACGCGGCCTACGGCGGCTACTCCTACGACGCCGCCTGGTCGATCATCCAGGCCGTCAAGCAGGTCGCCGCGGACAACGACGGCAAGCTCCCCGACGACGCCCGCGCCAAGATCACCGAGGCGCTCGGCAAGGTCTCGTTCGACGGCGTCACCGGCAAGGTCTCCTTCGACCAGTACGGCGACACCACCAACAAGCAGCTCACCGTCTACGAGGTCAAGAAGGGTGCCTGGAAGTCCGTGAAGAGCGCCACCTTCAAGGACTGACCCGCCAACTGCCCGCTCCTTCCCCCAACGAACCGCGCGAGGGCGCACACCAGCGCCCTCGCGCGGCGTCTAATCCGACACGCTCATCGGAGGCCCTGCGGTGCACGAACTGCCGCAAACGCTGGTCAACGGCCTGACCCTCGGTGCTCTCTACGGCTTGATCGCCATCGGGTACACCATGGTCTACGGCATCGTCCAGCTCATCAACTTCGCCCATGGCGAGATCTTCATGATCGGGGGCTTCGGCGCCCTCACCATCTACATCTGGCTGCCCAGTGGCACCGCACTCTCCCTCGCGCTGCCGCTGATGCTCATCGGCGGAGTAGTCGCGTCGGTCGGCATCGCCACGGCAGCCGAACGCTTCGCCTACCGACCCCTGCGTGGCGGACCACGACTCGCACCACTCATCACCGCGATCGGCCTGTCCATCGCGTTGCAGCAGGCCGTCTGGGCGTTCTACCCGGACGCCAAGAAGCCCCGCGGCTTCCCGCAGTTCGAGGGCTCGTCCTTCGAGATCTTCAGCAATCTGCACATCCAGCGCGGCGACGCGTTCCTGCTGATAGCCGCCCCGATGTGCATGCTCGCCCTGGGCCTGTTCGTCTCCAAGAGCCGGGCCGGCCGCGCCATGCAGGCCACCGCGCAGGACCCCGACACCGCCAAGCTCATGGGCATCAACACCGACCGCATCATCGTGATGGCCTTCGCCATCGGCGGTGCGTTCGCCGCCGTCGCCGCCCTCTCCCACGGGCTCAAGTACGGCCAGATCAACTTCGAGATGGGCTTCATCGCCGGTCTCAAGGCGTTCACCGCCGCCGTCCTCGGCGGCATCGGCAACATCTACGGCGCCATGCTCGGCGGTGTGGTCCTCGGCATCGCCGAGGCCCTGGCCATCAAATTCATCCAGGACATCCCCGGGATGGACCAGCTCGGCGGCGGTGCCTGGAAGGACGTCTGGGCATTCGTCCTGCTCATCCTCGTTCTGCTGGTCAGACCACAGGGTCTGCTCGGCGAACGCGTAGCGGACCGGGCGTGAGGGAGTGACCATGAGCACCGACACCACCAAGAACACCGCCCGGAACACCGGCGCCGCCTCCCGGACCACCCTGCTGCGCGCGCTCACCGCGGCCGGCGGGCTCGCCGGGGTCTTCTCCACCTTCCTCGCCTGGACCTGGACGGCCGAGTTCCCCGGAGACCTCACCGTCTACGGCTACCCCGGCGGGCTCCAGCTCCTCACCCTCGTCCTGGCCCTGATCACCACCGCGTTCGCAGGCGCCGCCCTGGGCATCCGGGGGCTGCGCTGGCTCACTCCGGCCGGTTCCACCATGGCCCTGCGCGGAGCGGCCCTCGGCACCTTCGCCACCACCTGGTTCACGGTCATCGCCATCGCCGTCGACCTCGACGGCCTGGTCAACCTGGAGCCCGGCGGCTTCGTCGCCGCCCTGGCCACCGCGATCCCGGTCGCCACCACCTTCCTGCTGCCGGACGACACCCGGCCGATCTGCCGCCCCAAGGCGCTCCCCTCCTGGGCCGAGATCCTGATCATCGCGGGCGCCTTCGCGGTCGGTCTGTACGTCCTCAACTACGGCATCCAGACCGACGCCGACCACCCCGAGCCGTTCATCGGCTACCTCATCGCGGTGATCTTCGGTGCCCTCGCCCTGGTCAAGTCGGGACTCATCGCCCGGATCAGCGCGCTCACCACCACCCACCGCTCCACCACCCTGGTCGCGGCGCTGGTCACGGCGGTCGTCTTCCCCTTCCTCCAGGAGAAGGCCAGCTTCACCGAACTCGGCGTCAGCATCGCCATCTTCGCGACCGTCGCCCTCGGCCTGAACATCGTCGTCGGCCTGGCCGGACTCCTCGACCTCGGTTATGTCGCCTTCCTCGGCGTCGGCGCCTACACCGCGGCCCTGGTCTCCGGAGCCACCTCCTCCACCATCGGCGTCCACTTCCCGTTCTGGGCCGCCATGATCACCGGAGCCGTGGTCTCGCTGATCTTCGGCGTCGTCATCGGCGCCCCGACCCTGCGGCTGCGCGGCGACTACCTCGCCATCGTCACCCTGGGCTTCGGAGAGATCTTCCGCATCACCGTGCTCAACCTCGACGGCACCTCCGGGCCCTCGGTCACCAACGGCCCCAACGGCATCCCCAACATCCCGCCGCTGGAGATCTTCGGCTTCAACTTCGACGACGAGCACACCTTCGGGGGGCTCACACTCGACTCCAACGGCAACTACTACCTGCTGATGCTGCTCGTCACGATCCTCGTGGTGCTCGTCTTCAGCAGGGCGGGCAACTCCCGTATCGGACGGGCCTGGGTAGCCATCCGCGAGGACGAGACGGCCGCCACCGCGATGGGCATCAACGGCTTCCGCGTCAAGCTCATCGCCTTCGCCCTCGGCGCCACCCTCGCCGGTGTCGCAGGCACCGTCTGGGCCCACTTCCAGACCACCGTCGTCCCCGAGCAGTACGTCTTCGCCGGCCCCGTGCCGCCGAACTCCACCTTCCTGCTCGCCGCCGTCATCCTCGGCGGTATGGGCACCATCGGCGGTCCGCTACTGGGCGCCACCCTGCTCTTCCTGATCCCCAAGAAGCTGGAATTCCTCCAGGACTACCAGCTCCTCGCCTTCGGTATCGCGCTGATCCTGCTGATGCGCTTCCGCCCCGAAGGAATCATCCCCAACCGGCGGCAGCAGCTCGAATACCACGAGACCGGCCAGCTCGACGTGCCCGACGACACCGGACTCCCGAACAGCGCCGTCGGCGTCACCAAGGCGGAGGCGTGACCGAGATGACGACCATCACCACGACCAACCCCGTGCTCACCGCCACCGGCGTCACCATGCGCTTCGGCGGACTCACGGCCGTACGCTCGGTCGACCTCGCCGTCCACCCCGGCGAGATCGTCGGCCTCATCGGCCCCAACGGCGCGGGCAAGACCACCTTCTTCAACTGCCTCACCGGCCTGTACGTGCCCACCGAAGGCACCGTGTCCTACAAGGGATCCGTGCTGCCGCCCAAGCCCCATCTGGTCACCCAGGCCGGTGTCGCCCGCACCTTCCAGAACATCCGGCTCTTCGCCAATATGACGGTGCTGGAGAACGTCCTCGTCGGCCGCCACACCCGCACCAGGGAGGGCCTGTGGTCCGCCCTGCTGCGCGGCCCCGGCTTCAAGCGCGCCGAGGCCGCGTCCAAGGAACGGGCCATGGAACTCCTGGAGTTCACCGGCCTCGCCGACAAGGCCGACCACCTCTCCCGCAACCTCCCCTACGGTGAACAGCGCAAGCTGGAGATCGCCCGGGCCCTCGCCAGCGACCCCGGGCTGCTCCTCCTCGACGAGCCCACCGCGGGGATGAACCCGCAGGAGACCCGGGCCACCGAGGAACTGGTCTTCGCCATCCGGGACAAGGGCACAGCCGTACTCGTCATCGAGCACGACATGCGCTTCATCTTCAACCTCTGCGACCGGGTCGCCGTGCTCGTCCAGGGCCAGAAGCTCGTCGAGGGCACCTCGGACGTCGTCCAGAGCGACGAACGCGTGGTCGCCGCCTACCTCGGTACGCCCTTCGAGGGCGACCCGGGCGAGGCGGAGGCCGCCGAGGTCGAGGCCGCGGAGGCCGGAGCCGCCGGGGCCACCGGTGGGGCGGGCCTGACGAACACAACGGGCGCCACCGGGGACGCGGGGGGCACCACAGCACGTACGGAGGACGAACAGTGACCGCACTGCTCGAGGTCGAAGACCTGCGGGTCGCCTACGGCAAGATCGAAGCCGTCAAGGGCATCTCGTTCAGCGTCGAGGCCGGCCAGGTCGTCACCCTCATCGGCACCAACGGCGCCGGTAAGACGACCACCCTGCGCACCCTGTCCGGCCTCCTGGAACCCCTCGGCGGCTCCATCCGCTTCGACGGCAAGCCGCTCAAGGGCGTCCCCGCCCACAAGATCGTCGCGCTGGGCCTGGCCCACTCGCCCGAGGGACGGCATATCTTCCCCCGGCTGACGATCGCCGAGAACCTCCAGCTCGGAGCGTTTCTCCGGAAGGACACGGACGGGATCGCCGCCGATATCCAGAAGGCGTACGACCTCTTCCCCATCCTCGGCGAACGCCGCGCCCAGGCGGCGGGCACCCTCTCCGGCGGTGAGCAGCAGATGCTCGCCATGGGCCGCGCGCTGATGTCCCGCCCCAAGCTGCTGATGCTCGACGAGCCCTCGATGGGGCTCTCGCCGATCATGATGCAGAAGATCATGCAGACGATCGCCGAGCTGAAGGCGCAGGGCACCACCATCCTGCTGGTGGAGCAGAACGCCCAGGCGGCACTGTCACTGGCCGATCAGGGCCATGTGATGGAGATCGGCAAGATCGTGCTGTCGGGGACCGGGGAGTCGCTGCTGCACGACGAGTCGGTGCGGAAGGCGTACCTCGGCGAGGACTGAGCCCCGCGACAGAGATCACGACAGAGATAAGGAGAGGCCCGCACCGCGGCAGGCGGTGCGGGCCTCTCCCGTGCACATCCCTCTACTCCTTGGCCTTCTTCTCCTCCGCGTCCTCGATGACGGCCTCGGCCACCTGCTGCATCGACAGCCGGCGGTCCATCGAGGTCTTCTGGATCCAGCGGAACGCGGCGGGCTCGGTCAGCCCGTACTGGGTCTGAAGGATGCTCTTGGCCCGGTCCACCAGCTTGCGGGTCTCCAACCGCTGGGAGAGATCGGCGACCTCCTGCTCCAGCGTCTTCAACTCGGTGAAGCGGGAGACGGCCATCTCGATGGCGGGCACCACATCGCTCTTGCTGAACGGCTTCACCAGATACGCCATCGCCCCGGCGTCCCGCGCCCGCTCCACCAGCTCACGCTGGGAGAAGGCGGTGAGCATCAGCACGGGCGCGATCCGCTCACCCGCGATCCGCTCGGCGGCGGAGATCCCGTCCAGCACGGGCATCTTCACATCGAGGATGACGAGGTCGGGGTGGTGCTCCAAGGCGAGCGCGACGGCCGTCTCACCATCGCCCGCCTCGCCGACGACGGAGTACCCCTCCTCCTCGAGCATCTCCTTGAGGTCGAGGCGGATCAGCGCCTCGTCCTCGGCGATGACGACGCGGGTGGTGTGCGGGGGAACGTGCGACTGAGCGTCGGGGGCGTCAGCGGTGGTCACCGTGCTCCTCGTTTCCTGACAGGTGGGGCACCACGAGCCTACCGATGTCCTGTATCTTTGACGCACGGAGGGGTTAGACTAACCTTCGGAACGCAGGGGCTCCGGTAGTCCAATCGGCAGAGACGATACCCTCAAAAGGTATTCAGTGTGGGTTCGAATCCCACCCGGGGCACTTTTCCTTCGATCTCAAGGTCGCCGGAGAATCGGAAGCTTTCACTCAATGAAGTGACCAACCCTTCGAATGCGAGCACGTGGACCGCTCAGCGACCAGGCTCGCAACCATGTACGACCTGGAAACGCGCAAGCGAGCCCTCACTCTCGTCGCCCAAGGCCGCAGCCTCAACGCTGTGAGCAAGCAGACGGGCATATCCCGATGGGCAATTCGCGCATGGCAGACCCGGATTGAGCCTGCTACCCGTACGACCGAGTGCCCCAGATGCACGCCCGAACCGCGGCCGCCGGAAGACACCGCTGCCTACGCGTACTTGCTCGCCTTCTACCTCGGCGACGGGTGTATCAGCCGCCTCAAGAACGGTGCGTACTTCTTGCGCATCGCGTGTTCGGATGCCTGGCCGGGCCTCATCGATTCCTGCGCGGACGCCGTACGAAGTGTGCGCCCCGACAACAGGGTGTGCCGCGTGCGGCGCCAGGGGTGCGTCATGGTGACCAGCTACAGCAAGCACTGGCCGTGTCTGTTCCCGCAGCACGGTCCCGGCAAGAAGCACGACCGCATCATCGCCCTCGAACCCTGGCAGCAGCAGATCGTGGACGTTCACCCCTGGGAGTTCATCCGCGGGCTCTTCCACTCCGACGGATGCCGGATCACCAACTGGACCACCCGCATCGTCGCGGGCGAGCGCAAGCGCTATGAGTATCCGCGCTACTTCTTCACCAACAAGTCCGACGACATCCGCAAGCTATGCTCCGACACCCTCACCAAGGTCGGCATCGAGTGGACGACGCTGGCGCGTGGCAGCGACCCGTTCAATATCTCCGTCGCCCGCCGCGCCTCCGTCGCCCTCATGGACGCCCATGTCGGGCCGAAGTGCTGAGCCCAGCACTCCGGCCCCGGAAGCGCGGGGCTAGCGCAGATCGTCCGCCCCGATGTAGTGGGCGCGGACCAGGTTGGTGGAGCCGGAGACGCCGGGCGGGGAGCCGGCGGTGATGATGACGAGGTCGCCCTTCTTGCAGCGGCCGAGGCGCAGCAGTTCCTCGTCGACCTGGGCCACCATCGAGTCCGTGGAGTCGACTCTCGGGCCGAGGAACGTCTCGACGCCCCAGGTGAGGTTGAGCTGGGAGCGGGTGTTCGGCTCCGGGGTGAAGGCGAGGAGGGGGATCGGGGAGCGGTAACGGGAGAGGCGGCGGACGGTGTCGCCGGACTGGGTGAAGGCGACCAGGAACTTGGCGTCGAGGAAGTCGCCCATCTCGGCCGCCGCGCGGGCCACCGCGCCACCCTGTGTGCGGGGCTTGTTGCGCTCGGTGAGCGGGGGGAGGCCCTTGGCGAGGATGTCCTCCTCGGCGGCGGCGACGATCCGGCCCATCGTCTTGACCGTGGCGATCGGGTACTTCCCGACGCTGGTCTCGCCGGAGAGCATCACCGCGTCGGTGCCGTCGATCACCGCGTTGGCCACATCGGACGCCTCGGCGCGGGTGGGGCGGGAGTTGTCGATCATCGAGTCCAGCATCTGGGTCGCGACGATCACGGGCTTGGCGTTCCGCTTCGCCAGCTTGATCGCGCGCTTCTGGACGATCGGCACCTGCTCCAGCGGCATTTCGACGCCGAGGTCGCCGCGGGCGACCATGATGCCGTCGAAGGCGTCGACGATCCCGTCCAGGTTCTCGACCGCCTGCGGCTTCTCGATCTTGGCGATGACCGGGAGGCGGCAGTCCTCCTCCTCCATCACCCGGTGCACATCGATGACGTCCTTCTCATTGCGGACGAAGGACAGGGCGATGATGTCGGCGCCGGTGCGCAGCGCCCAGCGGAGGTCCTCGATGTCCTTCCGGGAGAGGGCGGGGACGGAGACGGCGACTCCGGGCAGATTGAGGCCCTTGTGGTCGGAGACCATGCCGCCTTCGATGACGATCGTGTGCACGCGCGGGCCGTCGACGTCGACGACCTCCAGGGTGACGCGGCCGTCGTCGACGAGGATCCGCTCGCCCCTGCTGACGTCGGCGGCCAGTCCCTCGTAGGTGGTACCGCAGCGGTGCTGGTCGCCCTCGATCGGTTCGACGGTGATGGTGAACTCATCGCCGCGTTCAAGCAGTACGGGACCTTCGCGGAATCGGCCGAGGCGAATCTTCGGGCCTTGAAGGTCGGCGAGGATGCCGACACTGCGGCCGGTATCCAGCGAGGCTTTCCGCACTCGCCGGTACCGCTCCTCGTGCTCGGCGTAGGTGCCGTGGCTGAGGTTGAAGCGGGCCACGTCCATTCCGGCCTCGACGAGTGCCTTGATCTGCTCGTACGAGTCGGTGGCGGGTCCCAAGGTACAGACGATTTTTGCTCGGCGCATGTCTTTGAGCCTATGACTTACCCGTGAGTAAAGGATCGGGAAGTCCATACTCCTCCATGGCAATTGCATGGCAGGTTATTGACAACTAATGAAACGTGCGGGGCCATGCTCCGATGAGCGTTTTTCCGGGGTGTTCCGGGGTGTTTCAGAGTTCGGGGCGGGTCATGGTGAAGCGCGCGTTGACATGCGCGTATACGGTCTGGCGCTCCGGTTCCAGGTCCAGGGCGGGTGCGTGCTCGGCGCCGCCGTAGCCGGAGCGGGAGCGCGGGGAGGCCACCGCGACCGGTGTCATCGGCGCGGCCTCCACTTCGACATCGGCCAGCTCGACCAGGGCGACGAGTGAGGCACCCAGTGCCTCGGCGTACTCGCGGGCACGCCGTACCGCCTGCCGCACGGCTTCCTGGCGGGCGTCGCGGTGTGTGGGGGAGTCGGGGCGCAGCGCCCAGCGGGGGCCGTTGACGGTGGTGAGTTCGGCGTCGCCCAGCCGGGTGGTGAGTTCGCCGAGCACGGTGAAGTCGGTGATCGTCACGGTGAGGTGGACCCGGCCGTGGTAGGCGCGGACGCGCTCGTGGCGACCCTTGGCGGTGAGCTCGGGGGTGATGGTGAAGGCGCCGGTCTCCAGTGCGTCGATGGCGTCGCCGTAGGACTTCACCAGCTCGAGGATGTGTGTGTTGCGGCGGGTGAGGTCCTCCAGCGCGGCCCGCCGGTCGGAGCCGCGGGCGGCGACGGTGATGCCGAGGTGGGCGATCTCGGGGTCGGCCTCGAGCCGTGCCTCGCCGCGGACGGCCAGGCGCGGGGTGTCGGGGGTGCCGTAGGGGACGGGGGCTGCGGGCTGGTCCATGGATGCTCCCTGAGGAAGAGACGGAAGGGCGGGAAGGAAGGGCTCAGGCGGGCGGGGTGGTGAGCCGTCCCTGCGGCGGGCGTTCGGCGTTCAGGGACAGCGCGGTGTCCACCAGCGGCACCCGGTCCAGGCCGGGCACCCGGTCCAGTGCGATCCACGCCGCCCGGTCGGTCGAACCGCCGGTCTCATGGCGCAGTTCCCCACCGGTGACCCGGGCCGCGTAGAGGACGCGCACCCCGTGGAAGTCGGCCTCGCGGCCGAGCCGTCGGGGGGTGCGGTCGCGGACGGTGTCGATACCGAGCAGCCGCTCGATCTCCACCGTATAGCCGGTTTCCTCCTCGACCTCGCGGTGGACGGCGTCATAGGGGTCCTCGCCGTGGTGGAGTCCTCCGCCGGGCATCGTCCACCGCTTGCCGTCGGGGCCGAGCCATCGGGCGAGGAGGACCTTTCCGTCGTCGACACAGACGGCGTACGCCGCGACCCGCAGATGTCGGTTGGCCATTCCCCCAGCATGCCGGAAGCAATCCGATCGCAACCTGTCAAGGCTGTTGCGCGATGGGCGGGTTGGGCCATCCGTTCGAGAACACCCTCGAGGCACGGGTGCTGACGGGTGCCCAGCTGAAGGAGTATCTGGAGTTCTCGGCGCGTTACTACGTGCAGACCCCGGCCGGTGGTGAGGTGGATCCGGCGAAGCTGACGAACGCGGGGAACACCCCGGACTACAACTACGACGTGGTCAGCGGGGTCGCTTACGAGATCGACATCGCCAAGGCACCGGGCGCGCGGATTGCACAGCTGACCTTCGACGGCGAGCCGGTGGACGACGCGGCCCGGTTTGTGCTGGCGGTGAACAACTACCGTGCCAGTGGCGGCGGCAACTTCCCGCATGTGGCCAAGGCCAAGCAGGTGTGGGCGAACTCGGATGAGATCCGGAACACGATCATCTCGTGGGTGAAGGCGCAGGGGACGATCGATGTGGCGCGGTTCGCTTC
Source organism: Streptomyces coffeae (assembly GCF_016741875.1). Taxonomy (GTDB): domain Bacteria; phylum Actinomycetota; class Actinomycetes; order Streptomycetales; family Streptomycetaceae; genus Streptomyces; species Streptomyces coffeae. The sequence goes on along the minus strand of NZ_JAERRF010000005.1, from coordinate 285,763 downwards.
GGTGGACTGGAAACTCACGCGCGAGGGCACCCCGGTGTTCTGAACAATGAGCGCATGACCGATGACCTTGCCGCCGCCCTGGAACCCGTGCTCCGCGATCTGCGGGCCACCTGTGCCGTTCAGCCCGTCGTACGGGAGGGACGGGGTGAGGGGGACGACGGCGAGGACATCGTCTGGCTCCACGACGCCGATGGCAGCGGTGTCGGCATCGTGCTGTGGCCGGGGCTCGGCGCGGCCGAGCGGCTGGCGCAGGTCGCCGAGCAGGCGAGCGACTGGGCGGTGGAGGCGCTGTGCGCCGCGCTCAAGCCCGCCGTATGGCCGGAGTGCCCCGCCCACCCCGACTCCCATCCGCTGGAGGCCGGGGTGCGGGGCGGGGTGGTGCGGTGGTCATGTCCGCGTACGGGTCAGCCGGTCGCGCTGGTCGGGGAGTTGGGGGCGTCCGACCACCGTGCCGCAGGGGCCTGAGGGCTGGAGCCCGAAGGTGGTGAAGGCGGTGCGGGAGGGCAGGGGGTAGGCGGGTTCAGGCGTCATCGAGTTGAGGATGACGGCGGAGCGCCAGGCCGCGAGCCCCAGATCGGGGGTGCCCACGCCGTGGCTGTGGCGCTCGGCGTTCTGGACGTAGACGGAGCCCTTGATCATCGAGTCGAGGATCAGCCGGTGCTGGGCGTCGACGCGGGGGCGTTCGGAGGAGTCCCGGCGGATGTAGGGGTCGAGGGCGGCCAGCAGGGTGTCGACACGGCGCTCGCGGTAGCCGGTGGCGAGGACGACGGCCTCGGTGGTGTGCCGGGCCCGGGTGCCCTGCTGGGCGTGCTCGAGGTGGAGTTCCAGGCGGGCGGCGGCGATCCGGCCCGCGGTGCGGACGGTGACGCCGGGGGTGAGTACGGCGCCGGGCCAGCCGCCGCTGAGCTGGGCGCGGCGGTAGAGCTCCTGGTGGATGGCGTCGATGGTCTCGTGGGCGATGCCCTTGTACAACTGCCACTGGCGGGGCAGGAGTTGGTCCCGTACGGGTTCGGGTAGTCCGTGGAAGTAGCGGGTGTAGTCGGGGCTGAACTGCTCCAGTCCGAGCTTGCTGTATTCCATGGGGGTGAACGCGGGGGTGCGGGCCAGCCAGTGGAGGCCCTCGGCGCCCAGGGGGCGGTGGCGCAGCAGGTCGAGGAAGACCTCGGCGCCGGACTGGCCGGAGCCGATGACGGTCACCTGGCCGGTGGTCAGCAGCCGTTCGCGGTGTTCGAGGTAGTCGGCGGCGTGCAGCACGGGCACATTGGGGGCTTCGGCGAGCGGGCGCAGCGGTTCGGGGACATAGGGCTCGGTGCCGACACCGAGGACGACGTGGCGGGCGTAGGTGCGGCCGAGGGCCTCGGCCTCGCCGTCGGCGCCGATGCGGGTGAAGTCGATTTCGAAGAGCTCGTGGGTGTGGTCCCAGCGGACGGCGTCGATCTGGTGGCCGAAGTGGAGGCCGGGGAGTTGTTCGCTGACCCAGCGGCAGTAGGCGTCGTACTCGGACCGTTCGATGTGGAAGCGCTCGGCGATGTAGAAGGGGAACAGCCGCTCCTTGGCCTTGAGGTAGCTGAGGAAGCTCCAGGGGCTGGCGGGGTCGGCGAGGGTGACCAGGTCGGCGAGGAAGGGCACCTGGATGGTGGCGCCGTCGATGAGCAAGCCGGGGTGCCATTGGAAGGCGGGCCGCTGGTCGTAGAAGGCGGTGCGCAGTCCGGGGACGCGGTGGGCGAGGGCGGCGAGGGAGAGGTTGAACGGGCCGATGCCGACACCGGCGAGGTCCAGGGGGGCCTCGAGGGGGGAGGCGGCGCCGGGCCGCGGACCGGGTGCGGAGGTGGGGGTCCCGGTGGGGGGTTGTGCGGTGCTCATGGGGTGCGGTCGCCTTCCACGAGTTCGAGCAGCCCGCGCAGATCGGCGGGCTGGGTGTGCGGGTTGAGGACGGTGGCCTTGAGCCACAGCCCGTCGGCGGTGGTGGCGCGGCCGAGGACGGCGCGGCCGTCGGTGAGCAGGCGGCGGCGCAGTGCGGCCACGGTGGCGGGTCCCGCTCCGGTGGGGCGGAAGAGGACGGTGCTGATGGTGGGGCGCGCGTGGAGTTCGAGGCGGGGGTGGGCCTCGATGAGGTCCGCGAGCTGATGGGCGGCGGCGCAGACGTGGTCGACGAGGTCGCCGAGGCCACGGCGGCCGAGGGCGCGCAGGGTGACCGCGATCTTGAGGATGTCGGGGCGGCGGGTGGTGCGCAGGGAGCGGCCGAGAAGGTCCGGAATCCCGGATTCGGTGTCGTCGTCGGCGTTGAGGTAGTCGGCGCGGTGGTCCAGGGGGGTCAGCGCGGGGGCGTCGGGAACGGTGAGGAGTCCGGCGGCGACCGGCTGCCAGCCGAGTTTATGGAGGTCGAGGGTGACGGTGCGGGCGCGGTCGAGCCCGTCGAGGCGGTGCCGATGGGTGCCGCTGAACAGCAGCGGTCCGCCGTAGGAGGCGTCGATGTGGAGGGCGGCGGTGTGGCGGTCGCAGAGGTCGGCGACGGCCGGGAGGGGGTCGATGGCGCCGGTGTCGGTGGTGCCCGCGGTGGCGACCACCAGGACCGGGCCGCGGCCGGTGAGCCGGGTGAGGGCGTCGTGGAGCCGGGCCGGGTCGAGGACTCCGGCGGGGGTGGGGAGGGTGACCGGGGTGGGCAGCCCGAGCAGCCAGGCGGCGCGGTGGACGCTGTGGTGGGCGTTGGCCCCGCAGACGATCCGGAGGGCGGCGGACGGCCCGGGCGGGACGGCGGTGCGGGCGGCCTCGCGGGCCAGCAGCAGGGCGAGTTGGTTGGCCTCGGTGCCGCCGGTGGTGACGAGGGCGTCGGGTGCGGGGCCACGCGGGTGGACCAGCGCGGCCAGGGCGCGGCAGGTGAGCGCCTCCAGTTCGGAGGCGGCGGGCGCCTGGTCCCAGGAGTCGAGGGAGGGGTTGAGCGCGGAGACCGCGAGGTCGGCGGCGGCCGCGACGGCCAGCGGCGGGCAGTGCAGATGGGCGGCGCAGCGCGGGTCGGCCGGGTCGGCGGCACCCGCGGCGAGGGCGCGTACGAGGGTGTGCAGGGCGAGCGTCGCGCCCTCGCCGATGTCGGGGATGAGCGGTTCGGCGACGGCTCGGACGCGCCGCGCCACGGCGTCGGGGCCGCCGGCGGGCAGCGGGCCCGCACGGTCGGCGGCGCCGCGGGCCAGCGCGTCCAGGACGGTGCCGACCATGGGCCTCAGCGCGTCCGGGCCGCGGCCGCCGCCCGCGAGCAGGCGGGCGGTCCCGGTGGCGGGCACAGGCATGGATGTGCCCCTCGTCTCGAAGTAGGGGAGGCGAAAGCTGCCTCAACGTACTTCGTGCGCAAGCGGATCGGCCGGTGGCGCTATGAAGTCCACTCGTACGTGGTACGCGGCCGTGCGGCGCCTTGCCGCCGCGCGGCGGAACCACCCCGGGGCGTGTCCGCGAGAGCGGGTCGGGATCTGCCCGCGGCGTGCCGTGTGCCCCCTGCGGAGGGGCGCGCTCCAGGAACGGCCCTCACCGTCCGCCGGGCCCGCGGCGGTGGCGGGCGCCAGGTCCCTGCCCAGGCGCGCCGCGGGAAGTGCCACGAGGTGCCGTCATGCGTCTGCGGCTGCGTCGTGGCTGGTCGCCCACGCGGCGGAGCCGCACATCGACACAGCCCCGCGCCCCTTCGGGGCGCGCCCGAACCGCACCGGACTTCGGCGAGGCCGCTCAGGCCCCGCTGCCTCGCTCCTCCTGCCTGCGCTGGACGCGCAGGGCGCGGCGCAGATCGTCGAGTTGGTCGGCGAGGCGCCGGCGCAGCGCGGGGAGCAGATCGTCGCGGCGCAGACACTCCTCCCCCAGCTCCAGGGTCCGGGTGTCCACGGTGGTGGGGAAGCCGGAGCGGGCGACGGCGTCGGCGATCGCGGGGCCGCGCCGGGCGGCCACCTCGGCGGCGGCCGGGAAGTAGCGGGGGAGGTAGTCGGTGAGCAGCTCGTGGTGTTCGGGCTGCCAGAAGCCGGTCGCGGTGGCGGTGACGAGATAGTTGGAGAGTTCGGACAGTTCGGAGGGTTCGTCGGCGGTGCCGAACAGGGCGTCCCAGGCGGCCTGTTTGGCGTCCGGGTCGGGGAGGGCGGCGCGGCAGCGGGCGGCGCCCTCCTGGCCGGTGGCACTGGAGTCGCGGGCGAGTTCGGCGTCGATCTCGGCGGGGCCGATGGCGCCGAGGACGGCGAGCCGCCCGAGGACCTGCCAGCGCAGTTCGGGGTCGAGGGCGGGGCCGCCGGGGACGGTGTCGCCGTCGAGCCAGTCGCTGAGCCCGGCCGGGGCGGTGGCGCTCTCGATGAAGCCGCGGACGGCGGCGAGCCGCAGTCCGGGGCCGGAGTTGTCCTCGGTGCGGCGCAGCAGGTCGCGGCAGGTGGCGCCGAGGGTGGCCAGGGCAGCGGGGCGCTGCTCGGCGGGGAGGTAGCGGTCGGCGATCTGGGTGCGGGCGAAGGCCAGGACGCCTTGGACGATGGCTATGTCGGTCTCGCGCGGGAGGTGGGCGCGGACGGCTTCGAGGTAGTCGGTGGGCGGCAGTTCGCCGTCGCGGACCATGTCGCGGGCGGCGTTCCACACCACGGCGCGGCTGACGGCGTCGGGGAGCCCGGACAGTGAGCGGACGACGGTCTTCCAGGAGCCGGGGTCGAGCCGGACCTTGGCGTAGCTGAGGTCGCCGTCGTTGAGCAGCAGCAGATCGGGGCGGGGCCCGGTGAAAGAGAGGGTGAGGGTGGGTTCGGCGCCGTTGAGCTCGGCTTCGAGGCGCTTGCGCAGCACCAGCTGATGCGCGGCGGCGGGCTCGTGGTCGTACAGCCCGATGGCGATGCGGTGCGGACGGGGTGCGGGGTCGGTGCCGTCGCCTCCGCCGTCGTGGCGGATCTCCGCGCTCCAGCGGTCGCCGTGGGTGGTGATGGCGGGGGTGAGGGTGTCGACGCCGGTGGTGCGCAGCCAGGTGTCGGCCCAGGCGTGCACATCGCGGTCGGAGCCGTGGGCGAGGGAGTCGATGAAGTCGGCGAGGGTGGCGTTGCCGAAGCGGTGGCGGGCGAAGTGCCGGTTGATGCCCTGGAGGAAGTCCTTCTCGCCGAGCCAGGTGACGAGCTGACGCAGGGCGGAGGCGCCCTTGGCGTAGGAGATGCCGTCGAAGTTGAGGCGGGCGGCGGCGGTGTCGGGGACCTGCTCGGGCGCGGGGGCGACGGGGTGGGTGGAGGGGCGCTGGTCGGCGTCGTAGCCCCAGTTCTTGCGGCGGACGCCGAAGTCGGCCCAGATGTCGGTGTAGCGGGTGGTCTCGGTGAGGACCTGGTAGCCCATGTACTCGGCGAAGGACTCATTGAGCCAGATGTCGTCCCACCAGGTCATGGTGACGAGGTCGCCGAACCACATATGGGCCATCTCATGGGCGATGACCATGGCGCGGGTCTGCCGCTCGGCGTCGGTGACGGCGGAGCGGTAGATGAATTCGTCGCGCAGGGTGACCAGACCGGGGTTCTCCATGGCGCCGAAGTTGAACTCGGGGACGAACGCCTGGTCGTAGGAGTCGAACGGATAGGGCTCCTCGAAGATCTCGTGGTAGCGGTCGAAGCAGCGCCGGGTGATGTCGAACAGTTCCTCGGCGTCGTCCTCGAGGTAGGGGGCGAGGGAGCGGCGGACATGCAGCCCGAAGGGCAGTCCGGCGTGCTCGGTGCGCACCGAGTGGTACGGCCCGGCGGCCAGGGCGACGAGGTAGGTGCTGATGGGCGGGGTGGCGGCCAGCTCCCAGCGGCCTTCGGCGGGGTCGCCGACGCGGGTGGCGATGCCGTTGCCGAGGACGGTCCATTCGGGCGGCGCGGTGACGCGGGCGTCGAAGACGGCCTTGAGGTCGGGCTGGTCGAAGGCGGCGAAGACGCTGCCCGCGTCCGACATGCAGCACATGGTGTAGAGGTAGGTCTCACCGTCGGCGGGGTCGGTGAAGCGGTGCATGCCCTCGCCGGTGCGGGAGTAGCGCATGTCCGTCTCCACGCGCAGCTCGTGCTCGCCTTGGGCGAGGGCGGTGAGCGGAAGCCGTCCGTCGGCGAGGGGCGCGGCGGCGAGGTCGAGCTCATGGCCGTCGAGGACGGCGCGGTGCAGTGCGGCCGGGTTGAGCTCGACGAAGGTGTCCGCACCCGCCTCACGCGCGTGGAAGCGGATGGTGGTGGTCGAGCCGAAGAGTTCGTCACCGCGGGTGAGGTCGAGCTCGACCGTGTAGCGGTGGACCTCGATGAGGCGGGCTCGGTTCTGCGCTTCCTCGCGCGTCAGTACGGGCATGGGGACATGCTGCCCTACCTCCCGTGGACGGCACACGGCTGGGAAGCGGTTGCGGGGTGCGGGCGGGCGCGGGGCGCGCCACCGGAGTGCGCCCTCCGGGGCGGCGAGGGGCGATCCGGGGGCGGGGGTTCAGGAGCGGGCGATGGTCTCGTGGTGCCGGATGACCTCGGCGATGATGAAGTTGAGCAGCTTCTCGGCGAAGGCCGGGTCGAGTTTGGCGCCTTCCGCCAGCTGGCGCAGCCGGGCGATCTGGCGGGCCTCGCGGCCGGGGTCGGCCGGGGGGAGTTTGTGGGCGGCCTTGAGGTGGCCGACCTGCTGGGTGCATTTGAAGCGCTCGGCGAGCACATGGACCACGGCCGCGTCGAGGTTGTCGATGCTGTCGCGCAACCGGGTCAGCTCGGCGAGGACGGAGTCGTCGATGTCCCGGGCGTCGGCGCCCGGGGCGGCGGAGGTGCCGCTTCCGTCGGGGGCGTCGCGGTCCGTGCCGGGGGCGCTGCCGCGGTCGGGGTCGTCGGCGCGGTGGGTCTCGCTGTGCGTCATGACCCCCGACCCTATGCCAGGGCATTGCGGGACCGCCCCGACCCCGGTGGGGGGTTGAAAAGGGGGCGGGGCGGTCCGGCCCGGAGGGGCCGCCCCCGGCGCGGCTCCTCCACCGTGAAGGACCGATCCTCGGCCGGGGAGGTTCCACTTCTTGCCGGACTTTCCTGTCCCGCCCCCGGACTTTTCCCTCTGTACCCCGGACTTTTCATCCCGTGAAAAGGATTTGTCCGCTTTGATCGGCGCTTGTCCGTCTCGTACGCGTACTCATACGCGTGCTCATGGGACGACCGAACTCCGGGGCACAGCCCAGGCTCTGTCCGGTGGGTCTTTGAGGAGCAGCCCGCGGCGTCTGGTGAGGGGGCACCTCCCAGCGGTAGCTGGGGGAGGATCGCAAGGCGGAGGATCGCCCTCGTACTGGGCGTACTCGGGCGACTCCGACAACGCAGCGAGGTGCGGTGCCAGGCGTCGCGGGCCCGATAAGACCCACCGGACAGGGCCTAGGGTCGGCATATGATCGCGACGCTTCAGTGCACCGTCATCGACTGTCCGGACCCCGCCGCGCTGGCCGCCTTCTACGGCCGGATCCTGGGCTGGCGGCTGGACGACAGCGACCCCGAATGGGCCACGCTCACCTCATCGGACGGTCAGCGCCTGGCCTTCCAGCTGGCCCCGGACCACCGGCCGCCGCGCTGGCCGGACCCGGCACATCCGCAGCAGTTCCATCTGGACTTCGATGTGGCCACCCTTCAGGACGCGGAGCGGGCGCAGCGGGAGGTGATCGCGCTGGGGGCGACCTTCCTGCACGACAGCGGGGGCGAGCGGTCGGGGTTCCGGGTCTTCAACGATCCGGCCGGGCACCCCTTCTGCATCTGCTACGGCCAGAGCTGACACCGCGGCCAGAGCTGATACGACGCGGCCGGGGCACACGCCGCGGGCAACGCGGAACCGGGGCCGGCCGCGGTGGCCGGCCCCGGTCCGGGGAGGGGTGGGGATCAGCCGCCGAGCTGGTCCGCGCCCGCCTTGATGTCCTTGGCGAAGGTGCTCACCTCGGTGTAGACGCCGGGCTTGCCGGGCCGTGCGCAGCCCTCGCCCCAGCTGACGATGCCGACCTGGATCCACTGGTCGTTGTCGTCCTTGCGGAACATCGGGCCGCCGGAGTCGCCCTGGCAGGTGTCGACGCCGCCGGTGTCCATCTTCCCGGCGCAGATCTCCTCACCGGTGACGAGGTTGCTGTAGGCGCCCTTGCAGGTGGCGTCGTCGACGAACGGAACGCTGGCCTTGAGCAGATAGCGCTGCTGGTCGCCGCCTTCCTTGTCGGCGCCCCAGCCGGCGACGGTGAAGTCGCCCTTGTTGTAGGCGTCGGTCTCGGCGATCTTCAAGGTGGGCTGGTCGATCGGCTTGGCCAGCTTGATGAGGGCCCAGTCCTTGCCCGTGCCGTTGTAGCCGGGAGCCTGGAGGACCTCGGTGGAGTTCACCTTGGTGGCACCGGAGTCCTCGAGGTCGACAACGCCCCCGGTGGCGGTGATGGAGGTGTTGGGGCCGCTGCCGTCGACGCAGTGGGCGGCGGTCAGCACGATGTCCTTGGTGTAGAGCGCGCCGCCACAGCCCATGGACAGCCGGACCATGAAGGGGAATTCACCCTGTGCTGCGGGGGTGCCGCCGACGACGGTGGGGCCGGGCTCGGGACCGTTGGGCAGGGCCGTCGCCGTACCGGGGGTGAGACTGAAGGCGGCGAGGGCGACCGCGCCGAGGGCCGTAGCTCTGGTGAGGTGCTTCAGGTGGTTGCGCAACGGATTTCCTCTCGTGGGGGGTTGGTGCGCCGTGTCAGGCTCATGCCAAACCGGAAATCGGAAACGCCCGCCGAAGCCCAGTGGGGTGAGCCCGCGAAACACCCTGCGATTATGTGGAGCGGGTGAACCGTGTGACAAGGGGTGCGTTCCAGCCAGCGCGGCCTACCGGCCAGTGTGAAATACGTCCGTAATGTGGAATTCTGACACGGTCTCGGCGAAACACGGACTCGGGGTGACGGCGTGGCGGCACCGGGCAGTGACATCAAGCACGGGTTTCCCCATCTGGACACCGTCCGGGCCGCCATCACCGCGCTCTACCGGCGGCTGTCCCGGGACTCGGTGGAGCGGTTCGGCGTCAGTGTGGTCCCCGGCGATGTGGCCTTCTCCGACCAGGACGACCTCTATCTCGGAGTGCAGCGGATCGCCCGGGTGATGGTGCGGCACCTGATGCTTCCCGACGCCCGGATGATCGTGAGCTTCCGCGAGATGGAGCATGCGGGCAACGTCGACCTGGCCGCGGGCCCGGAGTACTTCATCGAGCTCAACTCCCGCTTCAAGGAGCACCGGCGGGACATCGGCGCGGCCCTCGCCCACGAGGTGACGCATGTGTATCTGCACCGCCTGGATCTCACCTTTCCCGGCAGCCGCGACAACGAAATCCTCACCGACACCACCGCCGCCTATCTCGGCACCGGATGGCTGCTGCTCGACGCCTACCGCCAGGACCGGCTCTCCAGCCAGAAACTCGGCTATCTCACACCGGAGGAATTCGGCTATGTGCTGGCCAAACGGGCGATGTTCTTCGACGAGGACCCCCGCATCTGGTTCACCAGCCCGCAGGCGTACGAGGCGTACACCACGGGGCTGGAGCTGGCGGAGCGGGACCAGCGGCAGCCACCGCTGGCCGCGGCCGGATGGGCGGGCCGCCGCCGCTACGCCCGGGACCGCCGGTCGGCCCGGTCACAGGCCGAGGCCGGATCCCGCGCCGGGGCCCCGCTCGACACCCTGCCCACCGGCGGTGACTACACCTTCGAGGGCGGCCGTCCGCTGAACGTCTCCTTCCCCTGTCCGACCTGCCGTCAGCGGATCCGGGTGCCGGTGCGCGGACGGCTGCGGGCCCGCTGCGGCCTGTGCCGTACGGTCCTGGAGTGCGACACCTGAGCGCGTGTCGCCCTCGCGGCGTCGCTCCGCTCCGGCCCGTACGCTCGGCGGTATGAGCCCCTCCATCGCCACCAACACCACTGTCGGCATCGATGAGCTGCTGGAGTTCGTACGCCCGCGCCACCGCGCCCTGCTGATGACCCGCCGGTCCGACGGATCGCCCCAGGCTTCCCCGCTGACCTGCGGTGTCGACGACTCCGGACGAATCGTCATGTCCACCTATCCCGAACGCGCCAAGGTCCGCAACGCACGCCGCGACCCGGCGGTCAGCCTGGTGGTGCTCTCCGACGAGTGGAACGGCCCATGGGTCCAGATCGACGGCACCGCCGAGGTGATCGACATGCCCGACTCCGTCGAACCGCTGGTCGAGTACTACCGCAATATCGCCGGTGAGCACCCGGACTGGGACGAGTACCGCTCGGCCATGCGCAAGCAGGGCAAGTCGCTGATCCGCGTCACCCCCACCCGCTGGGGCCCGGTGGCCACCGGCGGCTTTCCCGCCCGTCTGGTGGAGGGCGAGCAGCAGGGGTGAGGGGCCGCGCGCGCCGTCAGCACCTCCCCCGGCGTGCGTAGACGCTGATCACCAGTCCCCCGGCCGTCCGGCGGGCGCAGCGCTCGAAGCGCCCGGCCAGCACCGTCTCCTTCATGTGGTCCTGCGGGGTGGGCGGGTTGTCCCTCGGACGGCCGGGCGGGTCGGTGAGGGTGACGATGCGGTCGACGGTCAGCATCCGGGCCCGGATCTCCCCGGGGGCGCGTTCGATGCCGTAGAGGGTGCCGGAGGAGACCGGGCCTTGCCCCAGTGCCAGGTCCGGCCGCCCGGCGAAGTCCCCGGGGTGGGTCAGCCGGGACTCGCGCCGCTGCGCGGGCAGGAAGAGCACACCGTCGCCGGGCCGGGACAGGGAACCCACCGCCGCCGACACCGCGTTGGTGTCGTCCTGGTGGACCCGCGGGTCCGCAGCGCCAGCCAGGACGGAAGCAGCGCCGCCACGGTCGCCAGGGCGACCACCGCGGCCATCGCCTTCGGCCGGGGGACGGTGCGCAGCAGCCGGTCGGCGGCCATGCCGATGAGCAGCGCAAACCCGATGTGGCAGTACAGGATGTAGCGGTCGTGGTAGAGCGGGTGGACGAAGGACACCAGCAGCAGCACGGCGGGCGGGACGGCCAGCAGGGGCAGTGCGAGCTGCCGGAGGCCGAGCCGCGCGAGCGGCCGCTCCGGTACGGCGGCGCAGGTCGCGCCCGCCAGTACGAGCGCCAGGACACCGCCTAACTGGGCGGTGCCCGGGGTCTTGAGCCAGGCCACCTGGGCCGCCTGCTGCTGACTGACGATCACCAGCGGCATCAGCACCAGCACCACGGCGGCGGCCGCCCGGCACCACGCCCAGCGGACCGCGCCGTCCGCACCGGCCCACAGCAGGGTGGCCCCGTGCGCCAGGAGTACCAGCACCGCGAACTCGTGCAGCAGACAGCCCACCGCCAGTGCGGTGGCGTATCCGGCCCAGATCCACCCCGAGGGCCGGGCGGCGGCGCGGACCAGCAGGTGGGTGGCCCCGGCCACGGCCGCGCAGACCAGCGCGTAGGAGCGGCCCTCCTGTGCGTATGTCTGCACGGCGGGCAGCAGCGGGAGGATGAGTCCCGCGAGCAGCCCGGCGTGCGGCCCGGCCAGTCGACGCCCGGTCAGACCCACCATGACCGCGGTGAAGGCCATCGCGAGCAGGGAGGGCAGCCGCATCGCGAGCAGCCCGCCGTCCCAGAGCGCGAAGACACCGTGCATCAGCAGGTAGTACGCGCCGTGGACGGCGTCGATGGTGCCGAGCAGGTGCCAGATCTCGCCGAGGTCGCGGTGGGCGACCTGAGAGGTCGTCGACTCATCGCGCCACATGCTGTTCTCGCGGCGGATCCCCCACAGCCCGAGGGCCAGCATCAGCACGCCGGGGGCGAGAATGACGGCGGCCCCGCCGAGCCGTCCGGGCCGCCGGAGGGCGGGCACGGTCCGCACGCTCGGAGCGGCGGCGGGGGTCGAGGCCAGGGTGGGCGGGGCCGGCGGGCGGTGACTCCGTTCGGAGCGGGGCCGGGGCGAGGGGTACGAGGTGCGTCCGCCGGTCATACGGGCCGCCTCCGGATCCACCAGACGCAGAAGACGGCGAGCGCCGCCGCCAGGACCAGGCAGATCCCGGCCTCGATCCACTGGATGCGCCAGAAGTCGCTGGGCGGATGGATCTCTGCCCAGTCCCGCGTGCCGGGCCGCCCGTCGGTCCGGCTCTCGCTCCCCCACCATGTGTCACGCGGGACGGGCCATACTCCGTCCTCCCGCTTCGTCACCACGACCGAGGACGCCAGGTGTCCGCGCAGCGCGGTCGCGCCCCACTGCGCGGCGACGACGACGCCGAGGGCGACCGCCATGGCGGGCACGGTCCGCCGCAGCAGCAGTCCGGCGGTGGCGCCGATGACCAGGCCCAGCACGGCCAGGCCCACGGCCAGCGGGCCGGTGGCGTTGAACGGCGCGGCCTGCCACCAGGAGACGACGTAGGGATTGGTCTGGTAGTCGCCCAGCTTCCGGCTGAAGGTCTGGGCCGGTGCCCACCACCAGTGGTACGCGGCGGCCACGCCCGCGGTCCCTGCCGTCACGGAGGCGGCGGGCAGCAGCAGTTTGACGAGCAGCCAGCGGACCCGGCCGACCGACTGGGCCCACACCAGCTTGTGCGTACCGCTCTCCAGCTCCCGCGCGAACAACGGGGCGCCGGCGAAGACGCCGATCAGCGCGGGAAGCGCGAGAAGCGCCTGCCCGGCGCGGACGACCGCGTCACCGAGGCCGCCGTAGCCCTGCGCCGTCCCCTCCACGCCCCGGGGTGTCGCGGGCGTTCCGCCCATGCACCCGGCGACACCCTTGGGGCAGGCGGGGAAGGCGTGCGCGTCGATGAACGACGTCAACTCCCAGCGCCGCCAGACGATGTACGCGATGGCCGCGGCCACCAGCGCCGCGCCCGCTCGGAAAGCGCTCCGGTGTTGACGCCGGACCAGCCACACCGTGCCGCCCGGCCAGGGGCCGAGGAGGCGGCCGCGTATACCAGCGGTGGGGGTACTCATGCCGTCGCCCTTCCGGAGGGCCGCCGCCGGATCCACCACAGGCAGAAGACGGTGAGCGCGGCGGCCGCGGCCAGGCAGATCCCGGCCTGGATCCACTGGAGGGGCCAGAAATGGCTCGCGGGGTGGTACTCCACGTAGCCGCGGCCCGTCGCGCCCAGCCGGGCGAAGCAGCGGTGCATGGCGGACGAGCTGTCGGCGCCGGAACAGAGGTCCCCGGGCACCTTCTCCCCGGTCCGGGTGAGGTAGCCGTCGGCCATACCGCGCCAGGAGGTGTAGAAGACGTGCTGGGGAGTGCGCCCGAAGTGGCCGTCGGCGTCGGAGACCATGGTCCGCGTGGGCATCAGATGAGGGCGCAGCGCGGCCAGTCCGTAGACCACGCCCGCGATCGCGCCGAAGGTGACGACCATGGCGGGCAGGGTCCGCGCGACCACCAGCCCGATGGCCGTGCCGAGCAGGAAGGACAGCGCGGTGAGGGCGACCGCCGCGGGCCCGGAGGCGTCGAAGGGCACCGTGGTGCCCCAGGCGATGTCGGTGAGGGTGGTGGCGCGAGCGGTCCGCCACCACCAGGTGTAGAGGGCGGACAGCAGCGCGGAGCCGGTCAGAACGGCGGCGAGCGGGAGGGCGAGTTGGGCGGTGAGCCAGCGGGTCCGGCTGACCGACTGCGTCCACACCAGCTTGTGGGTGCCGTTCTCCAACTCCCGTGCGACCAGCGGGGCACCGACGAAGACGCCGAACAGCGCGGGCAGCGCGAGCAGCACCCGTCCGGTGGCGAGGATGCGCGGCCGGTAGACGTCGGAGATGTGGAAGAAGGCGTCGCCCACCGGGCTCTCGCCCCGGCCGTCGGGAATCGGTTCGCCGTGGCAGGTGGCTTTCCAGTCCGCGCAGCCCGCGATGCCGTGGTCGCGCAGGTATCCGGTCATCGCGAAGCGCTGCCACACGATGTACCCGGCGATCGCCACGACCAGGGCGGCGCCCGTGCAGAACATGGTCCGGTACTGCCGCCGGACCAGCCAGGTCACTCCGTTCGCTCCTCCGGTACGGGTGGTCCGCCGGGCCCGGTCGCGGGGCACGTCCCGGCTCAGCGCGGTCACGGTGCTCCGTCCTCGGCGACGGGGCGGGCGCTCGCGGTGACCAGCGGCGGGGCCTCGGGCGAGCGCAGATAGCCCAACAGCACTTCCTCCAGGGACGGTTCGCGGACGATCCAGTCGTCGCCGACCGGGGAGGTGGGCCGGACCAGGGCGGTGAGCTGGCGGCCGGTGGTCCGTCTCTCGACCACCGTGTGGGCGTCGATACCGCTGCCGTCGCGGGCACCGGTGATCAGCCGGTGGGCGGACTGGATGGCCTCGCTGTCGCCCGCGAGCCGGATCCGGCCGTCGCCGATGAGCAGCAGATAGTCGCAGACGCCGTCGAGTTCGGCCAGGACATGGGTGGAGATGACCACGGTGGTGCCGCGTTCGGCGGCCTCGGCCATGAGCACGCCCATCATCCGGCGACGGCGCACCGGGTCCTGGTCGGACATGGGCTCGTCGAGCAGCAGCAGCCGGGCGCGTTTGCCGAGGGCGACGGCGAGGGCCACACAGGTGCGCCGGCCGCCGGAGAGGGAGCCGATACGGGTGGACAGCGGCACCTCGGCCTCGTCCACCACCCGTTCGGCGGCGGTCTGGTCCCAGTGCGGGTTGAGCGAGGCGCCCATCCGGAGGGTGTCGGCGACGGAGAAGCGCGGGTACAGCGGCTTCTCCTGGGCGACATAGGCGATGCGCTCGCGGGTGGTGGGGGCGGACGGGGCCTCGCCGAAGATCCGCAGGGTGCCGGTGGTGGGGGTGAGCAGATCGGCGGCGAGCGCCAACAGGGTGCTCTTCCCGGAGCCGTTGGGGCCCACCATGGCGCAGATGCGCCCGGCGGGCAGCCGGAAGGTGACGTCCCGCAGGGCCCAGCCGCGCCGGTACTTCTTGCCCAGTCCGGCCGCTTCCAGCGCGCCGGACCCGTCGTTGTCGTCGCTCACCCGTTCTCCCCGTTCCGGACGGTGCTCTCGCTGGTGGTCGGTGGCGCCCCGGCGCCGAAGCGCTCGTCGAGCACCGAGGTGACCAGGGCCGCCACGTCCTCGCGGTCGAGTCCGGCGGCGCGGGCCCGGTCCGCCCACTCGGCCAGTTCGGCACGGAGCGGTGAGTCGGCGGCGGCGCCGGGCCGGGCCAGGGAGCGGCGGACGAAGGTGCCGAGGCCGGGCCGTGGCTCGACCAGCCCCTCGCGCTCCAGCTCGCGATAGGCCTTGAGGACGGTGTTGGGGTTGATCGCGGTGGCCGCGACCACCTCCTTGGCCGTGGGCAGCCGGTCGCCCGGCTGCAACAGACCGAGGCGCAGCGCCTGTTTGGTCTGCTGAACGATCTGGAGGTAGGTGGCGATACCACTGCGCCGGTCGATGCGGTACTCGACCACCCGCACCACCCTTTCACTAATCAGTTAGTGGAATGATGGTGGAACTCCGCGCTGGGGGATGTCAAGCGAGGAGGTCAGGGGGCCACGGGAGAACGGCATGCGAACGCCACGCGGCGCCCGCCCCGGTCGGGTAGGGGAGGGCGCCGCGCGGCCGGTTCCGTACGCCGTTGTACGGGCGGAAACCTGGAGTGCTCTAGGGGGTGGGACCTCAGACCATGAGGGACCGGTCGGTGGGACGGATCGGGGCGGGCAGGGCGCTGGTCCCGGCCAGGTAGCGGTCCACTCCGCGGGCGGCGGAGCGGCCCTCGGCGATGGCCCAGACGATCAGCGACTGGCCGCGGCCGGCGTCGCCCGCCACGAAGACCCCGTCCACATTGGTGGCGAAGTCGGCATCGCGCGCCACGTTGCCGCGCTCGTCCAGCGCCAGGCCGAACTGCTCCACCAGCCCGTTCTCCCGGTCGGTGCCGGTGAAGCCCATGGCCAGGGTGACCAGCTGGGCGGGGATCTTCCGCTCGGTGCCGGGCTTCTGCTCCAGCTTGCCGTCCTTGAACTCCACCTCGATCAGGTGCAGCCACTGGACGTTGCCCTCCTCGTCACCCTCGAAGTGGGTGGTGGAGACGGAGTAGACCCGCTCACCGCCCTCCTCATGGGCCGAGGTGACCTTGTACAGCATCGGGAAGGTGGGCCACGGCTGGTTGGCGCTGCGCTCCTCACCGGGCCTGGGCATGATCTCCAGCTGGGTGACGGAGGCGGCGCCCTGGCGGTGGGCGGTACCCACGCAGTCCGCGCCGGTGTCACCGCCGCCGATGACCACCACATGCTTGCCCTCGGCGCTGATCGGCGGGGTGACGAAGTCGCCCTCCTGCACCTTGTTGGACAGCGGCAGATACTCCATCGCCTGGTGGATGCCGGTCAGCTCCCGGCCGGGCACCGGCAGATCGCGCGCCGTGGTGGCACCGGCCGCGATGACCACCGCGTCATAGCGGCGGCGCAGCTTGGCCGCGTCGATGTCGCGGCCGATCTCCACCTCGGTGCGGAACTTGGTGCCCTCCGCGCGCATCTGCTCGATACGGCGGTTGATATGGCGCTTCTCCATCTTGAACTCGGGGATGCCGTAGCGCAGCAGCCCGCCGATGCGGTCGGCCCGCTCGTACACCGCGACCGTGTGGCCCGCCCGGGTCAGCTGCTGGGCGGCGGCCAGGCCCGCCGGGCCCGAGCCGATGACGGCGACGGTCTTGCCGCTCAGCCGCTCCGGCGGCTGCGGGGTGACATCGCCGGTCTCCCACGCCTTGTCGATGATGGTGACCTCGACGTTCTTGATGGTCACCGGCGGCTGGTTGATACCGAGGACACACGCCGACTCGCACGGGGCCGGGCACAGCCGACCGGTGAACTCCGGGAAGTTGTTGGTGGCGTGCAGCCGCTCGCTGGCCTCCCGCCAGTCCTCGCGGTAGGCGTACTCGTTCCACTCGGGGATGAGGTTCCCCAGCGGACAGCCGTTGTGGCAGAACGGGATACCGCAGTCCATGCAGCGCCCGGCCTGCTTGCTGATGATCGGCAGCAGGGAGCCGGGGACGTAGACCTCGTTCCAGTCCTTGACGCGCTCTTCCACCGGACGGGTCTCGGCGACCTCGCGGCCAGTGGTCAGGAAGCCCTTGGGGTCAGCCATGGGTCGCCGCCTCCATCATCTTCTCGGTGGTCTCGGACTCGGAGAGCCCGGCTCGCTCGGCGGCGTCCTTGGCGGCGAGCACGGCCTGGTAGGTAGCGGGGATGATCTTGCTGAACCGGGCGAGGGCGGCGTCCCAGTCCTCGAGCAGCGTGCCCGCGACGGTGGAGCCGGTCTCCTCGTGGTGGCGTCGCACCGCGTCGTGCAGCCACTGCTTGTCGGTGTCGTCCAGCTCGCCGATGGCGTCGATCAGCTCACCGTTGACGTTGTCCCGGTCGAGGTCGATGACGTACGCGATACCGCCGGACATACCGGCCGCGAAGTTGCGCCCGGTCGGGCCGAGGACAACCGCCCGGCCACCGGTCATGTACTCACAGCCGTGGTCGCCCACGCCCTCGGAGACCACGGTGGCACCGGAGTTGCGGACGCAGAACCGCTCGCCGACCCGGCCGCGCAGGAACATCTCACCGCTGGTCGCGCCGTAGGCGAGGGTGTTGCCCGCGATGGTGGAGTACTCGGCGAGGTGGTCGGCGCCGCGGTCCGGGCGGACCACCACCCGGCCGCCGGACAGGCCCTTGCCGACGTAGTCGTTGGCGTCGCCCTCCAGCCGCAGGGTGAGCCCGTGCGGCACGAAGGCACCGAAGGACTGGCCGGCCGAACCGGTGAAAGTGATGTCGATGGTGTCGTCGGGCAGTCCGGCGCCGCCGAACCTCCGGGTCACCTCATGGCCCAGCATGGTGCCGACGGTCCGGTTGATGTTGCGGATCGCAACCTGGGCGCGGACCGGCTGGGCCGCCTCGGCGCTCTCGGCGTTCAGCGCGTCGGCCGCCAGCTTGATCAGCTCGTTGTCCAGCGCCTTGGCCAGACCGTGGTCCTGCTCGACCGTCTGGTGGCGGACGGCGCCCTCGGGCAGCTCGGGCACGTACAGCAGCGGGGCCAGGTCCAGGCCCTGCGCCTTCCAGTGCTGAACGGCGCGGGCGGTGTCCAGCAGGTCGGCGTGGCCGATGGCCTCGTCGAGGGTGCGGAAGCCCAGCTCGGCCAGGAGCTCGCGGACCTCCTCGGCGATGAACTCGAAGAAGTTGACCACGAACTCGGCCTTGCCGTTGTAGCGCTCGCGCAGCACCGGGTTCTGGGTGGCGATGCCGACCGGGCAGGTGTCCAGGTGGCAGACGCGCATCATCACACAGCCGGAGACCACCAGCGGGGCGGTGGCGAAGCCGAACTCCTCGGCGCCCAGCAGTGCGGCGATGACCACGTCACGGCCGGTCTTCAGCTGACCGTCGGTCTGCACCACGATCCGGTCGCGCAGTCCGTTGAGCAGCAGGGTCTGCTGGGTCTCGGCGAGGCCCAGCTCCCAGGGACCGCCCGCGTGCTTCAGCGAGGTCAGCGGGGAGGCGCCGGTGCCGCCGTCGTGGCCGGAGATCAGCACCACATCGGCATGGGCCTTGGAGACGCCCGCGGCCACGGTGCCCACGCCCACCTCGGAGACCAGCTTGACGTGAATACGCGCCTGGGGGTTGGCGTTCTTCAGGTCGTGGATCAGCTGGGCCAGGTCCTCGATGGAGTAGATGTCGTGGTGCGGCGGCGGGGAGATCAGACCGACGCCCGGGGTGGAGTGCCGGGTCTTGGCCACCCACGGGTAGACCTTGTGACCGGGCAGCTGGCCGCCCTCGCCGGGCTTGGCACCCTGCGCCATCTTGATCTGGATGTCATCGGAGTTGACCAGGTATTCGCTGGTCACACCGAAGCGGCCGGAGGCGACCTGCTTGATGGAGGAGCGGCGCGCCGGGTCGTGCAGCCGCTCGGAGTCCTCGCCGCCCTCACCGGTGTTGGACTTTCCGCCCAGCTGGTTCATGGCGATGGCGAGGGTCTCGTGCGCCTCCTGGGAGATGGAGCCGTACGACATGGCGCCGGTGGAGAACCGCTTGACGATCTCGCTGACCGGCTCGACCTCCTCGATCGGGATCGAGGGCCGGTCGCCCTTGAAGGAGAACAGACCGCGCAGCGTCATCAGCCGCTCGGACTGCTCGTTCACCCGCTCGGTGTACTTCTTGAAGATGTCGTAGCGGCGGGCGCGGGTGGAGTGCTGGAGCCGGAAGACCGTCTCGGGGTCGAACAGATGCGGCTCGCCCTCACGGCGCCACTGGTACTCACCGCCGATCTCCAGCGCCCGGTGGGCGGAGGGGATGCCGGAGGCCGGGTAGGCCTTGGCGTGGCGGGCGGCGACCTCCTTGGCCACCACGTCCAGACCCGCGCCGCCGATCTTGGTGGCGGTGCCGTGGAAGTAGGTGTCCACGAAGGACTCGTCAAGGCCGACGGCCTCGAAGACCTGGGCGCCGCGGTAGGAGGCGACGGTGGAGATGCCCATCTTGGACATCACCTTCAGCACACCCTTGCCGAGCGCCTTGATCAGGTTGCGGATGGCGGTCTCGGCCTCGATACCGGGCAGGAAGGTGCCCGCCCGGACCAGGTCCTCGACCGTCTCCATCGCCAGGTACGGGTTGACCGCCGCGGCGCCGTAGCCGATCAGCAGCGCCACATGGTGCACCTCGCGGACGTCGCCCGCCTCGACCAGCAGCCCCACCCGGGTGCGCTGCTTGGTGCGGATGAGGTGGTGGTGGACGGCGGAGGTGAGCAGCAGCGAGGGGATCGGCGCGTGCTCGGCGTCGGAGTGGCGGTCGGAGAGAACGATCAGCCGGGCGCCGTCCTCGATGGCGGCGTCGGCCTCGGCGCAGATCTCGTCCAGCCGAGTGGCGAGCGCCTGACCGCCGCCGCCGACCCGGTACAGACCGGAGAGAGTGGCCGCCTTCAGCCCGGGCATGTCGCCGTCGGCGTTGATGTGGATGAGCTTGGCCAGCTCATCGTTGTCGATCACCGGGAAGGGCAGGCTGACGCTGCGGCAGGAGGCCGAGGTGGGCTCCAGCAGATTGCCCTGCGGACCCAGCGAGGAGATCAGCGAGGTGACCAGCTCCTCGCGGATCGCGTCCAGCGGCGGGTTGGTGACCTGTGCGAACAGCTGGGTGAAGTAGTCGAAGAGCAGCCGCGGCCGCTCGGAGAGGGCGGCGATCGGCGAGTCGGTGCCCATCGAGCCGATCGGCTCGGCACCGGCCTTGGCCATCGGCGCGAGCAGGACGCGCAGCTCCTCCTCGGTGTAGCCGAAGGTCTGCTGGCGGCGGGTGACCGAGGCGTGGGTGTGCACGATGTGCTCGCGCTCGGGCAGATCGGCCAGGTCGATCAGACCGGCCTCCAGCCACTCGGCGTACGGGTGCTCGGCGGCGAGCTGGGCCTTGATCTCGTCGTCCTCGATGATCCGGTGCTCGCCGGTGTCGACCAGGAACATCCGGCCGGGCTGGAGCCGGCCCTTGCGGACCACCTTGGACGGGTCGATGTCCAGCACGCCGACCTCGGAGGAGAGCACGACCAGGCCGTCGTCGGTGACCCAGTAGCGCCCCGGCCGCAGACCGTTGCGGTCCAGTACGGCGCCGACCTGGGTGCCGTCGGTGAAGGTGACACAGGCCGGGCCGTCCCAGGGCTCCATCATCGTGGAGTGGTACTGGTAGAAGGCGCGTCGGGCCGGGTCCATGGAGGTGTGGTTCTCCCACGCCTCGGGGACCATCATCAGCACGCTGTGCGGCAGCGAGCGGCCGCCGAGGTGCAGCAGCTCCAGGACCTCGTCGAAGGTCGCGGAGTCGGAGGCGTCCGGGGTGCAGACCGGGAACATCCGGTCCAGCTCCTTGTCCCCGAACAGCTCGCTCATCAGCTGGGACTCCCGGGCCCGCATCCAGTTGCGGTTGCCCTGGACGGTGTTGATCTCACCGTTGTGGGCGACGAACCGGTAGGGGTGGGCCAGCGGCCAGCTCGGGAAGGTGTTGGTGGAGAACCGGGAGTGGACCAGCGCGATGGCCGTGGCGAAGCGGCGGTCGGACAGGTCCGGGAAGAACGGCTCCAGCTGGCCGGTGGTCAGCATGCCCTTGTAGACGAGGGTGCGGGAGGACAGCGAGGGGAAGTAGACCCCCGCCTCGCGCTCGGCGCGCTTGCGCAGCACAAACGCCTTGCGGTCCAGGGCCACCCCGGTGCTGGTGCCGTCGGTGACGAAGAACTGGGAGAAGGCGGGCATGGTGCTGCGCGCGCCGTTGCCCAGCAGGTCGGGGGCGACCGGCACCGCACGCCGGCCGAGGACGGTCAGCCCCTCCTCGGCGGCGATCCGCTCGATCTGTGCCACGGCCGCGGCGCCCTCGGCCTCCGTCTCCGGGAGGAAGGCGATACCCACCGCGTACGCGCCGGCCTCGGGAAGCTCGAAACCGGTGACGGCCTCCCGCAGGAAAGCGTCGGGGACCTGGACGAGAATGCCCGCGCCGTCGCCCGAGTCGGGCTCCGAGCCGGTGGCCCCGCGGTGCTCGAGGTTGCGGAGCACGGTGAGAGCCTGCTCCACGAGCTCATGGCTGGCCTCGCCGGTGAGGGTCGCCACGAAGCCGACGCCACAGGCGTCGTGCTCATTGCTCGGGTCGTACATCCCCTGGCGGGCGGGGTGGGATGCGGAACGCATCGGCTCTCCCGTCGTCGTCATGGCATCTGGGTGTGCCGAGGGACGACGTTGGCCCTCCGCGAAAATTTCGTGCAGATTACATGATGCGGCGGTTCTCGGGAACCGGTCATTCCGTTTCATCATGCGGACACCCCTGCACGGGGTGATCAAGGCAATAAGTACCGGGCGACGATCATCGCCACGGCGGGGGGCGGGCGACACTGCCCGCGCGTTACGGCTTTATGCCCGCACGAAAAACCCTCGAAACCCTCGAGTAATGGAATAGTGATGCAGATCGCCGTATGACTAGCCGGGCCCTCGTCGGGCCCTAGCCTACGGCGGTTCCGAAGAAGGTGCCCAGGGCGTAGGTCAGACCGGCCGCCGTCCCGCCCAGCGCCAGCTGCCGCAGTCCGCTGAACCACCAGCTCCGGGCGGTCACCCGGGCCACCACCGCACCACAGGCGAACAGCCCGATCAGCGCCACGACCACCGCGGGCCACAGCGCCACCGCGCCCAGCAGATACGGCAGCACCGGCAGCAGCGCGCCCAGCGCGAACGACCCGAACGACGACACCGCGGCGACCGTCGGCGACGGCAGATCGTCCGGGTCCACCCCCAGCTCCTCGCGGGCGTGTATCTCCAGCGCCTGCTCGGGATCCTTGGACAGCTGCTTGGCCACCTCACGGGCGAGCCGCGGCTCCACACCCCGCGACTCGTAGAGCGCGGCCAGCTCCTCCAGCTCGTCCGCCGGGTGCTTGCGCAGCTCGCGCCGCTCCACCTCCAGCTCGGCCTGGACCAGCTCACGCTGGGAGGCGACGGAGGTGTACTCTCCCGCGGCCATCGAGAACGCACCGGCCGCGAGCCCGGCGAGCCCGGCGATCACGATGGTCTGGCGGTCCACCGCACCGCCCGCGACACCGGTCATCAGCGCGAGGTTGGAGACCAGACCGTCCATCGCGCCGAAGACGGCAGGGCGCAGCCAGCCGCCGTTCACATCCCGGTGGGTGTGGTTGTCACGGTGGGCGATATGCGGTGACTCGGCGCGGTCGATGACGGACATCTGAGAAGTGCTCCCTTCGCGGAGGGCGGGCCGCCCTCACCCCAACGCTTCGAAGGTACGCGCGAATTCCTCTGTCCCGCCAGCAAGGAAGGCCGAACTTACCTCGCTGACCTGCGTAAACGCGAAAGCCGCCGAACCCGGTGGGTTCGGCGGCCTTCTGCGGTGCGCTACTTGGAGGGTTCCGCCTCCGGGGACACCGTGGAGTCGGCGTCCCCGGCACCCTCGGTGCCCTTGGCCGTTTCGGTGCCCTTGGCCGTCTTGGCGCTCGGGACGGGCTTGGCATCCCCGGCGGCGTCCTCGCCCGTCGCGGAGGCGGCCGCGCCGTCCTCCACGGCCGCGGGCTCGACCATGGTCTCCCGGCCCGGCGCCTTCTTCGCGGAGAGCACCATGTAGACGACCGCACCGACGAAGACGACGATCGAGGTCCAGTTGTTGAGCCGCATGCCGAGCACATGGTGGGCGTCGTCCACCCGCAGATACTCGATCCAGAAGCGGCCCACCGTGTAGGAGGCGACGTAGAGGGCGAACGCCCTGCCATGCCCCAGCTTGAAGCGCCGGTCCGCCCAGATCACCAGCAGCGCGACACCGACGCACCACAGCGACTCGTACAGGAAGGTCGGGTGGTACGTACCGGCCACCCGGCCCGCGTCGGCGTCGGCGTCGATCTTCAGGCCCCAGGGCAGGGTGGTGGCCTTGCCGTAGAGCTCCTGGTTGAACCAGTTGCCCCAGCGGCCGATCGCCTGGGCGAAGGCGATCCCGGGCGCGATGGCGTCCGCGTAGGCCGGGAGCGGGATCCCCCGGCGGCGGCAGCCGATCCAGGCGCCCAGCGCACCGAGCGCGACGGCCCCCCAGATCCCGAGGCCGCCCTCCCAGATCTTGAACGCGTCGACCCAGTTCCGGCCCTCCGTGAAGTACAGCTCGTAGTCGGTGATGACGTGGTACAGACGTCCGCCGACCAGGCCGAAGGGCACCGCCCAGACGGCGATGTCGGCAACGGTGCCGACCCTGCCGCCCCGGGCGACCCAGCGCCGGCCACCGAGCCAGACCGCCACGAAGACACCGATGATGATGCAGAACGCATAGCCGCGCAGCGGGATCGGACCGAGATAGATCACGCCGGACGACGGGCTGGGAATGTAAGCGAGGTCCATGACAGGGTCGACGCTACCGTGCCGGGCGGCAAATACCACAACCCACCCGGCACAACGGCTGCATAACGGGCTCAGCCCCGAGCCGCCGCGGCGACCATCCGCTTGAGCTTGTTGGGGCTCAGCGGCTTGTCGGGCTTGCCGTAGATCGACTTCCCGTTCAGCAGCACGGTCGGGGTCGACGCGAAGCCGGAGTGGTTGAAGGAGTCGCTGGACTTCTTCACCCAGCCGTTGTGGCGGCCGTCCTTCACACAGGAGCGGAAGGCGGGGGTGTCGAGCCCCGGGACCGTGCCCGCCAGCTTGATCAGCCGGTTCTTGTTGGCGTAGGTGTCGCGGGTCTCGTCGGGCTGATGCTTGTAGAGCACATCGTGGTACGCCCGGAACTTCCCCGCGTCCTGGGCGCAGGCCGCCGCGTTCGCCGAGTGCAGCGAGCCGATGCCGCCCATGTTGCCGTCGATGATCGTCACGAGGTGGTAGCGGACCTTCAGCCGGCCGATGTCCTGCAAGTCGTGCAGAGCGGTGCGGAAGACATCCTCGAACTGTTTGCAGCCGGGGCAGCGGAAGTCCTCGTAGACGTTCAGCGTCGAGGGGGCGGGCCGTCCCGGCTTGGCGGACTTCCCGGTCTCGATCACCATCCGGCCCTTGCCGACCGCGCCCCGCGGCGGCTCCACCGAACTGCCGGATTTTCCCGAGTCCTTGGTTGCGTTGGACGCGAACATGCCCACCCCGGCGGCCACCGCGAGCACGGCCACGACCGCCCCGACGGCGCCCATCGTCCGCTTCCGCTTGTTGCGCGCCCTGTCCTTCTCGCGCTGTTCCCGCAGCCGCTCACGGGCGCTGCGCTTTCCCTCACGGTTTTTCTGGCTCACCCCACGCCTAACGAGGCGGAGGAGCACGCTTGAGCTCCTCCGCCCCGCGATTCCCTCTAACGAGGGACGCGAACGCCCTCGGCGAGCTCACCGGCCAGCTCGCGCACCGCCTGGAGCCCGGCCTCGTGGTCGGCGGCCTCCAGCATCCGCTTCACGAACGCCGAGCCCACGATGACCCCGTCCGCGAACGCCGCGACCTCCGCCGCCTGTGTCGCGTTGGAGACCCCGAGGCCCACGCACACCGGCAGCTCGGTGGTGGCGCGGGTGCGCTCCACCAGCTCACGTGCCTCCAGACCCACCGATTCACGGGTGCCGGTGACGCCCATCAGGGAGGCCGCGTAGACAAAGCCGCTGCCCGCCGCCGTGATCTTCGCCAGCCGCTCGTCCCGGCTGCTGGGCGCCACCACGAACACGGTCGCCAGACCGTGCTGCTCGGCGGCCTTCCGCCACACCTCGGACTCCTCGACCGGCAGATCGGGCAGGATGCAGCCCGCTCCCCCGGCCTCGGCCAGATCGGCGGCGAACCGCTCGGGTCCATAGCGGTCCACCGGGTTCCAGTACGTCATGCACAGGATCGGCGCACCGGTGGCCGCGTGCACCTCGCCGACGGTCCGGATGACGTCGCGGATCTTCACCCCGCCGCGCAGGGCGATGTCATCGGCGGTCTGGATCACCGGTCCGTCGAGCACCGGGTCACTGTGTGGCAGGCCGACCTCGACCACATCGCAGCCGCCCTCGATCATGGCGGTCATCGCGGCCACCCCGCCGTCCACGGTGGGGAATCCGGCGGGCAGATAGCCGACGAGCGCGGCGCGCCCCTCGCTCTTGGCGTTGGCCAGGACGGACGACAGCAGCTCCAGATTTCCGGCCATCACTTCGCTCCCTCGTCGTACAGCCCGAAATACCGCGCCGCGGTGTCCATGTCCTTGTCGCCGCGCCCGGAGAGATTGACGACGATCAGGCCGCCCTCGCCCAGCTCACGCCCCAGGTCCAGTGCCCCGGCCAGCGCGTGGGCGCTTTCGATCGCCGGGATGATGCCCTCGGTCCGCGACAGCAGCCGCAGCGCCTGCATGGCGCCGTCGTCGGTGATCGCCCGGTATTCGGCGCGGCCGATGTCCTTCAGATACGCGTGCTCGGGGCCGACACCGGGGTAGTCCAGACCGGCCGAGATCGAGTACGGCTCGGTGATCTGCCCGTCCTCGTCCTGGAGGACGTAGGACCGGGAGCCGTGCAGGATGCCCGGCTCGCCCTGGCTGAGGGTCGCGGCGTGCTCACCGCTGTCCACCCCGTGTCCCGCGGGCTCGAAGCCGACGACCCGCACGCTCTCGTCCGGCAGGAAGGCATGGAACAGCCCGATCGCGTTGGAGCCGCCGCCCACACAGGCCGCCACGGCGTCGGGCAGCCGCCCGGTGCGCTCCAGGATCTGCCGCCGCGCCTCCACCCCGATCACCCGGTGGAAGTCGCGCACCAGGGCGGGGAAGGGGTGCGGTCCGGCCACGGTGCCGAAGAGGTAATGGGTGCGGTCCACATTGGCGACCCAGTCGCGGAACGCCTCGTTGATGGCGTCCTTCAGGGTCCGGCTGCCGGACTTCACGGCGATGACCTCGGCGCCCAGCATCCGCATCCGGGCCACGTTGAGAGCCTGCCGCTGGGTGTCCACCTCGCCCATGTAGATCGTGCACTCGAGTCCGAACAGGGCGCAGGCGGTGGCCGTGGCCACCCCGTGCTGTCCGGCCCCGGTCTCGGCGATGACCCGGGTCTTGCCCATCCGCTTGGTGAGCAGGGCCTGCCCCAGCACGTTGTTGATCTTGTGTGAGCCGGTGTGGTTGAGGTCCTCCCGCTTGAGGAAGATCCGCGCGCCGCCCGCGTGCTCGGCGAACCGCGGCACCTCGGTCAGGGCGCTGGGCCGCCCCGTGTAGTTGACCAGGAGGTCCTCGAGCTCGGCGGCGAACGCCGGATCGGACTTCGCCTTCTCGTACTCGGCGGCGACCTCGTCCACCGCGGCGACGAGCGCCTCGGGGATGAACTTGCCGCCGAACGCGCCGAAATACCCCTGGGCGCTGGGGACCTGACCTTCCGGGTCCGGGATGAAGAAATCAGAGGACATTCGCTGTACTCCGCAGGTCTCGATGGATGACGATCACAACGCGGGACGGGCACACCGCCGCCGGCACGGGACGGGGCGACAAGCAGGGGCCGGTGCCTCACGGAGCCGGGGCAGTCGCCGGACCGCGGGGGAACGCTGGGATCCCCCGGTGTCCGGACGGCCTGGCGGCCGCGGCACGGTACGGCCTACGGCACCTCTGCCGGTGTCAGCGGTGCGCCGTACGCCGCCATCGGCGCCCGTTGATCTGTCCCGGTTCGCATCCGATGTGATAGCGCACGCGCCGTCCGCGCACCCGTCGTGCGGGCGCACGGCAGCCCCGGGGACGGCACCCCCGGGCCAAGCGTGCGTATGCCTCCATGATCCGTCAGTCCCGCCCGTGCCGCAGCGCCGGATGGGCTCCGGCCGCCACCAGATCGGCGACGGCGCCCTTGGGGTCGCGTCCGGTCACCAGGGACTCGCCGACCAGCACGGCGTCCGCGCCGTCGTTGGCGTAGGCGATCAGGTCGTGCGGGCCGCGCACGCCGGACTCGGCGATCTTCACGATGTTGTCCGGGATCTCCGGCGCGACCCGGGCGAAGTTGCCGCGGTCCACCTCGAGGGTCTTCAGATTGCGCGCGTTGACGCCGATGAGCCGCGCTCCGGCGTCCACCGCCCGCGCGACCTCCTCCTCGTCGTGCACCTCGATCAACGGGGTCAGCCCGATCGACTCGGCCCGCTCGATGAGGGAGACCAGGGCCTCCTGGTCCAGTGCGGAGACGATCAGCAGCACCACGTCCGCGCCGTACGCCCGCGCCTCCCACAGCTGGTAGGAGGTGACGATGAAGTCCTTGCGGAGCACCGGGATGTCGACCCTGGCGCGCACCGCCTCCAGGTCGGCCAGCGATCCGCCGAAGCGGCGCTGCTCGGTCAGCACGCTGATGACGGCGGCGCCGCCCGCCTCGTAGTCGGCGGCGAGCCCGGCCGGGTCGGCGATGGCGGCCAGCGCGCCCTTGGACGGGCTGGACCGCTTGACCTCGCAGATCACCTTGACGCTGTCGCCCTTGAGGGCCGCGACACCGTCCTTGGCCGGCTGCGCCTTGGCCGCCCGCTCCTTGAGCTCGTCGAGGGTGACGCGTGCCTGCCGCTCCGCAAGGTCGGCACGGACTCCGTCGATGATCTCGTCGAGCACACTCACGCGAGCGGCCCCCTTCCCGGATGGGGATGAAGCAGATGGTCGGTGCCGGTGGGGCGGTCAACCGCTGCACCAGGCACTGCGATGGTAGCTGTCAGAGGACCCAGGTCTCGCATCCGGTTGACGCCGAGTCCCACCACATGGACATACACAACAACGGTCACGGCGTCAGTAGTCCCCCGAACGGGGAATTCCGGACGATCGTGAAGATCACTACAACCCCGAGGAACGCCCGGACCTGCCAGCCGCGCGGGGTGAACGGCCGCCCCCGCATCAGGGGGAACCGCCCTCCGGCCACGGACCGCGCACACCACACCAGCCAGCACACCGCGAGCAGGGCGTAGCAGAGGACCGCGAGGGCGTTGTCGCGCAGCGCCGCGGGCAGATCGCCGTGAGCGAGGGCGTGGGCGCCGCGCAGGCCCCCGCAGGCCGGGCAGTACAGCCCGGTGAGCCGGAGCACCGGGCAGACCGGGTAGTGGCCCGGCTGATGCGGGTCGACGGCGCCCACGTAGCCGAAGGCGGCGACGACGCCCGCGAGCACCCCCAGGGGCGCAAAAAGCCGCCGTACCGCACCGCCGCCGGGCGGCGGCGGGGCGGGCGACGGAGCCGGATCCGGGGCAGCCGGCAGAGGTGCGCTCACACCGCCGAGTCTGCCCGCGGATCGACGAAGGCGCAGCTCAGGATCTGCCGTATCTGCGCCGTACGGGGCCGATGCCGAGGATCGGCCGCCACGGGCGCCGGAACGGGCCCCGTGCCGCGCCCGACGTCACACCTACTGCTGGGTCTGCGCCTCGGGGCGGGGCCGCGGGTGGGGCTGCGCCTTCGGCATCCCGAGCCCGGCCGCGCGCATCGCGACACCGACCACACCACCGAGCGCGACGATGACCATGCCCGCCCAGAAACCGAGCGGATTGGCCAGCACGGTGAAGGCACCGGCGACGCAGAAGCCGATGAAGGCGATGGTGACACCGGTCCAGGCGGCCGGGGTGTGTCCGTGGTTGTGACCCGCCATGAATACTCCTCGTAGCTGTACTGCGCCTGGTCCGGGCGCCCGGGGCGAACGCTCCCACGCCATTGTCCCCGACGCGCGAAGTGGCCTTGAGCGGGGGTGCCGCTGGGCACTCCCGGTTCCCTTGAGCGGGGGTGCCGCCGGGCTGAGCGAGGGTGCCGCCGGGCGCTTCCGGCTCACGCCCCCGCCGGTGCCCGGGCCTACGCCCCCTGCCGGGCCGTGGGGTCCTCGCCCCGGTCCAGCGCCTTCCACAGCTCCTCGGGGCGGTCGGGGTCGGCGGCGGGGCGGGCGCCGCGGCGGACCCGGGCGCGTCCCTCGGCGCCGGAGCGCTCGTACCGCCCGGACATCGCGGGCCAGTGGCGGCCGTAGCCGAGCGCGAGCAGCCCCGCGAGCATCAGCAGCACCCCGCCTGCGAGGGCCACCCACGGCCAGGGGGTGTACGCCACGTCGTGGATGGCGCTGTCGGTCAGACCGGTCGCCTTCGACGCCTTCTCCCTCAGCGCCGCCTTGTCCGACGCGCCGAGCGCGGAGGCGACGACGATGCCCGCGCCGGTGAGCGTGAGCAGTCCGGAGACGACGACCCGGCCGACCCGGCGTACGGCGAACACGGCGACCAGCGCGGCGAGTCCGACGACCGCGAGCGCGCCCGGCAGCCCGGTGATGTCGTCGCCGTTCGCCCGCTGGGGCAGGGTGCCCTGGGCGACCGAGGCGGTGCCCTCGGCCCAGGTACGACTGGTGGCCAGCAGCACGAGTGCGGCACCGAGCGCACCGGCGAGCAGGGCGACGGCAAGGCTGATCCGGCGGCCGCGCGCGGCGGAGGCGGAGGGCTCGTTCTCGGCCCGGGGCTGGGGTACGGCTGCTGCACTCACGCGTACCACTATCCCCCACGGGGTGCGGAGCCCGGGTCCCGGGTATACCGGATGACCCGGTCCGCACCGATACGCCCGGTGGCGACTAGGGAAACGCCCGGAGCGCCCGCGGTACGCCCCGGCCGCCCCGCCTCCGCGCGGTGCGCCCCGGGACCCGCCCCGGTCAGCGGCGGAGCCGGTTGGCCGAGTGCACCGCCCGCAGCACCGCCGCCGCCTTGTTGCGGCACTCCGCGTCCTCGGCCGCCGGCTCGGAGTCGGCCACCACGCCCGCGCCCGCCTGGACATAGGCCGTACCGCCGCGCAGCAGGGCGGTCCGGATGGCGATCGCGGTGTCGGAGTCGCCCGCGAAGTCGAGATAGCCGACACAGCCGCCGTACAGCCCGCGGCGGCTGGGCTCCAGCTCCTCGATGATCTGCATGGCGCGCGGCTTGGGAGCACCGGAGAGGGTGCCCGCGGGGAAGCACGCGGTGAGCACGTCGAAGGCGGTGCGGCCGTCGGCGAGAGCACCGGTGACCGTGGAGACGATGTGCATGACGTGGCTGTAGCGCTCGATCGACATGAAGTCGACGACCTCGACGCTGCCGGGTTCGCACACCCGGCCCAGGTCGTTGCGGCCGAGGTCGACCAGCATCAGATGCTCGGCCCG
Source organism: Streptomyces coffeae (assembly GCF_016741875.1). GTDB lineage: Bacteria > Actinomycetota > Actinomycetes > Streptomycetales > Streptomycetaceae > Streptomyces > Streptomyces coffeae. Next base: position 255,391 of record NZ_JAERRF010000005.1, on the reverse strand, counting down.
CTCCTTGGGGTCGGCGAGCAGTTCCTCGGCGAGCGCCGCGTCCTCCTGCGGGGTGGCGCCGCGCGGGCGGGTCCCGGCGATGGGGTGCACCATCGCCCGGCCGTCCTCCACCTTGACCAGCGCCTCCGGGCTGGAGCCCACCACGTCGAAGCCCTCGAAGCGGAAGAGGTACATATAGGGGCTCGGGTTGGTGGCCCGCAGCACCCGGTAGACGTCGAGGGCGGACGCCGTGCACGGCGTCTCGAACCGCTGGGAGGGGACGACCTGGAACGCCTCGCCCGCGCGGATGCGCTCCTTGATGTCGTCGACGGCCGCCTTGTAGTCCTCGCCGCCCCACAGCGCGGTGTACGCGGGGACCTCGGAAGCGGGCAGCGCGGTGGGGTCGGTGGCCACCGGGCGGACCAGGTCGGCGGCCATCGCGTCGAGCCGCGCCACGGCGTCCGCGTACGCCTCGTCGACACCGGTGTCGAGGTCGTTGTGGTTGATCGCGTTGGCGATCAACAGCACGGTGCCGTCCCAGTGGTCGAGCACCGCGAGGTCCGAGGTGAGCAGCATGGTCAGCTCGGGCAGCCGCAGATCGTCGCGGCCGTGCTCGCCGATCTTCTCCAGGCGGCGGACGATGTCGTAGCCGAGGTAGCCGACCATGCCGCCGGTGAACGGCGGGAGATGGACCAGACCGCCGAGATCACGAGGGGTGTGCAGAGCCTCGATCGTGGCGCGCAGCGCCTGGAGCGGATCTCCCTCGGTGGGGACGCCGACGGGTGGGGTGCCCAGCCAGTGGGTGCGGCCGTCGCGCTCGGTGAGGGTGGCGGCGCTGCGGACGCCGATGAAGGAGTAGCGGGACCAGGAGCGGCCGTTCTCGGCGGACTCGAGGAGGAAGGTGCCGGGGCGCTCGGCGGCCAGTTTGCGGTAGAGGCCCACGGGGGTGTCCCCGTCCGCCAGCAGCCGTCTGCTGACGGGGATGACGCGGCGGTCGGCCGCCAGCTTGCGGAAGGTCTCGAGATCCATCGTGGCAGCGTCCTGGGTCATGGATGAGGAGCCTAGTGGGGGCGGGGGTGGGGGCCGGGCCCGGTCACCGGCCGAGCGGGAGGACGTCGGCGTCGAAGCAGGTGCGGTCACCGGTGTGGCAGGCGGCCCCGACCTGGTCGACCTTGACGAGGATGGTGTCCGCGTCGCAGTCGAGGGCGACGGACTTGACCAGCTGGACATGGCCCGAGGTGTCCCCCTTGACCCAGTACTCCTGGCGACTGCGGCTCCAGTAGGTGCAGCGGCCGGTGGTGAGGGTGCGGTGCAGCGCCTCGTCGTCCATCCAGCCGAGCATCAGCACCTCGCCGGTGTCGTACTGCTGGGCGATGGCGGGGACGAGCCCGTCGGCGCCGCGCTTGAGGCGGGCGGCGACGGCCGGGTCGAGGGCGGAGGGGCGGTCGGAGCCGGTCATGCGACCATTCTGCACGGCCGGGCGGGTGGCCCCGCGAACGATCTCACGGGTTGATCACCCGGAGCGGAGGGCGTGAGACGGTCCGGGGGCGCGCCGCCCTACGGTGCGGGCGCCGGTACCGCGTCGCGGGTGGCCGGTATCGCCGGGCCCGATGGCCGCAGTGTCGGTGGGATGGGGCATGCTTCGGACATGACGTTTCCGCCGCCGAACGACGCCAACCGGCCTGGAAGCGGCGGAGGGTTCGGTCCGCCGCCGCAGGACGCACCGCAGGCACAGCCACCGCAGGCACAGCCACCGCAGCAGCCGCAGGCCCAGCAGCCGTCGCAGGGCTTCGGCCCGCCGCCGCCCCAGCCGGGACAGCCCGGCCCGGCGGGACAGCCCGCGCTGCCGCCCGGCGGCGGGTTCGGCACGTTCGGCCCGCCGTCGGCGCCGCCCGGCGGCCCGCTGCCCGGAGGCTTCCCGCCGGGCAGCCTCCCGCCGGGTTCCCTGCCGCCCTCTCCGCCCCGCGGCGGAGGCTCCAAGGTCGTGGCGATCGTCGTCGCGGCGGCGGTGGCCGTGGCCGTGATCGTCGGCGCGATCGCCCTCGGCTCCCAGGGCGACCATGACAGCGACGAGGCGGCGGCCGACGAGACCCCGCGCGCCTCGGCCTCCACAAGCGCCACGGCCTCCCCGTCCGCCCCTTCCTCCGACCCCTCGAGCACGGAGGACCCGGGCGAGGGCGCACCGTTCGGCGACGACCCCAAGGGCGACCCGGACTCCGGGACCTCCCCGACCCCGTCCCAGTCCGCCGGCTCCCGCGACCGGGTGCCGTATGTGGTGCTCGCTCCCGGCACCTGCTTCGACCACCCCGCGATGGACAGCAGCGTCACCAAGATCGAGAAGCGTTCCTGTTCGAGTGCGCACGACGGCGAGGTGATCGCCAACGAGAAGCTGACCGGTGACTTCTCCTCCGAGACGGCGATCCAGAAGAAGGCTCTCTCGCTGTGCGCGGTGGATGCCAAGACCCGGCTCCAGAAAATCCCCAACGACGGGCGGAATTACTACTACTACGCGCTCTACCCCGCGCTGGGCACCTATTCCGTCCAGGGCGAGGACAAGGTCTCCTGCGCGTTGACGCTGAGCTCGGGCCTGGACGGCGCCAAGCTGCACAAGCCGCTGCCCAAGTAGGCCCGGCCACTGCCCCCGGCGCGCCGGTCGCGTCGGGCGTGGCGGGGCGCGGACAGCGGTCGTAGGGTGGGCGTTATGTCCACTCACGCGCAGCGCGAACGTCTGCTCCTCGCCGACCTCTTGGAGAGCGCGGGCCCCGGCGCACCGACGCTGTGCGAGGGCTGGACCACCCAGGAGCTGGCAGCCCATCTGGTGGTCCGCGAGCGCCGCGCGGACGCCGCCGGTGGCCTGGTGATCAAGCCGCTGGCCGCGCGGCTGGCCCGGGTGCAGGCCGAGTTCGCCGCCAAGCCGTACGAGGAGCTGCTCCAGCTCTTCCGCACCGGTCCCCCGCGGATGTCGCCGTTCGCCCTCAAGCAGGTGGACGAGGCGGCCAACAGCCTCGAGTTCTATGTGCACGGCGAGGACGTCCGCCGGGCCCAGCCGGACTGGGCGCCGCGCGAGGTGGACCCGGTCTTCGCCAATGCGCTCTGGTCCCGGATCGAGCGCGCGGCCCGGGTGTTCGGCCGCAGATCCCCGGTGGGCCTGGTGCTGCGCCGCCCCGACGGCCGTACGGCGGTGGCGCACCGGGGCACCCCGGTGGTCACCGTCACCGGTGAACCGGCCGAGCTGGCGCTGTTCCTGTACGGCCGTCAGGGCGCCGCGCGGGTCGAGCTCGACGGCGACAAGGAGGCCGTGGAGGCTGCCCGATCCGCCCCGCTCGGTATCTGAGTCACAGCGTCGGCATCACCGCCCGGGACCGCTCGGCGCCGCTTAGGGTGGCGTGATGTCCCGGACCTACTGGAACCACAACGTCCATTACCACCCGCTGGTGCTCGACGCCGTACCGGACGGCTGTGGCACGGCTCTGGACATCGGCTGCGGTGACGGGCTGCTCGCCCGCAAGCTGGCCGGGCGGGTGGCCTCGGTGACCGGCGTGGACCGCTCCGCGGAGATGGTCCGCCTGGCCCGCGCGTCCGAGCCGCACGGCGCTCCCCCGCCCCATGTGACGTATGTGGAGGCGGACTTCCTCGCCCCCTCCGCGCACCGGCTCCCCGAGGGCGGCTACGACTTCATCAGCGCCGTCGCCGTGGTCCACCACATGGAGTTCGCCGAGGCGGTGCGCGCGATGGTGCGGCTGCTCGCGCCGGGCGGGCGGCTGGCGATCGTCGGCCTGGCCCGTAACCGGACCCCGCTGGACTGGGTCATCAGCGGGGCGGGCGTGCCGGTGGCCCGGTCGCGCGCCCGGCGCAACGGCGGCAAGACGCATCCCGACGGAATGCCCCTCCAGACGCCCGGGATGAGCTGGGGCCAGGTCCGCCGGGAGGCCCGCCGGCTGCTGCCCGGCTGCCGCTTCCGACGCCATCTGCTGTGGCGCTACTCGCTCGTGTGGGACAAGGTCTGATCATGTCCTCCGCCCCCTGGCCCGTCGCCCTGACCACCGCGCGGCTGCACCTGCGCCCCATCGAGGCCGCCGATGTCCCCGCCGTGTCCCGGCTGTGGACCGACCCCGCGGTGCGCCGCTACCTCGGCGGCCCGGTGCCCGAGGAGACGGTCCGCGCGCGGGAGCGGGGATGCGTGGGCGCCTTCGGGGCGTTCGGCGTGGTGCTGCGCGCCGACGGAACGGTGGTCGGCGGAGTGCTGCTGGAGCCGGACTCGCGCCACGACGGCCGTACGGAGGTGTCGTACCAGCTGCTGCCCGAGCACTGGGGACACGGCTACGGCCGCGAGGCGGTCTGGGCCGCGGTCTCCTGGGCGTTCGACGCGCTGACGCCCGGGCGCCCGGAGGTCGTCGCGGTCACCCAGGAGGCCAACGCCCCCTCGCGGCGCCTCCTCGAAGCCCTCGGGATGCGGCAGGTCGACGCGTTCACCGAATTCGGCGCACCACAGGTGATGTACGCCCTCACCCGGGACCCGGATGGTCAGCCCCGGCAGGTCCCGCGGACGTAGCCGTCGTCGCCCCGGGGCGTGACATCGACGTCCCGGCGCACGATGCTCAGCCGGTCGCCCCACTCCGCACAGCCCTTGGCAAGCCCCTTGGCGGTGTACTCGATCACCACCACTTGGCGGCCGAAGGCGTCCACATAGCCATCGCACTCCTCGTATGCGCCGCACTCCTCGACCACGGCGAAATCGAGCCCCGTCTTCCTGCGGCTGTCGGCGAGTTCCACGGTGTTCTTCTGGCCGATGGCCAGGCCCCGGGAGTGGGCGTGCGCGGACAGCAGGGTGATGAACGCCTTTGCGTCGGCCGCCGACAGCCTGCCGCCGGAGCGGGTGTAGCTGTCGTAGTTGTCCGGCTCCACGGCGTCGTAGCCCTTGTCGGCGCAGCCGTCGATCCACCGGTTGACCCGGGCGGCGACCCGCTCGCGCCTGGCGGGTGTGCCGATGTCCAGCAGCGGTTCGTTCCAGTCCTTGTCCAGGACCACGTCCCCGTCCGCGTCGCGCAGCAGCAGATCGGCGGGCCACTGCTTCCGCTCCTCCGGCTGGGCCTGGAAGGCGTTGACGTAGCAGATGTTGTACAGCCCGTCCGCCGGAGCGGACGTACGGTCACGGCTGATGATCCGGACGCCCTTCGGCGGGGTGTAGGCGCCGCCCAACTGGTAGTCGAATCCGGCGTGGACGGGCGGCAGCGTCACCCGCGAACGGCCCCCGGACCCGGAGGATCCCGGGGACCCGGAGGACGCGGCGGGCCCGGCGGAATCCGAGGACGACGTACAGCCGGTGAGGGCGAGGAGCACCGCGACAGCGGCGACGGCGGTGGACCGGACGGTGGGACGGCGGGCGGGCATGGCGCACTGCTCCAGCGTTCGCGGGTAACGGCCCCGCCTCGGACGCGTCGTGTGCGGTCCTGGCGACTCGGGCCGGGCTGAGGATACGGATCCCGTACCGGCTGGGCGCACCTCTGGGGCTCCGGGCGGTCGCCCCGGGCCGACAGCCGCGATCCAAGCGCCCTGGGTGACACCACGTCAAGTCCGCCCCGCCGCACCCGGGGCGGCCTCATCGGCGGCCCCCTCAGCGCACCGGGTGCCCCGCCGCCCGCAGTTCGTCCTTCACCTGACTGATCCGCAGATCGCCGAAGTGGAAGACCGACGCGGCCAGTACCGCGTCCGCGCCCGCGGCGACGGCCGGGGGGAAGTGGGCGAGCGTGCCCGCGCCGCCGCTGGCGATGACCGGGACGGAGACGTGCTTCCGGACGGCTTCGATCATGGGGGTGTCGTAGCCGTCCTTGGTGCCGTCCGCGTCCATGGAGTTGAGCAGGATCTCGCCGGCGCCCAGCTCGGCCGCGCGGTGGGCCCACTCGACGGCGTCGATACCGGTGCCCCGGCGGCCGCCGTGCGTGGTGACCTCGTAGCCGGACGCGGTGACCGCGGCCGGTCCCCCGTCGGCGGCGGGCGCGCAGCGGCGGGCGTCGACCGAGAGGACCAGCACCTGGCTGCCGAAGCGTTCGGCGATCTCGCGGATCAGCTCGGGGCGGGCGATGGCGGCCGTGTTGACGCCGACCTTGTCCGCACCGGCGCGCAGCAGTTTGTCGACGTCCTCCGTGGTGCGGACGCCGCCGCCGACCGTGAGGGGGATGAAGACCTGCTCGGCGGTGCGGCGCACGACGTCGTAGGTGGTCTCGCGGTTGCCGGAGGAGGCCGTGATGTCGAGGAAGGTCAGCTCGTCCGCGCCCTCCTCGCCGTAGATCTTGGCCATCTCGACCGGATCGCCCGCGTCGCGCAGGTTCTGGAAGTTGACCCCCTTGACGACCCGGCCGTTGTCCACGTCCAGGCAGGGGATGACTCGGACCGCGAGGGTCATGGCTGTCGGGCTCCTCGGAATGCTTCCAGTTCGACTTCCACCAGGACGCGCGAGTCGACGAAGCCGGAGACCACGACGAGGGTCGCGGCCGGGCGCACGGCGTCGAAGAGCTCCTTGTGGGCACGGCCCACCTCGTCCACGTCCCGGGCGTGGGTGAGGTACATCCGGGTGCGGATCACGGACTCGACGCCCAGGTCGAACTTCTCCAGCGCGTCCAGGGCATGGCGGAACGCGGCGAGCGTCTGCTGATACGGATCGCCCTCGCCCTCCAGCACGCCGCGCTCGGCCAGCGGCATCGTCCCGGCGACGACCACCAGGTCACCGGCCTCGACGGCCCGTGCGAAACCGATGGTCTCCTCCCAGGGACTGTGGGTCTGGATCCGTCGCGCGATCTCGGGTGAGGTCATGCGGACACCGCCTCCAACGCCTCTTCCAGGGTGAACGCCTTGGCGTAGAGCGCCTTCCCGACGATGGCACCCTCGACGCCTTCCGGTACCAGAGTCGCAAGGGCGCGCAGGTCGTCAAGGGAGGAAACGCCGCCGGAGGCGACGACCGGCTTGGGCGTGGCGGCGCAGACGTTGCGCAGCAGCTCCAGGTTGGGGCCCTGAAGGGTGCCGTCCTTGGCGATGTCGGTCACCACGTACCGGGCGCAGCCCTCGGAGTCCAGCCGGGCCAGGGTCTCGTACAGATCGCCGCCGTCGCGGGTCCAGCCGCGGCCGCGCAGAGTGGTGCCGCGGACATCGAGGCCGACGGCGATGCGGTCGCCGTGCTCGGCGATGACCTTGGCGACCCACTCGGGGGTCTCCAGCGCGGCGGTACCGAGGTTCACCCGGGTGCAGCCGGTGGCGAGGGCGGCGGCCAGCGAGGCGTCGTCACGGATGCCGCCGGACAGCTCGACCTTCAGCTCCATGGCGCGGGCGACCTCGGCGATCTGCTCGCGGTTGTCACCGGTGCCGAAGGCGGCGTCCAGGTCCACCAGATGCAGCCACTCGGCGCCCGCCGCCTGCCAGGCGAGGGCGGCCTCCAGCGGGTCGCCGTACGACGTCTCGGAGCCGGACTCACCGTGCACGAGGCGGACGGCCTGGCCGTCGCGGACGTCGACGGCGGGGAGGAGTTCGAGGCGGTGCGTTGGCATGCGGGGAACCTTACGGTGAGTGCGTGAGCTGGGGCGGGCCGGTCAGAGCGTGTCGAGCCAGTTGCGGAGCAGCCGCGCGCCCGCGTCGCCGGACTTCTCGGGGTGGAACTGGGTGGCCCACAGCGGGCCGTTCTCCACGGCGGCCACGAACGGCTCGCCGTGGGTGGTCCAGGCGACCTTGGGGGCGGGCATGGCGGGGTTGGCCACCTCCAGCTCCCAGGTGCGGACCGCGTAGGAGTGGACGAAGTAGAAGCGCTCGCCCTTGTCCACGCCGTCGAACAGCCGGGAGTCGTCGGGGGCTTCGACCGTGTTCCAGCCCATGTGGGGGACGACGGGGGCGCGCAGCGGCTCGACGGTGCCGGGCCACTCGTCCAGGCCCTCGGCCTCGACACCGTGCTCGATACCGCGCCCGAAGAGGATCTGCATACCGACGCAGATGCCCATCACGGGGCGCCCGCCGGAGAGCCGGCGGCCCACGATCCAGTCGCCGCGGGCCTCGCGCAGCCCCTGCATACAGGCGGCGAAGGCGCCGACGCCGGGGACCAGCAGACCGTCGGCGGCCATGGCCTTGTCGTAGTCACGGGTGATCTCGACATCGGCGCCGACATGGGCGAGGGCGCGCTCGGCGGAGCGGATGTTGCCGAAGCCGTAGTCGAAAACGACGACCTTCGGGGCCGTGCTCAATTCCAGACCTCCAGCCGCATGATGCCCGCCACCAGGGCCATCGAGGCGCCCAGGCTGAGCAGCACGATCACGCCCTTGGGCAGCCCCTGCTTCACGAAGGAGACCACCCCGCCCAGCAGAAACAGCCCGAGGACGATGAACGCCGTCGAGGTCCCGTTCACAGCAGCTCTCCGTTCGCTTCTCCGCCCGCGCGTACGTCGCTCACAGCGCGCCCTTCGTCGAAGGAATGATCCCGGCGGCCCTGGGGTCCCGCTCGCTGGCGTAGCGCAGCGCCCGCGCCAGGGCCTTGAACTGGCACTCCACGATGTGGTGGGCATTGCGCCCGTACGGCACGTGGACATGCAGGGCGATCTGCGCCTGCGCCACGAACGACTCCAGTATGTGCCGCGTCATCGTGGTGTCGTAGCTGCCGATCATCGGCGCGATGTTCTCCGGCTCGGTGTGCACCAGGTAGGGGCGGCCGGAGAGGTCGACGGTCACCTGGGCGAGGGACTCGTCGAGCGGCACCGTGCAGTTGCCGAAGCGGTAGATGCCCACCTTGTCGCCGAGCGCCTGCTTGAACGCGGCACCGAGTGCGAGGGCGGTGTCCTCGATGGTGTGGTGGGTGTCGATGTGCAGGTCGCCCTCGGTCTTGACGGTGAGGTCGAAGAGGCCGTGGCGGCCGAGTTGGTCGAGCATGTGGTCGTAGAAGCCGACACCGGTCGATACGTCGACCTGTCCGGTGCCGTCGATGTCGATCTCGACGACGACCGAGGTCTCCTTGGTGGTGCGCTCCACGCGTCCCACGCGGGTCATGCGCTCTTCTCCTTCATCAGGTCGCGTACCGCGTCGAGGAACGCGTCGTTCTCGGTGGGGGTGCCCGCGGTGACCCGCAGCCACCCCGGTACGCCGTTGTCACGGACCAGAACTCCCCGGTCCAGTAGGCTCTGCCATGCCGCGTGCGCGTCCTCGAAGCGGCCGAACTGCACGAAGTTGGCGTCCGAGTCGGTCACCTCGCAGCCGATGCTGCGCAGCTCGCTCACCAGCCGGTCGCGCTCGGCCTTGAGCGCCTCGACGTACCCCAGCAGCGTATCGGTGTGCTCCAGCGCGGCCAGCGCGGTGGCCTGGGTGACGGCGGACAGGTGGTAGGGCAGCCGGACCAGCTGGACGGCGTCCACCACGGCCGGGTGGGCGGCGAGATAGCCCAGCCGCAGCCCGGCGGCGCCGAACGCCTTGGACATGGTCCGGGAGAGGATCAGCTGCGGGCGGTTCTCGATCAGCGGCAGCAGCGAGGGGCGGTGGCTGAACTCCCCGTACGCCTCGTCGACCACGACGATCGAGGGTCCGGCGGCCTGCGCCGCCTCGTACAGCGCCAGCACCGTGTCCGCCTCGACGGCGGTCCCCGTGGGGTTGTTCGGGGAGGTGATGAACACGACGTGGGGCCGGTGCTCGGCGATGGCCGCGCGGGCGGCGTCCACATCGATGGTGAAATCCGCGTTCCGCGGGCCGGAAATCCAGCCGGTACCGGTGCCACGGGAGATCAGCGCATGCATCGAGTACGAGGGCTCGAAGCCGATCGCGGTGCGCCCCGGACCGCCGAAGGTCTGGAGCAGCTGCTGCAACACCTCGTTGGACCCGTTGGCCGCCCAGACGTTGGCCACGCCGACCTCGTGCCCGGCGGTGCGGGTGAGATAGCGGGCCAGCTCGGTGCGGAGCTCGACCGCGTCCCGGTCCGGGTAGCGGTTGAGGTCGCGGGCCGCCTCGGTGACCCGCTCGGCGATCCGGGCCACCAGGGCCTCGGGCAGCGGATACGGATTCTCGTTGGTGTTCAGCCGTACGGGGACATCGAGCTGCGGAGCGCCGTACGGGGACTTGCCACGGAGCTCTTCCCGGATCGGGAGATCGTCAATGCCGGTCACTTGCTCGGTGGCACCTTCCAGTCGAACCTTGCCTTCACCGCGGCGCCGTGGGCGGGCAGATCCTCCGCCTCGGCGAGTGTCACCACATGGCCCGCGACCTCGGCCAGCGCCTCCCGGCTGTAGTCCACCACGTGGATACCGCGCAGGAAGGACTGCACGGACAGACCGGAGGAGTGGCAGGCGCAGCCGCCGGTGGGCAGCACATGGTTGGAGCCCGCGGCGTAGTCGCCGAGGGAGACGGGGGCGTACGCGCCGACGAAGACCGCCCCGGCGTTCCGCACCCGGGCGGCGACCGCCGACGCGTCCTCGGTCTGGATCTCCAGGTGCTCGGCCGCGTAGGCGTCCACCACGGCAAGGCCCTGCTCGACCCCGTCGACCAGCACGATGCCGGACTGACGGCCGGAGAGCGCCGGGCGGATGCGGTCCTCGACATGCTTGGTGGCCGCGATCTGGACCTCGAGCTCCTTCTCGACCGCGGTGGCCAGTTCCTCGGAGTCGGTGACCAGCACCGAGGCGGCCACCGGATCGTGCTCGGCCTGGCTGATCAGGTCCGCGGCGACATGCACCGGGTCGGCGGTGGCGTCGGCGAGGATGGCGATCTCGGTGGGCCCGGCCTCGGCGTCGATACCGATCCGGCCCTTGAGCAGGCGCTTGGCGGCGGCGACCCAGATGTTGCCCGGTCCGGTCACCATCGAGACCGGACGGCACTCCTCGGTGCCGTACGCGAACATGGCCACGGCCTGGGCGCCCCCGGCCGCGTAGACCTCGTCGACATCCAGCAGGGCGCAGGCCGCCAGGATGGTGGGGTGCGGCAGCCCGCCGAACTCGCTCTGCGGCGGGGAGCTGACGGCCATCGAGCCGACCCCGGCCTCCTGCGCGGGCACCACGTTCATCACCACGGAGGAGGGGTAGACCGAGCGGCCGCCCGGGACGTACAGCCCGACCCGCTCGACCGGCACCCAGCGCTCGGTGACGGTGCCGCCGGGCACCACCTGTGTGGTGTGGTCGCTGCGCCGCTGGGCGCGGTGGACCAGCCGGGCCCGCCGGATGGACTCCTCCAGGGCGGCCCGCACGGCCGGGTCCAGCTCGGCGAGGGCGCGCTGAAGGGCCTCGGCGGGCACCCGCACCCGCTCGAGGGTGACGCCGTCGAACCGCCGCGCGTAGTCGATCAGCGCCGCGGTGCCGCGATGCCGTACGTCCTCGCAGATCGGGCGCACCTTCTCCAGGGCGGCCTCGACATCGAGCTCGGCACGGGGCAGCAGGTCACGGTCGATGCCGCCCTCGGAGAGGGCGGCGCCGCGCAGATCGATACGGGAGATCACGCGATCAATTGTCTCAGACCCGATACGGCCGCCCGCCCCCCGTATCAGTGAGTGATACGGACCCCCTAAGTTGACCCTGACCGTTGGCGTTCAACCGGTTACTCAGCGGGAATGTGGTCCGTACGGGGACACGGAGAACAGGAGGGGACACGGCTGTGACCGAGCCGCACGATGGCGATCCGCCCCCGGGCCTCGATCTGACCACCGCCGAATGGGGCATGTGGCAGGCGTTCCGCAATGGCAGCACCCACGATCTGCGCACCTCCCACCCCCAGCGGAACGACCCCTCCGGTCCCTACGCCTGGGGCCCCGAGCGCAGTGTGCGGGCGCGGGTCGTGGCGCTGCTGCTGCTGAACGGGCCGCTCGCCCAGCCGGGCCGGGTCGCGGCGCTCAAGCTCAACGGGGTGCACATCACCGGCACCCTGGACCTGGCCGGCGGAGTCATCAGTCCGTACGTGGAGCTGAAGAACTGCCGCTTCGAGCGGGAAGTGCTGCTCCCCGAGGCGCACTTCACCACCCTGCGTCTGGTGGGCTGCGCGCTCCCCCGGCTGGAGGCGGCCCGGCTGCGCACCGAGGGCGATCTGCATCTGCCCCGGTGTGTCGTGGAGCACGGCATCCGGCTCACCGACGCCCACATCGGCACGGATTTACTGCTCAACCAGCTCATCGTGCGCCGGGATCGCCGGGGCATGTCGATCAGCGCCGACGGGCTGACCGTCGCCCAGGACTTCCAGGCCGACATGATCGAGTCGTACGGCGAGCTGAGTCTGCGCGGGGCGCAGGTGGGCGTGTCGCTCAGTCTGCGCGGCTCGCGGCTGCGCAATCCGTACGGGCGGCGGGCGCTGAACGCACCACAGCTGACCGTCGAGCGCAGCATGTATCTGACCGGCGGCGGGATATCCACCTACTCCCCCGGCTCCACCCCGCCGTACGGCACCACCGATACCCCGACGCGCGGGACCCGGATCCAGCGCTTCGAGTGCGAGGGCGGTATACGCCTGGACGACGGGCGGATCGGTGACGCGATCGACTTCGACCAGGCCCGCTTCATCCTGGAGAACGACCAGGAGCTGTCGCTGCGCCGGGTCCAGACGCCCGAGCTGCGCTTCGTCGGGGAGCGCCCGCAGCGCGGCCGGGTGATCCTCTCCGGCGCCCGGGTGGTCAACCTGGTCGACAAGTCGGTGAGCTGGCCGGGGCCGGGCGGGCTCACCATGGCTGGCTTCTCCTACGAGTGTCTGATCCCGCGCGGCCACTTCCCGCTGACCCGGCGGCTGGAGTGGGTGGCCGCGGCGACTCCGGAGTACGCGCCCGAGCCGTACGAGATGCTGGCCAACGCGATGCGGGCCAGCGGTGAGGACGCGGACGCGCGCGAGGTGCTGCTCGCCAAGCAGCGCCGCCGCCGGGAAACGCTGCCGCTGGCCGGGAAGATGTGGGGATATCTCCAGGACTGGACGGTGGCCTACGGCTATCGCCCCGGCCGGGCGGCGGTGTGGATGGCGGTGCTGTGGGCGGTGGGCTCGGTGTTCTTCGCCCACAACCGCCCCGAGGCGCTGAAGCCGGATGAATCCCCGCACTGGAACGCCTCGCTGTACACGCTCGACCTGCTGATCCCGGTGGTCAATCTGGGCCAGGACGGCTATTGGAAACCCGGCGGGGCGGTCCAGTGGGCCGCCATCGTGATGATCCTGCTGGGCTGGGTGCTGGCGACCACCGTCGCCGCGGGCGCCTCCCGGCTGCTGCGCCGCCAGTGAAGAGGGACGCGCGGGGCCATTAGGCTTACGCCCCGTGACCTCCGCGCGCCTTCCGCTCTTCCCGCTGAACACGGTGCTGTTCCCGGGGCTCGTCATGCCCCTGAACGTTTTCGAGCAGCGGTACCGCTCCCTGATGCACGATCTGTCGGCGCTTCCGGAGGAGACTCCGCGCCGGTTCGGGGTGATCGCGATCCGGGACGGGCATGAGGTCGCGCCCAGCGCGATCGGGCTCCCGGAGGCCGTGACCCTGCCCGACCGCGGCCCCGCCGCGGGCTTCGGCCCGGATCCGGTGAAGTCGTTCTATCCGGTCGGCTGTGTCGCGGACGCGGCCACCATCCGGGAGCAGGAGGACGGCACCTTCGAGGTGCTGGCCACCGGCACCACCCGGTTCGAACTGCTCTCGGTGGACTCCTCGGGCCCGTATCTGACCGCCGAGGTCAAGGAGCTCCAGGAGGAGCAGGGCGACGGCGCCGGGGCGCTGGCCTCCGGGGTGGTGCGGGCGTTCCGCACCTATCAGAAGCGGCTGGCGGGGGCGCGGGAACGCACCCTGGCCGCCGAACAGGACCTGCCGGGCGAGCCGTCCGTCCTCTCCTATCTGGTCGCGGCGGCCGCGGTGCTCGACACCCCGGCCAAACAGCGGCTGTTGCAGGCACCGGACACCGCCAGCCGGCTGGCCGAGGAGCTGAAACTCCTTCGCGCGGAGAGCGCGGTGATCGGTAAGCTCCCCTCGCTTCCCGCCGTCGATCTGACCCGCCGCCCGACCAGCCCCAACTGACGCCTGAGAGACATGGCCAAGAAATCCAGGAAGAACTCCGCCGGGACCCCTGCCACCACCGCCCTCACCGCGGCGGGCACCCCGTTCACGCTGCACTCCTACACCCATGACCCGGCGGCCCCGTCCTACGGCGAGGAGGCCGCTCAGGCGTTGGGCGTGGAGCCGGGCCGGGTGTTCAAGACCCTCATCGCCAGCGTGGACGACCGGCTGACCGTGGCCATCGTCCCGGTCTCCGCCTCGCTCGACCTCAAGGCCCTCGCGGCGGCGGTCGGCGGCAAGCGCGCGACGATGGCGGACCCGGCGTCGGCGGAGCGCACCACGGGCTACGTCCGCGGCGGCATCTCCCCGCTCGGCCAGCGCAAGCGGCTGCCAACGGCCCTGGACGCCTCGGCGGACGGATACGAGACGGTGTGTGTCTCGGCGGGCCGCCGCGGTCTTGAGGTCGAGCTGTCCCCCACGGATCTGGCGGCGCTCACCGAGGCCGTGGTGGCCCCGATCGCGCGCCACGAGGGGTAGGCCCGCCCCGGGACATCCCGGTCAGGCGGGGGTGAGGCCCGAGGTCGGCAGCGGGGGCTCCGGGTCACGCGGGCCGAACAGCCCGGTCAGCATCAGATGCACCACCATCGCCGCGACCGACCAGGACAGCAGGGCGCCCTTGGCGCGCAGCTCCAGCGGCCCGTCGAAGGTGACACCCTTGCCGACCTCCCTGGCATGGGCCGCGATGTCCGCGCTGGGTCCCAGCCAGACGCCCAGCCGCCAGGCGATCACCGAGGCGAGCACCCCGCCGATGGCCAGTCCGATGACCAGCGCGATCCCGCCCTGACGGAAGAGCAGAAACACCACGATGGCCGTCAGGGCCCCGAAGGCCAGAGCGAGCAGCGCGAACACCCCGTCCGCGCCGATGGCGTCCTCCCCCTCGGAGTTCTTCAGATAGACGGCGTTGTCACCGGCCAGGACCATCGGCACCCTCGGCGCCAGCCACAGCCACAGCAGCCCCAGCAGTACGCCCGACACCGCCACCGCGATGGCCACCAGCGACGCCTGCACCAGCTCCGCCCGCAGCTCGGGCCCCGGCTCGGAGTACTCGCCGGGCTCGGTGTATTCAGGATGTTCGGGGTGTTCCGGAGGTCCGGAGGTGTGCGCTTCGCCGGAGGGATACGGCGCGGAGCCTCCGTGCGGCTGCCCCTGCGGCTCCTGCCCCCGCGGCCCGGCCCGCCCCTCGGCGGGCTCGTCATGCGGCGACGGCTGGTCTTGTGGCGTCAACGGTGCGGTCACCCCGTCATCGTGCCAGGTGGACGGCGTACTTCGGTCAGCGGGAGGTCCGCTGCGGCGCGTCACCGCACGGCCGCCCGCCGGTAGGCCCAGGTCGCGGCGGCGAGCGACACCACGGCCACCACGGCGCACACCCCGAGGTCGGCACAGACCGCCAGCCAGTCGGGCTGCCCGTCGAAGGACCGCGCCAGGGCCTCCACACCGTACGTCGACGGCAGCAGATCACGCGTGTACGACACTACCTCCGGCATCCGCTCGGCGGGCAGCACCCCCAGCAGCAGCGCCGCCGACATTCCCAACTGGCCGCAGAGCGTGGCCAGTTCCTGGCGCGGGGCGAGCAGTCCGAGGGCCGCGCCGAGCCCGGCGAGGGCGGCGCCGGAGAGCGGGATCACCGCGACGAGGATCCACAGATGCCCCATCGGGAGCTGGAAGAGCGCACTGCCCACCACGGCGGTAACGGCCGTTCCGGGCACGGTGAACGAGGCGTACGCGGCGGCCGCGCCGAGCACCACCGCGGACGGCGGCACCGGCAGGGTGGCGTAGTGGTCGAGTCCGCCGCTCGCCCGCAGCTGTCCGAAGTACTGGGCCAGCAGGTTGAGCGCCACGAACGCCACGACCAGCACGCTGGACCCGGCGACCACCGAACGGGCCTCCTCCCCGCCGTCCACCACCCCGCGCATCAGGACCATGATCCCGACGGACTGGAAGGTGGCCACGAACAGCAACGGGATCCGGGCCACCCGGGCTCGGCTGAGCTGGGCCCGGTAGACCGCGACGAGGGCGGGGAACAGCCGTGCGCGGGCCGCCAGCGGGGCGGGCACGCCGTCTGCGTCTCCGGCCTCACCGGCCGGCGCGGCGGCCTTCGCCGGGGCGCTTCCCCCGGTGATGCCGGGCGGCATGGCCTGCGCGGGCACGACACTCACGGTGCGCTGCTCCTCTTCGCCTACGACGGCTTCGGTCGCTTCACGGACTTCACTACGGGCACGGTCACGTCTGCGTTCACACCTTCACCAGCCCCTGCGTCCCTTCCGCACGGCCGCCGAGTGCGAGGTACACATCTTCCAGGCTGGGCGTGGCCAGAGTGAAATCGTCCAGTGCGGCGAAGGCGGGACCGCCGGTCACGGTGGCGATGGCGGCGCGTGCCTCGTCCGGGGCGAGCCGCAGCGTCCAGCGGCGCCCGGAGACGGCGTGGGCGGTGTCCCGCAGCGCGGCGACCCCGGCGACGTCCAGCGGCGGCTCGGTGCGCCACACCAGCTCCACCCGCACCTCGTCGGCGACCATCGCCTTGAGCCCGGCGGGGGTGTCGCAGGCGATCACCCGGCCGCGGTCCAGCACGGCGACCCGGTCGAGCACGGTCTCGGCCTCGATGACGTTGTGGGTGACGAGCAGCACCGTCACCCCGCGCTCGGCCCGCCGCCGGTCGACCGCGGCCCACACCGCCCGGCGGGCCACCGGGTCCATTCCGGTGGTGGGCTCGTCCAGCACCAGCAGCGGCCGCTCGCCGACCAGCGCGGCGGCGACACAGGCCAGCCGCCGCTGACCGCCGGAGAGCTTCTTCAGCGGCCGTCCCGCCAGCTCACCGAGGTCCAGCTCCTCGATCACCGCGTCCCGCTCGGCACGGGCCGCGCGGGCGTCGAGGCCGCGTAGCCGCGCCGTGGTCTCGGTGGCGAGGGCGACGGTCAGCTCGTCCAGCGCGGTCGAGTCCTGGCCCAGATAGCTCAGCAGCCGGGCGGCACGCTCGGGGTGGCGGACGAGATCGTGGCCGAGCACCCGGACGGTGCCCTCGTCGGGCCGCAGCAGTCCGGTGAGCTGGCGGACCAGGGTGGACTTTCCGGCGCCGTTGGGGCCGAGCAGCCCGAAGACCTCACCGCGCGCCACATCGAGGTCGATACCGTCGCTGGCCCGTACGGCGGGGGTGGCGGGCGCGCCGCGGCGTCCCCGCGCGGCGGGATAGGTCTTGACCAGGCCGCGCACGGTGCACACCACATTGCCGCCCGTCGCCTGTTTCGCGCCCGTCCTCACGAGCTATGAGGGTACGCGCCCGGACACCCGCTCCTGCCTTCGGGTCCCTCGCCGGCCGCCCCGGCCGGGGGCCGGTATGCAGAGGATGAGGGTGACGGAGGCTCCGGCCGGTCCCGCGCTGCTGCTCATGGAGCGGTGACGACCGGCGCGGGCACGAGGAAGAACGGCAGTGCGTTGCTGGTGGAGTTCCCCGCGGTCACGCTGACCGAGCGCTGCCCCGCGCACAGGGCCGGGACGGTGACGGTGACCGTGCTCGACGTCACGGTGGCGGGGGTGACCGCGGTGCGGCCGGTGCCGACGGCGGCAGGCGCGCGGAAGGAGCGCGGGGAGGGGACGGACGACCGGGGCGCGGGGGGTTTCCCGCGCCGGGCTAATCGGGCGCCGGAGTGTGTTCCGCCGCCGTCCGGACGTCGATCTCGCGCCAGAACCCGGCCCGGATCGCATAGCGGTCGTGCTCGTCGATCTGGTCGTCCTTGTGGGCGAGCAGACCGAAGCGCGCCGCATAGCGCAGCAGTTCACCGTCGATGCGGTGCGGGATGCGCGGGTACTCGGTGGAGAGCTGCGGGAGGTGGCCGGGGTCGGAGAGCCGCTCGATCCAGCGGCGGGCGAAGACCTGGCCCACCTCGAAGGGGTCACCGCTGACGGTGGTGATGTCCTCCTCGCGGTCGGCCCAGCGCTGCTCGGCGCTGGTGAGCTGGGCCAGCATGGGGAGGTTGGCGGTCTCCGGCGGCTCGCCCACCCCGGCGCCGGGGCCGCGGTCGACCCAGCCCTTGTCGGAGGACCAGCGCAGGGTGGCGCTGGGGACGGGGTGCGGGGCGGCGGGCCCGCCCTGTGCCCGGCCCAGACCCGCGAGGTCCTTGGGGGTGGGCACACCGCCCTTGCTGACGGCGGCGGCGCCCGCCCCGTCGGCGGCCCGCCCGGCGGGGTCCGCGGCACCATTGCCGTCCGCCGCGCCGGGCCGGACGGCGCCCGCACCGGGCCGGGCGGAGCCATTGCGGCCGTTGGGGGCGTCGGCGGCGCCGGATCCGGCGGCCGCGGCCGCCGCGGCGGCTGCTGCCGTCTCGGGCAGCGGGGCGGACAGGATGGCGGCGATCTCCGGGCGCGGCGCGGCGGTGGGGGCGCAGGGGCCGGGAGCCTCCTTGGCGCGGACCGCCCCGGTGATCCAGGCGCGGTCCAGCACCCGCCGCTCATCGGCCTCGGCGACCAGGTCCTCGGACTGGTTGTAGTCTCCGTCCGCGGCCTGGACCGCCCACAGATGGACGGCGACGCCGTGCTCCTTGGCCGACATCAGCCCGGGCAGCAGATCACCGTCCCCGGTGACCAGCACGATGTCGGAGCAGGCGCGGTTGCGGGCGAGTTCGGTGAGTTCGGCGTGCATGGCGGCATCCACGCCCTTCTGCGCCCAGCGGCCGTCGCTGCGGGTCAGGGCGCCGAGCCGGACGGTCACCCGGGGCATCACCCGCAGCCGCCGGTGCTCGGGCTGCGGTACGCGGTCGGGGGCGCCGTCGAACCAGTAGATGCGCAGCAGGGGGCGCTCGGTCTCGGTCTCGGCGCGCTCCCGCAGGCCCTGGATAAGGGTTGCGTGGTCGACGGAGATACGGGA
Organism: Streptomyces coffeae; assembly: GCF_016741875.1. Lineage (GTDB taxonomy): Bacteria > Actinomycetota > Actinomycetes > Streptomycetales > Streptomycetaceae > Streptomyces > Streptomyces coffeae. The sequence continues at coordinate 236,547 of NZ_JAERRF010000005.1, read as the reverse complement.
CCGGGCGGGTTCCCCGGCCAGCAGGCTCGCGGCGGCGCCCAGCAGGTACCCGGCGTCCACCAGGACGACGCAGCGGTCCACGTTCCACCCTCTTTCAGACAGTCCAGTCCTCGGTCGCCCCCGTACACAGCCGTGCCCCGGAATTTCTGATGGCTTTCTCTCGAGTCTGCCCGACCGCGCGGGGGTTATCAGTCCGAACTGGATCACCGGCGTGGCGGATACGGCCTACCCGCGAAGACCCCCCTTCTCACTCACGGTAATTGCCCGAAATGCACGGGTCACCAAGGCATGTCACTGTTCTTCCCGGAGGGCTTCCTCTCCGGAGGGCCCTTCACCGGGGGCTGATCCCAACTGGAGGCACACCACCATGGGCAAGAACAAGAACCGCGATCGCAAGCAGGCGCAGGCTCAGGCCCAGACGCGGCAGAACCGCGGCATGGCCGACCGCCCCGCCGAGCAGACGGCGGCCTCCTCGCCGGAGGCGCCGTCGCAAGCGACGCGGCCGGAGGGCGCCCCCGCGGCGGGCCGCAAGGACCGACAGAAGAGTTTCGGCCACAACTGACCGCCATTTGCGAACGGTTGAGGGGCGCGCCCGGACCGGGCGCGCCCCTCGCGCGGCTACGGGCCGGGCGTCACCCGGCCAGGCAGGACGCTCCCAGCAGCACCTTGAGATCGCCGAACAGCGCCGGGTCCGCGGTGACCCGGTGCCGGTCGAGCCTCAGCACCGTGGTCTTACGGGCCCCTTGGAGCTTGATCCGCACCTCGGTGGAGCCGCGGTGGTGGCTGAGCACCTCACCCAGCTTCTCGACCAGCGGCGGGGTGACCTTGACCGTCGGAATGGTGATCGTCACCGGCGCGTTGGCCGATGCCTCGGACAGATCGGGGACCATCAGCTCCATGGCGACCAGCCGGGGTACGTCCTCGCGCTTGTCGAGACGGCCCTTGACGAAGACCACCGCGTCCTCGACCAACTGGGTGGAGACCAGCTGGTAGGTGGCGGGGAAGAACATGCACTCGATGGAACCGGCGAGGTCCTCGACGGTGGCGATGGCCCAGGCGTTGCCCTGTTTGGTCATCTTGCGCTGGAGGCCGGAGATGATGCCGCCGATGGTGACGATCGCGCCGTCGGCGTGCTCACCGCCGGTGAGCTGGGCGATGGCGGCGTCCGCCTTCTCGTTGAGGACGTGCTCGATGCCGAAGAGCGGATGGTCGGAGACATAGAGGCCGAGCATCTCCCGCTCCTGGGCGAGCAGATAGGTCTTGTCCCACTCGATGTCGGAGAACTCGACGTCCAGACCGAAGCCGGGACCGTCGCCCCCGCTGTCGTCGCCCATGCCGCCGAAGAGGTCGAACTGCCCCTCGGCCTCCTTGCGCTTCACCGCCACCACGTTGTCGATCATCGTTTCGTAGTGGGCGGTGAGGCCCTTGCGGGTGTGGCCCATCTCGTCGAAGGCGCCCGCCTTGATCAGCGATTCGGTGGTGCGCTTGTTGCAGACGACCGCCTCGACCTTGTCCAGGTAGTCGGGGAAGGAGCTGTACTTCCCCTTGGACTTGCGACTGCGGATGATCGCTTCCACCACGTTCTGACCGACGTTCCGCACGGCGGTGAGACCGAAGAGGATCACATCGTCACCCTGCGCGGTGAAATTGGCCTCGGACTCGTTGACGTTCGGCGTGAGGACCTTGATGCCCATACGGCGGCACTCGTTGAGGTAGATCGCCGACTTGTCCTTGTCGTCGCGCACCGAGGTGAGGAGCGCCGCCATGTACTCGGCGGGGTAGTTGGCCTTGAGATAGGCGGTCCAGTAGGTGACCAGGCCGTACGCGGAGGAGTGCGCCTTGTTGAACGCGTATCCGGCGAACGGGACCAGCACGTCCCACACCGCCTGGATGGCCTCGTCCGAATAGCTCTTCTCGCGGGCACCCTTCTGGAAGTTGACGAACTCCTTCTCCAGCACCTCGGGCTTCTTCTTGCCCATCGCGCGGCGCAGCAGGTCGGCCTGGCCCAGCGAATAGCCCGCGAGCACCTGGGCGGCCTTCTGCACCTGCTCCTGGTAGACGATGAGGCCGTAGGTGATCCCGAGGACCTCCTTGAGCGGCTCCTCCAGCTCGGGGTGGATCGGGGTGATCTCCTGCTGGCCGTTCTTCCGCAGCGCGTAGTTGATATGCGAGTTCATGCCCATCGGGCCCGGCCGGTAGAGGGCCGAGACGGCGGAAATGTCCTCGAAGTTGTCGGGCTTCATCATGCGCAGCAGGGAGCGCATGGGGCCGCCGTCGAACTGGAAGACGCCGAGGGTGTCACCGCGGCAGAGCAGTTCGAAGGTCTTGGGGTCGTCCAGGGTCAGATCGAGCATCTTCAGATCGACGCCCTTGTTGGCCCGCACCATCTTCACGGCGTCGTCCATGATGGTGAGGTTCCGCAGGCCGAGGAAGTCCATCTTCAGCAGGCCGAGCGACTCACAGGTGGGGTAGTCCCACTGGGTCACGACCTGGCCGTCGTTCTTGGGCGAGAAGACCGGGACATGGTCGGTGACCGTCTCGCTCGACATGATCACGCCCGCGGCGTGCACGCCCATCTGCCGCACCAGGCCCTCGATACCGCGCGCGGTGTCGATGACCTTCTTCACATCCGGCTCGTTCTCGTACATCCCGCGCACCTCGCCCGCCTCGCTGTAGCGGGGGTGCTTCTCGTCGGTGATGCCGGACAGCGGGATGCCCTTGCCGAGCACATCGGCGGGCATGGCCTTGGTGATGCGGTCGCCCATCGCGTACGGATAGCCGAGCACCCGGGCCGAGTCCTTGATCGCGTTCTTGGCCTTGATGGTGCCGTAGGTGCCGATCTGGGCGACCTTGTCCGCGCCGTACTTCTCGGTGACGTACCGGATGACCTCACCGCGCCTGCGCTCGTCGAAGTCGATGTCGACATCGGGCATGGAGACGCGCTCGGGATTGAGGAACCGCTCGAAGATCAGCCCGTGCTCGACCGGGTCGAGGTCGGTGATGCCCATCGCGTACGAGACGATCGAGCCGGCCGCGGAGCCACGGCCGGGGCCGACCGCGATGCCGTTGTTCTTCGCCCACATGATGAAGTCGGCGACCACGAGGAAGTATCCCGGGAACCCCATCTGGATGATGACGTCCATCTCGTACTCGACGAGCTTCTGCCGGTCCTCGGGGATGCCGCCGGGGAACCGGCGGGCCATCCCCTTCTTGACCTCCTCCTGGAACCAGGTGACCTCGGTGAACCCCTCGGGCACGTCGAATCGCGGCATCAGGTCGCGCTTGTCGAACCAGCCGTCGGCGTTGACCTGCTCGGCCACCAGGAGGGTGTTGCGGCAGCCCTCCTGCCAGGCGTCCGAGGAGTCGATGGCGTACATCTCGTCGGTGGACTTGAGGTAGTAGCCGGTGCCGTCGAAGCGGAAGCGGTCGGGATCGGAGAGGTTCTTGCCGGTCTGCACGCACAGCAGCGCGTCATGGGCCTCGGACTCGCGCGCGTAGGTGTAGTGCGAGTCATTGGTGACCAGCGGCGGGATGCCCAGCTTCTTGCCGACCTCCAGCAGCCCGTCCCGGACCCGGCGCTCGATCTCGATCCCGTGGTCCATCAGCTCCAGGAAATAGCGGTCCTTGCCGAAGATGTCCTGGTACTCGGAGGCGGCCTTGACGGCCTCGTCGAACTGGCCGAGCCGCAGCCGGGTCTGGAGCTCGCCCGAGGGGCAGCCGGTGGACGCGATCAGCCCCTCCGACCACTGGGCGATGGTCTCCTTGTCCATCCGGGGCCATTTGACGAAATAGCCCTCCATATAGGCGTCCGAGGAGAGCCGGAAGAGATTGTGCAGACCGGTCTTGTCGGCCGCCCAGATCGTCTTGTGGGTGTAACCACCGGAACCGGAGACGTCATCGCGCTTCTGGTGCGGCTGACCCCACTGCACCCTCCGCTTGTAGCGGCGCGACTCCGGCGCCACATACGCCTCGATCCCGATGATCGGCGTGATCCCGGCGCCCGTCGCCTGCTGATAGAAGTCGTACGCCCCGTGGAGGTTGCCATGGTCGGTCATGGCGATGTGGGTCATGCCCATCTCATTGCACGCGTTGAACATGTCCTTGAGCCGCGCGGCACCGTCCAGCAGCGAGTACTGGGTGTGGACGTGCAGGTGCGTGAAGGGCGGCTTGGTCACGGTGGCAGACCTCCGGAGAACGGTCGATGACGGCAGGGCGAGCCAGCTCCGAAGGTTACCCCTCCGCACTGACAGCGGGCGGGCACTGGCGAGTAGCCTCAGGCGTTGATCCGGACAGGCCGTCCCCTCCGCCGGGCGCTTGCGCACACGTCGGGCGGGACGGAAATTACCCTGTCGGTTCCGGTCCGGATCCACATGAGCCCGGCCAGATCTCTCATGCCCCCAGGAGGCGTTCCGCATGTCGACCCAGCTGACCCAGGCGGAACAGCGCGGCGAGCACATCCTCGCCGTCTTCGACACCGCCTTCGGCGAGCTGCTCGCCGCCGACCCGGCCGCCTTCCGCGTCAAGTTCCGGAAGATGGCCGCCTCGGCCTTCGCGTTCTACCGCGGCACGGCGTGTCTGTTCTACTCGGACGTGGAGCGGGAGCGCTCGGGCGGTCCGTATCTGGACGAGCGCACCAGCCGGGTGTGGATCCACGGCGATCTCCACGCGGAGAACTTCGGCACCTACATGGACGCCAACGGACGGCTGATCTTCAATGTGAACGACTTCGACGAGGCGTACGTCGGGCCCTTCACCTGGGACCTCAAGCGCTTCGCCGCCTCGGTCGCGCTGATCGGCTACACCAAGGCGCTCAGCGACGAGATGATCTCCGATCTGGTGCGCACGTACGCCACCGCCTACCGCGAGCGCGTCCACGCCCTGGCCACCGGCGCCAAGGACGACGAGGTGCCGCCGTTCACGCTGGAGACCGCCGAGGGCCCGCTGCTGGACGCGCTGCGCGACGCCCGCTCGCTGACCCGCTTCGGGCTGCTGGAGTCGATGACCGGGATCCGCGACTTCGAGCGCCGCTTCTCGGCGGGCGGCGGCTCCATCGAGCTGGACGCGGCCACCCGTTACAAGGTCCTGGCCGCCTTCGACGGCTATCTGGAGACGCTGCCGGAGTCCAGCCTCACCCGCCCCGACTCCTACCGCGTGAAGGACGTCGTGGGCCGTCGTGGCATCGGCATCGGCAGCGCCGGACTCCCCTCGTACAACATCCTTCTGGAGGGCAACAGCGACGCCCTGGAGAACGATGTGGTGATCTACATGAAGCAGGGGCAGACCCCGGCGGTCTCCCGGCACATCACCGATGAGGCGGTGCGCTCGTACTTCCGTCACGAGGGCCACCGCACGGTCATCTCCCAGCGCGCCCTCCAGGACCACGCCGATCCGTGGCTGGGCTGGACCGAGCTGGACGGCGCCGGGCAGCTGGTCGCCGAGATCTCGCCGTACGCGGTGGACCTGGACTGGTCCGACATCGACGACCCGGCCGAAATCGCCGCGGTCGTCGCCGATCTGGGGCGGGCCACGGCCACCATGCACGCGGCCGCCGACGACCAGAGCGGCCACTCGCTGGTGCCGTTCTCCACCGAGCGCGCCATCGACGCGGTGATCGCAGCCGACGAGCACGGCTTCGCGGAGCTGCTGGTGGAGTTCGCGCACTCCTACGGGGCGCGGGCACGGGCCGACCACCAGATCTTCGTGGACCTCTTCCGCAACGGCCGTATCCCCGGGCTCTGACGGCCGCGTCCCCGGACTGCTGCGCGGCCGCGGGGCGGGACCCGCGGCCGTCGCCCTCCGGCCCGCCCCATAGGGTTGTTGACCATGTGGCCCGGACAGCAGCCGCCAGGGGGCGAGCAGAACCCGCAGCACAACGGTCAGCACCAGCCGTACCCGCAGCCGGGGTCGCCCCCGCCGCCTCCGGGACCACCACCTGCCCAGCCTCCGGGCTACCCGCCCGGCCCTCCCCCGCCGCCTCCGGGCGGCGGCGGAGGCTGGGGTACCCCGCCATCGGACCGGCAGCGCCGGGCCGGGCTGACCGCGATCATCGGGGTGTCGGCGGCCGCCGCGGTGCTCGCCGCCGTGCTGGTGATCACCGACGATGACCCGAAGGACGGCTCCGCGGGCACCTCGGACCAGGCGCAGCCCTCCCAGCCGGGCCCGGGGGCCTCCGCACCGGCGGGCGGCACGGGCGGCAGCGGCGGCTCCGGCGATGACGCCCCCGGAAGCGGTGGCGGAGGCGGCTCGGGCGACTCCGGATCCGGCGGATCCGGCGGCTCGGGCCCCTTGGTCAAGCCCGCGCACACCTCCGGCGCCAACGGCACCACCGTGCTCATCGGCAAGAAGGGCTCCGGGCACACCCTGGATGTCTACGAGGACATGCGCTGCCCGGTCTGCTCCCAGTTCGAGCAGGGGGTCGGGGCCACCGTCCGCAAGGACATCAAGGACGGCACCTACCAGGCGTCGTTCCACTTCGGCACGTTCCTCGACAAGACCCTGAAGGGCAGCGGCTCCCGGAACGCACTCAGCGCACTCGGTGCGGCACTGAACGTGAGCACCGACGCCTTCCTCGACTACAAGGCCGCTCTGTTTTCCACCAAGCATCACCCCACGGAGTCCGAGGACTCCTTCGCCGGTGACGCCTTCCTGCTGGACGTCGCCGACGAGGTGCCCGCCCTCAAGGACAGCGCCGCCTTCCGCAAGGCCGTCCGCAAGGGCACCTACGACCGCTGGGCCCAGGAGATGTCCTCGGACTTCGACCGGTCCGGCGTGAGCGGGGTCCCCACCGTGAAGCTGGACGGTTCCGGGCTCACCGGGAGCGGTGGGTCGGTGCCCTTCACTCCGACGGAATTCACCGAGGCGGTGAACGACCAGCTGGGGGACTGACCGGCAGGGGCCGGGCCGGCTCTTGATGTCGCCCCTACAACCGGCCATGGCAGACTTTGAGGTCATGGACAGCACCGGACCGCAGCTGAGGACCGTGCGCGCGGCGCTCTTCACAGCGCTGTGCGTCACGCTGTCGTCGGCGTCCCATGTGCTGCTGTCGCGCACCCCGCTGCCGCTGGCCACCGTCGCCGTGCTGTCGGTCGCCGTCTTCGCCCTCGCCTACGCCCTCGCGGGCCGGGAGCGCGGCTTCTGGAGCATCGCCGCCCTGCTGGTCCCGCTGGAGCTGGCCGCCGACACCGTCTTCACCACCGGCCAGCACGCCTGCTACGGGCAGTCCGGCGGACCGGTGGCGGGCTCCCTGCGCTCCATGGGCGTCACGGTGCTCTGCAAGGGCGGCGATGTCGGCACCCCGCTGGCCCAGGTGACCCATTCGGGCGGTGGGACCCCGCTGGCGGTCGCGGTCAGCTCCGCCACGCCCTGGCTGCTGCTGGCCGCGCATATCGCGGTGGGGCTGATCGCCTCGGCCTGGCTGCGCCGCGGCGAGGCCGCCGTCGGGCGGCTGCTGGGCTCGCTGGCCTGGTTCGCCTTCCGGCCCCTGCTGCTGGCCGCCGCGGCGGTCGGCGCGGCGCTGGAGCCGCTCCGCCCGGGTCCGCGCGTGGTGCGCCCGGCCCGTCCGGCACCCGCGCTCCCCCTCCTCGGGCACTCCGTCGTGCGTCGTGGACCGCCCTGCTCGGCTCTGGCCTGAGCACGCTCCGAGCGCAGCTCTGAGCACAGCGATCCACCCACCCGTACGCAGTACTGACGCATTCACGACGGAGATCGATCACATATGAGCAACCGCAATAGCCACCAGAACAAGCAGGCCGCGCGCGAGCGGCTGCGCGCCGAGCGCGAGCGCCAGGCGAAGAAGGACCGGATGCGCCGCCAGCTGATCGTGGGCGGCGCGGTCGTCACGGTGCTGGCGATAGCCGGCGGCATAGGTTACGCCGTCTCCAACATGGACGGCGACACCACCGTCAGCCAGAAGTGGACGGCGGCCGCCGAGAAGACCAAGCTGGTCACGCCCGCGAACACTTCCGGCCCCAACGGCACCACGCTGATCATCGGCAAGAAGAGCGCCAAGAACACCCTGCATGTCTACGAGGACATGCGCTGCCCGGTCTGCTCCCAGTTCGAGCAGTTCACCGGCAAGACCGTCGAGGCGGACATGAAGAAGGGCACCTACAAGGTGCAGTACACGATGGCCGCCTTCCTGGACGACGCCCAGCAGATCGTCGGCACCGGCTCCAAGAACTCCCTGAGCGCGCTGGGCGCGGCGCTGAACGTCAGCCCGGACGCCTTCCTCGAGTACAAGTCCGCGCTCTACTCGGCGAAGAACCACCCCAAGGAGACCGACGACGCCTTCAAGGACGACAAGAAGCTGCTCGCCGTCGCGCAGCAGGTCAAGGTCCTCAAGGGCAACAAGGAGTTCGAGCGGGCCGTGAAGAAGGGCACCTACGACCACTGGGCGGTCGAGATGTCCAAGACCTTCAACAAGGCCAAGAAGGACGGCATCACCGGTACCCCGGCCTTCCAGATGAACGGCAAGAACCTGGAGGTCAACGAGAACCCGCCGATGACCCCGGAGCAGTTCACCCCGCTCGTCCAGCAGCACCTGAAGAAGTAGCCGCAACCCCACGATCCTTGACGGGGCCGGTGCGCGCCGGGAACGGCCCGCGCACCGGCCCCTCGGTGTCTGCGAGCGGTCTCCGGGGAGACATGTAGGCGAACTTCCCGCCGAGGCCTGTCCTCTGGGATTACTTACCAGTAATCTCCTCCGCCGTGACCCCCCATGACCACCACCACATATCGCGCCGCAGCGCCGTCACGGCCGTAGCCGCGACCGCCGCCCTGCTGCCCCTCGCCGGCCTCCCCGCCCACGCCGCGGACGGCCCTGCCTTCGTGCACGGCGTCGCCTCCGGTGACCCGTTGCCCGACGGAGTCCTGCTGTGGACCCGGATCACCCCCACGCCGGACGCGGTGCCCGGCTCCGGGCGCGGCCCCGCCATCGACGTCCGCTGGGAGGTGGCCTCGGACAAGGACTTCCGCTCGGTCGTCGCCCACGGCACGGTCCGCGCCTCCGCCGCCGCCGACCACACCGTCAAGGCCGATGTCCGCGGACTCAAGCCCGCCACCGACTACTTCTACCGCTTCAGCGCCGACGGCGGCGCCACCTCACCGGTGGGCCGCACCCGCACCACCCCCGCCGAGAACGCCTCCGCCGACAAGGTGCGTTTCGGCGTGGTCTCCTGCGCCAACTGGGAGTCGGGCTACTTCTCGCCGTACCGTCATCTGGCGGGCCGTACCGACCTGGACGCCATCCTCCACCTCGGCGACTACATCTACGAGTACAAGAGCGGCGAGTACCCGGAGGCAAAGTACGTCGTCCGGCCGCACCAGCCGACCCACGAGATCATCACCCTCGCCGACTACCGCGTCCGGCACGCCACGTACAAGACCGACGCCGACGCGCAGGCGCTGCACGCCGCGCTGCCGGTGATCGCCATCTGGGACGACCACGAGTTCGCCGACAACGCCTGGTCGGGCGGGGCGGAGAACCACACCCCGGACAGCGAGGGCACCTGGGCGGCCCGGATGTCCGTCGCCAAGCAGGCGTACTTCGAGTGGATGCCGGTGCGCACCTCCACCCAGGGCACCACCTACCGGCGGCTGCGCTACGGCAACCTGGCCGACCTCCACCTGCTGGACCTGCGCTCGTTCCGCGATCAGCAGGTGTCCACCGGCAGCGGCGAGGTGGACGACCCGGACCGTACGCTCACCGGGCGCGCTCAGCTGGACTGGCTCAAGTCCGGTCTGTCCGGCTCGAACACCACCTGGCGGCTGGTGGGCAACTCGGTGATGATCTCGCCGGTGGCCTTCGGCTCCATCCCGGCCGATCTGCTGGGCCCGCTCGCCGAGCTGCTCGGGCTGCCCAAGGGCGGGCTGGCCACCAACACCGACCAGTGGGACGGCTATACGGACGACCGGCGCGAGCTGCTGGCCCATCTGACCGACAACTCCATCAACAACACCGTCTTCCTGACCGGTGACATCCATATGGCGTGGGCCAACGACGTACCGGTGAAGGCCGCCACCTATCCGCTGTCCCGGTCCGCCGCCACCGAGTTCGTGGTCACCTCGGTGACCTCCGACAACATCGACGACATCCTCCATGTGGCACCGCACACGCTGTCCCTGGTGGCGGCCGCGGCCATCAAGGCCGCCAACCGCCATGTGAAGTGGCTGGACATGGATTCGCACGGCTACGGTGTGCTCGACATCACCGCCGAGCGGGCCCAGATGGACTACTACACGGTCTCCGACCGGACCGATCCGCACGCCGCCTCGTCCTGGGCCCGGTCGTACCGCACGCTCTCGGGCACTCAGAAGATCGAGCGCGTCGACAACCCGGTGGCCTGAACCGTACGAACCCGCCTGCGCGGGCTCAGAGTTCGTCGCTCAGAGTTCGTCGAGGAAGCCGAGGGCCACCCGCCAGGTGGCCTCGGCCGCTTCCTTGTCGTAGTCCGGCAGCTCGGGGTCGGTGTACAGATGCCCGGCCCCGGCGTAGCGGAAGACCTCCACCTCGGCGCCCGCCCGCCGCATCCGCAGATACCACGCGCTGAGCCAGTCGTGCGGCTCGAACGGGTCGGGGTCGGCGATATGCAGCTGCACCGGCAGTTCGTCGGTGGCCGCGTCGTCGGCGATGTCCGAGGTGCCGTGCAGCAGAAGCAGCCCGCGGGCCTTCTCGTCGCCCAGGGCCAGGTTCTGCGCGATCGACGCGCCGAGCGAGAAGCCCGCGTAGACCAGCCCGCGCTCGGAGTGGGGCGCCGCCGCGGTGATGGCCCGCTTCAGCAGCTCCTCCCGGCCGATCTCGTCCTTGACGGCAATGCCCTCCTCGACGCTGTCCGCCGTCCGCCCCTCGTACAGGTCGGGCACGATCACCTCGTGCCCGGCCGCCCGCAGCCGGCCGGCCGCCGCGTGCACCGCGGGGCGCAGCCCGTACACGGAGTGGAACAGAACGACCGTCGACGCTTCCGCCACCGCTTCACTTCTCCTCATCCGGGGTTTCGCTCGTCCCATCGTGCCAGTTACGTTCCGGAGGGGGCGGATCCGGGAAGACGGGACACCCGGGACTCCCGAAGGAAGGATGAGGTAGGTGTCCATGGAGGACGTACTGCGTCCGCTCGTCGTCATCGGCGGCTCACTGGCCATCACGCTGTGCATCGGCTGGGCCGTCGACTGGTTGCTGCGGAGGGCCGATGCCCGGCACCCGGAGACCCCGCTGTGGGGTCTGCTGCGGCGCTGTCGGCTCCCCTTGCAGGTGACCGTGTGCACGGCGCTGCTCAGCGGTTCGTACGACAAGACACGGGCGAAGGTCGTCGAGGCACACAGCTCGGCCATCGGTCAGCTCCTGGCCCTGGTGCTGATCGCGGCCACCGCATGGCTGGTGGTGCGGGTCGCGTCGGTCGTGGTGGAGTCCAGCTACGCGCGCTACGCCGCCAGCGCCCACGACCCGGCACGGGTGCGCCGGGTGCGCACCCAGGTGACGCTGATCCAGCGGGTGGTGACCGCGGTCGTCGGGGTGGTGGCGATCTCCGCGATGCTGCTGACCTTCCCGGCCATGCGCGCGGTCGGCACCTCGATGCTGGCCTCCGCCGGGCTCGTCGGCATCGTCGCCGGTATCGCCGCCCAGTCGACGCTGGGCAATCTGTTCGCCGGGCTCCAGATCGCCTTCGGCGACATGGTGCGCATCGGCGACACCGTGGTGGTCGACGGCGAATGGGGCACGGTCGAGGAGATCACCCTGACCTTCCTGTCCGTACGCACCTGGGACGAGCGCCGGATCACGATGCCGGTGTCGTACTTCACCTCCAAGCCGTTCGAGAACTGGTCGCGCGGCGGCACCCAGAAGACGGCCACGGTCCTGTTCCACCTGGACCACGGGGCGCCCATCGAGGAGATGCGCGACCGGCTGCGGGAGATCGTGCAGAGCTCCACCGCCTGGGACGGCCGGGACTGGAACCTCCTGGTGACCGACACCACCCCGAGCACCATCGTGGTGCGGGCGCTGGTCACCGCCCGGGATCCGGACGACGCCTGGACGATCCGCTGCGAGGTGCGCGAGCAGATGATCGCGTTCCTGCGGGACTTCCATCCCTACGCCCTGCCGCGGATCGCCACCGCCCCCGCGCCGGCCACCGCCCCGCAGCCCCGGCGCCGCCCCGAGCGCGAGGACCACTTCGCCCGCTTCGACGACACGCTGAGCAAGGACGGCACAGGGCGCGGCCGGAGCTGAGGCTCCCCTACAGGACCCGCCGCATCGCGCGGTGCGGAATGCCGCTGCCCTCGTCGAACTCCGGGCCGAACGCCTCGTAGCCCAGCCGCTCGTAGAAGCCGAGCGCATGGGTCTGAGCCTCCAGATAGACCGCGGTGAGCCCGCGGCGGAGCGCCTCGGCCTCGACGGCCCGCACCAACGCGGCCCCGAGCCCGGTACCACGGGCCGCCGCCGTCACGGCCAGGCGGCCGAGGGCGGCGGTGGTGGCGCCGTCCACCCCGGCGTGGGCGTACTTCGTGGCGGCGGTGGCACCGTGCAGAAAGCGGACGGTGCCGACGGGGCGCCCCTCGGGGCCGGTGGCCAGGAGGTGGACGGCGTCGCTGTCGTACGCGTCCATCTCCTCCTCTTCGGGGATCCGCTGCTCGCCCACGAAAACCTCGCGGCGGACCGCGAAGCAGCCCGCGAGGTCGCCGTCGGTGATGACGCGGATCGCCGGGACGGTCACGCGCTCTCCGCGCGCACGATGTCCAGGGCGCGCTGGAGGTCGTCGGGGTAGGCGCTCTCGAACTCGGTCCAGCCGCCGTCGGCCGGGTGCTCGAAGCCCAGCCGCACCGCGTGCAGCCACTGCCGGGTCAGCTTCAGCCGCTTGGCGAGCGTCGGGTCCGCGCCGTAGGTGAGGTCGCCGACGCAGGGGTGGCGGTGCGCGGCCATGTGCACCCGGATCTGATGCGTGCGGCCGGTCTCCAGCTTGATGTCCAGGAGGCTGGCGGCGCGGAACGCCTCGATCAGGTCGTAGTGGGTGACGCTCGGCTTGCCTTCGCTGGTCACCGCCCACTTGTAGTCATGCTGCGGATGGCGCCCGATCGGTGCGTCGATGGTGCCGCTCAGCGGGTCCGGGTGGCCCTGCACCAGCGCGTGGTAGCGCTTGTCGACGGTGCGCTCCCGGAACTGCTGCTTGAGCAGGGTGTAGGCGCGCTCGGACTTGGCGACGACCATCAGCCCGGAGGTGCCCACGTCCAGCCGGTGGACGATGCCCTGCCGCTCGGCGGCGCCGGAGGTGGAGATCCGGAACCCGGCGGCGGCCAGCCCCCCGATCACGGTGGGACCGGACCAGCCGGGGCTGGGGTGAGCGGCGACCCCGACCGGCTTGACGATCACCACGATGTCGTCGTCGTCGTGGACGATCTCCATGCCCTCGACGGGCTCGGCGACGATCCGCACCGGCGGCGCGGCCTGCGGCATCTCGACCTCGAGCCAGGCACCGCCGGAGACCCGGTCGGACTTGCCCGCGACACTGCCGTCGACCTGCACCTTCCCGGCTGCGGCCAGTTCGGCCGCCTTGGTCCGCGAAAAGCCGAACATCCGGGCGATCGCGGCATCGACGCGCTCGCCCTCCAGGCCATCGGGTACGGGCAGGGTGCGGATCTCGGGAATCGTACTCACCCGTCGAGTATGCCGGACCGGACGGACCGGTTCGTACGGCCGTCGTACACCGGCCATGACCGACCGGCCCCGCTCATTCCTTGTGGGCCGTGGCTCATTCCTTGTGGGCCGGGGCTCAGTCCTTGTGGACCGTGCCGTCCGGGTCCAGGCCGCGGAAGGACAGGATCACGATCAGGAAGCCGCCGCACACGATGGCCGAGTCGGCGAGGTTGAAGACCGCGAAGTGGGCCGGGGCGATGAAGTCCACCACCGCGCCCTGGAGGTGTCCGGGCGCCCGGAAGACCCGGTCGGTGAGATTGCCGAAGGCCCCGCCGAGCAGCATCCCGAGCGCGATCGCCCACGGCAGGCTGTAGAGCTTGCGGGCCAGCCGGGCGATCACCAGGATCACCCCGGCCGCGATCACCGTGAAGACGATGGTCATCGCCTCGCCGAAGCCGAAGGCGGCGCCGCGGTTCCGGATCACCTCGAGCCGGAGCAGGGTGCCGACCAGATCCACCGGAGCGTGGTGCTCCAGCTTGGCGACCACGACCAGCTTGCTGACCAGATCGAGCAGGTACGCGAAGGCGGCCACGGCGAGCAGCACCCCGATCCGCCGCTTCCCCCTGGCTCCGGTAGCCGTCGTATCGGCGCTGGTCCCGGCGCCCTCCTCGGCCTTCCCGGCATCTGGTGTACCGATGGCCTGCTCCGCCTCTGTCACGTGAGTCCCTCAACCTCGTCCGGGCCAGTCTCCCCCTGGCTCAGGACGAGGGTACGGCACACGCGTCCGGGTGGTCAGCGGCGCTCCTGGCGCTGCTTGCACTCGACGCACAGCGTGGCCCGCGGGAACGCCTGCATCCGGGCCTTTCCGATGGGGTTGCCGCAGTTCTCGCAGAGCCCGTAGGTCCCGGCGTCCAGCCGCTCGAGGGCGCGCTCGGTCTGGAGCAGCATCTCGCGGGCGTTCCCGGCGAGGGCCATCTCGTGCTCACGGGTGATGTTCTTGGTGCCGGTGTCGGCCTGATCGTCGCCCGCACCGTCTCCGGAATCACGCATCAGCCCGGTGATCGCCTCCTCCGAGGCAAGGATCTCGGTGCGCAGCCGGCCCGCCTCGGTCAGCAGCTCGGCGCGCGCCTCGGCCACCTCCTCCGCCGACCAGGGGTCCTCACCGGGGCGTACCGCGAGCTCACTGGGGTCGACCGGGGCGCCGGCGGCACGGGCCTTGGGCACGGGGGGCGCGGTCGTCGTGGCCTTCTTCGCCGTCGGCGCACCACCCGGGGTCTTCTTCGCAACCACTTTCCTGGCTCCCGTCTTCTTCGCGGGCACCGCCTTCTTGGCCGGTGCGGCCTTCTTGGCTGTGGTCTTCTTCGTCGGTGCGCTCTTCTTGGCAGCTTTCGCGGTCGCCTTGGCCGTGGACTTCGCCGCCGCGGCGGTCTTCTTCGCGGCCTTCTTGCCCGATGTGCTCTTCTCGGCGGGCGCGGCCTGCGTCGCCTTCGCCGTGCTCTTCTGCACGGCGGTCTTCCTAGCCACCATGGCCGCGGCCCCTTCACATATTGTGATCTTGCTCGCGAATCGTTCCGGAACGATAAATCGACTCCGGGGATGCGGCAACGGGGCACGCCGCCCGATTCGCCCGGCTTGCCCGTACGACAAACCGGTCTCCACCGTTGTGCCCCACTCCGCACCCGGTGAATCCGGCCGCGGACCGGTACCGGAGGGTGACCCCGCCCTACCGCGGGACTCCAGCACCCGGCGTATCGGCATTCGGGTCATCCCCGGGCGGCCCGGTACCTCACTCGGCGCAGTGGGGCGGCAACGGGGAGGGAAGGGAGGCCACGAGCGGACGGTGCGGAAATCGGTCGGCCGCGGTCCGTCCGGCCCCGTACACTGGGCGCAGCGAAAGGCATGGATGGGGACGAGTAGCGTCGTACGCGGCCATGAGCGACCCGGGGACGGTGAGAGCCCGGGGGCGAGCGCGATGTGAAGGATCACCCCGGAGCCGCCGGAAGAACCCCCGCCCAGGGCCAGTAGAACCGGCATCGCGACCCCAATGAGGGGGCCGGGAGCGCAGTGCTTTCGGCCAAGGAGGGTGGTACCGCGGGAGCGCACGGCTCTCGTCCCTCCGGACGGAACGACGAGCGTGTGTCCGCCGGAGGATTCCCGATGACGCTGTACCGCCAGGTGCCCGCCCAGGTCGACCTGCCCGCCCTCGAGCACGCCGTGCTCGACTTCTGGCGGGAGAACAAGATCTTCGCCCGCACCCTCGAGCAGTCCGAGGGCCGGCCGGAGTGGGTCTTCTACGAGGGCCCGCCCACTGCCAACGGCATGCCGGGCGCCCACCACATCGAGGCC
The DNA here is from genome assembly GCF_016741875.1 of Streptomyces coffeae. Taxonomy (GTDB): domain Bacteria; phylum Actinomycetota; class Actinomycetes; order Streptomycetales; family Streptomycetaceae; genus Streptomyces; species Streptomyces coffeae. The sequence continues at coordinate 220,580 of NZ_JAERRF010000005.1, read as the reverse complement.
CGCGTCTTCAAGGACGTCTTCCCGCGCTTCCGCACCATGCGCGGCTACCACGTCGGCCGCAAGGCGGGCTGGGACTGCCACGGTCTGCCGGTGGAGCTCGCGGTCGAGAAGGAGATGGGGTTCAACGGCAAGAAGGACATCGAGGCGTTCGGCATCGCCGAGTTCAACGCCAAGTGCCGGGAGTCGGTGACCCGGCACACCGACGCCTTCGCCGAGCTGACCCAGCGCATGGGCTACTGGGTGGACCTGGACGACGCGTACCGCACGATGGACCCCGAGTACGTCGAGTCGGTGTGGTGGTCGCTCAAGGAGATCTTCTCCAAGGGGCTGCTGGTCCAGGACCACCGCGTCGCCCCCTGGTGCCCGCGCTGCGGCACCGGTCTGTCCGACCATGAGCTGGCGCAGGGCTACGAGAACATCGTGGACCCCTCGGTCTACGTCCGCTTCCCGCTGACCTCCGGCCCCCTGGCGGGCGAGGCGGCACTGCTCGCCTGGACGACCACGCCCTTCTCCCTGGTGGCCAACTTCGCGGTGGCCGCCCACCCCGAGGTGACCTATGTGGTCGCCACGGACGGCACGGAGAAGCTGGTCGTCGCCGAGGCGCTGGTCGAAAAGGCGCTCGGCGAGGGGTGGCGGACCACGGGCCAGACCTTCACCGGCGCGGAGATGGAGCGCTGGACGTACCAGCGCCCCTTCGAGCTGGTGGAGATCCCCGGAGCGCACTTCGTCGTCAACGCCGACTACGTCACCACGGAGGACGGCACCGGCCTGGTCCACCAGGCCCCCTATGGTGAGGACGACTTCAAGACCTGCCGCGCCTACGGGCTGCCCGTGGTGAACCCGGTCCGCGCGGACGGCACCTTCGAGGAGGAGCTGGACCTGGTCGGCGGCCAGTTCTTCAAGAAGGCCGACGAGAGGCTGGTGGCCGATCTGGAGGCGCGCGGGCTGCTGTTCAAGCACCTGGCGTACGAGCACAGCTACCCGCACTGCTGGCGCTGCCACACCCCGCTGATCTACTATCCCCAGCCGTCCTGGTACATCCGCACCACCGCGGTCAAGGACGCGCTGCTGCGGGAGAACGAGCGGACCAACTGGTATCCCGAATCGGTCAAACACGGTCGTTTCGGTGACTGGCTGAATAACAACATCGACTGGGCGCTGTCCCGCAACCGCTACTGGGGCACCCCGCTGCCCATCTGGCGCTGCGCCGAGGACCACCTCACCTGTGTGGGCTCGCTCGCCGAGCTCTCCGAGCTGACCGGCAGCGACCAGTCCGGACTGGACCCGCACCGTCCGTTCATCGACGAGATCACCTTCACCTGCACCGCGGAGGGCTGCTCGCTCACCGCCGAGCGCGTCCCCGAGGTGATCGACGCCTGGTACGACTCGGGGTCGATGCCCTTCGCGCAGTGGGGCTACCCGTACCGCAACAAGGAGCTGTTCGAGAAGCGCTACCCGGCGCAGTTCATCTCCGAGGCCATCGACCAGACCCGCGGCTGGTTCTACACGCTGATGGCGGTCGGCACCCTGGTCTTCGATAAGTCCTCGTACGAAAACGTGGTCTGCCTCGGTCACATCCTGGCCGAGGACGGTCGGAAGATGTCCAAGCACCTGGGCAACATCCTCCAGCCGATCCCGCTCATGGACCAGCACGGCGCCGACGCGGTCCGCTGGTTCATGGCCGCGGGCGGCTCGCCCTGGGCCGCCCGCCGGGTGGGCCACGGCACCATCCAGGAGGTCGTCCGCAAGACGCTGCTGACCTACTGGAACACGGTCGCCTTCCAGGCCCTGTACGCCCGCACCTCCAACTGGGCGCCCGGCGCGGACGACCCGGCCCCGGCCGACCGCCCGCTGCTCGACCGCTGGCTGCTGGGCGAGCTGGGCACCCTGACCGAGCGGGTCACCCAGGCCATGGAGGCGTACGACACCCAGCGCGCCGGAAAGCTGCTGTCGTCGTTCGTGGACGACCTGTCCAACTGGTACGTGCGCCGCTCGCGCCGCCGCTTCTGGCAGGGCGACGCCGCCGCGCTGCGCACCCTCCACGAGGTCATCGAGACGGTCACCCGGCTGATGGCCCCGCTGGTGCCCTTCATCACCGAACGGGTCTGGCAGGACCTGGTGGTGCCGGTGGCCCCGGAGGCCCCGGAGTCCGTCCACCTGGCGAGCTGGCCGGAGGCCGACCAGGCCATGATCGACCCCACGCTGTCGGGCCAGATGACGCTGGTCCGGCGACTGGTCGAGCTGGGCCGGGCGACCCGGGCCGAGTCCGGGGTGAAGACCCGCCAGCCGCTGTCCCGCGCACTGGTCGCGGCGTCCGGCTTCGAGCAGCTCTCCACCGAACTGCGGGCCCAGATCGAGGAGGAGCTGAACGTCTCCTCCCTCGCCTCGCTGAGCGAGGTCGGCGGCTCACTGGTGGACACCACGGCGAAGGCGAACTTCCGTGCGCTGGGCAAGCGCTTCGGCAAGGGCACCCAGCCGGTCGCCAAGGCCATTGCCGACGCGGACGCGGCGGCGCTGTCGGTGGCCCTGCGCGAGGGCACGGCCTCGGTGGTGGTGGACGGTGAGACGGTCGCCCTCTCCCCGGACGAGGTGATCATCACCGAAACCCCGCGCGAGGGCTGGTCGGTGGCCTCCGACGCGGGCGCCACGGTCGCCCTCGATCTGGAGATCACTCCCGAGCTGCGCCGCGCCGGGCTGGCTCGCGACGCCATCCGGATGATCCAGGAGGCCCGCAAGAACAGCGGTCTCGATGTGGCCGACCGGATCGCGCTGCGCTGGGAGTCGGCGGACGAGGAGCTCCGCCGGGCGCTCACCGACCACGCGGGTCTGATCGCTGACGAGGTCCTCGCCACGGACTTCGCCTCGGGCGAGGGCGACTCCGGCTACGGCGAGCCCTTCACCGACGAGCCGCTCGGGCTGACGTTCCGCCTCCGCAAGGCGTAACGCTCCCGCACCCGAAGGGGCGCGGGGCTGTGTCGATGTGCGGCTCCGCCGCGTGGGCGCGACCAGCCACGACGCAGCCGCGGACGCATGACGGCACTCCGCGGCACTTCCCGCGGAGCGCTTAGTCGAGGCCGAGCCGCTCGGCCAGCGGCTGGTCCGGCCCCGCGCTCACATACAACAGGTGCTGCGCAAGGTCGTTGGGGCTGGGGCCCACGGTGAAACCCCCGGTGGTGAGGATCCGGTCGATGGCGTCCCTCATGGCTTCGCCCAGCCCGGACAGATGCCGTGCCAGGGTCTCCTGCGGATGCTGCTGCCGTGCGCCGTCCACGAACGCGGACCACAGCCAGGGGTGGGCCCGCCATCCCACATAGACCCCGCCGGCGCTGTCGCCACCCGGGTCGATGTCCACCTGCGCCCCGGCGCTGACGCGGAAGTCCATCTCCGGTATCACCGGCAGCCCCGCCGCGGCGAGATGGGTGCACACCTGGTCGGCGAGGCGCCGCCACCGCTCCGGGGTGGAGGGGTCGGCCTGCTGGTATCCGGGCGGCATGACCGCAGGCCAGCAGCGGGTCCAACACGGCAAGGGCCGGGCCCCGGGAGGATCCTCCCGGGGCCCGGCCCCTGTGATTGCCGAGACGGTGACGCGCTGGACGCGCGCAGCGTCAGTTGTCGTCCTCGTCGATGAGGAAGCCCCGCATCGGGCTGGGCGCCTGCTGCATCGGCTGCGGACTCTGCGGCCGCACCGGTGCCATCGGCTGGGTCATCGCGGGCGACATCTGCTGCTGGCCGCCGTAGGACGGACCGCCGCCGTTCTGCCCGTGACCGCCGCCCATGGGCTGGTTGCCGCCCATCGTGTTGCCGCCCATGGTGTGGCCGCCCATCGTGCCGGCACCGGCCGAGGCCATGGAGCCGCTCATCGAGGGGGACGGCGGCAGCGAGGCGGTCGCCGGGGTGCGCGGCGGGGCCAGCGAGTCATCGGCCTGGTTCTCCAGCTGGCGCAGCTGGCTCTCCAGGTACGACTTCAGCCGCGTGCGGTACTCGCGCTCGAAGCCGCGCAGGTCCTCGACCTTGCGCTCCAGCGTGGCTCGAGCGGACTCCAGGGAGCCCATCGCCACACGGTGCTTCTCCTGCGCGTCCCGCTCCAGGGCGTCGGCCTTGGCGCGGGCGTCCCGCTCCAGGCCCTCGGCGCGGCTACGGGCCTCGCCGACGATCTTGTTGGCCTCGGAACGGGCCTCCGCGATCGCCTGGTCGGCGGTCTGCTGCGCGAGCGAGAGCACCCGCGCGGCGCTGTCGCCGCCCGGGCCCTGACCCGGCTGCGGCAGCTGGGGGCCGCCGGGACCACCGGGACCGCCCATCGGGCCACCCATGGGGCCGCCGGGGCCCATGGGACCGTTCTGACCCATCGGACCGGGTCCGCCCTGCTGCATCGGACCAGGTCCGCCCTGCTGCATCGGACCGGGTCCGCCCTGCTGCATCGGTCCGGGGCCGTTCTGGCCCATCGGGCCGGCCGGCAGCTGCGGGGCACCACCCGGAAGTTGGGGCGGGCCACCCATCTGCTGCTGGCCGGGCGGCACCGGCTGCGGTCCGGATATGGCGGCGGGGACAGGTGCCCCCGGCCTCTCCTGCTGTTCGGGAGGCTTGCGCATGCCTTGTTGCTGCTGGCTCTGCGCGGCGGCCCTGGTGGCGGCCGCCAGCTTGGCGCGCAGGTCCTCGTTCTCCCGCAACAGCCGGGTCAGTTCGGCTTCGACCTCATCGAGGAAGGCATCGACCTCGTCCTCGTCATAGCCTTCTCGGAGGCGGACGGTCGTGAACTGCTTGTTCCGCACGTCCTCGGGGGTCAACGGCATCTCTACTTCACCTCAACGTAGTCGTCGGCAATCGGCAAGACCGTATCGTTCACACGCTGCTCGCAAAATTGCTCACGACGGTGATCAGGATCCAGACGATGATCATCAGCACGAAGAAGGACAGGTCGAGCGCCACACCCCCGAGACGCAGCGGTGGAATAAACCGCCGCAAGAGCTTGAGTGGCGGATCGGTCACAGTGTAGGTGGCCTCGAGGATGACCACCATCGCCCGACCGGGTTGCCACGAGCGTGCGAACTGGAAGACGTAGTCCATCACCAGCCGGAAGATCAGCACGATCAGGAAGCAGTACAGCGCGATGTAGACCACCTGTAGTGCGATGCCCATCCCGCGCGTCCCTCTCCCCTGTGTCGTACTGGGCCTCGCGGCCCGAAGATGACTCGATGTTGCCGTGTTGCGTCTCAGCTCTGGTTGAAGAATCCGCCCTCTGCGATACGGGCCTTGTCCTCCGCCGTGACATCGACGTTAGCAGGAGACAACAGGAACACCTTCTGCGTCACCCGCTCAATGCTCCCATGGAGACCGAACACGAGTCCGGCGGCAAAGTCGACAAGTCGCTTCGCATCCGTGTCGTCCATCTCCGTCAGATTCATGATCACCGGAGTGCCCTCACGGAAGTGTTCCCCGATGGTACGGGCCTCGTTGTAGGTCCGCGGGTGCAGCGTGGTGATGCGGTAGGGCTCCCGCTCGGACACGACCTTGGGCATGATCACCGGTGCGTTCTTCTCCAAGTTCTGACGTTCAGGTGTGATGGACGCCACGGGTGCGATTCGCGCGGGTCGTCCGGTTTCCACCGCGAGCGGAGCGGGTTCACGCTGTGCGGGGGGATGGACGACTCGCACAGATTCGCCCCTTTCCGGGCGAGGTTCGGTCTCCACCACCTGGTGCCGCCGACGGTCCCGTTCGGGCTCCGGCTCGGGCTCGAAATCGTCATCGGGGTCGAACCCCCGGCCGTCGTACCCATCGTCCTCCACGAGGCCGAGGTAGACCGCCATCTTGCGCATCGCGCCGGCCATTCTCTGCGTCCTCCGCTCTGTGGTGGATCGGCTCCGCCACCGGATGCCATGGATCCACGTGGCCCGCCCGCCTTTTGACGGGAATGACCATATTTTCTGCTGTGGTCCGACTTCTTCGCGACGTTACCGGAGCGGGGGTCGGACTCCGAGTACCGCGGTGCCGACGCGCACATGTGTCGCTCCCGCCGCCACCGCTTCCTCCAGGTCCGAGCTCATTCCCGCGGAGACCATGTTCGCAGCCGGATGGGCGGCGCGCAGGCGGGATGAGATTTCCATCAGCCGGTCGAACGCCGCCCGCGGCCGCCCCGCGTAAGGGCCGGCCAGCGGCGCGACGGTCATCAGACCGTCCAGCCGCAGCCCTTCGGCCGCGATCACGGACTCGGCCAGCGACTCCACTCCGTCCGGTCCGACCCCTCCCCGCGATCCCCGCTCACCGGAGTCCACGTCGAGGGCGACCTGAAGCAGGACGCCCATCTCCCGGGCGGCACGCACCGCCGCTCCGGAGAGAGCGTCGACCAATCGCTTGCGATCGACAGATTGCACCACATCGGCATAACTGGAGACGGAACGTACCTTATTGGTCTGCAATTGCCCCACAAAGTGCCAGATCAACGGCAGATCCGCGCATTCGGCTGCTTTGGGCCCCGCCTCCTGGTCGCGGTTCTCGGCGACATGCCGTACGCCCAGTTCCGCCAGCAAACGGACGTCGCCGGCCGGGTACGTCTTGGTGACCACGATCAGGGTCACCTCTTCGCGCTTGCGACCGGCGGCGGCGCAGGCCGCGGAGATACGTTCCTCCACCTGGGCCAGGTTCGCGGCCAGTTCCGTCTCGCGATCCGTCACAGCTCAGCCGTCCAACCACACATAGCTCGCGAGCCTCCCGGTGGTGCGCTCGCGCCGGTAGGAGAAGTGGTCCGCCGATTCCAGCGTGCAGATGTGAGATTGTCCATCCATCTCGACGCCGGATCGGGCGAGTTGGGCCCGTACACCCGCGGCCACATCGACCGCCGGGGTGCCCCAGCCGGTCTCGGCCCATGCCTCGGGAACCGTCTCCGCGACCTCGGCGCGCATCGCCGCGGGCACCTCGTAGCAGCGTCCGCACACCGAGGGGCCGGTGCGGGCGATGATCCGGGCGGGGTCGGCGCCCCGCGCCGTCATCGCCTCGACCACCGCCGGGACCACCCCGGCGACCAGGCCCGGCCGTCCGGCGTGGGCGGCCCCGGCCACGCCTGCCACCGGATCGGCGAGCAGCACCGGGGTGCAGTCGGCGGTGAGAACGGCCAGAGCCAGCCCCCGACGCGTCGTCACTACGGCGTCCACCGCGGGGATCTCGTCGCCGGTCCATGGGCCATCGACCACCGCGACGTCCCGGCCGTGCACCTGGTTCATCCAGACCACCGCGGCCGGGTCCAGGTCCAGCGCCTTGGCGGCCAGCTCGCGGTTGGCGCGTACGGCCTGGGGGGCGTCGCCGACCGCGCCGCCGAGATTGAGCTCGTCATACGGAGCGGCGCTCACCCCGCCCCACCGGTCGGTGAAGGCGAAGTGCGCGCCGCTCGCGTCGTGCTGTTGCGCTATCACTGCTGGATCTCAGGGTCGCCGTGGAGCCATCTCACCGGGCTCACTTCAGGAAGTCCGGGACGTCCAGCTCCTCGGCCTGGCTCTCCGGGTAGGGCCGGGCCGGGGGGACCTGGGGGGTGACCGGAGGTGCCGGGACCTCGGCCACCGGCGTGGGGTCCGCCGGGGCGGGCTCCTCCTCGCGCGGGGTGACGCTGCCGAGTCCGCCGAAGGACGGCCTGGGTTCCGGGGTGGACGGGCGGCTCATGGAGCTGCTCGAGCCTTCCTCGCGGCTGCCGCCGCTGTACGACCCGAGCACCTTGTCGCGGTTCTTCGCGGGCGGCTGGCCGCCGTCGAAACCGGCGGCGATCACGGTGACCCGGACCTCGTCGCCCAGCGCGTCGTCGATCACGGCACCGAAGATGATGTTCGCCTCGGGGTGGGCGGCCTCGCTCACCAGCTGGGCGGCCTCGTTGATCTCGAACAGACCGAGGTCGGAGCCGCCGGAGATGGAGAGCAGCACGCCCCGGGCGCCGTCGATGGACGCCTCCAGCAGCGGCGAGGAGATGGCCATCTCGGCCGCGGCCACCGCGCGGTCGTCACCGCGGGCCGAGCCGATGCCCATGAGCGCCGAGCCCGCCTCGGACATCACGGACTTGACATCGGCGAAGTCGAGGTTGATCAGGCCCGGGGTGGTGATCAGGTCGGTGATGCCCTGGACACCCGACAGCAGCACCTGGTCCGCGGACTTGAACGCGTCGAGCACGCTCACCTGACGGTCCGAGATGGACAGCAGGCGGTCGTTCGGGATCACGATCAGGGTGTCGACCTCGTCGCGCAGTCCCGCGATGCCGTCCTCGGCCTGGTTGGCGCGGCGGCGGCCCTCGAAGGTGAACGGACGGGTGACCACACCGATCGTCAGTGCGCCCAGCGACCGGGCGATGTTGGCGACCACCGGAGCACCGCCGGTGCCGGTGCCGCCGCCCTCGCCCGCCGTCACGAAGACCATGTCGGCCCCCTTGAGGACCTCCTCGATCTCCTCGCGGTGGTCCTCGGCGGCCTTGCGACCGACGTCGGGGTTGGCACCCGCACCGAGGCCGCGCGTGAGCTCGCGGCCGACGTCGAGCTTGACGTCGGCGTCACTCATCAGCAGGGCCTGCGCATCGGTGTTGATCGCGATGAACTCGACGCCCTTGAGCCCGACCTCGATCATCCGGTTGATGGCATTCACGCCACCGCCGCCGATGCCGACGACCTTGATGACTGCGAGGTAGTTCTGCGGTGCTGCCACGTCGAAGGCCTCTCGCCTCGAGTTACGTGTCGCCACCCCGCTGTTGTCGCGGTGCGCCGACTGATGCCGAATGGGACGGTTCCGATTGCCGACCCCAACCCTAACGCTGAAGTTTAGGGTTACCAGTGCCTCTGTTTCCCGGACTCTTCGGAACAGGACACTAAGTCGACAAGTGGCGCGCGTTCAATGAACACGCCGAACCTCCCGCTTTTCTTTTCACCCTATGTGATCACCCAGTGGGCAAGCCAACCAGGGTGCTGGCCAGGGTCTATCACGTCAACTGCGAGACACCGCGGGGGCGCTCGGCGCACTGACGTCGAAGTGGTCCGCGTCCGGCCGCGCTTTCATGAGCGCGGTGAGGGTCCGCGCCTTCGCCGTCCCGCGCTCCCCGCTGCCCCAGGCGACCGTACGCCCACGGGTGAGGACCAGTGTGATCGAGTCGTACGAGCGGACCCGGAGGGAACGGGCCTCCCGGCGGACCGCCGTGGGGAGTTGGGTGACCACGCGGACCGCCTCCCGGCGCAGTCTGGCGGCGCCGAAATGGCGTGAACTCGGCGACCGGTCCGGCTCCATTTCCAGCAGCGGAACACCCTTCGGACGCTTGACCGAGGTCGCGAACCGTACGCCGTGAGCGTCCACTTCGCGGAACTTCCCGCCCTCTTGGACAATCGCTTCGGCCTTGCGTTCCGTCACATCCAGACTGATGGTGTGCGGCCATGACCGGGATACCGTCACTTTCGCTATCCGCGGCAGCCGGTCCCGCAAGCGGCGTTCGATCCCGGCGGTATCCACACTCACCAGCGGGGTGTCCGGGGATACGTCCGCGGCCTCGCGGACCTCGCCGGCGGTGAGCTCCCGGGTGCCGGTGACCGTCACCCGCTCGGCACGCAGCCAGCTCGAGCCGTAGAACACCCAGACGCCCGCGGCGGCCAGCAGGGTCAGGGTCACCACGATCACCAGCAGGGTGCGGCGGCGGGGCAGCCGCGGCCTGCGGCGCGCAGGGAAAACGCTCGGGAGCGGGCCGGACGACGACGTCCGTCGGGTACCGCTCTTGGCGGTCGTCGGTCCGGCCACGCTCCCTGCCTTCTCACGCCTGGCGGCGTGCCGCGATTGCCTCGTACACCATGCCGACCAGCAGCTCGTCGGCGTCCCGGCGGCCGAATTCGGCGGCGCGCCGGGACATGTCGTACAGCCGGTGCGGGTCGCCGAGCACCGGGAGCACATGGTTCTGCACCCACTCGGGGGTCAGCTCGGCGTCGTCGACCAGCAGCCCGCCGCCCGCCTTGACCAGCGGCTGGGCGTTGAGCCGCTGCTCGCCGTTGCCGATGGGCAGGGGCACATAGGCGGCCGGAAGCCCGACGGCGGACAGCTCGGCGACGGTCATCGCGCCCGCGCGGCAGAGCATCATGTCGGCCGCGGCGTACGCGAGGTCCATCCGGTCCACGTACGGTACCGGGATATAGGGCGGCATTCCGGGCATGTTGTCCACATGCGGCAGTTCGTTTTTCGGGCCGACCGCGTGCAGCACCTGGATCCCGGCGCGCTGGAGGAACGGGGCGACCGCCTGGACCACCTCGTTGAGCCTGCGGGCGCCCTGCGAACCGCCGGAGACCAGCAGCGTGGGCAGGTTGGGGTCGAGACCGAAGGCCGCGCGCGCCTCGGGCCGGACCGCGGCCCGGTCCAGGGTGGCGATCGAGCGGCGCAGCGGAATGCCGACGTAGTGGGCGTTACGGAGCTTGCTGTCCGGGGTGGAGACCGCGACGTACTTGGCGTAGCGGGAGCCGATCTTGTTGGCGAGACCGGGCCGGGCGTTGGCCTCGTGGACCACGATCGGCACCCCGAGGCGCTTGGCGGCCAGATAGCCGGGCAACGCCACATAGCCGCCGAAGCCGACCACACAGTCGGCCTTGGTGCGCTCCAGGATCTGCTCGGCCGCCTTGATGGTGCCGCGCAGCCGCCCGGGGACGGTGATCAGCTCGGGGGTGGGCTTGCGCGGCAGCGGTACGGCCGGGATCAGCCCGAGTTCATAGCCGCGCTCGGGCACGAGCCGGGTCTCGAGCCCCCGCTCCGTGCCGAGCGCCGTGATCCCCACGGTCGGGTCCTGCCTGCGCAGGGCGTCCGCGAGGGCGAGCGCGGGCTCGATGTGGCCGGCGGTCCCCCCACCGGCGAGTACAACATGCACCGAAATTCACCGCTCTCCGGACGGCCGCTTCTTGCTGAGCCGTCTCATCGTCTTCCGTCTCACCCGAGCCAGCTTCTTCCGCAAAGCAGGCTGCCGCGTGGCCAGTGCCGCCCGCGCGGCGGGCTCTGCCCGTGCGAAGGCGATCAGCAGACCGACGGCGAACATGGTCGGCAGCAGGGCGGACCCTCCGTAGGAGAACAGCGGGAGCGGAACCCCGGCGATCGGCAGCAGACCGAGCACCGCGCCGATGTTGATCACGGCCTGGGCCGTGATCCAGGTGGTCACGCCTCCCGCGGCGTACCTCACGAAGGGGTCCTCCGTGCGTCCGGCCACGCGGATACCCGCATAGCCTAGAGCCGCGAAGAGAACGAGGACCGACAGCGTCCCCGCCAGGCCGAGTTCCTCCCCGGTAATGGCGAAGATGAAGTCGGTATGCGGTTCAGGCAGTTCGCCCCATTTCTCCATGGATGCCCCGAGTCCGGAGCCGAACCAGCCGCCGTTGGCGAGGGCGTAGATTCCGTGCACCGCCTGCCAGCATTGATCATGGTCTCCGGGCTCGGTGGCGCCGATGCAGGCGAGCCGGGACATCCGGTTGGCGCTGGTCTTGATCAGCACCACCCCGACCGCACCGGCGAACGCCAGCACACCCACGAACATCCGGGTGGGGGCGCCGGCCAGCCAGAGCAGGCCGAACAGGATCGCGGTGAGAATGATCGCAGTGCCCATGTCACCGCCCAGCATGATCAGGCCGAGCAGCATCCCCGTGGCGGGCACCAGCGGCACCAGCAGATGCTTCCACTGGGCCAGCAGCCTCTTGTCCTGTTTGCGGGCCAGCAGATCGGCTCCCCACAGCACCAGCGCCAGCTTGCTGAACTCGCTGGGCTGGAGGAGGAACGGGCCGCCGAAGGAGATCCAGTTGCGGTTGCCGTTGACCGAGATGCCCATCCCGGGCACCTGGACCAGACACATCAGAAAGACCGAGACCGCGAGCAGCGGATAGGCGAAGGCACGGTGCAGCTTGATGGGCATACGCACCGCCAGCAGCATCAGCGAGCCGCCCAGCGCCGCCGCGAAGAGCTGCTTGCGGAAGAAGTACGACGGGGCCAGACCGGACTGCAACGCCTTGATCTGCGAGGCCGAGTAGACCATCACCAGGCCCAGCACCGTGATCAGCAGCGCACCGCCGAGGACCAGGTAGTACGCGGTGAGCGGCCGGTCCCAGGCCCGCCGGGCGCGCTGCTGCGTGCGGCGCAGCGACTCCAGCACCGAGGTCCGGGTGGGACGGCGCGGCAGCCTGGGGCCGCGGCCGCCGCCGCGCGGGCGCGCGAGAACCGCCGCACGCCCTCCGGCGCGCACGGCCGCCCGCACGCGCGGCGCCGCGCCCGCGCGGGGCGCGGTGCGGCGCGCGCCCGGTGCGCTCGGCCGGGATCGCGGGGCGGCGGGCTGGTCAGGCGTCATCTCGTATCCCCTCCGGATTCCCCGCGCGAGCGGCCCACGCGCGGGGACGGACCGGCGGGCTACCGGTCGTCCGGGACCCGGCCGGAGGCCAGATCGTGGACCGCCGCGGCGAAGGCGTCGCCCCGCTTGTTGTAGTTGACGAACATGTCCATCGAGGCGCAGGCCGGTGCCATCAGGACGGTATCGCCCGGCCGGGCGAGCCGGGCCGCTTCGCGCACAGCCGCCGCCATCGCCCCAGTGTCGGTCCGCTCGAGGTCCACGACCGGGACATCCGCTGCGTGTCGCGCGAGCGCTTCGCGGATCAGCGCGCGGTCGGCGCCGATCAGCACCACCCCGCGCAGCCGCTTGGCGGCCGACACCACCAGCTCGTCGAAGGTGGCGCCCTTGGCCAGCCCGCCCGCGATCCACACGATGTGCTCGTAGGCGCCCAACGACGCCTCGGCGGCATGGGTGTTCGTGGCCTTGGAGTCGTCGACGTAGGCGACCCCGCCGACGTCCGCGACATGCTCCACCCGGTGCGGGTCCGGGCGGAAGGCGCGCAGGCCGTCGCGGACGGCCGCGGGCGGCACCCCGTAGGCGCGGGCCAGGGCCGCCGCGGCGAGCGCGTTGGCGATGTTGTGGGGCGCCGGGGGGTTCACATCGGAGACCTCGGCGAGCTCCTGCGCCTGCTTCTGCCGGTTCGCCACGAAGGCCCGGTCGACGAGGATGTTCTCGACCACGCCGAGCTGGGAGGGGCCGGGGGTGCCGAGGGTGAAGCCGATCGCCCGGCAGCCCTCCTCGACGTCGGCCGCGCGCACCAGATCCTCGGTGGCCGGGTCGGCGACGTTGTAGACGCACGCCACCTGGTTGCCCTCGTAGATCCGGCCCTTGTCGGCCGCGTAGGCCGCCATGGAGCCGTGCCAGTCGAGGTGGTCGGGGGCGAGGTTGAGCACCGCCCCGGAGTGGGCGCGCAGCGAGGGCGCCCAGTGCAGCTGGTAGCTGGACAGCTCGACCGCCAGCACGTCGTACGGCTCGTCGCCGAGCACGATGTCCAGCAGCGAGACGCCGATGTTGCCGACGGCCGCGGTGCGCAGCCCGGCGGCCTCCAGGATGCAGGCCAGCATCCGCACCGTGGTGGTCTTGCCGTTGGTGCCGGTGACCGCAAGCCACGGCGGCGCGTCCACGCCCCGCAGCCGCCACGCCAGCTCCACATCGCCCCAGACCGGCACCCCGGCCTCCGCGGCGGCCAGGAACAGCGGGCTGGTGGGCTTCCAGCCGGGCGTGGTGACGACCAGTTCGGTCCCCTCGGGGAGAGTGTCGCCGTCGCCGAGCCGGACGGTGATGCCCAGCGGCTCCAGTTCGGCGGCCTGGGCGCGCTGCGGCTCGCCGTCGCTGCCGTTGACGACGGTGACCTCGGCCCCGAGGCCCCGCAGCGCACGCGCCGCGGGGACCCCGGAGACGCCGAGCCCGGCGACGGTGACCCGCCGGCCGGCGAGGTCGGTCACATCGGGGCCGGTGGCGGGGGACGTCACTGGGCCCGCCAGCCCGCGTAGAAGAGACCGAGTCCGACGATCACGCACATGCCCTGGATGATCCAGAACCGGACCACCACAAGGACCTCGCTCCACCCCTTGAGTTCGAAGTGGTGTTGGAGCGGAGCCATCCGGAAGACCCGCTTCCCGGTGAGCCGGAAGGAGCCGACCTGGATGACCACGGACATGGTGATCAGGACGAACAGACCGCCGAGGAGGGCCAGCAGCAGCTCCGTACGGGAGCAGATGGCCAGACCCGCCAGTGCGCCGCCGAGGGCGAGCGAGCCGGTGTCCCCCATGAAGATCTTTGCGGGTGAGGTGTTCCACCACAGGAAGCCGAAGCAGGCGCCCATCAGCGCGGAGGCCACGACCGCGAGGTCGAGCGGATCCCGGACTTCGAAACACGACGAGGGGTTGGTGAGGGTGTCCGCGTTGGCGCAGGCCTCCTGGTACTGCCAGACGCCGATGAAGGTGTACGCGCCGAAGACCATGACCGAGGCGCCGGTGGCCAGACCGTCGAGGCCGTCGGTGAGGTTCACACCGTTCGACATCGCCAGGATCATGAACAGCGCCCAGATCGCGAAGATCACCGGGCCGAAGGTCCAGCCGAAGTCCTGGACGAAGGAGAGCCGGTCGGAGGCCGGGGTCTGCCCGCGCGAGTCCGCGAAGTTCAGCGAGAGGATCGCGAAGGCGATACCGACGATCAGCTGTCCGGCCATCTTCGCCTTGGCCCGCAGGCCCAGGCTCCGCTGTTTGACGATCTTGATGTAGTCGTCGAGGAAGCCGACCAGGCCCATCCCCGCGAAGAGGAAGAGCACCAGCACCCCGGAGAAGGTCGGCGGCTTCCCGGTGATCACCTTCGTCACGGCGTACGCGATCAGCGTGGCCAGGATGAAGGCGATACCACCCATGGTCGGCGTGCCGCGCTTGCTGCCGTGCGTCCGCGGGCCGTCGTCCCGGATGTACTGGCCATAGCCCTTGCGGGCCAGCAGCTTGATCAGCAGCGGGGTGCCCACCAGGGTCAGGAAGAGCCCGATGGCTCCCGCGAAGAGGATCTGCCTCATGCCCATCGGCCGGCGACCTCACCCTCACCCTCGAGCAATGCCTGCGCCAGCCGCTCCAGGCCGACCGACCTGGACGCCTTCACCAACACGACGTCCCCCGGTCGCAGCTCGCTCCGCAGCAGCTCGACCGCTGCCCGCACGTCGGACACGTGCACCGACTCCTCACCCCACGAACCCTCGTTCTTGGCGCCCATGTCCAGCCAGGCGGCCTCCTGGCCACCGACCGCCACGAGCTTGCTGACGTTGAGCCGGACGGCCAGCCGCCCGACCGCGTCGTGCTCGGCGAGAGACTCCTCACCCAGCTCGGCCATCCGGCCCAGCACCGCCCACGTACGACGCCCCGGTGTAGCGGCGCCCATGGCGACCAGCGCCCGCAGCGCGGCTCTCATGGACTCGGGGTTCGCGTTGTAGGCGTCGTTGACGACCGTCACGCCGTCCGAGCGCTCGGTGACCTCCATCCGCCAGCGGGAGAGCTGTCCCGCTTCGGAGAGCGCCACGGCGATCTCGTCGACGGACATGCCCGACTCATGGGCGACGGCGGCCGCGGCGAGCGCGTTCGACACGTGGTGCTCACCGTACAGGCGCATGGTCACTTCGCTGCACCCGGTAGGGGTGTGAAGTGTGAAGGCGGGCCGACCACCGTCGGCGAGCCGGACATTTACCGCGCGTACGTCGGCGTCCTCGCTCTCGCCGAACAGCACCGTACGGGCCGCGGTACGGGACGCCATGGCGCGCACCAGGGGGTCGTCGGCGTTGAGCACCGCCACTCCGCCGTCCTCGGCCGCGGGCAGCGCCTCGACCAGTTCGCCCTTGGCCTCGGCGATGGCCTCCCGGCCGCCGAACTCCCCGATGTGGGCGGTGCCGACGTTGAGGACGAGGCCGATCCGGGGCGGGGTGAGGTCCGTCAGGTACCGGATGTGGCCCTTGCCGCGGGCGCCCATCTCCAGCACCAGGTGCTCGGTGGTCTCGTCGGCGGTCAGCGCGGTCAGCGGCAGCCCGATCTCGTTGTTGAGCGAACCCGGCGTCCACACGGTGGGGCCGTGGCGCTGGAGCGCTTGCGCGATCAGGTCCTTGGTGCTGGTCTTGCCCGCGGAGCCGGTGAGCGCCACCACGGAGGTGCCCAGGCGCTTCACGACGGCGCGCGCCAGCGCCCCCATGGCGGCGATGACATCGGGCACGACGATCGTGGGGACCTGGTCGACCGGGCGGGTGGCCAGAACCGCCACCGCGCCCGCCTCGACCGCGCCGTGCGCGAAGTCATGGCCGTCCACGCGCTCTCCGGCGAGCGCGGCGAAGAGGCTGCCGGGGCGCACCTCACGGGAGTCGATCACGACCGGACCCGTGACCTTCAGATCGAGGTCCGGTATGTCGTGCGGCTGCCCACCGACGAGGCCGGCGATCTCGGTGAGGGACAGTGCGATCACTGATCACCTCCGGCCGTGCGGGAGAGCTGCCTGGAGGGGGCTGGTGCACGCATGGCGGTCTGTCATCCCTGGTTGTCTTGATGTTTGTCCCAGTGCTGTCCGTTCACCCCGGGGCGATCGGACTGGCGCTGTCTGGTCCGCTCGCTCAGCTCGATGGCTTCGCGGAGGACTTGGCGGTCGTCGAAGGCGCGGACCACTCCGGCGATGTCCTGGCCCAGTTCATGGCCCTTGCCCGCGATGAGGACGGTGTCCCCGGGTTCGGCGCGGGCCACGGCGGCCGCGATGGCGTTCGCCCGGTCCTCCTCGACGAGTACGTCGCCGCGCTCGTGCGCGGGCACCTCGGCGGCGCCCGCGAGCATGGCGGCGAGGATCGCGAGGGGGTCCTCGGAGCGGGGGTTGTCGGAGGTCAGTACGGCGGTGTCGGCGTACCGCGCGACCGCGGCGCCCATGGGCCCGCGCTTGAGCCGGTCGCGGTCGCCGCCGCAGCCGAGGACGGCGTGCAGTTTGCCCTCGGTGACCTTGCGCAGGGCGCGCAGCACCGACTCCACGGCGTCGGTCTTGTGCGCGTAGTCGACCACGGCGAGGTACGGCTGGCCCGCGTCCACGCGCTCCAGCCGCCCCGGCACCCCGGGGACGGCGGCCACGCCGTCGGCGGCCGTCTGCGGGTCGACCCCGGCGACGACGAGGGCCACGATGGCGGCGAGCGCGTTGGCCACGTTGAAGGGGCCCGGGAGGGGCGCGGCGGCGCGTACGGACTCGCCGTTCGGGCCGAGCGCGGTGAAGGTCGAGCCGAGCGGGCCGACCTCGACGTCGTCGGCGCGCCAGTGGGCGTCGGGGTGGCCCTCCGCGGAGAAGGTGGTGACCGGCACCTCGGCCTGCTCCACCAGCCGCTTGCCGTACTCGTCGTCGTAGTTGATCACCGCGGCCCGGCTGCGGGCCTTGGTGAACAGCTGTGCCTTGGCCTGGAAGTAGTCCTCCATCCCGGAGTGGAACTCCATGTGCTCCGGGCTGAGGTTGTTGAAGACGGCGACGTCGAAGACACAGCCGTCGACCCGGCCGAGGACCAGGGCGTGGCTGGAGACCTCCATGACGACCGAGCGGACGTCGCGCTCGCGCATCACCGCGAACAGCGCCTGGAGGTCGGTGGCCTCCGGGGTGGTGCGTTCGGACTTGATCCGCTCGTCGCCGATCCGCGTCTCGACGGTGCCGATCAGACCGGTGAGGCCGCCGTTGTCCTTCGCGGCAGCCTTGAGGCCGCCCTCGATGAGGTACGCGGTGGTGGTCTTGCCGGAGGTGCCGGTGATGCCCAGCTGCAACAGGGCGCGGCCCGGCTCGTCGTAGATCGTGGCGGCCAGCGCGCCCATCCGGCCGCGCGGGTTGTCCACGGCCAGCACCGGCAGACCGGTGGCGGCGGCGCGCTCGGCGCCCGCCGGGTCGGTCAGCACGGCCGCCGCGCCGAGATCGGCGGCCTGGGCGGCGAAGTCCGCGCCGTGCAGACGGGCGCCGGACAGGGCGGCGTACACATCGCCGGGGCGCACGGCGCGCGAGTCATGGGTGATCCCGGTGGCCGCGGCACCGGCCGGCGCTTCGGGGGCATCGACGCCCAGCTGATCCGCCAGCTCCGCCAGGGGGACCGGGCGAACCTGGAAGGGGCGGGGCGCTCCTGGATATTCCACAGAAACGTCCTTCTGAGGGGTTTGCGACTGATCAGCGTGGGGCACGGCGGTGAGCGTACCCGGGACACCCGCTCCCCCGCGAAATGAGGCGGCGAACCGGGGCGGAACCGGCCCGCGGTTCCCTGGGTCCGGCGTGATCGTCGTCACTGCTGGGTCCGCTCACTGACCCGGGCTGTAGCTCACGGGGAGCTGCTTGGCCTTGGTACCGGACGGGGCCACCTGGAGGCTCTTGAGCCCGAACTCCATGACCTTCTTGTAGACCGGCCCGCAGACCTGGCCGCCGTAGTAGCTGCCCTTGGTCGGGTTCTGAACCGCGCAGTAGACGGTCAGCCGCGGCTTGTCGGCGGGGGCGAACCCGGCGAACGAGGCGGTGTAGCCGCGGTAGCGTCCGGTCCTCGGGTCCACGCGGTTGGAGGTGCCGGTCTTGCCCGCCACGCGGTAGCCGGGGATCTTGGCCTTGGTGCCGGTGCCCTCCTCGTCGTAGACGACCGACTCGAGCATCCCGGACAGCGTTGTCGCGACATCCTTGCCCACCACCCGGGTCTTCTTCGGCCCGGGTGCGGCGGCGTAGTCGCCGTCGGGGCCCGTGGAGCCGCGGACCAGGGTGGGCGCGATCCGCTCACCGCCGTTGGCGATGGTGGAGTACACCGAGGCCGCCTGGACCGCGTTGAGCGACAGCCCTTGCCCGAACGGGATCGTGTACTGCTGCGAGGCGCTCCACTGGTCCGGCTTGGCCAGAATGCCCCGGGTCTCACCGGGAAGACCGAGCCCGGTGGGCTGCCCGATCCCGAACTTCCGCAGATAGGAATAGAGAATCCGGTTCGTCTGCCGCTGGGTCTTGCCGAGCTGCTCGGTGGCCAGAATGGTGCCGATGTTGCTGGACTTGGCGAACACGCCGTTGAGCGTCAGGTACCAGGTGGGGTGGTCGATGTCATCGGCGAAGGCTCGGTCCGCGCGGGGCAGCCGGTTCGGGACCTCCACATGGGTGTCCCAGCGCGCCGCGCCCTCCTCTATGACGGCGGCCATCGACATCAGCTTGCTGACGCTGCCCGGCTCGTAGGCGTCCGAGACCGCGGCGTTCCCCAGGGCGTCCGCGTTCTGCCGGGAGATGTCGTTGGGGTCGAACCCGGGGGCGTTGGCCAGCGCCAGGATCTCGCCGGTGCGGGTGTCCTGGACGACGACATAGCCGCGGTCGGCCCGGGACTTCTCCACCTGGGAGGCGATGGCGCTCTGGGCCGCCCACTGGAGGTCGCGGTCGATGGTCAGCTCCACATCGCGGCCGGGCACCGCGGGCTGTTCCTCGACGTCGCCGGTGGGCACCTGGTGGCCGCCGGACTGGGCGTAGACGCGCTTGCCGTCCTGGCCGGCCAGCTCCTTGTTCAGCTGCTGCTCCAGGCCCGCGGCGCCCCGGCCGTCGGCTCCCACGAAGCCCAGCAGCCCGGCGGCGAGGTCCCCGTTGGGATAGATCCGCTTGCTGTGGGCCTCACGGTTGACCCCGGCCAGCACATTGGTGCCCTTGCCCTTCTCGGCCGCCTCGTCCAGGGCGTTCTTCAGGTCCTTGATCTGCTTCCAGACCTGCGGGCTCTGCTGCCGGGCCAGGACCACATACTTCGACTTCGGGTTGTCGGTGAGCTTCTTCTCCAGATCCGCCTGATCCTTGCCGAGGATCGGCGCGAGCAGGGAGGCGGCCTGCCGGGGCGCGCCGTCCATCTGGGCCGTCTGCGGCGTGAGCAGATCGGGGGCCGCGGTGATGTCGTACGCGTCCACGGTGGTGGCCAGGTCCACGCCGTCGCGGTCGGTGATGGAGCCGCGCGGGGCGGCCAGCGTCACCGGGATGTAGCGGTTGACGTTGGCCTTGGCGGCGTACGCGCCGGCGTCGACGGCCTGCACCTGGAGCAGCCGTACGACGAAGACCAGCATCACGAGGCTGAGGCCGAGGCTGATCAGCCGCAGCCGGGGGCGCGGACTGCCGAGCCGCAGCTGCTGCGGTGCCCCGGGGCGGGGGCGCCCGCCCGGGCGGCGGCCGGACGGCCCCGGACGGTCGCCGGGCCGCCGGGGCGCCCCCTGGCGCGGGCGGCGATCGGCGCGCGGACCCGCCGGGCCGGGCACCCGGCGGCGGCGCGGGTCCTGGGGCGCGGTCACGCGGCGGCCGCCCTCGTCGGCTCCGCGGGGCGGGAGTCCGCCGCCGCGGGGCGGGAGCGATGCGCGGACGGGCGGGGCCGGGCGCAGGCAAGGGATCGCGTCACCGTGTCACCTACTGGGGAGCCGGGGTCGAGTTCGCGGAGGCGGAGGGGGTCGCGGAGGCGGTGGTGGAGGCGGCGGCCGAGGGGGACGGGGTGGCCGGGGTGGCCGGGGTGGCCGGGGTGGGGATCACCGGGGCCGGGGCCGGGGTCGGAGCCAGTTGGGGCGGCACCCAGACGCCGGTGGTGCCGAGTGGCGCGGGCTGCGCCGTGGCGGGGGCGGGCACCCCCCTGACGGTGCCGTCCGGCTTGAGGAACGCCGGGCTGCCGCCCGGGACCATGCCCAGCTCGCGGGCGCGCCGCTCCAGGGCGCCGGGGGCGGAGAGGCGGTCGACGTCCTGCTCGAGCGCCTGGCGGTCGTCGGTGAGCTCGTCGGTCTGCTTCTCCAGTCTGCTCAGCTCGAACGAGCCCTGGTTGAGGGAGGAGTTCAGCACCAGCAGACCGATCAGGCCGGAGCCGAGCAGGACGACGACGAGCAGTACGAAGGGCGCACGCCGTGCCGTCGTGGCCCCCGGCACCGGCCGTCCTTGGGACGCCGACCCTTTGGACGCCGGTCCTTTAGGGCCCGTTCCTTTGGACGCCGATCCTTTGGACGCCGACCCGGCCCCGGCTCCGCTCACAGCCCCTCCTCGTTCGCTTCTCCGCCCGCGCGGCGCAGCGGCGCGCCACACCTCACCAACCACAGCCCGGCGGCCACGCGCACGTCGCTCACAGCCCCTCCCCGTTCGCTTCTCCGCCCGCGCGGCGCAGCGGCGCGCCTCGCCTCACCAAAGACAGCCTGGCGGCCACGCGCACGTCGCTCACAGTGCCTCCTCGCGGATGCGTTCCGCACCGCGCAGCCGCGCGGGGGCCGCGCGGCGATTCTCCGCGATCTCCTCCTCGGTGGGCAGCTCCGCGCCACGGGTGAGCAGCTTCAGCCGGGGCTGGTAGCGCTCGGGGACGACCGGGAGGCCCGGCGGGGCGGTGTTGCGCGCACCCGCCGCGAACACCTGCTTGACCAAGCGGTCCTCGAGCGAGTGGTACGACAACACGGCGATCCGGCCGCTGACCGCGAGCGCCGCGACGGCCGACGGAATGGCCCGCTCCAGGATCGCCAGCTCGCCGTTGACCTCGATGCGCAGCGCCTGGAAAGTGCGCTTGGCGGGGTTGCCGCCGGTGCGCTTGGCGGCTTGCGGCAGCGCCTCGCGGATCAGCTCCACGAGCCGGGCGCTGGTGGTGAACGGCTCCTTCGCGCGCTCCCGCACCACCGCGTCCACGATCTTCTTGGCGAACTTCTCCTCGCCGTAGCTGCGCAGGATGCGCACCAGGTCGCCCGGCGGGTAGGTGTTGAGCACCTCGGCGGCGCTCACGCCGGTCGTCTGGTCCATCCGCATGTCCAGCGGAGCGTCCTGCGCGTAGGCGAAGCCGCGTTCGGCCTCGTCCAGCTGCATGGACGACACTCCGAGGTCGAAGAGAACCCCCTGGACGCGCGGTACGCCGAGCCGGTCGAGCACCTCGGGCAGTTCGTCGTAGACGGCGTGCACGAGCGTCGCCCGATCGCCGTAAGGGGCCAGCCGTTCACCGGCGAGCCGGAGGGCTTCCGGGTCGCGGTCGAGGGCGATGAGCCGGGCCGCCGGGAAGCTGCTCAGCAGCGCCTCGCTGTGGCCACCGAGGCCGAGGGTGCAGTCGACCACGACCGCGCCGGGCTGGGCGAGAGCGGGGGCCAGCATGTCCAGACAGCGCTGGAGCATGACGGGAACATGGAGAGCGTTGCTGCTCATTGCGCTGCTCGTGCGCCCTTCTGAGGGTCGGGCGAGGAGGGTACGCACCTCCGGGTCCCCGCCCGCTCTGAAGGGGAAGCGGCCTACTGGCGCCGGGGAAGTGACGTCAGGCGACCGGAGCGGGAGGAGGCCGAGGGGTACGTACGCACCGCGCTCACGCGAAAATCCGGAATCCAAGGGGAGCGTCACGCCTCCCACTTCGCGCCACTTTAGTCCACTCGTCCCTTCGGTCAACCAACCGGTCAGCGCGTCCCGTCACCGGTGCGCGCGCCGTCCGCGGCAGGGCGCCAGGAGGCGCCGCGGGGGTGTGGATCGCATCACAATCACTCCTTCAGCGCACCCGATGCCCTCGTTTGCGAAGGCTAAAGAAAAGACAAAATCCCCTGGTGGGCTTAACGTCGTCATCATGTCGATAGCCGCGCCGCAGCCGCAGCCTCAGAACTCCGCCGACCGCGACGCTCACCCGGGAGGTACGGTCACCGACCGCCTTGTCGAAGCCAATCGCCAGTACGCCCACACCTTCACCGACCCCGGCATGGACGCCCGCCCCGTACAGCGCGTCGCCGTGGTCGCCTGTATGGACGCACGCCTCGATCTGCACCAGGCGCTCGGCCTGGAGCTGGGCGACTGCCACACCATCCGGAACGCGGGCGGTGTGGTGACCGACGACGTCATCCGTTCCCTGACCATCAGCCAGCGCGCGCTGGGCACCCGCAGTGTGGTGCTCATCCACCACACGGGCTGCGGTCTGCTGAATCTGACCGAGGACTTCCGGCACGACCTGGAGGACGAGGTGGGCCAGCGGCCGTCGTGGGCGGTCGAGGCGTTCAAGGACCTCGACGGCGATGTACGCCAGTCGATGCAGCGGGTGCGCACTTCTCCGTTCCTGCTCCACACCGACGACGTCCGCGGCTTCGTGTTCGACGTCAAGACGGGTCTGCTGCGGGAGATCGAGCCGCGTAGCTGAGAGGGATTTACCTCTCGAACTCGTGCAGAGGTGACAAATAGCCCCGGGTTATCCACAGCCGAGTGACGCGAGGCCGCGAAGACCGCAAGAATGCGTATGTGACATCGTCCCCCGCAATCCGGCGGGGGATCGATGCCAGCGTATGCGGTGGGCCGGTCCGTTTCCGAGGGCAGCGGCCCTGAGAACGGGCCGAGGAGGGCCGGGTGACGACCTATGACGAGCGAGCGAGCCTCAGCGATCTGACCACCACAGCGGACCGGATCCGCCAGTCGGTGGAGGGTGTGATCGAGGGCAAGCCCGAGGTCGTGCGGCTTTCGCTGACCGTGCTGCTCGCCGAGGGACATCTGCTGATCGAGGATGTCCCGGGCGTGGGCAAGACCATGCTCGCCAAGACACTGGCGCGGTCCATCGACTGCTCGGTGCGCAGGATCCAGTTCACGCCGGATCTGCTGCCCTCGGACGTGACCGGGGTGAGCATCTTCGATCAGCAGCGCAAGGAGTTCGAGTTCAAGCCGGGCGCGATCTTCGCGCAGATCGTGATCGGTGACGAGATCAACCGCGCCTCCCCCAAGACCCAGTCGGCGCTGCTGGAGTCCATGGAGGAGCGCCAGGTCACCATCGACGGGAAGAGCTACGAGCTGCCCAGCCCCTTCATGGTGGTGGCCACGCAGAACCCGGTCGAGATGGAGGGCACCTATCCGCTGCCCGAGGCGCAGCGCGACCGCTTCATGGCGCGGGTGTCCATCGGCTATCCCAGCCCGCAGGCCGAGCTGGAGATGCTGGACGTCCACGGCGGTGTCTCCCCGCTCGACGACCTGCAACCGGTCGCCCACGCCCATGACATCGTCAAGCTGGTCGAGGCGGTGCGCTCGGTGCATGTGGCCGAGCCGGTGCGGCGGTATGCGGTGGAGCTGGTCTCCGCCACCCGTAACCACCCCGATCTGCGGCTGGGTGCCTCACCCCGCGCCACCCTGCATCTGCTGCGGGCCGCCAAGGCGGCGGCCGCGCTGGCCGGGCGGGATTACGCGCTGCCGGACGATGTGCAGGCACTGGCGGTCGCGGTCCTGGCGCACCGGCTGCTGCCCACCGCACAGGCCCAGTTGAACCGCCGTACCTCCGAACAGGTGGTCACGGAGATCCTGCAGCACACCCCGGTGCCCACGGCCGCTCCGCGCGGCGCGGGCGCGATGCCGCACTCGGGCCCCGTGCCGCCGTCCGGCCCCATGCCGCCGGTGCCGCCCATGCCGCCGGCCGGTTACGGCCAGCAGCAGCCGGGCGCGCGGAGGCTGTGATGACGGCAGGGGGGATGGACGCGGATCCCGACGGCTCCGGTGAGGAGGACAAGGGAGCGCTGCGGACCGCGCTCGCCGGGCTGACGACCCGCGGCCGCTCCTTCCTGGCCGCCGGGGCCGCCGCCGCGGTGTGCAGCTATGTCCTGGGGCAGGCGGATCTGCTGCGGGTGGGACTGCTGCTCGCTTCGCTGCCCCTGGTGTGCGTGGCCGTGGTCTACCGCACCCGGTACCGGGTGGCGGGCAGCAGACGGCTGTCGCCCGCCCGGGTCCCGGCGGGCTCCGAGGCCCGGGTGCATCTGCGGATCGACAATGTCTCGCGGCTGCCCACCGGGCTGTTGATGCTCCAGGACCGCGTTCCGTATGTGCTGGGGCCGCGCCCCCGTTTTGTGCTGGACCGGGTGGAGCCGGGCGGGCGCCGTGAGGTGTCCTACCGGGTCCGTTCGGATCTGCGGGGCCGCTATCCGCTGGGCCCGCTCCAGCTCCGGCTGAACGACCCGTTCGGGATGTGCGAGCTGACCCGCGCCTTCAGCGCCCATGACACGCTCACCGTGGTGCCGCGGGTCGAACCGCTGCCCGCGGTGCGGCTCACGGGCGAGGCCGCGGGATTCGGGGACGGGCGCCATCGCTCGCTGGCGCTGGCCGGTGAGGACGATGTGATCCCGCGCGGCTATCGGCACGGCGACGATCTGCGCCGGGTCCACTGGCGCTCCACCGCGCGCTACGGCGAGCTGATGGTCCGCCGGGAGGAGCAGCCGCGGCGTGCCCACTGCACCGTGCTGCTGGACACCCGGTATCTGGCCCACCAGGGCTCGGGGCCGGATTCGGGGTTCGAGTGGGCGGTCTCCGGCGCGGCCTCGGCCGCGGTGCATCTGCTGGAGCGCGGCTATGCGGTGCGGCTGCTGACCGACACCGGAAGCTCGGTGCCCGGCCCGGACGGCGGAGGCGGTTTCACCGGTTCCACGCATGACTCGGCGGAGACGGCCGGGCTGATGCTGGACACCCTCGCGGTGGTGGACCACTCCGACGGCGTCGGGCTCTCCGCCGCCTATGACGTGCTGCGCGGCGGCGGTGAAGGGCTGCTGGTGGCGTTCTTCGGCGACCTGGACGAGGAGCAGGCGGCGCTGGCCGCCCGGATGCGGCAGCGCACCACCGCGGCGGTGGCCTTTGTACTGGACGGCGCGGCGTGGGCACGCGGGGTGCCGGGCGCGGGGCAGCATCTGCTGGAGGAGCGGCTGCGGCGGCTGCGGGAGGCGGGCTGGACGGCCCTGCCGGTGGGCCCCGGCGCCTCGCTGGCGCAACTGTGGCGGCAGGCCGACACTCTGGGCACGTCCGGCGCCGACGCCGGACCGCCGGTGGTGGGCGGTATGACAGGGAGCTGGGCATGAGTGACGCAGGCGTGGCCGCGCGCACGGGCAGCCGCCCCGGCGCGGCACAGGCGACGGAGGGGGGCGCGGGATGAGTGGGAGTGTTCGGCTCGCGATATGCGCGACCGTCGCCACGGTGGCGGCCGGCTGTGCCCTGCTGCCCCTGGTGGACGCGTCCGGATGGCTGGTGCAGGCGGTGCTGCTGCTGACGGTCCAGAGCGCGGTGGGCGTGGCCGCCCGCCGGGTGCCGCTGGCCCGTCCGCTGACCCTGGCCGCCCAGGCCCTGACCACGCTGGTGCTGCTCACACTGGTCTTCGCGCGGGGTCAGGCGCTCGGCGGGCTGCTGCCGAGCCCGCAGGCCTTCCATGAGTTCTCGCTGCTGCTGCGCGCGGGTGCGGACGATGTCGGGCGGTACGCCATCCCGGCTCCGCTCACCGACGGCATCCGACTGCTGCTGGTCGGCGGGGTGCTGGTGATCGGCCTGGTGGTCGACGCGCTGGCGGTGACGTACCGCAGCGCGGCCCCGGCCGGGCTGCCGCTGCTGGCGCTGTACTCGGTCGCCGCCGGGCTGTCGGACGACAGCGGCGACTGGCTGTGGTTCCTGGTGGCCGCGGCCGGATATCTGTTGCTGCTGCTGGCCGAGGGCCGGGACCGGCTGTCCCAGTGGGGCCGGGTGTTCAGCGGCGGGGCCCGCCATCCCGGGGGCGCTCCGCCGTCCGGTCTGGCCGGGGCCGGTGGCGGTCAGGCGCTCGCCCCGGTGCGCAACGGCCGCCGGATCGGTGTGCTGGCGCTGGGCATCGCGCTGGCGGTGCCCGCGGCGCTGCCCTCGCTGGACGGCGGGCTGCTGGAGCAGAAGAACGGCGGCAGCGGCTCGGGCAGCGGGGGCGGCACCATCTCCGCGGTCAATCCGCTGGTGTCGCTCCAGGACAGCCTGAACCAGCCGGAGAACAAGGAGGTGCTGCGGTACCGCACCTCCTCGCAGACCACCCAGGACCTCTATCTGCGGATCGTCGCGCTGGACAAGTTCGACGGCACCTCGTGGAAGTCCTCGGAGCGGCATGTCACGGATGTGCCCGACCAGATGCCGGCACCGGCCGGGCTCGGCCCCTCGGTGCGGGTCTCCTCAATCGACACCTCCATCAAAGCCGCCGGTTGGTACGCACAGAACTGGCTGCCCCTCCCCTACCCCGCGTCCCGGGTCGAGATCGACGGGCGCTGGCGCTATGAGCCCGAGGGCCGCACGCTGGTCGGCGACCGCGGCCAGACCACCCGGGGCGCGCGCTACCGGGTCAGCAGCCTGCTGGTGGAGCCCACGGCCGAGCAGCTGGCCGCGGCCCCGGCACCGCCCAAGCGGCTGCTGCGCGAGTACACCCAGGTGCCCCGCTCGCTGCCGTCCGTGGTCTCGCAGACGGCGCGGCGGGTGACGTCGGGTGCGGACAGCGCGTACCGGAAGGCGGTCAAGCTCCAGGACTGGTTCGCGGTGAACGGCGGCTTCCGCTACGACACCCAGGTGCAGTCCGGCAGTGGCTCGGCCGCCATCGTCCGGTTCCTGAAGCAGAAGGAGGGATTCTGCGTCCACTTCTCGTTCTCGATGGCGGCGATGGCCCGGACGCTGGGCATCCCGGCCCGGGTCGCCGTCGGCTTCACCCCCGGCACCACCCAGGCGGACGGCTCGGTGTCGGTCGGGCTCAAGGACGCCCACGCCTGGCCCGAGCTGTACTTCGAGGGCGTCGGCTGGACCCGCTTCGAGCCCACCCCGAGCCGGGGCACCCAGCCCGACTACACGATGGATCAGACGCCCACGGACGAACCGAGCGATGAGCCCTCGGACGAGCCCAGCGCCTCTTCCGAGCCGTCGTCCGCGCCGACCGCCTCGGACACCTGCCCCCCGCAGATGAAGAAGGAGGGTGCCTGCGGAGGCGCCGCGGCCCAGCAGCCGGACAGCGGCTCCTCGGGTGGCGGCTGGTCCGCGTCCAAGGTCACCAGCTGGAGTTCACTGGCAGTGCTGCTGGTCCTGGTTCCCCTGCTGCCGATGCTGTGGCGGCGCCAGGTCCGGTCCCGCAGACTGGGCGGCTCCCGTGGCCGCACCGAGCAGGACGCGGCCGATCGCACGCTTGCCGCCTGGCGCGAACTGATCGACGCTGCCTGGGACTTCGGCGTGGTGCCGGACGACTCACAGACCTCGCGGAACGCGGTGGCCCGCATCGTACGGATCACCGGGCTCGAGGGTGAGGCGGCGGAGGCGGCACGCCGGGTGGCCACGGCGGTGGAGCAGGTGCTCTACGCACCGCATCCGCGCCCGAGCGCGAGCGTCGCGGACGATGTCCGCCAGGTGCTGGCCGGTCTCCGGTCCGGCGCCACCCGCTGGGAGCGCCTGCGCGCGCTCCTGTTCCCGCGCTCCGGTGCCCGTCTGCTCTGGGCGGCCGCCGACCGCCGGTCCAGGCTGGTCAACCGCTGGAGCACCGCCCGCTGGTCCCGCTGGGCCTCCCAGCTCCGTACCCCCCGCGGCCAGCGGGGCTGATCCCCGGGGCCCACGGACCCCGGGGCTCCCGGCCGGCCCGACCGGACAGCGGAGTCCGGCGGCTCCCCCGCGGTGTGGGGCTTCGCGAGCGGGCACTCCCACCGCGGTGGGGCGCTCCCCCCGCAGAGGGGCCGCGCCCCGCACGGGAACGGCCACAACCGGCGTATCAGCCGGTCAGTGAGCCGATGCGGTCGCCCCCGTGCGGGGCCCGGCATCGGAGCCCGGCGCGGGGTACCGCATGCGTAAGGGGCGGCCACCGGATGGTGGCCGCCCCTTGGGGTCTCAGGGGTGCTGCTCAGTGGCCCTGTTCATCGCGGCGGCGCTGCCACCGCTCCTCGATACGGTCCATCATCGAACGGCGCTGACGGCTCTGACGTCGGGGGGCTGCCGCGCCGGGGCGCTGTGCCTCACCGGGCTTGGGCGCCTTGCGCCAGCCCGTCACCGCAAGCACCGCACAGCCCAGCATGATCAGGAATCCCACCACGCTGATCCACGTCTTCGGGAGGATCACTCCGACCATCAGGAGCGCGATGCCCAGCAGAAAACCCGCGACCGCCAGGTAGACCCGTCGCCGGGTGTACGTGCGCAGGCCGCTTCCCTCAAGCGCTGTCGCGAACTTGGGATCTTCGGCGTACAGCGCTCGCTCCATTTGCTCGAGCATGCGCTGCTCGTGCTCCGAGAGCGGCACGGAGTCCTCCTACTCGTCGGTCGCGGGGGGCGACCGGGTGCGACCCTTTCAGGATAGGCAGGGAATCGCCCCCATGAAACCCGCCCCTCAGCGCCAATTCGCCCACCACTCCATGGGTAGCGAAAGTTGACACTGAGACGTCCATTCCCCTCCCGCCGATTCGCCATGCCGGACGGTGTACCCCGATCATACGGGGCCGCGGGGCCTCTCGGGGGGCCTGTGGCCTACTCCACCTGCCCCGCCCCTCCGGCGGCGGTGCAGGTGGGAGGGTCAGTCACGCTCGGCGAGCACATGCAGCTGGGTCGCGACCGAGTGGAAGGCGGGCAGCTCGGCGGCGGCGGCCTCGAGCTGCAACAGCGCGTCCATGGCCCCGGGCTCGGTGTCCACCAGCACCCCGGGCACCAGGTCGGCGAAGACCCGCACGCCGTGCACCGCACCGACCTCCAGCCCCGCCTCCGCCACCAGCTCGGTCAGCTGGTCGGCGGTGAAGCGGCGCGGCATCGGGTCTCCGGCGCCCCAGCGGCCCTCCGGGTCCGTCAGCGCTTGCCGGGCCTCGGTGAAGTGTCCGGCCAGCGCACGGGCCAGCACGGCGCCGCCCAGGCCCGCGGCGAGGACACTCAGCGTCCCGGCCGGGCGCAGTGCGGCCACCGCGTTCCGCAGGCCCTCGGCGGGGTCGTCCACGTACTCCAGCACGCCATGGCACAGGACCGTGTCGTAGCCGCCCCGCTCGACGACGTCGAACAGTCCGTGGGCATCGCCCTGCACACCGCGCACCCGCTCGGCGACCCCGGCCTCGGCGGCCCGCCGCTCCAGCGCGAACAGCGCGTTGGGGCTCGGGTCGACCACCGTGACGCGGTGGCCGAGGCGGGCGACCGGGACGGCGAAGTTACCGCTGCCGCCGCCGGTGTCCAGCACGTCCAGCGCCCCGTCCCGGCCGGTGGCCTTGGCCCGCCGGTCCAGGGCGTCTTTCAGGACCTCCCACACCACGGCGGTACGGAGGGACGCTCGCGGGCGCTGCGGGTCTGACACGGCGGGTGGCTCCTCGGCGCGGTGCCGCCACCGCCCGGGGGCGATGACGACGACTTACTGACGTCGGCCCCAGCCTATTGCCTCCGGAGCCCCCGGCGGCCCACAGGCACCGGGCGCATCCCTCCCCCGGCCATCGCACGCACCCCCGCACGCACCGCCCCTCACCCCTGCCGACCCCGCGCGCCGCGCGCTCACCGCCTCGGTTGCGGCTGCTGGGGCAGTGCGGGCTGGAGCTGGAGCATCCGCTCCACCAGCCGCAGGAACACGGCCGCGTCGCGCAGCAGATCATCGGCGTCCCGGCAGGTGGCCGCGCCCTGTATGCCCGCCTCCGCGCGGGCCCGGCGCTCGGCGCCGGAGGCGAACAGCGCGCACCATTCGGTGAGTTCGGGAGCGACTTCCGGCAGCACCTCCCAGGCGCTGCGGATACGGGCCCGGCGGCGGGCGGACGGCTCGGGCCGGCCGCGCACCGCGAGCACGGCCGCGGCCGTGCGCAGGGCGGCCAGATGGGCGGTGGCGAAGCGCTCGTTGGCACTCTCGAGCCCGGCGGCCTCCTCCAGACCCTGATGGGCCTGGCCGAGCAGGTCGAGGGCGGCGGGCGGAGCCGCCGCGCGGCGCAGCACGGGGTGGACATCGCCGGCGGGGCCGGTTGACGAAGGGGCAGGGGCAGCGGCTCGGTGCCGGCGCGCTGCGGCGGTACTGGCCATGACGAACCTCCTGTCGTCGCGTGGCGGCCGGTCATGTGGTAACGCGACCGCCGTATGGGGCCATCGTGGGGCACACCACTGACAATCGGCCCTGACTTGCGCACATGCCCCCGGTGCGACAGCCGGCTCGAGCCACCCCCTATCCTTGATTTGAACTGACCAGTCAGTTCAAATTTCACACAGACTCCAGGATGCGCAGTGAGGAGTGGTTCTCGTGGAGGGCACCCCGGACCGGGAGACCGGGGCGGCGGTGACGGCCGTAGGACTCGGCGTCAAGGGCTCGCGGGGCTGGGCGTTCCGCGATGTCGGCCTCGCCGCCGACCCCGGCACACTGATCGCGGTCGAGGGCCCCTCCGGCTCCGGCCGCACCTGTCTGCTCCTCACACTCACCGGGCGGATGCGCCCCGCCGCGGGGCAGGGCAGCGTCGGTGGCTTCCGCGTTCCCCAACAGATGGCGCGCATACGCCGGATCAGCGCACTCGCCCAGGTGCCCGGGGTCAGCGAGCTGGATCCGGTGCTCACCGTCGCCGAGCATCTGCGTGAACGCGCCCTGTTGCAGCGCCGGTTCGGTGACGCCCCGCGCGGGCTGCTGCGGCCCCGCCGCGAACGGGCCGCCGCCTCCCGGGCCGCGATCGACGCCGCCGTACGGGCCGCGGGGCTCGACCTGGACACGCTGCCCAAGGGGCCGCGCACGGCCGTACGGGACCTGGAGCGGCTGGAGGCGCTGCGCCTGTCGATCGCGCTCGCGCTGATCTCCCGGCCGCGGCTGCTGGCCGTCGATGACACCGACATGAAGCTCTCGGACGCCGAACGCGCCCAGGCCTGGGCGCTGCTGCGGGAGATCGCGGAGGACGGCATCACCGTCCTCGCGGTGTGCAGCCAGGCCCCGGAGGACGCCGTTGTTGTCCCGACCCGCCCCGCCGAAGCGAGCACTTCCGACTCCGGCAGCGGCACCGACACGGGCACCGAGCAGGAGACCGGCACGGCGGCCGACAGCAACACCGGAACCAAGAACGACGACCAGGCCGAGGACAAGGCCGACGACGAAGCCGACGACAAGAACGAGGAGGGGGCGGAGGATGCGCTCGCCGAAACTGGCCGCGCTTGAGCTGAAGCGCTTCGGCAGGGGAAAGATGCCCCGGGCGGCGCTCGCCGCCCTGCTTCTGCTCCCCCTGCTCTACGGCGCGCTCTATCTGTGGTCGTTCTGGGACCCCTACGGCAAGCTGGACAAGATCCCGGTCGCGCTGGTCAACGCCGACGGCGGCGCCACCGTGAAGGGCAAGAGCCTGCACGCCGGTGACGACATCACCAAGAAGCTGCTCAAGAGCGAGACCTTCGACTGGCACACCACCGGCGCCGCCGACGCCCGCGACGGCGTGGCGAACGGCCGGTACTACCTCTCGCTGACCGTGCCCTCGGACTTCAGCGAGCGGATCGCCTCCAGCTCCGGGAAGTCCCCGGAGGCCGGCGCCCTCCGGGTGCGTACCAACGACGCCAACAACTACATCGTCGGCCAGATCTCCCGCTCCGTCTTCACCGAGGTGCGGGCCGCGGCGTCCACCAAGGCGTCGCGCGGCTTCTACGACAACATCTTCATCTCCTTCTCCGACATCCACGGCAAGGCGAAGAAGGCCGCCAAGGGCGCCGACAAGCTGGGCAAGGGCATCTCCAAGGCCAAGAAGGGCACGGGCGACCTCGCCAAGGGCCTCACCAAGGCGAAAAAGGGCAGTAAGGACCTCAAGTCCGGGCTCGGCAAGCTCAACAAGGGCGCCGGCACACTGGAGAAGGGTTCGGGCAAGGTCGCCGAGGGCACCCAGACCCTCTCCGACAAAGTCAACGACGTCTCGGTCAAGGTCGGTCCGTTCCTGAAGAAGAACGGTGCGGAGATCGGCCGGGTCTCCCGGCTGGTCGCGAGCGCCGCCCAGAAGGCGTCCGACAACCTCGACACCCTCCCGGAGACCACCTCCAGCGCGGCCACCAAAGCCCGCAAGGCGTCCGACGACCTGGCCACCGACTACCGGACACGCTGCACGGGTGTGGTGACCCTCGATCCGGACTGCCCGGCCCTGAAGAAGTCGGCGGCCGCCGCCGACACCGCCGCCGATGTGGCCGAGCAGGTCGACAAGCTGGTCCAGGACAACACCGATCAGCTCGACGCCCTCGGCACCCGGCTGGACGATCTGCACAGCAAGGCGACCTGGCTCGCCGACAACGCCCCGCACCTCGGCAAGGACCTGGACTCCGCCGTACGGAAGATCAACGCGCTCAACTCCGGGGCGCACAAGGTCGCCACGGGCGCCGACACGCTCCACACCGGCCTGACCACGGCCAAGACCGGCGCGTCCGGCCTCGACACCGGTGTCGGCAAACTGCACACCGGCGCGAACACGCTCAACGGCGGGATGTTCAAACTGGTCGACGGCTCCGGCAAGCTCTCCGGCGGACTGCACGACGGCGCCGCGAAGATCCCCGACTACACCAAGCACGACCGTGACGCGCGTACCGAGGTGATGTCGGACCCGGTCCAGCTCGTCAACCAGGCGATGCACAAGGCACCCAACTACGGCACGGGTTTCGCCCCGTACTTCATCCCGCTCTCCCTCTGGGTGGGCGCGATGGTGGCCTACATGCTGATCCAGCCGCTCAACAGGCGCGCGCTCGCCGCGGGCGCCGGCTCCTGGCGGGTGGCGCTCGCGGGCTGGCTGCCGGTCGCCGCGATCGGGATGCTCCAGACGGTGGCCCTGATGGCCGTACTGCACTGGGCGGTCGGCCTCCAGATGGCCCGCGCGGCGGGCACCGTCGGCTTCCTGCTGCTGGTGACGGCGTGCTTCGCGGCGATCGTGCAATGGCTCAACGCCCGCTTCGGACCGGCCGGGAGGATCCTCGTCCTGGCCCTGCTGATGCTCCAGTTGACCTCAGCAGGCGGTACCTACCCGGTGCAGACCAGCCCGCACTTCTTCATCGCCATCCACCCGTTCCTGCCCATGAGCTACGTCGTGGACGGGCTGCGCAGGCTGATCACCGGCGGCGGGCTCGGCCCGGTCTGGACGGCCTGCGCGGTGCTGATCGGCTACACCACGGCCGCCCTCGCCCTCACCGCGTGGTCGGCCCGGCGCAAGCAGGTGTGGTCGGTCGACCGGCTGCATCCGGAGCTGAGCCTGTGAGCACGGGGCCGGTGAGCTCCGGGCCGGTGAGTCCCGGGCGGGTGAGCCCTGGGCCCGTCAGCGGAGTTCCGGACACCCGGCCTGTGAGCGGGACCACGTCGACAACGGGCACAATCGGCGCCATGGACAGCAGCAACACACGCCGCCAGGCCACCCGTCAGAAACTCTTCGAGGCAGCGGTCACCCTCATCGCGGAACAGGGCTTCTCCTCCACCACCGTGGACGAGATCGCCGAGCGGGCCGGGGTGGCCAAGGGCACGGTCTACTACAACTTCGCGAGCAAGACCGTCCTCTTCGAAGAGTTGCTGCGGCACGGTGTCGAGCTGCTCTCCGCATCGCTCCAGCACGCCTCCGACGAGAACGCCGAACGCGGCGGCAGCCATGTGGACGGGCTGGACGCGATGGTCCGCGCCGGGCTCGGCTTCATCTCCCGCTATCCGGCGCTCACCCAGCTGTACGTGGCCGAGCTGTGGCGCACCAACCGCGCCTGGCAGTCCACCCTGATGATGGTCCGGCAGCGCGCCATAGCGGTGATCGAGGCCGAGTTGCGGGACGGTGTGACCGCGGGCGAGCTGAGCGAGGACATCGACATCCCGCTGACCGCCTCGGCGCTGTTCGGGATGGTCCTGGTGGCCGCGCTCGACTGGCAGTCGTACCAGCCCGAGCGGTCGTTGGACGATGTGCACGCGGCGCTCTCGCTGCTGCTCCAGGGGCGGGTGGGCGGCGGGGCCGTGGCCAAGGGCACCCCCGCCTCCGGCTGACGGCCCGGTCCCCGGCGGGCGGCGGTACGGACCGGACAGCTCCGGGGGACACGCGGACACAGCAGTGGCGGGCACAGCAGAAGGCGCTGTCCCGGCGCGGTTTCGACCCCCATCGATCCCGCGCCGGAACAGCGCCTCCCCCCGTAACTCCCCCGTAGAAGCCACCGCGGCAGCGGCGGCTCCCCCGTACGCCCCCGGTATGTCCGGGCCATCCCGCCGTTCCGCCGCCCCGTGTCGGCGGTCCGGCGAGCGGCCCTTCCGTGTGCTCCACTCTCCCCTCCGGAGGGGATCCGCCCCATCCGCGCGGCTACTCATCTCCCCGTCTGAGTACGCGTACTCAGACGCCCCGCGCTCCTCCCCACGCCCCTGCCCCGGCCGCGCTCCGTGACTGTCGGTGGCGGCGGATAGAGTCGCGGTCATGGCACGGATTGCGGTGATCGGCGCGGGGATGGGCGCCATGGCGACGGCGGCCCGGCTGGCCGTCGCGGGCCACCGGGTGGTGGTGTACGAGCGCGGCGCGACCCACGGCGGCGGGGTCGGGCGCTTCGAGCGGGACGGCTTCTCCTTCGACACCGGCCCGGGGCTGCTCCAGCTGCCCGCGGTCTACCGGGATCTGTTCGTGAAGACCGGCAAGGAGACGCTGGAGCGGAGCGTCGAGCTCATCCAGGTCGATCCCGCCGCCCGCCATCTCTTCCCCGACGGCACCGAGGTGCTGCTGCCCAACGCCTCGCACGGCGGGGTGAGCCAAGCCCTGGACGGGGCCTTCGGCGCGGGTGCGGGCGAGCGCTGGAGCGATCTGGTCAACCGCGCCCGTGAGGTGTGGGACGCCACCCGCAGACCGCTGCTCGAGGAGCCGCTGCGCTCCGACTGGCAGGTGCTGGGCCGCGATCCCTATCCGGCCGCCGCGATGCGGCGCTGGTTCGGCGGCCGTCGCCCGGCCACGCTCGCCGAGGTGGCGCGGCGCGAGCTCGACGACCCGCGGGCGGTGGCCCTGCTGGAGAGCCACGCCCTGGCTCATGGCCTCGACCCGCGCTCCGCCCCCGCCGCGGCCACCGTGCTGGCCTATATGGAGCAGACCTTCGGCACCTGGTACGTGCGCGGCGGGATGCGCGCGCTGGCCGACGCGCTGTACGAGCGCTGCTGTCAGCGGCGCGTCGAGTTCCGGTTCGACGCCGCGGTCACCGGCATCACCGAGAAGGACGGCCGCGCGGCGGGCCTGGAGCTGGCCGACGGCACCGCCGTCGAGGCGGACGCGGTGGTCGCGGCCGTCGACCCCGCGTTGCTGCCCCCGCTGCTCGGCGGGCGGCGCCCCTGGGACGACGGCGATGTCGCCCCCGAGCTGGGCCCCGGGAGCGGCGTCCCGGGGCGTCTCACCGTCCATCTGGGGCTGCGCGGAGCCCGCCCCGAGGGCACCGCGCACCGGTCCGTGGTCCACGCCCCGGACCGGGACGCGGAGTTGGCCGGTGTCTTCGGCGACGGACGCGGCACACGTCGGCCCTGTCGGCGCCCCACCGTGACCGTGCTCCGGCCGGACGACCCCACGGTGTGCCCGGACGCGGACCACGAGGCCGTCACGCTCACGGCGGTGGTCGCCCCGCACGGCCCGGTGGACTGGGCCCACCCCGAGGGCGTCGAGGACGACGCGGACGGGCTGATGGAAGCGGCCAAGCTGGTGATCCCGGATCTGGCGGACCGGGTGCTGTGGCGCGAGATCCGTACACCTGTCGACACCGCCGCGGCCACCGGCGCCCGCGGCGGCGCGGTCCCCGCCCCGGCCCTCGCGGGCGCCGGGGGCCGCCTGCTCCACCCGGCCAACCTCACCCGGCTGCCCGGCCTGTACCTGGCGGGCGGCTGGGCCCACCCGGGCGGCGGTCTGGCCCACGCCGGGATGTCGGGCGCGCTGGTCGCCGGCCTGATCGTCGAGGGCGAGGACTTCCGCGGCTCGCAGTAGTGCGGCGCACGGCCCCGCGCACCGGGTACGCCTGGCCGGCCCGGGCGCGGCGGACGTAGGGCGGCGCGCCCGCCGACCACACCAGCGGCACCCGTTGCGGTCGGCGGACGGCATGGCCCCGCCCGACGGCGTCAGTCGCTCAGCCGGCCCCGGAGCGGGCACCCTGCCTCAGCAAAGGGTCCGGCGGCGCAGGAGGCAGACGCCGGTCCGGGGCGACCCGCCCCGGACCTCAGTAGCGGTACTGCTCGTCGTAACCCTGCTGGAAGCCCTGCTGCTGGTACGGGTACGGCTGCTCGGCCGGGGGCTCGGCCTCGCCGTCGCGCTGCTGGGGCACCCACGTACCGCCCGGCTGCATCGCGTCGCCACCCTCGGGGTACTGCGCCTGCCCGGGGTACGAGGCGCCCGCCGCATAGTGGTCGCCGCCGTGTCCCCCGCCACCGAACGGATCGGCGGCGTACGGGTCCTGCCCGTAGGCGGCGTACGGATCGGCGTACTGCTGCTGGCCGTAGGGCTGCTGCGCCTGCGCGTACGGATCGGCCTGGGGCTGCGGCTGGGCACTGCCGTACGGATCGCCGTACCCCGCGTACGCCTCGTTGCCGTAGCCGTAGCCGTATCCGGCCTGCTGGCCCGCCTGGCCCGCGTCGGCGTACGCGTCCTGGCCGTAGGCGTGGCCGTGGCCCTGGCTGCTGTCCTGCGAGCCGTAGCCGCCATAGGTCTCGTACGCGCTGTAGCCGTCGTCCGCGCCCCCGCCGTATGCCGCCGCCCCGGCGGGCTGGGAGGGCACGAAGGGCGAGTTGTCGTCGTAGACGCCGTACTCACCGGTGTCGTCGGGCATCGGCTGGGGCTGG
Source organism: Streptomyces coffeae (assembly GCF_016741875.1). Lineage (GTDB taxonomy): Bacteria > Actinomycetota > Actinomycetes > Streptomycetales > Streptomycetaceae > Streptomyces > Streptomyces coffeae. The sequence goes on along the minus strand of NZ_JAERRF010000005.1, from coordinate 183,306 downwards.
TAGGTGGGCGGTTCGGCCGGGGCGGTCGGGACGTCCTCCAGATCCGAGACCTGAAGGATCGGCTCCGGCTCGGGTGGCGCGGCGCGCTCCTCGTCCCGGCCTCGTCCGAGCCCCGGCAGTCCGCCGGGCAGCGCCCATCCGGCGGCGAAGCCGCGCCGGAAGGAGAGCGTCACATACGTCTGGCCGACCGCGAAGGCGACCGCGCCGATCGCGATCACCAGCACGGACGGGACGAGCACCCCGGCCACCACGCCGAGGAAGCCGACGAACGCCAGCAGCCGCCAGCGCAGGCGCGCCTTGTATTGCAGCAGGACCTCACCCAGCAGCCACAGCGCGACGACGCCGAAAGCGATGTAGAGGACCGTCCAGCCCATGCCCGCCCCTCTCAGTGCGGCCGCCTGTCGGCTGCCGTTACGAGGACCGCTGATGCAGTCCGAGATTCTCGTAGATTTCCAGCGTGGCCGTGGAGTGGTTCAGCGTAATGAAGTGCAGCCCGGGGATCTCCTCGGCCATCAACCGCGCGCACAGCTCGGTGGCGTAGTCGATCCCGATCGAGCGTACAGCGGCCGCGTCATCCTTCACCGCCAGGATCCTCTCCGCGAGCTCGGGCGGGAACGCGGCATTGCTGAGCTTGGCGAACCGCTCGATCTGCCGCACGTTCGTGACGGGCATGATTTCAGGGATGATCGGCGTCGTACAGCCCGCTGCCGCCACCCGGTCGCGCAACCGCAGATAGTCGTCCGGGTAGAAGAACATCTGCGTGATGGCGAAATCGGCGCCCGCGCGGCACTTGTCCACGAAGTGCCGGATGTCGGTGTCCCAGTCCGCGGAACGGGGATGCATCTCGGGGAAGGCGGCGACGCCCACGCAGAAGTCGCCCGACTCCTTGATCAGCCGGACCAGCTCGATGGCGTAGTCGAGTCCCTTGGGGTGCCGGATCCACTCCCCCATCGGATCGCCCGGCGGGTCACCGCGCAGCGCGAGCATGTTCCGGATCCCGGCGCCGGCGTACTGGCCGATGATGTTGCGCAGCTCGGCCCGGGAGTGGTTGACCGCGGTCAGATGGGCGACGGGGGTCAGGGTGGTGTCCGTCGCGATGCGCTCGGTGGCTCGCACCGTGCCCTCACGGGATGAGCCGCCGGCGCCGTACGTCACGGAGACGAAGGTCGGCGAGACGGCCTCCAGCCGGCGGATGGCGTTCCACAGCGTGTGCTCGCCCTTCTCCGTTTTGGGGGCGAAGAACTCGAAGGAGTACGACTGCTCGCCCGATGCGAGCAGATCACGCACGGTTCGCGCGCGATCGGTCCTGGTGGAAGCGGTGCCTAGGGCCATATTGGGAAGGTTAGCCAGCGGGGTGGGCCGCGCCCACCCGGGCGGCCGAAATTTACCTTTTGTCGGTGTCGTGTCCCGCAGTGCGGATACCTCCGGCCGATTGCCGGTGGTTCGACGGACCCTGGGCCGACCGGACCCGCTTGGCCAGGCTCGCCGCCGCCTCCGCCGGGTCGTCGGCAGCCGTGATCGCCCGGACCACCACAATCCGGCGCGCTCCCGCCTCCAGCACCTCGTCCAGGTTGGACGCGTCGATACCGCCGATGGCGAACCAGGGACGGGAGGGGCGCAGTGCGGCCGTGTACCGCACCAGGGACAGCCCGGGGGCGGGGCGGCCGGGCTTGGTGGGGGTGGGCCAGCAGGGGCCGGTGCAGAAGTAGTCGACGCCGGGCTGGGCGACCGCCGCGTCCACCTCCGCCTCCGCATGGGTGGAACGCCCGATCAGCACGTCCTGGCCGAGGATCGCGCGGGCCGCCGGGACGGGAAGGTCGCCCTGGCCCAGATGGAGGACGTCGGAGCCGATGGCATGGGCGACGTCCGCGCGGTCGTTGACCGCCAGCAGCTTGCCGTGGCGGCGGCACGCCTCGATGAAGACGGCCAGGTGGTCCAGCTCCTCGGCCGCCTCCATGCCCTTGTCGCGGAGCTGAACGATGTCCACCCCGGAGGTCAGCACGGCGTCCAGGAACTCCGGCAGATCGCCCTGGCGCTTACGGGCGTCGGTACACAGGTACAGCCGGGCGTCGGCCAGCTTCTCGCGAACGGACCGAGCGGACAAACCCGCGGACAAACCCGCGGACGAACCCGCGGACGAAGCAGCGGACGTGCTTCCGGACGGGCTGGTGGTGGCGGCCATGGTGCGACGGTCCCCCCGGGTCGGCGGCGTACGGGCAGGGGACGATACCCCTTGCCCGTACGCCGAGGTGATGGTGCTGAGTGCGCGATGCGGGCTGCGCGAGCGGTGTCAGACGGCGAGTGCCTGCGCCCTGCGCTTCACTTCCGTGCCGCGATTCTCGCGCAGGGCCCGCGCCGGGGTGCCGGGCAGGCTGGGGTCGGGGGTGAAAAGCCACTCCAGCATCTCTTCGTCGCTGAAGCCGTCGTCCTTCAGAAGCGTCAAGGTCCCCACGAGGCCCTTGACGACCTTGCCGTCACCGATGAACTCCTCGGGCACCTGGAGGACCCGGTTCTCGCCACGGCGCACCGCGATCAGCTGGCCCTCCTTGACCAGCTGCCGGACGCGGGTCACCTCGACACCGAGCCTCTCGGCGGCGTCGGGGAGCGTGAGCCAGGCGGGGACGAGAGCATCGATCTTTGCGTCAATCTCGGTCACGGCACAAGCCTGCCATCTGGGACTGACAGTGGATAGCCGGGCGTCCGCCACGCGGGCCGCCCCGCCCCGCCCGCGGGGCCCCCGCCCCCGCGTCCCACCGCGTCGGCCCAGCAGGCGGGAACGGGTCAGAAAACGGCGGACTTCAGCGGAACCGAGGGGTCCATGGCCCGTGCCCGGTCCAGCCGGGCACCGCGTTCGATCAGCTTGCGTCCCTGGGCCAGATCGCGCGGACGGCCGACGGCCAGCAGGGCGACCAGGGCCCCTTCGCGCAGCCAGCAGACCGCCCAGGACGCCCCGGCTGGATCGCCCCGCCACACCAGTTCGTCGTCCTCCGAGTGGTGCCCGGCGTACTGGATGAACCGCCCGAACTGCTCGGACCAGAAGTACGGCACCGGGTCGTAGACCGAGAAGGCGGTGTGTGCGGCCGTCCGGCTGCCCACGACGTTGGCGGCCACGGTGCGCGGCCCCTGGAGCGCGTTGTCCCAGTGGTGCACCAGCAGCCGGGCGCCGTACCGCGCGGAGGGGAAGGACGCGCAGTCGCCGACCGCGTAGACGTCCGGCACCGAGGTGCGCAGCCGCTCGTCGGCGGCGATGGACCGGTCGTCCGACAGGTCCACGGCGGAGCCCGCCAGCCAGTCCGTAGCGGGCCGCGCCCCGATGCCGACGACCACCGCGCCCGCCCGCAGCCGGGTGCCGTCGCCGAGCAGCAGCCCGTTCTCGTCCACCGCGTCCACCCGGACGCCGGTGACCAGGGTGGCGCCGTAGTCCGCGTACCAGTCGGCCATGGGGGCGGCGACCTCGGCCGGGAGGGCACCGGCCAGCGGCCGGTCGGCGGCCTCGACGACGGTCACCGCACAGCCCGCCTCCCGCGCGGCCGTGGCGAACTCCGCGCCGATCCAGCCCGCCCCCACCACCACGATCTCGTGCTGCCTGGCGAGCACCGGGCGCAGCCGCTCGGCGTCGTCCAGGGTGCGCAGCAGATGGACGCCGGGGACGCCCTCGCTGCCGGGCAGGGGGATGGGCTCGGCGCCGGTGGCGATCACCAGGACGTCGTAGGGCACCGGCCCGGATTCGGTCTCCAGCCGCCGTTCGCCGCTGTCCAGCGCGGAAACCGTGACCCCGAGCCGCAGCTCGATGCCGAGCGCGCCGAAGTCCACGTCGAACGCCGACCCTTCGGCCTTGCCGAGCAGCACGGCCTTGGACAGCGGCGGGCGGTCGTACGGCTGGTGGGGTTCCGCGCCCAGCAGCAGAATCTCCCCGGCCCAGCCCTCCTCGCGCAGCACGACGGCGGTCTGCACCCCCGCCATGCCCGCGCCGACGATCACCACGCGCTGTCCGCTGCCCACCGTGGAGGCCGTCTTCGTCGTCTCATCGCTCACACGATCACTGTATTGCGGTACGCGGGGCGGACCGCAGAGCGCGGGACGAGATCTACTGCACAAGATCGATTCAAGGCATACGGCAGGTTGTTGCCGTGATTCCCGGATCGCACCGTTCGCCCTTCCGGGCCGTTCGAGGCTCGTACTAGGGTGGCGCCTCAGAGCACTCGCGGGAGTTCGGACGCACCGGGCTGAGAGGGAGGCTGGGGCGGCCTCCGACCGTATGAACCTGATCCGGGTCATGCCGGCGAAGGGAGGGGCGCATACCCATGCGCACATCGGGGACCCATGCGAGCACCGAGCGGACTGAACCGTACGACGCCCTCGTGATCGGGGGCGGCATCATCGGCCTGGTCACGGCCTGGCGGGCGGCCCAGCGGGGGCTGCGCACCGCGCTGGCCGACCCGGCGCCGGGCGGCGGGGCGGCCATGGTGGCGGCCGGGATGCTGGGATCCGTCGGGGAGTTCCAGTACGGCGAGCACGCACTGCTCGATCTCAATCTCGCGTCCGCGGCCCGCTATCCGGAGTTCGTGGCGGAGGTGGAGGAAGCGGGCGGCCAGGAGGTCGGCTACCGCGACTGCGGCACCCTCATGGTGGCGCTCGACGCCGACGACCGCGCCCATCTGCGCGACCTCCATGAGCGGCACCGGCGCTTCGGGCTGGAAGTGGAGTGGCTGACCGGGCGCGAATGCCGCCGTCTGGAGCCGATGCTGGCACCGGGCGTCCGCGGCGGGATGCGCATCGACGGTGATCATCAGGTGGATCCGCGGCGGCTGACGGCGGCCCTGCTGCGCGCGTGCGAGCGGGCGGGTGTGGTCATCCACCGCGCCCTCGCCGAGCGGCTGACGGTCACCGGGGACCGCGCCACGGGTGCGGAGCTGGCCGACGGCACCCGGGTGTCCGCCGGGCAGACCGTCCTGGCCGCCGGAAGCCTCAGCGCGCGGCTGGCGGGGGTGCCCCCGGACGTGCTGCCGCCGGTGCGCCCGGTCAAGGGCCAGGTGCTGCGGCTGACCGTGCCCGCCCCCTACCGGCCGTTCCTGTCCCGGGTGATACGGGCCGTGGTGCGCGGCACGGATGTCTATCTCGTCCCGCGCGTCGACGGCGAGCTGGTGATCGGCGCCACCTCCGAGGAGCGCGGCTGGGACACCACGGTCACCGCGAGCGGGGTGTACGAGCTGCTGCGCGACGCCCATGAGCTGATCCCCGGCATCACCGAGCTGCCGCTCGTCGAGACCTGCGCGGGCCTGCGCCCCGGTTCCCCCGACAACGGCCCCTTCCTCGGGCCGACGGCGCTGCCGGGGCTCCAGATGGCCACCGGCCACTTCCGCAACGGCGTCCTTCTCACCCCGATCACGGGCGATGTCATGGCCGAGGCGCTGACCGGCGGAGAACTCCCGCCGGCGGCGCGCGCGTTCACCCCGCACCGGCTCGACGGCGCCGCCCGCACCTCGTTCAACGCACCACAGGAGCAGCCCGCATGACCGTCTCCGTAAACGGGGAGCCCCGCGAGATCGTCGAGGGCACCACCCTCGACCGGCTGGTGGCCACCCTCACCCAGGCGTCCTCGGGCGTCGCCGCGGCCGTCAACGAGACGGTCGTACCGCGCGGCCAGTGGCCGGTGACGGCGCTGGGCGAGGGCGACCGCGTCGAGGTCCTCACCGCGGTCCAGGGAGGCTGACCGATGGCTCCCACGACGACAGACACCACGACGACGGACACCACAAGCGCCGGAACCGGAACGGCCGGGACCGGAACCGCCGCGCCCGCGCCCGCCGCCGACCCGCTGACCATCGCCGGGACCGACTTCGGCTCCCGTCTGATCATGGGCACCGGCGGGGCGCCCAGCCTGGAGATCCTGGAGCACGCCCTGCTCGCCTCCGGCACCGAGCTGACGACCGTGGCCATGCGGCGGCTGGACCCCACGGTGCAGGGCTCGGTGCTCTCCGTGCTCGACCGGCACGGCATCCGCGCCCTGCCCAACACCGCGGGCTGTTTCACCGCCGGTGAGGCCGTGCTGACCGCGCGGCTGGCCCGTGAGGCGCTGGGCACGGACTGGGTGAAGCTGGAGGTGGTGGCCGATGAGCGCACCCTGCTCCCCGATCCCGTGGAACTGCTGGACGCCGCCGAGATCCTGGTGGACGACGGTTTCACGGTGTTGCCGTACGCCAATGACGACCCGGTCCTCGCCCGCAAGCTGGAGGACGTGGGCTGTGCCGCGATCATGCCGCTGGGCTCGCCCATCGGCTCCGGCCTCGGCATCCGCAATCCGCACAACTTCGAGCTGATCGTCGAGCGGGCCACCGTGCCGGTGATCCTCGACGCGGGCGCGGGCACCGCCTCGGACGCGTCGCTCGCGATGGAGCTGGGCTGTGCCGCGGTGATGCTCGCCTCGGCCGTCACCCGGGCGCGGGAGCCGGTGCTGATGGCGGCGGCCATGCGGCATGCGGTGGAGGCGGGACGGCTGGCCCGCCGGGCCGGCCGGATCCCGCGCCGCCACTTCGCGGAGGCGTCGTCCCCCGTGGAGGGCCGGGCGGCGCTGGACCCGGAGCGGCCCGCCTTCGGCTGAGCGCTCCGCGGGAAGTGCCGCGAGGTGCCGTCAGTCGTCCGCGGCCGCGTCGTGGCTGGTCGCCCACGCGGCGGAGCCGCACATCGACACAGCCCCGCGCCCCTTCGGGGCGCACCCGAACCGCACCGGTCTTCAGCGAGGCCGCCTGGCCCGGCGCCCCCGGGCAGCGGCCTGCCCAGGAGCGGCCGCCCGCCTCCGGCGAGCCGTCGGCCCGCGCACAGACACCCGCCTCCATGGGCGTACCGGCCGCAGGCGGGGCGTCCCGGAGACGCCCCGCCTACCGTGGAAGCCGGAGGTGGTCGCCGTGACCGTGGCCGACCGGATCGAGCGCGAGGTGTATGTCCCCGCCCCCATCGACCGGGTGTGGCGGGTGCTGACGACGCCCGAGCACATCCGCGCCTGGTACGCCTTCGGGGGCTGCGAGCTGGATCTGCGCCCCGGCGGCACGCTCCGCTTCCGCTGGGACGAACACGGGGAGTTCCACGGCCGGGTGGAGAAGGCAGTCCCGGACGCCCTCTTCCGCTTCCGGCTGGCCCATGAGCCGGACCGCCCCGGCACCGAGGCGGGCACGGCCACCCTGGTGGAGTTCCGGATCTCTCCGGAGGGCGCGGGCACCCGCCTCCGCCTGACGGAATCCGGTATCCGCGCCCTGGAAGTCTCCGACGAGGCCAAGACCCAGCACGCCGAGTACGCCACCCTGGCCTGGACCTCCGCCCTCGAGGAGCTGGCCGCCCTGGCCGCCGCGTCGCACAACTGACCCACAGCTGTCACCATTCGGCTTCAACTCCACTTCCACCTGGGGCTGGCGGTCGGAACGGCCCGTACCGGTCCGTAAAATGCCCTCTCGTGGATACGACGCTCCAGGACCCCCTTGTCGGGCAGGTGCTCGACGGCCGCTACAGCGTGGAGGCACGCATCGCCGTGGGCGGGATGGCGACGGTCTACCGCGCCGTCGACACCCGGCTCGACCGCGTCATCGCCCTGAAGGTGATGCACCAGAGCCTCGCCTCCGACGCCGCCTTCGTCGAGCGCTTCATCCGCGAGGCGAAGTCCATCGCCAGACTCGCCCACTCCAATGTGGTCGGCGTCTACGACCAGGGCACCGACGGTGTGCATGTCTATCTGGCGATGGAGTACGTCGCCGGCTGCACCCTGCGTGATGTGCTGCGCGAGCGTGGCGCCCTCCAGCCACGTGCCGCGCTCGACATCCTGGAGCCGGTGCTCGCCGCGCTCGGCGCGGCCCACCGGGCCGGTTTTGTGCACCGCGACATGAAGCCGGAGAACGTGCTGATCGGGGACGACGGCCGGGTCAAGGTCGCCGACTTCGGCCTGGTGCGGGCGGTGGACACCAACACCAGCGCCTCCACCGGCAGCGTCCTCGGCACCGTCTCCTATCTCGCGCCCGAGCAGATAGAGAACGGCACGGCCGACCCGCGGGCCGATGTGTACGCCTGCGGTGTGGTGCTCTACGAGATGTTGACCGGCTCCAAGCCGCACGTCGGCAGCACCCCGGCCCAGATCCTCTACCAGCACCTCAACGAGGACGTTCCGCCGCCGTCCGTCCTGGCCCCCGATGTGGCGGCCCAACTGGACGTCCTGGTCGCCTCCGCCACCGCCCGCGAGATCTCGCTGCGCCCCGCCGACGCCGTCGCACTGCTCGGCCAGGCCCGTTCGGCCCGCGCCGCGCTGACCGACGCCCAGCTGGACGCGGTGCCGCCGGAGGCCAGGGACGCGGGCGACGACAGCGGCTCGGAGAACCGTACGACGGTGATCCCGCGGCCCGCCGGCGCGGCGGACGACCAGGACCGGCTCGACCGCACCAGCCGTCTGGAGCTGCCGCAGGACCCGCCCGCGCGGCGGGGGCGCGGCCGTGGCCGCGACCGCGGCGGCCGGATGCCGCGGCGCGGGATCGTGACGATCGTCGCCGCCGTGCTGCTGGCCCTCGGAATCGGCGTCGGCGTCTGGTACATCAACTCCGGGCAGTTCACCAAGGTCCCGGCGGTGCTGAAGATGAGCCAGGCGAAGGCCGAGAAGAAGCTGCACGACACCGGGCTGGACGTGAAGGTCGTCCGCGAGTACAGCGATGTGGTCGACAAGGGCCATGTCATCAGCACCAAGCCGGGCGTCGGTGCGCGCATCCGCGACACCGGTACCGTGACGATCAGCGTGTCCCAGGGGCCGGAGCGGGCCGAGATGCCCAATGTGGTCGGCAACCGGCTCTCCGAGGCGAAGAAGAAGATCGCCGACCAGGGGCTCACGGTGGGCCGGATCATCAAAAAGTTCAGCGATGAGACGCCCCAGGGGTCGGTGCTGTCCACCAGCCCCCGTGAGGGCGCCGTGCGCCGCCCCGACACCCCCGTGTCGCTCGTGGTCAGCAAGGGCCCCGAGATCGACATCCCGGACGTGGTCGGCGACACGCTCGACGACGCTCGCTCGGAGCTGCTCGACGAGGGCTTCAAGGTGAAGATCGACAAGCAGCGGGTCTTCTCCGACGAGGACAAGGGCGCGGTCGCCAAGCAGTCGCCGGGGGACACGGGCGCCAAGGGTGACACCGTGACCCTGACGCTCTCCAAGGGCCAGGAGATGATCGAGGTGCCGGATGTCGAGGGCATGAGCATCGACGACGCCACCACCAAGCTGGAGGACAAGGGCTTCCAGGTCGACGTCGACAAGCCGGTGTTCGGCGGGGACACGATCAAGGACCAGTCGGTGGACGGCGGGGACAAGGCCCCCAAGGGCAGCACCATCACGATCGAGGTCGAGGGCATCTTCTAGACGACGCCCGGCAAACCACTGGACGGCGCCCGGGACCCCTGTGGTCCCGGGCGTCCGCCGCGCCTGGGACCCTTGGACCCGTGAGTACGCACCGCACCCGCAACCCCGTCGGCGGCCATATCCGCGTCGCGGGCGGCCTTGCCACCGTCGGTCTCGCCCACGCCCGGGACATCGGCGCCGAGACCGTCCAGGTCTTCGTCGCCAATCCGCGCGGCTGGGCCACCCCGACCGGCACCCCCGCCCAGGACGAGGCGTTCCGCACCGGCTGCGCCGAGCAGTCGATGCCGGTCTACGTCCATGCCCCGTACCTGATCAACTTCGGCTCGCACACCGAGGCCACGGCCGAGCGCTCGGTGGACTCCCTGCGCCATTCGCTGCGCCGCGGCCGGGAGATCGGGGCGCGGGGCGTTGTCGTCCACACCGGCTCGGCCACCGGCGGCCGGGAGCGCGTCCAGGCGCTCGCCCAGGTGCGGGAGCGGGTGCTGCCGCTGCTGGACGAGCTGACGCACGACGACGACCCCTGGCTGCTGCTGGAACCCACCGCCGGCCAGGGCACCTCGCTGTGCGCGCTGGTGGAGGACCTCGGGCCGTACTTCGATGCGCTGGACCGGCATCCGCGGCTGGGCGTCTGCCTGGACACCTGCCATGTCTTCGCCGCGGGCCACGATCTGGCCGCCTCCGGCGGGATGAAGCAGACCCTCGACGAGCTGGTGGCGGTCACCGGGCCGGGGCGGCTGAAGCTGATCCACGCCAATGACTCCAAGGATGTGGTCGGCGCCCACAAGGACCGGCACGCCAACATCGGGGCCGGGCACATCGGCGCGGAGCCGTTCCGCGAGCTGTTCGGCCATCCGGCGACGGAGGGGGTGCCGCTGGTGATCGAGACCCCCGGCGGCACGGAGGGACATGCGGCGGATGTGGCGCGGCTGAAGGAGCTGCGGGACGGGTGAGCCTCATGTGAGCCTCACCCTGGAATACCCCCTGGGGGTATAGCGTTCCTTCGGGGCGACGGATCACCACAGGCCCCGTTTCCCTCAGGAGGACTCCGATGGAACAGCACGGCACATCCACCACGGCGAGCTGGCCCATAGCCGTGCGGGCCACCCTGCACTGCCTCACCGGCTGCGCCATCGGCGAGGTCCTCGGCATGGCCATCGGCACCGCACTGGCCTGGCACGACGCCCCGACCATGGCGCTGGCCATCGTGCTCGCCTTCACCTTCGGCTACGCGTTCACCGTGCGGGGTGTGCTGCGGTCCGGGCTGGGTCCGCGCACCGCGGTACGGGTGGCGCTGGCCGCCGATACCGTCTCGATCGCGGTGATGGAGCTGGCCGACAACGGCACCATCCTGCTCTTCCCCGGCGCGATGGAGGCGACCCTGTCCGACGCGCTGTTCTGGCTCAGCCTGGCGCTGTCGTTCGTCGTCGCGTTCCTGGTGACCACACCGGTGAACAAGTGGATGATCGCCCGCGGCAAGGGCCATGCGGTGGTACATCAGCACCACTGACGCCCGCGGCGGGCCCCGGCTACAGCTCGGGCCCGTCCCCCGGCTCCTCCTGGTAGGAGTAGCGCTGCTCGCTCCAGGGGTCGCCGAGATTGTGGTATCCCCGCTCCTCCCAGAAGCCCCGGCGGTCGGCCCTCATGTACTCCACACCCCGGACCCATTTGGGCCCTTTCCACGCGTAGAGATGCGGAACGACCAGACGGACCGGAAATCCATGTTCCGCCGTCAGCAGTTCGCCGTCCTTGTGCGTGGCGAAAATCGACGTCGAGGAGGCGAAGTCCGACAACCGCATATTTGAGCTGAAGCCGTATTCCGCCCACACCATCACATGGGTGACATCCGGCGCGGGTGGCGCCAGATCCATGAGCACCCCCGTCGAGACCCCGCCCCATTCGGCGCCGAGCATGCTGAATTTGGTGACGCAGTGGAGGTCGGCCACGACCGTGGAGTACGGCAGCGCCGAGAACTCCTCATGCGTCCAGCAGTGCTTTTCGCCGTCCGCCGTCGCACCGAAGACCCGGAACTCCCAGCGCTCCTGCCTGAACTTCGGCACCGGCCCGTAGTGCGTAACCGGCCAACCGCGTTGCAGTCGCTGACCCGGAGGCAGCTGCGCAAGCTCCCCCTCGCGGCTTTCCGACTGACCCATGGACTCCATGGTCTCAGACCGCCGGGGGTGGTCGTGACCAGGGGATCATCCGTGGGGGCAACTCGTACTAAGCGTGCACTTACTGGACGCCCCACCAGGGGCGATGCGACGATGCGCGCAACCTGGCATTCCCCGTTCTGATGGGAAGGAGCCCCTTCGATGCAGGGCGACCCCGAGGTCCTCGAGTTCCTGAACGAGCAGCTGACCGGTGAGCTGACCGCAATCAATCAGTACTTTCTGCACTCGAAGATGCAGGACAACTTTGGCTGGACACGGCTTGCCAAATACACCCGGGCCGAGTCCTTCGACGAGATGAAGCACGCCGAGCTGCTCACCGACCGGATCCTTCTCCTCGACGGCCTCCCCAATTACCAGCGGCTCTTCCACGTTCGCGTGGGGCAGACCCTCACCGAGATGTTCCAGGCCGACCGGCAGGTGGAGGTCGAGGCCATCGACCGCCTCAAGCGGGGCATCAAACTGATGCGCGCCAAGGACGACATCACCTCGGCCAATATCTTCGAGGACATCCTCGCCGACGAGGAGCAGCACATCGACTATCTCGACACCCAGCTCGCGCTGATCGAGAAGCTCGGTGAGGCCCTCTACATCGCCCAGCAGATCGAGCAGCCGAGCGACTGACCGCCCACCCGGGCTCCGCCTGCGCTCAGGCGGCCTCGGCCGCCGGCACTACCGCCGTGGCCTCGACGGCGGGGGCCAGCACCACCGGATCGAGGTTCTCGCGCCGCGGGCAGGAACCGCGCCCCAGCAGCGCCTGGATCTTGCGGACGCAGGAGCCGCAGTCGGTGCCCGCCTTGCAGGCGCCGGCGATCTGGCGCGGTGTGCAAGCACCCGTTTCCGCGTGCTCGCGCACCTGCTTCTCGGTGATGCCGAAGCATGAGCAGACGTACACGCGAACTCTCCAGCGTTGACCAGCATGATCAGTGAGGTAACCCTTACCTTACCCGCCATGAGGGAGACCCACAACGCCGAGGGGCACGGATCGATGTGATCCGTGCCCCATTCATCTTTCAGCGATCTTGCGGTGGCCTCACCGGCCAGGCAGACCCGGCAGCCTCACTGGTCCCGGTACATCTCCGCCACCAGGAACGCCAGGTCAAGCGACTGGCTGCGGTTCAGCCGCGGGTCACAGGCCGTCTCGTAGCGCTGGTGCAGATCGTCGACGAAGATCTCGTCGCCGCCGCCCACGCACTCCGTGACATCGTCCCCGGTCAGCTCCACATGGATACCGCCCGGGTGGGTGCCCAGCTCCTTGTGGACCTCGAAGAAGCCCTTGACCTCATCCAGCACATCGTCGAAGCGCCGGGTCTTGTGCCCGGACGCCGCCTCGAAGGTGTTGCCGTGCATCGGGTCGCAGACCCACACGACCTGCGCCCCGGACGCCGTCACCTTCTCCACCAGGTTCGGCAGCTTGTCGCGGATCTTGTCCGCGCCCATCCGCGTGATGAACGTCAGCCGGCCCGGCTCGCGGTTCGGGTCGATCCGGTCGATCAGCGTCAGCGCCTCTTCCGGCGTGGTCGTCGGGCCGAGCTTCACACCCACCGGGTTGCGGATCTTGGAGGCGAACTCGATATGCGCCCCGTCCAGCTGCCGGGTGCGCTCACCGATCCAGACCATGTGCCCGGACACGTCGTACAGATCGCCGGTCCGCGAGTCCGTACGCGTCAGCGCCGACTCGTAGTCCAGGATCAGTGCCTCGTGCGAGGAGAAGAACTCCACGGTCTTGAACTCCTCCGGGTCCACCCCGCAGGCGTTCATGAAGTTCAGCGCCCGGTCGATCTCGCGCGCCAGCGCCTCGTAGCGCTGACCCGACGGCGACGACTTCACGAAGTCCTGGTTCCAGGCGTGCACCTGGCGCAGGTCCGCGTAGCCACCGGTGGTGAAGGCGCGCACCAGGTTCAGCGTCGACGCCGACGCCTGGTACATGCGCTTGAGGCGCTGCGGATCGGGGATCCGCGCCTCCTCGGTGAACTCGAAGCCGTTGACCGAGTCACCCCGGTACGTCGGCAGGGTCACCCCGTCCCGGGTCTCGGTCGGCTTCGAGCGCGGCTTGCTGTACTGCCCGGCGATCCGGCCGACCTTCACCACCGGGACGGACCCGGCGTAGGTCAGCACGGCGCCCATCTGGAGGAGCGTCTTCAGCTTGTTACGGATCTGGTCGGCACCCACGGCGTCGAACGCCTCGGCGCAGTCCCCGCCCTGGAGCAGAAACGCCTCACCCCGCGCCACGGCCCCCAGGCGGTGCCGCAGCGCATCGCACTCGCCCGCGAAGACGAGCGGCGGATAGGACTCGAGCTCAGCGATCGCATCGCGCAGAGCCGCTTGGTCCGGCCAGTCAGGCTGCTGCGCCGCGGGAAGAGACTGCCAGGTGTGGCCACCGGCGTGGGTTTCAGCGTTCACGGTCACCCCGCCAAGGTTACGGGGTCCCGTCGGCAGTCCAGCCCGATGCCCACAGGGTGAGACGTCTCCGGTCATGCCTTGAGCTCGAACCACACCCGCTTCCCGGACCGGGCCGGGGTCCGGTCGATCCCCCATGCGTCCGTGATCAGATCCACCAGATCCAGCCCCCGCCCGCTCTCGTCCCACGGCCCGGCCGTCCGCCTGACCGGTAACACCGGTGAGTTGTCCCCCACCTCGACCCGCAGCCGCCCCTCCTCCGCGATCAGCAGCACGGCGCAGGAGCAGTCGGGTACGTGCTTGATCACGTTCGCGAGCAGCTCGGTCACGGCCAGCCCGGCGGCGTCGGCGACGTGACCCATCTCCCACATCTCGGCATAGATGCGCACCATGCGGCGGATATGACGGACGGCGTGCGGGGACATGGCGGCCAGGATGAGGTGGTACTGCGGCGGGGGGTACGCAATGTCTTTGTTCACGCCACAAGGGTGGATCCAGTCGATTACTCTCGGCTATGTGACGAACACAACGCGTCCGGGCGTTGCTGGAGTTGAGGAGGGGCACACCTGTGGCGAACATCAGCGAACTGGACCCCAGTGCATCCCCGCTGAACTACTACGGTTACGAGCTGCGACGGCTGCGTGAGTCCGCATGCCTCACGCTGAACCAGCTCGGCAAGATCATCTTCTGTACGGGCTCACTGATCGGCCAGATCGAGACGGCCCGCAAGGCCCCGACCCGCGAGCTGACGGAACGGGCGGACGCGGCACTGGGGGCGGATGGGGCGCTGCTGCGGTTATGGCCGCTGGTGGCGCGGAGCCAGTTGCCGGGGTGGTTCCAGCCCTATGCCGAGATGGAGGCCATCTCGACCTACATCTCGACGTATCAGACGCAGCTCGTGCATGGTCTGCTCCAGACCGAGGAGTACGCGCGTGAAGTTCTCGGCGTACTTACAGAGGAACGTCTCGACGTACGGGTGGAAGCGCGGAGCGAACGACAGCGCATCCTGGCCCGCACAAACCCTCCAGCGGTGTGGGTTGTTCTGAACGAGGCGGTGCTGCACGGAACCATCGGCGGGCTCAACGTAATGCGGCGGCAACTCTCCCACCTGTTGAGCTTCCGCCGCCAGGGACACGTGAACGTCCAGGTGCTGCCGTTCACTGCCGGAGCACACGCGGGACTCATGGGCTCGTTCACGGTGCTCCGCTTCAAAGACGAGCCGGACATCGTCTACACACCGGACTACAACTCCGGCCACATGACCTTCAACCCGACTGACCTCAGGGACCGTTCGCTCCGTTACGATCACCTGCAAGCCGCCGCCTTGTCCGTCGAGGACTCGGCGGACCGGATCGCCCAGGTGATGGAGGAGCGCTATGGGGAGCACCCCTGACCTGACTGCCGTGCAGTGGCGTAAGTCCAGCTACAGCGGAGACGACGGCGGCGAATGCGTGGAGTGCGCCGCACTCGGCGGCGCCACGTGGCGTAAGTCCAGCTACAGCGGGCATGACGGCGGCGACTGCATCGAGGTGGCGGAGATAGCCACCCGGCAGCAGGTGGCCGTGCGGGACTCGAAGAACCCCCACGGCCCCACCCTGCTGCTCTCCCCCACCGCCTTCGCCGACTTCGTCGCCGCCGCGGCGACCGGCAAACTCTGAAGTGGTCGAGGGCTTCCACAGCTTCCACTGGCAGGACTGCGAGTTGGGCGACGCGGGGCTGAACCGCGCGCTCGACGAGCTGATGGCACCGACCGAACGCAGCGCGTATCTGCGCGCGTTCCGCACCCTGTTGCACAGCGAGAACACCGTCGCCGCGGGCATCGCACTCGACCACTTCCAGTACTCGGGCGCTCTGACCCGGTGGGGTAGGGAGAGCGCGCTCGATCTCCATGAAGCCGACGCACTCACAGTCGCCCGCAAGCTGCTTCGGCAGCCGCCCATGGCCAACGGCGCCAATCATGCGAGCGCTCTGAACGCGATGATGAACATCGCCCAGCCGGAGGACGCCGACCTGATCGCCGACGCCCTGGCACTCGCGACCGACGTGAACGTGCGCTCGGCGGCGTGTACGGCGGCGGGCGCGGCTCTCTACGGGAGTGAGGAACCGAGCCTGAGGTTGCTCACGGCTCTCGGGGATCTGGTCTTCGACGAGCACCTCGATATCCGGGAGCGGGCCCAGGCCCTCTCCAACGTGGGCGACGCCGACTGCCCCGAGGCGATCGCCCTGCTGGTTCGCGCCACCGAGTCCACCGAACTCGACCTCCAGGTCCAGGGCGCGATCGAACTCACCACCCGCGGCCGCCTCCCCGCACACCGAGAGCGCCTCGAACGTCTCGTGGCCGCCTGGCCCGCGGACGCGGGATCCCAGGCAAACGACGTACGAAAGGCACTGAGCGGGTTCCACAGCCTCTACTGGACCGACGCCGAATGGGACGATCCGGAGCTCGGGCGTGCCCATGAGGAGCTGATGTTCCCGTCGGGGGCGGCGGACGACTACCACCAGGCGTTCCGAACGCTGCTGCGCAGTGATCACCCGATGGCGGTGGGTATCGCGCTCGACCACTTCACCAGCTACGACGGTCTGCGCGAAGTCCTCGATCCGGACGAGGTCGACGCCTACGGGCCCGAGGTGATCGCTCGGGCCCGGGACGTACTACGGCGGCACGGCTCTGCCGCCCTCCATCTGAGCGCGTTGAACACGCTCGGAAGCGGCAACGCCGAAGCCTCGGACGCCGAGCCGATCATGGACCTGCTGGAGCACACGACCTCGGGCGAGGTCCGCGACAAGGCGCTGTGGGTTGCCCTCGGGGTGCTCAAGAGGATCGAGACCCCGGACCCGCGCTTTCTCGACCTGGTCGGCCGCTGTGCGGTCGACCAGGCTCTCTCCGGCCACCAGCAGATCGCGCTTCGCGTCCTCGGCGAGGCGTTCGGGCCCGAGGCGAACCCCTTCCTCGTCCGCGCCGTGGACAGCGACGACGTCGACGTCCAGATCGACGCGGCGTGGCAGTTGTCCCACCCTCGGCGCGTCGAAGAGCACCGCGAACTGCTCGTGGAGACCGTCGGGAACTGGCCCGCCCTGACCGGCCGTTCGGGATTCCTCGCGAGACAGATACGCACGAGGGTGCTGGGGCCCGCCGCGAGCGGCGGGCGCTGACTCAGCCGTTCAGCTTCTCCATGCACAGGGTGTACTGCGGGCGGCCGTTCCGGGTGACCTGGTACTTGCTCAGGCCCGGCTCGCACTCGTGGTCCAGCGGCCAGTTCTCCTTGACCTTGTAGTCGGCCGCCGCGCCGCCGCAGTCGACCTTCTTCAGGTCCGGGTCGCTCTCGGTCCCCTTGTTCTGCACGCAGTCGCCCGCGTCGATGGTCTGGCTGGCCACCTTCTTCTGGTGCTCGGGACCGGTGGTGTTGCCACGGCTGTTGTAGTACCAGACGCCCGCGATGATGAGCGCGAGCGGGATCGCGATCATCCGGACCTTGGTCTGCCGGCTGAGCGTGGACATGGTGCATGACCCCCGTGGTGGTGGTGAGCTGCGCACATCAATTCGATGTGCGGCCCTGAAAGTTAGCCCGCGCCGCTGACATCGCAAAACCCGGTCCGCGGGCGTCTGGCCGCCCAAGAGCGGCGATCTCGGTCATCTCGGGACCATCGACGACCGTCCCGTGAAGAACCCCTCACCGAACCGTGACACCGCGACCGACCGATGACCGGTCGTGTAGGGTTTTCGGCATGCACGCGCGACTGAACATGAACTGGTGGTGGCCCGCTCATCCGGCGGCCCACTGATCGCGCGTACATCCAGACACCACGCGAAGGCCGCCCGAGGGGCGGCCTTCGGCGTTTGCGCGGGCCGTTCCTCCTCCTCGGAAGGAACACACCGCCATGCGGAACGACACGCAGGCCACAGCACGCGACGTCATCGCGCGGCTGCTCTCGGCCGACTCCCCCTTCGCCCTGATCCATCGCCGTACCCCCGGGCACGCCCAGGACACCGTGGAGGTGCTGGTCGGGCCGGTGAGCGAGGTGGAGCGGCTGACCGACATCCCGTTGCCGACCGGGGCCCCGGAGGGCGGGGCGGCGGTCGCGGACGCGCTGGCGCTGGTGCCGTTCCGGCAGATCCGGGAGCGAGGGTTCGACGTACGGGACGACGGGACGCCGCTGGCCGTACTGCGGCCGGAGGAGACGTACGAACTGCCGCTCGCCGAGGTGCTGGACGCGCTCCCCGCGCACCGGGTGAACGTCGAGGGCGGGGCCTTCGACGTCGAGGACGACGCATACGCCGAGATCGTACGGCGGGTCATCACGGATGAGATCGGCACCGGCGAGGGGGCCAACTTCGTGATCCGAAGGACGTTCCGGGGCGAGATCCCGGGCTTCGGGAGTACCGACGCGCTCGCGCTCTTCCGGCGGCTGCTGGCCGGGGAGCGGGGCGCGTACTGGACATATGTGGTGCGTCTCGCGGACGGGCGGACGCTGGTGGGGGCCAGTCCCGAGGTGCATGTGCGGATGTCCGGGGGCACGGTCGTGATGAACCCGATCAGCGGGACGTACCGCTACCCGGCCGGCGGGGCCGACGCCGACGGCCTGCTGGCCTTCCTCCACGACCGCAAGGAGGTGGAGGAGCTGTCCATGGTCGTGGACGAGGAGCTGAAGATGATGTGCACCGTCGGCGACCGCGGCGGTGTGGTGATCGGCCCCCGGCTGCGGGAGATGGCACACCTCGCGCACACCGAGTACGAGCTGCGCGGGCGGTCCTCGCTGGACGTACGGGACGTCCTGCGGGAGACCATGTTCGCGGCGACGGTCACCGGGTCACCGGTGCAGAACGCCTGCCGGGTCATCGAGCGCTACGAGCCCGGGGGGCGGGGTTACTACGCGGGGGCGCTGGCCCTCATCGGCCGGGACGGCGGCGGAGCGCAGACGCTGGACTCACCGATCCTGATCCGGACCGCCGACATCGACGGGGCGGGTGCGCTGAAGGTCGAGGTCGGCGCGACGCTGGTGCGGCACTCCGATCCGCGGGGTGAGGTGGCGGAGACGCATGCGAAGGCGGCGGGCGTGCTGACGGCATTGGGCGTGCGGCCGGGGGCTGTGGAGGGGGACGAGGGCGATGCGCGGCCGCGGTTCGCGGACGATCCGCGGGTGCGGGCGGCGCTCGACGTGCGGCGGGCGGATCTCGCGCCGTTCTGGCTGCGGATGCAGAACCTTGAGGAGCCGGTGGACGTGGGCGGGGAGTTGGGGCTGTCGGGCCATGCGCTGGTCATCGACGGCGAGGACACCTTCACCGCGATGCTCGCCCATCTGCTCCGGACGTCCGGACTGACCGTCACCGTGCGGCGGTACGACGAACCGGGCGTACGGGAGGCGGCGCTCGCGCACCAGGGCCCGGTGGTGCTGGGCCCCGGGCCCGGCGATCCGGGCGACACCGCCGACCCGAAGATGCGGTTCCTGCGGCGGCTGGCCGCGCATCTGGTGGCCGGACACCGGCACGGGCTGCTGGGGGTGTGCCTGGGGCACGAGCTGATCGCGGCGGAACTGGGGCTGGAGATCGTGCGGAAGGAGGTGCCGTTCCAGGGGGCGCAGGAGCGGATCGACTTCTTCGGGCGGGAGGAGACGGTGGGCTTCTACAACACGTTCACCGCGCGGTGTGAGGAGGCGGCGGAGACGGAGTTGGCGATGCACCGGGTGGAGCTGAGCCGGGACGCGGTGAGCGGGGATGTGCATGCGCTGCGCGGGCCGGGGTTCGCGGGGGTGCAGTTCCATCCGGAGTCGGTGCTGACGATGAATGGGGCGGTGCTGGTGGCGGGGCTTTTGGCGGCTGTGCGGGTGTGAGGGTGTGAGGGTCCCCCACCCCGCCCCTCCCCGGAACGCGCGTGCCGGCAATGAGGTGATGGAAACCGCCGATTCCGGCACGGAAGGGATCGGTACGGCGCGGGCATCAGCTTCGAGACCGAAGCGTGGGAAGTCCGAAACTACGAGGCCCGGCCCCCGTACCCGCGGGGGCCGCTGCCGTTGTCGGCAAATCGCGGCTGTGCCTGGCTAATAAGCCCCGCTCCGGGACTCCCGCTACCTCGGTGGTAGCGATGTCGGAGGCGAGGGCAAATTGAGCATCTGTATATACCGGGTTGCCTGATCGGGGGGAAGATCAGCCAGAATGGCCATGAGGTGCTTATTTGTTTCTTCTCGGGTTGCTTGAGCTGTGGCTGCCGGCTCCGTGCCGATCTTAAGGCCGAGGTAAGCGGACACGACGGCGACGATAGGGCTTGCAATGGCACCGATGATGCCGGCCAACTCGACTTGATCATCCCTTAGCCAAAGCATCGCAAAGAAGACGAGGATGCCCAGGACCGCAAGCCCCACAATGACCGACCAGAGTCCGGCCCATGTGCGAGCGCGATCACCATTTGGTTTACCCATGCGATCACCTCACCCGGCTGCATCTCAGTGCAGGCCCTGCTCACAGGTCTGAACATAAACAGCCCAGCAGCCCCCCGCAGGACGATTACTGATGATCTTTGAATGATGTCGCACATCGCCAGCCCGTTTGCACACGTCAGGACGTTCGCGTGCAGCGACACCACGCGGCGAAGTTCAGTAGGCCAATCGGGTGATATCCGCGGGGTGCCGAGGCCGCATGCATAAGCCTTGTCTGAACTCGCCTGCTGCGAGCCACTGTCGCTCGATGTGCGGGAGACTGCTTTGTCGCTTATGGTGCCTGTGGTTGCATCACCTTCGGTGATTGACAATGGCGGAATCGCACGGGAGGCAACTGTGGCGAACGACTGCAAGGCGCTCCAGGATCGGGTTGACCAACTCAGATCCGAGCTCGGAGACCGGCGGGCGGAATGCGTGCGAGAGAGTTCTGACATCAACGAACTCAAGGCCTGCCTCGCGGCGGCAGATGATGAGCTGCGGAGGGCGGAGCAAGCACTGAACCAGTGCCTGACAACCGAACGATTGCTTCAAACCTCTGGAAAGATCACGTTCCTTCTGGTTCAGAACGTCGGCGCCGGTTTCGGGCCAGGTGATGACTTCATTGATGTCGAAGCGGTGATCCAACTCGACACCGAACCAGGCAAGGCATTTGGGTTCACCTTGAGAAAGGATGACAACCAAGTTGCCCACGCCGCGATGTTGGAGGTTCTTCGCGACGCCTTCAACGCCGGCACTCCGGTCACGATCGACTTCGACATCCGCCCCAACAAGCAAAATGGATCCATCGTACGAGTCTTTCGGAGCGGATCATAGGTCACTACCTTCTCAGCGGCCGTATTCCACAGCGCGCCGCGCTGGCCGGAACGCCCCGTTCGCACCGGCCAGACGGCCTTGGGGCTCCGCCCCCGGCCGGTGCGGGGCCGGGGGCGCACAGGGCCCCGGGGGCCACCCCCGTCAGCCGAAGAAGACCTTCGCCTCCTCGTACTCCGATGGATCCACCGTCTTGAGGCGGGCCGTCGCGTCGGCCAGAGGGACGCGGACGATATTCGTGCCGCGCAGGGCGACCATCGTGCCGAAGTGCTGGTCCCGCACGGCGTCGATCGCGTGCAGACCGAAGCGGGTGGCGAGCCAGCGGTCGAAGGCACTGGGGGTGCCGCCGCGCTGGACGTGGCCGAGGACGGTCGTACGGGCATCCTTGCCCGTGCGGCGCTCGATCTCCTTGGCCAGCCATTCGCCGATCCCGGAGAGCCGGACGTGGCCGAAGGAGTCGAGCGAGTCGTCCTTCAGCACGGCATCGCCGCCCTTCGGCATGGCGCCCTCCGCCACCACCACGATCGGCGCGTAGCGGATCTTGAAGCGGGATTCGACCCAGGCGCAGATCTGGTCGACGTCGAAGCGCTGCTCGGGGATGAGGATGACGTTGGCGCCGCCCGCCAGGCCCGAGTGGAGCGCGATCCAGCCCGCGTGGCGCCCCATCACCTCGACGACGAGGACGCGCATATGGGACTCAGCGGTGGTGTGCAGCCGGTCGATCGCCTCGGTGGCGATGTTGACGGCGGTGTCGAAGCCGAAGGTGTAGTCCGTGGCGGAGAGGTCGTTGTCGATGGTCTTGGGGACCCCGACGCAGCGGATGCCGTACTCGCCGGAGAGCCGGGCGGCGACGCCGAGGGTGTCCTCGCCGCCGATCGCGATCAGCGCCTCGATCTCCTGCTTGGCGAGGGTGTCCTTGACCCGGCGGATACCGTCCTCGCTCTTGAGGGGGTTGGTGCGGGACGAGCCGAGGATGGTGCCGCCGCGCGGCAGGATGCCGCGCACCGCGCGGATGTCGAGGGGGATGGTGTCGTTCTCGAGAGGGCCTCGCCAGCCGTCCCGGAAGCCGACGAAGTCATAGCCGTATTCCTGTACGCCCTTGCGGACGACGGCGCGGATGACCGCGTTGAGCCCGGGGCAGTCGCCGCCGCCGGTCAGCACTCCGACCCGCATCGTTTCTTCCCTTCTCCCGTGGAATCCCGTGCTTGGGCCCGGTACGGAGGGCCACGGTAACGGTGATCCAGGTCACAGGGGATGGGGTCGTGGTCGATTTCCGCACACGCCTGGGGAGTTGGTTTTGAACTTCACCCTTACGAGGGGGTGGGGGCTGCCCAAACCTCAGGCGCCGTCCAGGCCCCGTTCGATCGCGTACCGCACCAGCTCCACCCGGTTGTGCAGTTGCAGCTTGCCGAGGGTGTTCTGCACATGGTTCTGCACGGTGCGATGCGAGATCACCAGCCGCTCGGCGATCTGCTTGTACGAGAGCCCCTTGGCCACCAGCCGCAGCACCTCCGTCTCGCGCTCCGTCAGCTGCGGGGCGACCGGCTGGTCGGCGGCGGTGGGGGCGGGTTCGCCGGCGAGCCGCCGGTACTCGCCGAGCACCAGGCCCGCGAGGCCGGGGGTGAAGACGGGGTCCCCGGCGGCGGTGCGGCGCACCGCGTCGAGCAGGTCCTCCGTACTGGCCGACTTCAGCAGATAGCCGGTGGCGCCGGACTTCACGGCCTCCAGGACATCGGCGTGCTCACCGCTCGCGGAGAGCACCAGCACCCGCAGCTGGGGGTGGGCGGCCACGACCTCCTTGCAGACCTCGACCCCGGGCAGCCCGGGGAGGTTGAGGTCGAGCACCAGGACATCGGGGTCGGCGGCCTTGGCCCGGCGGACGGCCTGCGGGCCGTCCCCGGCCGTGGCCACCACGTCGAACCCGGCCTCGGACAGATCGCGGGCCACCGCGTCGCGCCACATCGGATGGTCGTCCACCACCATCACCGTCACCGGCCGTCCCTCGTGGTGATCGGTCATCGTGCTGCCTTCCCCTTGTCGTCCGTCGACGCCTTGTCGTCCGTCGAAGTCCCCGACGGCACGGGCGCCTTCGGGACCGTGAGTTCCACTTCGGTGCCCTGGCCCGGAGCCGAGATCCACTCGGCCGTACCACCGAGGTCGCGCAGCCGTCCCCGGATCGACAGGGCCACCCCGAGACGCCCCTCGCGCTCGGCGTCGGCGAGCCGTCCATCGGGGATGCCGGGGCCGTCGTCCCGTACGGTCACCATCACGGCGTCCGGTTCGTCCTCCACCAGGATCCAGGCGCGGGCCTCCTCGCCCGCGTGGACCCGCACATTGTCCAGTGCGGCGCCGACGGCGGCCGCCAACTCCCCCGCCGCGTGGGCCGGGAGGACCACGGGGGCGCCGGGTTCGGAGAGGGTGACCCGGGATCCGGTGTGCGGCGCCAGCAGGGCCCGCAGATCGCATGGCTCGGTGCCGTACGCCTCGTCGGGGTCGTCGTCCGGGACGGGAGCCGGGGCGTGGTCCACGGTGCGCTGTACGGGGACACCGCGCGGTGGGGTCACCAGACCCGTGGAGACCAGGGTGCGCAGCGCGATCTCCTGTTCACCGGCCATCCGGCCCAGTTCGGCCGCCTCGCCGCCGATCGCGGCGCCGCGCCGCTGCACCATGGCGAGCACCTGGAGCACGCTGTCGTGGATGTCGCGGGCCAGCCGCTCCCGTTCGCGGGTCGCGGCCTCGATGCGCAACGCGCGGGCGAGGGTGCGCTCACTGGCGCGGGCGACCTCGACGATGTAGCCGATGGCCACGCTCGCCACCCAGACGAGCATCAGCATGTGGATGGTGTCCTGGGCGAAGCCGCCGCGCTCGATGATGTTGGCGGCGCAGACGACGGTCGAGGCCCAAGCCGCCCAGCGCCAGCCGCCCTTGATGGCGAACCCGAGGACGGCGCCCGCGGTCCATATGGACGGCAAGGTGGGCGTGCCCTCGGCGATCCGGTCGTGGGTGTCGACGAGCGGGGTGAGCAGGATGCCCACCACCGCCACACTGAGGTCGCCGACCAGAAAGCGCCGGGTGCAGCGCTCGGCCGAGGAGACCATGCGGTAGGTCAGCGCCGTCCACACGGTCAGTACGGCCATGTAGGCGCCCGCGCCCAGCGGGCGGTCGTAGTCGTGGAACGACACGACGTAGAGGGTGAGGGCGTAGAGGAGGGTGAGGACGCGGTAGGCGGTCAGCGCCTGCCACAGCGGCTGCTCGACGGACATCCGCACCACGCGCTCGCGCTTCGGATGGCGAGCCCGCCGCTCACGCTCCGGCTGCTCGGCCGCCTGCTCCTGTTCCGGCCGCTCCGACCGCTCCGGCTGCTCGGCCGTGTGCTCCTGCTCGGGCTGCTGCGCCACGATCCCCCCGCCCCCGGGCCCGGACGCGCCTTACGCCCCGGCCGTGTCCTTGTGCTTCTCCCGCTCGGCCCGCTCCGCCTTCTCGGCCTTCTCCGCCTGCTTCCTGGCCGCCTCCGCCTCCGCGATCTGCCGCTTGGCGGCCGTCGCGTAGATGTCGACGTACTCCTGGCCGGAGAGCTTCATGATCTCGTACATGACCTCGTCGGTCACCGAGCGCAGGATGAAACGGTCGCCGTCCATGCCGTGGTAGCGGCTGAAGTCCAGTGGCTTGCCGATCCTGATGCCGGGCCGCATCAGCTTGGGCATGACCTTGCCCGGCGGCTGGATCTTCTCGGTGTCGATCATGGCAACGGGGATCACCGGTGCGCCGGTGGCCAGCGCCACCCGGGCCAGACCGCCCGGCTTGCCCCGGTAGAGACGGCCGTCGGGCGAGCGGGTGCCCTCGGGGTAGATGCCGAACAGCTCACCGCGCTTGATCACGTCGATGCCCGCCTTGATCGCGGCCTCACCGGCGCCGCGCGAGCCCGACCGGTCCACGGGGAGCTGACCGACGCCCTTGAAGAAGGCCGCCGTCAGCCGCCCCTTGACGCCCGGAGTGGTGAAGTACTCCTGCTTGGCGATGAAGGTGACCTTGCGGTCCAGCATCGCGGGCAGGAAGAAGGAGTCGGAGAACGAGAGGTGGTTGCTGGCCAGAATGGCCGGCCCCTCGGCGGGGATATGCTCCAGTCCCTCCACCCAGGGCCGGAAGGCAAGCTTCAGGGTGCCACCCACCGACAGCTTCATTGCGCCGTAGAACAACCGAGAACCTCCTGTATCCGACGAGGAGACCTTAACCTGCCTACCCCGCGTGCGGCGCGCCGCGTAGGCTGAGACGCCGGGCCGCCGGACCCCGAACACCGGTTCCGTCACCCCTGCCCGACTCACCACCGAACACCGAACGGAGATCCGTGGTGCCGCTCCTTCCCGGAGCCGAGCCGTTCCGCCACGACGGCGGGCAGATCGGCGTCCTTGTCTCGCACGGCTTCACCGGTTCCCCGCAGTCGGTGCGACCCTGGGCCGATCATCTCGCGGCGCAGGGCTTCACCGTCTCGCTGCCACTGCTTCCCGGCCATGGCACCCGATGGCAGGATCTCGCGGTCACCGGCTGGCAGGACTGGTACGCCGAGGTGGACCGTGAACTGCGGGCGCTCACCGAGCGCTGTGAGCGGGTCTTCGTCTGCGGTCTTTCGATGGGCGGGGCGCTCGCGCTGCGGCTGGCCGCCCAGCACGGTCCGGCGATCAGCGGTCTGGCCCTGGTCAACCCGGCGAACAAGATCCATGACCCGATGGCGGTGGCGCTGCCGCTGATCCGCCATCTGGTGCCGTCCGTGAAGGGCATCGCCAGCGACATCGCCAAGCCTGGCTCGTACGAGCTGGGCTACGACCGGACCCCGCTGCACGCCGTGTACTCGCTGCGGCGCTTCCTGCGGCTGGTGGACGCCGAGTTGCCGCAGGTCACCCAGCCGCTGCTGGTGATGCACAGCGCTCAGGACCATGTGGTGTCGCCCGCCGACTCCGAGCGCATCCTGAGCCAGGTGTCCTCCCGGGACACCACCGAGCGGCTGCTGGAGCGCAGCTATCACGTGGCGACCCTGGACTACGACGCCGAGCTCATCTTCGACGAGACGGTCGCGTTCATCACCCGCCTGACGGCGGGTACGGGGGACGGCACCGCGACGGACAGCGGAAGGGAGGGCGCGGCGGCCAGTGGCTGAGCGCGACTCGAACGAGAACGAGGCGGATGCGCGGCGCGACGACGACGCCGCCTTCGCCGAGATCGTCGCGGCGTACGGGGAGGAGCCGCCGGACCCGCCGGAGGCGGAGCGCTGGCCCGTCGCGGAGGATCTCATCGAGCGGTGGGGCCGGGACGGCGCGCCGGGGTCCGCGGACCCGGCACGCGAGGACGGCACACCGGACAACGCCGCCGATCCCGGCCCCGACGGTGCGGGCCGGGACGGCCGGGACGGCTGGGACGGTGAGAACGCGGACGATGTCACCAAGCCGGCCACCGGCGGTGCGGGCGACAGCGACAAACCGGTCGGCAGCTTCATCGTCTACGCGCCGGGCGTCGGCCCGCGCGACTGGGAGCCCGAGGAGCCGTCCGAGGACGACTTCGACGAGAGCGACGAGGGCCATTTCGTGCCGCCCGAGCCGCCTCCGCTGCCCGAGTCCGACACCACCTCCCGGTTCGCCTGGCTGGGTGTGCTGGGCGGGCCGCTGCTGCTGATCGGTGTGGTGGTGTTCCGGGTCGAGATGACCTGGTGGATCACCACGCTGGGCGTCGGTGGCTTCCTGGGCGGCTTCGCCACCCTGGTGATGCGGATGAAGGACAGCGACGACGAGGAGGACGAGGACCCGGGGCGCGGGGCGGTCGTCTGACCCGGTGGCGCCCTAGGAGGGAGAGCGGGGAAGTCTGAGGGCGGCCAGGACCGGGAAGTGGTCCGTGGCCGCCCTCAGGTCCGCTTCGGTGACGCCGGGCAGTCCGACGGGGACCCCACAGCCGATGATCTCCACACCCTCGGAGGCGAAGACCGCGTCGATACGGCGTCGGGGCTCGCCCGGCGAGAAGGTGGCCTCGCTCCCCCAGGGCCGGGCGGCCCAGCCGTCCCGCAGCCCTCCGGCGATCCTGCGGAAGGCCCGGCCGTCGGGGCGGTCGTTGATGTCACCGGCCGCGACCGCGTACGGGACATCGAGCGCGGCGACCCGGTCCAGCAGCATCCCGGCCTGGTCGTAGCGTTCGGCGGCGGCCAGGCTCAGATGGCAGCTGACCACGCCGAGCCGGATGCCATCGGTGTCGCGGTGGCCGGTCCCGAAGCGCAGTACGGCGGTCGCGAAGCCGCGCCGGTGCAGTCCGGGGACCCGGGGCAGCAGGATGTCCTCGGTCCGCTCCACTTGGGCGCGCAGCGAGGTGAGGATCATCGGTCCGGTCGCGGTGGCCCCGCCCGTGGTGTAGACGAGGCCGGTCTCCCGGGCGAGCCATGCCGCGGCCTTGCGCCAGCGGAAGAAGCGCGGCGCCTCCTGCACGCACAGCACATCGGGGGCGCAGGCCCGGATCACCCGGGCCAGCGCCTCGCGGTCGTCGCGCATCGAGCGGATGTTGTAGCTGAGCACACGCACCACCGCCGCGTCCGGGCCGGTGGTGGATCCGGGCAGGTCCGCGAGCGCCACGGCGGCGGCTCGGGGTCAGCCCTGGCGGGCCAGGTCGGCGGCTCCGACGAGCCCGGCCTTGCCGCCGAGCTGGGCGGCGAGCACCTGGGCGTGCGGGCGCCACCGGTTGCCGACGAGCCAGCGGCGGAAGGACTTGCGGATCGGCTCCAGGACGAGATCGCCCTCGTCGGAGACCCCGCCGCCGACGATGAACGCCGAGGGGTCGAAGAGCGAGGCGAGGTCGGCGAGACCGGCCCCGGCCCAGCGGGCCAGCTCGCGGAAGGAGTCGATGGCCACCGGGTCGCCCTGGCGGGCGGCGTCGCTGATGTGCTTGCCCTGGATGCCCTCGGCGGTGCCGTCGCCGAGGCCGAGCAGCACCGTGGCGTTCTCGGGGGTGGCGGCGGCGCGCTGCTTGGCGTAGCGGACGAGGGCGCGGCCGGAGGCGTACTGCTCCCAGCAGCCCTGGCTGCCGCAGCCGCACAGCAGACCGTCCGGGACGACCCTGAGGTGGCCGAACTCGGCGGCGATACCGAACCGGCCGCGGTGCAGCTTGCCGCCGATGATGATGCCGCCGCCCAGACCGGTGCCGAGGGTGATGCACACGACGTCGTCATGACCGGCGCCGGCGCCGAAGCGGTACTCGCCCCAAGCCGCCGCGTTCGCGTCGTTCTCCACCACGACGGGCAGGCCGACGCGCTGCTCGACCTTGTCCTTGAGCGCCTCATGGCGCCAGTTGATGTTGGGCGCGAAGAGCACCGTGGCGCGCTTGTCGTCCACGTAACCGGCGGCGCCGATGCCGACGGCCTCGACGTCATGCCCGGTGCTCACCTTGCGCACCGCCTCCGCGATGGCGTCGACGACCCCCTCCGGGGTCGGTGGGGTCGATACCGTGCTCGTTTCGAGAATCGAGCCCTCTTCGTCGACCACGCCAGCCGCGATTTTCGTGCCGCCGATGTCGACGCCGATGGTGAGTCCCATGAGTCCCTCAGTTATTTGGTCGAACCCCGCCGTGGCCAACGGTACCGGAGAAGCGCTCAATCGAGGTCGATGTGTTCACTACTCGAACTCTCGCCTCCGTCATCACGGCCCTTGCCACCACTCTCCGTACCCTTGGTCCAGCGCTCCTCCTGGCCCGCAACAGCGGCGCGATAGGCGGCCAGCAGCTCCGTCCCGGCGCTGGCGAGATGGTCAAATACGTCCGGATTGCGCTCGATGACCGGCTCTACGGCCGCCTTGGCCTGTGCGATCAATTGTTGTACGGCACCGTGGACAGGGGTCCCGGCGAGCGGAGACTCGGTCCCGGTGAACCGGTCGGCCAGCGCCTCGGCCAGCTTGAGCAGCTCCTCGGCGGCGCTGCCGGGCTCCTCCTCCGCCGATTCCCGGGCCCGGCGGGCCCGCTCGGCGGCGAGGTCCTCGGCGCAGGCTCGCTCCCAGGCGTCGGGGTCGATCTCGGAGACCGGGATCTCGGTGTCCGGGGTGTCTGCGGGGCGCTCGGTGGCATCGCTCATGGCGAACTCCTGCGGCGGGGAGGCTGGCTGTCCGGTGCGTTCATCCGGGCTTGCCACCGACGTTACCGGAACGGCGGGGCCCGGTCAGAGCCCCCGGGATCGGAGCCGGGTCAGAGCCGCTTGGGCCACAGGTCGGGGTCGGGGCTGAAGCGGACCTGGAGCCATCCGTCGCGCAGTCCGGCGCCGGAGACGGTGCAGCGGCGCAGCGCGGACGGCAGGGGCAGCACCCGGTGGAAGGGGCCGACGGTGACGATCAGTTCATCGCCGCGGCGGACCAGGGTGAGGGCGTCCCGGTCGGCGCCGGGCAGCGGCAGCCGCCACAGCAGGATGCCGTCGTCGGCGAGCCGGTCCTCCACGGTCCAGGGGTCGGGGGCGGGACGGTCGGGGCGGGGCCGCGGCGCCCCGATGACCTCGGCGAGGGCGGCGAGGCCGGCGGGACGGGGACCTGCCGCGGAGTCGGGGCCGGGCTCGTCTCCGGTGGCGGGCTGGTCACCGACGCCCTGCGGATCGCGGCCCAGATGCGGCAGCTCACGCACCGGCACGGCGGGTGCCCACTGCTCGTACAGCTCCTTGAGCGCGGCCTGCTGCTGGCCGGAGAGGGCGGCGAGCCAGGGGTCGGCGGTGCCGGTCGGCAGCAGCCGGTTGGCGATGACCTCCTCCACCCGGCAGCCGTGCAGCGCGAGCCCGGCGCGGGCGGTGCGCAGCGCGCGGTCGGCGAGCGGACCGGGGTCCACCACCAGCCGTACCGTCGTGGCCTCGGACTCGATGACGCCCTGGACCGCCGCGAGCTCGCGCTCCCAGCGCTCGGCCGTCTCGTAGAGCTTCTGCGCGGGCATCGGCACCCCGGCGAGCTGGGCGAGCATCGGGCGCAGCGCGCGGGCCGCCTGGCGCTCGGCGGGCAGCAACCGCCGCAGATAGCGCCGCAGTTGCTCGGGCAGCGCCAGCACCCCGATGGCCTCCGAGGCGGGCGGCATGTCGACCACGAGGACGTCCCACCCGGCGCCGGGCGGGGCGGTCTGAGCCATCCGCAGGGCGCGCAGCAGCGCGAAGGATGCCATCCCGGGGAGGGCGGTCAGCTCCTCGCCGTCCAGCGGGGTGGCGCCCAGCATGTCCAGGGCGCCGCGGCCGCGCTCCTGGAGCGCGGTCAGCTCATCGCGGAACCAGTGGTCGGTGACGATCCGGGCCGCCCACAGCCCCGGGGTGACCTCGACGGGGACGGACCAGGGCAGCCGGTCGGCGGCCCGGCCGGGGACCGGGCGCAGCGCCCCGATGCCGAGCAGGGTCTCGGGGGTACCGTCCGGGTCGGCGGTCAGCAGCAGCGCCCGCTGCCCCTCACGCGCGGCGGCCAGGGCGGTCGCGGCGGCCACGGTGGTGCGGCCCGCGCCGCCGGTACCGGTGACGAGGACCGTACGCATGAAAGAAGCCTCCGGGCGGGGTGATGCGGGGTGCGTGGGCGAGGGTGCGGGGTGCGCGGGTCGCACCACCGTGGCCGCCAGGACGGCCCCGGCCGGAGCGTACCCCGGCGGCCGGGGCGGGCCCGGTCATCCGGTGCCGCGTCCCGCCCTCGCCGCCACCGGCTCAGGGCATGCGAGATGCCCCGGCCGGTGTCAGACGTTCTCGACGCGCTTCTTCAGGCCCGCCAGGGCGCGGTCGATGATGACCTTCTCGGCCTTGCGCTTGATCATGCCGAGCATGGGGATCTTGACATCCACGGTCAGCTGGTACGTCACCTCGGTGCGCTTGCCGCCGTCGACCGGGGCGAGCCGGTAGGAACCGTCGAGGGTGCGCAGCATCTGGGACTTGACCAGGGACCAGCTCACCTCGTCGGCACCGGTCCAGGTGTAGGCGAGGGTGTAGTCGTCCTTGATCGCCCCGGCGTCGAGCACCATCCGCACCTGCTCGGCGCGGCCGCGGTCGTCCTTGGTGAGGATGTCGGCCTCCTTCACCTCTCCGGACCACTCGGGGTAACGGTCGAAGTCGGCGATCACCTCCATCACGTCGGCCGGTGCCGCATCGATCGTGATGCTCGAGCTGGTGTGTTCCGCCATCGCCGTGGCTCCTCCGTACCGGTCCGCCGCATGGGGTGTCTGCCGGTGAAGGCTACCGCGCGCGGCTCACCACTCCAGGGCCCAGGGGGTGCCCGAGGAGGCGAAGTGTCCGACGTTGACGCACTCGGTGGCGCCGATCCGCATCCGGCGAGCGAGCGGCTGATGGACATGGCCGAAGAGGGCGTACCTGGGGCGGACCTCGTGAATCGCCTCGAGCAGGGCGGAACTTCCCCGCTCGAAGCGGCGGGCCACGGTGTCGTAGCAGAGCTCGGGAACGTCCGGCGGGATATGGGTGCACAGCACGTCCACCCCGTCGCCAAGGGCCACGATCTTGGCGGCGTAGGTCTCGTCGTCGATCTCGTACGGCGTGCGCATCGGACTGCGCAGACCACCGCCGACAAAGCCGAAGACCAGTCCGCCGATCCGCACGCGCTCACCGTCGAGGACGGTGAGCCCGGGGCGGGCGTACTCCGACCACAGAGACGGTATGTCGACATTGCCGTAGGTGGCGTACGTCGGGGTGGGGAACGCGGCGAACAGCTCGGCGTACTGGCGGCGGACGGCGGACTCGATCGCGGCGCGGCGGTCGAGGCCCTCCCACAGCCGGTTGCCGAACTCCCGTGCCTCCTCGAAGCGGCGGGCGGTGCGCAGTTCGACAATGCGGTCGGCGTTCTCGACGCCGAACAGATCGGGGAAGATCCCGCGGGAGTGATCCGCGTAGTCGAGGAAGAGGACGAGGTCACCGAGGCAGATCAGGGCGTCCGCTCCGTCACCGGCCTTCCCCAGGTCCTCGCTGTTGCCGTGCACGTCGCTCACCACGTGGACTCGCATGCGTGTCACCCTAAGACCTGCGGCCACCGGGCCGTAAGGTGTTCTGTCGCCGCAGCCCCGCGTCTACCTGCGGTTACTTACCAGTCGTCGGTCCGGTCGACTAGTCTGCGGACAGGATGAAGGCGGTGTGTGACGCATAAAACATCTGGGCAGAAACCCCTATCCCGGAGCCAGTACCGATGGGTAACGTCCGGGCCGTCCAACCACACCCCCCATGCCCTGTAGCGGGTCCGGCGCCCCACGAGGAGCAGCAGTCTTGCGCGAGTTCAGCCTTCCGGCCCTGTACGAGGTTCCGGCCGACGGAAATCTGACGGACCTCATCCGACGCAATGCCGCCCAGCACCCGGATGTCGCTGTGGTCGGCCGCAAGGTCAACGGCCGGTGGGAGGACGTCACCGCGACCGCATTCCTGGCCGAGGTGCGCGCCGCCGCCAAGGGTCTGATCGCGGCCGGAGTGCAGCCGGGCGACCGGGTGGGGCTGATGTCGCGCACCCGCTACGAGTGGACGCTGCTGGACTTCGCCATCTGGAGCGCGGGCGGCGTCACCGTGCCGGTGTACGAGACGAGTTCACCGGAGCAGATCCAGTGGATCCTGAGCGACTCGGGCGCGGTCGCCGCGCTGGTCGAGACCGGGGCGCACGAGGCGGCCGTGGAGTCCGTCCGGGACTCGCTGCCCGCGCTGGAGAACGTCTGGCGGATCGAGGGCGACGCCATCGAGGCGCTGCGCAAGCTGGGCGCGGACGTATCCGACGAGGTGGTCGACGAGCGCTCCTCGGTCGCCAACGCGGACTCCCCCGCCACCATCGTCTACACCTCGGGCACCACCGGCCGCCCCAAGGGCTGTGTGCTCTCCCACCGCAGCTTCTTCGCCGAGTGCGGCAACGCGGTGGCCCGGATGAAGCCGATCTTCAACACCGGTGAGTCCTCGGTGCTGCTGTTCCTCCCCGAGGCCCATGTCCTGGGGCGGCTGGTGGAGATCGCGGCGGTGCTGGCCCCGATCAAGCTGGGCCATGTCCCGGACATCAAGACGCTCACCGATGAACTCGCCGGATTCCAGCCCACCTTGGTGCTGGGTGTGCCGCGGGTCTTCGAGAAGGTCTTCAACTCGGCGCGGGCCAAGGCGCAGGCCGAGGGCAAGGGCAAGATCTTCGACAAGGCGGCCGAGACCGCCATCGCCTACAGCACGGCGCTGGACACCCCCTCCGGGCCGTCCCTCCGGCTGAAGTTCACGCACAAGGTCTTCGACCGGCTCGTCTACAGCAAACTGCGGGCCGTCCTCGGCGGCCGGGCCACCCACGCGATCTCCGGCGGTGCCCCGCTGGGCGCGCGGCTGGGCCACTTCTACCGGGGCATCGGCTTCACCGTGCTGGAGGGCTACGGCCTCACCGAGACCTGTGCCGCGACCACCTTCAACCCCTGGGACCGGCAGAAGATCGGCTCGGTGGGCCAGCCGATGCCGGGCTCGGTGGTGCGGATCGCGGACGACGGCGAGGTGCTGCTCCACGGCGACCACCTGTTCACCGAGTACTGGAACAACGAGGCCGCGACCGCCGAGGCGCTGTCCGACGGCTGGTTCCACACCGGCGACGTCGGCACCCTCGACGAGGACGGCTATCTCACCATCACCGGCCGCAAGAAGGAGATCATCATCACCGCGGGCGGCAAGAACGTCGCCCCGGCGGTGATCGAGGACCGGATCCGCGCCCATGCCCTGGTCGCCGAGTGCATGGTGGTCGGCGACGGGCGTCCGTTCGTCGGCGCGCTGGTCACCGTGGACGAGGAGTTCCTGCCCCGGTGGGCCGCCGAACACGGCAAGCCGGAGGGTGTCACCGTGGCCGAACTGCGGGACGACGCGGATCTGCTGGCCGAGGTCCAGGCCGCGGTGGACGACGGGAACGCGGCGGTGTCCAAGGCGGAGTCGGTACGCAAGTTCCGTATCCTGCCGACCCAGTTCACCGAGGACTCCGGACATGTCACCCCGTCGCTGAAGCTGAAGCGGAACGTGGTGGCGAAGGACTTCGCGTCCGAGATCGAGGCGATCTACCAGGGCTGAGGCCCCACGTGCGCTGTGTTCTCACGGCCGTCCGCGGGCCGCGGGGCGGCCGTGAGAACAGTTCGGAGCAGACCACCGGCCCGGTGGGCTCAGCGCCTCACAGCAGTGACGTCAGCCGCTCGGCCAGCAGATCCCAGCGCCAGCGCTCCTCGACCCACTCCCGGCCCCGCTCCCCCATACGGCGCCGCAGCTCCGGGTCCTCCAGCAGGACCACGATCCGCTCCGCGCACGCCTGGGCGGAGCCGCCGGGGACCACCCAGCCGGTCTCCCCGTCCAGCACCGCGTCCGGCGCGCCGCCGGAGTCCCCGGCGACCACCGGGAGTCCGGTCGCGGACGCCTCCAGGTAGACGATGCCGAGCCCTTCCACGTCCAGCCCGCCGCGGCGGGTGCGGCAGGGCATGGCAAACACATCGCCCGCGCCGTAGTGGGCGGGCAGTTCCTCCCAGGGCACGGCGCCGGTGAAGCGCACCGAGTCCGCCGCCCCGGTGGTCTCCGCCAGCCGGCGCAGATCCTTCTCGTACGGGCCGCCGCCCACGATGAGCAGCACCGCGTCCGGCACCCGCCGCAGGATCGACGGCATCGCCTCGATCAGCGTGTCCTGCCCCTTGCGCGGTACCAGCCGGGAGACACACACCACCACGGGCCGGTCGGCCAGGCCCAGCCGGGCTCGGATCTCGTCCCCGCCCGACCCCGGGTGGAAGATCTTCTCGTCCACCCCGGGCGGCAGCTGGACCATCCGGGACGCGGGCTCGGGGCCGACCGCCGCGGCGATCCGGGAGCGGGTGTACTCGCCGAGGTAGGTCAGGGTGTCGGTGCCCTCGCCGATCCGCCGCAGCAGGGTGCGGGAGGCGGGCAGCTGCGCCCAGGCTGCCTCATGTCCGTGGGTCGTTCCCACCAGCCGCCGCGCCCCGGCCTTGCGCAGCGCCGGGGCCATCAGACCCAGCGGCGCGGCGGCGCCGAACCACACCGAGGTGCAGCCGTGTTCCCGCAGCAGCGCGGTGGCGCGGCGGGTGACCCGCGGAGTGGGCAGCAGCATCGTCGTACGGTCACGGACCACGCGGTACGGCTGCTCGGCGTCGAAGCGGGCAGTGGCCTCGACGCCCTCCTGGCCGCGCTTCCAGGTGGAGGCGTAGACGACGATCCGCTCCGGGTCCAGGCACAGCGCGATGTTGTGCAGGAACGCCTGGATGCCGCCGGGGCGGGGCGGAAAGTCGTTGGTCACGAGCAGGGTCTTGTCCATCGCCGCCGACAGTACCGGGTTGTGGCGACGGCTCGCGGGCCCGGGGCGGGGCAGCGGCGCCGGCCGCCGTCGAGGGCTGCCGCTCCCCGGCGCCGCGCCATCCTCGTGCCGCTCCCGCCCCGTCTACTCCAGCTCCACCGCCATGTACCTGCGCCATGCGTCCGTGAACTCCTCCGGATTCACGTCCAGCACCCGGCGCAGCGCCGACTCCACCGCCCCGGAGCGCCGGGGCGCCTCGCCGACCGCGCGGTAGAACTCCACCAGCTTCCGCGCGCCCCACCGGTCGGCGATGAGCCGGCAGGCCAGCCAGCCCTGCTCGTATGCCCGGGAAAGCCGGTCCGGATCGCTGCCGAAGCGGAAGTCGTCGTCACGCGGAAGGGCGCGCGGCAGATGGCCGGAGGCCACGGAGTCGGCCAGCTCCGGGGCGACTTGGCTCGGGGTGCGGCCGGGGGTGCGATAGCCGACCCAGTCGGCGAACCCCTCCGAGAGCCACAGCGGGGTGGCGGCGGTGGTGGCGGAGCGGGTGGCCACATGGGCCGTCTCATGGGTGATCACGACCTGGTGGCCGAAGTCGCCGAGGACCTGGTACGCCTCGGGGTTGACGATCACGCGGTCGGCGGCCGAGGGGCTGCCGGCGTTCCCGCCGACCTCCCCCGTGGTGACGGCCGCGATTCCGCGGTAGCCGTTCGGGGAGGCGCCCAGCAACGCGGCCATCCGGTCCAGATCGGCGGGGACCTCGACCACGACCCGCCCGGCCCAGACACCGGGCCACACCCTGCTGAGCGCGGGCACCGCGCGGTCCGCGGCGTCGGCCACTTCGCGCAGCAGCCGCCGCTTGTGGCCGACGCCGAGCACGAGGCTGTGCGCACCGCGCACCACCTCCACCCGGCCGTCGTCCCACAGCTGCTCCCCGGAGTGCTTGCCGTCGACCACACCGTCGTCGGAGGCGACGTACCAACTGCCGCCGCGCTGCGCCAGCGTCAGGTGCTGGGCGGAGATCACCGGCGCGGTGTCGTATCCCTCCAGCCGGTAGCGGAGTTCGACCTGTGCGGCCAGGCGGCGGCCGCTGCCCAGCGCGGGTTGGAAGCCGCCGGTGCGCACCAGCCGGTAGCTCCAGGAGCGCAGCGGTACGGCGGCCATCCGCCGGAACACCCGGCGCTGCTCGTCCCGGTAGCGCCGGGAACCGCGGTCCACGGTGGCCAGGAAGGCGGCAGCGTCCCGCTGACGGACCGCCTCGGCCCGCCGGTCGAGCATGTGCTGCACGGACCGGGCGTCCCGACCCAGGGGGTCGTCGGAGCCGGTCACCGGACCGCATCCGGTCAGCGCCGCCACCGGCAGTACCCACACCAGCGGCAGGCACAGCAGCGCCCGCCATCCACCCGACCTCCACCGACCCGCCACGCCATAGATCGTACGAGCCCGCGCGGCCGGGTTCAGACGCGTGTGACGGAAGAGATCGGCATCATGCCGACGGGGTCGTAGCGGACCCGCGCCCCGGGGTGGGGGGCGTGGATCACCTGGCCGTTGCCCGCGTACATCGCCACATGGCTGGCGTCGGCGCGGTAGACGACCAGATCACCGGGGCGGGCCTGGGACAGCGGCACCTGCTGTCCGGCCCCGGACTGGGCCTGGGAGGTGCGCGGGATGGCCACTCCGGCGTGGGCGTAGGCCCACTGGGTCAGCCCCGAGCAGTCGAAGGCGGTGGGCCCGGCCTGGCCCCAGGCGTACGGCAGTCCGAGGGCGGCACGGGCCGCGCCGAACGCCGCCGCGGCCCGTGGGGAGGACGGCGGAAGCGATCCGGCGAGGGCACCGGGGACGCCGTAGGCGGCGCGCCCGTCGCGCGAGACCCGTTCGTACGCCGCGCGCTCGTCCGGGGGCAGTTCATTGACCATCCGCCGGACGATGGCCAACTTGCGCCGTACATCCCGCTTGTGGCGGGCCACGGCCTTTCTGCTGTGTTCCAGGCGCACCAGTTTCGCCGCGGCCGCGGCGCGCTGCTGGCGCAGGGTGCGCTGGGCCTCCTGGAGGACCCGCAGCTGGGCGCTCTGGCGGTGGCCGATGCGCTCGAGGGTGGTGGCCTTGTCGAGGTAGGCGGCGGGCTCCTCGGAGAGGATCAGCGCGAGGCCCGGGTCGACGCCGCCGCTGCGGTACTGCCCGCCCGCGAACGCCCCGAGAGCCACCCGCATCCGGTTGACCCGCTCCTGACCGCGGGCGACGCGGTCCTGGATCCGGTCCACCTGGCGGCGCAGCGTATCGGTGCGGGCCTCGGCCGCGTTGTAGCGCTCGGTGGCCCGCTCCGCCTCCGCGTAGAGGCGCTCGGTCCGGTCGCTCAGCAGCCGGGCGGCGGGATGGCCGTCGGCGGGGTCGTGCGGTTCGGCTCCGGCGGAACCGGCCCCCAGCGCGGCGGCGGTGGCCGCGGCGGCCGCCGCGGCGGCGGTCCAGACGGTAACCCGGCCGAGGCCGGGCTTCGGGACGCGGTGACATGACGCCATGAAAGCCGCACTCCTTCCACGGTGTGGGGCCCCGCTGTGTCGGGTTCCGCAGTGTGGGTTCCGTCCTGCCGGAACGAACTGCGGGCAGACAGTAGCCGGGTGGCTACGCGGGGTCAAAACCCGGAAAGGGGTGCAAGGGTGCGCAGACGCGGACGCCCCGCCGGAGACGCAGGTCACCGACGGGGCGGGGGCCAGGGGAAGTTGTGGGGATTCGCCCGATCGGACGGCTTTCCCGATGTTTCGACGCCTGGTTCCGGAGGGTGTGTCCGAGCGGAGAGCCGCTCAGTGGCTCATATCCGCACGCCGAACTGGAACGGCATGTTGTCCATCGCCTCGAAGCGGACGTTGGCGCCGGGCTTGGGGGCGTGCAGCACCTGCCCGTTGCCCGCGTACAGACCTATGTGGTGCAGATCGCCGTAGAAGAGCACCAGGTCGCCGGGCTTGAGCTCACCGCGGCCGATCCGGGTACCGGCGTTGGCCTGGTCCTGGGAGATACGCGGCAGCTGCACCCCGGCCTGCTGGTACGCCCAGCCGGTGAGCCCGGAGCAGTCGAAGGAGGAGGGACCGGTCGCGCCCCACACATACGGGGAGCCGATCTTGGTCTTGGCGGCGGCCAGCGCGGCGGCGGCGCGCTGCGAGTCGGGCACGTCATCGCCCAGGTTCACACGCTCGCTGGAGCGGTTGGCGCGCTCCCGCTCCTTGGCGGCGAGGGCGGCGCGCTCCTTGGCGGAGATGGTGTTGAGGAGCTTCTGGGCCTTGGAGAGCTTGCCCTGGATCTCCGACTTCTTCTCGCCCAGCGCCTTACGGGTGTCCGCCAGGTCCGTCAGCTTGGTGGACGCCTGCTCGCGCTGCTGCTTGAGGGAGCGCTGCTTGTCACCGATCTTGCGCAGCGCCTCGGCCTGCTTACCGCTCAACTGGCTGAGCGTGGACGCCTTGTCGAGGTAGGTGTCCGGGTCGGAGGAGAGCAGCAGCTGCACCGAGGGGTCGATACCGCCGGAGCGGTACTGGGCGGTGGCCATCGAACCGAGGCCGTCGCGCAGCTTGTTCAGCTCCTCCTGGCCGCGTGCCACCTTGTCCTGGAGGTCGCCGACCTGCTTCTCCAGCTTCTTCTGCTTCTCCTTGGCCCCGTTGTACTTCTCGGTGGCCTGCTCCGCCTCTTCGTAGAGCTTGTCGACCTGCTCCTTGACGTCCTTCTTGTCCTGCTTGGGAGCAGCCTGGGCGGCCTGGGAGGTGAGGGCGACGGCCGCGGCGGCGGTCGCGGTGAGGACGGTCACCCGAGTGCGGCTCGGCTGCTTGGGTCGACGGTGGGACGCCACGAAGGCGAGCTCCTTCTTCCTCCAGCCGCCTACCGGGTGGGTGGGGGGTCGAGACCCCGGCTCCGC
This sequence comes from Streptomyces coffeae, assembly GCF_016741875.1. Taxonomy (GTDB): domain Bacteria; phylum Actinomycetota; class Actinomycetes; order Streptomycetales; family Streptomycetaceae; genus Streptomyces; species Streptomyces coffeae. The sequence continues at coordinate 143,985 of NZ_JAERRF010000005.1, read as the reverse complement.
AAAAAGCGCTTGCGGACTCGGCGGTACCCCCGCTGTCATCCCCGATGGATGATCAACCGCGCGGAGGTTCGAGGTGACGATAGTGACCCTGCCGTGATCCGTTCAAATCCCAACGGCAAAAAAATGCCCCTCCGAGCACATCTTTTACAAACATCACACGGGCAGTAGCGGCCAATTGACGCTGCGCTGATAATCTGACGTCGCTCAGGTCCGGGTAAGTCGCTTCAGCAACAGAGCCGATGCCACCGGACGCGCACCGGCGCGTGCCACCCCGTCCGCCACTTCGCGGTCGGTCGACACCACGACCACCGGCCGCCCCGGCGGTTCGGCCCGCACCAGCTGCCGGATCAACTCGTCCGCCGTCACCCCCGGCTTGCTGAACAGCACCCGCACCCCGCGCGGTGGCGCCAGCAGCACCGGAGCGGCCAGCTCCGCCCCGTCGAAGACACAGGTCATCTCCGCGCCGGTCTGGGCCGCCAGCACCGCGAGACCGCCCAGCAGCCGCAGCCGCTGCTTCTCCAACGGCATGGTCGGATAGCCGGTTTTGGTGACGTTGTAGCCATCCACCACCAAATGCGCCTGCGGCAGCGCGAGCAGCTGGTCCAGCAGGGCCGGATCGGTTTCGGACAGCGCCCTGGTCGCTATGTCCTTCGGGGTCATCCGGCCCGGTTCCACCGCGTCCACCGTCTCGGCGGGGCGCATCGAAGCGGGCGGCAGCGCCAGTTCGCGCCGCAGGCCCTGCGCCGCCTCCAGCACCGTGTCCAGCAGCAGCCGCACCCGCATGTCCTCCACGCTGCGGCCCTCGCGCACCGCCCGGCGGCTCGCCTCCAGCGCCGACTCGGTCTCCGCGAGCCGGGCCCGCAGCCGCCGCGCCTCACCGTCCGCGGTCGCCTGCCGTGCCGCCGCCTCGGACCGTACAGCCTCCAGCTCGGCCTCGGCCTTGCGCAGCGCCGCGGCACCGCGCTTCACATCGCTCTGCGCGCTGCGCAGCTTGCGCTGGAGCGCGTCGCCCTCCTTGCGCGCCGCCTCCAGCTCCCCGCGCACCCGCTCCGCCTCGTTGCGCGCCGCGGCCCTGGCCTCCGCCAGCTCCTCGCGCAGCCGCTGGAGCTCCCGCTCGGCCTCCTCCCCGGCCCGCTCGGCCGAGGCCCGCTGCGCCTCCTCACCGGCCGCGTCGACCAGCTTCACCCAGCCGGTCGGACGCAGGACGTACGCCACCGCGGCGACATCCACCGGATCGGCCGCGGCGGGCGGCGAACCGCCCTCGATGGCCTCCGACAGCTCCGGCTGGGTCTCGCGCAGCCGTGCCGCGATCCGCTGCCGGAAGACCGGGTCGCTCTCCACCGCGGCGGCCATCGCGTTCCCCGCGAACTTCGCGCGGCGGGTCGGGGTGAAACGGGCGTACTGCCGGAGCTGGGGAGGCAATTCGGTGACCGTCAGGCCACCGAAGGCGTCCGCGACGAGCCCCACGACACGCCGCCGCACCCCTTCCGGCAGGGGGCGGTCGAGCGCCTCGGTGACGCCCTCGGCGTCACCGGCCGCCCCGGGGCCGCCCGTCCGCTCCACCACCTGTCATCGCTCCGTTCTCAGGCGCTCGCACCCGCACTCGGCCGGTCCACCAGCTCGATCTGGTCGACCGCGTTGCACCAGCGACAGCGCACTGACTCAATGGTCTCACTGACCACCTCGCGCTCCTCGACCTTCGGCTCCCCGGCCAGGTCGAGATGGACATACTCCACGGCCTTCGTCGAGCGGGTCACATCAAATCGGGTGAGGTTGCCACACAGCGTGCAACGCCAGCGGGTCTCGGCTGTCGGCGTGGGAACGGCCATCGGTCTTGTGTCCTCGCTTCTCGGCACGTCTCTCGGGGGTCAGATCTCGGGGGCTCAGATCTGGGGCTCAGGGGCGTCCTGTAACCCTACGGCCTGAGCCCTGGCCCGTGCCGTGCCCATACCGCCCCTCGGCACCGCGCGGCGAGGCACTCTGGGCAGGTTGTGCCCGGTACGCGATGATCTGGCCATGATCGATACGTCTGAGGGTTCCGGTGAGACGTCCGGCCGCCCCCTGATGACGTACACCTTCATCGTCAGCTGCTGTCTGATCTTCGTCCTCGGCCCGGCCTCCGGCCTCAACCCCGAGTACGGCACGGGCGGGGAGCTGCTCCAGGCCCAGTCCGCCTACTTCGAGCGCTGGGGGGTGGTCCCCAGCGCCCTGTGGAGCGGCGGGCCCGGTCAGCCGCTGACCCCGCTCACCGCGCTCTTCGTCCACGGCAACTGGCTGCACCTGCTCGGAAACATGCTGTTTCTCTACGTCTTCGGTGCGATGACCGAGGAGCGCATGGGACGAGTGCAATTCGCCCTCTTCTACCTCGCCACCGGCTATCTGGCGCTCCTGGGCTACGCCGCGGCCCACGCCGACTCCGGGCAGACCCTGGTCGGCGCCTCCGGAGCGATCTCCGGGGTCCTCGGCGCGTTTCTCTGGCTCTTCCCCCGGGCCCGGGTGACCAGCCTCTTCCCGTTCCTGTTCTTCCTGCCGCTGCGCTTCCCCGCCTGGGTGGTCCTGGTCTTCTGGGTCGCCCTCCAGTGGCTCGCCGCCCGCGAGGCCGACGACCACCCAGGGGTGGCCTATCTGGCCCATCTGGTGGGCTTCACCCTCGGCTTCCTCTACGCATGGGCCCGCTTCGGGCGGACGGCTAGAGTGGGCGGCGCAGCCAGGTCCAGCGAGGGAGAAAGCCAGCCATGATCACTTCGATCGTGCTCATCAAGACCAGCGTGGACCGGATCCCGGAGATCGCCGAGAAGATCGCCGCGCTGGAGGGTGTGAGCGAGGTCTACTCGGTCACCGGCGCGCACGACCTGATCGCGATGGTGCGGGTGGCCGAGCACGACGACCTCGCGGACATCATCCCGGGCAAGATCAGCAAGGTCCCCGGGGTGGCTTCCACGGAGACGCACATCGCCTTCCGCACGTATTCCCAGCACGACCTGGAAGCGGCCTTCGCCATCGGCCTCGACGGCTGACCCACCCACCCGGGGCAGTCGCCTCGCATGCCTGACGCCCCATCGCCCGCGGAGCGACGGGCGACCCGCCCGGCCACCGGCGGCGCCGGACCAGGCCACGGCGGTGGCTCACCGACGTCCGCCCAGCGCCGCGGGCAGACGCCCGTCGCGTTACCGCTCGCCGCGGGGGCGGGGGAGCGGGGCGGGGCACCGCCCGGTGGGGTCAGTCGCGGGCGGGGACGCAGCGGCCGTCTTCGGTGCGGTAGGTCCACTGGGCGCCGTCGCGGACCAGTTCCTTCACCGCGCGGACGAAGCGGTCCACGTGCTCGTCCGGGGTGCCCGCGCCGAAGCTGACGCGGATCGCGTTCAGGGAGCGCTCGCCCGGCGCGGCCTCGGGGGCGCCGCATTCGCCCGGCTCCTCCGGCTCGCTGCCCAGCAGTGTGCGGACCAGCGGGTGGGCGCAGAAGAGGCCGTCACGGACGCCGATGCCGTACTCCGCGGAGAGCGCGGCAGCGAAGTGCGAGCTGTTCCAGCCGTCCACCACGAACGACAGCACCCCCACCCGCGGGGCGTCCTCGCCGAACAGCGAGAGCACCCGCACCTCCGGCACCTCCGCCAGGCCCTCCCGGACCGCGGCGATCAACTGCCGCTCACGGGCGACCAGACCGTCGAACCCGGCCTCGGTCAGCGCCTTGCAGGCGGAGGCGATGGCGTAGACGCCGATGACGTTCGGCGAACCCGCCTCGTGCCGGGCGGCGGTGGTGTGCCACTCGACGTCCACCCCGCCGTCTTCCCGCCGGGCGACCTTGCGGCTGGCGCCGCCGCCCGCCAGGTACGGGCGCGCCTCGCGGAGCCAGTCGGCACGTCCGGCCAGCACTCCGGCGCCGAAGGGCGCGTACAGCTTGTGCCCGGAGAAGGCGACCCAGTCGACGTCCTCCGCCGCGATGTCCACCGGGTGGTGGGGGGCGAGTTGGGCGGCGTCGAGGACGATACGGGCGCCGTGGGCGTGGGCCGCGGCGGCCAGCTCCCGCACCGGCCAGAGCTCACCGGTCACATTGGACGCACCGGTCACGCACACCAGCGCCGGGCCCCCGGTCCGCTCCGCGAGCGCCCGCTCCAGCGTCTCGACGGCCTGCCGCGGGGAGCGCGGCGCGCTGAGGTAGCGCACTCGGACGTCCTCGCGCTGCTCCCAGGGCAGCAGCGAGGCGTGGTGCTCGGTCTCGAAGACGAAAACCTCGGTACCGGACGGCAGCACGGCGGCCAGCAGGTTGAGCGAATCGGTGGTGGAACGGGTGAAGACGACCTGGTCGTCCTCGCGGCAGCCGAGGAAGGCGGCGACGTCCGCGCGGCTGTTCTCGAACAGATCGGTGGACAGCTGCGAGAGGTACCCGGCACCGCGGTGGACGCTGCCGTAGTACGGGGCGTAGGCGGCGATGTCGTCCCAGACCCGCTGGAGGGCGGGGGCGCTGGCGGCGTAGTCGAGCGCGGCGTAGGTCACCTCGCCACCGGTGACCAGGGGCACCCGGACATCGGCGCCCAGCACGGACAGCGGCTCACAGACATCGGCGGCAGCGGGGGCAACGGAGGCGGCAGGGCGCACGGACATGGCGAATTCTCCCGGAGGGTGAAGGCGTGAATGCGTCACACGCGGACCCGGCGGTTCACCGCCGGTGCGGGCGTGGAAAATCGCTCAACGCACGGAACAGGGCACCGCGCGGAGGCTGTGGGATACGGGCCGTCCGGCCCTAAAGCATTCGCTGCGTCACGGAAGAACTCCCTCGACCACCAGGACCCCTAGTGCGAGGGGTCCGCGCTTGCCGCAGACCTCGCTGCCTGCGGCCCGGTCATCACCCGGGGCACCCCGCCACGGACGGAGGGTTGCCGGACAGCGGGCCGGGGCCGTAGTCGCTGTCGCTCGTGACCTGGTCAGGAGTATGCCATACGGAGAAACGGCGCACCGCCCCTGTCCGGCATCCGGGCAAGGGCGGTGGGACGGCAGGGCCTTACGCGTTGCTGGCGCGTACCCATCGCTCCAGGGCGTTGCGCGCCGCCCCCGAGTCAATGGACTCCGCGGCGCGCGTCAGCCCCTCCCCGATCTGCTCGGTGAGCGTCTTGGTGCCCGGCTCGGGGTCCAGCGCGGCCAGCGCGGCGGCCGAGTTGAGCAGCACCGCGTCCCGGACCGGGCCGGTCTCCCCCGCCAGCAGCCGGCGTGCCACATCCGCGTTGTACGAGGCGTCGGCGCCACGCAGGGACTCCACCGGGACGAGGTCGATACCGAGGTCACGCGGGTCGAAGGTCTCCTGGCGTACGGTGCCGTTCCGCACCACCCACACCTGGGACGTCGCGGTCACGGTCAGCTCGTCGAGGCCGTCGTCGCCCCGGACGACCAGCGCGGACGAGCCGCGCTCGGCCAGCACACCGGCGACGATGGGCGCCATCCGGGCGTCCGCCACACCGGTCGCCTGGGTGCGCACCCGGGCCGGGTTGGTGAGCGGGCCGAGGATGTTGAACGTGGTGCCGATGCCCAACTCCCGGCGGGCAGCGGCGACATGGCGCAGCGACGGGTGGAACTTCACCGCGAAGCAGAAGGTGATCCCCGCCTCCTCGGCCACCTCGACCACCCGCCGCGGGGTCAGGTCGAGATTGACGCCCAGCTTCTCCAGGACGTCGGAGGCTCCGCTGGCGGAGGACGAGGCACGGTTGCCGTGCTTGACCACCCGCGCTCCGGTACCGGCCACCACCAGCGCCGACATCGTCGAGATATTGACCGTCCTGGCACGGTCGCCGCCGGTGCCGACGATGTCGACGGTGTCCCCGGGGACCTCGATCACCGCGGCGTGCTCGTACATCGTCCGGACGAGCCCGGACACCTCGGCCACGGTCTCGCCCTTGGCCCGCAGCGCCACGATGAATCCGGCGATCTGCGCGTCGGTGGCCTCACCGCGCATGATCCGGTCCATGGCCCAGGCGGTGTCATCGGCGCTGAGGTCCTGGCCGTCGAGCAGTGAGGTGAGCACATCCGGCCAGGTGCGGGCCGTCGCGGTGCTGTCGCCTCCGGCTGGGGTCACAACGTCCATGGTCCGCTCCTGGATCCGTGGGGGTGGGCAGGGGAAAGGGGAATCCGCACGGGTGTCTGCGGTCGGCCCCGCCGTTAGCCTAGCGGCGCCGTGGCCGCGGATGCCGGGCGCCCGGTGGGCCTGATCCGGCGGACACTCCTGGCCACCGCGCTCGGCCGAACGGCCAGGGCCCCGGCCGGACCGTAGTGGTCCGGGCCGGGGCCCTGGTCTGTGGGTGGCGTCAGCGGTGTACCGAAGGATCAGTGGTGGCCGTGGCCACTGGTGATTTCCTGGTACTCCTCGCGGGTCGGCTTCGGGATCATCGCCTGCTCGCCGTAGTAGCTCTTGGAGAGCTTCGAGCGGAGCTTGTCCTTGCGCTTTATCTTCCGCGCGACCCCGTTCTCGTCGACCGCCGGGCCGACCTCGAACGGCTTCGGCTGCTCGTGCTGGGTCAGCGTGTGCAGCTGCTCCTGCGAGAGCGGCTCATGGACCTCGACGAACTCACCGTGCGGCAGCCGCTTGATGATGCCGGTCTCCCGGCCGTGCAGCACCTTGTCGCGGTCGCGGCGCTGGAGGCCGAGACAGATCCGCCGGGTGGCGATGAAGGCCACCACCGGTCCGGCGAAGAAGCCGATCCGGACGAACCACGTGATCGCGTTGATCGACAGATGGAAGTGGGTCGCCCAGAGGTCGTTTCCACCACCGATCAGCATCACGAAGTACGCGGTCAGCCACGCCACACCGAAGGCGGTACGGGTCGGGGCGTTGCGCGGGCGGTCCAGGATGTGGTGCTCGCGCTTGTCACCGGTGATCCACGACTCGATGAACGGGTAGACGCCCATCGCCAGCAGCACCACGGGGAACAGCACGATCGGGATGAACACACCCAGGACGAGCGTGTGGCCCCAGATGTTGATCTCCCAGCCCGGCATCACACGGACCAGACCCTCGGCGAAGCCCATGTACCAGTCGGGCTGCGCACCGGTGGACACCTGGTCCGGCCGGTAGGGACCGATGGTCCAGATCGGGTTGATCGTGGCGACCGCGGAGAGGACCGCGATCACGGCGAAGACGAGGAAGAAGAAGCCGCCCGCCTTGGCCATGTAGACCGGCAGCAGGGGCATGCCGACCACGTTCTTGTTGGTCTTTCCGGCCCCGGGGTACTGCGTGTGCTTGTGGTAGAAGACCAGGATCAGGTGCGCCACCAGCAGACCGAGCATGATGCCCGGCAGCAGCAGGACGTGGACCGGGTAGAGCCGGGCGATCAGATCCGTGCCGGGGAACTCGCCGCCGTACACGAACATCGTGATGTAGGTGCCGATGACCGGGACCGACAGGAACACACCCTCGATGAACCGCAGACCGGTACCGGAGAGCAGGTCGTCGGGGAGCGAGTAGCCGGTGAAGCCGGTCAGCATGCCGAGGAAGAACAGCAGGAAGCCGAACAGCCAGTTGATCTCACGCGGCTTGCGGAACGCACCGGTGAAGAACACCCGCATCATGTGCACGAACATCGCGGCGAGGAAGATCAGCGCGGCCCAGTGGTGGATCTGCCGGATCAGCAGACCGCCGCGCACCTCGAAGCTGATGTCCAGCGTGGAGGCGAACGCCTCCGACATCCGCACGCCCTGCATGGGCTCGTACGGGCCGTGGTAGACGACCTCGCCCATGCTGGGGTGGAAGAACAGCGTCAGATACACACCCGTGAGGATGATGATGATGAAGCTGTAGAGCGCGACCTCACCCAGCATGAAGGACCAGTGGTCCGGGAAGATCTTGCGCATATTGGCCTTGGCCATGCTGTAGATGCCCAGCCGGCCGTCGGCCCAGTCGGCAACGCGCTCGCCCGCGGACGCTTTACCGCGCCGCTGCGCGTCGTTGGCCTGTGCAGTACTCATCCGCGCTCCCAGAAAGCAGGACCGACGGGCTCCGGGAAGTCGCCCATGGCTTCGAGGTACCCCTCGTCATTCACCGTGATGTGCAGCTGCGGCAGCGCATGCCCGGCGGGACCGAAGATCACTCGGCCACCGTCGGCGAGGTCGAAGGTCGACTGGTGGCAGGGGCACAGGACGTGGTGGGTCTGCTGCTCGTACAGGTTGATCGGGCAGCCCACGTGCGTGCAGATCTTCGAGAACGCGACGATGCCGTCGTGCGACCAGTCCAGCTCATGCTTGTCCTTGATGTCCTCCGGCTGGAGCCGGACCAGCATCAGGGCAGCCTTGGCGATCTCGGTCTGGAAGTCGTGCTGGTCCTCCTCCATGCCCTCGGGCATGGCGAAGGTCAGCGAGCCGACGACGATGTCCTCGGGGCGCAGCGGCTGCATGGTGTTCTGGTTCATCAGCAGCTTGCCCTTGGCCCACTTGGTGTGCCGCAGCTTGGTGCCGGGCATCGGGCCGAGGCCACCCAGCAGCACCAGGCCGGAGAGCGGCACCAGCGCCAGGGCGCCGAAGAGGGTGTTGCGCGCCAGCTTGCGGCGGCCGAACCCGGACTCGGCGGCACCGGCCCGGAAGTCCGCCATGACCTTGGCCTTGACCTCGGGGCTGGCCTCGATCGGGTGGCGCTCGTCGGCGATCTCCACATCGGACATCAGGGTGCGGGCCCAGTGGACCGCGCCCGCGCCGATACCGAAGAGGGCGACCCCGAGCGTCAGGCCGAGCGTGAAGTTGAGCGCGCTGATGTGGCCGATCGGGAAGACATAGATGTACTTGTCCACCGGGATCGCCACATACGCGGCGATGAAGGCGATCGTGGCCAGCATCGAGGACGTGAAGAGCAGGGCGACGGTGCGCTCGGAGCGCCTGGCGGCCCGCTCGTCGATGTCCTGCTTGCGGTGCTCATGCGGCGGCATGCCCGGATCGGCGAAGGGGTCCTCGGAGACCTCCACCGCGCCCTCGGCGGTCTCCCGCTTCTCGGGCAGCTGCTCGTCTGCTTCTGGAATCTCGTGGCTACTCATGACTTCTTGGCCTTTGCGGTCCGGGCGGCGACCCAGATGGTGAGGACGATCAGGGCGCCCATGCCGAAGATCCACGCGAACAGGCCCTCGCTGACCGGGCCGAGCCCGCCGAGCTCAAGGCCACCAGGGGTCTTGGTCTTGTCGCTGTTGACCGTGTCGAGGTACGCGATGATGTCCTGCTTCTCCTTCTCCGGCATCGTGGTGTCGGGGAAGTTCGGCATGGCCTGCGGGCCGGTCTGCATGGCCTCGTAGATGTGCTTGGGACTCACACCATCGAGCGCGGGCGCGTACTTGCCGTTGGTCAGGGCACCGCCCTTGCCGGCGAAGTTGTGGCACTGCGCGCAGTTGGTACGGAAGAGCTCTCCGCCCCTCGCGACGTCCGCGCCGTCGATGTTGTACTGGCTCTTGGTGGGCGTCACCGGACCGGCGCCGAGCGAGGCGATGTACGCGGCGAGCTGCTCGGTCTCGGCGTCCGTGTACACCTTCTTCTTCTTCGGCATCTGGGCGCCCGGCTGCTGGGCGGGCATCCGGCCGGTGCCGACCTGGAAGTCGACGGCGGCGGACCCGACGCCGACCAGGCTCGGGCCGTCGGAGGACCCCTGACCGCCCGTGCCGTGGCAGCTGGCGCAGCCGACGGCATAGAGCTTCTTGCCCTCCTCGATGGCGAGGGACTGGGCGGAGCTGTCATCAGCCTTCGCCTCGCTCGGCGAGAACGCGGCGTATGCCCCCCCAGTGACCGCCAGCGCGAAGAGTAGGACGACGAGCGCAGCCAGCGGATGGCGTCGTCGTGCGGAGAGCTTTTTCACGGATTACCCCGGTGTCAGGATCTTCTGCGTCGATGCTTTAAAGGACGTGGTTCCGGTGCGGTGACCGGCTTACTTGATCATGTAGATCGTGGCGAAGAGGCCGATCCAGACGACATCGACGAAGTGCCAGTAGTAGGACACGACGATGGCCGCCGTCGCCTGCTGGTGGGTGAACCTCTTGGCCGCGTACGTCCTTCCGAGGACCAGCAGGAAGGCGATGAGGCCGCCCGTCACATGCATTCCGTGGAAGCCGGTGGTCAGGTAGAACACCGAGCCGTACGGGTCGGACGAGAGCGAGAGCCCCTCGTGCTTGACCAGCTCGGTGTATTCGAAGATCTGACCGCCGATGAAGATAGCGCCCATGACGAAGGTGATCACGAACCAGGTGCGCAGCTTCTTCACGTCGCCGCGCTCGGCGGCGAAGACGCCGAGCTGGCAGGTGAGGGAGGAGAGCACCAGGATCGTGGTGTTCGTCGCCGAGAACGGGAAGTTCAGCGCGGACGCCATTTCCTTCCAGTGCTCGGCTCCGGTCACCGATCGCAGGGTGAAGTACATCGCGAAGAGGGCCGCGAAGAACATCAGCTCGGAACTCAGCCAGATGATGGTTCCGACGCTGGTGAGGTTCGGCCGGTTGACCGACGGGTGCGCGTGCCCGGTATCTACTGCTGTTGCTGTCGCCACGACCGACATTATGTCGGTCGCTTATCCGGCCCTCACTCCCGGGGGTGCCGTTCGGAGTGTCAACGCCATCGGCCCTGCTCGTCGGCGCCCTTCCGGGCAGTCCCTCGAAGGGGGTAGAGATCTGTACGCCCCCTCCTCCGGGCGGCTGTACCGGAGTAGCATCCGCCACAGGAGCCCAGCGGATCACTTAGTTCATCCGGAGGACACGATGCGGCCTACCGCCACGGTGCTGGTCTACAGCGATGACGCGAGCACCCGCGAGCAGGTGCGGCTCGCCGTCGGACGACGGCCCGCAGCCGATGTGCCCCCGGTGGAGTTCCTGGAGTGCGCGACCCTCCCCGCCGTCCTGACGGCACTGGAGGAGGGCGGTATCGATGCCTGTGTGCTGGACGGCGAGGCGGTGCCCGCGGGCGGGATGGGCGTGTGCCGGCAGATCAAGGACGAGATCTTCCGCTGTCCGCCGGTACTGCTGCTCATCGGCCGCCCGCAGGACGCCTGGCTGGCCACCTGGAGCCGCGCGGAGGCCGCGGTCACCCATCCGGTGGACCCGGTGGCCCTGGCGGACGCGCTGGCCGGGCTGCTCCGCACGCGGCCGGCCGTGAGCGCCTGACCGCAGGGGTCTCCTGACGGCCGGGGCGGTCACGGCTGTCGCCACCGTCACACCTGGGGCCGGAGCCGGGCCGAGTCGGCCGGGGTCGAACCGTCCCGCTGACCGGCGGCGAGGGCACTGCCCTGACGCCAGTCGTTCCAGGCCATGTTCCAGTCGCCGTAGCCGTTGTCGAACGTCGTCATATCGGCGCCGTTGCTGTTCACGACCTTGACGACGTCGCCGAGCCGCACGGTGTTGAAGAACCACTGGGCGTTCTCCGTGCTCATACCGGTGCAGCCGTGGCTGACGTTGGCCACGCCCTGGGAACCGGTGGACCACGGCGCCGCGTGCACGTACTCACCGCTCCAGGTGACCCGGGTCGCCCAGTAGACCATCAGGTCGTAGGAGTTGCCGAGGCCGATACTGGCGCCGGTCATCCGCACCGCGGACTCCTTGGCGAGGATCACCTTGACGCCATTGCGGGTATCGAATCCGGGCATACCGGTGGTGATCGGGATGGTCCGGACCGGCACTCCATTGCGCTTCACCGTCATCTGGTGGGTGCCGGAGTCGGTGAGGGCCTCGATGCGGTCACCGGTGGTCAGCTTCAGAGACTTGGCGTCACCGCCGTAGAGCCCGCCGCCGATCCTGATGCCCTTGAGGTTGGAGTGCACATTGATGGTGGCGTGGGCGGGCCAGTAGTCCTGCGGACGGTAGTGCAGGGTCTTGTTGTCCACCCAGTGCCAGACACCGTCCACCGCGGGCTGGGAGTCCACCTTCAGGGCACGCTCCACCACGGCCCGGGCCGAGGGGTCCTTCACCGGCCGGCTCAGCTTGGCGGTGACGGGCTGCCCGACGCCGTACTCCCCCGCCTTCGGCCCGAAGGTGACCTTCAGCAGCCTGCGGGCGGAGCTGGTGGTGAAGTCGATGGTCCGGCGGCCGGGCGCCCCGTTGGAGTCCTCCGTGCTCACCCGGAGCGTGTAGTGCGCTCCGGCGGCCAGCGGCACGGTGCTGCGCCAGCGGCTGCCGTCGTCGGTCAGCTCGCCCCGGACGTAGCGCCCCGCGGCGTCGGTGGCGGTGACGTCCGTGATCCGGCCGTCGTCGCCCTTGGCCGTCACTTCCAGTGGCTTGTCCGGATCGGCCTTGTGGTTCTCCCCGTCGCCGCTGAACGAGATCTGGTCGGCGGCGTCGTACGGCTTGGCGGACAGCGGGTTGGAGGAAGGGCCCCCGCAGCCGCTGAGTCCCGCCATCAGCGACGCCACCAGCAGGGTGCAGGTGAGCACGGCCCGGGGTCGAGGTGATCGCGATGTGTGGCTCATGGACACACGCTATGAACGGCCGCCGCGGACGGCGCGCGGAGTGAAGCACCGGAGTGACACCCGCCTGGGCGTGGGGAGGTACGCACGGGGCCCGGACACCTTCGGAAGGTGTCCGGGCCCCGTGCTCAGCCGGTACGAGAACCGGTTACTGGTTCTGGTTCTCGCCGCGGTAGTACTCGAAGACCCAGCCGAACAGACCGACCATGATGATCGGGGCCGAGAAGTAGAGCAGCCACCAGTCGAAGACCACACCGAGGAAGGCCAGCGCGCCACCGAAGCCCAGGGAGAGCGGCTGCCAGCTGTGCGGGGAGAAGAATCCCAGCTCACCGGCGTCGTCGGCGACGTCCGCGTCCTTGTTGTCCTGCGCCCCGACATCCACCCGGCGCGCGGTGAACGCCAGGTAGTAGCCGATCATGACGCTCAGGCCGAAGGCGAGGAAGAGCGCGGTGGTGCCCGCCGGTTCCTTGGACCACACGCCATACACGATGGCCATGATCAGGATGAAGACGGCGAGCCAGATGAACATCCGGCCTTGGACCTTCACTTGCCGGCCTCCTTGCCACCCGCGAGGGCCTTGTCATCGTCGGAGGCACCGTGGTTCTCGAGCTGGTCGAGCGCCGCGATCTCCGGGTGGTGCAGATCGAAGGCCGGGGACTCGGAGCGGATCCGCGGCAGCGTGAGGAAGTTGTGCCGCGGCGGCGGGCAGGAGGTCGCCCACTCCAGCGAACGGCCGTAGCCCCACGGGTCGTCGACCTCGATCTTCTTGCCGTACTTGGCGGTCTTCCAGACGTTGTAGAAGAACGGCAGGATCGACAGACCGAGCAGGAACGAGGCGATCGTGGAGATCGTGTTCAGCGTGGTGATGCCGTCGGCCGCCAGGTAGTCGGCGTAGCGGCGGGGCATGCCCTCCGCACCGAGCCAGTGCTGCACCAGGAACGTGCCGTGGAAGCCCACGAACAGCGTCCAGAAGGTGATCTTGCCGAGCTTCTCGTCCAGCATCTTGCCGGTGAACTTGGGCCACCAGAAGTGGAAGCCGGCGAACATCGCGAACACCACGGTGCCGAACACCACGTAGTGGAAGTGGGCCACCACGAAGTACGAGTCCGAGACGTGGAAGTCCATCGGCGGCGAGGCCAGGATGACACCGGTCAGACCACCGAAGGTGAAGGTGATCAGGAAGCCGATCGCCCAGAGCATCGGGGTCTCGAAGCTCAGCGACCCCTTCCACATGGTGCCGATCCAGTTGAAGAACTTGATACCGGTCGGAACCGCGATCAGGAATGTCATGAAGGAGAAGAACGGCAACAGTACGCCGCCCGTCACATACATGTGGTGCGCCCAGACCGTGACCGACAGACCGGCGATCGAGATCGTCGCGGCGATCAGCGAGATGTAACCGAACATCGGCTTGCGGGAGAAGACCGGAATGATCTCCGAAATGATCCCGAAGAATGGCAGGGCGATGATGTACACCTCTGGATGGCCGAAGAACCAGAAGAGGTGTTGCCAGAGCAATGCTCCGCCATTGGCCGCGTCGAAGACATGGGCCCCGAATTTACGGTCCGCCTCCAGGGCGAACAGCGCGGCGGCCAGCACCGGGAAGGCCAGCAGCACCAGCACCGCGGTGAGCAGGACGTTCCAGACGAAGATCGGCATCCGGAACATCGTCATGCCCGGAGCGCGCATGCAGATGATCGTGGTGATGAAGTTGACCGCACCGAGGATCGTGCCGAAGCCGGAGAAGGCCAGACCCATGATCCACATGTCCGCGCCCACACCCGGTGAACGGACCGCGTCCGACAGCGGGGAGTAGGCGAACCAGCCGAAGTCGGCCGCGCCCTGCGGAGTGAGGAAGCCGCCCACCGCGATCAGCGAGCCGAAGAGGTACAGCCAGTACGCGAACATGTTCAGCCGCGGGAACGCCACATCGGGCGCACCGATCTGGAGCGGCATGATCCAGTTCGTGAAGCCCGCGAACAGCGGGGTGGCGAACATCAGCAGCATGATCGTGCCATGCATGGTGAACGCCTGGTTGAACTGCTCGTTCGACATGATCTGCGTACCCGGGCGGGCCAGCTCGGCGCGCATGAAGAGCGCCATCAGGCCGCCGATGCAGAAGAACGCGAACGACGTGACGAGGTAGAGCGTGCCGATCGTCTTGTGGTCGGTGGTGGTCAGCCACTTGACGACGACATTGCCGGGCTGCTTGCGGCGCACCGGCAACTCGTTCTCGTACGAGGCGGTGGCGTCGGCACCCTGAGGTTCGTTGAGGATGCTCATGTGTTGTTGGTCTCCGCGTTCTTGGCAGCGTCCGTCTGCTCAATGCCCGCCGGGATGTAGCCGGTCTGGCCCTTCTTCGCCAGGTCCTTCAGGTGCTGCTGGTAGCGCTCGGGCGAGACTACCTTGACGTTGAAGAGCATCCGGGAGTGGTCGACGCCGCACAGCTCGGCACACTTGCCCATGAAGGTGCCCTCGCGGTTCGGGGTGACCTCGAAGCGGTTGGTGTGCCCCGGGATGACGTCCATCTTCATCAGGAAGGGGACCACCCAGAACGAGTGGATGACATCGCGGGAGGTCAGGATGAACTGGACCGACTCACCCTTGGGCAGCCACAGGGTGGGCCCCGGGTTGCCGTTCTGCGGGTTCCGCTGGCCGGGGACACCCGCGTCGTAGACGCCCTCGGCGCCCTTGGGCACCGCGGAGAGCATCCGGTTGGGGATGGCCTTGATCTCCTTGGCGGTCTGCTTCGGAGTGGCGGTCTTCCCGTCCACGTTCTCCATGTAGTTGAAGCCCCAGCTCCACTGGTAGCCCACGACGTTGACGACGTGGTCCGGCTTCTTGGAGGTCTTCAGGAGCGCGGTCTCATCGCGCGCGGTGAAGTAGAACAGCACCGAGACGATGATGATCGGGACCACGGTGTACAGCGCCTCGATGGGCATGTTGTACCGGGTCTGAGCGGGAACCTCGATCTTGGTCCTGCTGCGGCGGTGGAAGATGACCGCCCACAGGATCAGGCCCCAGACCAGAACGCCCGTGGCGAGCGCAGCCGCCCACGAACCCTGCCAGAGGGAGAGGATCCGCGGCGCCTCCTCCGTAACCGGGGTGGGCATTCCGAGGCGGGGGAAGTCCTTCGATGTGCAACCGGTGGCGGTCGCCAGGACCAAGCCCGCGGCCAGCGCCTGCAGCAGCTTCCGCCGCACCGGGCGCCGCGACGAGCGGTCGGAGCCGTTGGGACTCACGTAGCGCCTTCCCGAGAGTCTCGCCCGCGCGGTCGGCCGCGGCCGTCTGTCGGTCGGTCGCCGGCCCGGTGCGGGCAGGGGTTTGGATGTTTATGCGGACCAAACCCTACTGGACGCCATTTGGGGCCGCGCGGCCAGGGTGCCCAACGCGCCGGGCCGCACCCCGATGGGGTGGAATGCCCCCCTCCGCCAGCGGTTTTCGCCCCGGTACGGCATGTTGGACGGCACCGGATCCGGGGTGCGAGAGGGTGCGGCGGGACCGGTTCCGATCACCGCCGCGGACACCGCGCGGTCCACACCGACTAGCGTTCTTTACGTGCCCTACTTCGACGCGGCCTCGTCCGCTCCGCTGCACCCGGTCGCCCGGCAGGCGCTGCTCGCCGCCCTGGACGAGGGGTGGGCCGACCCCGCGCGGCTGTACCGCGAGGGGCGCCGCGCCCGGCTGCTGCTGGACGCCGCCCGGGAGGCGGCGGCCGAGACCGTCGGCTGCCGCCCGGACGAGCTGGTGTTCACTCCATCGGGGACACGCGCGCTCCACGACGGCATTGCCGGAGCGCTCGCGGGGCGCCGCCGGGCCGGCCGTCATCTGATCGTCTCCGCCGTCGAGCACTCCGCGGTGCTGCATGCCGCGGCCACCCACGAGGCGGGCGGCGGCACGGTCACCGAGGTGGGGGTGGACCGCGCCGGACGGGTCGCGCCGGACGCCTACGTGACGGCCCTGCGGGAGGCCCCGGAACCCACCGCACTGGCCTGTCTCCAGTCCGCCAACCACGAGGTCGGCACGGTGCAGCCGGTGGCCGAGACCGCGGAGGTGTGCGCGGAGGCGGGCGTACCGCTGCTGGTGGACGCGGCGCAGTCGCTCGGTTGGGGCCCGGTGGACGGCAATTGGTCACTTATGACCGCAAGTGCCCATAAATGGGGAGGCCCCTCGGGGGTCGGGCTGCTCGTCGTCCGCAAGGGGGTGCGCTTCTCGCCCCAGGGCCCGGCGGACGAACGGGAGTCGGGCCGCTCCCCCGGCTTCGAGAACCTCCCGGCCGTGGTCGCCGCGGCCGCCTCGCTGCGCGCCGTACGGGCGGGGGCGGACGCCGAGGCGGAGCGGCTGCGGGGTCTGGTGGACCGGATCCGGGCGCGGGTGCCGGAGTTGGTGCCGGATGTGGAGGTGGTGGGCGATCCGGAGCGGAGGCTGCCGCATCTGGTCACCTTCTCGTGTCTCTATGTCGATGGGGAGACACTTCTGCATGAGCTGGACCGCGCGGAGTTCTCGGTCTCGTCCGGCTCCTCCTGCACCTCCTCCACCCTGACCCCGAGCCATGTGCTGCGGGCGATGGGGGTGCTGTCCGAGGGAAACATCCGGGTCTCGCTGCCGTTGGGGACGCCCGCGGCGGAGGTGGACCGGTTCCTGGAGCTGCTGCCAGGGGTGGTCCGGGAGGTCCGCGGACGGCTCGGCGCCCCGGAGCCGGCGCGGCCCGCGGCAAGGGAGCCGGCGGCGGAAACAGCGGTGGAGACCGCCGGACCCGAGCTGGTGGTGGACTCGCTCGGCAAGCGGTGCCCGATCCCGGTGATCGAGCTCGCCAAGGTGATCGGCGAGGTCCCGGTGGGCGGGGTGGTCACGGTGCTGTCCGACGACGAGGCGGCCCGGCTGGACATCCCGGCCTGGTGCGCCATGCGGGACCAGGAGTACGAGGGCGAGCGCCCGGCCGAGCGCGGTGTCGCCTACCGGGTCCGCCGCCGCACCTGACACCCTCCGGCCCCCGGGGAGCCCGGGGGCCGGAGGGGCGGGCGTCAGACCAGGTGGTCGTTGACCTCGGCGGCGGCGTCATGGCCGTACGCCTTGGCGAACCGCTCCATGAAGTGGCCGCGGCGCAGCTCGTACTCCTGGGTGCCCACCGTCTCGATGACCAGGGTGGCGAGCATGCAGCCCACCTGGGCGGAGCGCTCCAGCGACAGCCCCCAGGACAGACCGGAGAGGAAGCCCGCGCGGAAGGCGTCGCCGACACCCGTCGGATCGGCCTTCTCGTCCTCCTCCGGGCAGCCGACGACGATCGGCTCCTCGCCCTCGCGCTCGATCCGGACGCCCTGCGCGCCCAGCGTGGTGACGCGGGTGCCGACCTTGGCGAGGATCTGCTCGGAGGTCCAGCCGGTCTTGGTCTCGATCAGCGCGGCCTCGTACTCATTGGTGAACAGGTACTCCGCCCCGCCCACCAGAAGCCGGATGTCCTCGCCGTCCATCCTGGCGAGCTGCTGGGAGGGGTCGGCGGCGAAGGGGATACCGCGCGAGCGGCACTCCTCGGTGTGCCGGACCATCGCCTCCGGGTCGTCCGCGCCGATGACCACCAGGTCCAGCCCGCCGACCCGGTCGGCGACCGGCTGGAGCTCGATCTGCCGGGCTTCGCTCATGGCGCCGGTGTAGAAGGACGCGATCTGGTTGTGGTCGGTGTCCGTGGTGCAGACGAAGCGCGCGGTGTGCAGCACCTCGGAGATCCGGACGGACGCGGTGTCCACGCCGTGACGGTCCAGCCAGGCGCGGTACTCGGCGAAGTCCTCACCGGCCGCGCCGACCAGGATCGGGCGCAGGCCGAGCACACCCATACCGAAACAGATGTTGGGGCCCACACCGCCGCGGCGGACGTCGAGGGTGTCGACCAGGAAGGAGAGGGAGACCGTATGCAGCTGATCGGCGACCAGCTGATCGGCGAAGCGGCCGGGGAAGGTCATCAGATGGTCGGTGGCGATGGAGCCGGTGACGGCGATACGCACGGAAGTCGCTCCTGCGGGGCGGCGGCGGGGTCGGAGCCCCTACGCTAGCGCCTTGCCACTCCCACAGGAACGTAAGAAACTACCAGATAGTAGGGCTATTTTCGCCAGAGATCCGGTGCATACGGTGCGTATACATCAGATCTTCATCCGCGACCCCTTCGGACCGGGAGGCTCCCCATGCCGGAGCACGTGATCAACGCCCTTCCCACCGGTGCCATCGAGCCCGAATTCCTGGAAGAGCTGCGCGGCCAGGGGGCACGGATGGTGCCGCACTGGCCGGTCACCGTATCGCCTCCCGCCGCACCGGTGTCCCTGTCGCGGATCCGCGGGGTCACCGTGCCGCCCGCGTCCGCGCAGCTGCTGGACAAGATGTCCGATTACGGCGACTGACGGAACCGTACTCCCGTCCGCCCCGTCTCACCGGCGTCCCCTCGCGAGGAAATGGGACCGTACAACGTGAGCGGAGCCGAAGGAGCGAAACGGTGAGCACCGAGGAGACCGACACCCCGCATACCCCCGACGACGACCATCCGCGTCTGCGGCGCCGTTCGCCACTGGCCGTGGTCGCGGTGGCGGCAGCGGTACTGGTCGCCGGTGGCGGCGGGGCCTACTGGGCCTCGACCGCGGCGGACGGCAGCGGCACGGCGCACAAGGACGGATCACCAAAACCCCTCGCACTGGACGCCTACCCCACCGCCGGACGCGAGGGCATCGCGCCCGGGGAACCCGACCCGAGTGGCGGGCGCTATGTGGCGGAGAAGAAGCTGCCCGACGGGCCGGACTCGGCCCCGGTGTATCTGTCCGACCCGAAGGTCACCAAGGCCGAGGTGGCACGGCTGGCCAAGGCGCTGGACGTGCCCGGCAGCCCGCGCGGCGACCACGGCTTCTGGAAGGTCGGGGGCACCAAGGACGCGGCCGGTCCAGTGCTGCGGGTGAGCCAGGACGGTCCGGGCAGCTGGAGCTACTCCCGCTACGGCACCCCCGCCGGCGGCTCCTGTGTGCGCCTGCCGGGCGCGGACGGCGACGCCGGTGCGGGCGAGCGCAAGGGCGACGGCAGCACCGCCCAGGATTGCCCCGTCTACCGGGACGGGAAGTCCGGCAAGAAGGGCGATGACGACCACCCCGAACGGAGCGACGCCGACCACGACAAGGTGGTGTCCGAGGCGAAGGCCAAGCGCACCGCCGAGCCGGTGCTCAAGGCGCTCGGACTCTCGGACGCCAAGCTGGACGCGACCGGTCGCTACGCCGCCATCCGCACGGTGAACGCGGAGCCGCGGGTGGGCGATCTGCCGACGCACGGCTGGTCGACCAGCCTCCAGGTGGCCGCCGACGGCCAGTTGGTCGGTGGCAGCGGCACACTGGCGCTCCCCAAGGAGGCCGACACCTATCCGCTGATCAGCGCGGACGAGGCGCTGAAGAAGCTCAACGCGGCGACCAGGGGCCGGGGTCCGGCCACGGGCGCGAGCTGTCCGTCGGCCACCCCGGACCCGGACGGGCCGGCGGAGGGCGGCTCGATCGCGCCGTGCGAGCCCAACCCCTCGGGCAGCTCCGGCAAGGTGATGGTGCGCAAGGCGACCTTCGGGCTGGCCTCGCACATGGTGGACGGACGGCGGGCGCTGGTGCCGTCGTGGATCTTCGAGACCCGGCCGACCGGGACCAACGGTGTCTCGATGACCCTTCCGTACCCGGCCGTGCAGCCCGAGTACATCAAGAAGGCCGCCGGTACCGAGAGCCCGGGACAGGGCGAGAGCGGTAAGCCCGACAAGTCCGGCAAGGAGAAGATCAACCACATCATCTCCTACACCGCGGACGACAAGACCCTGACGCTGCGCTTCTGGGGCGGGGTGTGCAACACCTACTCGGTCTCCGCGAAGGAGACGTCGAAGCAGGTGACGGTGGAGATCAAGAGCAAGCCCAAGCACCCCGGGCGGGCCTGCATTCTGATCGCCAAGGAGATGACCGAGAAGGTCAAGCTGGACAAACCGCTGGACGACCGCACGGTGGTCGACAAGTCGACCGGCAAGACGGTGCCGCTGCGGAAGAAGTAGGCGACACCACTAAAGAAGGCGGCGGTCCCGGCCGGGACCGCCGCCTTCTCGGCGTCGTCGAGCGCGCACCCCGCGGGCGGGCTCAGCTGAAGGAGTCGCCGCAGGCGCAGGAGCCGGTGGCGTTCGGGTTGTCGATCGTGAAGCCCTGCTTCTCGATGGTGTCGACGAAGTCGATCGAGGCACCGCCCAGGTACGGGGCGCTCATCCGGTCGGTGACGACCTTGACGCCGTCGAAGTCCTTGACGACGTCGCCGTCGAGGGAGCGCTCGTCGAAGAAGAGCTGATAGCGCAGGCCGGAGCAGCCGCCGGGCTGGACGGCGACGCGCAGCGCGAGGTCGTCACGGCCCTCCTGCTCCAGCAGGCTCTTGACCTTCGACGCGGCGGCGTCGGACAGGATGATGCCCTCGCTCGCGGTGGTCTCGTCCTGAACGGTCATCTGCTTCTCTCCCGGGTTGTACGGACTGCTTGCCGTCGGCACAAACCAACGGCCCCCCGGATTCATTCCGGGCCCATCGCTTTGCTCCTGCGTTCTTCATGCTCGCACACGGCCCGGCACACCGGGAATGCGTCACATCGACACGATGCCCATCGTCAACGTGACGTGAAGCAGTTATGATAGATAGCGTCATTTTGACGATTAACAGGACCAGCGTTCCCAGCGAAGAAAGAAGGGTGCGTGACGTGACCACCGCCCAACCCCTCGACGTGCAGCCGACACCGCTCGCTCTGCTGCTTCTCGGCCGTGAGGCCGACCCGCGGAGCGAGCGTGGTGTGGAGTGCCCCGGAGACCTTCCGGCGCCCTCCGACCCGGACCTGGTGGCACGCGCCCGCGCGGCCAAGGAGAAGCTCGGGGACAAGGTCTTCGTGCTCGGCCACCACTACCAGCGCGACGAGGTCATCGAGTTCGCCGACGTCACCGGGGACTCCTTCAAGCTCGCCCGGGACGCGGCGGCCCGGCCGGACGCGGAGTACATCGTCTTCTGCGGTGTGCACTTCATGGCGGAGTCCGCCGACATCCTGACCGGCGACGACCAGCAGGTCGTCCTCCCCGATCTGGCGGCGGGCTGCTCGATGGCCGACATGGCCACCGCCGAGCAGGTCGCCGAGTGCTGGGACGTGCTGACCGAGGCGGGGGTCGCCGAGGCGACGGTGCCGGTCTCGTACATGAACTCCTCGGCAGACATCAAGGCGTTCACCGGCAAGCACGGCGGCACCATCTGCACCTCCTCCAACGCCAAGCGGGCCCTGGACTGGGCCTTCGGCCAGGGAGAGCCCCGGCACAACAAGGTGCTGTTCCTGCCCGACCAGCACCTGGGGCGCAATACGGCCGTCCGCGACATGGGCATGTCCCTGGAGGACTGCGTCGTCTACAACCCGCACAAGCCGGGCGGCGGGCTCACCGCCGAGGAGCTGCGGGCGGCGAAGATGATCCTGTGGCGCGGCCACTGCTCGGTGCACGGCCGCTTCTCGCTGGACTCGGTCAACGACGTCCGTGCGCGCATACCGGGCGTCAACGTCCTGGTCCACCCCGAGTGCAAGCACGAGGTGGTCGCGGCCGCGGACTACGTGGGCTCGACCGAGTACATCATCAAGGCCCTGGAGGCCGCGCCCGCCGGGTCCAAGTGGGCGATCGGCACCGAGCTGAACCTGGTCCGCCGACTGGCGAACCGCTTCGCCGACGAGGGCAAGGAGATCGTCTTCCTCGACAAGACGGTCTGCTTCTGCTCGACCATGAACCGGATCGATCTCCCGCATCTGGTGTGGGCGCTGGAGTCGCTCGCCGCGGGCAAGGTCGTCAACCGCATCCAGGTCGACCCGGAGACCGAGAGCTTCGCCAAGCTGGCGCTGGAGCGGATGCTGGCGCTGCCGTAACCACGGCGCGGTACGCATACGGGGCGCGGGGCCGACGGGCTCCGCGCCCCGTGGCGTATGCGGAAGTCCGGCGTCAGGCCCCGGGGCGGACCAGGCCCGTCTCGTAGGAGATCACGACCAGCTGGGCCCGGTCCCGCGCCCCCAGCTTGGCCATCGCGCGGTTCACATGGGTCTTGACCGTCAGCGGGCTGACCTCCAGCCGGGCGGCGATCTCGTCGTTGGACAGCCCACCGGCCACCTGCACCAGCACCTCGCGCTCACGCACCGTGAGCGCGTCCAGCCGACTGGCGTCGTAGGCGGGGTCCTCGCCGTCCCGGGCGCCGTCGCCCTGGGCCAGGAACCGGGCGATCAGGCCCTTGGTCGCGGCCGGGGAGAGCAGCGCCTCGCCCGCCGCCGCGATCCGGATCGCGGACAGCAGTTCCTCGGGCTCCGCGCCTTTACCGAGGAAACCACTGGCGCCCGCCCGCAGGGAGTCCACCACGTACTCGTCGACCTCGAAAGTGGTCAGCATGACCACCCGGACCCCGGTCAGCTCCGGGTCCTCGCTGATCATGCGGGTCGCGGTCAGCCCGTCGGTACCGGGCATCCGGATGTCCATCAGGACCACGTCCGCGCCCTTGGCACGGACGATCTCGACCGCCTCCGCACCGTCGGACGCCTCCCCCACCACCTCCATGTCCGGATCGGAGTCCACCAGCACGCGGAACGCACTGCGCAGCAACGCCTGGTCATCGGCGAGCAGCACCTTGATCGTCATGAATCCCCTCCCGTACGGCCCTGCAAGGGAAGTCTGGCCCGCACCCGGAAGCCGCCCTCGGGCAGGGGGCCCGCCTCGCAGCTGCCGCGCAGCGCGGTGACCCGCTCCCGCATCCCGAGCAGTCCGTGTCCGCCGCCGTGCTCGTCGTCCAGCAGCGGCGACGTGGGCACGCCCTCCCCGGCGGCCCCGTCGGCCCGGGGCTCCGCCCCCGCCCCGTCGTCCACGACGGTGATCTCCAGCACGCCGCGGTCCCGGACGATCCGGATCCGCACACCGGCCTCGGGCCCGGCGTGCTTGTGCACATTGGTCAGCGCCTCCTGGACGACCCGGTACGCGGTGAGGTCGACCGAGCCCGCCAGCGGTCCGAGGCCGCCGCGCGGCTCCGCCTCCACCTCGACCCGCATCCCCACCCGGGCGAAGCCCTCCACCAGCTGGTCCAGCACACCGAGGCCCGGTGCCGGTTCGGTGGGGGCGGCGGGGTCGCCGTACTGCCGCAGCAGACCGACCGTGGCGCGCAGCTCGTCCAGCGCCGAGCGGCTGGCCTCCCGGACGTGGGCGAGCGCCTCCTTGGCCTGGTCGGGGCGTTTGTCCATGACATGGGACGCCACCCCGGCCTGCACATTGACCAGGGCGATGTGGTGGGCGACCACATCGTGCAGCTCCCGGGCGATCCGCAGCCGCTCCTCGGCCACCCGGCGGCGCGCCTCCTCCTCGCGGGTGCGCTCGGCCCGTACCGCCCGCTCCTCGACGGCGGCGACATAGGCGCGGCGGCTGCGCACCGCGTCGCCCGCGGCGGCGGCCAGCCCGGCCCAGGCGAAGATGCCCAGGTTCTCCTGGGAGTACCAGGGGCTGAGCCCGAAGAGCATCGCGGTCCCGGTCAGCAGCACCGCGGTGATGAGGCCGACCCGCCAGGTGGTGGGGCGGTCGGTGCTGGCCGCGAGGGAGTACAGCGCCGCCACCACGGCCAGCACGATCGAGGTGCGCGGCGGTCCGCTCTGGTTGGTGGTGATCTCCACCACGGTGAGCGCCGAGGTCACCGCGAGCACACTGCACGGCAGATCGCGGCGGAGCACCAGGGAGGCGGAGGCGAGCAGGGCCAGCAGGACGAAGACCGGGCCGATGTGCTGTTCCCGCAGATGCGGGTTGGCCACCGCGCCGATGATGATCAGCGCGAAGATACCGACGGCCACCAGGATGTCCAGGGCCCTCGGGTGCGCGGCCAGCCAGCGGTGGGGACGGGCCAGGCTCGGCCCCACGGAGAGGGGAGTCACGGGATCCAACGGTAAGCGCCGCGCCGGACCGCTCCGCTCCGGGGGCGGCCGGTCACCGGCGGACAAAGGGGGCACGACCTGTGCTGGAGTGCGGCCGGGCTAGCCCGGGATCAGGCCGTCGTCCTTGAGCATCGCCTTGACTTCCTCGAGGGTGGCGTCGGGGGCGGGCAGGATCAGCTCGGAGGGTTCGAGGGAGTCGTCCGGCAGCGCTTCGCCCGCCGAACGCACGGCGTCGAGGAGCGCGCCGAGCGTCCGCCGGAAGCCGTCCTGGTCGCCGCTCTCGACCTCGGCGAGCAGTTCGTCGTCCAGCTTGTTCAGCCCGGGCAGATGACTTTCGGCCACCTGTACCTGGCCCTCCCCCATGATCCGTACGATCATGACGACCTCCTCCGTAGGAGACCTCGCCCGGGTGGGGGCGCGGGCTACTGCTTGTCGAACTTGTGCTGGCCCTGGGACTGCTGGGACTGGTTCTGCTGACCGCCCTCGATGGCCTGCTGGGAGCCGCCGCCGGCCAGCTCGGCCTTCATCCGCTGGAGCTCCAGCTCCACATCCGTACCGCCGGAGATCCGGTCCAGCTCGGCCGCGATGTCGTCCTTGGCCATCCCGGACTGGTCGTCGAGGGCACCGGAGGCGAGCAGCTCGTCGATGGCACCCGCGCGGGCCTGGAGCTGCGCGGTCTTGTCCTCGGCGCGCTGGATCGCCATGCCGACGTCGCCCATCTCCTCGGAGATGCCGGAGAACGCCTCGCCGATCCGGGTCTGCGCCTGGGCCGCGGTGTAGGTGGCCTTGATGGTCTCCTTGCGGGTGCGGAAGGCGTCGACCTTGGCCTGGAGCCGCTGGGAGGCCAGGGTGAGCTTCTCCTCCTCGCCCTGGAGGGTCTGGTGCTGGGTCTCCAGATCGGTGACCTGCTGCTGGAGCGCGGCACGGCGGGAGAGCGCCTCCCGCGCCAGGTCCTCGCGGCCGAGCGCGAGCGCCTTGCGGCCCTGGTCCTCCAGCTTGGCGGACTGCCCCTGGAGCTGGTTCATCTGGAGCTCCAGCCGCTTGCGGGAGGTGGCCACGTCGGCGACCCCGCGGCGGACCTTCTGGAGCAGCTCGAGCTGCTTCTGGTACGAGTAGTCAAGGGTCTCGCGCGGGTCCTCGGCCCGGTCCAGGGCCTTGTTGGCCTTCGCGCGGAAGATCATCCCCATACGCTTCATGACACCGCTCATGGGCCTCGCGCGCCCCCTTCTGACGGACTTGAGACTCCAGCACTCCAACAGACCCAGCCTACGGGCCCTGCTTCCATTACCGCACTGTTCGGGGCCGTTCGCGCTCCTCCTCCAGGACGATCGGGAGGCGGGCGCCTCCGGCGCAGGGAGTAGCTGACCGCTGTGTCCCGATACGGCGGCAGTGCCGTTGCCGGATCGTTCCCCATGGGACTGGGGCGCACACCCGTGAACCCGTACCCTTGGGCTTTGTGTTCCGAAGCCGTTCCAAGGATGAGCAGGCCGCCACCGCCAAGGTGACCGCGGACCAGCCGCAGCAGCCCCGTGACCCGCAGGCGCCCAAGGGCCGCCCCACGCCCAAGCGCAATGAGGCTCAGTCTCAGCGCCGCAGCCTGGCGAAGACGCCGGCCACCCGCAAGGACTCCGCCAAGCGCCAGCGGGAGGCCCGCCGTACCGATCTGGCCCGTCAGCGCCAAGCGCTCGCCAGCGGTGACGAGCGCTACCTCCCGGCCCGTGACAAGGGCCCGGTGCGCCGCTTCGCCCGCGACTTCGTGGACTCCCGGTTCGTCGTCGCCGAGTTCTTCCTGCCGCTCGCGGTGGTCATCCTGGTGCTGAGCATGATCCGTGCCGGTGCCATGCAGAGCTATGTGCTGCTGCTGTGGATGGTCGTCATCGTGATGATCGTCATCAACTCGTTCATCCTCGCCTTCCAGCTGAAGCGCGCGCTGCGCAAGAAGTTCCCTGACGAGAATCTGCGCGGCGCCGTGGCGTACGCGCTGATGCGCACGCTCCAGATGCGCCGGCTGCGGCTGCCCAAGCCGCAGGTCAAGCGCGGAGAGCGGCCCTGAGCGGGAGATCAGCGGACCACGGCGGACAAGCGTCCGGCTTCACCGGCGGGGCGGAGGGCTGGCTGAGCCGCCTCGGGGGCCTGCGGAACACCGTCCGGCAGGCGCTGGTCGCCCAGCAGCTCGACGAGCAGATCACCGCCCGCTATCCGGTGGGCCGGCGGCTGCGGGTGCTCGATGTCGGCCTCGGCCAGGGCACCCAGGCCCTGCGGCTGGCCCGCGCGGGCCACGAGGTGACCGGGGTTGAGTCCGACCCCACCATGCTGGCCGCGGTGCGCAACGCGCTCGCGGAGGAGCCGGAGGGCATCCGGGCCAGGGTGCGGCTGATCGAGGGCGACGGCCGGGACACCGGCGCGCACTTCCTGCCGGGTACCTTCGATGTGGTGCTCTGCCACGGTGTGCTGATGTATGTGCCCGAGCCGGATCCGCTGCTGGCGGGCCTCGCCCGGGTGCTGGCGCCGGGCGGTCTGCTCTCGCTGCTGGTGCGCAATGCCGACGCGCTGGCGATGCGGCCGGGGCTGGCCGGGGACTGGGACACCGCGCTGGCCGCGTTCGACTCCCCCGCGTACACCAACCGGATCGGGCTGCGGGTGCGGGCCGACCGGCGGGAGGAGCTGACCACGACGCTCACCGCGATCGGCGCCCCGCTGCACGCCTGGTACGGGGTGCGGGTCTTCACCGACCAGGCCGGGAGCGACACCCCGCCCCCGCCGTCCCCGGAGTGGGAGCGGCTGCTGGCGGCCGAGGAGCGGGCCGGGCGCACCGATCCGTACCGCTCGGTGGCGGCCCTGCTGCATCTGTGCGGGGTACGCGGCTGAGCCGGTTCACCGGGCTTCACCGGGCGGAAGGAGTGTGGCGGCGCCACGGGGCGCCGCCACATCCGGTGCCCGGGAGCTCAGCCTCCGGTGCTCATCACGGTGCTCATTCGGCCCGCAGACTCATCGGGCCGTAGATCTTGGTGCCGTCCTCGAAGAGGATGACCTGCTCGGCTCCTCCGTCGAGGAGCTCCTTCCACTCCTCACCGATCCATGACTCCGCATCCCCCTGGGTCGGGAACTCCTCCGGCTGTACCGCGGGCTTCGTCTCCGTCCCATCGGACTTCTCGAACCGCCACGTCCACGCCATGTACGCCTCCTCCATCCCGCCGGTCGACGGGTGATACCCGCCGGTCCACAGGTGATAACTGCCCGCAGCCTAGGCGACTGATCACTCCGTACGGGGTGGCCCCGCGCGACCCGCGCTTGCGGACGCGAGACGATCGGGGCGTGGAACTCACATTTCTGGGCACCGGAGCCCCCGACGGGCTGCCACGGCACGACTGCCCCTGCGCGTCCTGCGCCACCGCCGTCGGCGACGAGGCACGGGCCGCGACGGCCCTGCTCATCGACGGCGCGCTGCTCCTGGACCTCACCCCGGGCGCCGCCTTCGCCGCCGCCCGCGCCGGGTATTCGCTGGTCGGTGTGCGGCAGGTGCTGCTCTCGCATCCGCACGCGGGCCCGGCCGTCGAGTTCCCCGCCGGACTGCCCGCGCCGGGGCGGGTGCCGGACGGCCGTGAGCTGTCCCTGATCAGCGGCCACCGGGTGCGGGCCATCGCCCTGGACTCCCCCGGCACCGGCTACGCGATCACCGGACCCGACGGCACCCGGCTGCTGTATCTGCCGCCCGGCGGGGCCCCGGCCGGGCTCACCGAGCAGACCCAGCCGTACGACATGGTGGTGCTGGACGCCATCGGCCGCCCGGACGCGCTGGCCCGGCTGCGGACGAGCGGGGCCGTGGGCGCGACCACCGACGTCCTGGCGGTCCATATCGACCACACCGTTCCGCCCGGCCGGGAACTCCACCGCCGGCTGGCCACGGCGGGTGCCCGGACGGTCCCGGACGGCCGGACGGTGATCGTCGGCGAGTACCACGCGGTGCCGGACCTGCCGCGGCGCACCCTGGTACTGGGCGGCGCCCGGTCCGGCAAGTCCCTGGAGGCGGAGCGGCGGCTGTCCGCCTTCCCCGACGTGCTGTACGTGGCCACCAGCGGCACCCGCGAGGGCGACCCCGAGTGGGCCGCCCGGATCACCGCCCACCGCGACCGGCGGCCCGGCTCCTGGCGCACCACCGAGACCTGCGAGCTGGCCCCGCTGCTGGCGGAGGACGGACCGCCGCTGCTGATCGACTGTCTGGCGCTGTGGCTCACCGACGCAATGGACTCCGTCGGGGCCTGGGACGACGAGAAGTGGGCCCAGGGCGGTGCGGACGCCCTGCGGGAGCGGGTGGACGCTCTGGTGGCCGCGGTCCGGGCGACCGGCCGCACCGTGGTGGCCGTCAGCAACGAGGTGGGCGCGGGCGTGGTCCCCGCGACCGCCTCGGGCCGCCGCTTCCGTGATGAACTGGGGCGGCTCAACGCGGCGTTCGCGGCCGAGTGCGAACAGGTGCTGCTGGTGGTGGCCGGTCAGGCGCTGCCGTTGCGCGGCTGACCGAGCCCGCGCCGAAGGGGCGCGCCGCTGTCACCCCCGACGGTAGGGTTCGCGGCGTGAGTGCCCTGAATCTCGATGACTTCGTCGATCTGATCGAGCGCCCCGACGGGGGTATCCGCCGCGATGCCGAGGAGCGCCGGGCACGGCTCGCGCCACCGGCCGACGCGCTGGGGCGGCTGGACGAACTGGGCGAGTGGCTGGCCGCCGCCCAGCAGCGGGTGCCGGTACGGCCCGTCGAGCGCCCCCGTGTCGTGCTGTTCGCGGGTGACCACGGCATTGCCGACCTCGGTGTCTCCGCGCGTCCCGCCGGAAGCGCCCACCGGCTGGTGCGTGCGGTGCTGGACGGCGAGAGCCCCGTCGCGATCCTCGCCCGCCGCTTCGGCGTACCGGTGCGCGTGATCGACATGGCGCTGGACTGCGACCCGGCCGAGCTGCCCGAGGAGGTCACCCGCCATCGGGTGCGCCGGGGTTCGGGACGGCTGGACATCGAGGACGCCCTCACCCACGAGGAGGCCGAACGAGCCTTCCGCACCGGGATGGCCATCGCCGACGAGGAGGCCGACGCGGGCACCGACCTGCTGGTCCTGGGCGATCTGAGCGTGGGCGGCACCACGGCCGCGGCGACCCTGATCGCCGCGCTGTGCGGCACCGACGCCTCCGTGGTCACCGGCCGCGGCGGCGCCGGGATCGACGACCTGACCTGGATGCGCAAGTGCGCGGCGATCCGGGACGGGCTGCGCCGGGCGCGCCCGGTCCTCGGCGACCAGCTCCAGCTGCTGGCCACCGTCGGCGGCGCCGACCTCACCGCGATCACCGGCTTTCTGCTCCAGAGCGCGGTGCGCCGTACCCCGGTGATCCTGGACGGGGTGGTTTCGGCGGCGGGCGCGCTGGTCGCCCAGCGGGTGGCGTTCCGCGCCCCGGACTGGTGGCTGGCCGGTCAGAGCAGCGGGGAACCGGCGCAGGAGAAGGCGCTGGACCGGATCGCGCTCACCCCTTTGCTCGACCACGGCGTCACTGTGGGAGAGGGGACAGGGGCGCTGCTCGCCCTGCCGCTGGTGCAGGCGGCCGCGGCCCTGGCGGCGGAACTGCCCGAGCGCGAGGAGGCCGGGGCCGAGGAACCCGGGGAGACGGAACCCGGGGAGACGGAACCCGGGGAGGACTGAGCACCGGCTGAGCACTGCGGTTGAGCGGTCCGGACATATCGGACACGATGATCCGGACCGCCACCCCCCGCCTCACCCCTCCTCCGCTCGGCCGTGATGGGAGAGGAAGAGGTCCGCTTGGAACGCCACGCTTTTGCCGTCTGGCCGCCGCGCGCCGCCGCGTTCACCGTCTGGTACCTGCGGACCGTCGCCTTCGTCAATCTGCTCGGCGCGGTGTGGGTGTCGTTCGGCAACGACATCAAACGGCACAACGTCGATGAGTACTTCACCCCGTATCTGCTGACCGCGGGCTTCTTCTCGGCGGCCTTCTCGATGTTCCTGGCCATCACCATGCGCCGGCACAAGCGCGCGGCCTGGATCCTCAACCTGGGCCTGAGCGGGCTGACCCTGGTGTTGATGGCGCTCGCCATGAGCTGGGCCCCGGCCCGGCACCATCCGCAGAACTGGATCTCTCTGCTGCTCACCGCGGTGTTCGTGGCCGCGCTGCTCATCGGGCGCCGTGCGTTCTACGCCAAGGGCGACCGGTCCAACCCCAAGCTGGCCGCGGCGGTCGCGGTCGTCGGGCTGCTGATCGGCTCACTGCTGGCCGCCGCGCTGGTCACCGTCACCAACACCGCGCCCGACGAGTACCGCTCCACCTTTCTGGACCGCTGGCACTACGGCGCGCTGCGGCTGGTCTCGCTGGTGGCCGTGGAGGGGCGCTTCGAGGGCATCGAGACGCCCGGCTGGGTCAACGTGGTCATCAACGTGATGAGCACGGCCCTGCTGCTGCTTGTGCTCTGGGCGGCGTTCCGCTCCCGTCGCGCCGTCGACCCGATCTCCGCCGACGACGAACGGCGGCTGCGGGCGCTGCTGGACCGGCACGGCGACCGTGACTCACTCGGCTACTTCGCGCTGCGCCACGACAAGAGCGCGGTGTGGTCCCCGTCGGGCAAGTCGGCGGTGACCTACCGGGTGGTGGGCGGGGTGTCCCTGGCCTCCGGCGATCCCATCGGCGATCCGGAAGCCTGGCCGGGCGCGATCGACCGCTGGCTGGCCGAGGCGCGGGAGCACGGCTGGATCCCAGCGGTGATGGGCGCGAGCGAGGAGGGCGGCACGATCTACGCCCGGCACGGTCTGGACGCGCTGGAACTGGGCGACGAGGCGATCGTGGACACCGGGGAGTTCACCCTCGAGGGGCGCGCGATGCGCACCGTCCGCCAGGCGTACAACCGGGTCGGACGGGCCGGGTACACGGTCAGCATCCGCCGTCACGAGGACATCCCGGCGGCGGAGATGGCCGGTCTGCTGCGGCTGGCCGACGACTGGCGGGACGGTGAGACCGAGCGCGGCTTCTCGATGGCGCTCGGGCGGCTCGGCGACCCGTGCGACGGCCGCTGTGTGATGCTCGTCAGCACCGACGCCGAGGGCGAGCCGCGGGCGCTGCTGAGCTTTGTGCCCTGGGGGCCGCACGGGCTGTCGCTGGATCTGATGCGGCGGGACCGGGACTCCGAGAACGGCTTGGTGGAGTTCATGGTGCTCGAACTGATCCAGCGCGCGGGAGAGGTCGGGGTCGATCAGATCTCGCTCAACTTCGCCATGTTCCGGTCGGTCTTCGAGCGTGGCGCACGGCTGGGCGCGGGGCCGGTGCTGCGGCTGTGGCGCTCACTGCTCAGCTTCTTCTCCCGCTGGTGGCAGATCGAGTCGCTGTACCGGGCCAACGCCAAGTACCGGCCGATCTGGGAGCCGCGCTATCTGCTCTTCGAGAAGTCCACGGAACTGCCCCGGATCGGGATCGCCTCGGCCCGCGCGGAGGGGTTCCTGGAGGCGCCGGGGCTGCCGAAGTGGCTGAACCGCACCAGGCTGGCCAAGGGGACGCGGGTCGAGCGGGCCGAGCAAGGCTCATGAGGGCGGCGTGGGTTCGGAGAAGCCACCGATCCAGTCCTGGAGCCGCCGCCCCACCCGGTTCCAGCGGGCGTCATGCCGCTCGGCCCGCTTCTCCGCCTTCGCCCTCGCCCGCGGCCGGCGGCGGTAGCAGCGCCGGGCCCACAACGAGTCGGGGCGGGCCAGCCGCACCGCGCCGACGGTCGCCACCACGGGCACCAGCACCCCGATCACCGCGATCCGCAGCTTTCCCTTGACCAGCGCGAACAGCGCGAACACGAAGTTGGTGGCCACCTCGGCGACCACCGCCCCGCGGCTGCCCCGCTCGGCCTCCGACACCTCGTTCACCCCGAACGGAAGGAAGCCGCTGAGCACCAGGGCGACCAGCGAAGCGGTGATCACCACCACCTCGACGCTCTTGCGGCCCTGCTCGGACCAGTAGACGTCATGGAGGTGGAGGATCAGCGCGAACTCGTCCAGCACCAGCCCCGCCCCCACCCCGAACAGCACCGCCGAGATCGCGGCCCAGGTCCCCTGCCGTCCGCTGGCGACCGCGCCGAACCCGCCGATGACGGTGAGCACCACTCCGGGCACCACATGGTGGATATGCAGTCCGCCCTTGCTGATGTTGCGGAACGGGCCCCGCCCCGCCTTGATCATCCGCGTGATGGTGCGGACGATGACGAACGACAGGATGAACGAGGCCAGGGCGAGAAGCAGCGGCAGCTTGCCGGGCTCGACGATGTTCCGCTCCCACCACTGGCCCATGGCCCCTCAGCGTGCGCGATAGCCTGCCGCGCGATGGACACCACGCCGGAGCAGTCCCCCGCACGACCGCCGGAGCCGGAGCGCCCGGCGGACTCCGGGCGCTCCCCCACGTCCGACCCCGCCCCACCCCCCTCCTGGGACGACGGGATCCGCTTCGCCTTCGGCACCCTCACCGTGCTGCCCGTACGAGTGGCGCGCTGGGATCGTTCGGCGGCGCGCGCCGGAATGCTGTGCGCCCCGCTGGCCGGACTGGTGGTCGGGCTGTGCGCCGCCGCGCTGGGCGGGGCGCTGCTGCTGCTCGGCGGCGGTGCCCTGCAGGCCGCCGTCGCCACCGTGGCCGTACCCGCCGTACTGACCCGCGGTCTGCACCTCGACGGGCTCGCCGACACCGCGGACGGGCTCGGCAGCGGCAAGCCCGCCGAGGACGCGCTGCGCATCATGAAGCGCTCGGACATCGGGCCGTTCGGCGTCATCACGCTGCTGCTGGTGCTGCTCGGTCAAGTGGCCGCGCTGACGGAGCTGTACGCGGCGGGCTGGGCGCAGGGCGCGGTGGCCGCCGCGGCGGCCGGGACCGCCGCCCGCTGCGCGCTGACGCTCGCGGCCCGCGCGGGCGTGCCCGCGGCCCGGCCGGAGGGTCTTGGCGCGGCGGTCGCGGGCGCGGTGCCGTTGCGTTCGGCGCTGCTGGTGGCCGTGGGCACGGTGGCCGTCAGCACCGCGGGCGGACTGCTGTCCGGCCCGCTGTCCGCGCTGCGCCACGGGCTCGCGGTGGTGTCCGCCCTGGCCGCCGCCGAACTCCTGCTGCGCCACTGCCGCCGCCGGTTCGGCGGGGTGACGGGGGATGTCTTCGGCGCCCTGGCGGAGACCGCGGCCACCGCGGCACTGGTCGTCCTGACCCTCGGCTGACCCCCTCCGTCACCGACCGCTCGACCCGCCCGGACGCGGTGAGAGCTACGCTCGCGGTGAGCCGCGACAAGCCCGCCGCTCGGGCGTCCGGCAACCGGCGCATACGATGCCGACGGGCGCGGCCGACCGCCCCCGCCTCGCGGGGACATCCGATGTCGGCCGACGAAATCACCGGAAGAGGGACCCGACCACTGTGACTGCACTGACTCTCAGCACCTCCTCCGCCGCGACACTGCGCGCGGACGCCGTTGTCATCGGCGTGGCAAAGGGGGCGAAGGGCCCCGTCGTCGCCATCGGCGCGGAGGCCGTGGACAAGGCGTTCGGCGGCAAGCTCGGCACCGTTCTGGAGACGCTCGGCGCGACCGGTGCCGAGGGCGAAGTGACCAAGCTGCCCGCCGCGTCCGGTCTCAAGGCACCGGTCGTGCTGGCGGTCGGCCTGGGAGAGGCTCCGGCCAAGGGCGACGGCTACGACGCCGAGGCACTGCGCCGGGCCGCGGGGGCGGCCGCCCGCGCGCTGTCCGGTTCCAAGAAGGGGGCGTTCGCGCTGCCGGTGGAGGACGCGGCGGCCGCGGCGGCGGTCGCCGAGGGCGCGCTGCTGGGCGCCTACGCGTACGACAAGGCCAACAGCGGCAACGGCGGCGCGGCCAAGGACAAGAAGAAGAACGGCAACGGCCCGCTGGCCGAGGTCGCCCTGATCGGCGGCAAGCCGCGGGACAAGGCGTACAAGGCCGCAGCCGAGCGCGCGGTGGCCCTGGCCGCCGAGGTCAACCGGGCCCGCGATCTGATCAACGCGCCATCCAACGTGCTCACCCCGGCGTCCTTCGCGGCGACCGCGGTGGCGGCGGCCAAGGAGTTCGGCCTCAAGACCGAGGTACTGGACGAGAAGGCGCTCAAGAAGGGCGGGTACGGCGGCATCCTCGGCGTCGGCCAGGGCTCGGACGCCCCGCCGCGGCTGGTGCGGATCGCCTACACCCACCCCAAGGCGGAGAAGACGCTGGCGCTGGTGGGCAAGGGCATCACCTATGACTCGGGCGGTATCTCCCTCAAGCCGGCCGGTCACAACGAGACGATGAAGTGCGACATGAGCGGTGCCGCCACGGTGTTCTCCACCGTCGTCACCGCCGCCAAGCTGGGGCTGCGGGTCAATCTGACCGGCTGGCTGGCGCTGGCGGAGAACATGCCGTCCGGTTCGGCCACCCGCCCCGGCGATGTGCTGACGATGTACAGCGGCAAGACCGTCGAGGTGCTGAACACCGACGCCGAGGGGCGGCTGGTGCTCGCCGACGCGATCACCCGCGCCTGCGAGGAGAAGCCGGACGCGATCGTGGACGTGGCCACGCTCACCGGCGCGATGGTCCTCGCCCTGGGCACCCGCACCTTCGGGATCATGGCGAACGACGAGGCGTTCCGCACCACGGTCCACGAGATCGCGGAGGAGGTCGGCGAGCAGTCGTGGCCGATGCCGCTTCCGGCCGATCTCCGCAAGAGCATGGACTCGCCGGTCGCCGATCTGGCGAACATGGGAGAGCGGATGGGTGGCGGTCTGGTGGCCGGTCTGTTCCTCAAGGAATTCATCCAGGACGACATCACCTGGGCCCACCTGGACATCGCGGGTCCGGCTTTCAATGACTCCGGTCCGTCCGGCTACACCCCCAAGGGCGGCACCGGTGCCGCCGTACGCACGCTGGTGCGGCTCGCCGAGCGCACCGCGGCGGGCGATCTGGGCTGAGGCCGGGCCGAAAGTCCCGCCGATTTCGCCGTCAACGAAATCGGTGGGGCTACGGATTCCGTATACGCATGAGTAACCCCTGAACTGGGGTCTGGAGATATCTCACACCACGGCCCCGCGTCCCGCCTCACGTCAACAAGTGCGAAGATGTTGTCTCGGCAGGACAGGGCCCCCGACACCAGGGCCGAAGCAATTGCGGCCGAACAACAGCCGCCGCCCGGCCGACCAACCGGCCGGCTCCGGCGCACCATGCATGGAGGACGTGACGTGGCGAATGACGCCAGCACCGTTTTCGACCTAGTGATCCTCGGAGGCGGTAGCGGCGGTTACGCCGCTGCCCTGCGCGCGGCGCAGCTGGGTCTGGACGTCGCCCTGATCGAGAAGGACAAGCTGGGCGGCACCTGCCTGCACCGCGGCTGCATCCCCACCAAGGCTCTGCTGCACGCCGGTGAGATCGCCGACCAGGCCCGCGAGGGCTCGGAATTCGGTGTGAAGACCACCTTCGAGGGCATCGACATCGAGGGTGTGCACAAGTACAAGGACGGCGTGGTCTCGGGCCTGTACAAGGGCCTCCAGGGTCTGATCGCGTCCCGCAAGGTCACCTATGTGACGGGCGAGGGCCGGCTGTCCTCCCCGACCTCGGTCGATGTGAACGGTCAGCGCTACACCGGCCGCCACATCCTGCTCGCCACCGGCTCGGTGCCGAAGTCGCTCCCCGGTCTGGAGATCGACGGCAACCGCGTCATCTCCTCGGACCACGCCCTGGTGCTCGACCGGGTGCCGAAGTCCGCGATCGTGCTGGGCGGCGGTGTCATCGGCGTCGAGTTCGCCTCCGCGTGGAAGTCCTTCGGCGCCGACATCACCATCGTCGAGGCGCTTCCCCACCTCGTCCCGGTCGAGGACGAGAACAGCTCCAAGCTGCTGGAGCGCGCCTTCCGCAAGCGCGGTATCAACTTCTCCCTCGGCTCCCGCTTCTCAGGCGTCGAGTACACCGCCGACGGCGTCAAGGTCTCGCTGGAGAACGGCAAGACCTTCGAGGCCGAGCTGCTGCTCGTGGCTGTCGGCCGCGGCCCGGTCTCGCAGGGCCTGGGCTACGAGGAGGCCGGGGTCGCCATGGACCGCGGCTATGTCCTCGTCGACGAGTACATGCAGACCAACGTCCCGACCATCTCCGCCGTCGGTGACCTGGTCCCCACCCTCCAGCTGGCCCACGTCGGCTTCGCCGAGGGCATGCTGGTCGCCGAGCGGCTGGCCGGTCTGAAGACCGTTCCGATCGACTACGACGGTGTGCCGCGGGTGACGTACTGCCACCCCGAGGTCGCCTCCGTCGGCATCACCGAGGCCAAGGCCAAGGAGCTGTACGGCGCGGACAAGGTCGTCGCGCTGAAGTACAACCTCGCGGGCAACGGCAAGAGCAAGATCCTGAAGACCGCGGGCGAGATCAAGCTCGTCCAGGTCCGCGACGGCGCCGTCGTCGGTGTCCACATGGTGGGTGACCGGATGGGCGAGCAGGTCGGCGAGGCCCAGCTGGTCTACAACTGGGAGGCGCTGCCGGCCGAGGTCGCGCAGCTCGTCCACGCCCACCCGACCCAGAACGAGGCGCTCGGCGAGGCCCACCTGGCCCTGGCCGGCAAGCCGCTGCACTCCCACGACTAATCGCACGAGCGCGAACCATCCGTACAGATCGTTAAGGAGCAACCGAAACCATGGCGGTTTCCGTAACCCTGCCGGCGCTCGGCGAGAGCGTGACCGAGGGCACCGTCACCCGCTGGCTCAAGGCCGAGGGTGAGCGTGTCGAGGCCGACGAGCCACTGCTCGAGGTCTCCACCGACAAGGTCGACACCGAGATTCCGGCCCCGGCGGCCGGTGTGCTGACGTCCATCAAGGTCGCCGAGGACGAGACGGTCGAGGTCGGCGCCGAGCTCGCCGTCATCGACGACGGCGGCGCAGCCCCCGCCGCGGCCCCCGCCCCGGCGGCCGAGCCCGCTCCGGCGGCGCAGCCCGAGCCCGCCCCGGCGGCCGAGGCCCCCGCCCCGGCTCCGGCTCCCGCGGCCGCCCCGGCCGGTGGCGCCGAGGGCACCGATGTGGTGCTTCCGGCGCTCGGTGAGTCGGTGACCGAGGGCACCGTCACCCGCTGGCTCAAGGAGGTCGGTGACGCGGTCGAGGCCGACGAGCCGCTCCTCGAGGTCTCCACCGACAAGGTCGACACCGAGATCCCGGCCCCGGCCGCGGGCACCCTGCTGGAGATCCTCGTCGCCGAGGACGAGACCGCTGAGGTCGGCGCCAAGCTGGCCGTCATCGGTGCCGCGGGCGCCGCTCCGGCCGCCGCGCCGGCTCCGGCCGCCCCGGCTCCGCAGGCCGCCCCCGCCCCGGCCCCGGCCCCCGAGCCGGTCAAGGAGGCCCCGGCCCCGGCCCCGGCTCCGCAGGCGCCCGCCGCTCCGGCTCCGGCGCCCGCTCCGGCCCCGGCCGCCCCGGCCGCCCCATCGATCCCTGCCCCCTCGGCCCCCGAGGCCGAGGGCGCCTATGTGACCCCGCTGGTGCGCAAGCTCGCCGCCGAGAACGGCGTGGACCTGGCCACCGTCAAGGGCACCGGCGTCGGCGGCCGGATCCGCAAGCAGGACGTCATCGCCGCCGCCGAGGCTGCCAAGGCCGCCGCCCAGGCGCAGGCCCAGGCTCCGGCCGCCGCCGCGCCGGCCGCCAAGAAGGCTCCGGTCCTCGAGGTGTCCCCGCTGCGCGGCCAGACCGTCAAGATGACCCGCATGCGCAAGGTCATCGGCGACAACATGATGAAGGCGCTGCACAGCCAGGCCCAGCTGTCCTCGGTCGTCGAGGTCGACGTCACCCGGCTGATGAAGCTGCGCGCCCAGGCCAAGGACGGGTTCGCGGCGCGTGAGGGCGTCAAGCTCTCCCCGATGCCGTTCTTCGTCAAGGCCGCGGCCCAGGCGCTGAAGGCCCACCCGGTCATCAACGCCCGGATCAACGAGGACGAGGGCACCATCACCTACTTCGACTCGGAGAACGTCGGCATCGCCGTGGACTCCGAGAAGGGCCTGATGACCCCGGTCATCAAGGGTGCGGGCAACCTCAACCTGGCCGGTATCGCCAAGGCCACCGCCGACCTGGCCGGCAAGGTCCGCGCCAACAAGATCACGCCGGACGAGCTGGCCGGCGCGACCTTCACGATCAGCAACACCGGTTCGCGCGGTGCGCTGTTCGACACGATCATCGTGCCGCCGAACCAGGTCGCGATCCTGGGCATCGGCGCCACGGTGAAGCGTCCGGCCGTCATCGAGACGTCCGAGGGCACCGTCATCGGCGTCCGGGACATGACGTACCTCACGCTCTCCTACGACCACCGCCTGGTGGACGGTGCCGACGCGGCCCGCTACCTGACGGCCGTCAAGGAGATCCTGGAGGCCGGTGAGTTCGAGGTCGAGCTCGGCCTCTGACCGGCTCACGGCGGACGCCCGCGCTGTCGGCCGCGCCCCGTACGGACTTCCGTGCGGGGCGCGGCCCTTTTCCGTTCCCGGACCACGGACGTTCCGCTGCCTGGATAATGATTTTCGTTCACCGCTGGTTCCGAAGGAGCGCCCCATGACCCCGCCCGTCGTCCACTCGCTGCGCGAGCAGATCCGCGAGCACATCGTGGAGGGGATCGTCAGCGGGCGCTGGAAGCCGGGCGAGCGGATCGTGGAGCGGAGGATCGCGACGGAGCTGGACGTCAGCCAGACCCCCGTCCGGGAGGCGCTGCGGGAGCTGGAGTCGCTACGGCTGATCGAATCGGCCCCCAACAAGGGCGTCCGGGTGCGGAATCTGGCCGCCTCCGACCTCGAGGAGATCTATCCGGTACGGGCCGGACTGGAGCAGATGGCGGCGGAGCTGGCGGCGCCCCGGCTGGCCGAGGACACCTCCGCCCTGGAGCCCGAGGTGCGGGCGCTGTACGAGGCGGACCGCAGGGCCGACGGCGAGGCCCAGGTCCGGCACACCGTCGCCTTCCACCGGGAACTGGTGCGGGCCTCGGGCAACAGCGTGCTGCTGCACACCTGGGAGTCACTGGGCATCGAGATCTGGACAACGCTGTCCATCCGCTGGCTGGGCACCGTCCAGCAGTCCTACGCCGAGGAGCACCAGGCGGTCGTGGACGCGTTCCGACGCCGGGATCCGCGGGTGGGCGAACTCGTCAAGGAGCATGTGCTCGGCTGTGCACCGCGTGCCTGATTTCGCGGCACGGAATGCCACTTTCGCGGTGCGGAGCATTTTTTTGCTTCAGGGGCTTTGATCGATCATCGATCAGAACTTACAGTCGGCAGCATGACCGATCTCGCCAGCACGCAGCCGAGTGCGCTCGACCAGATCCCCGACCGGGACCCCGAGGAGACCGCGGAGTGGGGCGCCTCACTCGCGGCCGTCACCCAGGCCGCCGGTCCGCACCGCGCCGCGTACCTGATGCGCCGCACCCTGGAGCGCGCCGAGGGCGCCGGGCTCGCGCTGCCGCCGCTGCTGGAGTCGGACTACGTCAACACCATCCCGACCGCCGCGGAGCCCGCCTTCCCCGGTGACGAGGAGATGGAGCGGCGGATCACCGCCTGGAACCGGTGGAACGCGGCGGCGATGGTCACCCGCGGCAGCCGGGACGGCCTCGGCGGCCACATCGCCACCTTCGCCTCCGCCGCCTGGCTCTACGAGACCGGCTTCCAGCACTTCTTCCACGGCAAAGAGGCCGAGGGCGGCTCGGGCGACCAGCTCTACATCCAGGGCCACGCCTCCCCTGGCATCTACGCCCGCGCCTTCCTCGACGGCCGGCTGACCGAGCACCACCTCGACAACTTCCGGCGCGAGGCGGGCGGAGACGGTCTTCCCTCCTACCCGCATCCGCGCCGGCTGCCCTGGCTGTGGGAGTTCCCCACCGTCTCCATGGGGCTCGGCCCGCTCTCCGCGATCTACCAGGCGCGGTTCAACCGCTATCTGGCGAGCCGCGGCATCAAGGACACCGCGGGCTCCCACGTATGGGCCTTCCTCGGCGACGGCGAAATGGACGAGCCCGAGTCCACCGCCGCACTCGCCCTGGCCGGGCGTGAGGGCCTGGACAACCTGACCTTCGTCATCAACTGCAACCTCCAGCGGCTCGACGGCCCGGTGCGCGCCAACTTCAAGATCGTCCAGGAGCTTGAGGCGCAGTTCCGCGCGGCCGGCTGGAATGTGGTCAAGTCGCTGTGGGGCTCGGCCTGGGACGAGATGTTCGCGCTGGACACCTCGGGCGCGCTGGCGCGCCGGCTGCGCGAGGTGCCCGACGGGCAGTTCCAGACCTACGCCACCCGCGACGCCGGCTACATCCGCGAGCACTTCTTCGGCACCGATCCGGAGCTGGCCCGGCTCGCCCAGCGCGTCACCGACGCCAAGCTCACCGAGTGCTTCCACACCTCCCGCGCGGGCCATGAGCCGCGCAAGGTGCACGCCGCCTACCGCGCCGCCGTGGACCACAAGGGCGCCCCGACCGTGGTCCTCGCGCAGACCGTCAAGGGCTGGACGCTCGGCCCCGGTTTCGAGTCCCGCAACGCCAACCACCAGATGAAGAAGCTCACGGGCAAGGAGTTCCGCACCATGCGCGACCTCCTGGAGCTGCCCATCCCGGACAGCAAGCTGGACGACGAGCTCGTCCCGTACGCCCACCCCGGCGCCGACTCCCCCGAGGTGCGCTACCTCCAGGAGCGCCGCGCGGCCCTCGGCGGTCCGGCGCCCGCGCGCACGGTCCACCCGGTGGCGCTGCCCGAGCCGTCCGCCAAGCCCTTCGAGACTCTCGCCAAGGGGTCCGGCAGCCAGGAGATCGCCACCACGATGGCCTTCGTCCGGCTGGTCAAGGATCTGATGCGGGACAAGGAGACCGGCAAGCGCTGGGTGCCGATCGTGCCCGACGAGGCGCGGACGTTCGGCATGGAGTCGCTCTTCCCGACCGCCGGGATCTACTCCCCGCTCGGCCAGACCTACGACCCGGTCGACCGCGATCAGCTCCTGTACTACAA
Source organism: Streptomyces coffeae (assembly GCF_016741875.1). Classification (GTDB taxonomy): domain Bacteria; phylum Actinomycetota; class Actinomycetes; order Streptomycetales; family Streptomycetaceae; genus Streptomyces; species Streptomyces coffeae. The sequence continues at coordinate 102,680 of NZ_JAERRF010000005.1, read as the reverse complement.
GGAGGCCACGAACGGTCAGATCCTCAACGAGGGGATCACCGAGGCCGGTTCGATGGCCGACTTCACCGCCGCCGCCACGTCGTACGCGACCCACGGCGAGCCGATGATCCCCTTCTACATCTTCTACTCGATGTTCGGCTGGCAGCGCACCGCCGACCAGATGTGGGCGCTCGCCGACCAGCTCGGCCGCGGCTTCCTGATCGGCGCCACCGCGGGCCGCACCACCATGACCGGTGAGGGCCTCCAGCACGCCGACGGCCACTCGCATCTGATCGCCTCCACCAACCCGGCGGCGCTCGCCTACGACCCGGCGTTCGCCTACGAGGTCGGGGCAATCGTGCGGGACGGCCTGCGGCGGATGTACGGCCCGGACGCCGAGGACGTCTTCTACTACCTGACCGTCTACAACGAGACCAAGGTCCAGCCGCCCATGCCCCAGGGCGAGGGCGTCGAGGAGGGCATCCTCAAGGGCCTGTACCGCTACCGGGAGGCCGAGGCGCCCGCCGCCGGCGCCCCCCGGATCCAGCTCCTCGCCTCCGGCACCGCCATCCACTGGGCGCTGGAGGCCCAGAAACTCCTCGCCGACGACTGGGGTGTGGCCGCCGACGTGTGGTCCGCCACCTCCTGGAGCGAGCTGCGCCGTGACGCCCTGTCCTGTGACACGGCGCGGCTCACTGGCGAAGACCGGGTCCCGTACGTCACCCGTGCCCTGGCAGGCGCACCGGGCCCGGTCCTCGCGGTCAGCGACTGGATGCGCGCGGTACCCGACCAGATCAGCCAGTGGGTGGAGCAGGACTGGTACTCCCTGGGCACCGACGGCTTCGGCCTCTCCGACACCCGCGAGGCCGCCCGCCGCCACTTCGGCGTGGACGCCCCGGCGATCGTGGTGACGGCCCTGGACCGGCTGGCCCGGCGCGGCGAGGTGAGCGCCACCGCCGCCAAGGAGGCCGCCCGCCACTACGGGCTGTAGCCGGCCCGATCCCCCGGCTCCGCCGTTGTGCGGCCGCGTCTGGCGGTCGCACAACGGCGGTTCTCATGCCGAGGCATGATGGGCGGGTGCGTGCTGCCCGGCTGATCAAGATGGTGCTTCTGCTCCAGGCCCGGCCCTCGATGACGGGGGCCGAGCTCGCCCGTGAGCTGGAGGTCTCCGAGCGGACCGTCACCCGCGACGCCGCCGCGCTCTCCGAGGCGGGTGTCCCGGTCTACGCGGACCGGGGGCGCGCCGGGGGCTACCGGCTCGTCGGCGGCTACCGCACCCGGCTCACCGGGCTGGGGCGGACCGAGGCCGAGGCGCTGTTCCTGTCCGGCGTACCGTCCGCACTGCGCGAGATGGGGCTCGCGGACGCCGCCTCCGCGGCCCGGCTGAAGGTGTCCGCGGCCCTCCTCCCGGAGCTGCGCGACGCCTCCCACAGCGTGGCCCAGCGCTTCCATCTGGACGCCCCCGGCTGGTGGCAGCCGCCGCAGACACCCGAGCTGCTGCCACCGCTGGCCGACGCGGTCTGGGACGACCAGTGGATCACGGTCCGCTACCGGCGCCGGGAGACGGAGGTGGCACGGGAGCTGGAGCCGTACGGCCTCGTGCTCAAGGCGGGCGTCTGGTATCTGGCGGCCCGCGCGGAGGGCGACTTCCGGGTGTACCGGGTGGACCGCTTCGCCTCCGTCGCGCCCCGTGGTGACCGCTTCGACCGGGTCGAGGAGTTCGATCTGCCCGCCTTCTGGGAGGAGCGGGCAGCCCAGTTCGCCCGCTCGATCCTGCGGGAGAAGACCGTGCTGCGGCTCACCCCGGACGGGGCCCGGCGGCTGCCGTACGTCACGGACCGCACGGCGGGCGAGGAGGCGGTGCGCGGGGCCGGGGAGCCCGACGGACAGGGGCGGATCACCGTCACCCTGCCCGTCGAGTCGCACGATGTGGCGTACGCGCAGCTGCTCGCGCTCGGCCCGGAGGCCGAGGTGCTCGAACCACCGGAGCTGCGGGAACGGTTCGCCGAGGCGGCGCACCGCACCGCGCGGCTCTACCGATAGCGCTCCGCGGGATGTGCCATGGGGCGCCGTCCTTCGTCTGCGGCCGCGTCGTGGCTGGTCGCGCCCACGCGGCGGAGCCGCACATCGGCACGGCCCCGCGCCCCTTCGGGGCGCTACCGGTAGTCCTCCGCGGTGCCCGCCTTGCCGCCGAAGACGACGTCGCGGAAATAGCCGACGCCGTCCGGCCGGGAGCCGTCGAGGTCGGTGAAACCGTAGACCTTGGCCAGTTCACCGCTGAAGACTGACTTCCCGTTCCAGCGGGCCCGGTCCGGGTCGGCGGCGAGCGCGGCGACCGCCCGCCCGACGAAGTGCGGCGTCTCGGCGATGGCGAAGTGCGGCTCCTTCTCCACCGCGTCCCGCCAGTTCTCCTCTGTCACCCCGAAGTGGTCCAGCATCTGCTCGGAGCGCAGGAAGCCCGGGGAGACGCACACCGCCGTGGCGTCGAACTCCTTCAGCTCCTGAGCGAGCCCATACGCCGTGCGGATGGGCGCGTTCTTGGTGATGTCGAAGAAGAGGTTCACCCGGTAGGTCTCGTTGAACTCCTCGTCCCCGTCGGTGATCTCGACCACCAGCCCGCCCGGGTTCCGGACCAGCAGCGGCAGTGCGTAGTAGTGGGTGATCAGGTGGGTCTCGATACCGAGCCGGAGCATCCGCAGCCCGCTCGTCAGGTTCGTCTCCCAGGTCTTCTTGTTGAATTCGATCAGCGCCTCACCGCCCCAGACGTCGTTGACCAGGACGTCCAGTCGCCCCTGCTCCCGGTCGATACGCTCGATGAGCGCCCGTACCTGCTCCGGTTCCAGGTGGTCCGTCGGCACCGCGATGCCCGTGCCACCCGCCGCCGTGATCAGTTCCGCGGTCTCCTCGATGGTCTCCGTCGCCCGCCCGACCTCGCTGACCCGGTCCCGGGTGGTGCGCCCCGTCGCGTAGACGGTGGCACCCGCCGCGCCCAGCTCGACCGCCATGGCCCGGCCCGCGCCGCGCGTCGCCCCCGCGACGAGTGCGATCCTGCCCGCCAGCGCGCCCTGTGTGCTCACGAATCCGTGTCCCTTCGATGGGTGTCCGGTATGGCTGTGCGTTCGACGGTCGCAGGGAAACCCGACATCTCCTGTCGCTTTTTGTTCGCACTTCCCCCGGGTCTCCGGCGGCCGGGGCCCTCTCGATAACGAGAGGGCCGCATCCGGGTCGCTCCGCGTGCGGGGGCGACGGGGAGGGCCGATCCTGGTCCCGTGATGATGGACGAGACGGAGTTCTGGGGGCTGGTCGACAGCGCTCGGGAGGCCGCCGAGGGCGACCCCGAGGACCAGTCCGACCTGCTCGTCGAGCAACTGTCCCAGCTCGACCCGGACGCCGTGCTGGACTTCGCGCGGCACTTCGAGGCCCGTTCCAACCGGGCGTACCGCTGGGATGTGTGGGGTGCGGCCTGGGTGCTGCTGGGCGGGGTCGGCGATGACGCGTTCGAGGCGTTCCGCTTCTGGCTGATCGGTCAGGGCCGGGAGGTCTTCGAGGGGGCGCTGCACGAGCCGGACGCGCTCGCCGAACTTCTGGACGACTTCGATGAACAGGTGGACGGGGACTGCGAGGACCTGGGATTCGCCGCGGACGAGGCGTATGAGCGGCTGACCGGCGCGGCCCTGCCGGAGCTGGGGCTCCCGGCGCCGCCGAACGAACCGCAGGGCGCGGCCATCGACTTCGAGGACGAGCGGGAGCTGGTGGAGCGTTACCCCCGGCTGTGGGAGCGCTTCCGGGCCTGACGGCCCGGTGTCCGTGGCGGCGTGAGATCAGCCGGTGAGGCCGCGGGCCATCAGGACGTCGTCCACATACGTCCCCTCGATCAGGAACTCCCCCCGCAGGACGCCCTCCACGGTGAACCCCTCGGACTCGTACAGCCGCCGCGCGGGGGCGTTGGGGCCCAGCACCCGCAGGGTGATGCGGGTGGCGCCCGCCCGCCGTGCCTTCTCGTACGCCGCGCCCAGCAGCGCCCGCGCCGCTCCCCTGCCACGCGCCTGCTCGTCGACCGCGAGCCCCTGGATCTGCTGGACATGGGCGTTGGAGGCGAGCGGGGTCGCCGGGACGAGCCGGAGGTAGCCGACCGGGCGCCCGCCGAGCTCGGCCACGAGGATGTGGCCGGGGCGGTTGCGGTCGTGGAAGAAGGGATCGTAGGGCGGCTGGGGGCGCGGCTGTACCGAGTGCAGCGGTGACCAGGCGCGACGGTCCAGTTCGGCCAGCGCGGTCTCGTCCTCGGCCACGGCGGCGCGGACGATGAGCTCGTCCGGGTCGGCCACCCGGTCCGGTACGTCGGGCCGGGACGGCACGGTCTGCTCGGACATGTGGGCCAGTGTGCCATCCGGCCCCGTCGTCCGACATCCCTTTCAAGATCGGGGGCAGGATGGTGCCATGCGAATCGCGGTCACCGGCTCCACCGGACTCATCGGCACGGCTCTCGTCCACGCGCTGCGCGAGGACGGCCACCAGGTCGTACGGCTGGTGCGGCGCACCCCGCGCGGGGAGGGCGAGGTCGAGTGGGATCCACAGCGGCAGTGGGTGGACACCGCCGGGCTGACGGGGTGTGACGCGGTGGTCCATCTCGCGGGCGCGGGTGTCGGTGACCACCGCTGGACCGACGCGTACAAGAAGGAGCTGCGGGACAGCCGGGTGCTGGGCACCGCCGCCATCGCCGAGGCGGTGGCCACGCTGGACACTCCGCCGCGGGTGCTGGTCAGCGGAAGCGCCGTCGGGTTCTACGGGGACACGGGGGCGCGCGCGGTCGACGAGAACGCGCCCCCCGGCGACGGCTTCCTCGCGCATCTGTGCCAGGAGTGGGAGGAGGCGACCGCGGCGGCCCAGGAGGCGGGCATCCGCACGGTGTTCGCGCGCACCGGACTGGTCATCGCCCCCGAAGGCGGGGCGTGGGGACGGCTGTTCCCCCTGTTCAAGGCGGGGCTGGGCGGGCGGATGGGCAGTGGCCGCCAGTACTGGAGCTTCATCGCCCTGTACGACCACATCGCCGCGCTGCGCCATGTCATCGCCACCGACGAACTCGCGGGTCCGGTCAATCTCACGGCGCCCACGCCGGTCACCAACCGCGAGGTCACGGCTGCCATGGGCCGGGTGCTGCACCGCCCCACGCTGTTGAGCGTGCCGTCCCCGGCACTGCGGCTCGCGCTGGGCGAGATGTCCGGCGATGTGCTCGGCAGTGTGCGGGCGCTGCCCCGCCGGCTGATGGACTCCGGTTTCGCCTTCACCTATCCGCATATCGACGAGGCCCTGCGCGCGGCGCTGAAGAATCGGCGCTGAGCCCGCCACGCCGACGGTCCGCCGGAGGGGGTGCACGGGGCGGCGTCGGGCGGCATTGACGGAGCGTCAACTCAGCCTGAGCCGGGCCGTTTTGGGGCCGTGGCCGACCGGCGTGCGACCGTTGTGCGACCGTGCTCGGTCCATGCGCGACTGCCCTCGAACGTTTTTCTGACTACCGTCACGTACGTCTGGCGTTACCCACCTCACGGAGCCGTGTCGCGGAACTCACGCTTCCGGGCCGCTGGTTGGGGCATCAGGCCCCCGTAGCGTACGCACCGACCTCGAGGAGGGCACGTGCTCAGCAGCGCGCACCGCACGGACGTCGTCATCGTGGGAGCCGGTCTCGCGGGGCTGGCCGCGGCTCAACTGCTGGCCGGCGCCGGGGTGGCGGTCACGGTCCTGGAGGCCGCGCCACGGGTGGGCGGCCGGATGACGACGGACAGCGTGGACGGCTTCCGGCTGGACCGCACCGGACAGTTGATGAACACCTCCTTCCCGGAGCTGCGGCGCACTCCGGGGCTCGGCTCGCTCGCCCTGCGCCCGTTCACCCAGGGCGTGCTGATCCACAGCGAGGGCCGCACCCAGCGGTTCGGCACCCCCCGGAGCATGAGGGGCGCATTCACGTCGGCGCGCGCCTTGGCGAACGCCGCCCGTGCTCCCCTGGGCAACGGGCTCGACCAAGCCCGACTCGGTGCCGCGCTCGGCAGGCTCGCCACCCTGCCCGCGGACCGCCTGCTCGCCCGCCCCGACCGGCCGGTCCACGAGACCCTGGGGGGGCGGGGCCTACCTGCCCGCACGGTCCAGGGGGTGCTGCGTCCACTGCTGGTGTCGCTGCTCAGCGACCCGGAGCTGACCACCTCGAGCCGCTGTGCCGATCTGGCCCTGCGCGGCTACGCACGCGGCCGCCTCTGCCTCCCGGCGGGCGGCGCGTCCACCGTCCCCGAGCTGCTGGCCGCCACGCTGCCGCCGGGGACGGTGCACACCGGCGTCCGCGCGGTATCGGCCTCCACCACCGCCGTGGCCACCGCGGAACACGGCGAGATCGGCTGCCGCGCCGTCCTGGTGGCCACCGGGGCGCATGACGCCGCGGCCCTCCTGCCCGGTCTGCGGCTGCCGGCCTTCCACCCGGTGACGGTGCTTCACCACACCGCCGACCGGCCGCCGCTGCGCGAACCCGCGCTGGTCCTCGCGGCGAGCGGCTCGGGCCCGGTGGCCCACACCATGGTGGCCAGCGAGGTGGACCCCTCGCGCACCCCGCCCGGCCGGGTGCTGATCACCTCCACGGTGCTCGGTCCCGCCGCCGGACGGCCCACCGCCGAGCTCGACCGGGCCGCCCGGGGCCAACTGGCCGCGGTCTACGGCACCTCCACCGCAGACTGGGAGCTGCTGGCCGCGCGCCACGACCCGTACGCCGTCCCGGCCATGCCCGCGCCCCACGATCTGCGCCGCCCGGTGCGGCTGCTGTCCGGGCTGTACGTCTGCGGCGACCACCGCGACTCCAGCTCGGTGCAGGGCGCCCTCGTCTCCGGCCGCCGCGCGGCCCGCGCGGTCCTCACCGACTTCGGCGCCCCACCGGGATCCGGCACCACCCCCAGCCTCCCGGCCGCGGCCTGACCCCACGGCCGGGACGCGCCATCCGGTTCAGACCGGATGGCGCGGACTGCCGGACGCCCGGCACGGGCTGAGCGGCCGGTGCTCCGGTGGCCAGGACCGCGCGGTAGGACTCCCGGATCCGGCCACCGGCCAGGGTCCGGGCATGCGGGCCGGACCGCCGCGCGTGCGCGAGGAAACCCGCCCGGCGACGGGACGGCCGCCGCGCCGCACCCGCCGTCCCGGACCGCTCCGCGTCGGCAGCCGCCTCACCGCGTGACGCCCAGCCACGAACGGGGCACCGGACCCGCAGTGGTGCGGGCCGGACCGCCACGCGTGGCGAGGCGCGGCCCGGTCCGCGCGGCGGGACCGCTCCGCGTCGGGCGAGCGACCGCCGCACCACTGCGTGGCACCGCCCCAGGGCTGCTGAACCGCCGCCCGACGCCCGGATTTCAACCCGCTGTGAACGCGGGAACGCACGCCCCGACGCGGCGGCCCGACAGCGGGGGCACGGCCTCGGACGTACGGGCCGGACCGCCGCACGTGCGCGAGGAGGCGGCCGGGGCTCGGCCGCCCCGGGCCGGGCCACCGGCCGGTCCCGCAGTGGTGCGGGCCGGACCGCCGCGGGCGGCGAGGAAGGCGGCCGCGGCCCGGTCCGCGCGGCGGGACGGCCGCCATCGTCCGCCACGGACCGTTCCGCGTCGGGCGGGCGGCCGCCGCACCGCTACCGCTACGTGGCGGCCGCCGACGGGGCTACTGAAGCGCCGCCACCCGCTCGCGGTAACCCCGCACCGGCGCCGCGTCCCGGTACGGCTCGAGACGGCGCTCAAAGTCCCGTACGTAGTCCAGCGCCCGCATCGACCGCATCTCCGACGCCTGCTGCGCCGCCTCCGCGCCCAGCGCACACGCCTGCTCCAGCTCACCGAGACCCAGCCGCGCCGTCGCCAGTACCACCCGGCAAAACAGCCTGCTGCGCGCGTATCCGCTGCCGCGCAGCTGGAGCGAGCGCTCGGCGTGCTGGGCGGCGGCCCGGTACTGCTGGAGATCGCGGTGACAATGGCCGAACTCGTCGGCGAGCTGCGCATCGTCGAAGAACCGCGCCCAGTACGGCACATCGTCGCCCGGCCGCGCCGTTTCCAGCGCCCGTTCCGCCCGGGCCAGCGACGCGGTGCAGGCCCGCACCTCGCCGAGCACTCCGTGGCCGCGCGCCTCGACCGCGTGCAGCAGCGACTGGAGCACCGGCGGGGCGCCGCCGCCGACGCCCTGCTGGGCCACCCGGGCCAGTTGCACGGCCTCCCGGCCATGGCCCAGATAGACGGCCTGGCGGCTCATCGTGACCAGCACATAGCTGCCGTACGCCCGGTCCCCGGCCGCCTGCGCCAGCCGCAGCGCCTGGACGAAATAGCGCTGCGCCAGACCGTGGGCGGCGATGTCGTACGAGGTCCACCCGGCCAGCCGGGTCAGATCCGCGACCGCCCCGAACAGCCGCCGCCCCACCGCCTCGCTGTAGGTGCCGCGCAGCATCGGCTCGCCCTCGTGCTCGAGATAGCGCACCAGGGCCTGGCGGGCATGGCCGCCGCCGTAGGTCTGGTCCAGCGTCCGGAACAGCTCGCTGACCGAGCGCAGCGCCGCGATGTCCCCGGTGGTCACCCGGTGGCCCGGGCCGCGCTGGCAGCGGTCCGCCTGCCGCTGCCGGGGCACCGGGGCCCGGCCCACCGCGGGCGCGCGTCCGGCCCCGGCGGGCTGGCCGCCCGGTCGGCCGCCCTGGGCGGGCAGCCGTACGGCCGCCGCCGCGCCCGCGCCACCGGCTCCCGGGGCGCCCGCGCCGGGCGTCCCGGACGGTCCCGCGCCCACCGGGGGCTCACCGCGCGCCACCCGGTCGTCGGGCCGTCCGATCAGCCAGTCACGGCTGGGGACCACCAGACCCGCCGGGGTGAACGCGATCTTCCGTAACTCCGCATGGCTGCCGGAGTCCTTCCGCCACAGCCCGCTGACGATGTCCACCGCCTCCTGCGGGGTAGCGGCGAACTCCAGCCCCGCGTAGACCGGCGCACAGGCGTCCAGGCCCAGGTCCTGGGCCGTCAGCCGGCGCCCCAGACGCCGGGTGAACACCTCGGCGATCAGCGCCGGGGTGGTGCCGCGCGGCTGCTGTCCGCGCAGCCAGCGGGTCACCGACGTCTTGTCGTAGCGCAGGTCCAGGCCGTGCTCCAGACCGAGCTGGTCCACCCGCCGGGCCAGCCCCGCGTTGGAGAAGCCCGCCTCGGCAATGAGCGCCGCGAGCTGACGATTGGGAATGCGCTGCGGGGGTCGTTCCGTCATCAGCTTGCCGGTCTCCCTGATCGCCCTGTGGAACGGCGCGAATTTAACTGCCGCTCGAGGGCTGATCGCGGCCGTCGGGCGGCATTCATCCGATCGTGTGAGAACGAGCCCGATGGGGACGTACCGCTCCGCGGTCGTAGAGTGGCTGGGGCGCCGCCGCCAGGCTTCGCCACCCACGTGTACGAGGTGACTTGGTACGAGGTGACTCGTACGAGGTCCTTGAACGAGGTCCGAACAGGAGCGTGCCGTGACCGCATCGTCCCCGGGGGAGATCCCCGGCTCCTCGTCGCTGCGCTATGTCCGCCTGGGATTCGGCGCGGACGCGGTGGACTACGAGGAGGCGTGGCAGGAGCAGCGCCGGGTGCACGCCGCGCGCTTCGCGGACGAGATCCCCGACACCTGTCTGCTGCTGGAGCACCCGGCGGTCTACACCGCGGGGCGGCGCACGGCCGACAACGAGCGCCCGCTCGACGGCACCCCGGTGGTGGACGTGGACCGCGGCGGCAAGATCACCTGGCATGGCCCCGGCCAGCTGGTGGGCTATCCCATCCTGAAGCTGCCGCGTCCGGTGGATGTGATCGCGCATGTCCGGCGCCTGGAGGAGGCGCTCCTGCTGACCTGCGCGGAGTTCGGTGTGGAGACCAGCCGGGTGGAGGGCCGCAGCGGGGTGTGGGTGCTGGGCGATCCGCTCGAGGAGCGCCGGGCGCTCGGCGGGCTGAGCCTGGACTTCGACCCCCGGATCGACGACGAGGAGTTCGATCCGCGGATGAACGGCCCGGAGTACGCCCCGTCCAACGCCGGGCAGCGCCGTGAGGACCGCAAAATGGCCGCGATCGGGGTGCGGATCGCCAAGGGCGTGACCATGCATGGCTTCGCGCTGAACTGCAATCCGGACAACACCTGGTTCGACCGGATCGTGCCGTGCGGGATCCGGGACGCGGGCGTGACCTCGCTCTCGGAGGAGCTGGGCCGGGACGTCCCGGTCGCGGAGGTGCTCCCGGTGGTCGAGAAGCATCTGCGGGCCGTCCTGGAGACGTCGGTCCCGATGCCGCGGGCCGTCTAGGCCCCCCGCCGCACCGCGCCGGGGCCCGCACCGTCCCGGCGCTCACGGGGCCCCGGGGAATGCGGCCTGAGGCCCATGGGTTGCCCTGGACGTAAATCCGTACGAATGACGGGCGTACCCTGGTGACCGCCGACGATTCGAAAGCCGCGCCAGCAAACTCGCCAGCCGAGCCGCCAAGCAAAGAGGAGTGCCGGACGTGTCCGCAGTCGCACCCGACGGACGGAAGATGCTGCGTCTGGAGGTCCGGAACAGCCAGACCCCCATCGAGCGCAAGCCGGAGTGGATCAAGACCCGGGCGAAGATGGGTCCCGAGTACACCGAGCTGCACGGCCTGGTGAAGCGCGAGGGCCTGCACACGGTGTGCCAGGAGGCAGGCTGTCCGAACATCTTCGAGTGCTGGGAGGACCGCGAGGCGACGTTCCTCGTCGGTGGTGAACAGTGCACCCGGCGCTGTGACTTCTGCCTGATCGACACCGGCAAGCCGGAGCCTCTGGACCGCGACGAGCCGCGCCGGGTGGCCGAATCCGTACGCACCATGGAGCTGAAGTACGCCACGATCACCGGTGTCGCCCGTGACGACCTGGAGGACGGCGGCGCCTGGCTGTACGCGGAGACCGTCCGCCAGATCCACTCCCTGATGCCGGACACCGGTGTCGAGCTGCTGATCCCCGACTTCAACGCGGTTCCCGAGCAGCTCGCCGAGGTCTTCTCGTCCCGTCCCGAGGTGCTCGCGCACAACGTGGAGACGGTCCCGCGGATCTTCAAGCGGATCCGTCCCGGCTTCCGCTACGAGCGCTCGCTCGAGGTCATCACCAAGGCGCGCGAGGCTGGTCTGGTCACCAAGTCCAACCTGATCCTGGGCATGGGCGAGGAGCGCGAGGAGATCAGCCAGGCGCTCCAGGACCTCTACGACGCGGGCTGCGAACTCATCACGATCACGCAGTATCTGCGGCCGTCCGCCCGCCACCACCCGGTGGACCGCTGGGTCAAGCCGCAGGAGTTCGTCGAGCTCAAGGAGGAAGCGGAGGAGATCGGCTACGCCGGTGTCATGTCCGGCCCCCTCGTCCGCTCGTCGTACCGCGCGGGGCGCCTCTACCAGCAGGCGATCGAGAAGCGTAACGTCGCAGTGGCCTCACAGGCCGTTTGAACCACACAGCACGCACACGGCTCACCCAACAACCCCCTGTGTGAGCAGCAACACGCTGTGTGAGTACCGGCACACCCACGCACCACCGGCCCGCGCCCTTCCGCAGGTCAGGGGACGGGTACGGGCCGTATCCAGGCTTCATCGGTGTTTGACCGCCTGGTCACGCACTGGTAACACCATTGGGTAACGATTGAGCCACGCACTGCTTATCAGTAGTGCATGCGTCGTGATCATCCGCTGCTTCGAGGGGATCCCATGCCGGCTGCGCCCGTACGCCCGTCCGTCACCGACGCACTGCTCGCTCTGGAGGGTCTGCTGCTGCGCGGCGGGCAACGCACCGCCCGCCGCAACGCCTGGACCGCGGTACTGGAAGACCGGCGCCGTGCCAAGGACCGGCACGAGGCCGAGCATGTACTGGAGGCCGTGTCCGCCGGGGCTTCTCAGGCCACGTAAACTTCGCTGTATGGCGAGGAAGGAAACATCCGAGAACCCCGGGCGGCTGAAGCAGATCGCCCTGACCTACAAGATGACCAAGCGGGTCGACTCGAAGGTCGGCCTTGTCGTCGCTGGCGTGGGGATCGTCACCTTCGGTGTCCTCCTCGCGATCGGCTTCTGGATCGGCCATCCGATCTTCCTGGGCATCCTGGGCTTCGTCCTGGCCTTCCTCGCGATGGCGATCGTTTTCGGCCGCCGGGCCGAGCGGGCGGCCTTCGGACAGATGGAGGGCCAGCCCGGCGCCGCGGCCGCGGTCCTGGAGAACGTGGGACGCGGCTGGTCGGTGACGCCCGCGGTGGCCATGAACCGTAGCCAGGACGTCGTCCACCGCGCCGTGGGCAAGGCGGGCATCGTGCTGGTCGGCGAGGGCAACCCGAACCGGCTCAAGGGCATGCTGGCGGCCGAGAAGAAGAAGATGGCGCGCGTCGTGGCGGATGTCCCGGTGCACGATGTGATCGTGGGCTCCGGCGAGGGCCAGGTGGAGATCAAGAAGCTCCGCACCACGCTGATGAAGCTGCCGCGGGTGCTGCCGGGCGGGCAGGTGACCGTGGTCAACGACCGGCTCCGGGCGCTGGGCGACCTGATGAGCAACATGCCGATCCCGAAGGGTCCGATGCCCAAGGGCATGCGAATGCCGAAGGGGCGCTGAGCACATGCCGCGTCACAGAGCGCGATGAACGTCGGTATACGAATGGCGGCCGGGATCCTGTCCCGGCCGCCATTCGTATGCGATCCGCTCGTATGCGATCCGCCGTTCCCGGGCGGCGCATTCCGCTGAATTGCCGTTCCGCCGGGGGTCCCGCTAGACCCGGATCTGCACGGAGCGGGAGAGCCGGTCGTGCAGTCCCCGGGTGTCCCGGTCCCAGACGACGGCGGGGATCACCAGGCCGAGCAGCACACTGCGCAGCACGGCCCGCGGCAGTGTGAGCCGCACCCCACCCTCACCGATGACCCGCAGCTTCAGCAGCAGCTTGCCGGGGGTGGCACCGACCGTGCCCACGGTCAGCACGCTCAGTACGAGGAAGACCACGAGCGCCCAGTTCCCGGCCGCCCGTGCGTCACCGCCGGACAGCAGCCCCCAGCCGACCAGCAGACACAGCCCCCAGTCGATGAAGAGCGCCCCGAAGCGGCGCCCGAGCGGCGCGATGGCGCCCGGTCCGCTCTCGGGCAGCCCCAGCCCCTGGCCCCGGTAGCCCATGTCGACGCCCAGGTCCTCGGCGGCCGCGCGGGGTCCGGAAAGCCACGATCCGATTGCTTGCCTCTTGTCCACCCGACCACGTTACTGCGACCGCATACGTTTCCCGGGAGCCGGGTGCCGCCCGCGTCCCGCAGGAGGCCCATGATCGCCTGTTGGGCCCCGTCATTTCGGCTCTCGGCCGGTTAACCTGGGTGAAACAAATGGGTCATGCCCGGGAAATCCCGTCTGCCTATGGTCGGGCTCAGCACACCACGCTTATGGACCGTCGGACCGTGCGACCGAACAAATCCCGTCCCCCCGGGCCGGGCTAGGAGGAGTTGGATGTTCCAGAACGCCGACGACGCTCGGAAGTTCATCTCGGACGAGGACGTGAAGTTCATCGACGTCCGTTTCTGTGACCTTCCCGGCGTCATGCAGCACTTCACCGTACCGGCGGAGGCGTTCGACCCGCACGAGGAGCTCGCCTTCGACGGCTCGTCGATCCGCGGTTTCCAGGCGATCCACGAGTCGGACATGGCGCTCCGTGCGGATCTGTCCACGGCGCGTGTCGACCCGTTCCGCCGGGACAAGACGCTCAACATCAACTTCTTCATCCACGACCCGATCACCGGCGAGCAGTACAGCCGTGACCCGCGGAACATCGCCAAGAAGGCCGAGGCCTACCTCGCCTCCACCGGTATCGCGGACACCGCGTTCTTCGGTCCCGAGGCCGAGTTCTACGTCTTCGACAGCGTGCGTTTCAACACCACCGCGAACGAGTCCTTCTACCACGTCGACTCCGAGGCGGGCGCCTGGAACACCGGCGCGCTGGAGGACAACCGCGGTTACAAGGTCCGCTACAAGGGCGGCTACTTCCCGGTCCCGCCGGTCGACCACTTCGCCGACCTGCGCGCCGAGATCAGCCTCGAGCTGGAGCGCGCGGGCCTGAAGGTCGAGCGCCAGCACCACGAGGTGGGCACCGCCGGCCAGGCCGAGATCAACTACAAGTTCAACACGCTGCTGGCCGCGGCCGACGACCTCCAGCTGTTCAAGTACATCGTCAAGAACGTGGCGTGGAAGAACGGCAAGACCGCGACCTTCATGCCGAAGCCGATCTTCGGTGACAACGGCTCCGGTATGCACGTCCACCAGTCGCTGTGGAGCAACGGCGAGCCCCTCTTCTACGACGAGCAGGGCTACGCGGGCCTCTCGGACACCGCCCGCTACTACATCGGCGGCATCCTCCGGCACGCCCCGTCGCTGCTGGCCTTCACCAACCCGACGGTGAACTCCTACCACCGCCTGGTCCCCGGCTTCGAGGCCCCGGTCAACCTGGTGTACTCGCAGCGCAACCGTTCCGCCGCGATGCGTATCCCGATCACCGGCTCGAACCCGAAGGCCAAGCGCGTCGAGTTCCGTGCCCCGGACTCCTCCGGCAACCCGTACCTGGCCTTCTCGGCCCTGCTGCTGGCCGGTCTGGACGGCATCAAGAACAAGATCGAGCCGGCCGAGCCGATCGACAAGGACCTCTACGAGCTGGCCCCCGAGGAGCACGCGGGCGTCCCGCAGGTGCCCACCTCCCTCCCGGCGGTGCTCGACTCCCTCGAGGCCGACCACGAGTTCCTGCTCCAGGGCGGGGTGTTCACCTCGGACCTGATCGAGACCTGGATCGACTACAAGCGGACGAACGAGATCGCCCCGCTCCAGCTGCGGCCGCACCCGCACGAGTTCGAGCTGTACTTCGACGTCTAAAGAGCGTCGCGGGTCACAGCGGGCTCTCGCGCTGACGACCAGCCACGATCCGTCGGCCGTGTGCTTCCCCTCGCCGGGAGGCCACGGCCGACGGCTTTGTCGTGTCCGGCCGCGGTTCCGCGCGGAACCGCCGACCGCTCCCCGCCCGTGATCAGTGGCGAGAGGAACAAGCCGAGGTCGGCGTGAGATCGTGCGCTGAGCAGAAGTGAGAGGGGGACTCACGACCAGGTCGCGGGGGCACGGTACGCGACCACGGCAGGGAATTGGGGAGAGTCACTTGCTGGACGAGATGGTGTTCCGGACCGAAGAGGTGGCCGCGGCGGACCGGTTCGACTCCTGGGTGGAACGGATGGGCCGCACCCATGCCCCCATGGAGCTGCGCAGTGACCACACCGAGGACTACCGGGCCTCCCAGCGCGTCCTGGGGCTCGGACCGGTTGTCGTGTGGCCGTCCGAGTTCCAGCCGGTGGTCTTCCGCCGCACACGGAAGCTGATCCGGCAGTCCGACCCCGAGATGTACCACCTCTCGCTCCTCCTGCACGGCACCGGGGCGGGGGTGTGGGGACACCACGAGACCGCTTACCGGCCACTCGACCTGCATGTCAACTCCTCCTCGTTGGACTACGAGCTCCACAGCACGGGGAACCCGGTCAGGACCGTGGGCGTGGAGATCCCCCAGGCGCTGGTGCCGCTGTCGCACGACAAGGTGCGCCGGATCATCGCGCGGCCCATGTCGGCGCGTGAGGGAGTCGGCGCGCTGCTGTCGGGGTTCCTCACCCAGCTGGCCGCCGACACGTCCGCGTACCGGCCCTCCGACGCGCCCCGGCTGGGCAGGGTCGCGAGCGACCTGGTCGCCTCGCTCTTCGCCCATGTGCTCGAGGACGAGAACGCGTTGCCTCCGGAGACCCATCAGCGGTCCCTCACCCTGCGCATCCAGGCGTTCATCCGCGCGCATCTGCACGACCCCGGACTCACGCCGGGGTCCATCGCCGCGGCCCACCACATCTCCGTCAGCTATCTGCACCGCCTCTTCCAGGACGAGGAAGACACCGTCGCCGACGGGATCCGCCGTCTGCGCCTGGAGGCGGCCCACCGTGACCTCACCGACCCGGCGCTCGGCACCACCCCCATCCACGCCATCGCCACCCGCTGGGGCTTCCCCCGCGCGTCCACCTTCAGCCGGGCCTACCGCGCTGCCTATGGCACCACCCCCAAGGACCACCGCTGCCGGGCGTTCACTGGCGGCGGCTTCGGCGGCCGGGGGCTCGGAAGCCGGGAGTGAACGGATTGCCAACACGACTGTGGACTCTGTGCTCACGACATCTCCCGGCGTGCGGGGCATCCTGATGGTCCATGCGTCGGGGGGAAGCGGCCTTCGTCAACGGGCCCCTTCGCCGCCGCGCATGGCGCCGCGGCGGCTCAGCCACCCCTGTGGTCCGCAGGCATCCCCGCCATCCCCTTGAGCGGACCTCCGGTTGGCCGCCGCGGCTTTCCGCGCCGGTTCCGGTCCGGCGGCGAGCCCTTCCTATCGGTGTGATCCGGATGGATTCAAAAGGGCCTGATCACGACAACTTCATCGACAGAAAAGGAAACGGGGACGTGGGATTCACAGGTAAACGCCGAATATCGATCATCGCGGCATGTGCGGGGGCGGCAGCGGTCGCGGGGGGCCTCCAGCTTTCGTCCAGCGCGTTCGGCACCGACGACAACGAACCGGGCGACAGGCACCGCCCCGTGGCGGCGGCGCCCCACTCGGAGGACTTCGGCGTCTCCGACACCGATGGGACGGCTTTCAAGGACGGCGTCATGCCGGTGAAGACGTCGGGCGTGCGCGGTATGGCCGCGGCCACCCCGCCGCACGGCGAGGGGTGGAAGCTCGCCGGTCCGCGGAAGTCGCTGTCCACCGGCTACACGATCAGGTTCTACGACCAGAAGTCGGTGGACTGGCTGGGCCGTTATGTGAAGGCGGCGGCCACGGACCTCCGGCGCATCACCAATCTGCCGATCAACGTGGACACCAAGCCGGTGGGCTGGGACCACGTCCGGCCCAAGGGCGAGGTGGTCATCGGTGTGCTGAAGCGCCCGTGCGTCCCGCCCAAGGACGGCGGACAGCACGGCTGGAAGGTCGTACGCGACGGGTCCGGCAGCAAGAATCTGAGCTGCGGCCTCATCGCCTCCTCCGTCCCCGACACGGTGACCAGCGGACACGCCTACATCGACAGCGAGTTCTTCACCTCGGCCGGAAAGCCCCTGCCCTCCAGGGGCGAGACGCGCATGCGCAACCACATCAGCCATGAACTCGGCCACACCATGGGTCTGACCCACGCCAACCGCAGCCCGGAGCGGGGCGACTGTGCCGTCGCCGGCGACTCCCAGGAAATGCCGGTCCTGTGCTCACCGGCCGGGGGGTACAGGGACAGCCGCGCGGGCACCTACGTCCAGCAGTTCGACGTCCAGGGCCTGCGCCGCCTCGCCAAGGGTGCCGGCGCGGCGGTGTCCCCGCAGGGCAAGGTGACCGGCCTCGGCGGCAAGTGTCTGGACGTCAAGGCGGGCAACCCGGCCAACGGTACGCAGATCCAGCTCTACAGGTGCAACGGCTCGGCGACCCAGTCGTGGATCCTGGACAGGGACGGCACGTTCCACGCCCTGGGCAAGTGCCTGGACAACGCGCACAACGCGACCGCCGACGGCAACAAGATCCAGCTCTCCGACTGCAACGGCGGTGCGTCGCAGCGCTGGTCGGTCAACGCCAAGGGCCAGATCGTGCACGTCGCCTCGGGCAAGGTCCTCGACGTGACCGGCGGCAGGACCACCGACGGCACCAAGATCCAGCTCCACTCGGCGAACTCGTACCAGCGCCAGGTCTGGGTCGCACCGAAGTAACCCACGCCGCACGCGCCCCCGCGGGTCCGGACAGGCAGGCCCTGTCCGGACCCGCGGCATTGCACAGCCCCCGCCGGCGGGCGACCGACGGCCTCTCCGCGGGTCGGGTGAGCCACCGGGCGAGGAGCACCGCGGCGCGACCATCAGCGGGCGCGGCGGAAATAAACGCCCCGATCGTGTGACTTCGCCCGGACGCCCCGCGTCCGGTGACGGCATCCGGCAGTCTGACCCCTGTCGCACCGGAAACACACCATCAGGGGGGATTTGTGGCAACGCGTACCACTGAGCAGCCCGGTGAGGAACAGAGCGGACAACCGAGGAACGAACAGCCCGGTGAGGAGCTGAGGTTCCGGCCCCCGTCACTGGTGGCGATGGAGAACAACCCGATCACCACCCGGTCGATGGTGCGCAGACTGCCGCAACTGGTGCGGAGATCACTGGCGTTGGCCTGGAAGGTGGACCGCAGGGCGGTGGTGGCGCTGCTGGTGTGCCAGGCGCTGTCGGGGTTCTTTGAAGCGTTCGGACTGCTGGCCACCACCGGCACCATCACCGCGCTGATCTCCTCCGGGCAGATCACCGAACGGCTGCGGGAGGCGCTGCCGTCGCTCGCGATACTGGCCGTGGCGGCCGGGCTGCGGGCGCTGCTGGGGATCGCGGTCAACAACATCTCCAGCAGGCTGTCCCCGCGGATCTCGCGGGAGGCCGAGACACAGATGCTGGACGCGGCGATCAACGCCGAGCTGGCGGCGTACGACAACCCCGGGTTCAACGACAAGTGGGACGCGGCGGACCGGGGCGCCGAGGTCGCACAGGATCTGATCACCGAGTCGCAGCAGCTCATGGCCTGCGTGGCATCGCTGATCGCCGCGGCGGGCGTGGTCACGGTGCTCCATCCGGCGCTGCTGCCACTGCTGTTGCTGGCGGCGCTGCCGCAGGGGATCGCCGGGATGAAGGCGGCCCGGGTCCAGTACGAGACCAGCCGGGCGATGAGCGCGGACCGCCGCACCCTGAGTCTGCTGCGCTGGTTCATGATCGACAAGGACATCGCCGATCAGCTCCGGTCCGGCACCATGGCCGACTTTCTGCTGGCGCGGTACCGGGCCATCGGGGCGCGGGTGGACACCGCGACCGACAAGGCCGTGCACCGGGGCGCGCGGTACGCACTGCTGGGGGCGGTGGCCGGAGGGCTCGCCTCCGGGCTGGTGTGGGTGTCGCTGGCGCTGCTGCTGGGCGCGGGGCAGATGTCGGTGGCCTCGGCGGGGACCGCCGTCTTCGCGCTGCGTACGGTGGCCACGTCGTTGCAGGGCATGGTCGGGTACGGGACCCGGCTGTTCCGTACCGGGCTGTATCTGGACGACTGGGCGGAGTTCATCGAGGAGGCGGGCGGCCACCGGATACGGCGCGGCAGCGGTGTCCCGGCGGTACCGCGGGTGATCCGGGCCGAGGGGCTGACCTACGCCTATCCGGAGTCCGACGCCCCGGCGCTGGACGATGTCACCCTCGAGGTACGGCGCGGTGAGGTCCTGGCACTGGTCGGGGAGAACGGTTCGGGCAAGACCACGCTCAGCAAGCTGCTCACCGGGCTCTATCTGCCCACCAAGGGCGCGGTGACCTGGGACGGCGCCAATGTGGGGGAGCTGGATCCGCAGGCGATGTGGCGGCATACGGCCGTGGTTCCGCAGGACTACGCCCACTGGCCGCTGAGCGCCCGGGACAACATCACGCTGGGCCAGCCGCACGGCGGGGACGAGGCGGTGCGGACGGCGGCGGCGCACTCCGGTGCCCATGAGGTGCTGGACGGGCTGCGCAGCGGACTGGACACCCTGCTGGCCCGGCAGTGGTGGGGCGGGGTGGAGCTGTCCGGTGGGCAGTGGCAGCGCATCGCGCTGGCCCGGGCGTTCCACCGGCCCGCCGGGCTGCTGGTGATGGACGAGCCGACCAGCGCCCTCGACGCCCGTGCCGAACACCGGATCTTCGCGGGGCTGCGGCGGATGGCGGAGGACCGGGCGGTGGTCCTGGTGACCCACCGGCTGGCGAATGTGGCCGTGGCCGACCGGATCGTGGTGCTCGACCACGGGCGGGTGATCCAGGAGGGAACGTTCAAGGAACTGACCCGATCGCCGGGGCTCTTCCGGGAGTTGTGGGAGCTCCAGAACGATCGCGGGGTCCCGGCGCAGCGTGGCGAGCTGTCCTGACGGGGGCTCCGAGGTGTGCTGAGGCCCGCCGCGCCGGGCTGGGCGCGCCGGTGACTCAGTGGGGGCGGACGGCCTCGGCGGCGCGGGCGCGGGAGGCGGCTATCTCCGCGTACGCGTCGTCGCGGCCCTCCCAGTGGGAACCCTCCACCGACTTGCCCGGCTCGAGGTCCTTGTAGACCTCGAAGAAATGGGTGATCTCCATCCGGTCGAATTCGGGCACGTCGTGGATGTCCTGGACATCGGTGTAGCGCGGATCGTGGGCGGGGACGCAGAGCACCTTCTCGTCCGGCCCCTTCTCGTCGCTCATCACATACATGCCGATGGCCCGGCAGAGGATGACACAGCCGGGGAAGGTGGGCTCGCCGACCGTGACCAGGGCGTCGAGCGGATCGCCGTCCCGGCCGAGGGTGTGATCGATATAGCCGTAGTCCGCCGGGTATTTCGTGGCGGTGAACAGCATCCGGTCCAACCGGATCCGGCCTGCCTCGTGGTCCATCTCGTACTTGTTGCGGGACCCTTCCGGGATCTCCACGACCACATCGAACTCGGCGGACTCCATCGCGACCTCCGGTCACCCGTGCGCTCCGGTGTGCTTCCAGTGTGCGCCGTGAGCGCCGGGCGGGCAGCTCGGGGGGCCTCAAACGCCGCGCGCGAGGGCCTCGACCTCGGCCTCGAAGAGCATCCCAGGGTCGAAGCCCATCCCGCTGAACTGGCCCTGCACATCGAGGCTGATCACACCGTGCAGCCGGGTCCAGGTGCGCAGGGCACGGCCCTTCAACTCGCCGCCGGAATCCGCCCCGTCGGCCCAGGGGCCGACGTCCTCGAGCCGGCGTGCGAGCTCCGCTTCGAGGGGGGACGCGGGCGCACCGGCGACCGTGTCGCCCAGGCCCGCGCAGGCGTCGAGGATCGTGCGCATCAGCGCACGGGCGATCTCGGTGGTCTCCGGCGGTGCCTGGTAACCGGGCACCGGGGTGCCATAGATGAGCAGATAGCGGTCGGGCTGCGCCGTGGCCCAGTCACGGATGGCGTGGGCCAGCGCGCGGAACCGGTCGTCGGGGGCGGCATCGGCGACGGCGGCGGCCGTGGACTCGGCCAGATCGCGGTAGGCGTCGGTGATCAGCTCGGTGAGCAGCTCGTCCCGGCCCGCGAAATAGCGGTAGAGCGCGGGGCCGGTCATGCCCATCGACTTCGCGATCGCGTTCACCGAGATGCCCGCCGTGCCCGCCTCGGCGAGCTGGGTCAGGGCCACGGCCTTGGCCTCCTCGCGGGTCTGCTTGCGGTAGCGCTCTCGCCGTGCTGTCGCCATGGACGCGCCTTTCACCGTTCGTACGGGCGGCTCGGAACCGGCCGCCGGGGCCGGTCCGGAACCGGCTCGGAATCCGGCTCGGAACCGGGGTTGACACATCGAGGGTAACAGGTTCATTGTTTTGTTAGAAATTCTCACGGAAGAGAGAAGCCCTCACGGCCTCACGGCGGTCGTGAGGCCCACGAAAGACGAGGTTCGCCATGCTCACCGAAGTTGTGCTCCCCGGTCTGGTGGAGCCGGAAGGGCTCCGGCTCCGCACCCGCCCGCTGCCCGAGACCGGCCCCGGCCAGGCCCTGGTCGAGGTCGAGGCGTCCGGTGTCTCGTTCGCCGAGCAGCAGATGCGCAGGGGCAAGTACTACGACCAGCCGCCGTTCCCCTTCGTGCCCGGCTATGACCTGGTGGGGAGGGTCACTGCCACGGGCGCCGGGGTGGATCCCGCGCTGCGGGGCCGCCGGTTCGCAGTGCTGACGAAGACGGGCGGCTGGGCCACGCACACGCTGGTCGACGCTGGGGATCTGGTCGCGGTGCCGGAGGAGGTCGGCGCGGCCGAGGCGGAGACGGTGGTGGTCAACGGGATCACGGCATGGCAGATGCTCCACCGGATGGCCAAGGTCCGCTCCGGGGCGACGATCCTGGTCCTCGGTGCCAACGGCGGAGTGGGGTCCACCCTCGTCCAGCTCGCCCGTCACGCGGGCATCAGGGTCATCGGCACCGCCTCACCGCGCCATCACGGGGCGGTACGGACACTGGGCGCCATCCCGCTGGACTACCGCGACCCCGATCTGCCCGCGCGGGTGCGCGAGTTGGCCCCCGGCGGGGTGGACGCGGTCTTCGACCATGTGGGCGGCGAGGGCATCGTGGACTCCTTCCGCCTGCTGGCCCGTGGCGGCACGCTCGTCTCCTACGGCACGGCTGCCACCCGGGATGTCCCGGGCTCGTCACGGGCGCCGGTGCTCAAGCTGTTCGCCCGGCTGCTGCTGTGGAATCTGCTGCCGAACGGACGGCGGGCACACTTCTACAACCTGTGGGCGGGACGGCGGCGGTTGGCCGGCTATCAGGCGCGGGTCCGTGCCGATCTGGGCCAGGTACTGGAGCTGCTGGCGAGCGGGGATTTCTCCGCCCAGGTGGCGGCGCGGATTCCGCTGACCGAGGCGCCGAAGGCGATGCGGCTGGCCGAGTCCGGCACGGTCACCGGCAAGGTCGTCCTGGTCACGGGAGCCACCGGAGTCACAGAGGAAGCCGCCGGTCACCGCGCCGCCGAGGGCGGTCCGCGGCTGGTGGACGGGAGCGCAGGGCGGACCGGCGGCGAGGGCCCGCGATGAGCGTCGCCGGGACGCTGTACCACCGGCCATCGCGCCTCCGTGTCGCGGGAGTCGGCCCGGCCCTGCCCCGCGGTCCATGGCTGCCGGGCTCCTTCCCGGACCCTGGTTCCCAGCGCACAGGGCAGTGCCGTGGGACCCGCTGACCTCCGCGGCCAGGATCCGTTCGCCGACGCCGCCCGCGACCTCATCCTCCCGGCGACTGCCGGTTACCGCTCAGGGCCGTACGCCCAGCTTGCGGTTGTCCAGAACGGACACCGTGCGGCGCACCGTGGTGACCTCCTCGGGATCGATGTCCACGACAAGCAGACCCGGGGCGGCCTCCAACCGCTCCCGCACCGTGCCATCGGGGCCGATCAGGGCACTGTGGCCGATACCGGTGGGGGCACTCCCGGCCGGGGCGGGACCGGCCCCGGACGCGGCCGGATCGGCCTGTCCCACGGCGGCGAGCCATACGGTGGCGTCGAGCGCCCGTGCGCGGGTCAGCAGCTCCCACTGTTCGAGCTTGCCCGGTCCCGCGCCCCAGGAGACAGAGAGCAGCGAGACCACCGCACCGGCGTCGGCATGGGCCCGGAAGAGTTCCGGGAAGCGTACGTCGTAGCAGGTGGCGAGGCCGATCCTGACGCCGTCGAGATCGAAGGTGACCACTTGGGTGCCCGGGGCCACGGTGTCGGACTCCCTGAAACCGAAGGCGTCATACAGATGGATCTTGTCGTAGGCGGCCTCCACCCCGGGGCCGGTGGCCAGCAGGGTGTTGGTGACGCGTCCGTCGGGTGCGGGGGTGAACATGCCCGCGACCACCACCAATCCGCTGTCCCGCGCGATCTGCCGGACCTCCGTGGCCCAGGGGCCGTCCAGCGGTTCGGCGAGCGGACCGAGCCGGGTGCCGAAGCACGCCATGGTCGCCTCCGGGAACGCGACCAGCCGGGCCCCGGCCTCCGCAGCCCGCTGTGTCTCCCGGCGCAGCAGGTCAAGGTTCGACGCCGGGTCCGGACCGGTGGTGATCTGGCTCAGTGCGATGCGGAGGGGCATGGCGGATGCTGCCTCATTTCCTGGTCGGGAGATCGGAGTCTAGGCGGGGTGCGCCGTCGGGGTCAGGGCCATGACCATGGTTCCAAATGGACGCTTGTCATGGCAGACGACGGTGAGCTACCGCTGACCACCACCTGCGACCGCACCGACCGGGAAACCGAGCGAAAGCCGCCTGCCGCACGACCTCATCGGGGCGTGCGGTGGGCGGCCTTCTCCATTTGGTCTCGGTTGTCCCAGGTCTCGGTTGTCCGGCCTCAAGGCCGGTGTCCCGATGACACTTTCGTCGAAACGGTCAGGTCTCCCCCCGGCCCTTCCGCATGACCATTCCTGCGGCCACCAGCCCGAACAGGCAGGTGATGGCGCCGACCACGACGTTGTTCCAGATCATCCCGGCGTCGGGGCCCCCCGCGACCACCCAGGGAGAGATGATCATCCATACACCGATCGCGGCCATGGTCCAGCACAGGCTGTACATCCTCCTCGGGGCCGTGGTGAGGCCGATCCCCAGCAACGCGATGGCGAGGCCGAGGATGAGGTTGTGGACCATGAGGTTGGGGCTGGTGCTCGCGAAGTGCACCACCCAGGGAGAGATGGCGAAGTACAGACCGGCGAGAAGCACCGGTCCGTCGAGGAAGACAACATCACGAGCGTCCATCATGCGGGCGTAGCGCTCCCGCATTTCGGTCACGTCAGGGTGGCCCGTGATGTCCCCTCTGGCGCGTGAGACGTCGGCCATACGACTCGCCTCCTTCGATCCATGCAAGTCTGACCGCGCAGTGCGGTAAACCACCGCACCACCATTGTGCGCCTCGCCTTGGTTTATAGGTAGATGTCTGGTTGGCTCCGATGCTCCTTGGTTCCGCACCAGCTGTCTCCGCAGGGCGCCGCGCGCGGCAGGCAGGGGGGCGATACGCGTGGAGCGGTACGGCGAGCAGCCAGAGCCCGTGATCGGACGCGATGAGCTGCTGGTACGAGGGCGTGAACAGCTGGCGCGGGGCGGTCGCCGACGAGGTGTCGGGGCCCTGCCCGCGTCCCAGCGCACCGTCCTGGACGCGGCGCTCACCGGTCGGCAGAGCCCGTCGGAGCAGCACGGCGGGCTGGCGCTGCGGCTGGCCGTCTGTCGGTGTTCCGGGCGCCGGCCGAGCGGGGACCGGTGCTGGTGGTGGCCGGCCGATGACCTTCAGTGGATGGGCGACCGGCTGGACGAGGCGCGTACGGCGGGCGGGGCGCTCGTCCGGATCGCCGAGGGAGGGGCACCCTCATGACATGCCCGCCCGTCCGGCCGCGTGGCCCCCGCGGGCCGCGCGCCGGGCGGGTTGTCTGCTTCAATAGGGGCATGGTCAGCCTCCAGCACGCCGCGACGGGTCATCCCGACCTCGAGCCGTTCTGGCCGTCCCGGCAGGCGCACCATTTCGACCGCGAGTGTTGCCGCGCATCCCGTGCGCGGGCCCGCTCGCTCGGCCGCTGAACCATCCGCCACTGAACCTTCCGCCGCTGCCTCTTCCGGCACCGCCCCTTCCGGCGAACGCGGCGACATGGCGAAACGGCGACGGCACACCTCGGCCAGGCCGCCCAGCCCGCGCGCACGACGTCCATCGACGCCCCTCGACGACCTCTCGAGCGCGAAAGAGCTGACTCCCATGACAAACGTCCGTAGTCTGTCGTCCTCCCCCGCCCTCGCCACCCCGCCCGGCGCCCCGGTGGCGTCCGCCCACCGTCAACGGTTGCGCGCCGTTGCGCCGGACGAGGTGCCGCCGGTCGCGGAGCTGCTGCACCCGGGTGCGACCTGGCTGCCCGCTCCTCCGCACACTCTGCCCGCACTGCCCGGCCATCCGCCGATGGTGGGCTATCTGGTGCTGGTCCCCGCCGACCGGCAGGATCCCGCGGCCTCCGCGGCGGCCCCGTCACCGTCCACCGCGGCCGTGACGGCGGGCGGCGGCGACGGGCTGGTGCGGATCGACCCCGACCACCGGACCGCGCAGATCGCGGGCCGGCCGCTGGAGCTGACCTATCTCGAGTTCGAGCTGCTGGCCCATCTGGTCGCCCATCCGCACCGGGTGCACACCCGTGATCAGCTGGTGACCACGGTGTGGGGGTACGGACATGTCGGCGACGGCCGGACCGTCGATGTCCATGTGGCCCGGCTGCGCCGTAAGTTGGGCGCCGAGCACCGGGGGACGATCGTGACGGTGCGGCGGGTGGGCTACAAGTACGCGCCCCCCGCGCCCCCCGCGCCCACCGGCTGACGCACCCCGGAATCCGCGTCACGCGCCGCCGCCCCGGCAGGTCCACGGACCTGTCCGGGGCGGCGATGCCACGACCGATGCCATGAGCGATTGCCGTGAGCGGATGTCAGCGGCCCGCCGACACCGGCGGCTGCGGGGCCGCGGCCGACCCGGCCGGGTTCGGCACCGGCTCCTCACCGTGTCCGAGCCGCGGCAGCCACCGCAGGGCTCGCGGCAGATACCAGGCGCGCTCGCCCAGCAGCGCCAGCACCGAGGGCAGCAGCACCATCCGCACCAGCGTGGCGTCCACCAGCACCGCCACCGCGAGACCGACGCCCATCTGCTGCATGTCCTGCATCTGGAGCAGGGCGAAGACCGCGAACACCGCGACCATGATGGCGGCCGCCCCGGTGACCGAACCCGCCGTGGTCCGGATGCCCTCGCGGATCGCGTCGCGGGTGGTCAGACCCCGGACATGGGCCTCACGGATCCGCGAGACCACGAAGACGTGGTAGTCCATCGACAGCCCGAAGAGGATGACCAGGACGAACAGCGGCATCCACGACTCGATCGCGCCCGCCGGTTCCATCCCCAGCAGTTCGGCGCCCCAGCCGTGCTGGAAGACGGCGGTCATCGTGCCGTACGCGGCGCCCACCGACAGCAGGTTGAGCAGGATCGAGGCGAGGGCGATCGGCACCGACCGGAAGCACACCAGCATCAGCAGGAAGGTCACGGCCGCGATGAAGAGGAAGACGGGGGCGATATCGCTCTCCAGTTGGTCGTTGTAGTCCCGGTCCGCGGCCAGTTGACCGCCCACGTACGCCTTCTCGGAGACCGGACCGAGGATGCGCGGCACCAGATCGTCGCGCAGGGTGTCCAGGGCGCGCTCGGAGGCGGCGTTCTTGCCGTCGCCGGACAGCGGCACCTCGATCCGAGCCACACCCTCCTTCCGGTGCAGCTCCACATCGACCGGCTTCCGGAACCGGTCCGACGCGGCGATCTCCTTCTTCAGATCGGCGACGGCCGCGCCGAAGCGGGACGAGCCGACGTCATCGGCGCGCACGACCACCTCGGCCGGGTCCGGGCCGCCGGGGAACGCTCCGGTGATCTCCTCGAAGGCCACGGTCAGTTCGGCGTCGGAGCCGAACTGCTTCTCCATGCCGAGCTGTTCGGTCTTCATCCCCAGCGCGGGGGCGCACAGGACCAGCAGCAGCGCACCGGAGACGACGGCGAACACCTTCGGCCTGGCCAGCACGGGGCGCATCAGCCGTACGGAGAGACCGCCGCTGGTGTGCACGCCCTTCTTCCGGCGGCGGTTCAGCAGCGGGAGCCGCCCGGCCTCGATACGGTCGCCCAGCCAGGACAACATCGCGGGCAGCACCGTCACCGAACCGAGCATCGCCATCAGCACGACCAGGATGGTGGCGACGGCGAAACCCTTGAAGAGCAGCAGCCCTGACAGGAACATGCCCGACATCGCCAGCATGACCGTGATCCCGGAGACCAGCACCGCCCGGCCGCTGGTGGCCGCCGCGATCCGCAGCGCCGTGGCCGCGTCCCGGCCCGCGGCCCGCTCATCGCGCTCCCGCCGCAGATAGAACAGACAGTAGTCGACGCCGACGGCCAGCCCGACCAGGAACATCACCGAGTTGGTGGACTCGAACAGCGGCAGCCGATGGCTGATCAACGCCAGCAGTCCGAAGGTGCCGACACAGGCCGTCACCCCGAGCAGCACCGGCAGCAGCGCCGCCACCAGCGCGCCGAAGACCACCAGCAGAATGCCGAGCGCCAGCGGCACCGCCGTGAGCTCGGCCTTCTTGAGGTCGTCGGTGAGCATTCCGTTCAGCATGTGGTCGAAGCCGGCGTCGCCGAACTCATGGATGGTGATGCCCTGGTGGGCGGCCTCGGTGGCCCGGACCGCGTCGAGCACCGGCTCCACCCGTTCCCCGGCGGTGTCCGGATCGCCCTTGATCTCAAAGCTGATCAGCGCCTCACGTCCATTCTCCGAACGCACCGGGGGCTGGATCCGCACCGCCTCCCCGGTCCTCTCCAGACGTGCGGTGAGATCACGGGCGGCGGCGCGCCAGCCGTCCGGCCGCTCGCCGCGCACCATCACCATCTCCCCGGCGGGGGTTTGGAGTCCGGCGTCCTCCAGGATCTTCTCGGCGCGTGCGGAATCGCCCGTACCGCCCTCGGACTCCGTCATCTCCCTGGCCCCGGACATCCCGCCGACCACGGCGACGACCACGACGAACAGCAGCCATCCGATGATCGCGGTTTTGCGGTGGCGGGTACTCCACCCGCCCAGCCGCACGGCCAGGCCCTGCCTCGATGCGCTCATGGCGTCTCTCCCGTGGAGGTACGGACTGATTCGGTCATGTCCTCGACGCTAGAAATCCGCGCGCTCGCGCCCCAGCCGGACAGCCACCCGCTCGCGGAGCCGAAAGGCGAGGCCAGGAGGTGGGGCCAGCTACACCCCCGGACGGGGCCGATCCCCCGTGACCGCGAGGTGAGCACACCGGCAGACTGAACGTGCCCAGCCATGCTCCGGCAGCACCACCACGGCCAACGAACACCAGCAAGGGGGATGACGGATGAAGCCACGCAGCGGGTTCACGGCCTGCGCACGAGGGCTGGCGCTGTTGTTCATCACGGCGCTCGGATCGATCCCGCTGTTCACGCTGATGGTGCTGTCCGTCTGCTTCATTCCGCTGGGACTGGGGGTGCTCACCACCCCCGCGATGGTGAAGCTGGTACGTATGCACGCCGATCAGCGGCGGCTGCTGGCCGCCCGGTGGTCGGATGTGAAGATCCCGGTGCCCTACCGTCCGCTGCCCGAGGACCGGCGGGCCGGTATCACCGGCCAGGTGGAGCTGTGCGCCTTCCTGCTGAAGGACCCGGCGACCTGGCGCGATCTGCTGTGGCTGTTCTACGACATGATCGGCGGTCTGTTCCTGGCCGCGCTGGCCTTCGCGTTCATCCCCTACGGGGTGGAGGGGTGGGTCATGGCCGCGGGTGTGTGGGAGCCGGTGGTGAACGCGGGCGGCACCTACTGGTACGCGTTCATCCCCGTCGACTCCCAGTCGACCGCCCTCCTCGCCGGGCTGCTCGGTGTGGTCTTCTTCGGTATCGGTCTGGTGATCTCGCCCCTGCTGCTGCGCACCGGGTTCCTGGTGTCCCGGGCGTTCCTCGCCCCCACCCCGCAGATGACGCTGGCCGCGCGGGTGCGGCGGCTGACCGAGACCCGGCATGACGCGGTCGACACCTCCGCCGCCGAACTGCGCCGTATCGAACGCGATCTGCACGACGGCGCCCAGGCCCGGCTGGTGGCCATGGGCATGAGCCTGGGCACCATCGAGGCGCTGATCGAGAAGGATCCGGCCAAGGCCAAGGAGCTGCTCGCCGCGGCCCGGACCGACTCGGCGGAGGCTCTGACCGAACTGCGCGACCTGGTCCGCGGCATCCATCCGCCCGTGCTGGCCGAACGCGGTCTGGGCGACGCGGTACGGGCGCTGGGCTTGCGGATGACGATCCCCGTCGAGGTGGACGTGGAGCTGCCGGGCCGGGCCGACGAACCGGTGGAGTCGGCGGCGTACTTCGCGGTCAGCGAGGTGCTCACCAACGCGGCCAAGCACTCCGGCGCCACCCGGATGTGGGTCGATCTCCAGCACGACGGCGGCACCCTGCGGATCGTGGTGACCGACGACGGCCACGGCGGCGCCCGGATCGCGCCGGGCGGCGGTCTGAGCGGGGTCGAACGGCGCCTGGGCACCTTCGACGGCATTTTCGCGGTCAGCAGCCCGCCCGGCGGACCGACCATGGTGACGATGGAGATCCCCTGCGTCCTCGGCGCGCCCCGGCCCACGGTCTGATCCACTCCGCCCCGGCAGAAGCCCCGGGCAAAAAGGTGATGCCGTATCAGCCCGCCTTTGCTTGGGTGGCGGTGTGGACGAGATGGAACTCTTGGAGCGCTCCGGCGGACCGGTGACCAGGACCCGGCTGGCCGCGGAGCTGCGGGCGCTCGGTCTGGCCGAGGGCGACACGGTCATGTTTCACACCCGGATGTCCGCCCTCGGCTATGTGGCGGGCGGCCCGCCCACCGTCATCGGCGCGCTGCTGGATGTCGTGGGCGAGAACGGCACCCTGATGGCGTCCTGTGGCTGGAACGACGCTCCGCCGTACGAGCTGGACGAGTGGCCGGAGGAGTGGCAGCGGGCCGTCCGCGCCGAACACCCCGCCTACGACCCGGAGCTGAGCGAGGCGGACCACAACAAACGGCAGGCTGCCGGAGGCGCTGCGGCACTGGCCGGGGGCGGTCCGCAGCCGCCATCCCGACGCGAGCTTCGTGGCGGTCGGGGCGGCGGCCGGGGAGTTGATGGCCGACCACCCGTGGGACGAACCGCACGGCCCCGGCAGCCCGCTGGCGCGCCTGGTCGCGCGGGGCGGGCGGGTGCTGCTGCTCGGCGCCCCGCTGGACACGATCACGCTGCTGCACCACGCCGAGGCGCTGGCGGAGGCGCCCGGCAAGCGGTACGTCAGCTATGAACAGCCGATCCTGGTCGACGGGCGGCGGGAGTGGCGGCGCTTCCATGACATCGACACCGAGGAGGAGGCGTTCGACTACTCCGCGGTGGTGCCCGAGGGCGAGTGGCCGTTCACGGTGATCGCGCGGGACATGCTGGCCGCGGGGTTCGGTGTCCGGGGCACGGTCGGCGCGGCCGAGAGCCATCTGTTCGAGGCGCCTGAGGTGGTGCGCTTCGGCGTCGGCTGGATCGAGGAGAAGCTCGGCGGGCGGACCCGTCCGTAGGGCCCGTCGTCAAAGGGGCCGCCACCTGACGACGAGATCCGGCCACTCGCTAACATCTTCCCGACGTCATGTCCCCCGGCATCATCCGCGCTGCCGCGCCTTCGCGCGCCCGCGCACGGCCGGAGGGGCCCGCGTCTCGACTCGGCGCAGATGCCATGGAACGGCCGGCCGGGATCGCACTACGCAACGGGGAGAGTGAGGACAACATGCGAACGTGGGCTCGTGCTGTGCCGGCGACGCTGGGCGCGGTGGCGCTTGCCGTGGCCCTGACGGGTTGCAACGGCTCGGACTCCAAGGGGAAGTCCGACGGAAAGAAGAAGGGCAAGGTGTCCAGCTCCGCGCCGGCGAAGAAGGAGCAGCAGACCTTCCGCCTCGGTGAGGCCAGCCCGCCGCAGAAGAGCGATATGAAGGAATCCTCCGGCGCCACCTTCACGGTCACGCCCACCAAGGTGGTGACCGGCACCAAGGCCGAAATGGACGCCTCCGGCCTGAAGAAGGACAAGGAGGACGGTCCGCAGATTCCGGTCCATGTCTGGTCCACGCTCACCCACAAGAGCGGCAAGGCCATGGAGATCGACGACATGGACGACGACTTGGTCATGCGGACCAACGTCGAGAAGCGCACCCGCGCCCTCATCGTGCTCCTGGGCGAGGCGAAGTGGAAGGACTGCCCGGCGCCCGACGACACCAAGAAGCTCACGCCGGGGCAGTCGGAGAAGATCTGCACCACCTTCCTCATCCCGGAGGGCCAGAAGGCCGCCGCGGTGGAGCTGACGCAGGGCTTCTACAACGAGCCCCTGGAGTGGCCCGTCAAGGGCTGATCCATCGCCCACCGGGCGGGCCGGACCCTCAGGGACCGGCCCGCCCGGTGCGTTCTGCCCGGCCGCCGCGCGGACCCGGGAACTGCCCCCCGGGAGCGGTACATTCAACGCGTTCGCCCTGCCACCGCCCTGTCCGTCCCGTCGCCCCGGCCGCCCTGTCGGGGGACTGGGGCCCGATGACTTCATGGAGCCGTCACGTGCGCGTTGTGATCGCCGAGGACCTGTTTCTGCTCAGGGACGGGCTGGTGCGGATGCTGGAGGCGTACGACTTCGAGATCGCGGCCGCCGTCGACAGCGGCCCCGGGCTCACCCGGGCCTTCGAGGAGCTGAAGCCCGATGTGGCGGTGGTGGACGTACGGCTGCCGCCGTCCTTCACCGACGAGGGGTTGCAGTGTGCCCTGGCCGCGCGCCGGGCCCGGCCCGGCCTTCCGGTGCTGGTGCTCTCCCAGCATGTGGAGCAGCTGTACGCGCGTGAGTTGCTGGCCGACGGCAGCGGTGGCATCGGCTATCTGCTCAAGGACCGGGTGTTCGACGCGGACCAGTTCGTGGACGCGGTGCGGCGGGTGGCCGAGGGCGGCACCGCGATGGACCCTCAGGTGATCTCACAGCTGCTGGACCGGCGTTCCCAGGACCGGCCGATCGGCCGGCTCACCCCGCGCGAGCGTGAGGTGATGGAGCTGATGGCGCAGGGGCGGTCCAACGCGGCGATCGCGGCACAGCTGGTGGTCACCGAGCGGGCGGTGGCCAAGCACACCTCGAACATCTTCGGCAAGCTGGGGCTGCCGCCCTCCGACGACGACAACCGCCGGGTGCTGGCCGTCCTGGCCTATCTCGACCACGGCTGAGCACATGACGGGCCCGGTGGCACGGCGGAACGTCCGCGCCTCGCGCGCCCCATTGCTCCCACCTCGCAACGCTGGTTAAGTGCCGTGCGGAGATGGACCGTTGGCCGTTGTCCGTTGGGGGGCGCATGAGCGACCTGAGCAGACGCACGCTGATCGGAACCGCCGGAGCACTCGGAGCCGGAACCGCGCTGGGGAGCTCCCTCCCCGCCGCAGCGGAGAGTCGGACCGGGGCGCGGCACAGCCCACAGGATCCCGCCGTGACCGCTTTTGACACCGGACCCGCGCACGCCGCGCTGCGGCGGCTCCTCCCGGACCACGCGGAGCAGTTCCGGCTGAAGGCACTGGAGCCCGAGAAGGGCGAGGACCGGTTCGAGGTCACCGGCTCCCCGGGGCGGCTGACCGTGGCCGGGACCGGTCCGGCGGTGCTGCTCACCGGCGTCCACTGGTATCTGAAGTACTGCTGCCACGCCCAGCTCACCTGGTCCGGCGACCAGCTGAACCTGCCGCGGACGCTGCCCGCGCCGCACCGCCCGGTCCGGCGGTCCACCGCGCTCCCGCACCGCTTCGCGTTCAACGACACCCACGACGGCTACACCGCGCCGTTCGCCGACTGGGATCGCTGGGAGCACCTGATCGATATCGCGGCCCTGCACGGCTGCAACGAACTTCTGGTCACCGCGGGCCAGGAGGTCGTCTCCCACCGGCTGCTGAAGGACTTCGGCTACTCCGACGCCGAGGCCCGCGCCTGGATTCCCGCCCCCTCCCACCAGCCCTGGTGGCTGCTCCAGAACATGAGTGCCTACGGCGGTCCCGTCTCCCCCGAACTGCTGGCCAAGCGGGCCGAGCTGGGGCGCCGGATCGCCGACCGGCTGCGCGAACTGGGGATGCGGCCGGTGCTCCCGGGCTACTTCGGCACCGTCCCCGACGGCTTCGCCGACCGCAACGCGGGGGCGCGTACGGTGCCACAGGGCGACTGGGCAGGGCTCAAGCGCCCCGACTGGCTCGACCCGCGCACCGAGTCCTTCCGGAAGGTGGCCGCCGCCTTCTACCGGCATCAGCACGATCTCTTCGGACCGGTCGACCTGTTCAAGATGGATCTGCTGCACGAGGGCGGCGACCCCGGCGACGTTCCGGTGCCCGATGCCGCCCGCGCGGTGGAGAAGGCGCTCCGGACCGCCCGGCCCGGCGCCACCTGGGTCATCCTCGGCTGGCAGGAGAACCCCCGGCGGGATCTGCTGGACGCGGTGGACCACGACCACATGCTCGTGGTGGACGGTCTGTCGGACCTGGACACGGTGACCGACCGGGAGAAGGACTGGGGCTCGGTGCCGTACGCGTTCGGCACCATCCCGAACTTCGGTGGCCGCACCACCATCGGCGCCAAGACCCATATGTGGGCGAAGCGGTTCACCGAGTGGCGCGACAAGGCGGGCAGCACACTGGTCGGCACGGCCTATATGGCCGAGGCGGCCGAGCGTGACCCGGCGGCCTTCGAGCTGTTCAGCGAGCTGGCGTGGCGGGACGAGCCGGTGGACCGCACCGCCTGGTTCCAGGATTACGCGGACATCCGGCTCGGCGGTCGTGACGACCGGGCCCGCGAGGCGTACGCCGCGCTGCGCGACACCGCGTACGAGATCAGCAGCAGGGACGGCCGTCCGCATGACTCCGTCTTCGCCGCCCGGCCGAGCCTCACCGCGCGCTCCGGCACCCACTACGCCACCCACACCCCCGCCTTCGACCCGGCGGCCTTCGATCCGGCCCTGGCGGCGCTGCTGGCGGTGCGGCCCGCGCTGCGCGACAGTGACGCCTACCGCCACGATCTGACCGATATCGCCCGGCAGGCGCTGGCCAACCGGTCCTGGCAACTGATCCCCCAGCTCCAGGCGGCGTACCAGCGCAAGGACCTCACCACCTTCCGCGCGCTGTCCCGGCTGTGGCTGAAACTGATGCGGCTGAGCGATGACATGACCGGCGCGCACCGCCGCTTCCTCCTCGGCCCCTGGCTGGCGGACGCCACCCGCATGGCCACCGGCGAGACGGAGTCCGCTCAGCTCGAGCGCGCCGCCCGGACCCTGATCACCACCTGGGCGGACAAGGTCACCGCCGACGGCGGCAAACTGGCCAACTACGCCAACCGCGACTGGAACGGCCTCATCGCCGACTTCCACCTCCCCCAGTGGCGCCGCTATCTCGACGAGCTGGAGGACGCGCTCGCCGAAGGGCGGGCCCCGGGTGCCTTCGACTGGTACGCCATGGAGGAGCCATGGACCCGGGAGCGCACCGGCTATCCGGTGCGGCCGACCACCGACGCCCACCGCACCGCACAGCGGGTCCACGAAACCCTGGCCAAGGCCCCGTACCAGGGCACGCTGAGCGTCACCGCGGAACCGGCCGCCATGCCGCCCGGAGGCACCGCCGCCGTCATCGCGGCGCTGCGCAACGTCAACGGGCTGCGCGCCACCGGCCGCGTGGACTTCGAGCTGACCGTGACCGGTACGGAGCCTGAGCCCCAGGGGCCCACCTCGCTGGACTCGGTCCGGGCGGGCGGCACCGGTGAGGTCCACTGGCGCGCCACCGCCCCCGCCGATCCGCTGGAGCACCCGCTCAAGGCCCTGCCGTACGAACTGGGCGTGACCTACGGGCCGCGCGGTGAGGACCGGGTACGGGCGTTGAGCACCGGCACCCTGTGGATCGCCGGTCCGCTCGCCGACGGCTGGCGGACCGTCACCAACAACGGTGCGGTCTTCGGGCAGTTGGCGCAGGCGTTCGCCATCGACGGCGCGGGCCAGGACCTGTGGAAAGCCACCGCCGAGTTCGGCGCGGCCTATCGCGAAGGGGCCCTGACCGTGGGGAAGTCGGCCACCGTCACGGTGAACGCGCAGTCGGTCACCGGCCCGTGGGCACGCGCCGGGATCGTCGTCCGCAACGCGCTGGCCACAGCGGGCTCGCCCGGCTTCGTCAATCTGTCCGTCACCCCGGCCAACGGGGTGGTGCTGTCGTACGACGCCAACGGCGACGGCACGCTGGACACCTACCAGCGGATCACCGGCGTCAAGGCGCCCGTGCTGCTGCGGCTGACCCGCGCCTCCGCCGCCACCTTCACCGGCGAGATGTCCACCGACGAGGGCGCGAGCTGGCGAAAGGTGGCCACGGTGACCGTGCCGGGCGCGGCGGCGGCGCAGGACGCCGGGATGTTCATGAGCGCGGCGAGCGGCGGCAGCGGGGCCCGCGGCACCGTGGAGTTCAGCGGCTGGAAGGTTTCCTGAAGGCTCCGGCGGCCCCGCGGCGGGTGACCGTCGCGGGGTCCCCGAGGTGACCAACCCGCCCCGCCACTCGTTCTACGGAACGTGGAACAGCAGCAGGCGACAGCCACCCTCGACGACGACACCACCGGCCCGATCGACGTCGAGCAGGCCGAGGCCGCCATCGTCGAGCACTACCCGCGGCTGGTGCGGCTGGGATATCTCATCCTGCCGCCCGGTATGGGGCGCACCCGCCGGGTGCTGGCCGCGCACGCGCTCGCGCAGCGCGCGCTGCCGCGCAACCGGACCGGCGGCGGGCCCGAGCCGCACCCCGATCTCGAACTGCCCTGGCAGCGCGGGACGAAGGGCGCGGCGGCCGACGCGGGCTACGCCTACGTCCGGCTGCGGGTGCTGCGCACCGCGCTGCGGGCCGCCGGGCCGCGCCGCTGGTGGCAGCTTCCGCCGCTGCTGCCGCAGGTGTTCGGGCTGCGGCTGTTCCCACGCTCGGGCGGGGCGGATGAACTCGCCCTGGACCAGGCGCTGTCCGAGCTCTCCGGCCCCGGCCGCGCCGCGTATGTGCTGCGGGAGCTGGAGCGTCTTGAGGACCGCGAGGTGCGCAAGCTGCTCCAGTCCGCCGGGGTCGACGACGCGCGCGGCGCCCTCGCCGAGGCGGACGATGTGCCGGAGCCCGCGGGCAGCCGGGACGGATCGCCGCTGGAGTCGGCCGAGTTCGACCCGTGTTCGCTCCAGGCGCGGCCGACCGACCTGATGCGCCGCCGTCAGCATCTGCGGGCGCTGCTGGTGGCCGTGGTGGCGCTGCTGGTGTGCGGCACCCTCCTGGGGATGCCGGGCGAGGGCTGGGGGCCCAGCGGTGCCGCGGCGCCCTCGTACGCCCGTAACCCCGCTTCCGAACGGGCCCTGGATCCACACCGGTTGACCCGTGCGGCACCGGAGGCGTGGCGCACCGCGAGCCGGGTGGACTTCTCGGCGTGGCCGGCGCGCGGCGAGCGGACGCATGACACCGCACTGCTGCGCCGTGCGCTGGCGGTCTGGGCGCGGCCCGGCCGCTCGGTGCGGATCTCGACCACGGCGGGGACCCAGTCCGGACCGCCGTCCGGGCCGCCACAGCTGCTGTACGCGGGCGAGGTGGACCAGGCCGCGGTGGTGCTGCTGTACGACGGGCTGCGGATCGCGCGGTACGCGGAGGCGGACGGCGCCGAGGGCGGTGCGGTGGCGCTGGACCTGGCCCGGCTCGACGCCGCGGACGCGGCCACCGCCACGGCGCTGGTGCTGACCCGCGCGGACGGCAATGTGCGCTATCTGACGGCGCCGTGGGTGCGCCGCGCCTCGGTGCGGGACCTGTTGCACCCGGCCCAGCGGCCGCGTCCGCTGCACCGCGCCCCGGACGGGGTGACCGATCCGGTGCGGACGATGCCGCAGCTGCGGCCGTGCCGTGGCCGGCCCGCGCTCCAGCTGGGCTCGCGGCTGGTGGTCGACCTCGGTGAGCTGTCCCCGGCCCGGCTGACGTACGGCGCGCCGGGGCGGCGGGCGCCGCACGATGTGGCGGGCCGCGCGGCGCGGACGAGCTGGGCGCACACGGCCTGCCGGCTGCCGCTGATGCAGGCGCGCGGGGTGCGCAGTGTGAACACCTGGCGGTTCGCGGCCCAGTCGCTGCCGGAGGCGGGCGGCCGGGCGGCCTGGCTGTGCACCCGGGCGGAGACCTGGCGGGGCCGGGGCAGCCGGGTGCTGGCCCAGTTCCAGCCGTGGGGTGTGCGGCGGGGCGCGGCGGGTGCCGTGGCCGCGAGCGCCGACAACTCCCCGGCGTGCGGGCCGCGCGAGCCGCGGGTGCTGGCCGGGGTGCTGTGGAAGTCGCAGGCCGGGCGGTGGTATCTGCTGGCGGCGGGCAGCCGTCAGGTGACCGCGATCTCGGCGAGCGGCGGGGTCCGGGGCCGGGCGTGGGGCCGGGCGCTGACGCTGCCCGCCAAGGCCGGGGCGCACGCGGACCTCAAGGCCCGGCTGTCGGGCGGTGACCGGCTCGGCGCCCTGCGCTGAGCGCTCCGCGGGAAGTGCCGCGAGATGCCGTCTTGCGTCTGCGGCCGCGTCGTGGCCGGTCGCCCACGCGGCGGAGCCGCACATCGACACAGCCCCGCGCCCCTTCGGGGCGCACCCGAACCGCACCGGACGTCAGCGAGGCCGCTCAGGGGCCCTGGAGCCGGTCACCTCGGGCCCGGCCCGCTACCGCCGGGTGAAGACCGCGACCGTCCGGCCGGGGACGGTGAAGGTGCCCGATGACCGCTCGTACGAGGCCGTCCTGACCGTGGGGTCGGCGCCGTGCGCCTGCACCGGATGCAGGGCGTACGGGGTGCCCGCGAGGTCCGCCACGGCTTGCGTCCGCCGGTCCGGGGTGGCGTTGAAGACCACCACCAGATCGCCGAGCCGCATGGTGATGACGCCCGGTGTTTCTCCGGTCCCGGACAGCGGGAAGGAGAGCGCCCGCTGCACCCCCTCGGCCGTGGCCTGGCTGAACGCTTTCTCCGTGGTGCGGATCCGCAGCAGGTCCCGGTAAGCGGCGGAGGCGGAGGTGATCTCGGCGCAGCCGGGGCGGGCCGCCGGGTCGGTCAGCAGCGGCCTGGCGTAGGGCCACTTGGCCTTGTTGTCGGCGGCCGGGGGCAGTCCGCGGCCGAAGCCGTTGCCGTCCTGGCAGCGCCAGTGCAGGGCGTTGAACCAGTCGCCGCTGTCGAAGGAGTTGCGGTCCAGGGACTTGGAGCGCAGCAGGTCGGTTCCGGCCTGGCTGAGCGCCGGGCCCTGGGAGAGGGTGGCCGTGGCCATGGCCAGCACCTGCATCCGGGCCCGGTCGGCGGCCGGGGTGCGGGCGGGCAGCTTGTAGGTGAGCGCGTCGTAGAGGGTTTCGTTGTCATGGGCGTCGGCGTAGGCGAGGGCGTCGCCGGGAGCCCTGGCATAGCCCGCCGGGGAACCGTTGTAGTCGACTTCGGAGCCCTTGACCCGGTGGCCGGTGGTGTCGGTGAAGGTGAAGTCGGCGAGATTGCCGGAGAGTCCGACCTTGATCAGGTCCTGGCTGTGCAGCAGCCGGGACTTCTGCTGGTCCGGGGTGCCGTTGGCCGGGGAGGAGTTGGGGTCGGTGTACAGACCGGAGGCGAAGCCCTGCACCCGCGGGTCCTCGTCGAAGGGCCCGCCGCCGCGCACCGCGTCCCGGGCCCGGTCGCTGAAGGTGGCGATCCCGGTGCCGGCCATGTTCTTCTGGGTGGCCTGGACGAAGCGGGCGTCGTTCGCCACCTCGCCGAAGTTCCAGCCCTCGCCGTAGAGCAGGATCGCCTTGCCATCCACCCCGTCCTTGGCGGGGGTGAGGGCGTCGAGCGCCGTGCGGACGGCCAGGATGTTGGCCTTGGGGTGGTGGCCCATGAGGTCGAAGCGGAAGCCGTCGACCTTGTACTGCCGGGCCCAGGTGACCACGGAGTCGACCACCAGCTTGCCCATCATGGCGTGTTCGGGCGCGGTGTTGGCGCAGCAGGTGGAGGTGGCCACGGTGCCGTCGTCCAGCAGCCGGTGGTAGTAGCCGGGCACGATCCGGTCGAGCACGGACGTCGGGTCCTGTCCGGAGGCCACGGTGTGGTTGTAGACGACGTCCATGACGGTGCGCAGCCCGGCGCGGTTCAGCCCCTGCACCATCCGCCGGAACTCGCGGGTGCGGGCCGGTCCGTCGGGGTCAGCGGCGTACGAACCCTCGGGCACGGTGTAGTGCAGGGGGTCGTAGCCCCAGTTGAAGCCGTCCTTGGCGGCCGTCCTGCCCACGCAGGACTGCTGTTCCTCGGAGTCTGCGGGCAGGGAGTCCAGTGCGCAGCCGGGCTCGGTCTGGTCGGAGCGGCGCTCGGGGACGGTGCCGAAGTCGAACGCGGGGAGCAGGTGGACGTAGGAGGTACCGGCGCGGGCCAGCTCTCTCAGGTGCTTCATCCCGTCCGAGCGGCGGTCGGTGAAGGCGAGGTACTGGCCGCGGTGGGCGCTGGTGCGGTCCGCGATGGAGAAGTCGCGGATGTGCAGCTCCTCGATCCGGGCGTCGCGCTCGGGTACGGCCTTCGGCTTCTTCAGCGACGCCCAGCCGGCCGGGGCCAGCTTCGGATCGGCGAGATCGGTGACCAGGCTGTGGGTGGAGTCGGCGGTCAGGGCGGTGGCGTAGGGGTCGGTCACCTTATGGGTGACCACCTTCCGCACGGTGGGCGCCCAGACCCGGACCCGGTAGCGGTAGGGCTTGTCCCGCCAGTCGGCGCCACCGGTCACGCTCCACACCCCGCTCGCGGCATCCCGTCGCATCGGGACGGTGCGCCCGTCGAGTTCGAGCGCCACACTCTCGGCGGTGGGCGCCCAGACCGAGAGGGTGGGGCGGCCGTCGCGGAAAACCGGGCCGAGGTGGGCGCGGCGGGCGGCCGGTGCGTAGAGGTCGTCCAGCACTCCGGGGATCTGCACATCGGTGCGGCGCAGGACGCGGTGGTCACCGGTGGACTCCTGCTGGACGGCGGTGACATGGCCGCGCAGTGCGGTCGCGGCCTTGTCGCGGTCCCGGGGGTCGACGGCGAAGGCGGGGAAGGACGCGAGATGGGGATAGGCCGCCTTCTGGGCTCCGGTCAGCGAGGTCGGGGACAGCCGCAGCGCTCCGCCGCGCGAGGAGCGCAGCTCCTCGGCGGTGGAGTCGCCGGGCTCGACCTTCCACACCACGGTGGAGCGGTCGATCCACTGAGCCGCGGCGGTGGGGGCCTTGGCGGAAGCGGCGGCGGATTGCTGCCGCGCCGCGGGGGCGGCCGCCGTGCACAACGCCAGGGCGGCGAGGGCGGCGGCGGTGCGGCGGAGGGTGCGGTTCACGGGGTGGGGACTCCTTCGTGGTCCGGGGCGCGGACGATTCCTTGCTGCAAGACCTTTCGCAAGCGATTGCGGCGGTGTTACGTTCAAGCACGTCTCCGGTCCGGCCGGCCGGGGGCCCGTGCGCGGGCCCCACGCGCCCGGCCGGTCGGACCGGTCATCTCCCCCTCGGCGGTCCTCCCTTGGTGATCCGCCCCGGTGGTCATCCGCCGCGGCGGACCTGCGCGGTGGAGCCGCGCACCACCAGATCGGGCTGGAAGACGAACTCGGTGCACGACACCGGGTTTCCGGCGATCTCCTCCAGCAGCGCGCCCACCGCCGCGGTGGCCATCGCCTGCACCGGCTGGCGGACCGTGGTCAGCGGCGGGTCGGTGAAGGGGATCAGCGGGGAGTCGTCGAAGCCGACCACCGAGACGTCCCCCGGCACCGTCAGCCCCCGCCGGGACGCCTCCCGGATCACCCCCAGCGCCATCAGGTCGCTGCCGCACACAAAGCCGGTGCAGCCCTGGTCCAGCAGTGCGGCCGCGGCCACCTGCCCACCCTCGACGCTGAACAGGGTGTGCCGCACCAACTCCCCCGCCTCCGCGGGCGTGACGCCGAAGAGCTCGCCCATGGCCGCCGTGAACCCCTCGACCTTGCGCCGCGCCGGAACGTACCGCGCGGGCCCGACCGCGAGCCCGATCCGCTCATGGCCGAGCGCGGCGAGGTGGGTCACGGCCATCCGCGCCGCCGACCGGTCGTCGGGGGACACGAACGGCGCCCGGATGCCCTCGTGGTAGCCGTTGATGAGTACGAACGGCACCCGGCGCTCGGCCAGCCGCAGATAGGTGGCCGGATCGGCGGTGGTGTCGGAGTGCTGTCCGGACATGAAGACGATGCCGACCACATCGCGCTCCTCGAGCTGCTCCACCAGCTCGTCCTCGGTGGCACCGCCGGGCAACTGGGTGCACAGCACCGGGGTGTAGCCGTGTCCGGCCAGCACCTGTTCGATGACCTGCGCGAAGGCGGGGAAGACCGGGTTGATGAGCTCCGGGATCACCAGGCCCACCAGTCCGGCGCTGCGCCGCCGCAGCCGTACCGGCCGCTCGTAGCCGAGGACGTCGAGGGCGGCGAGCACCCGCTGCCGGGTGGTGTCCGCGACCCCCGTCCTGCCGTTGAGCACCCGGCTGACGGTGGCCTCGCTGACCCGTGCCTGGACGGCGATGTCGGCGAGCCGCGGCGGCAGGGGTGCGCTCACACCGCCCACCAGACGGCCGTGTCGGCGGGCAGCGTGAACTCCCCGTCGCAGCCGGGTGGTTCCCCGTCGCTGGACAGCAGCGCCCGGCCCGGTACGGGCAGGGTGACCGGCTCCCCGGTGGTGTTGACCGTGCAGGCGAAGTCCGGTCCCTCGCCGTACGCCCGGCGGCGGAAGGCCAGTACCCCGTCGGGCGCCGTCAGCCACTCCACCGACTCCCCCGCGCCGAGCGCCGGATGGGTACCGCGGATTGCCAGCGCCTCGCGGTACAGCTCCAGCGTCGAACCCGGCCGGCCGGTCTGGGCCTCGACGCTGAGCGCGGCCCAGCTGTCGGGCTGGGGCAGCCAGCTGGGGCCGCCCGCGTGGGGGCCGAAGCCGTACGGGGCCTCGGTGCCCGACCACGGGATCGGCACCCGGCAGCCGTCCCGCAGCCCGTCCTGGCCGCCGCCCGCGGCGCGCCGGAAGAACGCGGGATCCTGCCGGGCCTCGTCGGGCAGTTCGGTGACCTCGGGAAGCCCCAGCTCCTCGCCCTGGTAGAGATAGGCGGAGCCGGGCAGCGCCAGCATCAGCAGGGTCGCGGCGCGGGCCCGGCGCAGCCCGCGCCCGGGGTCGCCGTCGGCATAGCGGGTGGTGTGCCGGACCACGTCGTGGTTGGAGAGCACCCAGGTGGTGGGGGCGCCGACCGGCCGCATCGCGTCCAGGGAGTCGTCGATGACCTCGCGCAGCCGTGCCGCGTCCCAGTCGGCGGCCAGGAAGTGGAAGTTGAACGCCTGGTGCAGTTCGTCGGGGCGGACGTACAGCGCGGTGCGCTCGGTGGTGGGCGTCCACGCCTCGGCGACCCCGATGCGCTCACCGGGGTATTCGTCCAGGACGGTGCGCCAGCTGCGATAGATGTGGTGCACCCCGTCCTGGTCGAAGAACGGCAGGACGTCATTGCCCAGCAGCTTCAGCTGTTCGGCGCGGCCGAGGTCGGGCAGC
The DNA here is from genome assembly GCF_016741875.1 of Streptomyces coffeae. Lineage (GTDB taxonomy): Bacteria > Actinomycetota > Actinomycetes > Streptomycetales > Streptomycetaceae > Streptomyces > Streptomyces coffeae. The sequence continues at coordinate 60,065 of NZ_JAERRF010000005.1, read as the reverse complement.
CCCGCCGCCTTGACCAGACCGTGGGCGACGTCGATGCGGAAGCCGTCGACGCCGAGGTCGAGCCAGAAGCGCAGCACCGAGCGGAACTCGTCCTGGACGGCGGGGTGTTCCCAGTTGAAGTCGGGCTGCTCGGGGGCGAAGAGGTGCAGATACCACTCCCCCGGGGTGCCGTCGGGGTTCTCGGCACGGGTCCAGGCCGGCCCGCCGAAGATCGACTCCCAGTCGTTGGGCGGCAGTTCCCCGTCCGCGCCCTGTCCGGGGCGGAAGTGGAACCGCTCGCGCAGCGGGGAGCCGGGACCCTCCTCAAGCGCCCGGCGGAACCACAGGTGCTGGTCGGAGCAGTGGTTGGGGACCAGGTCGACGATGATGCGCAGGCCCAGGGCGTGGGCGTCGCGGATCAGCGCGTCGGCGTCGTGCAGGGTGCCGAACATGGGGTCGATGGCCCGGTAGTCGGCGACGTCGTATCCGCCGTCGGCCTGCGGGGAGGCGTAGAAGGGGCTGAGCCAGACGGCGTCCACGCCCAGCTCCTTCAGATAGGGCAGCCGGGCGCGGATGCCGTCGAGGTCGCCCATGCCGTCCCCGTTGCCGTCGGCGAAGGACCGCGGATAGACCTGGTAGATCACCGCGTCCCGCCACCAGGCCGGGACATTCCCGCCTCCGGATGAAAGCGCCCGGAGGCGAACCGAGCCCGAAGAGTCGGCCGAGGGGTCGGCGAGGTACTGCGTCATGGTGTCCTTGGATTCATCGGAAAGCGTCGGTTCGATCACGGGTCGCGCGGGGTCAGGACTTGGTGGCACCGGCGGTCAGACCGGCCACCAGATGGCGCTGGGCCCACGAGAACACCAGGGCGGCCGGGATGGCGATCATGACGGCGGCTGCGGTCATCGAGCCCCAGTCCGAGGTGTACTGGTTGACGAAGGTCTGGAGCCCCGCGGCGAGGGTGAGGTTCTTCTCGCCCGTCATGAAGGCGGAGGCATAGGCGACTTCGGCCCAGGCGGTGATGAAGGTGTAGAAGGCGGTGACCGCGAGGCCGGGCTTGGCCAGCGGGACGACCAGCCGCCAGAAGGTGCCGAAGGGGTTGAGACCGTCGACCCGGCCCGATTCGTCGATCTCCACCGGGATGGTGTCGAAGAAGCCCTTCATCATCCAGGCGCAGAACGGCACGGCCACGGTGAGGTAGGTGACGATCAGCGAGATCGGCTGGTTGAGCCAGCCCAGCGTCGACATGATGTTGTACAGCGGCACGATGAGGATGGCCACCGGGAACATCTGGGTGATCAGCAGCAGCCACATCAGCGGGCGCATACCGGGGAACCGGAAGCGGCTGACGGCGTAGCCGGTGGTGGCCGCGATGAAGACGCCCAGGATCGTGGTGAAGACCACGATGAACAGCGAGTTGCCGAACCAGGTGAGGAACTCGGTGTCGTTCAGGACGTGTGCGTAGTTGGCGAGGGTGGGGTTCTTCACCACATCGGTGCTGAACGCCTCGCTCTTCGGCTTGAACGAGGTCACCAGCAGCCACAGCGGCGGGAAGACCGCCACGGCGGAGGCGATGACCAGGGTGGTGTGCAGCCCGACGGAGGCGAGCGGGCTGCGGCGGCGGTCGCGCATGGCTACCAGACCTCTCCCTGCTTGCGGAGCGAACGGCGGTAGACCACCGCGAAGAGCATGAGGATGATCAGGATCAGCACGCCCCAGGAGGAGGCGCCCGCGAAGTCACGGGGACTGTTGACGAACGAGAGCCGGTAGGCGTAGGTCACCAGGATCTCGGTGCTGTCCCCCGGTCCGCCGCGGGTGAGCAGGTAGATCACCGCGAACATGTTGAACGTCCAGATGGTGGAGAGCAGGATCACGGTGGAGCTGACCGAGCGCAGTCCGGGCAGGGTGATGTGGCGGAACCGCTGCCAGGGGCTCGCGCCGTCCATCTCGGCGGCCTCGTAGAGCTCACCGGGGATGGACTGGAGTCCGCCGAGCAGGGCGACCAGCATGAACGGCACCCCGAGCCAGATGTTCACGGCGATCACCGAGACCTTGGCCAGGGTGGGGTCATTCAGCCAGGGCACCGCGTCGATGCCGCCGCCCTCCAGCACCTTGTTGAGGATGCCGTTCTTCTCGTTGTAGAGCAGCCGCCAGGCGAAGACGGAGACGAAGGCGGGCACCGCCCAGGGCAGGATCAGCAGCGACCGGTAGACGGTGCGGCCCGCGAACCGGCGGTTGAGCAGGATGGCGAGGCCGAGGCCGAGCGCGAAGGTGACAGCGACACAGGAGAGGGTCCAGGTGGCCGTCCAGCTCAGCCGGTCCCAGAAGACCGGGTCCTCCAGAATGGCTTGGAAGTTGTCGAGGCCGACCGTCTGGTAGGTGGCGGGGATGTGGTTGACCCCGATGGTGCGCTCGACATTGGCCTCATTGGCGTCGGTCAGCGACAGATAGACGCCGCGGACCAGCGGATAGCCGATGATCAGCCCGATGACGATCACAACGGGCGCGACCATGGCCCAGGCGTACCAGTGCCGGGTCAGCACGGCGCGGATCCGGCCGGGTGGTTTGTCCCCGGTCCGGCGGACCCGGCCGCGGGTGCTCTTGGCGCCCGCGGCCGGATGCGCCGACCGGCTGGTGTCGACAGCCATCGTTCGCCGGTCCTTACTTCCAGTCGCCCTTGAGGAGCTTGCGGTAGGCGTCGCCGACGGAGTTCGCGGCCTTCTCGGGAGAGGTCTTGCCGGTCAGGACGCCCGGGAACTGCACCAGGATCGCCTGGAAGAGGCTGTTGCCCTCGGGGATCCAGGGGCGCTCGACGGCCTTGTCCACCGCGGCCTTGAAGAACTTCACATTGGCGTTCGCCGCGACCTTCTTGTTCCGGTAGACGGAGGTGCGGGTGGGCAGCAGGCTGAGTTCCTCGGTGGTCTTGGCCTGCACGTCGGCCGAGCTCATGTACGCGGCGAAGGCGTAGGAGGCGTCCAGGTTCTTGGAGCCCGCGTAGACGGTGAGGTTCTGGCCGCCCTGCGGGGCACCCTGGCCGGCGCCTCCGGCCGGGACCGGGACCACGCCGAGGTTGGACTTGTCCTTGAACGCCTTGCCCGCGAGGGTGTCCTCGATCGCCCACGGCCCGTTGATCGTCATCGCGACGTCGCCGTTCTTGATGGCGTTCTGCATGTTGTCCCAGCCGTCGGTGGCGTCGGTCTCCGCCGCTCCCGAGGTGACCAGGTCCCGGGCGGCGGCGAACGCCTTGACCCCCGGTTTGTCGTCGACGGTGACCTTCTTGGCCTTGGTGTCGAGCAGGTCCCCGCCCTCGCCGTAGATGAAGGGCAGGTACCAGTAGGCGTCGTCGCCGCGCAGATACAGACCGGTCTTGCCGGTCTTCTTCTTGATCTTCTTGGCGGCGGCCTTGAGCTCGGTCCAGCTCTTGGGCGGCTCGACCCCGGCGTCCGCCAGCATCTTCTTGTTGTAGAAGAGGCCGAGGGTGTCGATGACCTGCGGCACCGCGTAGGTCTTGCCCTTGAACTTGGTACCGGCGGCAGCCTTGGGCAGATAGTCGGACGCGTTGTCGAGGGCGGCGGTGCCGTCCAGCGGGGCGAGATAGCCGATGTTCGCCAGGTCATGGGTCCAGGCGACCTCGGTGCGCAGGACATCGGGGGCGCCGGAGCCGCCGGAGCCCGCGGCGTTCTTGAACTTGGCCAGGGCCTCCCCGAAGGGGACGTTGACGTAGTTGACCTTGACGCCGGGGTGCTCCTTCTGGAAGCCGAGGGCGAGCTTCTTGTAGGTGCCCTTCTCGGCATCGTTCGAGGTGTCCCAGTAGGTCACGCTGCCGGAGAGCTTGCCGCCCGGCTTTCCGCCGCCGTTGTCACCGTCGTCGCCACCGCATGCGGTCGCCGCGAGCGCCATGGCCGCGACGAGCGCAGTGGCCGCTATGCCACGTCGCATCTGAATTCCTCCAAGACCGGCCGCGTCATCGCGGCCCCGGGTTGCCGAGGAACGTAACAGGGCTGCAAGAAACTCGAAAGACCTTGCGGGAACTTTCTGCAAGGCACCCGGATTCGTTACGTCCGCGTGTCCCAGCCGTGCGCTGCCCTCGCCCGGTGAGCGCGGTGAACACGCGCCGGAGCGCATTCTTGGGTCCCCGCCACTCCCTGCAATCTCTTCCGCAAGGCATTGCAGAGCTGTTACGTTCGCCGGTATGACCCAGGAGCTCACGACCTCCCTCCAGGCCGACAGCGCGCGACCGTCCGGGGGGCCCGGCTGGTGGCGCGACGCCGTCATCTACCAGGTGTATGTGCGGTCCTTCGCCGACAGCGACGGCGACGGCATCGGTGATCTGCGCGGAGCCCGCGAGCGGCTGCCGCACCTCGCCCGGCTGGGCGCGGACGCCGTCTGGCTGACCCCTTTCTACGCCTCGCCGCAGGCCGACGGCGGCTACGACGTGGCGGACTACCGCGCCGTCGACCCCCTCTTCGGCACCCTCGCCGACGCCGACGACCTGGTGCGCACCGCCCATGAGCTGGGGCTGAGAGTGATCGTGGATGTGGTGCCCAACCACACCTCCGACCAGCACCCCTGGTTCCGGGACGCGCTCGCCGACCGGCCCGGCGGGGCGGCCCGCGCGCGTTACCACTTCCGCCCCGGCCGGGGCGCGGACGGCCAACTGCCGCCCAACGACTGGGAGTCGGTCTTCGGCGGCCCCGCCTGGACCCGTACCACCGATGCGGACGGCACCCCGGGCGAGTGGTATCTCCACCTCTTCGCCCCCGAGCAGCCCGACCTCAACTGGGACTGTGCCGAGGTGCGCATGGAGTTCGACTCGGTGCTGCGCTTCTGGCTGGATCTGGGTGTGGACGGCTTCCGTATCGATGTCGCCCACGGCATGGTCAAGGCGGCCGGGATGCCCGATATCGGCCGTACCGAACAGGCCAAGCTGATCGGCTCCCAGGTGCTGCCGTTCTTCGACCAGGACGGGGTGCACGAGATCCACCGCTCCTGGCGGCGGCTGCTGGACTCCTACCCCGGTGAGCGGGTCGGGGTCGCCGAGGCATGGGCGCCCAGTCCCGAGCGGCTGGCGCTGTACGTCCGCCCCGACGAACTGCACCAGGCGTTCAACTTCCAGTTCCTCAAGTGCCCCTGGGACGCGGAGGCGATGCGCACGGTGATCGACGAGTCGCTGGCCGCGACCGCGTCCGTGGGTGCCCCCACCACCTGGGTGCTCTCCAACCACGATGTGGTCCGGCACACCACCCGCTACGCCGACGGCAGCCCGGCCCAGGGCTTGCGCCGGGCCCGCGCGGCGGCCCTGCTCACCCTGGCGCTGCCCGGTTCGGTCTATCTCTACCAGGGCGAGGAGCTGGGCCTTCCCGAGGTCGTCGAGCTGCCGGACGAGTGCCGGCAGGACCCGGCGTTCTTCCGGACCTCCGCCGACGGGCAGGACGGCCAGGACGGTCAGGACGGCTTCCGCGACGGCTGCCGGGTGCCGTTGCCCTGGTCCCGCTCGGGCAGCAGCTACGGCTTCGGCTCCGGCGGCAGCTGGCTGCCGCAGCCCGTCGAGTGGGCCGGGCTCTCGGTCGAGGCGCAGACCGGCGACCCGGGTTCTACGCTGGAGCTGTACCGCTCGGCACTCGCGCTCCGCCGGGAGCTGCCGGGCCTCGGCGACGGACGGATGACCTGGCTCACCGCCCCGTCGGGGGTGCTGGCGCTGTCGCGCCCGGGGTTGGTGTGCACCCTGAACACCCTCGGGGAGGAGGTCGAACTTCCCGTTCCGGGGCGCGCGCTGCTGTCCTCCGCGCCGCTTGCGTACCGTGCCGCTACGGTCCGCATTCCTCCTGACTGCTGCGCGTGGTGGGCAATCTGACATGCGACCGGTACAGTCCAATCCCATGACCGCACGGCTCGCTGACATCGCAGCCCAGGCGGGGGTCAGCGAAGCCACCGTCAGCCGCGTCCTCAATGGCAGGCCGGGGGTGGCCGCGGCCACCCGCGAGTCCGTCCTCGCCGCCCTGGACGTCCTCGGCTACGAGCGCCCGGTGCGGCTGCGCCGGCGCAGCGCCGGTCTGGTGGGACTGATCACGCCCGAGCTGGAGAACCCGATATTCCCCGCGCTCGCCCAGGTGATCGGGCAGGCGCTGACCCGTCAGGGCTACACCCCGGTGCTGGCCACCCAGACCCCCGGCGGCTCGACGGAGGACGAGCTCACCGAGATGCTGGTGGACCGCGGGGTGGCCGGGATCATCTTCGTCTCCGGGCTGCACGCGGACACCTCGGCCGATATGCACCGCTATGACCAGCTGCGCGGCCAGGGTGTTCCGTTCGTGCTGGTGGACGGTTACGCACCGGCGGTGCGGGCGCCGTTCATCTCCCCCGACGACCGGGCGGCGATGCTGCTGGCCGTCACCCATCTGGTCTCGCTCGGCCACACCCGGATCGGACTGGCGCTGGGGCCCAAGCGGTTCGTCCCCGTGCTGCGCAAGATCGAGGGTTTCCAGCAGGCCATGCGGGACCGGCTGGGGGTCGGGCCGGAGGAGTCGGCGGAGCTGATCCAGCATTCGCTGTTCACCCTGGAAGGCGGTCAGGCGGCGGCGTCCGCGCTGATCGACCGGGGCTGTACGGCGGTGGTGTGCGCAAGCGACATGATGGCGCTGGGGGCCATACGGGCCGCCCGGCAGCGGGGGCTGGGGGTCCCTCAGGACATCTCGGTGGTCGGCTTCGACGACTCCCCGCTGATCGCCTTCACCGATCCGCCGCTGACCACCATCCGCAAACCGGTGCAGTCGATGGGGCAGGCGGCGGTGCGGGCGCTGCTGGAGGAGATCGGCGGCACCCCGGCCCCGCCCAGCGAGTTCGTCTTCCTGCCCGAGCTGGTCGTCCGCGGCTCGACCGCCTCGGCCCACGGCCATCCGGCGCGGACCGGCGCCGCCGAGCGGACGACATAGCCGGACGTATGGCGTCGTACGCCGCATGAAGTACCCCCCGGACCGGTACATATGCGACCGGGAACCGTTTCGGGGATGAACTGCCGGTGGGCCTCGTCTGGCAGACTGTTGCCCTATGGGTGAAGCCACTGTGAGGACCGCGGAGGGCCGGACGGCCACCCCGTCACCCATCGCGGCGACCGGAGCGTGCCCGGCGGGGCGCACCACGCTGATGTCCCGGTTGCGCACCCCCCGCAGACCGCGGCTCTGGTTCGAGATCGTCCTGATCGCCGTCAGCTACTGGACGTACTCCCTCATCCGCAACGCGGTTCCGGAGCAGAAGTCCGAGGCGCTGCGCAACGCGGGCTGGATCTGGCAGTGGGAGCACCGGCTCGGCATGTCCTTCGAGCACGGCGTCAACCACGCGATCGACTCGATCAGCTGGCTGATCGTGGGCATGAACTACTACTACGCCACGCTGCACTTCATCGTGACGATCTGTGTGCTGGTGTGGCTCTACCACTGGCACCCGGGCCGCTATGCCGCCATCCGGCTGGTGCTGTTCGCCACCACGGGCGTGGCGCTGCTCGGCTACTACTTCTTCCCGCTGGCCCCGCCCCGGCTGATGAGCGGCGGCCACTTCATCGACACCGTGGTGGTGCACCACACCTGGGGGTCGATGGCCTCGGGGAACCTGGCCACGATGTCGAACCAGTACGCGGCGATGCCCTCGATGCACATCGGCTGGTCGCTGTGGTGCGGGATCGCCATCGCCACGCTGGCCCGGCCGGTGTGGGTGAAGGCGCTGGGGCTGCTCTATCCGACGGCCACCCTGCTGGTGATCGTGGCGACGGCCAACCACTTCTGGATGGACGCGGTCGGCGGTGTCATCTGTCTGTCCGTCGGCTTCTGGCTGTCCTACGTCTGGTACGGCACCACACCCGCCCGGCTGCCCAAGCAGGTGAGCGGACGGCGGGTGGCGACCGCCGAGCGCGAGGGCGAGCTGCGGACGGCCTGAAGGGTCCGGTCCCGGGCCCGCTGTCGTGCGGTGTGATCGCCACTGCCTGCACGGTTTGATCGTCTCTTTCCGGCCCGCCATTCTGGTGCCGTTTTCCACCGAGTTCAGGGGCTCGATGTGGCGTGCGCGGCCTGCGTGCCCTCCGCCGCGGACCGAGCACGATGAGCGTGACGAAAGGGACCACCGGCACCGTGCACACCGCCGACGCCGCCGCTTCAGCCGCCATGCCCGACACCGCCCCCACAACAGCCTCCGGGGCGGCCCGCATCCTCCCCCGGCCGCGCACCGCGCCACCGCGCTTCCCGCTGGTGGCCACCGATCTCGACGGAACGCTGCTGCGCAGTGATCTGACGGTCTCGGCGCGCACCCGTGACGCGCTCGCCCTGGCGCGGCACCGCGGGGCGCGGCATCTGGTGGTCACCGGACGCCCGGCCGCGTCCTGCCGGGAGTTCCTGGTCGCGATCGGCTACCGGGGGCTCGCGGTGTGCGGACAGGGCGCGCAGTTGTACGACGCCTCCGCCGACCGGCTGCTGGTCTCCGCGGCGCTGGACCGGGAGCGGGCCCGCTCGGTGGTGGAGCGTACGGAGGAGGCGCTGAACGCGGGGCCGCTGGAGCTGGCGGTGGTCACCGCGGCCCCCGAGAACCGCTGTGTGGTGACCCCGCGGTTCGCCGACCGGATACGCCCCGGGTGGGGAGTGGTCGAGGACCGGGAGGAGCTGTGGTCCGGGCCGATCGAGAAGGTGCTGATGCGCCATCGGGAGCTGCCGGACGGGCTGGTCGCGGCGACGGCGGAGCGGATGGGCGGGGGCGAGGTGGCGGTCACCCACTCCGAGAAGGGGATGATCGAGGTGCTGCCCGCGGGCACCGACAAGGCCGTGGGGCTGCAACTGGCCGCGGACCGGATGGGGTTCACCCCTGCGGACACCATCGCCTTCGGCGATATGCCCAATGACATCCCGATGCTGAACTGGGCCGGTTTCGGGGTCGCGATGGGCAATGCCCATCCGGATCTGGTCGCGGTGGCCGACGAGCGGGCACCCGGCCATGACGAGGACGGGGTCGCGGTGGTGCTGGAACGGCTGTTCCCCCGGTCTTGAGCGGGCCCCATTGACGAGCAGTCTAGATCTGAACAGAATATCTAAGGTGCACACCGCATCCGATTCCGCAGAACCCCACTACGTCGACGAGCGCTCCGGCGCCACGTACCCCCTGGACGATCCGCGCTGGCGCGGCGACGACGGCGCTCCGCTCACCGTCTCCCCGCTGCCCGGTACCACCCGCGAGCAGGTGGACACCGGGGACCGTTCGCTGTGGCGCTACCGGGCGGCCCTCCCGGTGCGCTTCGACGCCCCGGTGTCCCTCGGAGAAGGGTGCACCCCGCTGGTGGAGAAGGACTGGGGCGGGGATCGGGTCCACTTCAAGCTGGAGTGGTTCAGCCCCACCGGCAGCTTCAAGGACCGCGGTACCAGCGTGATGATTTCGCTGCTGCACCAGCGCGGGGTCCGCGAGGTCATCGAGGACAGCTCCGGCAACGGCGGTTCCTCGGTGTCGGCGTACTGCGCCGCGGCCGGGATCCGGGCCAGGATCCTCGTCCCCGAGGGCACCTCCCCGGCGAAGATCCTCCAGAGCCGGGCCTACGGCGCCGAGGTCCAGGTGGTGCCGGGCGACCGGGACGCCACCGCGGCCGAGGCGCTGCGCCAGTCGGAGCACACCTCCTACGCCGGCCACAACTGGCATCCGTTCTTCCTCCAGGGCGTCAAAACGCTCGCCTACGAGCTGTGGGAGGACCTGGGGTGCACCGCACCCGACAGCGTGGTGACGGTGGCCGGGGCGGGCAGCACCGTCCTCGGCTGCGACCTCGGCTTCTCCGAACTGCTGGCGGCGGGCCAGATCAGCCGCCGCCCGAGGCTGCTGGTCGCCCAGCCCGCCCACTGCGCCCCGCTCCAGGCGAGCTTCGCGGCGGGCACCGAGACACCCGTTCCGTTCCAGCATGCCCCGACCATCGCCGAAGGCACGGCCATCCAGGAGCCGGTCCGCCATGCGGAGGTGCTGCGCGCGATCCGCCGCTCGGAGGGCGATATGGCCGCCATCCCCGAGGAGGACATCGCCGCGGCCGTGCGCCGGCTGGCCGCGATGGGCCTGTACACCGAGCCCACGAGCGCGACCGCGGCCGCGGCCATCGATGTCTTCCGGGCGCGGGGCGCGATCCGCCCCGGGGAGACCACGGCCGTGGTGCTCACCGGCTCGGGGCTGAAGGCGGCCACCACGATGGCGGCGCTCTTCGCCCCGGAGGACGGTACGGGCGGTGCACCACGATGACCGCACACCAACGGCCCCCGGAGCGACGGCCGGAGGGGACCGCCGAGGACGAACTGCTGCTGCGCGAGGCCGAGAAGATCGTGACCGCCATCGGCCGGATGTTTCCCGGGCTGTGCGAGGTGGTCCTGCACGATCTGCGCCGGCCGGACCGGGCCATCCGCGCGATCGAGAGCAATCTCTCCGGCCGCTCGGTCGGCGATCCCGCCACCGAACTGGGCCTCGCCCGGATCGAGGACCCCGACTTCCCCGGCATCGTCCAGAACTACGCCAACGCCTTCCCCGACGGCCGCCCGGCCAAGAGCACCTCGATCGGCATCAAGAACAGCGCGGGCAGCTATGTGGCCGCGATCTGTCTCAACCTCGATGTCTCCCTGTTCGCCAGCGTGGCCCGCAGCCTCACCAATCTGGTGCGCACCGAGGAACAGGAACAGCCCCTCACCGAGACCCTCCGCGCCCGTACCGCCGCCGAGCTGCGCACCGTCGTCGAGGAGTTCGCCGCCGCCCGCGGCCAGACCCCGCGCAGCCTGGGCACCCCCGCCAAGAAGGAGCTGGTCCGCTTGGTGCGGACGCGCGGCTTCCTGGAGATGAAGCACTCCGTCCAGGTGGTCACCGAACTGCTCGGGGTCTCCCGGGCCACCGTCTACAACTACTTGCGGGGCTGATAGAGCGTCCGCGTACGAGCGGTGTCGACCGGCCCCGCCGCGGGGATGTCGAGGAAGTGCTCCAGCTGCCACGCCTGGGTGGCACGGGCCTGACGGCTGGTGGTCTCGGCCCACGGCGGATAGACCCGGAAAGCCCGCTTCCCGCCGGTGCCGTCCGTCGAGACGATCCCCCGCTTGCGGAGCACCTCGCACGAGAACACGAACTGCCCGAAGCGGTCGCCCTCGCGTGAGCTGATCACAAAGAGGTCCACCGCGTCCCCCGCGTCGAACGGCCGGATCGGCCCCTGCTCGGAGCGCTGCCACACCGTGACGAACTGGCCGGTCTTTGTGGGGGTCGTCTTGGCCACCCGGAAGCGGACGGCCAGACCGTCCACCTCGAAGGCGCAGGCCGCGTACTCGGCGCTCTCCGCCTCCGGCACCGGCTCCGTGCAGGCGAAGCCGCAGACGTCGTACACCAGGGCCTTCGCCGCGAGAAGGTCGCCGTGCACCGGCCCGCACCATGCCGCTTCTGTTCCCATGCACGCCAGAATGTCATCCGCCACCGACACCCCCGTCCTCCGGGCTCCGCCGCGGCTTGTGATTGGATCGGCCGCCACACGGGGAACGGGGAAACGGGGAGGGATCATGAAGGGGTTTCCGCGCACACGCCGCGGACTCGCGGTCGCGGGCGCCTTGACGGTGCTGCTGGCCGCCGCCGGGGTCGGCACCTGGGCCACGGACACCTGGCCGTTCGAGGCCAAGGACCGGTACTGCTGGGGCGCTTGGGAGGAGGACAGCGGTCCGGAGTTCCTGGGCGACGAGGCGTTCGCCGGCGGCGAGGGCAGCCGTACCGCCACCGAGACCGCGCTCGGCCCGCGGCGGACCACCGGCCGGTGCACCGTGGCGATCCACACCACTGACGACGACGATTACGACGGCTCCCGCGCCTCCGAGGACACCAGGGTCGTCGTCGACTACGGACCCGCGCCCCGGGGCGCCGCACGGCGCATGGAGTGGATCAACGACTACCTCGGCGGGCGCGCGGTGCCGCTGCCCGACGGGCTGCCGGGTGCCACCGATGGCGGCCACGGACTGCTGGTCCTGCCCAAGCGCTGCGACACCCGCGACGGACGGCCGACCGCGGTGACCCTCGACGCCACCGCCACCAGTTACTCGGGCGACCGCTCCTACCCGGGCACCGCGGGACTCGGCGGCTCCCGCTCGGCGGCCGAACTGATGGTCTCCATCGCCAACCGGGCAATGGAGAAGACGGGTTGTGCCCCCGCGAAGCCCCTGAGCATCACGTCCCCGGTGATCAACCTGCCCGAGGATCGGGAGACCTACTTCGAACGCGCCTGCCGGATCAGGGGCATGGAGTTCGACCAAGAGTCCGCGAGGGACCTCGCGTACCAGGTCGGTACGGTCGGCCGGAACCTCCAGTCCTGTTCGGTGTCGACCACCGGACGGGACGAGGCCCGGATCTTCGACGCCCTGATGGTCTCCGAACCACGGCTCTCCGTGCTGTTCGACGGAACGACGGGCACCAAGGCGGCCGCGCACGGCTGGCGCGGCACCGGGGTCTTCGCCGACGGCTACAAGGTGGTACGGGCCGACTGCGCGGGACGGCCCATGACCCTGCTGATGCTCAGCCCGTCCCAGCGCGAGAACACGCCGTACTTCACCGCTTTCACCAACGCCGTGACCGGACGCGTCGGCTGTGCGCCCGTCGCACCGGGAGGTTCCGACCGATGACCGACACCGAGCGCACCGAGCACACCGACGACAACGACCGGAACGACACCGAGCGGAAGGACACCGGGCGCGAGCCCGCGGCGGATCTGCCCTCATGGCTGCCCAAGCAGCGGCAGCCCTGGTGGCACTGGCGGCGGCTGACCCGCGGCCGGTGGCGGCCCGCGTTGGCAGCCGCCGTGGCCGGGGCACTGCTCGGCGGCACGGGCGTGGCCTGGCAGACCGGAGCGGGCCCGTTCGCGGACTCCCGCGCCTGCTGGGGCGCGCTCGACACGGACGACGTGGCGGAACTGTTCCACGGCCACACCGACATCGACGCCTCTGACACCCCCATCACCTCCGATCGCATCGGCAGCGACGGCTCGACCGGCACCTGCGTCCTCAAGTCGCCCCGCGGCGCCCAGGTCACGATCCGGGCCCATCAGCTCGACCCCCGCTTCGGGGGCGCGGCCGACCAGTGGGCCGACGAGTTCCTGTCCGCGCGGATGACCCCGATGGGCGGTGGGCTGCTGGGCATGGCCTCCGACACCCGCGCCTGGCTCGCGGTGCCGGACGGCTGCTTCGGCCGACCGCCCAGGAACGACGGCCCACAGGTGATCGACATCGACACCGGCTGGACGGACTACGAGGACCGGGTGGACACCGCGGAACGCGACCTGCTCGCCCGGACCGCGGTCCGGCTGATCAACCACCGCATGGCCGACCTGGGGTGCAAGGGCACCCTCGCCGACCCGGGGGACCGGATGCCGGACCCGCCCCGCTTCCAGGCCGAGAAGCCCGGTGCGATCTGCGGTATCGAGGGGCTGAGCCTCCCCAAGGGCCGTCATGATGTCTACGAGCACGAACCCCCTCTGATGACCCGGGGCGGAGGCCCGGTGCGCACCTGTGACCGCGATGTGCTGTTCGACCACCCCTCGCTGCGGCTGATGACCGTCGAGGACCCCCGGCTCTCGGTGCTCTACCAGCGGCTCTCCCTCGAAAACGGCGAGCGGATCACTACACCCGGTGACCGGGACGGATACGGCTTCATCGGCCCCGACTTCGGACTGTTCCAGGCCAAGTGCCAGACCGGTGAGGTCACCTTCCTGGTGCGTGCCGACGACGGACGGCACCCCGACGACATCCGCAAGCTGCTCCCCCGCTACGCGGCGGCCGAAGCGGACCGCATCGGCTGCGGTCCGCTGCGGATCAAGCTGCCCGCGTGACATCCGGGCCGCCGCCCGCCGGTCACCACCGCGGGCGGCGCGCTCGATCAGCAGCCCGGCCGACTGCCCGGTTCAGCCCTCGTAGTCGTAGAACAGACGTTCCACGACGGACCGCGCACGGCGGGTGGTACGGCGGTAGTCGTCCAGCATCTCCCCGACATGTCCCGGGCCGTAGCCCAAGTACCGTGCCACGGCGGCCAGTTCGCGGGACTCGCTGGGGAAGGTGTCACCGGAGCGCCCGCGGACCAGCATCACACCGTTGCGGACCCGGGTCGCCAGGACCCATGCCTCGTCGAGGGTCTGGGCGTCCTCGGTGCCGATCAGGCCGGCGGCGTGGGCGGCGGCCAGGGCCTCGCGGGTACGGGTGGTGCGCAGTCCCGGCTCGGCCCAGCCGTGGCGCATCTGGAGCAGCTGGACGGTCCATTCGACATCGCTGAGGCCGCCGCGGCCCAGTTTGGTGTGGGTGGTGGGATCGGCGCCGCGGGGCAGCCGCTCGGACTCCATCCGGGCCTTGAGCCGCCGGATCTCGCGCACCGCGTCCTCGCCCAGGCCCTCGGCCGGATACCGCAGCGGGTCGATCAGCTCGATGAAGCGCTCGCCCAACTCCCGGTCACCCGCGACCGGTTCGGCGCGCAGCAGCGCCTGGCTCTCCCAGACCAGCGACCAGCGGCGGTAGTAGGCGGCGTACGAGGCCAGGGTGCGCACCAGCGGGCCGGACTTGCCCTCGGGGCGCAGATCGGCGTCGATGAGCAGCGGCGGGTCGACGGTGGGGAGCTGGAGCAGCCGCCGCATCTCGTTGGCCACGGCGAACGCCGCGCGGGAGGCTTCCTGTTCATCGGTGCCCTCCCTCGGCTCGTGCACGAACAGCACATCCGCGTCCGAGCCGTAGCTGAGCTCATGGCCGCCGAAGCGGCCCATGCCGATGACGGCGAAGCGGGTGGGCAGTTCATCGCCCCAGGTGTCGCGGACGGCGGCACGCAGGGCGCCCGCGATGGCGGCCGCGTTGAGGTCGGACAGGGCGTCGCCGACCATGTCGACCAGCGCCCCCGTATCGGTGGGCGGCTCATCCGCGACGGCCGCCCCGGTGGGACGGGCGGGCACATGCGGCTCGGAGTCCCGCAGCGCGCTGGGGACTTCGGGGACGCGGCGCGGAGCGGCGGGCGCCGCGGGGGCGGCCGGGGTCCGGGGCACGGTGCCGAGGGAGCCCTCGTCGCCCGGCGGCGGCCAGCTCACCGTCGGGCGCACCGCGCCGTTCGCCAGCCGCGCGCTGTCGATGATGTCGGCCGCGGCGGTACGGAACAGCTCCCTCCGGCGCACCCCGCGCGCCGCCGCGACCGCCTGCTCGGCCCCGTCGGCGCGGCCCACCGCAGCCAGCACCTCCTGCTCCAGATGGCGCCGCCCGCGCGGCCGCAGCCCCTCCGGATCGCCGAGCAGGGCCACCGCCTCGGGCGCGCGCAGCAGCAGATCGGGGGCCAGCCGCCCGGCGGAGAGCACCCGGGCCAGGTTCTCCGCGGCGGCGCCCTCGTCCCGCAGCAGCCGCAGATACCAGGGCGTCTTGCCCAGCGCGTCGGAGACCTTGCGGAAGCCCAGCAGCCCCGCGTCCGGTTCCGCGGAGTCGGCGAACCAGCCCAGCAGCACCGGCAGCAGGGTGCGCTGGATCGCCGCCTTCCGGGTCACCCCGGAGGCCAGCGCCTCCAGATGCCGCAGCGCCGAGACCGGGTCGGCATAGCCCAGGGCCTCCAGCCGCTGCCCGGCCGCCTCCGAGCTGAGCCGGGTCTCACCGGGCTCCAGCTGGGCGACGGCGTCCAGCAGCGGCCGGTAGAACAGCTTCTCGTGCAGCCTCCGCACCTCGCGCGCGTACCGCCGCCACGCGGTGCCCAGTTCGCTGACCGGCTCGGTGCGGAACCCCAGCGAACGGCCCAGCCGCCGCAGATCGGCCTCGCCCTCGGGCACCAGATGGGTGCGGCGCAGCCGGTGCAGCTGGATGCGGTGTTCCATGGAGCGCAGAAAGCGGTACGCGGCGTCCAGCGCGGCGGCGTCGGAGCGGCCCACATAGCCGCCCGCGGCCAGCGCCGCGAGCGCGTCCAGGGTGGTGCCGCTGCGCAGCGACTCATCGGACCGGCCGTGCACCAGCTGGAGCAGCTGGACGGCGAACTCCACATCGCGCAGTCCGCCGGGGCCGAGCTTCAGCTCGCGGTCGATCTCGGCGACGGGGATGTTCTCCACCACGCGGCGGCGCATCTGCTGCACGTCGGAGACGAAGTTCTCGCGCTCGACGGCCTGCCAGACCATTGGCGCGAGCGCGTCCACATACGCCTGGCCCAGCACGGCGTCGCCCGCGACCGGCCGGGCCTTCAGCAGCGCCTGGAACTCCCAGGTCTTGGCCCACCGCTGGTAGTACGCGACATGGCTGGACAGGGTGCGCACCAGCGGACCGTTGCGGCCCTCGGGGCGCAGATTGGCGTCGACCGGCCAGATGGTGCCCTCGACGGTGACGTCCGAGCAGATCCGCATCAGCCGGGAGGCCAGTCGGGTGGCGGCCTGTACCGCTTTCCCCTCAGCCCCTTCCCGACCGCCGGCCTCATCGACCGCCTCCGCCACGAAGATCACATCCACGTCCGAGACGTAGTTGAGCTCCCGGCCCCCGCACTTGCCCATGCCGATCACGGCCAGCCGGCAGGCGGCGGCGTCCTCCGGCTGCTCCTCGGCCGCGATCTCCAGCGCGGCCCGCAGGGTAGCGGTGGCCAGGTCGGCCAGTTCGGCGGCGGCCTGGGTGACATCGGTGGTGCCGCACACATCACGCGCCGCGATGGCCAGCAGCGCCCGGCGGTAGGCGACCCGCAGCGCGTCCGGCCGCGGCAGCTCCGCGCCCGGTCCGCTCCAGATGCCCTCGGCCAGGGCCTGCTCGAACTCGGGGGTGGTCGGATGCAGATCGGCGGGCTCGTACATGACCAGCGCGTTCCAGTCCCGCGGATGGCGGGCGAGGTGGTCGCCCAGCGCCTCGGAGGCGCCCAGCACCCCGAGCAGCCGGTCGCGCAGCGGCTTGGCGGTGACCAGGGTGTCCAGCAGCGCCCGCCGCGACGCGGCCCGCTGTGCGCCGTTCTCCCCCGCCTCCTCGGGCAGCGCCTCGGCCAGCCGCACCAGCCCGCGCAGCGCCAGATCGGGATCGGCGGTCGCGCCGAGCGCCTCCAGCAGCACCGGGTCACTGCGGACCGCGGACAGCTCGGGCGCGTCCAGCAGCCGCTGGGCGGAGGAGGCGTCGGTGAAGCCGTGCCGGAGCAGCCGGGTGAAGTTGCTGCTCCTGCGTCCCTGCGGTACGGACATTCCGCACGCCTCCCGTCCGCCGTCGTGATCAACGCTCGGTGCCGAGCCTAAGCGACCGCGAGGGCGAAGCGGCAGGTCCCGGCCGTGGCGGAAAACCGTTGCCGCGGTGATCGGGGCCGGGCGGTTTTCTCATGCCACCACCCAGGAGAACTGACCGTCGCCGTTCACACCGCGGCGAACCGGTCGCGCACCTCGCCGCGCAGCCGCCCCGGGGGCAGCTTGCGGCCGTAGGCGACCAGCAGCAGATCCTGGGCGGGGCCGGTCAGGGGGGTGCCGGTGCCGTAGGTCCAGTCGAGGTCGTCGGCGCGCAGCTGGACGCCGTCGAGGTCGGCACCGAAGAACTTCAGGGTCTTGGGTTCGACCGTCCCCAGCAGTATGCGGACGCGGTCCTCGGGCACCCGCCGGCCGAGGTCCAGCGCGACCGAGATGTCCAGGCCGTGGATGACGTCATGGCCGAGTGCCGAGGTGAATCCGCCGACCGGGGGCGTCCAGGGGTGGTGGGCGTTGTCCCGCAGCCAGGTGGCGAGTTGGGCGGTGGTGGCGGAGGCCGCGTCCTTGCGGGCGGTCCGGTCGGTCATCCGGTGCAGCCTGCCCCCGGCCTTGAGCAGTTCCAGCGCCACCTTGGGCAGCGCATAGCGGAACCCCAGCGACATATGGGCCGCGACCTCCCGGACCCGCCAGCCCCCACACAGACTCGGCGCGTCCCATTGCTCGGCGGACAGCCCGTCCAACAGTGCGGCCAGCTCGGTGCGTTCGGCCGCGATGGCGGCCCGTATCTGCGTGTCATCCATGGATCAAGGATCCTGGCCACCACGGGGATCCGTCCAAGAGCCGGTGGTTCTCACGGCCAGAAGGATCCGTTATGCCGCTGGTCCAGGAGGACGGCCCGGCCCCACGCCCCGTGCCGGAATCACCCGCTTGCGGCGGCGTGGCTGGCAGGGCCGAGAGCCCTCAGGGAAAATGTGAGCGTCAGGCGCTCCTCAACGTACACGATCTCCATGGCTCCACCGATGCCAGAACGAGACAAGCAGAAGCACAAAAAGGACCCCGCCCGCAGGCGAAGAAACCGCCTGTTCCTCCTTGCCGTTCTCCTTGGGATTCCCTTCGCCATTCCCATCCTCCTGGAATCAACACGCGGTTTCTTCACCGCGTCCAAGGAAGGCAACGCGGTCGCGCTGCTTATCGCCTGGATCGAAATGTTCGCGTCGGTCATCAGTCTTCTGGTTGTCATAACCCTCCGCGATGTCAGAATTCTGTACGGACAGATCTGGCAATGGCTGACGTCCCGGGCGAAGGTGGCCGTCTACAGCACACTGGTGGGCACGTTCGTCGTTGCCGCGGTCATCGTCCTCATCGCTTCGCACAACATGGCGCTGGCGGGTCTCGTCATCATCATGGCGTCCGGAGTCCGTATCGCACTGGGGCGCTCCCTCTTCTCGTACTGGCCTGAACCGATCGCCCAGTTGCGCCTGCACGTCGCCAGCGAGGTCTTCTTCCACTGCCTGGCGCTCTGGGGGCTCACAGCAGGACTCCTGATGGAGGTCGCGGCGGTGAAGGGGCTGGAAACAGCGCCACGGCTGACCCTCACCGCCTCGCTGTCGCTCGCCTTCGTCGTGGCGGCGAACAAGGCGACCGCACGAACCCGCAAACTGTGCACAGCGTTGGAGACTCAGATATCGGATGTCATCCGCGCATTCGGAGCCCTGCACAACGGAGCCGAGAACGGCAACAAGACCGAGCTCGCCGAGAAGGTTCTCGAACGGGTTGACGGACTTGACCGCGCACTGCGCACCCAGTTGAACACCGGATACAAGTTCGCCGGTAAAACCGTCCTTCCGGACTCGACAAGGGCTCAGCTCATCAACCGGCTGAACGATGCGGCACAGGACTCATCGGCCGACGCCCACACCTGGGTGACCTCTCGCACCGAACTCCTGAAGATCCAGGAAATGTGCCGCAGATGGACGGACGTCATGGCCTGACGCGAGGGCGAAGAACACACATCGGCTGAGGAACACAAAGCGGCTCCGGACCGGCGGATACGACCACCGGCCCGGAGCCTCGTCCGAACCGGGTAACGGTCCTGACAGTCCCGAACTCCGTCTACAGCACCGGCAGGTTCTTCCGCAGTTCGAACGGCGTGACCTCCGAGCGGTACTCCTCCCACTCCTGCTTCTTGTTGCGCAGGAAGTCATGCGGCGAATCCGCCACCTGGGAGACCCCTTCCGGTGCCGCTTCCGAGCGGCGGCGGCACGGTCGTCATTGGTCGTTGTTGGTCGTCATTGGTCACCCTCGGACGGCCCACAGACGGCCCGGAGTGCGGCCCCGGAGACTGGGACAACTTCCCTGTCTCCGGGGCCAGATCGCTCAGGCTGAGCAGACGTCATGATGGCGGCGCGGATTACATCGGCGCCTTCCCGACCGCCAGCAGGTGGGAACTGGCGGCCAGGAGTTCCGGGTACGGCTCGGCCATTCGCGCGGCTGTCAGTGCCGAGGCGAACATGTCGTCTGTAGGGCCTTCCCCCGGCTGCTGCTCGACCGCTTTGAGGAGCGACCACGTGGGGCCCTCGATCCCGAACACCTCCACGTCGGTCAGCCCTGCCGCACGCAGTTCGTCGGCGAGTTCATCGGCGCGGTGGTAGTAGGAGAGAGTGAAGCCCTTGCCGTCGTGTACAGCAGTGCGCAGGATCTTGGAGATGGCCGCCTGCAAGCGGTCGGTGTGCAGATGTGCGTAGGTGACGTGCTCGAAGAGGGATGCGTACCGGTTGATCGCGGCTGCGGCGACGAGTCCCCCGGGCTTCACTACGCGCCGCGCCTCCGAGAGGGCAGTGCGCCGCTCTTCCGGGTCGGGCAGATGGTAGAGCGGACCAAGTAGCTGAACCACGTCGTAGCTCGCATCTTCCGCAGCCAGCGCACGCGCGTCGCCCACCGAGGCGGGGCAGATCGTGGCCGCCTGCTCGACGTGCCGGGCGATGGGATCGACCAGCTCGACCTTGTAGCCGTCTTCCACGAGCCACCGTGCGTGGACGCCCGTCCCGCCTCCCACATCGAGGATGCGCGCCGGGGTCGGCGGAAGGTAACGGCGCAGGATCTCCTGCGTGCGGAGGAGTTCGAGCCGCCCGTCTGCCGACATGCTCAGCCGGGCGTTCTCGTCAATGACCTCTGAGTAGAAGTGTTCGATCTCCGGTGCTAGGGCGACCTCAGGATTCGACATGAGGGCAGTATGCTGTGTACCGGTGGACCAGTCCAGTACGGACCTGACAAGGGGAGCCATGGCGCTGCTGAAGTACGAGGAAATCGCGGAATCCCTGCGGTCCCGGATCGCAGCGGGAGAGTTCGAGCCGGGCCAGACCGTTCCGTCGGGCCGGGATCTGGCCGAGCAGTGGTCCGTGTCACGGGCCACTGTCATCAAGGCCATGGATGTACTGCGAAACGACGGCGTGGTGGAGGCCAAGCAGGGCACGGGGTTCATCGTCACCGAGACCCCCGTGGCACGGCCGGCAGGCGAGCGCCGGGCCGGTTCGGCGCGCGTGACCGGCGGCATGCCGTTCCTGCGCGTGGGCGCCCCTGACTGGGCGGTGCCTCCGGCACATGTGGCCGAGGCACTTCGCTTGGACGGCGAAGTGGAAGCACTTCGCCGGGTGCGCCTGATGCAACTTCCTGACGGGAACCCTCACAGCTATGCGGTGGCGTGGTTCCCGCCCGAGGTGGCGGAGGCGGCACCCCGCCTGACCCAGACCGCCCCCATCGCTGAGGGGACCACGCGGTACGTCCGCCGACAGACCGGCCGGTTCTCCGTGGAGGGGACGGACGTCACCACGGTGCGCCTGGCGACCGAGACCGAGGCGGAGCACCTGGCCCTGTCGGAGCCGACCGCCGTGGCCGTCGTGCTGCACACGGCGTACGACCAGGAGGGGCGCCCGCTGGTCTGCGAGGAAGGAGTCACGCCGGGCCCGCTCTATGAGCGGGAAGAGACCTACGCGATGTAGCCGCCGCACGCGCCACCCGAGAAGCTGGACCGGTCCGCCGGTCCAGCTTTTTTCTTTGCCGAAAAGCGCCACCTACCAGGCACAACACGCTGAACGAACGGCGGAGCACACTCAAGCGGGTTGACTGGACCGGTCCACCGGTCCAGTCTATGGATGTGGCCGCAAGCCAGTCCGGACCCCTCGGGACGGGACGGCTTCGCCATGCACGACCAGGAGCCCCGCAGTGGACGGGGGGGAGGCGGCCCGGCGCCTTGTCATTAACCGGAGGGCTTAGACCGAAAGGTCACGTCTCCATACGCCTACAACGGGGTCATGCCGCGCTACCTGATACGGGCGCGGCCCGCCTCGAAGGAGACCTGTCCACGTCCGCTTCCCACGCAAGGGGGCACCGTGCACAGCCAACGAAATACGTGGGCGCCGCCGTGATCGACCGGCACGGCGGCGCCTGTGCGTCATCCCCGTTCGCGGCGTCTTCCGCCGACGAACAAGCCGGTCTCTCTTCTTCCTGCCATCGCAGCGGCTAGCGCTGCGGCCGGTTGCCTCCTCCGTCCGTCCAGGCCGCCGTGTGCGGTGCCGTACGGGCGGGGCTGAGGGGAGCCGGATCTACCGACTTCAACGGCGCGCGGCTCCGGTGCTGCAACACCGGAGCCGCTGTTCGGGCCGTTCAACCTTGAGAGGAACCACGACCCATGGAGCACATCGTCACTGTTCAACAGGCTGTTACCGCGTTCGAGCCCTGGCTTGAGCCGACAGCCGCGGAACTGGACGCCATCGAGATCGAGATGCCGCTGATCGCGGCCGAGGTTGAGCTGCTGGACGCGCAGATCGCGACGCTTGACCGGCCGGTGTCGGAGCTGGACGCCCGCCGTATCCGCCGGGCCCGTCGGCGGGTACTGGCCGCCCGCCGGGAGCTCTCGAACCGCACTGCGCTGAGCACGTCGGGGGTGGGAGCGTGAGCGCCCTCTCCCCGGTTCCCGGCCCGCTTCCTGAGGATGTCGCAGACCTGCTGCGCGCGGTCCTCGAAGCGCTCGACATCCCGCACCCGGCCACGGTTGGTGATAGCGAAGAGCGTGCCCGTGTGCTCACCGACCGGGCCATGCACGCGGCGATCACTCTGCGCGGCATCCTCAACGAGGAGGCGGCTGACCGCCTCGACATCGAGTGGGAAACCGCCTACCTGCGCGAGCGCCTGGCCAAGCATCCGCCCACCAGCTACCGCGCCTGGGACCCCCCGCCCCTTCCACCTGCGCTGTCCTGCAACACCGAGGACGACGGCGCGGAGTTCGAGTCGTTCGCCTGGGAGCACGGCGACCTCCGCGAGGGCGGGGAGGCGGGTCGGTGAACCTCGCCCGAACTCCCTTGACCCCCGCCCAGATCCAGGCTGCGGAACGGGTTCTGTCGGTCGGCACGTGGGCTATCACTGCCGGTGCCGTCCTGTACTCCGTCCTCACGGTGACCCCGCTTGTCGTGCGGGTCACCCCGGCCGGGTGGGAGCCGACCGCTCCTTTGCTGCCGCTGGTGGTGGACGCAGCGGTCATCGTCTCCGTGCGGCTGGATGCCACGGTCGCCCGGCTCGGCGAGCGCGGCGGTGGCTGGGCGACCCTGCTGCGCTGGATGACCGGCCTGATGACCCTGCTGCTCAACGTCGGCGACAGCGCGCTCAAAGGCGATCTGGTCGGGGTCGGTGTTCACGCCGTCATCCCCCTGATCCTGATCGTCATCGCTGACGCCGGTCTGGCGTGGCGCCGCGCGATCGGCCGGGCACAGGACCGGATCGCGCGTGAACAGCGCGCCGAGGAGGAGCGTTCACGGGGTGTTCAGGAGGCCCGAGAGCGCCGCGCACGCCAGGAGCGGGAGAGCGAGCGTGAGGCCCGTGAACGGGCTGACCGTGAGGCCCGGGACCATGCCGCTCACCTGGAGCGTGAGGCCCGTGAGCATGCCGCGCAGGAGCGTCGTGAGGAGCGGGAACACGAGGAGCGTCTGCGCCGCCAGGAGTGGGAGCGGCAGGAGGCCGAGGAGCGCCGCGCGCGGGAGGAGCGTGAACGCGAGCAGCGGCTGCGTGAACAGCAGGAGCGCGAGCGTGAACAGCAGCGCCGCGACCGTGAACAGGAAGAACGGCTGCGTGAACAGCAGCAGCGGGACCGTGAACAGGAAGAGCGGCTGCGTGAACAGCAGCAGCGGGACCGTGAACAGCAGCGCCGCGACCGTGAACACCGTGAGCGGGAGGCCGCTGAGTACCGGGAGCGGCAGCGGCTGTTGTCCCTCGGCCCGGCCGAGGAGAAGCAGCCGGAGGACCTCGCCCGTCGCGTAGTCGCCGCCGCGCATGCGCAGGGCCTGTCCGTCCGGGCCGCGGTCGAGCTGACCGGCTGGTCCGTCGGCTGGGTGACCACCCGCTACCAGGAACTGCGCGACCACGGCACGCCCACCACCACCGAGGCCCTCGAAGGAGCCGTCACGTGATCACCGTTTGCCGTACCCGGACCCTGCGCACCCTGCGCACCGACCTGACGGCCGCCGAGAGTGAGGCCGGGCAGCGTCGGCAGGAAGCCGAGACCGTCACCGATTCCGCGGTCCGCGCGGAGACCGCCCTTGAGGAGCTGCGCGCCGAACTGGCCCGGGTCACGGCCGGGGCCGCACGGCTGGAGGGCGAGCTGGAGACGCTGCGGGCGCAGTCCCTCCTCGACACCGAGGACCGGCAGGCGCTGCGGATGCTGCTGCGCACGGTCCGGAAGCACAGTGCCGTGGCTGACCGCGTCTACGTCCTCTTCCACCGTGGGGCCCTGCACAGCGTGCACGCCACCCTCGACGCAGCCGAGGCCGCGGCCGAGGCGGTGGGCGCGGCGCGAGAGGGGTGGACCGCGCACACGCCCGGGGCCGCTCTGCCCCCGGCCGCCGAGGTCCTGTGGCGGGTGCAGCCGCTCCCCCTCGGGGGCGTCCGGTGAGCCCCTGCCGTGTTCCCGAGGCGCCTGCCGGACCGGCACGGCATGGCGAGGGCGGCATGAGTGAGCCGATCGTCTACGCCGACACCTGGCGGCCGGTGATGGAAGCGGCGGGCTACCGCTGCCAGTGCACCGGCCAGTGCGGCAACCCGCATACCAAGGGCGGCGGGCGGTGCCCGCGTGAGCACGACCACCACGCCAGCAAGCACCGCGGCCCCGTCCACCTGATCGCGGCCCCCGCCGACCCGCTCACCCCCGCCCGCGTTGCGGCCGGGCTTCCGGCGGCCGGGTTGCAGGCGTGGTGCCCGGACTGCCAAGACGCCACCCGCCGCGCCGCCCAGCGTGCGGCCCGCACCGCGGCAGACCCCGCGCAGGGTGGCCTCTTCGACCTCTAGCGGCCCCTCGCCGCCGCGTTCCCCTTTCACGGAGGTGCCTTGTATGAATGCGCCCCTGCCCTTCCGACCGCCGGGTGAGCCGGTCCCCGACTGGCCCGCCCCCGACCTGTACGGCCCCGTCCAGCAGCCGCTGAGCGGGGCCGTGGAACTCGCCGCCGAACGCGGTCCCGTCGTCTACATCCCCGGCGCCCACGGCGGGTTCGTGGCCGTGCGCCGTGAGGATCTGCCCACCATCCACGCCCCCGTGCCCGCTCCGGCGCCGGTCCGGTCGGGGGTGGACCCACACGCGCAGCGGCTGGCCGCCAAGGGCGTGCTCTCCGCCGGTGCCGGGGTGGGCGCGTACTTCGCCGCCGGGGCCGCGGCCATCGTCGTGGACTCTCTCGTCCAGGTCCTGATTGCTGCGGGCGTCGCCGTCGGGGTCGCCGTCGCTGCCCCCGGCCGACGGCGCGGCGGCGACACCTTCGTCACCCACCACCACGTCAGTAACCGCTGGTTCGGCCGCTCTCACACCCACATCCGCAATCGCTGAGCAGGAGGGACGCCCCATGGACGGCATCGTCCGCACTGCCGAACAGATCGTGGTCATCGAGGCTGCACGCACCTACGTCGCCGGAATCCGGCCGGTCGACATGACCGACTCCGGGCGGCTCGCCGGTCACCTCATGGCGGCCGAAACGCTCCTGATGAAGATCGCCGAGGCGTTCAACGAGCCCGAGCCCACTGCCTGACCTGACCGCACCCAGCACGCCTATCCGTCTCTGACCAGGAAGGACGCTTCGCCATGCGTGTCCTGTCCCATGGGCTGTCCCGTCGCTACCGGGGCGCCCTCGACCACGTCACCGAGATCGCCGACGCCGCTGCCGCGCTGGTCGAGCAACACACCGGTGACCGGATCGGCCCGGCCGACCTCGCCGTCACCAACACCGCCGGGGTCACCGAGGTGATCGTGACCGAACACCAGGCCCTGTTCGGTGTCAGCGACCCCAGCTTGTGGCGTGCGAGGGGCCGCTACGGAGCCACCACCCTCACCCGCCGCGGTGTCCTGGTGGTCATCAACGCCGAGGAATGCCGGGGCCGCACCACCGAGATCACCAAGACCGTGGTGCATGAGCTGGTCCACGCCGCCCAGTACGCACGCCCCGGCCGCCGCGCCGCCATCCTGCGCCACCTGCGCAACAACTACGGCCTGGAGCCGATGGCCGCGGCGGAGGTCCGCGCCGCGAACCGGCAGATCGACACCGACGAACGCGAAGCCAAGCGCCTGGAACGCCTCGCCCACAACCTCTGACCAGGAAGGAAACACCTATGAGCGACGTCTACCGCTCCTACACCCCCCGCGAGAAGCGCCAGCGTGCCTGGCTGATGGTGCGTACCACCAAGCAGGCCGCCGCCGACGCCGTGGATCCCCGTCTCGAGCGGCGGATCGACGACATCGACGCACGCGCCGAGGAGCGCGGCCAGTTGGAGGCTGCGGCTCTGCACCGGCAGAACGACAAGGCTCGGGCCGAACTTGCCGCCGCGAAGGCGGCCGAACGCGCGGCGTCGCGTGAGGACCGGTCCGCGGCCCGCGATGCCCGCAAGCGCGCGGAGAAGCGGGCACGGGCCACCGAACAGGCCATCCGCCGCGCCGGTCTCTGACCCTTCTGTGCCAACCGGGCCCGCTGCCGATTCGGTGGCGGGCCCGGCGGGCGCGGTGGGGCCGGACAACCCCGTTCGGCCACTCGCCCCTTCTGGGAGGACATCGCAATGGATGAGCTGATCCAGCTCGCACGAGTCATCAGCAACAGCAAGCCGCACCGGACCAAGGTCCGCGCCGCGCGTTGGGAGGGGGAGTGGGAGTGGAGGTGCAGCTGCGGGGCCAAGAGCAACCGCTACTTCACCACCAACGCCGCCACCGGTAAGGACGCGGCCCGGCACGAGCGGCGCGGCAAGTAGACACGCCCCTGGGGCGGCCGTCACCCGGCCAAGGAAGACCGGCCGCCCCAGGGCCCCTACCAGCCCGCATTTCCACATCAGGCAGGAGGAGTTCCATCATGACTGAGGCGCCCGCCATGGGAAGCCTGCACAACCTCGACGACCACCGCGCAGCCAAAGAAGCCACCCCCGCGCGGGTGAGTCTGGCCAAGCCCACCATCGCCGCCGGTCCCGCCCCAGTTGCCGACACCGTCCCGGAACAGCCGCGGCAGTCCGATGCGGACACCGCACTGCCCGGCGGCTCGAGTAGCCGCCGGATGAGGCGTGTCGTGCGCCGGGTGCGGACCGTCGCGATGCACGACCGCACTCGCAAGATTCTTGGTGCGACGGTCCGGCATACCGCCTACGTGTGGGGAGGTGCCGGGGTCGTGACGAAGCGGGCGTGGGAGGGCCGTACCGTTGCCGTCCATCACCGCATGCGTGCCCTGTCCCTGGCGACCGGGGATACGGTTGCGGCTGCTGAGTGGCAGGACAAGGCCGATTCGTTCCGCCGGGAGCGTCACCAGCGCCGGATGGACCTGATCGCCCGTACCCCGCAGGCGGTGAAGTCCGCCGCCATCGGCGTGGCCGGTGTCGAGGGTGCGTTGCTGCTGCTCGGCGCCTGTATGGCCATCCATGACCACCAGCTGTACGACGTGGTGGTGCCGACGCGGGCCGCCATGGACGCGATTCGTGCGGTGTGCTGGTTCGTCGGGATCGCCTGGGGCCCGACGCTTGCGCTCACGCTGTTCGCTGGCCTCTCGCACCTGTGGCGGGCTGGGCAGAAGCACGAGACGGCCCCGGCATGGGCCCGTCCGGCGTCCGGCACGGCGACCGATGTGCCGATCACCCCGTCGATCGTGGTCACGGCGCTGAGGGATCTGGGGATTGCTCAGTTGAAGAACGGCATCAAGGAGATGGCCGACGGCGCCGCGGGCATGCTCGGGCCGATCACCCTTGCCGGGTGCGGTGTCGAGGTTGACGTCACCTTGCCGTCCGGTGTGAGCACCGAAGAGGTGCTGAACAAGCGGCGGAAGCTGGCGGAGAACATGAACCGCCACGAACACGAGCTGCACATGGTGATTCCGCCGACGCCCCGCACGGTGCGCATGTGGATCGCTGACTGCGGTGCGCTGGACGAGCCGATCGGGCCGTCACCGCTGGTGCTCGATGCGGACATGACCGCCGACTACAAGTCGGGCCGGGCCCCGTGGGGTCAGGACCTGCGGGGCGAGACGGCGCTGATCAGTCTGTTCCAACGGCACATGCTCGTCACCGGCCTGTCGAACCAGGGCAAGACCGCGTCCCTGCGAGCACTCGCCCTGTGGCTGGCGCTCGACCCGCGGGTCAAGTTCCGGGTTGCCGACCTCAAGGGGGTTGGGGACTGGGGCATGTTCAAGGGCCTCGCCGAGGTGCTGATCGAGGGCCCGACCGATGAGCACGTCATGGAGGCGACGCACATGGTTGAGGAGGGAGTAGAGGAGATGCAGCGTCGGGGGGAGCTCATGCGGGAGCTCTCCGCCAAGGGCTGGAGTCAGGACAGGATCCTGGCCGACCCGCGGTTCGCCCCCCTCGTGCTCATCGTCGACGAGGCGCAGGTGGCCTACGGCTCGGGCGCCAGGGAGACGCACGTCGCGGAGAGCGGAGCGGTCAAGTACGGCGCGCCCTACGGGGGGCAGAAGCAGACCTCCCGGTACTTCCAGGCCATCAAGAAGATTCACGATCAGGGGCGCGCAGTCAGCGTGACCACATGGGAGGGCACGCAGGACCCGACGGACCAGAACCTGCCTGCTCGCTCCCGCGCGGGCAACCACATCCGGGCATCCCTGGTGGTCGGCACCGAGTCGCAGGCCAAGATGGCGCTTGGAGACGCACCGGTCGACGCCGGCGCGGCCCCGCACAAACTCCGGCAGGGCCTGGACAAGGGCACGCTGGTCGTGGCCGGTGACGGGATCAAGCTGGCACCGGGGCAGCCGTCCATCACCGTGCGGACCCACTTCATCGACATCGACCCGGCGAAAGAGATTGCCGAGCGGGCGAAGGCGCGTCGGGCGGGCGTCGAGACGCGAAGCCCGCAGGAGCCCGAGCAGGAAGTGGACCACCTTGCCGACGTGCTCACCGTGCTCGGTGAGGCGGACCGGCTGAGGTCCCCGGACATGCTGCACGGCCTGAAGAACCTCAACAGCGTCGTGTACGGCGAGTGGACGTTCGAGGTTCTGACGCAGGCCCTGAAGCCGTTGGGAGCGGAGCCGCGCAAGTACAACGGCAACCCGTCGATCTCCCGTGCACGGGTGCTCGCGGCCATCGAGCGGCGCGCCGAAGAGGCGGAAGAGGCCACCGAGTTCGACACAGAGTGATGGGGAGGGGTTTGGGGAGGCACGGAAATCCTGGGGAGTTCTCCCCAACTGCCTCCCCAACCCGCCTCCCCAGCATTTACCTGCGGCAACACCCCAGTTGGGGAGGCTGGGGAGGCTGGGGAGGCGCGCGCCGGACACCCCGGAAACCCCCGGAATCAGCAGTCCCAGGGCCCCTCGCTGCCTCCCTCCCTGCACACACAGTCACCATCCGAGAGGCTGTCATGTTCGAGATCCGAGTCATCTGCGACCCCGCCGACACCGACCACATCGTCGCCGCACTGGACCGCACCTTCACCACCGGCACCGTGACCGTCCATCCCGCCCGCGACGGCAAGCGCACTCGCATGTACACGCTCGCCGAGCACCGCTCCACGCCGGTGCCGACGCCGTCTGCGTCACCGGAGACCGCCTACCACCACGCGCCGCCGCTCTTCCTCGAAGCCAAGTGGTGCCACGACACCGCCAACCACCCCGACCACGAGCGGGACCGCGAATACCTGATCCGCAAAGCCGCCCTCCTGGACCGCATCGCACTGCACCGCCCCAGCGACAGCAGCGACGCCGAAGCAGCCGATGCCGCCGCACTCGTCCTCATCGACACCGACCGCGCTAGCGGACTTGACACCGCTGACGCCGAGGCCGATCCGCGCGTTTATGTGCGCGAGCAGTACGCCACCGCTGCTCTCCACGCCTAGTCACCAGCCAACCGCGACGAAACGAGGAACGCCGAATGACCACCCTTCCCTACGGCGACCCCATCGAGTGGGACTGGATCCCCGAGAAGTGGATCGAAGCCTTCACCCGCGCGATCGAAGACCACGGACACACCGTCCTCGACGCGCACGACTTCGCAATCACCCTCGACGTACCTGGCCTGGACGAAGACGAGGAGTGGTCCCTCGTGAAGCCGAACTTCCATGGCCTGTGGGCCTACGGCTCCTATACCAACGGCCGCTGCAACAACCCCGGATGGATCTACGAGGATGCCGCTGACCCGCAGGCCGTAGCGAACGTGGTCCACGCGATCCTCACCGGCGCACCGCTCAAGCGGTTCTTCACCGCGGGCGCCATGGCCGTCTACCCCGCCCCCCGGCAGTCCGGCGCCTAGACACGGCTGGGGCGGCCGTCTCTCGCCAAAGTCACGGCCGCCCCGATCTCCCGCTCAATCCACAGAACTGGAGACATCCAGCATGACCCAACCCACCCTGATCCGGCGAGTGGCACTCACCTTGGCCGCCGCCGGACTCCCCGTGCTGCCCCTGCGCGCGGGCAAGGCGCCATTCGGGAACTGCCACCAGTGCGCGAACAACGCGTGCGGTGGCCGACCGAACATGAAGACCGCCGGGCCGTGCCGCTGCCCCGGCGTCTGCCACGCGTGGGCCGCCGCCACCACCGACCCGCACGTCCTCAGCTCCCCGCCATGGACGGCCGCATGGCGGCGGGCCGTCTGCGTCGCCTACCACCCCGGCGCCGCCGGGGTGACCGTGGTGGACCTGGACGACGCTGCGGCCGTTACATGGGCCCGTGAGACCCTGCCCGCCACCCGGACCGTGGAGACGACGCGCGGTGAGCACTGGGTCTACCGCGGCGCCATGCCATCGCACAACGCGGTCCGGCCCGGTGTCGACATCAAGTCATCCATGTCCTACGCCCGCTGGCTAGGCCCCGGCACCGGCACCATGACGGCCTTGCCGGACATCGTGCGCGCGCTGGCCGTGAAGGAACCCCCCACGGTCCGGCGGGCACCGCAGGCCATCGCCATGCCCTCTTGGGCCGCCGGGGATGGGGTCTGTCCTCACCGCACGCCCACCTACCTGGACCGTGGCATCGCCATGGCCCAGCAGCGCATCACCGAGGCCCGCAGCGCGGTCCACGCCACCGTCTACCGGACTTTCCTCGCCGTGCTGTCCACCCACGGCCGGTGCGGCTGCCTCACCGAGGCCCACATCGCGCGGCTGTTCACCGCCGCTCAGGCCAAGGGCGAATCCCCCCGGCACTGCACCGACGCGTGGACGAACGCCCGCACTGCACTGGGGATGTGAGTCATGTCCGAGGATGAGAAGACTCCGGCCCGTCAAATCATCACCGACTATGCGCAAGCGCACTTCCGGTACTTCCGCACCATCGACGGCACCGTGTACGCGCAGAAGAACGGCCACCCCGTCGCCCGGCCCATCCGCTCCCAGGGCACAACTGGGAGCCACCGGCAGGAACTCATGGTGGGCCTGTTCAAGGACGGGGTCGGCGTGTTCAACGGCACGGCACTCAAGGAGGCGTTGGACTTGATCGAAGCACTCGCGCTGACCGAGGACGTACAGCCCACCCACATCCGCGTGGCGCCCGGGTTCGACGGGGCGACCTGGCTCGACTTGGGCCGCGACGACGGCAAGTCCGTCCGCATCCACCCCACCGGCTGGGACATCCTCACCCCCGACCCGCAGGAAGTCTGCTGGCGGCGCACCCAGCTCACCGGCGAACTCCCCCTGCCCGCCCAGGACACCAACGGCAAGGGCATCGACCTCCTCCTCCGTCTGTGCAACTTCGCCAGTGCCGAGACCGAATGCCTGGCCATCGCCTGGCTGATCGGCTGCCTGGAGCCGTCCGTGCCCGTGCCCGCGCCGTTCCTCACCGGCCCCCAAGGGGCGGGCAAGTCCACGGGCGGCCGGATGCTGGTGCGGATCATCGAAGGGATGAGTGGCGACCTGCGCCGGGCGCCAAAGGACGAGGAGAACATGATCACGGCCGTCGCCGCCGGATGGGTCACCGCCCTGGACAACCTCTCCCACCTGCCCCCGGACCTGTCCGACCTCATGTGCTGCATCGTGACGGGTGCCGAGAGCATCAAGCGCGCGCTCTTCACCGACGGCGACGTCGTCCGCTCCCGCTACCGGCGCCCCATGCTGCTGACCGGTATCGACGTCGGCGTTATCCGCCCCGACCTCGCCGAACGCCTCCTGCCGCTCCGTCTCGTGCGGCCCCGGGTGCGGCGAACCGAGGCAGAGCTGTGGATGGAGTACGCGGAGATCCTGCCGGTCGTTCTCGGCTCGCTGCTGGACCTGACAGTCAAAGTGCGGGCCGCCCAGGCGGACACCCCCACCGACCTGCGGATGGCCGACTTCGCCCACCTGTGCGCGCAGCTCGATGCGGCTACCGGCTTCGGCTCCCTGGCCGCGTACCGGGCCAGCCTTGATGACCTCAACGACGACGTCATCGAAGGAGACCTCCTTGCCCAGACGGTTCTGAAGCACGCTGCCGGGCTCGATGCGGGCGCGGAGGTCCGTATGACGTCATCGGAGTGGCTGCACTGCCTCACCGGCCTCTACAGCGGCGAGGAGTGCCGTCCCCTGCCCAAGGGCTGGCCCACCACGGGCAAGGTCCTCTCCGACCGGCTTAAGCGGCTACAGCCTACCCTCGCCGCGCGCGGCGTCCTCATCGACTGGGGCCGCACCCGCTCCGCCCGCTACATCGAGATGACCCGACCCCCGCTCCCGCCACAGAACGAGCAGGAAACGGCGTTCTGACCCGCGCCACCACGGAGCCACCCCGAACAAGCAAGAGGAGCACCCCCGCCCGTGGTGCTCCTCTTGCTCCTCCGGCGGCTTGCCGCCGCCTGAGGACGCGCCGCGAAGCGGCTCCTTCTTCACGTCCTGGGGCACCGCCCCACCACAGACACCACCCCCTCTTCTTTTTCCTAAGAGAAGAGACCCCGCGTCACCCACGTCACCAGCCACCCGAAAGCGGTTCCTGACCAGCGGCTACAGCGGTGACGCAGACAGCCAAACCTGCGTCATCCCGCGTCACCCGCGTCACGGGTGACAGAACCCCGCCCCACCCTGTGACACGCCCCGAGCTGCCCGCGTCACCGCATAACCGCAGGTCAGAACCGCAAATGACGTGCGTGACGCGATGACGCAGAAATCCGAACCTCGGACAGGCGCCGACCTCCGAAACAGGACCCTTCGCCCGCGCACGGAGGACACCTCATGAGCACCGCACGTGAACAGCCGGACCCACGCGCCACGCTCCGCGCCGGATTGCCGGACCGCTACCTCACCCCCGGCGACATAGCCGAGATCTTCGAGGTGCCCAAGGAAACCGTCTACCAGTGGCGCAAGAAGCGCCTCGGGCCGCCGGGCTTCCGCATCGGCAAGCACCTGCGCTACGACCCGGCCGACGTCTATCGCTACGTCCGGGAGCGCAAGGCAGCTTCGGCCGCTGCCTGACCACAGACACAGCCCAACCACCCACGCCGCGAGGCGGGGCCACACGTTCCCGCCCCGCCCTCATGCACGCGAGAAGGGATCACAGCCTCCATGGCAGGTCATATCCAAGACCGCTGGTACAAGACAGAACCCGGCCCCGGCAAACCCCGCCGCATCAAGACCGACCGCCACGGCACCGGCATGCGCTACCGCGCCCGCTACATCGGCCCCGACGGCACCGAGAAGAGCAAGTCCTTCCCCGACAAACAGAAGCGGCTCGCCGACCAGTGGCTAGCCCACATCGAGGCCGACATGTCGCGCGGCCAATACATCGACCCGCGTGCCGGACGCATCACGTTCCGCGAGTATGGCGAGAAGTGGCTCGCAGCACAGACCACCGATATGAACACGCGGGTTCCGGTGAAGGTGCAGCTCAGGCTTCATGCCTTCCCCTACATCGGCTCACGCCCGCTGGACTCGTTCCAGCCCGAGCACATCCGAGAGTGGCTGGCCGAGCTGGAGCGTGCGGTACCGGCATCGTCGTACCGCCGAGTGATCTTCGCGAACGTCTCGTCTGTCCTGAACGCCGCCGTGGATGACAAGCTACTGCTCAAGAATCCGTGCAAGGCCCGATCGGTCCGGGCGCCCGAGCGAGGCGCCCCACGCGTACGGCCCTGGTCCACGGAACGCGTCTTCGCTGTACGGGACGCGCTCCCCAAGCGCTATCAGGCAATGGTCGACATCGGGGGCGGCTGTGGTCTCAGGCAGGGCGAAATCTTCGGCCTGCCTGGTGACGAAGTGAACTACGAAGCGGGATGGCTGCACGTCGCCTATCAGGTGAAGGTGGTCAATGGGCACCTGGTCCTCGCTCCGCCGAAGCGCAACAAGGAGCGTGACGTGCCCCTACCGGAGCGCATCGGTCACGTGCTCAAGGAGCATCGGAAGTACTTCCCGCCAGTTGAGGTGACGCTCCCGTGGCTGCGGCCGGACGGCCCGCCCGTCACCAAGCGGCTGCTGTTCTCCCTCGCAGGAGGCGGAGCGGTCCGCCGGACCGACTTCAACACTCGGGTGTGGAAGCCCGCACTCGTCGCGGCCGGGGTGATCCCCGAGCCGGAGAAGGGTGAGCGGCACGAGGCAGCCCGCGAACATGGCATGCACGCCCTGCGGCACTTCTACGCGTCGGTCCTGCTGGACGCCGGGGAGAACATCAAGGCACTGAGCGGCTACCTTGGGCACAGCGATCCCGGGTTCACGCTCCGGACGTACACGCACCTGATGCCCAGGAGCGAGGGGCGTACCCGGAAGGCCGTGGACCGGCTTTATGAGGCGGCCAAATCCGCGCCGGACGGCCCACAGACGGCCCAGGAGGGATGAGACGACTCCGGGCCAGCGTCGCGACAACGCTGGCCCGGATCATCGACTCAGTGGAGAATGCCTGCTGACCTGCGCTTACAGCACCGGCAGATTCTTCCGCAGCTCGAACGGCGTGACCTCCGAGCGGTACTCCTCCCACTCCTGCTTCTTGTTGCGCAGGAAGAAGTCGAAGACATGCTCGCCCAGGGTCTCCGCGACCAGCTCGCTGCGCTCCATCAGGGTGATGGCCTCGCCGAGGTTCTGCGGGAGGGGCTCGATGCCGAGGGAGCGGCGCTCGGCGTCGGAAAGGGCCCAGACGTCGTCGTCGGCGCCGGCCGGGAGTTCGTAGCCGCCCTCGATGCCCTTCAGGCCCGAGGCGAGCAGGACGGCGTAGGCGAGGTAGGGGTTGGCGCCGGAGTCCAGGGAGCGGACCTCGACGCGGGTGGAGCCGGTCTTGCCGGGCTTGTAGAGGGGGACCCGGACCAGCGCGGAGCGGTTGTTGTGGCCCCAGCAGATGTACGAGGGGGCCTCGCCGCCGGCGCCCGCGGTGCGCTGGGAGCCGCCCCAGATGCGCTTGTAGGAGTTGACCCACTGGTTGGTCACCGCGGAGATCTCCCCCGCGTGGCGGAGCAGACCGGCGATGAAGGACCGGCCGACCTTGGAGAGCTGGAACTCCGCGCCCGACTCGTAGAAGGCGTTCCGGTCGCCCTCGAAGAGGGAGAGATGCGTGTGCATACCGGAGCCGGGGAACTCCGAGAACGGCTTCGGCATGAAGGTGGCCTGGACGCCCTGCTCCAGCGCCACCTGCTTCATGACCAGACGGAACGTCATGATGTTGTCGGCGGTGGAGAGCGCGTCGGCGTAGCGCAGGTCGATCTCCTGCTGGCCGGGGGCGCCCTCGTGGTGGGAGAACTCGACCGAGATGCCCATCGAT
Source organism: Streptomyces coffeae (assembly GCF_016741875.1). Classification (GTDB taxonomy): domain Bacteria; phylum Actinomycetota; class Actinomycetes; order Streptomycetales; family Streptomycetaceae; genus Streptomyces; species Streptomyces coffeae. The sequence continues at coordinate 24,797 of NZ_JAERRF010000005.1, read as the reverse complement.
TCGAGCATGGTGATGGCCTGACGGCGGAAGTCCATGCCGATGTTCTGCGGGGTGTGGTCGAAGTAGCCGGAGGAGTCGGCGGGCACCGGGCGGCTGCCGTCCACCGGCTTCTGATTGAGCAGGAAGAACTCGATCTCGGGGTGGGTGTAGAAGGTGAAGCCGAGATCGGAGGTCTTGGCGAGGATGCGCTTGAGGACATAGCGCGGGTCGGCGAACGACGGGGAGCCGTCCGGCATCAGGATGTCGCAGAACATCCGGGCGGTCCCGGGGGCCTCGGCGCGCCAGGGCAGGATCTGGAAGGTGCCGGGATCCGGCTTGGCGATCATGTCGGACTCGTAGACGCGGGCGAACCCCTCGATCGCGGAGCCATCGAAGCCGATGCCCTCGTCGAAGGCGCCCTCGAGCTCGGCGGGTGCGACGGCGACGGACTTGAGGAAGCCGAGCACGTCGGTGAACCACAGCCGCACGAACCGGATGTCGCGCTCTTCGAGCGTCCGGAGCACGAACTCCTGCTGCTTATCCATGGTCCCCAATCCTTGCAGGTCAAGCGGCTCTTTCGGCGGGCGCGGAGCACCTGTCGCGGCCCCAGTATCACGCGGCGGGATTTCGGTGAGGTTTCCTCCGCTCTCCGCGCCCCGCACCACGTGTGTGCATCGTACTTTCCAGCGTGCCGCGACGGACCCGACCGTTCCGCGCCCCGGCGGCGCCTTCGGGGATGCGATACCCCTTGGGGGTAAGGTGCCGAATATCACGATCATCGGATATCGGAAAATCGGGACAACGGGGACGATCGGATGGAGGTACCGGTGCACGGACAGCGGAGGGTGACCGTCGGCCACGGCCGACCGCCGCGCCGCGCCGTCCAGCGGCCGCCCGTTCCGCCTGTTCCCCCTGTTCCTGCCGTTCCCTCCGTCGGTTTGTCCGGCTCCCCGCTGGTGCCGCTGCGCATAGAGCGGCGCGTCCGCCCCGTCCCCCACGCGGGGCACGGCGGGCGCGCGGCCCTCCCCTGCGCACATCACCACACCAGCATTGGGGTCCTCTCTCATGCACGCACACTCTCGCCGCGCCGTGCTCGGCGCGGGAATCGCCGCCGCGGGCAGCGGTCTGCTCAGCGCCTGTAGCCCCTCCGTCCCGCCCGACACCATGGGCACGGACATGGACGACAACGGCATGGACACCTCCGCCAAGGACGGCGATGCCATCGCCGCGCCCCAGCCGGAGTACGTCTCCCCCGACGGCCCCGAGGTCAGGGCCGCCGAGCGGGTACGGGGCCAGGGACCGGTCCGGCGGTTCCAGTTGCTCGCCACGGCCACCACACTCGACCTCGGCGCCCGTACGGTGAAGTCCTGGGCGTACGGCGACATGCTGCCGGGCCAGGAGATCCGGGTCACCGCGGGCGACACGCTCGCGCTCACCCTCGCCAACAACCTGCCGCAGCCCACCTCGCTGCACTGGCACGGCATCCGGCTGCGCAACGACATGGACGGCGTCCCGGGCCTCACCCAGGGGCCGGTCGGAACCGGCGCAACCTACGACTACCGCTTCACACTGCCGCACCCGGGCACCTACTGGATCCATCCGCACGCCGGCGTCCAGATGGACCGTGGGCTGTACGCGCCGCTGATCGTCGAGGATCCGAAGGAGCCGCTGTCGTACGACAAGGAATGGGTCATCGTGCTCGACGACTGGCTCGACGGGGTGGGTGGCAGTACGCCGGACTTGGTGCTCGAGGAGCTGAACGGCGGTACGGGCGCGGGGATGAACCACGGGATGGGCCACGGCGGGACGCGGCGCATCCCCGCGCCCGTCGGCTCGGCCGTGCCCCCCGCGCCCGCGAACGCCGCACTGGCCACGGCCACGGCGAAGGCGGCGGGGAAGGGGAAAGGCACGGCGAAGGGAGGGAAGGGCAAGGGGGCGAAGGGCAAGGGGAAGGTCCATCCCCCGTCCCGGAGGCTGACCGGGGCCAGGAGCGCACTGCTGGGCGGGTTGGCCGGCGATATCGCCTACCCCTACTACCTGACCAACGGCCGGACCCCGCAGTCCCCGCAGGTCTTCCGCGCCAAGACCGGTGACCGCATCCGCATCCGCATCATCAACGCCGGCGGTGACACGGCCTTCCGGGTCGCCCTGGGCGGCCACCAGATGACCGTCACCCACACCGACGGCTATCCGGTCGTGCCCGTCACGACCGACGCCCTGCTGGTGGGCATGGGCGAGCGCTATGACGTACTGGTCGAGGTCAAGGACGGGGTGTTCCCGTTCGCCGCCCTGGCCGAGGGCAAGGGGCGGTCCACGATGGCCGTGCTGCGCACCGGCGGCAAGGGGGCGCGGAACTTCCCCCGCCCCAAGGAGCTCGACGGACAGCTGCTCACGGCCGCCCGGCTGAAGGCGGCGGAACAGGTGCGGCTGAGCCCGCGCGAGCCGGACCGTACGATCCGGATGCGGTTCACGGGATCGCCGCGCCACTACGACTGGTCGATCAACGGCAAGCCCTACGACCCGGCGCAGCGCTATCCGGTCCGGGAGGGCGAGCGGGTCCGGATGACCTTCATCAACAACACCCCGATGTGGCATCCGTTCCATCTGCATGGCCACACCTTCGCGCTGCCGGACGGCGGGGCGCGCAAGGACACCGCGATCCTGCTGCCGCATACGAAGGTGAGCGTGGACTTCGACGCGGACAACCCGGGGCTGTGGATGATCCACTGCCACAACGTCTACCACTCGGAGTCGGGGATGATGACCGTCCTCGGCTATCAGCGCTAGGCCATCCCGGCCCGGGGCCCGATCCGGGCTCCGGGCCCCCGGTACCCGCCGGGCGCGGGGGCCCGGACGTGAGGGCCGGGGCAGCGTGCCCGAGCGACGTGAGAAGGAAGACAGTCCCGGCCATCGCGTCAGACAGACGATTACACTGGGCGCGTGCCTCAACTTCGCCTCGCTCTGAACCAGATCGACTCGACCGTCGGAGACCTCTCCGGCAACACCGAGTCGATAGTCCACTGGACCCGGCACTCCGCCGAGCAGGGCGCCCACCTGGTGGCGTTCCCCGAGATGGCGCTGACCGGCTACCCGGTCGAGGACCTCGCGCTGCGCTCCTCCTTCGTCGAAGCCTCGCGTGCCGCGCTGCACGCGCTCGCCGCCCGGCTGGACGACGAGGGCTTCGGCGAGCTGCCGGTGGTCGTCGGCTATCTCGACCGCGGCGAGCGGGCCGAGCGGTTCGGCCAGCCCGCCGGTGCCCCGCAGAACGCGGGGGCCGTACTGCACCGCGGCCGGGTCGCCCTCACCTTCGCCAAGCACCATCTGCCGAACTACGGCGTCTTCGACGAGTTCCGCTACTTCGTCCCCGGCGAGACGCTGCCCGTCGTCCGGGTCCACGGCATCGATGTTGCGCTCGCCATCTGCGAGGACCTGTGGCAGGACGGCGGCCGGGTGCCCGCCGCCCGTACGGCCGGGGCCGGGCTGCTGCTGTCGATCAACGCCTCGCCGTATGAGCGCGAGAAGGACGACACCCGCCTCGACCTGGTGCGCAAGCGGGCCCAGGAGGCGGGCTGCACCACCGCCTACCTCGCGATGATCGGCGGCCAGGACGAGCTGGTCTTCGACGGTGACTCGATCATCGTGGGCCGTGACGGCGAGGTGATCGCCCGCGCTCCGCAGTTCGCCGAGGGCTGTGTGCTGGTCGACCTCGATCTGCCCACCGCCGATCCGGACTCGGTCCCGGAGGGGGTCGTGGACGACGGACTGCGCATCGACCACCTCACCCTCTCCGCCGATCCGCTGCCGGCGTACGAGAGCGAGCCGGAGCTCGCGGGCGGCGAGGCCGAGCGGCTCGGCGACGACGAGGAGATCTACACCGCGCTGGTGGTGGGGCTGCGTGCGTATGTCGCGAAGAACGGTTTCCGCAGTGTGCTGATCGGGCTGTCCGGCGGTATCGATTCGGCTCTGGTCGCGGCCATCGCCTGTGACGCGGTCGGGGCGCAGAACGTGTACGGCGTGGCGATGCCGTCCCGCTACTCCTCCGAGCACTCGGTCGCCGACGCCACCGAGCTGGCGCGGCGCACGGGGCTGCACTTCCGCACGGTCCCCATCGCCCCGATGTTCGACGCCTATATGGGGTCGCTCCGGCTCAGCGGGCTGGCCGAGGAGAACCTCCAGTCGCGGCTGCGCGGCACGATGCTGATGGCCATCTCCAACCAGGAGGGCCACATCGTGCTCGCGCCGGGCAACAAGTCCGAGCTGGCGTGCGGCTATTCGACGCTCTACGGGGACTCGGTCGGGGCGTACGGGCCGATCAAGGACGTCTACAAGACGTCCATCTTCCACCTGGCGAAGTGGCGGAATCGCGCGGCGGAAGAGCGGGGCCAGACCCCGCCCATCCCCGAGAACTCGATCACCAAGCCGCCGAGCGCCGAGCTGCGGCCCGGCCAGGTCGACACGGATTCACTGCCGGACTACGACGTCCTGGACCAGATCCTGGAGCTGTATGTCGACCGGGACCGGGGCCGGGAGGAGATCGTCGCGGCGGGCTTCGACAACGAGCTGGTCACCCGGGTGCTGCGGCTGGTGGACACCGCGGAGTACAAGCGGCGTCAGTACCCGCCGGGCACGAAGATCTCCGCGAAGGGGTTCGGCAAGGACCGCCGTCTGCCGATCACCAACCGCTGGCGCGAACACGCCTGACACTCCGCCCGAGCCCCCGCGTACGCCGCCGCACCGCCCATGACCGGGCAGGGTGAGCGCCACCGGGCTCGGGCCCGGACGAGCGCGCTGGGACTGCCCGGGGTGATCCTCCCCGGACGCGGCACGTACGCCGACGGTGTACGGCGGGGCTGTCCGGTCCGCGCGCTCGGCCGATGGATCAGCCGACTTCCGACATCCGTGGCATCGACTCGCTCGACGCCACCACCCGCGAGGGCTCCTCCGGGGCGCGGTCGAGCAGACCGGCGGTGATCGCGATCGCCAGACCGACCAGTGCGAGGGCCGCACCGACCAGGGTGGGGGAGGTCCAGCCCCAGCCTGCCGCGATGGCCACACCACCCAGCCACGCCCCGCCCGCGTTGGCGAGGTTGAAGGCGGAGTGGTTGGAGGCGGAGGCCAGCGTGGGGGCCGACCGCGCCTTGTTCATGACCAGCATCTGGAGCGGGGTGGTGGTCATGAAGCCGACCGCGCCCAGCACCACCACCGTGGCCAGGGCCGCCCACTTCAGGTGCACGGTGACGTCGAACAGGACGAGCACCGCGGCGAGCGCCGCCAGCGAGCCGTACAGGGTGGGCCGCAGCGCGCGGTCGGTGAGCGGACCGGCGGCCAGGGCGCCCAGGGTCATACCGATGCCGAAGAGGGCGAGGACAACCGTGACGGAGGACTCGGCGAAGCCGGTGACCTCGGTCATCATCGAGGCGAGATAGCTGTAGACCGCGAAGACCCCGGCGAAGCCGAAGACGGCGGTGAGCAGGCCGAGCAGCACCTGACGGTCGCGGAGCGCGCCCAGCTCCTGGCGGAGCCCGCCGTGCTGGTCCAGAGGGACCTGGGGGACGAGCCGGGCGATGGCGGCCATGGCCACGACCCCGATCCCGGCGACGACCAGGAAGGTCGCGCGCCAGCCCAGGTGCTGGCCGAGCAGGGTGGCCACGGGAACGCCGACGATGTTGGCGATGGTCAGGCCCAGGAACATGGTGGCGACCGCGCGGGCCCGCCGTTCCTCGGCGACCAGCCGGGCGGCGACCACCGCGCCGACGCCGAAGAAGGCGCCGTGCGGCAGCCCCGCGAGCACCCGACCCGCGATGAGCGACCCGAAGGAGGGCGCGAGCGCGGAGGCGAGGTTCCCGACGGTGAAGAGCGCCATGAGCAGCACAAGCATCCGCTTGCGCGGTACGCGGGAGCCGAGGGCGGTGAGCAGCGGGGCGCCCACCACAACGCCGATGGCGTACGCGGAGACCAGATATCCGGCGGTGGGCACGGAAGTGCCCAGATCGTCCGCGACGTTGGGCAGCAGGCCCATCATCACGAACTCGGTGGTGCCGATGCCAAAAGCGCTCACAGCCAGCGCGAGCAGAGGCAGGGGCATGAGAGACCTTTCACAGCGAGGGAGAAACGGCGGAGAGACGTCTTACGGGCATGGATATGTTCTCCCGCTGAACAAAGTCTCTCACGCCGTTTGTTCCCCCGATGCGACACCGAGATGAACAGGTGCGGTCAACAGGTGAGGTCAGTGCGACGACCCCGGTGTCAGAAGTCGAGCGAGGCCGACACCGGCAGATGGTCGCTCCCGGTCTTCTTCATCGTCGACGCCCCGACCGGGTCAAGACCGCGCACCATGATCTGGTCGATCCGCGCCATCGGGAACGAGGCGGGCCAGCTGAAGCCGAAGCCGTCACCGGCGGCCCCCTGCGCGGAGCGCATCTGGGAGGTGACGGGGGCCAGCGCCCGGTCGTTCATCGTGCCGTTCAGATCGCCGAGCAGCACCACCCGGTCCAGCCGCTCGTTCTCGATGGCCTTGCCCAGCGCCGCGGCGCTGGCGTCGCGCTGCCCCGCGGTGAAGCCCGCGTTGAACCGCACCCGCACCGAGGGGAGATGGGCCACATACACACCGACGTCACCCTGGGGCGCGGCAACGGTGGTGCGCAGCGCCCGGGTCCAGCCCAGCTTGATGTCCACCGGCTCGGTGCCGGACAGCCGGTACTTGCTCCAGACGCCGACCGTGCCGCGCACCGCGTGGTACGGGTAGGTGTTCTTCAGCGCCCGTTGGTAGACCGGCACCGCGTCACCGGTGAGCTCCTCCAGTGCCACCACATCCGCGCCCGAGGTGCGCAGGGTGTCGGCGGTGCCCTGCGGATCGCGGTTGTCCGCGTTGACGTTGTGGGTGACGACGGACAGATCGCCGCCGTGGCCCGCCTTGTCGAAGAACATCAGCCCGCCGAAGAGGTCCAGCCAGACGGCGACCGGCAGCACCAGCGCGAGGACGGCGCTGGCCGACCGCCGGACCAGCCCCAGCACCAGCAGTACCGGGATGAGCAGACCGAGCCAGGGCAGGAAGGTCTCCAGCAGGCTGCCGAGGTTGCCGACGTCGTTGGGGATCTCCGCGTGGAAGATCATCACCAGCGCGAGCAGCACGGCGATCCCCGCGAGTACCAGCCCGCGCCGCCAGATCCCGCGGTCATTGCGGAGCCGGTCGAGCAGAAGGGCGACCCTGGAGCCGGAGTGCTGAGGGTCGCCCCCGGACTGGCCCGTCTCCTGTGTGTACGCCTGCGCCATTCGCTGTCCCTCACTGCCTCAACTGCGCGCCTAGGGCAAGACCATAGGCGATGACCAGGGCTTTCCCCGACGTGGTCATCGGGAGTTCCCGTGTCGAGGACGCGTGGAGAACGAGCGGGGGTTCCGAGTCCGGTTGTCAGAGGGCCTGTTGTGACACAACAGGCACACATATGCCGCGAAGGCCCCCGCGCGTGCCGTCACCCTCCCGGCCACCCGCGCGGGGACACTCCTCACTCCCGGTTACCCGCGCGGGGACACTCCTCACCCGCGGTTACCCGCGCGGGGACACTCCTTCCAGGACCGTGTCCACGATCCGCTCAGCCAGGCCCTCCGGCAGCTCCCGCCACTCGTGCAGGATGGCGCGCGTCAGCATCGGGCCGGTGAACAACTCACCCAGCAGCTCCAGATCCACGTCGCCGCGGATCTCACCGCGCTCGACACCGCGCCGCAGCACCTCGTACAGCGAAGCGCGCCGGGCCGCGATGACGTTCTCCTCGTAGGCCCGCCACAGCTCGCGGTTGGCGTGCATCTGGGTGACAACACTGCGCAGCAGGGCGGAGTTGCGCTTGGCCAGTCCGCGTCGCCGCATGAACTCGAGGACGGTGACGATGTCGTCGCGGACCGAGATCCCGGCCGGTTCCGGACCGGACTCCTCCAGGGACCGCAGCACCTCGAGCATCAGGGCGTCCTTGCCGGGCCAGCGGCGGTAGACGGTGGCCTTGCCGACGCCCGCCTCGCGCGCGATCCGCTCGATGGACAGCCCGTCGACCGTGGCGCCCTCCTCCAGCAGCCGCAGCGCGGCCTCGATGATCGCGGCGTCGGCGGCGGGGCTGCGCGGCCGCCCGCGGACCTTGGCGGCGGCACAGCCGAGATCGGTCCGATCGCCCATATCCGTCATATCGGCCACATCGCTCATCAGGTTGCCCCCGCCTCCGCCCGTTCCCGCGGCCGACCACCCCCGGGCACCTGGTCGCCGCTGTCCTTACCGGGCAGAAAGGCTAGTACGACCAGCGCGCCGAACAGGGCGACGGCGGCCGAGCCGAGCGCGGTGATGTGCATGGCGTGCACGAAGGAGTCCTGGGCCGGGCCGATCAGCGCCTGCCCCTTGGGGCCCAGCCGCTCGGCGAGGCCGAGGGTGGCCTCGACGGATTCGCCCGCGGAGTGCCGTACGGAGTCCGGCAGCCCGGGTACGGCGTCCAGCGTGTCCTGGACGCCCTCGCGGTAGGTGGTGGAGAGCACCGAGCCGAGCACGGCGACCCCGAGCGCACCGCCCACCTGCCGGAAGGTGTTGTTGAGCGCCGAGCCGGAACCGGCCTTCTCGCGGGGCAGCGTCTGCATGATCGAGGTGGTGACCGGCGGCATGATGTGCGCCATTCCGGCGCCCTGGGCGAAGAACAGCACCTCGAGGATCCACATCGGGCTGTCCACGTCCAGCAGCAGGAACCCGGTCATGGCGGCGGCCACCAGCAGCATGCCGCCGGTGCACACCGCGCGGGCGCCGAACCGCTCGACGACCAGCCGGGCGCGGGGCGCGAAGAGCAGCTGGGCGATGGCCAGCGGCAGGATCAGCAGCCCGGCCTCCAGGGCGCTGTGGCCGCGCACGCTCTGGATGTAGAAGACCATGAAGAAGGTGACGCCCATGAGGGCGAAGAAGACCAGGGCGATGGCGGCGATGGCGGCCGAGAAAGCGGGCTTGCGGAAGTAGCCGACGTCGATGGACGGATGGTCGATGCGCTTCTCGTGCAGCACAAACACGGTGAGCACGGCGAGGCCGCCGCCGATCGTGCCCAGCACCTGCGCATCGGTGAAGTCGGCGAGCTGGCCGCCCTTGATGATGCCGTAGACCAGCAGGACCAGGCCGATGACGGAGAGCACCACGCCCAGCGGGTCCAGCCGGCCGGGGCTGGGGTCCTTGGAATCGGGCACCAGCAGCACCATCGCGATGAGCCCGACGACGACGATGGGGACATTGACGAAGAAGACCGAGCCCCACCAGAAGTGCTCGAGCAGCAGTCCGCCGGTGATCGGCCCGATGGCGATGGCGAGGCCGACCGCGGCGACCCAGATGCCGATCGCCTTGGCCTGCTCCTCGCGCTCGAAGACGTTCACCAGGATGGCGAGGGTGGCGGGCATCACGAAGGCGGCACCCAGGCCCATCAGCGCGCGGAAGCCGATGAGCTCACCGGGCGAGCCGGAGAAGGCGGCGAGCACCGAGCCGATGCCGAACACCGCCATGCCGCCGAGCAGCACCTTCTTACGGCCCATCCGGTCGCCGAGGAGACCGGCGGTGAACAGCAGCCCGGCGAAGACCAGGGTGTAGGAGTTGATCGCCCACTCCAGCTCGGACTGGGTGGCGCCGAGGCCGGTGGGTTCGGGCGTGGCGATGGTCTTCATCGCCACGTTGAGTATGGAGTTGTCGAGGACGACGACCAGGACGCTGAACATCAGGACGACGAGGATCGCCCAGCGTCTGCGGTGGATCGCCTCGGGGACGCCGGGCCCGTCGGGGGCGCCCTGGGTGCGGGGAGAACGTGCCATGCGGCTCAGGCTAGGAGCATTGCGATACGGAACCGTCTCGTATTGAAAACTCTTTGCGATGCTTTGGCCAACGAAGGGGGTGCCAGAGGGGTACCGGAAGGGTTGCGGCAGGCCGGGGGAACGGCCGGGACAAGGGTGGCCAAGGCCACCGCCCGCACCTCCCGGACCCACTTTCCCCTCGCTCGGAGCCGTGCCAGCATGGGGGTGGTCCGGGGACGCCGTCAGGGCGCCTCGAGATGACGAACAGGAGCCGTCGCAATGACGCACGTCAGTCCTGCGCAGAAGCAGTCCGGCAGCGGTGGAAACGGTCCGGCAGCCGCCTCCAAGGCGCTGTACGGAGGGACCGGATCCCGCCGCATCACCGTCCGTGACATCTCCGCCGCCAAGGAGCGCGGCGAGAAGTGGCCCATGCTCACCGCCTACGACGCGATGACCGCCTCCGTCTTCGACCAGGCGGGCATCCCGGTCATGCTGGTCGGCGACTCGATGGGCAACTGCCACCTCGGCTACGAGTCCACCGTGCCCGTCACGATGGACGAGATGACCCTGCTCTCCGCCGCCGTCGTACGGGGCACCCGGCGCGCACTGATCGTCGGCGACCTGCCCTTCGGGTCGTACCAGGAGGGCCCCGTCCAAGCACTGCGCAACGCCACCCGGCTGATCAAGGACGCCGGGGTCGGCGCGGTGAAGCTGGAGGGCGGTGAGCGCTCCGCCCACCAGATCGAGCTGCTGGTCCAGGCGGGGATCCCGGTGATGGCCCATGTCGGCCTCACCCCGCAGTCCGTCAACGCCTTCGGCGGCTACCCCGTCCAGGGGCGCGGTGAGGAGGCCGCCCAGCAGCTGCTGCGGGACGCCAAGGCGGTGCAGGACGCGGGCGCCTTCGCGGTCGTCCTGGAGCTGGTCCCGGCCGAACTGGCCGCCGAGGTGACCCGCTCGCTGCACATCCCCACCGTCGGTATCGGCGCGGGCCCCGACTGCGACGCCCAGGTCCTGGTGTGGACCGATATGGCGGGGATGACCGAGGGCCGGGTGCCGCGCTTCGTCAAGCAGTACGCCCAGCTGCGCCAGAGCCTCGGCGACGCCGCACGGGCCTTCGCGGAGGACGTGGTCGGCGGGGCGTACCCGGCCGCGGAGCACTCCTTCCGCTAGGTCCACAGGGCCGCGACCGGCCCGGGTGAGCCACCGCGGTACACCGACAGCCCGCCGATCTTCCCCCGTCGGCGGGCTGTCTGCCGTCTGTCGGTGTTCTGTCGGTGGCCGCTGCGATGGTGGGGGCATGAAGCGACAGGAACACACGATCAGAGGCGGCAATGCCGTCGAAGTACGGGGGCTGGTCAAGCACTTCGGCGACACCAAGGCGGTCGACGGCGTCGACCTGGAGGTCCCGGAGGGCACTGTCCTCGGTGTACTCGGCCCGAACGGAGCCGGGAAGACCACCCTCGTCCGCTGTCTGTCCACCCTGCTGGTGCCGGACGCCGGGACCGCCATGGTGGCCGGCTACGACGTGGTGAAACAGCCCCGTCAGCTGCGCCGCACCATCGGGCTGACCGGGCAGTACGCGTCGGTGGACGAGAAGCTGTCCGGCTGGGAGAACCTCTACATGATCGGGCGGCTGCTCGATCTGTCCCGCAAGGACGCCCGCCGCCGCGCGGACGAGATGCTGGAGCGGTTCTCCCTGACCGAGGCCGCCAAGCGGGCCGCCCGCACCTACTCCGGCGGTATGCGCCGGAGGCTCGACCTGGCCGCGTCCATGATCGGCCACCCCGCGGTGCTCTATCTGGACGAGCCGACCACCGGTCTGGACCCCCGCACCCGCAACGAGGTGTGGGACGAGGTCAGGCGGATGGTCGCCGACGGCTCCACCGTGCTGCTCACCACCCAGTACATGGAGGAGGCCGAGCAGCTCGCGCACGACCTGACGGTCATCGACCGCGGCAAGGTCATCGCCGAGGGCCGGGTCAACGAGCTCAAGGCCAAGGTCGGCGGGCGCACCCTGCAGATCCGCCCGTCCGATCCCCAGGAGCTGCACCGCATGGTCGGCGCCATCGCGCAGGCCGGGCTCGACGGCGTGGGCAGCGCCACCGCGGACACCACGGAGGGGCTGGTCAACGTCCCCATCATCAGCGATGAGCAGCTCACCGCGGTGATCGGTCTGCTCGGTGAACGCGGCTTCACCATCGCCGGGATCGACACCCATCTGCCCAGCCTCGACGAGGTGTTCCTCGCCATCACCGGCCAGAAGACCTCCGTCCTCGAGGACGAGGCCACGACGATCGACGCTGTTGAGGAGGTCGCCGCATGAGCGCGGCAACGATGACCGCGCCCGCCAAGGCGCTCCCCGGCGAGGGCCGGATCGGCCTGCGGGCCAATCTGCGGCACATCGGCGCGCTGGTGCGCCGCAACGCCCTCCAGATCAAGCAGGACCCGGAGTCGATGTTCGACGCCGTGCTGATGCCCATCATCTTCTCGCTGCTGTTCGTGTACGTCTTCGGCGGCGCGGTGGCGGCGGGCAACCGGGGCGCCTACATCAACTACTTCATCCCCGGGATGATGGCGATGGGCGGTCTGAACATCGCGATGTCGGTCGGCACCGGTGTCAACGACGACTTCCAGAAGGGAGTCATGGACCGGTTCCGGACGATGCCGATAGCCCGCTCCTCGGTGCTGATCGCCAAGCTGATCGTGGAGACCGGCCGGATGCTGGTGTCCACCCTGATCCTGCTGGCCATGGGCTTCCTCATGGGCTTCGATCTCAAGACCGGGCCGCTGGAGCTGATCGCCGCGGTGGCGCTGGGGCTGCTCTTCGGCTCCTCGCTGACCTGGATCTTCATGCTGCTCGGACTGTCCATGAAGACCCCCCAGGCCGTTCAGGGCATAGGGATGCTGGTGATCATGCCGCTCCAGTTCGGCTCGTCCATCTTCGCGCCGACCAAAACCATGCCCGGCTGGCTCCAGTCCTTCACCGACTACAACCCGCTCTCCCAGCTCGCCGATGCCGCGCGGGCGCTGACCAGCGGCGATGGCGCGATCGCGCATCCGGTGACGGTCTGTCTGGCGTGGGCGGTGGGCATCACCGTGCTCACGGCTCCGCTCGCGGTGGCCAAGTTCCGCAACAAGACCAGCTGAGGGCAGTACGTCCCAGGGCCTCGACCGCCGATCATGTGTGCCGCACAGGGGGCAGCGCACCTGGCCGGCGGTCGAGGCACTGGGCCCGGTCGTCGCCCACGCGGTCCGGGCCGGGGCTCAGACCAGGGCGATGGCCTCCTCCAGCGTGAGGCCGGCGCCCTCGCCGTACGCCCGTTTGTACGCCGCGTCCCCGAGCGCGGTCCGCACCACGGTCTCGGTGCGCTCCCGACTCGCACGCTCGATGGTGGTGCGCCGGTACCCCTGGGGGCTGCGCAGCTCGTCGTACGCCCCCAGCAGCCGCGCCGCGGTGCCGACCCGCTCCGCGCCGCCGAGTTCACCCAGCGCCTCGGCCCCGGTCAGCAGTAGGGTCACCGGGATGAACGGCGCGATCAGCTCGGTCATCCGGTCCGTCGTCTTCGTCAGCGCGGTGCGCACCCTCTCCAGGGCGTCGCACGGCCGCCGCTCCGTCAGGTCCAGCCAGGCCAGCATCCCCTCCGCGATGCCCTGGAACAGTTGCAGCGCCCGCACCTCGAACTCCGTGTGCAGCGCGCCCAGCTGAGCGCGCGCCTCCGCGATCCGGCCCGTGCTGCCGTAGCGCAGGGCCAGATGCATCCGGGCGTACGACAGGGCCTCGGCGCCCGCCTGCGGGCCCCGGTCGACCACCTCACGGAGCATCCGCTCGCCCTCGGCGGCCTCCTCCTCTTCCCCGAACTCCACGAACACCCCGGCCAGCCGGGACCGGAGCAGCACCACCTGCTCATGGGCTCCGAGGTCCTGGGCACAGCGGATCGCCGCGCGGTAGTCCTCGGCGGCGGCCGCGCCCTCGCCCCGCTGCTCCCGCGCCTCGCCGCGGCCGGACAGCGCCTCGGCCGCGCCCCAGGCGTCACCGAGCCGGAGGAAGATCTCCAGGCTCTCGTCGGCGTCGCGGGTCGCGCCCTGGTACCAGCCGCTGCGCTCATTGAGCAGTTTGGAGCGCAGCTGGAGAATGAAGGCCAGCTCCCAGATGTAGCCCAACTCCCGGCAGGTGCGCACGGTTTCGTCGGCCATCCCCCGCAGCAGGCCGAAATCCCCCTTGATGATCACCGCGAAGAACCAGAAGACACCCGGGAGCCGGCAGGTCTGCGGCAGCCCCGCCCGGTAGGCGGCGGCGATGCCCTCCAGCTCGCGTTGGCCGGCCTCGTTCGCGATGGACTGGAGGTCGCCCTCGATGTTGGCCAGCGCGAACAGCCGCACGCCGCGGCGTGCTTCGTCCAGCAGCTCCGGCGTCATCGGCGGCGGGGCGTCGATACAGCTGATGTGCAGCGGCGGGGCGGGGGTCACCGGCGGGGCGAACGGGTTCGGGCCGAGCTCCGCGGCGGCCGTGGCCCAGTGGCGGGCGTCCGCGCGATGGCCGCGCAGATTCCAGAACCAGCCGAGGGAGAGCACCAGGCACAGCGCCTCCTGCTCGTCGCGGGCGGCGACGGCACGGCGCAGCGCGGTGCGCAGATTCTCGTGCTCGCTCTCCAGCCGGTCCAGCCAGTCGCGTTGGGCCGGACCGCGCAGCAACGGGTCGACGGTACGGGCCAGTTCCCGGTACGCCACGAGGTGGCGCCGCTCGACCGCGGCCCGCTCCCCCGCCTCGTCGAGCCGCTCCCCCGCGTACTCGGCGACGGTCTCCAGCAGCCGGTAGCGCATCTCCCCGGTCGCCCCGGGTGCGGCCACCACAAGAGATTTGTCGACAAGTGACCCGAGCAGAGCGGCCACGTCCCGGGAATCGACGGCGCCGGCATCGGCGTCCGCGGGGGCCCGGGATTCCGTATCCGCGCAGACCGCTTCGGCGGCCGGGAGGTCGCAGCCGCCCGCGAAGACCGACAGACGGCGCAGGACGGTGCGTTCACGGGTGTCGAGCAGGTCCCAGGACCAGTCGACGACGGCACGCAGCGTCTGCTGGCGGGGCAACACGGTTCTGCTGCCGCTCGTCAGCAGCCGGAACCGGTCGTCGAGGCGGTCGGCCAGCTGCCGGGGGTTGAGCAACCGCAGCCGGGCGGCGGCCAGTTCGATGGCCAGGGGCAGTCCGTCGAGACGTCGGCAGATCTCGGCGCAGGCGCCCGGGTCGTCCTCCGTACGGAAGCCCTGCCGCGCCGCCGCGCCCCGGTCCTGGAGCAGCCGCAGCGCGACCGGGTCCGGCAGCGGTTCGACGGGCCGGACCAGTTCTCCGGGCACGGCGAGCGGCTCGCGGCTGGTGGCCAGGACGGTTACGCCGGGGCAGCAGGCGAGCAGCGTATCGGCGAGCCGGGCCGCGGCCTCGACGAGGTGTTCGCAGTTGTCGAGCACGATCAGCATGCGACGGGGTTCACAGTGCTCCACGAGCCGGGTGAGCGGATCGTGGGTCCCGGGGTCGGCGGCGGCACGCAGCCCCTCCGCCGCGGTGCCGCGGATGACGGTCTCGCGCCCGCCGAGCGCGGTGAGCACCGTCTCCGGCACCGTCTCCGGGTCGTCGACGGGCGCCAGTTCGGCCAGCCAGACCCCATCCGGCCAGACGGGGCCGACCGCCTCGGCGGCCTCCTGCGACAGCCGTGTCTTCCCGGCCCCGCCGGGCCCGAGCAGGGTCACCAGCCGATGCCGGGCGAGGTCCCCGCGCAACCCCTCCAGATCGGCCTCCCGCCCGACGAAGCTGGTGAGCCGAGCCCGGAGGTTCCCGCCCCCGGGTGGACTCACCGGGTGAGGCGGGGCGCCCGGGGCCGCGTGGCTCGGACCCGGCTCCGGGACCGCCGGAGCCGCTGGAACCACAGGGGCCGCGGAATCGGCGGCCACGACCGGAGCAGGCGTGGCCGCCGCCTCGGGAGCGCCCAGCGAAGCCGTGGAGCCCGAGCCCGGCACGGCGGACGGCGGCGACGCCGACGGACCGGCGGCGGGCCCGGACGCGGCCGGGGCCGGTTCCGGGGTCAGCAAGGCCGCGTGGAGGGCGCGGAGTTCGGGGCCGGGGTCGGCGCCCAGGCGGGTGGCGATCTCGGCGCGGATCGTCTCGTACGCGGCGAGCGCCTCCGCCGGACGGCCCGTGTCGCGCAGGGCGCGGATGCGCAGGGCATGCAGGGGCTCGTCCAGCCGGTGCGCATCGCAGAGTTCGGTGAGCGCCGGAAGGGCCTGGGCGGCCCGGCCGAGGGCGAGGTCGGCGGCGAACCGGACGCGGCGCGCGTCCAGGCGGCGGGCCTCGGCGCGGGTGGCCGCCGCCGCGCCGCCCGGCAGATCCACGAGGGCGGGCCCGCGCCACAGCGCCAGGGCCGTACCGAGGAGGTCGGCGGCCCGCTCCGGGGCGCCGTCGGCGAGGGCGCGGGCGCCCTGCTCCGCGAGCCGCTCGAAACGGTGCAGATCGATGTCGTCGGGGTCGGCGCCCAGCCGGTAGCCGCCCGGCGCGGAATCCACGGCCTCCTTGCCCAGCGCGCGACGCAGCCGTCCGACGAGAGCCTGGAGCGCGCCGTGCTCGTCGGCGGGCGGGTCGGCGCCCCAGATGTCCGCGATGAGGGCCCCGGTGGTGCACAGCCGCCCGGGCCTCAGCGCAAGCGCGGTCAGCAGCGCGCGCAGCCGAGCGCCTCCGAGCTCGACGGGGGTGCCGTCGTCGCGGTGGGCCTGGGTGGTGCCGAGGATGGCATAACGCACGGGCCCATTCTGGTCGATGCCCCGCGCGGCCGGGCGTCGGCCTCAGACCCTCATGAACTGCGATGAGTTGAGAACCAGTGTCTGGTCTTCCACCGGAATCTCGATCTTCTCGCCGAAGGTGCCGGACACAGAGTGCTGATAGCTCCCGTTCTCGGGGCGGGTGAGCAGCGTCCAGCGGGCGGTGAGCACATTGACGACGAGATACGCCTCGATACCGCGCAGTGCGTAGTGATCAGGCTGCGTGCTGTAGTCCCGCTCGGCACTCTCCGGGGAGACGACCTCGACCACGAAGCGGAGCAGGTCTTCCGGGAACGTGCTGGCACCCGGCTTCAGCGTGTCGCTCGGGACAGCCGAGACATCCGGCTCCGGGCTGTAACCCTCCCGAGAAGGGAGCACTCCGAACTCGCCCACGGGCGTCCAACCCGGCAGGCGCTCCTCGATCTGGTTGGCGATGCGCCGCTGCGTGGTCAGATGCGCTTGGGTGACCGGTACCAACGTCAGTCCGTTCCTGGTCAGCCGCAGCCGCATGCTCCGGGGCAGCCGAATCCGCTCCTCCAGATCCACCGCCCCGTCCTCCGCGATCGTCACGGTTTCCTCCCTGGCCAGGTCGGTCTCAACCTAGCCGCTGGCCACCCCGCCCATGTGGCGCCGATCACCTCTGTTCCCCCTTGCCCGGAACTATGCGCACACTGGTCATCGTTCTATCGCCAGTGATCATCACCCCGTACGGAGAGCCCACCCGATGACCACCGCAGTCAGCCGCCGCGAACGGCGGATCAGCCCTGTCTTTCTCGGGCTGGTCGCGATCATGTGCGTATCCGCGTGGGCGGTGTGGACGGACTACTCCGCGAGCCCCGGTTTCGCCGTCTTCCTGTTCGTCGTCTCCGGCTGGATCGTCTCGCTGTGTCTGCACGAGTACGCGCATGCCCGCACCGCGCTGCACGGCGGTGATCTGTCCGTCGGGGCGAAGGGCTATCTGACCCTGAACCCGCTGAAGTACACCCATGTCGCGCTGAGCATCGTGCTGCCCGTCATCTTCGTGATCATGGGCGGGATCGGGCTGCCGGGCGGGGCGGTGTTCATCGAGCAGCACCGGATCCGGGGGCGCTGGAAGCACAGTCTGATATCGGCGGCCGGGCCGCTCACCAATGTGCTGTTCGCCGCCCTGCTGACCGCGCCGTTCTGGCTGGGCACGGTGGACCGGGTGCCGGAGGTCTTCCGTTACGCGCTGGCGTTCCTGGCGCTGCTCCAGGTCACCGCGGCGATCCTGAACTCACTGCCGGTGCCGGGTCTGGACGGCTACGGGGTGATCGAGCCCTGGCTGTCGTACCGGGTGCGGCGGCAGGTGGAGCCGTACGCGCCGTTCGGGCTGCTCGCGGTCTTCGGGGTGCTGTGGATCCCGGAGGTCAACGAGGGCTTCTTCCGCGCGGTGGACGCGATCATGGGGGCGCTGGGGGTGACCGAATGGGACACCTACTGGGGTCAGGAGTTCTTCCGGTTCTGGCAGGGCGAGCCCCAGTTCCCCGGAGTCAGCGTCTAAGCGGCCTCGCTGAAGTCCGGTGCGGTTCGACCCCACCTCGCGGCACGTCCCGCGGAGCGCTGAGCGGGAATCAGCGCCCGGCGCCGTACCTCATGCGCCTGAGCCGGTGACCTCACGCGCCGCGGTCCGGTCCATCCGTGCCTTGCGCACGTAATACCAGGTCATGTTGGACGAGACGCCCGCGAGCAGGATCCACACCACTCCCAGGAAGCTGCCCCGGGCGAAGGACACCACGGCCGCGGCGATGGCGAGGACGCAGACGACGAGGGCGTAGATCGCGAGGCGGGGCATGGGGTGAGGCTCCTGTCGGGGGGTGTGCTCGGCTTCCCGGACATTGTCCCCCATGCCCCGTCGCTTCAGATGCGGCAGCCCGTCGCGCACGGCGGAGGCCGCCCGCCCGCGACGCTCAGATGTCGGTGACGCGCAGCCCCGCATGGGCCTTGTAGCGGCGGTTGACCGAGATCAGGTTGGCCACCAGCGACTCGACCTGATGGGCGTTGCGGAGCCGTCCGGCGAAGACACCCCGCATCCCGGGGATCCGCGCGGCCAGGGCCTGGACCACATCGGTGTCCGCGCGGGACTCGCCCAGCACCATCACATCGGTGTCGATCCGCTCGATCGCCGGGTCCTGGAGCAGGACGGCCGACAGATGGTGGAACGCGGCGGTGACCCGGGAGTCCGGCAGCAGCGCGGCGGCCTGCTCGGCGGCGCTGCCCTCCTCCGGCTTCAGGGCGAACGCGCCCTTCTTGTCGAAGCCCAGCGGGTTGACGCAGTCGACGACCAGCTTGCCGCTGAGCTCCTCGCGCAGCGACTCCAGTGTCTTGGCATGGCCGTCCCACGGCACGGCGACGATCACGATGTCGCTGCGCCGGGCGCATTCGGCGTTGTCGGCACCCTCGATGCCCAGTCCGGCGCCGCCCAGCTCCTCGGCGGCGTTCCGCGCGCGCTCGGCGGCGCGCGAGCCGATGATCACCTTCTGGCCCGCCCTGGCCAGCCGGTAGGCGAGGCCGCGACCCTGGTCACCGGTGCCGCCGAGGACACCGACGACCAGGCCGGACACATCGGGGAGGTCCCAGGGGTCCTTGGCGGGGGCCTTCTTCGCGGGGGCGCTTGTCTCGGGAGTCGCACCATCAGAAGTAGTCATGACAGTGATACTGTCACGCCCTTCTCACGCCTTCACGCTCCCCTCGGTCAGCCCGGTGCGCCAGTACCGCTGGAGGACGCCCATCAGCACCATCAGCGGCAGAACGGACAGCAGCGCACCGCCCACCGTGTACTGGTACAGCTCCGGCTGCCGGTCGGCGTAGCCCTGCCAGGAGGTCAGGCCCAGCTGGATCGGATAGAGGTCGGAGTCCGAGAGCATCACCAGCGGCAGAAAGAAGTTGTTCCAGATGTGCACGAACTGGAAGAGGAAGACGGTGACCAGGGCCGGGGTCATCAGCCGCAGCCCCAGGGTGGAGAAGATCCGGGCCTCCCCCGCGCCGTCGATCCGGGCCGCCTCCAGCAGCGAGTCGGGGACGGCGGCCGCCGCGTAGATCCGGCACAGATAGACGCCGAAGGGGCTGACGACGCTCGGGATGAGCACCGCCGCATAGGTGTTGGCCAGGCCCATCTCGCTGAACAGCAGATACAGCGGAAGGGCCAGCGCGGTGCCGGGGATGAGCACTCCGGCGAGCACCACGTTGAAGATCCCCTCCCGGCCGGGGAAGCGGTACTTGGCCAGCGCGTAGCCCGCGGCGGCCGACAGCAGGGTGGCGGCGAGCGCGCCGACGCCCGCGTACATCAGGCTGTTGAGGAACCAGCGGACGTAGATGCCGTCGTCGTAGCTGAGCACCCGGTGGAGGTAGTCCAGCGGGTGGGGATCGTGGAACCAGAAGCCGAAGGTGCCGAAGAGGTCGCTGCTGGACTTGGTGGCCGAGACCGCCAGCCAGTAGACGGGGGTGAGGAAGTACAGGGCGGCGATGGTGAGCAGCGAGACGGTGATGATCCGGTGCCGCAGCGGTGGCCGCCGCCCTCCGCTCCGGCGGCCTCCGTTCCGGCGGCCCCGGCGGCGGCCCTTCCCGCGCGGGCCACGGTCCGCCCCGGGGGTGCCGTCGGCCGGGAGGTCCTCGGTGAGCTGGGTGGTCACCTGCTCTCGCCGTCCTTTCCGCGCTGTCCCACCAGCCGGAGGAAGCCGAAGGACAGCACACACGCCACCAGTGCGAGCAGCACCGCCTCCGCCGCCGCGATGTGCTGGTTGTTGCTGGTGAACGCCTCGTTGTAGGCGGCCAGATTGGGGGTGTAGCCGGAGTCGATGGAGTTGCTGAGCGGTTTGAGCACCTTGGGTTCGGCGAACAGCTGGAGGGTGCCGATCAGGCTGAAGACGGTGGTGAGCACCAGCGCGGGCCGGATCAGCGGCAGTTTGATGTGCCGGGCCACCTGCCAGGCACTGGCCCCGTCGATCCGCGCGGCCTCGTACAGCTCGCCCGGGACGGCCTTCAGCTGGGCGATCAGCACCAGCATGTTGTAGCCGGTGAACTGCCAGGTGACGATGTTGGCGATGGACCACAGCACAGTGGAGCGGCCCAGGAAGTCGACGTCCCAGCCGACCGAGTGGGCCATCTCCACCAGCGGGCTGATCCCCGGTACGTAGAGGAAGCCCCACAGGATCGACGCGATCACCCCGGGGACGCCGTACGGCAGGAAGAAGGCGGTCCGGAAGAAGCCGACCCAGCGCGCGGACGCCGCCTCCAGCAGCAGGGCGAGGGCGGTGGCGAAGGCGATCATCAGAGGGATCTGGACCGCGCCGAAGAGCAGCACCCTGCCGAATCCGGCGGTGAAGCGGTCGTCCTCCAGTGCGTGCGCGTAGTTGGAGAAGCCCGCCCACACCTCCGTGGTCTCGCCGCCGAGGCCGAGCGCGCCGGTGCGCTCGACCTTCAGCATGCTCTCGTACAGGGCGTAGCCGATGGGCGCGATGAAGCAGAGGAGGAACAGTGTGAGGAAGGGCAGCAGGAATCCGGCCGCCGCCCGCGCGCTGCGGATCTCCGTCCGGGTGGGCCGTTTCACCCGGCCTCCACCTTCAGGCCCTTTTCCTTCAGATCCCTGACCGTCTCGCCCTGCACCTTCCGCAGCACGGAACGGAAGCTGCCGCCGCTGCCGATGGCCGCGGTGAAGGCGTCGCCGAGCCGCTGGTAGAGGGTGTCGGTGGCCGGGCCCCAACGCCAGCTGGTGTCCACGCCCTTGCTCGCCTCGGCGAATACCTTGCTGTACTCCTGGCCGTCGAAGAAGTCCTGGTGGACGTCGAGGTCGGAGGTGGCGTAGCCCTTCTTGGCGGCGGGGGTGCCATAGCCGTTCTCGATCAGGAGCTTGATGGACTCGGGATCGGTGTTGAGCCAGATCGCGAACTCCAGCGCGTCCTTGGGGTACGTGCTCTTGGCGAAGACGGCGGTGGTGGAGCCGCCCCAGTTGGCGTAGGCGTGGTCGCCCCTCTTCCACTGCGGCATGGGCACCACCCGCCACCTGCCGGAGGTCTTGGGCGCGTTGCCGACGAGCAGCGCGTCGCCCCAGCTGGCGCCGAGCCAGGAGGCCATCGCCCCGGTCTGGACATCCTTGTACCAGGCGTTCTGCCGGTCCGGAATGGTCTTGATCAGCTTCCGCCGGACCAGGTCGTGCCAGTAGTCGGCGACCTTCCGGGTGGGCTCGTCGTCGATGGAGACGATCCAGGTGTCTCCCTCGGTGCCGAACCAGCGCGCCCCGGCCTGCCAGGCCAGCCCCGCGAAGCGATTGCCGTTGGTGGCCGAGAAGGTCTCGATCCAGGCGCCCTTCTTGCGGATCGCCTCGGCGGCACCGGCGTACTCGTCCCAGGTGGCGGGCGGTTCCACGGCCCACTTCTCGAAGAGGTCCTGGCGGATGAACAGGCCCATCGGGCCGGACGCCTGCGGAACGGCGTACACGGCCTTGCCGAAGACGGACTGCTGCCACTGCCAGCCGATGAACTCGCCCTTGCTCCGCGCGATCCCGTACTTCGTCAGGTCCAGCAGTCCGTTGTCGATGAGGAAGCTGGGCACGACCGGGTACTCGATCTGGCCGAGGTCCGGCGGATTGCCCGCCTTGATGGCGGCATGCATCTTGGCGTACTGGGCGCCGTCGACGGCCGAGACCTTCTCGACCTTGACCTGTACCTCGGGGTTCTCGCGGTTCCACAGGGCGACGGGCTTGTCGATGCCCGGCACCCAGGACCAGAAGGTGAGCGTGATCTTCTCACCCTTCTTACGGCCCTCGGGCTTGTCGCCGTCGTCGTCCGAACCGCAGCCCGCGAGGGCTAATCCGGCGGCCGTGGCGGCCGCGCCACCGAGGACGGCGCGGCGCGGCGTTCCGTACCGCTGTGTGTCTGATGTGCTCATACCAGCTCCTCCATCGGAATGCGCCGGAATGTGATGGTCGAGTAGGCGCTGAAGTCGCCGGTCTCGTAGAGCAGTCCGACCGTGCGATCGTCGAGCCGGACCAGATCCGAATAGGCGGCGGGCAGCCCGTCCACGGTGTGCGCCGGGCGCCAGGTGACACCGCCGTCCCGGCTGGCGCGCACCGTCATCAGCGCCCGGTACCCCGGGTCGGCCGGGCCGGAGTACAGCAGGACGTCCGGGGTGCCCAGGTGCAGCACACAGCCCTCGACGACGGGGGTGACCAGACCGGCCTGCGGCCGGAAGGGGGTGGCCAGGGTGGCGCCGCCGTCGAGCGAGCAGGCGTCGGCGCGGTTGCCGGGGGCGGTGGCGTCGGTGCGGGTGTTGAAGTAGATCCGGCCGTCGGGGAGTTCGGCGGCGGTCGTCTCGTTGACGTTGACGTAGCCGTCGGGGTTGTCGTCCACGTACCCGATCCGCCAGGTCTCGCCCTCGTCATCGCTGAGCAGCGCGTGTCCGCCGTTGTAGCGGCCTTCGGTGCCGTCGTCGCCGGGGACGGCCGGCGGCAGCGAGTGGTTGGCCGGGACCACGATCCGGCCCGCGTACGGGCCGTGGCGCAGCTGGAGGGCGTGGCCGGGGGTGGTGGCGTACCACCGCCACTCCGGCCGTTTGGTCTGCTGGGTGATCTCGCGGGGCGCGCTCCACGTGGCGCCGTCGTCGTCGCTGTGGGCGACCCACACCCGCCGTCCGTCGGCCGCGGACACCTCACCGCGCCGGATCAGGTCCTCGGTGGCGGAGGCGGAACTGTGCATCTGCACCAGCAGGACACGGCCGTCGTGGGCGCCGCCGGTGAGCACCACGGGGGCCGGATTGCCCGCCGTACCACCGCCGTTGCGCGCGACGACCTGTAACGCGCCCCAGGTGCGCCCGCCGTCGGCCGACCGCTTGACCACCAGGTCGATGTCCCCGTCATCGGCGGAGGAGCCCACCCGGCCCTCGGCGAAGGCGAGCAGGGTCCCCGCGCGGGTCAGCACCACCGCCGGAATCCGGTAGCTCGCGTATCCCCCGGTCCCCGCCCGGTAGGGGACGGAGACCTCGTACGGGCAGCCTGCCGCACCGCTTGCCATCAGCCCTCCCGATGCCCCGTCGCAATCGAGTGCCGAGCCAGAAAAATGGGACGTAGGACGTCCCTTGTGTGCGGCGACCATAGGGTTTGCCCAACAGAGCGTCAAGGGACGGCACATGAACAGTTGGAGACGGCGCGGCCGAGAGGGATCGGCCAGGGGGGATCGCGCGTCCTCCGAACGATGGACGGTGGGCCGTGATGATCTCCTTCGCGAGGCCGAGGAGCGGGCCGCGGCGCGGCCATAGCGTAAATCCGTTCCGAACCCCGCTGCTCGAAGGACCCTCACCATGGCCCCGGCCCCCAAGAACTTCGTCGAAGGCGCCCTCACGCTCGCCGGTGCAGCGATCCTGTGGCTGTTGGACGGGGACCTCGACATCCCGTTCGTCAACGAGGTCAAGACCGCGATGGTGGTGGCCTGCCTCGGTGTCGTCCAGCTGCTCTACGCCGGCTATCTGGGCCTGAACGGAAGCCGCCGCTCGAAGGGGTGACGCCCGCGCGAACCGCCTCCGCCGCACCCCGCGCCCCGGCATGATGCGGATGCCATGGACGCCGTACGGGTCGCGCTGCTGCGCGAAGTGCTCGCCGGGACCGAGTGGTTGCAGAGCACCCGCCGCTTCGCCGGGTCACTGCGGGCCTCGGTGGGGCCGCGGGAGGGCGGGCTGCTGCTGGTCGGCAGCGAGGAGTACGAACCCTGGCACCTGGCCGCCCACCTCGACGACGAGGCCGGCTGGTCCGGACTGCCCGAGCTGTCCCCCACCCTGGTCCGCCACCGGGTGCCGGACGGCCCGGTCCCCGCGCATCTGTCGGTCGGGCTGGGACGGCTGGAGGGCGCCGGGCGCGGTGAGACCCTGCTGGTCGTCGCGCCGGGCGAGCCCGGGGCCGGGCTGCTGGAGCGGGTGCACGACGCGCGCCGGGGCGGCGCGACCGTACTCGCCCTGGACGGCGGTGACAGCGAGTTGCACACCCTGGCCCATGACGCGCTGGGCGTACCGGAGGGCGCCGGGCTCGACCTCGACACCGTGCAGCACCTGGTGAGCGCGGCGGCCGGGGAGAACAGCCTCCCCGCAAGGCCCGGCCGCCGCCG
This sequence comes from Streptomyces coffeae, assembly GCF_016741875.1. Classification (GTDB taxonomy): domain Bacteria; phylum Actinomycetota; class Actinomycetes; order Streptomycetales; family Streptomycetaceae; genus Streptomyces; species Streptomyces coffeae. Next base: position 120 of record NZ_JAERRF010000005.1, on the reverse strand, counting down.
GTTCCGCGACCGCCTGGCGCGGCTGGCCGAACAGCTGACGGCCCCGCCACCGCCCCGCTGGTGACGCCGCGGATTTATTGGGTTGCCCGGCGGGCGGGACCGAGCGGACGATGAACTCTC
>NZ_JAERRF010000049.1 GCF_016741875.1 Streptomyces coffeae | reverse complement strand
TTGTTGGAGGCGCTGGCCGGGATCTACGTCCAGGGCCGGAGTGTGGACTGGGCCGCCTATCTCGCCCCTTCCCGTCCCCGGCGGGTGGAACTGCCCACCTACGCCTTCCAGCGCGACCGCTACTGGCTGGAGGCGGCGCCGACGTCCGGTGATGTCGCCTCGGTGGGTCTGGGTGCGGCCGATCACCCGTTGCTCGGTGCGGCCGTGACGCTGCCCGACTCCGACGGCTGCCTGTTCACCGGCCGGCTGTCCCTGGCGTCGCACGGCTGGCTGGCCGACCACCAGGTCATGGGGGCGGTGCTGTTGCCGGGGACCGCGTTCGTGGAACTAGCGCTGCACGCCGGCGGCCGGGTCGGGTGCGGTCGGCTCGAGGAGCTGACGCTCGAGGCGCCGCTCGTGCTGCCGGAGCAGGGCGGTGTACAGGTACGCGTGGCGGTCGCCGACGCCGACGACTCGGGCTCCAGGGCGCTGACCGTGCACTCGCGCCCGGACGACGAGCGCGAGCCGTGGATCCGGCACGCGACGGGCCGGGTCGCGCCGGAGGAGGCGCGCCCGGACTCCGGGGAGTTGGTGTGGCCGCCGCACGGCGCCGAGGCCGTGGCCCTGGACGGGTACTACGAGCGGGCCGCCGGCACGGGTCTGCGGTACGGACCGGTCTTCCAGGGCCTGCGGGCCGTATGGCGGCGCGGTGACGAGGTGTTCGCCGAGGTCCTGCTGCCGGAGGAGACGGAAGCTCAGTCGCGCCGTTACGGTGTGCACCCGGCTCTGCTGGACGCGGCCCTGCACGCGGTGGGGGCCGCGGCGGACCCGTGGGCTCTGCCGGCTCTGCCGGATCCGTCGGTCGGCATTCGGCTGCCCTTCTCCTGGAGCGGCGTGTCGGTGTACGCGACGGGCGCCTCGGCGCTCCGCGTGCGCCTGAGTCTCGGCGGAGCCGACGGTTCGACGCTGTCGATGGAACTGACGGACCAGGCCGGCGGGCTCGTGGCCACCGTGCGGTCGCTCGTGACGCGGCCCGTCTCCGCCGAGCAGATCAGCGCGGCGGGCGGTGTGCTCCACCAGTCGCTGTTCCGCCTGGGGTGGCGCCGTGTACCCGGTGCCGAGGCACAGGCCCGGCATGCCGGATCCGTGCCGGTCCTGCTGGGCGGCGCCGGGTCGGCGTCCCGGGACGCGTGGGCGGAGGGAGTGCTCGACCGGACGTCGTACCACCAGGACCTCGATGTGTTGCGCGCCGCGGTCGACGCCGGTGCCGCCGTGCCGCCGCTGGTCGCCTGCGTGCTGCCGTCCGTGCCGGGCGTGGACGCCGAGGCGGTGCGACACGCCGTACACCGGGGCCTGGCTATGGTCCAGGGCTGGCTGGCGGAGGAGCGGCTCGCCGACTCGCGCCTGATGATCGTCACGCGCGGTGCGGTGGCGGCCGAGGACGGCGACGACGTCACCGACCTCGTGGCAGCCGCCGTATGGGGGCTGGTGCGGAGCGCGCAGAGCGAGCACCCCGGCCGTTTCGTCCTGGTCGACCTGGAAGCCGACGAGGAGCGCCCCGAACCCGCCGAGCCATGTGCGCTGACCGTCGACGACCTCCCGTTCCTGTCCGCCGCCGCGGCCGGCGGCGAACCCCAGGTGGCGGTCCGGGGTGGAACCCTGCTGGCCGCGCGCCTGGACCGGGTTCGCGCCACCGAGGCGGCTCCGGAGCACTCGGCGACCTGGGAGGCGCGGGGCACGGTTCTGGTGACCGGCGCCGGCGGCACCCTGGGCAAGCTGGTCGCACGCCATCTCGTGACGGCGTTCGGCCTCCGGAACCTGCTGCTGGTGAGCCGGCGGGGCGCGGACGTCGACGGCGCCCGCGAGCTGGAGTCGGAGCTGTCGGCTGCCGGCGCCTCCGTGACCTGGGCGGCCTGTGACGTGGCCGACCGGGCGGCCCTGGCGGCCGTGCTGGAGTGCGTTCCGGCGGATCGTCCGCTGCGCGCGGTGGTGCACACCGCCGGAGTGCTCGATGACGGTGTCATCGCCTCGCTCACTCCGGAACGCGTCGACGCCGTCCTGCGTCCGAAGGTGGCCGCCGCGGTCAATCTCCACGAACTGACGCAGGGTCTGGACCTGTCGGCGTTCGTGTTGTTCTCCTCGGCCGCGGGCACGTTCGGCACCGCCGGCCAGGCCAACTACGCCGCCGCCAACGCGTTCCTGGACGCGCTCGTACGCCGCCGCCGCGCCGCCGGTCTGCCTGGGCTCTCCCTTGCCTGGGGCCTGTGGGATATGGCCGACGGCATGGCGGGCGGACTGGACCGGGCCGATCTGCGCCGCATCGAACAGTCCGGTGTACGGGGGCTGGCCCCCGAAGAGGGTCTGACCCTGTTCGACACCGCCTGCGCGGCGGACACCCCGGTGGTGGTCCCGCTGCGGCTGGACCCGGCACAGGCCTCCCCAGGCGGCGAAGTGGCCCACATACTGCGCGACGTGGTGCGGTCCACGCACCGCCGCTCCGCCGACACCACCCGTGCCACGGGATCCTCGCAGCTGCGCGCACAGCTCGCCGGAGCCACGGCCGCCGACGGTGAACGGCTGGTGCTGAACGCCGTACGCCGGAATGTGGCCGCGGTCCTGGGACATGCGGAGGCGGAGGCGGTGGAACCGAGCCGGGCCTTCAGCGACTTCGGCTTCGACTCGCTGACGGCCGTGGAACTGCGCAACCGGCTCACCACGGCCACCGGACTGCGCCTGCCCGCCACCCTGGTCTTCGACTACCCGACGCCCCTGGCCCTCGCCCAGTACCTCCACCGGGAGCTGACCGGCGGCCACGACGACACCGCACACCCCACGACGCCTGCCCTTCCCTCCGGTCCGTCCGGCGGGGACGGCGCGGACGACCCGGTGGTCATCATCTCCATGGGCTGCCGCTTCCCGGGCGGCGTCCGCACCCCCGAAGAGCTGTGGCGCCTGCTCGCCGCGGGCGAGGACGCCATCTCCGGCTTCCCCCAGGGCCGCGGCTGGGACATGGCGGGGCTGTACGACGCCGACGCAGACTCGGACGGCAAGAGCTACGTCCGTGAAGGCGGCTTCCTGCACGGCGCCGGCGACTTCGACCCGGCGTTCTTCGGCATCTCGCCGCGCGAGGCGCTGGCCATGGACCCGCAGCAGCGCCTGCTCCTGGAGGCCTCCTGGGAGACCTTCGAGCGGGCCGGCATCGACCCGGCGACCCTGCGGGGCAGCACGACCGGTGTCTTCGCGGGCCTCATGTACCACGACTACGGCTCCCAGCTGCAGAGCATCCCCGAAGGAGCCGAGGGCTACCTCGCGACGGGCGGGTCCGGGAGCATCGCGTCCGGCCGCATCGCCTACACCTTCGGCCTCGAAGGCCCCGCGGTGACCATCGACACCGCGTGCTCGTCCTCGCTGGTGGCCCTGCACCTCGCGGCGCAGTCGCTGCGCCAGGGCGAGTGCTCGCTGGCACTGGCCGGCGGTGTGACCGTGATGTCCACCCCCGCGACCTTCGTGGAGTTCAGCCGCCAGCGCGGCCTCGCCACGAACGGCCGCTGCAAGCCGTTCGCGGCTGCCGCCGACGGCACCGGCTGGGGTGAGGGCGTCGGCCTGCTGCTGCTGGAGCGGCTGTCGGATGCCGAGCGCAACGGTCACCAGGTGCTGGCGGTGGTGCGTGGCTCGGCCGTCAACCAGGACGGTGCGAGCAATGGTCTGACGGCGCCGAACGGTCCGTCGCAGCAGCGGGTGATCCGGGCCGCGCTGGCGAACGCCCAGGTCCCGGCGGCCGAGGTCGACGTGGTCGAGGCGCATGGTACGGGCACGACGTTGGGTGACCCGATCGAGGCGCAGGCGCTGCTGGCGACGTACGGCCGGGACCGGCCGGACAACCGACCCCTGTGGCTGGGCTCGATCAAGTCGAACATCGGGCACACGCAGGCGGCGGCCGGTGTCGCCGGCATCATCAAGATGGTGCTCGCGATGCGGAACGGGCTGCTGCCGCGGACGCTCCATGTCGACGAGCCCACCCCGCACGTCGACTGGTCGGCCGGGGCGGTCGAACTCCTCACCGAGCCCACGCCCTGGCCCGAAGCCGGCCGACCGCGCCGGGCAGGTGTCTCTTCCTTCGGACTCAGCGGCACCAACGCCCACATCATCCTCGAAGAGGCTCCGGTCCCGGCGCCTGAGGAGGGGCCGTCCACGCAGGGTGTGCCGCCGGTGGTGGTGCCGTGGGTGGTCTCGGGCAAGTCCGCGGCCGCGCTGCGGGCCCAGGCGGCAAAGCTGGCCGCCCATGCGCCTGAACTGTCGCCGGTGGATGTCGGGTTCTCGCTCGCCACGACTCGGTCGATGTTCGACCACCGAGCCGTGGCCCTGGGCGGTCCGGCCGATGGCCTGGAGGCGCTGGCCGAGGGCCGTGAGGCTGCGGGCGTGGTGCGGGGGAGTGCGGGCGGCTCGGATGGGCGTGTCGTGTTCGTGTTCCCCGGTCAGGGTTCGCAGTGGGTCGGCATGGCAGCGGAACTCCTCAGCTCCTCACCGGTGTTCGCGGAGCGGATTGGTGAGTGTGCGGCTGCGTTGGCGCCGTTCGTGGGCTGGTCGCTGACCGACATCCTGCGTGATGCCGACAACGAGGCCTGGCTGGAGCAGGTCGATGTCGTCCAGCCGGTGCTGTGGGCGGTGATGGTCTCGCTGGCCGAGGTCTGGCGGTCCTACGGTGTCGAGCCGGCCGCGGTGATCGGTCACTCGCAGGGTGAGATCGCTGCCGCATGCGTCGCCGGCGCGTTGTCGTTGCAGGACGCGGCGAAGGTGGTGGCGCTGCGGAGCAAGGCCATTCGGGCGCTGTCCGGGCGCGGCGGGATGGTGTCCGTCTCCCTCGGCGTCGAGGCCGTTCGGGAACGTCTGACCTCCTGGGACGGCCGTCTCGCGATCGCGGCGGTCAACGGCCCGGCTATGGTGGTCGTTTCCGGCGACGCGGACGCCCTGGACGAACTCCTCACCCGCTGTGAGGCCGATGGTGTGCGGGCTCGCCGTATCGCCGTGGACTACGCCTCGCACTGCGCCCATGTGGAGGAGATCGAGGAAGCGCTGCTCCGGGACTTGGCGGGCATCGCTCCCCGAGCCGGATCGGTGCCGTTCTACTCCACCGTCACTGCTGAGGTGCTGGACACCACCGCTCTGGACGCGGGCTACTGGTACGGCAACCTTCGTCGGACGGTCCGTTTCGCCGAGACCGTGCGTGCCCTGCTCGACGACGGCTTCCGTCTGTTCGTGGAGTCCAGTGCGCACCCGGTGTTGACGATGGGCATCGAGCAGACCGCCGAGACCCACATCAACACCCCTGTCACGGCGGTCGGGTCACTGCGCCGGAACGAGGGCGGATTGCTCCGCTTCCTGACCTCGGCCGCCGAGGCGTTCGTCGGTGGCGCGAGTGTCGACTGGGCCGGTGTCTTCGCAGGGACCGGCGCCACCCGCGTCGACCTTCCCACCTACGCCTTCCAACACCAGTGCTACTGGCTGGAGTCGGAGCCCGCCACCCCGTCCGATGTCACGTCGGCCGGGCTCTCCTCCGCCGATCACGCCTTGCTCGGCGCCGCTGTCACGCTGCCCGCGTCGGACGGGGCGCTGCTGACGGGCCGGCTGTCGCTGCGCACACACCCCTGGCTGGCCGAACATGCCGTGGCCGGGGTGACGTTGCTGCCGGGGACGGCGTTCGTGGAGCTGGCGCTGCGCGCCGGGGACACGGTCGGCTGCGACCGGGTGGAGGAACTCACCCTGGAGGCGCCGCTGGTGCTGCCGGAGGACGGTGCGGTGTCCGTGCAGGTCTCCGTCGGCGGGCCCGACGAGTCCGGGCGGCGCTCGCTGAGCGTGTACTCGCAGGCGGACGGCGGTCCCTGGACGCGGCACGCCGTCGGCGCTCTCGCGGACGGTGGCGGATCGGCGGCGTGGGCGGAGGCCGGTGAGGTGTGGCCGCCGGCGGACGCGGAGGCCGTGGACGTGGAGGGTCTGTACGAGAGGTTCGCGCGCAACGGGTTCGGCTACGGACCGGCGTTCCAGGGGCTGCGGGCCGTATGGCGCCGCGGTGACGAGGTGTTCGCGGAGGTCCGGCTGCCCGAGGAACAGTGGTCCGAGGCCCGGCACCTGGGCGTCCACCCGGCGCTGCTGGACGCGGCGCTGCACGCGATGGCGTTCGGGGGGTTCGTCCGGCTGCCCGGCTCCGTCGCCCCGGACGGGGACACCGGCCGGGTTCGGCTGCCCTTCGCCTGGAACGGTGTGTCGCTGCACGCCCAGGGCGCGTCCGCGCTGCGGATCCGGCTGGCGCCGGCGGGACCGGACGCGGTGGCGGTGACCGCCGTGGACGAGTCGGGCCGGTCGGTGCTCTCGGTGGACTCGCTGGTGACCCGGGCGATCTCCCGCGAGCAGCTCAGCCGGGCGCACGGGACGTTCCACGAGTCGCTGTTCCGGCTCGACTGGACCTCGGTGGCGGTGGCCGCCGGGTCCGGCGCGTCGGGCAGGTGGGCGGTCCTGGGCGACGACGGCACGTCGCTGCCGACGGCCCTGAAGTCGGCGGGTGTGGCGGGGGCCCAGGCCGAGCGGTACGCGGATCTGTCCGCGCTGACGGGATCCGTGGCGGCGGGCGGGAGCCTTCCGGACCTGGTGTTCGTCCCGTTCGCCTCGTCGTTCGACGCTGGTGTGCCGGGTGAGCTGTCCGCGGACCGGGTGCGCGCCGCGGCGCATCGGGCGCTGCGGCTGGCGCAGGCGTGGCAGAGCGAGGAGCGCTTCGCGGGCTCCCGCCTGGTGTTCGTGACCCATGGGGCGGTCGCCGTCCGGTCCGGGGAGCGGGTGCCGGACCCGGCCTGCGCTGCGGTGTGGGGTCTGGTGCGGGCGGCGCAGTCGGAGAATCCCGACCGGTTCGTGCTGCTGGACCTGGACGATCAGGAGGCCTCGTTCGTGGTGCTGCCGCAGCTCCTGGCCGGTGCGGAGCCGCAGCTGGCGGTGCGGGCCGGGCGGGCGTTCGCGCCGCGGCTGGCCCGGGTGCGCGCGGAGCGGGCCGCCGACGGGTCCGGGCCGGACGCCGCGGACGAGGGCACGTCCGCGTCTCCGGTGTGGACTCCGGAGGGGACGGTGCTGATCACCGGGGCGACCGGCGTGCTGGGGTCCCTGGTGGCCCGGCACCTGGTGGCCGAGCACGGCGTACGGCATCTGCTGCTGACCAGCCGCAGTGGCCGGGCTGCCACCGGTGCCGCCGAGCTGGCGGACGAGTTGACGGCCTTGGGCGCGTCGGTGCGGCTGGCCGCCTGTGATGCGGCCGACCGCTCCGCGCTGGCGGAGCTGCTGGCGACGGTGCCGGCCGAGCATCCGCTGACCGGTGTGGTGCACGTGGCCGGTGCCCTTGACGACGGTGTCCTCGGGTCGCTGACGCCGGAGCGCGTGGACACAGTGCTGCGGCCGAAGAGTGACGCGGCCGTCAACCTCCATGAGCTGACCCGGGAGTTGCCGCTCACGGCGTTCGTGCTCTTCTCGTCGGCGGCGGGGGTGTTCGGCGCCGCCGGGCAGGCCAACTACGCGGCGGCCAACGCGTTCCTGGACGCTCTGGCGCAGCACCGCAGGGCGGCGGGGCTGCCCGCGGCCTCCCTGGCCTGGGGGCTGTGGGTCGAACGCAGCGCCATGACAGGGCACATGGACGACAGCGACGTGCAGCGGCTGAACCGCTCCGGGGTGGCCGCGCTCACCTCCGCCGAGGGCCTCGCCCTCTTCGACCTGGCGGTGGCGCGAACGGCCGTCGCCGGGGACGCCGGTGCCGACGCGGACCCGTTGCTGGTGCCCATGCGGCTGGACCTCGCCGCTCTGCAGGCACAGGCGGCCTCGGTTGGCACGCCTGCCCTGCTGCGGGGACTGGTACGGGTGCCGGCGCGCCGGGCGGCCGACCCTGCCTCCGGCGGGGGCGCGGGCGAGCCGGGCCAGATGCCGCTCGGGCAGCGACTGGCCGGGCTGACGGCCACGGAGCAGCTGCGGACCCTGACCGAGCTGGTGCGGACGCACACCGCGACGGTGCTGGGCCACGACTCCGTGGACCCGGTCGAGGAGGGCCACGCCTTCCTGGAGCTGGGCATCACCTCGCTCACCGCGGTGGAGATCCGGAACCGGCTCAACCACGTCACCGGTCTGACGCTGCCGGCCACGCTGTTGTTCGACCACACCACCCCCGCCGCGCTCGCCGGCCATCTGCGCACCCAGGTGGTGCCGGGGGCCGTGCCGGAGCCGGAGGCGCCCGCCGCCGGGACCGGTGCCGCCCGGCAGCCGGCGACCCCCGCGGCCGGGGGCGGATCGACGATCGAGTCGCTCTACCGGCAGGCGTGCGCCGACGGCGAGTACGTCGCCGGCACCCAGCTGCTCATGGCGGCGGCCCGGCTGCGCCCGTCGTTCAGTACCGCCACCGAGCTGACGAGCCCGCCCAAGCTGGTCCGGCTCTCGAAGGGCAGCACGGCGCCGGGCCTGGTGTGCTTCCCGTCGCTGGTGGCGATCTCGGGGGCCCGTGAGTACGCGCGCTTCGCGGCGGGCTTCCGGGGTCGCCGTGACGTCACCGTGCTGCCCGAACCCGGCTTCGGCAAGGACGAGTTGCTGCCGGCCAGTGTCGACGCGGTGGTGGAGATGCAGGCGGAGGCGGTGCTGCGGACCGTCGGGCGGGATCCGTTCGTGGTCGTCGGCCGGTCGTCGGGCGGATGGATCGCCCAGGCGGTCGCGGGGCTGCTGGAGGAGCGCGGGAGCGCCCCGTCGGCGGTCGTGATGCTGGACACGTATCTGCCGCGCAGTGAGGCGCTGCCGTGGATCCAGACCAACCTCTCCGGGAAGATGTTCGATCGCGAAAAGATGTTCGGTGTGGTGGACGAGGGCAGGCTCACCGCGATGGGTGGCTACCTGCGCCTCTTCTCGGACTGGGGACCGGCGCCCATCGGCGCGCCGATCCTGGCGGTGAAGGCCGAGGAGACCTTCACGGGATCGGAGCAGACCACCGACGAGGAGGCGGCGTGGGGGCCCCGGGTCACCCGGATCGAAGTGCCCGGCGACCACTTCACCATGATGGAGGACCATGCCGGCGGCACCGCCGGAGCCGTCCTCGACTGGCTTGCGGAGAACGTGTGAGCTGAGGTCCGGCATCCCGCCGGGCCCTGGATCGCTCGTCGCGAGAGAAAGACGGAACCCGGAAGGGCGTGCACGCGTCCTTCGAGCCGCGCAGGTGTCCTTCCGGGTTCCGTGCATTGCATATATCAGAAGGAGAAAAAGTGACGTCTTCGAACCTGACCCCCGTCGGTGAGCAGGTCGGCCAGTTCTACGACCAGCTGATGGGGGCGTTCGACGCCTCGTTGTACGGCCCCAACATCCATGTGGGCTTCTGGGACAGCCAGGAGGACACCACGGGCCTGGAGGACGCCGCCGACCGGCTCACGGACATGATGATCGAGCGCCTGCAGGTCGGCCCCGGCGACCGGGTGCTGGACATCGGCTGTGGCCTCGGCGGGCCGGCGATCCGCCTCGCCCAGAAGACGGGTGCCGAGGTGGTGGGCATCAGTGTCAGCCGCAAGCAGGTGGAGAAGGCCAACGAGCTGGCCGAGACTGCAGGTGTGAGCGGCAAGGTGAGCTTCCAGCACGGCGACGCGATGAACCTGCCGTTCGACGACGCCTCGTTCAGCGCCGTGTGGATGCTGGAGTCCGTCATGCAGATGCCCGACCGGACGGCCGCGCTCACCGAGGCGGGCCGGGTGCTGCGGCCCGGGGGTCGGCTCGCGCTCACGGACAACTACGAGCGGGAGACCATCTCGGAGGAGCGGCGCCCGGTGATCGAGGGCATCCTCAAGCGGTACCTCACCCAGTCGCCGGCGTCCTTCGAGGCGTACCCCTCCATGCTTCGCGAGGCGGGTCTGCGCTGTGCGGAGATCATCGACGTCAGTGAGAACACCACGCGGCAGTCGGTCAAGCGGCTCGGTGAGGCGCTCGCCAAGAACATGGAGCAACTGGCCGCCAAGGTCGACCCGGAGGTCTTCGCCAAGCTGAAGCCCGCCGAGGGGGAGAACCTGGAGATGCCCGAGCTGGGCTACCTGATCGTGACGGCTCGCCGGCCCGCCGCCGCGTAACCGTTCCACGACGACGCGGTGCCGCCTGGCCGGTTTCTCCGGCCAGGCGGCAGGGTTCGCGGGTGGTGGTGGACCAGACCTGGACCGCCCCGCCGTTGTAGGTGCCAAGAACTACGTCCGTGCTGGTCATGCCGCATGATGTTATGCGTGGAGGATGCCGCCGAGGCGGTTGCGTCGATGGACGTCGAGGTGGCGGAGCTGATCGGGTTCGGTGATCCGCCCGGGCGTTGGGCGGAGGGGTGCGGCTCCTGCGAGAGCGCGGTGGGGCCTGTGCTCGTTGTAGAACGCCTCGTACTCGCGCAGTGCGTGGAGTAGATGGTGCTGGTTCCAGATCAGGGTGTGGTCGAGGAGCTCGTTTCGGCATGACCGCACCCAGCGTTCCATGATCGCGTTCATGCGTGGCATCCGGACACCGGTCTGAACGACCTGAATGCTCTCGGTCTGCAGGGTGATGTCGAAGGATGCCGGATACCGAGCGTCCCGGTCCCGAATCAGGAACCTTGCTCTGCAGCCTGCGTCTTGGAGGTCCATGGTCAAGTTTCGGGCAGTCTGGGTGACCCAGACTGCGGAGGGGCGTGCGGTCGCGCCGAGGATCCGCACGCGGCGGGTGCAGTGTTCGATCAACGCGAGGATGTAGAGGGTGGCCCCGGTCGGGGTTTTGGTCTCGAAGAAGTCGGCGGCGAGGATGGCCTGGGCCTGGGAGCGCAGGAAGGTCGCCCAGGTGGTGTGGTTGCGCTGGGGCGCGGGGTCGATGCCGTGCTCTTTGAGGATGTTCCACATGGTGCTGGCGGCGACCCTGATGAGTCATTGTCAATTCCTGTGGATGTCGTCGCGTGACTTGATGACTCGGGATGCGGATGCCTGTGCCGTTCTGGCGTTGATGGTCTGCGGATCGGTCGGGCGTGCGAGGGTGTCGTCATGTTGATTGCGATGGCGGGGCTGCCCGGTGCGGGGAAGAGTTCGGTCGCTGAGGCGTTGGGGCGCAAGCTGAGTGCTCCGGTCGTGTCCGTGGACCCGATCGAGGCGGCGATGTGGCGTGCGGGGGTGGCCCGTGACCAGCCCACGGGCCTGGCGGCGTATGTCGTGGCCGAGGCCGTGGCCGATGGTGTGCTCGGCATGGGCCAACCCGTGATCGTCGATGCGGTCAACGCCGTGGAGGCGGCGCGGGGACAGTGGCGGACGCTGGCGGATCGTCATGGTGTGCCGGTGGTGTTCATCGAGGTGGTGTGTTCGGATCCGGTGGTGCACCGCCGTCGGTTGGAGAACCGGTCCCGGGGGATCGAGGGCTTCGCTGAGCCGACGTGGGAGGTGGTGGAACGTCTGCGGGAGGAGTTCGCCTCGTGGGCCGATCACCGGTTGGTGCTGGATGCGATGACCGACCTGTCGTCGAACGTTGCGACGGCCCTTGGGTTCGTCTCCGCGACAGCCTGATCCTCAAGCGATGCAAGATCAGTAGTCAAGATCTCTGGATCGTGGGGTAGTTCAGGCTGCGTGGGCTTCGGGGCGTTCGACGAGGTGGCCGCGTTCGAAGCGGGCTCCGGCGCGGACGAGGGTGACGAGGTGAGGTGCGTTCACGGCCCGCCATCGGGCCTGGGCGGACTCGACGAGCTTAAAGACCATGGCCAGGGCGGCGGCCGCGCTGCCGCGCTGAATGCACCGACCGAATCCTCATCACCGGCGAACACCTCCGTGCCGTCGTTATCACGGACGCCGAGCACTACAACACCGGACGGGCCCACCGCAGCCTCGACCTACGAGCCCCAGACGACCACCCGAGCGTCACCACGCCACCCCAACGACTTCTCCATCCACAAGAAACACTCAGCTCAGCGGCCAGTCCTGGCGATCATGAGCGGAGCCAGATGACGAGTGCGGCTGCGGTGACCGTACCGAGGTAGACGTAGCCGCGCTTGTCGAACCTGGTCGCGACCGCTCGGAAGGCTTCAGCTTGTTGATCGCCCGTTCGACGGTGTTGCGCTTCTTGTAACGCTCCTTGTCGAATCCGGGAGGCCGGCCGCCGGCCTTCCCCCGCCGGGCCCGGTTGGCGGCCTGGTCGGCCTTCTCAGCGATGTCGTACTACTTGGGGTCGATGGCGTCCGCCGCGGTGATCTCAGAAGCTGCTGTCGGTGTGCAGAGAGTCCGGCGGACGGTGTCGCGGAGCCAGCGGTGGGCGCCGTCGGCCGTGTGTCGGGGGTGCCAGGCCATGCCGATGGTCAGTGGTGGCAGCGCCAGGGGGATGTCGAGGAGGTGCAGTCCGAGGGCGTTGGCGTCGTGGGTGAGGGGCGAGGGGGCCGCGCCGGGGGGTGCGGCGGGTACGAGGCAGACGAGGTCGCTGCGGGCAACGAGGGTCATCGCGGCCAGGTGGCTGGGGAGGACGACGCTGACCAGCCGGTGGAGGTTCAGCTCGGCGAGGGCAGTGTCGAGGGGGCCGGTGAACCGGCCGCGGCGGCTGACCGCGACGTGTTGGGCGGCAGCGAGCCGGGCTGGGGTCAGCGGCCCTTCGGTGAGTGGATGGCCGGGCCGGACGGCCGCGACCATTCGGAGGCTGACCAGTTCTTCGATCTGGGTCTCGGGATCCACGTGGTCGATGGATCCGATCTCCAGGTCGATCCGGCCATCGCGCAGCGCGGGTCCGGCCTCCAGTTCTTCGGCCCGGATCCGGAACGAGACCCCCGGCGCCTCCCGCCGGGCCAGTTGCAGCAGCCCGGGGGCCAGTGCCGCGCCGACCAGGTCGGCGGCCTGGAGGGTGAAGGTGCTGCGGAGGCTGGCGGGGTCGACGCTCGCGCCGGGGCTGAGCAGCGCTCCGAGGCTGCGTACCACTGTGGCGGCTTCCTCGCGCAGGGCCTGGGCGCGTGGGGTGGGAACCATGGTCTGTCCGGCCCGGACCAGGAGGGGGTCCTGGAGGATACGGCGCAGACGGGCGAGGGTGCGGCTCATGGCGGCGGGCGAGGTGTGCAGACGTGCGGCGGCACGGGTCACGCTCTGCTCGGCCAGCAGAGCGTCCAGCGCGATGGCGAGATTGGCGTCGATGACCGAATCCGGGCTGTTCACCAGCATCATTCCATTTCGAGCAATGATTCCGTGCTGAAGTTCCCATTGTGGCAGCACGGAGATCCTCAGCAGGATGAGGGGCGTACCCGAACCAGCACGACCTGCGAGGTTTTGATGATCGTCATCACTGCTCCCACCGGGAACATCGGCCGTCACCTGCTCTCCCGGCTCCTGGAGTCCGCTCCCGCCGCGGGTGAGGAACTGCGCGTGATCGTGCGCGATCCCACCCGGCTTCCGGACGCGGCGCGCGGCCGCGTCGAGGTGGTCACCGGATCGCACGCAGAAGCCGGTGTCCTCGACCGAGCCTTCGAGGGTGCGGACGCCGTCTTCTGGCTCGTCCCCCCGGACGCCTCCCTGACCCCGTACGACACGTACAGCGGTTTCACCCTCCCCGCCCTCAAGGCGCTCGCCGCCCACAGCGTCGACCATGTCGTCGGCGTCTCCGCGCTCGGCCGCGGCACCCCGCTCGCCGACCGGGCCGGCCTCGTCACCGCCTCCCTCGCCATGGACGACCTCATCGCCGGCGCCGGCGTCGCCTACCGGGCGCTGGCCTGCCCGTCCTTCTTCGAGAACCTCCTGGAGGAAGCCGACTCGATCCGCGAGAAGGGCGTCTTCACCGACTCCGTCGACGCCGACCGCAAGGCCCCCTTGGTCGCTGTCGCCGACATCGCGGCCACCGCCGCCGGCCTGCTGCTGAACCGCTCGTGGACCGGCACCGACAGCGTCCCGGTCCTCGGGCCGCAGGACCTGTCCCCCAACGACCTGGCCCGCATCATGACCGAACAGCTCGGCCGCCCCGTCCGCTACGAACGCCGGCCGCTCGACGAGCTGTCCACCACCCTCGTCGGCCACGGCCTCAACGAGGCATTCGTCCAGGGCATCGTCGACATGAAGCGGGCCAAGGACGAGGGCCTCGACGCCGGCATCGCCCGCACTGCGGACACCACCTCCCCCACCGGCTTCGAGCAGTGGTGCGCCCGGACCCTCAAGCCCGCCGTCCTCTCCTGAAGTCCGGCACCCGGCGCCGGAACACAAGGAGCTCCGCGAACCAAGCCCACCTGCCACCCTGGAGGCACCCTGATGCCCGCTGAAAGGACCGAACCGCCGGTCACGGCGTTCATGCTGGTCAAGACCACACCCGAGTGGCTCGCACTGACCGTCCAGGAACGCGTGGACGCCTTCACCACCCAGGTCCTGCCGGCCATCGAGGCCAAGACCACCGGAGTCCGGTCACGCTTCTACGACACGGAGTTCTACTCCGCGCGCGTCACCGACGTCTGGGTGTGGGAAGCCGAAGACCACCACGCCTACCAGCGCCTCATCGACGCACTGCGCGAAACCCCGTTCTGGGACCGCTACTTCGAGGTCATCGACCTTCTCGTCGGCACCGAGAACGGCTACGCGCGAACGTACGGTCTCGAACCCGTCGCCACCATCACCACCTGACACACCGCCCACTCGCGCAACTGGGCCGATGCCCTCCAGCCGGTTGCGGCCAGAGAGCATCGGCCCAGAAGCACCAGAGGTATCGGCTGCCCGGAGCGGAATGGTTCTGCCGAGTCTCGTTGAGTCCTTGATAGGACTGTGGGACATAGAGGCGATCTGACGGATGCCCAGTGGGAGCGGCTGGAGCCGCTTCTGCCGGTGAGCAACGGTCGTTGTGGCAGGTGGCGAGACCATCGCCAGGTGGTGAACGGGGTGCTGTACCGGGCCGGACGGGCGTGCAGTGGCGTGACCTGCCCGAGCGGTACGGGCCGTGGAAGACGGTGCACGAGCGGCATCGGCGCTGGTCGGCGGACGGCACGTGGGAACTGCTCCTCCAACTGCCCAGGCCCAGGCGGACGCGGCGGGCGACATTGACTGGGACGTCTCGGTCGACTCGACGTCGGTGCGTGCGCACCACCACGCCGCCGGCGCCCGGCAGGCTCCGCCGCCTGCTCTCAAAAGGGGCTCCGCCGAGGCGATCAAGGCCGGTCGGATCGGGGCGGAACTGGTCGACCGGCTGGCGGAAGTGGTGCGGGAGGTGAGGCGCTCGGCCGCTCGCGTGGCGGCTTCACCACCAAGATCCATCTGAGTGCTGACGGCCGCTGCCGGGTATTGTCGCTGGTCATCACGCCCGGACAACGCGCCGACTGCACCCAGTTCGAGCCAGTCATGGAGAGGATCCGTGTTCCCAGGCTGACCACCGGGCGGCGGCGCACGAAGCCGGACAGCGTCAGCTCGGACAAGGGCTACAGCAACCGTCGGACCCGAAGTTACCTGCGCAGGCGCGGAATTCGGCATGTCATCCCCGAGAAGGCTGCGGGCGGCCGCCGGCCCGGTTTCGACAAGGAGCGTTACAAGAAGCGCAACACCGTCGAACGGGCGATCAACAAGCTGAAGCCGCTGCGGTGGAGCGTGCTCCGGTCGGCTCCAACAGGTCGGCATTAGGCGGCGATTCGCCGGCGAACGGTGCGCTCCAGGATCCCGAGGGTGGCCTTGATGGCGGACTCGGGGACCACCGGGAAGGTGAGGCGTTGCTTCCACTCCTCGGTGATCTCCGACCAGTCGTAGTAGGACGTGACGCGGGTGCCGCCCTCGGTCGGTTCCAGCCGGTAGCCGTAGATGTGGCGGGCATGAGGCCGGACCCGGCCTTCGACGGTCCAGGCGATCTCCTCGTCCGGAGTGAGCTTGGTGATGACGACCTCGACGTCGTACTTGCCCAGGGGAACGTCCCCGAGGGCGTCCCGATCCATGTGGACCAGAAACCGGTCCCCGGGCTGTTTGACCGGTCGTCCTTCGGCGTCCATGAGCATTCCCGACGCGTCGATGTCCACGTGACCCTTCGGGTCGGTCAGGACCGCGAAGACGGCGCTGGCGGGGGCGGGGATGAGTCGGGAGACCTCGATCCGTTCGGTGTCTTCGCCCGCGCGCGGCGTTTCCGCGGTGGCGGTCAGAACCGCGCGACCCAGGGTGTGCGAGGACATGGCGAAACCGAGGAAGGCCGGGGTGGCGTCGGCCGGGACGCCGATGGACGCGACGTCGAGGGCGTGCACCACGACGAAGTAGCGGTGAGGGCCGTGCCCGGCTGGCGGGGCGGCGCCGATGAAGCGGCCCAGGCTCTGACCCAGCACCTCACCCTGACCGCAGCCGGACTGATCGGCCGTGCCTGCGACGAACCCACGCAGCGAGCCTGACCTCTCCGACCTGACCGGACGCCTGCACCTGATCAACGGTCATCGGCATGAGCGTGCATGTGCTGCGCTCGCTACTCGTCGAGCAGCCGCCCGCAGGCCGAGCACTGCCAATGCCCGGCACAGCTGATGGCGTTGACGGCGTGTCGCGTGCTCACCTACCCGTTCGCGGGGTCACGATCACCTGCTTGTGTCGACCCCTCACCTGCCGAAGTCGTTGCGGTGCTCAGCTTGTTCCTTAACCTCTCGACCTTTGTAGGGTGATCAGGATCTTCTCTGGCTGCCAGTTTTGCCTGGTCTCCGTCTAAGGTGTCGAGGATGCCGCTTGTCGAAGTGACCTATGCGCCCACGGTGCCCGAGCCCCAGCTACGCGAACTCGGCTCGGTGCTGCCGCACCTGGTGTCCCTGGCTGTGGAGTGCCCCGAGGAGCCGTACGACGGCGAGCTGCAACCCGGGGATGTCGAGATCCGCTTCCGGCCGCTGAGCCCGCTGGACCGTAGCGGCCTGACGGTGGTGATCGAGATCAAGTCGAAGTGGTCCACCAGCAGGGAAGCCAACCGCCAAGAGCGCGTGGATGCGCTGCACGCGGACATCCGCGCCGCAACGGGGCTCGTCGACTTCGGCGTCTACCTGTCGCTGCCGAGCGCGGCCTGGTCTCAGGGAGACTGATCACTCACACCCGACGGCATCGCTTCCCAGACCCCAGCGAAGGCGAGACGGCGACGCGTTGCTGTGTGCGGACGGGCCGGTGAGGACGCCGGTGGACCTGACGCTGGTGGCTGAGCGCCGGCGCGGGCGCGGCGCTCTGTACGACGCCCTGAACCGCGGGAGCGTGGACGTGCCCCGGCTGCGGCAGGTGCTGGCGGGCCTGCCCATGCCGCAGGCCGCCGACGGGCGCCTGGTCTCGCGGTCGACGTCAGCAACTGGCTCCGTCCCGACGCCCCGACCAGCGCGGAGCGTTTGTTCTGCCACGTCTACGGCCGCAGCGGACGGACCTCGGACCAGTTCATACCCGGCTGGCCGTACTCGTTCGTCGCCGCTCTCGAATCGGGCCGGACGTCCTGGTGCCAACTCCTGGACGCCGTGTCGAGATCACCGCCGTCCAGGTCCGCCGGGTGGTCACCGACTTGATCGAGATGGGCCGCTGGCACGTCGGCGACCGCGACATCCTGGTCGTCTTCGACGCCGGATACGACGCCCCGCACATGGCCCACCTCCTCGACGGCCTGCCGGTGGAGGTCCTCGGCCGGATGCGCTCGGACCGGGTGATGCGCAGGCCGGTCCCGGTGCCCTGGAGCTCCCCGCCGCAGGGCGGGCGCCGGCCGAAGCACGGCAAGGAGTTCCGCTTCGCCAAGCCGGAGACCTGGGGCGAGCCGGACGCGGCCACCGTCCAGGTCACCGACCGGTACGGCACCGCCCGCGCGATGGCTTGGGACCGAATCCACCCGAGGCTGACCACCCGCTCCGCCTGGATCGACCACACCGGTGAACTCCCCGTCATCGAGGGCACGCTGATCCGCCTCCAGGTCGACCGCCTGCCCGGCGGCGGAGATCCCCTGCCGGTCTGCCTGTGGTCGTCGGCCACCGCCCTGAACAGCGAGGACATCGACGTGCGCTGGCAGGCGTTCCTGAGGCGCTTCGACCTGAAGCACACCTTCCGGCTGATGAAGCAGACCCTCGGCTGGACCCGGCCGAAACTCCGCACCCCCGCACCCGGCGTCTCCTGGTCCGCCAGTGGCCCGGCGGTGGCGGCGAACAGCACCCGCAGCGACTCCGGCCCCAGCCGGTCACGGGCCCGGAACAGCGACGACTTCGCCGGGATCCGCCACGAACCGCCCAGCCCGGCACCCCGCAGCCCCTCGACCAGATGCCGCAACACCTCCAGATACGGCGCGGGCGAGAACAATCACGGCGCGGGCGAGAACAACGCCAGTCCAAGGACGAAGTTGACCACCAGACGAGCGGGCAGCAGCCGTCTGCGCTGCTCGGTACGGCCACACGCGGCAACCACCCCATCCACCAGACCCGGCGGATACACCCAGGTCAACAGCCCAAGACCCGATATCTCCGGCACGCTCTGGGCATGGGCACCACCCCTGAGACGGTCCCCCTCGCAGCGATCTCCACCCTCGCCAAACGGGCCACCGGCGAAACCACCTCAACCTGGCGAGATGCATAAACCCTAATTATCCGCGAACTACACGAACCAGACGTCCTCTAAGATCCATCAGCGGTCCTCGTCGAGCACCAGCATGATGTGCTCGTCCTCGCCGTACCAGACCGTCTCGGTGCGCCGGAAGCCGTGCTTCTCCAGGAGTCGCACCGAGCCGGTGTTCCCATGGAACCGCGCGCTGCATCACTGCTTGTACTGGCGCAACCAGAACGCACGCCATCCAGGCGTCCTGGCCGCGCCGCGCCGGGAACGCGCCCGTGTCCGCAGCGAGAAAGGCATCCGCTGGGGCGGCCGCCCTCTCAACCCAGCGGTCTGACCGCCTGCCCCATGATCGTGGGCGGTCCAGCCGAGCGGCCTCACCCCGGGAACGCGCCCCGTCAGGGCGTTTCGGGTTTGCGGGCCAGGAGGCAGGCGTGCGGTCTGTTCACGCGTCCGCCGGGCTCCTGTTCCAGTCTCGCGGTGACGACGAGTCCGGCCTGGTCCAGCAGGTCGACCATACGGTCCAGGGGCAGGAGGTACGACTCGTAGGACACCGGACGGCCATAGCCGTGGGTCGGCTGCAGCCGCTCATTGCCGACGTAGTCTCCCCAGAGCAGGTAGCCGCCGGGCGCGAGCGTGCGGTGGAACTCGGCGAACACATCCGGCAGCCACTGCGGGGCGTGTGATGGGTGGAGTACCAGGCCAGGATGCCGCCGAGCTCGTCGTCCCTCATCTCCAGCGCGGTCATCGAGCCCTCAGTGAACCGCAGGTTCGGATAGGCGTGCCGGGCCAGCCCGACCATCTTCGGCGACAGATCGACGCCGAAGGCGGACACCCCCAGCCCGGCCAGGTGCGCCGTCACGCGTCCGGGGCCGCACCCCAGGTCCGCGACCGGCCCCAGACCGGCCGTCCGCACCAGTTCGGCAAACCCCGCCAGCATCGCGCGTGACAGCGGGTCCATCTCGGCTGGAGGCGGGACGCGTTCGACGTAATCGGCGGCGACCGTGTCGTACGACTCGCGGACGGCGGTCAGAAAGGAGGGCTCAGCCATGCGGGCGACCCTAGACCAGGCAACTGACAGACCATGGCACGCCCTTCAACTGACCTGCGCGACATCCACCGCTGCCGACACCCAGCCGTCACACTACCCCGGTGATCGTTTGCGGTCACGGCACCAGCGAGGACGTCACCGTCGACGGACGTGGCCGCATTTTGTTAGAAGCTCTGGTGTCGCAGGAACAAGGGATTTGGTGGACTGACGACATGACGCCCCTCTCGAAGCGAGCCCTCCGAGCGCTCGACCAGTTCAATGCCGCCTACCCTTGGGACCATAACGCCCACTACCACCAGTGGCTCATGCGGCAACTTCCCCAACGCTTCGACACTGCGCTGGATGTCGGCTCCGGCAGCGGCGAACTGGTCCGGCTCTTGGCCACACGCGCCAACGAGGTCCAGGGAATCGACTCCGACCCGGTGATCACAGCCCAGGCACAGAGGCTGACTTCTCTGTCGACCCCAGGGACCTTCACGGTCGCAGATGCCCTGACCGGGATCCCTGCCAGTTCCTACGACGTCATCACCTGCGTCGCCACCATCCACCATCTGCCCTTCATCGAAGCTCTCACTGTCTTCCGTAAGCACTTGGCCCCCGGAGGAACCCTGGTGGTTGTCGGCCTATCCCGGGCGCAGACTGCCGGAGACTATCTGCTCGGCGCGGCCGCCAGCCCGCTGAATGCAGCCACAGGCTGGCTCAAGAACAAAGGCCGCAGAGCACCCCGGCCGGTCTCGATGACCGCCCTGACCCGACCAGCGGACATGAGCTTTTCCGACATCGTCAGTAAGTCCCATGACGTGCTGCCCGGCGCACGACTGCGTCGTCGCCTGTTCTGGCGCTACACGCTCGTATGGCATCGCCATTGAGCGAACACCAAGATCGCCCTGTCGAACAGATCGAGCCGGGTGTCTCACTCAATTCAGTCTGCACAGCTCAACAGGCTTGTCGTCGACCAACTTCATTGAGAAGAGACAACGGTGTCCTTTGCCATCTTTTCGAGGCGTTTGACAACGAACCCAGTCGTCCTGTGCTCTTGAGCTGGCCAGCCCAGTCGTGCCAGGAGATCGGGCCAAGGTGCCCGAGAACGGTCACACTTGCCGCGCTCAGCCGACCGAGAAAGACGACACCCTGTACTCGATGACGGACGGTCACCCGCTCACTTGCCCCCGGTTGACGGTGTGAGCTCAGCCTCCAGAGCGGAACGCAGTTGGGTCACGACGGTCTCGAACTGCTCGACGAGGTCGTCCGGATACTGGGACAAGACAGCGTCCTGACGTTCGTTGATGGAGCCGAAAAACTCGTCAGCGCGTTCCTTGACCTGTGGGCTGCTGCGCAGGGTGACGATTCGCCGGTCGTCGTGTTCGCGGCTGCGCGTGATGTATCCGGCCTGTTCGAGGCGGTTGAGCAGCGTCGTCATGGCTCCCGAGGACAGCGAAATGCGCTTGCTGAGCAGGGCCGGAGACAGCGGAACACCCCGTTCCTCGGCAGAGGCGATCTCCAGCAGGGCGAAGGCGTCAGTGGAATGCACGCCCAGCTGGACGGCGAAGCGGCGGCCCAGTTCGGTGAAGGCCGCACCGTAGGCCAGGAGCCCTTCCATCAGTCGCCCGCGCTGCGTTGTACCGCCGCCATGGGCCGCTTCCTCCATGAGACCTCCGGTCTTCTGCGGGCCATCGTGACGTACGTCGGCGCGTTTTGACACTTCGTCGACAGCCAGCATAGCTTCCCCATAGGATTACTTCACGGTGAAGATACTCTACAGTGAAGCCAATTCAGTGCGGAGGCGCGCGGGGGAGGAGCCAGCCGCTGCTTCCGCATCCGCGCCCCTCCCTCATGGAGTTGTGATGCCGAACGCCGCCTGCCCCGAAGAGATCGATCCGTTCGCCGCCACCGCCCACGGCTTATCCGAGCCTGACCTCATGCACGCGGCCCTGCGTGCCGCTGGCCCCCTCGTCCCCATGAACTTCCCGGCCGGAGGGCAGGTCTGGATCGTCACCGACGCGCATCTGGCGCGCGAGGTACTCGCCGACCCCCGGATCGCCAAGGACCCCGCGCTGGCGCCGCCCGGCTGGGACCGTCAGAGGGCCGGCCTCGAACCCACCGCCGCCGAGCAGCCCTGCCTTACCACCCTCGACGGCCCCGAGCACGCCACCCTCAGGCGTGCCCATGCCCCGCTCCTCAACGCCAAACGGATCCGCGAGCAGTCGGATCGCATCCACGCGATCGCCCGGCACCTACTGGCCGAACGTGCCACCGACCGCGCACCGGTCGACCTGATGGCCGGGTTCACCACCAGCTACCCGCTCACCGTCCTCCTCGACCTGCTCGGCATCCCCCTCGACCACCTCGACAGAGCCGTCGGCGCCTGCACACGGATGCTCAGCAACAAGCCCGGCGATCAGGGCCGAGCAATCGCCGCCCTCACAGAGCTGGCCGCTGCCGGACTCCACGACGACAGCCAAGGACTCGCCGCCGAGCTACGTGACCGCGTCCCAGCAGACACCACCAACGACCAACTGCGGTACCACCTCTTTACGTTGATCTTCGCCGGGCAACTCACCACCGACGCCGCCCTCGGCACCCTGATCGCCCACACGCTCGCAGGCGGCCCGCACCGCACCCCGGCGGACGCCGACAACATCGACGAACTGGTCCGCGACACACTCAGAACGCACCCACCCGCCCCCTTCACCCTCTGGCGGTTCACCACCACCGAAATCGAACTCGCCGGGATACGGCTTCCCGCCCGAACACCCATCCTCGTCGACATCCAGGGCATCAACGCCAACCCCACACGCACACTTGCACCGGACCTGACCTTCGGTGCCGGCCCCCACTACTGCATCGGCGCCCACCTCGCGCACCTCGAACTGCGCGCAGTGGTCACGGTGCTGCGCACCGACTTCCCTCACGCCCGCCTCACTGTCCCCTTCACCGAGCTTCAGCAGACCAGCATCGGTGGCTTGCAAGGCAGCCGGCTGACCACCCTCCCCGTTGCACTGCACGGCTGACAGCCAAGCCGCTTCGCTTGGATGACATTCCCATATAGCCGTCTACGTAAGGGAGTTGACATCGCGGCCGCACCGCCGGGGTGCGAACGTGGCCTCGATCGACTCAGGGGCGGGGCTGGCGAACGCGACGATCCAGCAGCGGCTCGCGCCGGTCCGCCTGTTCTACGACTTCCTCAGGGAAGAGGGGCTGCGGGAATCCAACCCGGTCGGCCGGGGGCGCTACACCACCGGCCGACGGAACAGCGGTCAGCAGCGCGGCCTGGTGCCCCGACGGACGAAGCTGCCGTGGATTCCCGGAGAACAGCAGTGGCTACGCGTCCTGGAGGTCGCCAAGCGGGAACCGGTACGCAACCGCGTGATGCTCGCCCTGGCTTACGATGCCGCCCTGCGCCGCGAAGCACTGTGCTCACTGCGGACCGACGACGTCGATCCGGCCCACCACATGCTGCGGATACGAGCGGAAACGACGAAGAACCGGCTGGAGCGGGTGGTGCCCTACTCGGCATCGACCGGGGTACTGCTGTCGGACTACCTCGCTCACCGCGCCCGGATCAGCCGGGCCCGAGGGCCGCTGTTCTTATCGGCGTCGCGGCGCAATCACGCCCCGCCGCTGAGCCTGTGGACCTGGTCGAAGGTAGTCCGCAAGCTCGCGCCGGCCTCAGGTGTCGAGCGGTTTCCACGCACACCACTCGGCACCTGTGTCTGACCGATCTGGCCCGCACGGGCTGGGAGTTGCACGCGATCGCGTCCTTTGCCGGACATCGTCACACCGACTCCACCCTTCAGTACATCCACCTCTCCGGCCGGGACCTGGCCGACAAGCTGGCCCGCGGCATGGACCACATTCATGCCTGGCGAATGCAAATGCTCACCGCTCCGGCCGGCGCGACGGCGGAGGTGTCGCGGTGAGGGAACCGTCGCTGGCCATCGTCACCGAGGACGCCGAAGGTCGCTGGTCCTGGCCGTGACCCCCTTCTGTTGACACACAGCGCGGAGACTGGCCGAACCTACTGGGGCTGGACCACGCAGGAGTGGGCCCATCTACTCGGCCGCACCCAGGCTGAGCTCCGGCAGCACGCCCCCGCCTGGGCCGGGGACGACGTCCGCCCATACCTCGCGGCGCACGCCTACCTGCTCGGTTCCTTCAACGAGTTCCGCCAACTCGGCAGCTTCCAACGCCTCACACTGTCCTGGCGGATCTTCGGACGCGACCGTGTCACAAGTGAGATCGCCCGAGTCCGCACGATCCTCCACGCCTGGGGTTATTCCGCAGCCGCCTATCACGTCACCAACTCCCCCTCCAGCTCAGCCCGTTCACGGAGCAGACCGGGATGGTCGGACTTCTCGAGCCAGCAGGACATCCAGGTGCCGCAGCAACATCCCGGTGCCCCGCAGCGGAACCAGGAGGGCCAGGTCCTGGTCCGCGCAGTCCTTCGGGTTCTCCCTGGCGATCCGAATCATCAGGCGCATGATCGCGATCTGCTCCTCCACCGCCGGACGGAACACGGACGACCGCGCCGGAATCCGTTCCAGGACTTCCGTCAGGACCCGTACCGCCTCACTCCTGTACGCCGCGCCGTCCTCCGCCGACACGGTGATGGGAGCCGTCCGCCACATCGGCACTTCCGGCGCGATGCCCAGCACCCGTGCCGTGCTACGTAGTGCATGCTGCTGCCGCCCGCAGGCACCCACACGCCGGCCGCAGGAATAGGCCGGTCCGCGACGGGCAGCGGTTCAGGCATCACGAACACCCTCGCACTCGGAGACGGAAGTCCGACGCAGTCCGACGGCATCGCGTCCAGGGGGATTCCGTGGCGGTAAGACCCCCGGGAGGAGACCCCCGCGCTGTGCAGCGATACGCGCAGGCTCCACACCTCAGCACGAGGAACAAATGAGGGTGGAGTGATCACCTCATGCGGCAGCGATCACTGCTGACGAACGGGGCCAACCGCCCGGATCATTTGAAGATCGAGGAGAAGATGAAGTTTCTCGCGACTTCGAAAGCGGTAGCGGCCACACCTGCGACAGTCGTGACATTGACGTCACTGGTGCACCCCACTTGGCCTTGCTGCTGCGACGCAACTGCCTGACTGGCACTCGCCTGTTCGAATTTCGAGGATGAATCACAGCTCGTACCGTACATATGGAAGGAGCCGTCCACATGCGCACCCCCGACGGTGTAGACTGCCGTGATTTTGTCGTTCGCGTCACCGGCGAAACCGCTGCCGCCATCCTGGAATCCGTAGTTACCCATGTAGTAGTTCGTGAACCTGCGCAGGACCACCGTTGCGGTGATCTTGCCCGCAGGGAGGGTTACTTCCCGGCACTGGCGGACCGGGAACGATCCTATGACGGAGCGGCCACTGGTCTCGGTGTCGCTGTCAGGGTCCGCCTTGACCTTGTAGTCGATCGTCGCTCTGGCCGCATACCCTCCCCAGTTGCAAACAGTGATCTTATTGCTGCCCAGGGCGACCGCGGCGCGGTTACTCAGCGCGGGCAGCGGCGCTCCGTTGGCGGAAATGGACCATCTTTCATTCTTGTCCTGATCGGTGCTGCAGTCGCTGACCCCGATTCCACCGTCGAGACGAGTGATGCACTTGTTGGTGCCGACCTGGCGGATCAGGTAGTCAGCCGAGTCGGTGCTCGTCGGCTGAAAATTCCAGGTGGGACTGTCCGTGCCACAGGTCGATTCGGCGAGACGTGAGGTTCCTGGATCCAGGGTAAGGCAATTTTTGGACGTCCCGTTCTCCAGCTTGAAGGTTCCGTCGGAAGTCCCATCGCCGTCCACCGATTGAACGAGACGGAACTGCTGATCCGTTTGAACTTGAGGGATCTGCGAATCCACCGTCAAGTCGGCTGCGGGAAACATGCCATAGGCGATCTCCCCAGTGCTTACGTTTTTTGTGTACCGTCCCACATAGAGGGTTTGACTCGACCCGTTGTGGGTGTACGCCGCGGATATGGTCACGGTGGTGTCGTTCGTCTCCGCGTGAGCGGCTGTCGTGACGGGCGGAAAGGCCACGAGCCCGAACGCTGTTGTGACGGTGGCCAGCCCGGCGCTTGTACGTATCCCCGGGCTGCGCTTTAGCAGATCAGTGATCATGTTGTTCCATGGCCCTATCGCTATTGTGGCGGTTGGCTTGGGTGACTGAGTCGTGACACCCGACAGGTCGTCTTGAGGCTTTCGCCAAGAGACAAGGGTTAGTTCTGTAGCGCGTCATCAGCGCTGCCCCGCCTCGGAGAGGAACTGACCTGGCGTCGACGCCCAGGGTGCTTCATGAGCGACCACGATGCATAGAGTAGAATTACGTGCTCTCATACGTGACATGCGCCGATGGCACCATGATCGAAGCCCGCTGGCCGATGTATCCGAAGGGCACATCGACGAGGGACGGGCAGAAGAACCTCGCCGCCATCTGGGCCACGTCCACGCCGCCTCACCTGCGGCCGTTAGCCTCCGCGTTTCACTTGCGATGGCGTCCGGATCATGAGTGGAAACCCGAAAGTGCCTCCTGAGCCGGGACGATGAGGCTTGTCCAGGGCTTCTGTCACCACAGCGAGAAGGCACTTTCTGCGTGCACACCACCGGGTCGCGTCCCAAGCTCGTCGTCTCGGCCGACGGCCGCGGGGTGGTCAGCCATGCCGGTTCCCGCCTGCTGGCCGATCTCGCCGATGTCACTGGTCTGACCAGCGCGTTCACCGACGCGCTGCCTCGGCTTCGGCCACGGGGCACCGGTCACGCTCCCGGGCGGATCGTGGTCGATCTGGCGGTATTGCTCGCCGACGGCGGCGAAGCGATCGCGGATCTGGCCCTGCCGCGGGACCAGGCGGAGGTCTTCGGCCCGGTCGCCTCCACCGCGACCGCTTGGCGCCTGCTGGCCGGTATCGACCCGGCCGCACTCATCCGTTTGCGTACGGCGGTGCCGCTGCCCGCGAGGTTGCCTGGCTGCAGGCCGCCGAGACGGGCGGTGGCATACCCCCGGCCCGCGCCGGTGGCCGCGACCTGCCGGGCCTGGTCCTGGACATCGACGCCACGCTTGTCACCTGCCACTCGTCGGAGAAAGAGCAGGCAGCGGCCACAACTAGCGCGGTTTCGGTTACCACCCCCGCTGCTGTGCTTCCTGGACAACACCGGCGAAGCCCTGGCCGGAGTGTTGCGGCCGGGCAACGCCGGCCGTATTGCCGCCGCCGACCACATCGCCGTCCTGGATACAGCCCTGGTACAGGTCCGGCGACGCTCACCGCCACGGCACCGATATCCTTATCCGCGCCGACACCGCCGGAGGAGCCAAAGCCTTCCTCGCCTACCTCACAGCACTGCACGAGCGGAATCCACACCTCCTTCTCTGTCGGATACGCCGTCACCGAAGCGGTCCGCCGCGCAATCCGGGCCCTGCCCGTCCACCTATGGCATCCCGCACTCGAGCCGGACGGCACCCTGAGGACCAGCGTCGAAGTGGCAGAACTGACCGGCGTGGTGGACCTTGCCGACCACCCGGACGGCACCCGGATCATCGTGCGGCGCGAGCGCCCGCACCCCGGCGCCCAACTGTCCTTGTTAATCTGGACGAGGGCATGCGCCACCAGGTCTTCCTCATCGATGCCCCTCCCGGTGAAGGCTCACTGCAACACCTGGAGGTTCGCCACTGTGCACACGCACGCGTCGAGGACCGCATCCGCTGCGGCAAGACCACTGGCTTCGGCCGCTTCCCATGCCGCCACTTCCACATCAACACCGCCTGGCTCGACCTGGCTCTGACCGCCGTCGACCTGCTTGCCCTGGATCCGACTCTCCCAGTGGAAGGCGAGTTGGCCACCGCCCAGCCCAAGAAGCTCTGCTACCGGCTGCTACACGCAGCCACCCGCATCACCCGCGGAGGCCGCCGTCTCCTCCTGCGAATCGCCTCCACTTGGCCCTGGCGGCATGAGCTGACGACCGCTTTCACGCGCCTCGCGGCTCTGCCGAGGCCAGCCACCTGACCAGCGACGCTGCCCCTGCCCACCCACGACCCGAGGAACCCGGAGCACCCGACCCAAGCGCCGGGCCACAACCATGCCCACCCACCGACGGCCACGGCCCACCAAGTCAGCCCAGCTCAGCCGACCCCAACTGAGACGGGGAGGCTGAGCAGGGTGCCGGGGGTGACAGGGAAGACCTTGAGCCAGTGGCGTCGGGGTATCCGCCCGGACAGGGCTGCGAACCAGAACCAGCCGACGGGCTCATAGCGGACCGTTCCGGCCACTTGGCGGGGCAGGACCGCGTTCTTGTGCCGCAGCACCAGCAGTTCCGCGTCCTTCGCCGTCTCGCGACGGAGGCGTACTGATGGAACGGTCAGCAGCTTCCGACTCACCCACACAGCAAGGACACGATCACGGAGGGCATGATCCCAGGCGGCTGATGGCACCCCGCTCACCTGCGGCGGTGATTTTTCGAGCGGCACAGGGTCCATTGGGCTGTTCAACCCCACTGACAGGTTACGCCAGGCCAAACACAACGGTGTCGCGGCTGGAATACGAGGGAGCCGGCCAGCGGAATCACAGAAAGCTGACGGCCAATCAGTTTTGTCTCGCCCTGCACAAACCAATCAGATGTTGCTAGCGTGGCAGCGCGCTTTGACGCCAGGCGCACACGAGGTAGTCAATTCGTCATACTCTATCTGCCTCGTCACCTGACTCCTCCCCTCCCCGCACAAGGAACGTCGGATGGCACCACGGAAACATCGTTTGCGCCGACGGAGGTCCCTGCTCACCTCGCTGCTCACGCTCACGTTGGTCCCGAGTACGGCATTGGCCGTCATCTGGGGCGAAACCACCTACCAGTTGCTCTCCGAGGGCGTGGATCTGGCTGAGCAGTCGCATTTCGGCCGCAGTATCGACCCCAAGCTGGACAATCTTCGCTGGAATCTCGAAGCAGAGCTTCGTGGAAGCTCCGCTTGGCTGGCTAATGCACACCTCTCCCATTCCCGTCTGCAAGCCCAGCGCAAGAAGACCGATTCCTCTATCGGGGATCTCGGGAATCTGCGGAAGAAGCTGGATGACGCCCCCGCCCGCGTCCGGAACTCGGAAATGCCGTTCGCGGAGGCACTGGAGCAATTTCCGTTGGAGCGGCTCCGGACGCAGATCGACCAACGGGCCGTCAGTCCCGCTCGGGTCCTGCAGGCGTACACGTCCTTGATCGGCGCGGAGACCACCGCTCTGTTCGCGGCCCGTCAGGTCCCGCAAGGGTCGCTGGTGTCGCGGGCGCAGCCAGTCTCCATGCTGATCGAGATCGAGAAGGCGATCCAGGCGGAGGACGCCGTGATGGCCCAGGCATTGCCCTCCCGGCGGATGAGCACTGAGCAGCGGTTCGCGTTCATGACACCGATGGGTGCACAGCGGTCGCTGCTGTCCGAGCTGGGCACCATCCAGACGCCGGCCCAGCGGGCGGAACTGGGCAGGCTGACCAACAGCGCCGCATGGAAGACCTTGGTGGCGGTGGAAAACGCCGTCACCATGGGAGGCGGCGCCAGCCCTCGGTCCGCTTTGCCGCTCCCGCCCGCAGCCGGCCAGTGGCGTCACACCCTTGATACGTTGGAATCCCAACTACAGGACCTCATCCGGGCGGAAACGACGAAGCTGCTGTCGGCGCAGAGCGACACTGCACGCGACACGCTGCGCCATGAGGGTTTCGTCAGCCTCGCGGGCCTCGCCGCCGTGCTCGTCTCCGCCTTGCTCTCCTGGCGTGTCTCGCGCTCCTTGCTGCGCCGCATGGCCGGACTGCGCGAAGCCACGCTGGAACTGGCTGACCGACGACTGCCGGACATCGTCGCCCGGCTGAACCGCGGTGAGACCGTCGACGTGGAAGCCGAGGCGCTGGAGCTGGATTACGGCACTGACCAGGTCGGCCAGGTTGCCCGCGCGTTCAACGCGGTGCAGCGCACCGGGATAAGCAGCGCGGTTGCTCTGGCCGACGCGCGCCGCGGCTTCCAGAACGCGATCCTGATCACGGCTCGCCGCTCGCAGAACCTGGTGAACCGCCAACTCGCCCTCCTGGACGAGTTCGAGCGCAAGCACCAGGCCCCGGATGTGCTGGGGGACTTGTACCAGCTCGACTCCCAGGCCAGTCAACTGCGCCGGTACGAGGAGAACCTGCTGATCATCAGCGGTGGCCGGCCGGGGCGCCGCTGGAACGAACCCGTGCCCCTGGCGGACGTGGTGCGCAGCGCCGTGGGCGAGGTCTCCGAATATCAGCGCATCACCGTGAGCGTTGACGACCAGGTCAGTATCACCGGCGGTGCGGTCGCCGACATCATTCACCTGCTGGCAGAACTCGTGGAGAACGCCGCCAACTTCTCGCCGCGTATTTGCCCGGTCTTCGTCAGAGGGGACACGGTGGGGAAGGGAGCCGCCGTCGAGATCGAGGACCGCGGCATCGGTATGAGAGAGCAGGAATACGCCGTGCTCAATCAGCGGCTGGCCGAACCGCCGCCGTTCGACGTCCTCTCCCTGGAAGACGACTCCCGGCTCGGCATGTTCGTCGTCGCGCGGCTCGCCAGCCGGCACGGCATCACCATCACACTGCGTCCGTCGCCTTTCGGTGGCACATCCGCGGTGGTTCTGATTCCTGAGGCCGTGCTCGTTCGTGCCGCGGCGAAGCACAGCGGCCGCTTCCGGACACCAGTGCCGGAAGGTTTCAGCGCCAACGGGGGCCCGCCACCAGCAACCGCTGAGCCCGCCGACGGTCCGACGGCCCGGCCCGACCCGGTGGCGCCGGGGCCCCTCGTCGCTGCCGCCACAGCAGCCCCGAGCGCCCCCGCGGGGCGGGAATCGACCCGGTCACTGCCGCCCCTCCCGGAACGTGTTCCCCAGGCCAGTCTGGCTCAGGAACTGCGTCACGCCCCAGGCGCCGGGGTCACGCACGAGTCGGACCCACCACAGCCTGCCTCGGCGGAGAAGGCGGCCCGGACCCTGTCCGCGTTCCAGCGCGGTACCGCGCAAGCACGATTCACCGACCCGAAAGGCCTCTAACACCTCCGCTGAGTCTCGCGCGTCCGCGCGCCCGCTGCCCTCCCTCGCGTTTTTCTTCCGGAGAAGATCATCCCGATGAGCACTCACCCCACACCTGACACTCACAGTCCGCTAGATCTGCTGCTGACCGGACTGGTGGAGCAAGTCGCCAACGTTCGCCATGCAGTCGTCGTCTCGGAGGACGGGCTGGTCGTCAGCAAGTCCACCTCCATCGAGCGGTCGGACGCTGAACGCCTGGCGGCCACCGCGTCGGGCCTGATGAGCCTGGGACGCGGCGTCTGCGCCGACTTCGCCGGCGGTGCGGTAATCCAGTCGCTCATCGAGATGCGGCACGGCTTCCTTGTCCTCACCTCCGCCGGCGTCGGGGCCTACCTGGCCGTCCTGTGCACTGCCACGGCGGATGTCGGCGTGGTCGCGTTCGAGATGAATATGCTGGTCAAGAGGATCGGTGAGCACCTCGGCGCGCCACCTCGCAATCCGGAATCCCCACACAACCCCTCCGGCGGCGCATAGAGCCCGTGAACGGTGAACCCGGTGCGCCAGCCAGCTCGCAGAGGCAAGCGGGGCTGACCCGATGAGCGGTTACGGTCGCCTCGTACGGCTTTTCACCCTCACAGGGGGCCGTACTGAGCCCAGCCAGGACGTCTTCACGCTGATCACTCTGGTGACGGCGGTGGAACATCCGCGGCCCACGGCCAGTGGGGTACTCCAGCCCGAGCACCTCCGCATCCTGCGCCTCTGCTCCCGCCCTACCGCCGTTGTTGAGATCGCCGCCAAGTTGGATCTGCCGGTCTCGGTTGTGACGATCATGCTCTCCGACCTGCTGGAAGCGGGCAGGGTCGCCGCCCGACCGCCAGTCCAGGCGGCCCCGGAGCCGACCTCAAGTCCGGAGGTCGCGCTGCTGCAGAAAGTGAGGGATGGTCTTGCCCGGCTCTGATTCGGCCCCCGACGTCGTGAAGATCCTTATCTCCGGCGGCTTCGGCGTCGGTAAAACCACCATGGTCGGCTCCGTCAGCGAGATCACTCCGCTACGCACCGAGGAAGTGCTCACCACGCCAAGTGTCAGCGTGGACGACCTCGTCGGAGTTGAACGAAAGACCACTACCACGGTGGCGTTGGACTTCGGCCGCATCACCCTCAACACCGACCTGGTCCTCTACCTCTTCGGAACTCCTGGCCAGCAGCGCTTCTGGTTCATGTGGAATGACCTCGCCGTCGGAGCCCTGGGCGGCGTCGTGCTGGTCGATACGCGACGGCTGGAAACCAGTTTCGCCGCGATCGACTTTTTCGAAAAACGCGACATCCCTTTCGTGGTGGCGGTCAACTGCTTCGGCGGCCGCCAACCCTATCCCGCCGAGCAGATCCGCAGGGCTCTCTCGCTGCGGCCTGATGCACACCTGTGCATGTTCGACGCCCGCGACCGCTCCTCCTGCCGCGATGTCCTGATCGCCCTGATAGACCATGCCATTACCGCCGCCACCTTGGCGGCCCGCTCCGGCAGTGCGGAGTCTGTCAGGTCAGATAAGACGGTATGAAGCTACGAGTTCTGTTGCTGGGGCTCTGTCTCGGGCCGGGGTTCGTTGATCCACACGTGTGCCGCTCGGAAATCCGATTCGGTACTGTGAGCTGCGGCGATGCCATTGCTCAGGCAGCCTGGCGGTACTCGTTGATCAGTCCGCCGAGGACGGGCCGTCGTTCGATTGGGTGGGCTTGGATGTCAGTGCCGTTGGCCGGTGCGGGGCGGTTCGGCACTGTCCGGGGATAGTTGCTGCCGGGATGGGTAGGGCGGTGACCCGGCCTAGCCGTGGTCGACGAACGCCATCAGCGGATGATGGCCGAAGGCTCGCCCTGGCCCAACTCCCCAAACACTTGCGGCGGGAACGGCAGACCCTGATCCGCACCGACTCCGCCGGCGGCACCCACGTCTGCCTCGACTGGCTCTCCAGAGGGAGCCGATGGCCTATTCCGTCGGAATGCCCATCACCGATGTCATCCACCAGGCCCGTGCTGAGGATCCCGAAGAAGGCGTGGACACCGGCCTACCACTCCGGCGGAACCGAGCGGCCCGGTGTCTGGGTTGCGGGGATAACCGACATGCTCGACCTGGGCACCTGACCCAAGGGCATGCGGCTGATCGTCCGCAAGGAACGGCCTCACTCCGGCGCCCAGTTGCGCTTCACCGATCTCGACGGGCTGCGGCTGACCTGCTTCGCGACCAATACCAAAGGCGGCAGCTCGGCGATCTGGAGCTGCGTCACCGCAGGCGGGTCCGCTGCGAGGACCGTATCCGAGGCGCCCGCGACCGGCTCCATGCCCTACCGAACCCCGGCTGACCAGCCAGCCACTTCAACGACCAGCACCACCGCTCCGGGAAGTGGAACCCGGCGCCCACCCGGGGCGACAACCGGGTCCTCAGCCTGCTCCAGCACCGGAAAAGCCGCACCACACAAGCACTGACCAGGTTCGTGCCCGTCATACGAGGTGGACTCCTGTCTCTCCCAGGAGGAGTAACCCGGCATAGCGGGTGTCTCACTACAGGCTGAGGGAAGCTACGCCGATGAAATGCAGCGGGGTCTTCAATAGCAGTTGGGCCGGGAATGTGAATCGCTGTCCGGGCCAAGGGGGTTGGGAATGTGGGCGGGACCACCGCGACGGTTCATCCTGGCGCGGCTGGTCGAGCTGGCCAGTGGACCGAAACTGTCAGGTTTCCGACCGCCCATCCGTTGACCAGCGGCGATGGCACTGCAGAGCAGGAAGCCGCACAGCCAAGACGTAAGGGAGTGTGCTTATGCATTCGATATCACGCAGGAACGCGATCGCCGCGGTGGGTACCGCGACCGTGGTGGTGGCCTCCCTGTTCGCGGGCAGCAGCTCGACTGCGGCTGCGGCCACGGCAGACCCGGCTGCGTCGGCAAGCGTTGCGCAGAAGACACCTGCCGCAAAGGCGATCGCTGGGAAGGTCCAGCAATACATTGCTCGTGCCTGGCCTCGACTGAACCGGGACTGGCCGGGTGTGGACTACACCAGGCAGGTCGCGATTCTGTCCTGGAACAAGGGCCGGGAGAACTACCTGGTTGACACATCCGGCATGCGCGCTGTGGCCAAGGCCGAACTGGCGAAGGAGAAGATCGAGGTCCCTCCCGTTGGCTGACTTTGTCACGGGCGCCCACTGGCGAACCGCGGCCCCAGCGGCCTGCCCGGCCTCCAGGACCAGCGGGGTAATGCCGCGGTCGATCAGGTGGGCGGCGGCGGCCAAGCCCGTCGGCCCGGCTCCGATCACGACAACGGGCAGCTCAGCGGTAGTGGGCGCGTTCACGGCGACTCCTGGCCTGTTTCGACATCCGTCAATGACCTACACCCAGCAGCATCCCTCCTGATTCGACAAACGTCAACATAGGCATCCATCGAATCAGGGGTCGTGGGTGTGGCGTCGCATCGGCCGGTGGAGGGTGGCCGGTGCTGGACTTCGCTGCTGGCTGCACGGCAGTTAGGGGTCGGCCGGTGGCGCTGGAGGTGCTTGCAGGCGGTACCGGGTTCCGTTCGCGGGGGCGGCGGCCGGGCGAGCCGGGATTCCGTCCTCACTCGTTGTTTCGATGTGTGTCAACATAGACGCATGTCGAATATCGAGGCGCTGCCGCTGCTTGAGCCCACGACCCAGGCCGTGGTTCCGTGCTGCCCGCCGCTGACCGAGCGCCCCATGACCGCTGAGGAGGCCGAGACGGCCGCGCGGATGTTCAAGGCGCTTGGTGATCCGGTCCGCCTGCGGCTGTTCTCCGCTGTCGCCTCGCACCCGGGCGGGGAGGCGTGCGTGTGTGACATCTCCGACGTCGGTGTCTCTCAGCCGACCGTCTCCCACCACCTGAAGAAGCTGAAGGAGGCTGGGCTGCTGGTCTCCGAGCGGCGTGGCACCTGGGTCTACTACCGGGTCGAGTCGTCCGTCGTCGCCGCGATGGGCCAGCTGCTCACCCAAGGACCGGCCGCGGCGTGAGCACCGTGCAAGGAGAGAGCGGCCCCGTGTCCGGCCGCGTCGGCTTGTCCAGCGTGGTGATCGTGCCCATCGCCGCCGAGCACGCCGATGAGGTCCTGGCGATCTATCAGACAGGTATCGACGAAGGGAACGCCACCTTTGAGACGGCCGCTCCGGGCTGGGAGGCGTTCGACGCGGTGAAGCTGCCCGAGCACCGCTTCACCGCCCTCGACGCGGACGGGACCGTGCTCGGCTGGGTCGCTGCCACGAAGGTCTCCGACCGCTGTGCCTACGCAGGTGTTGTCGAGCACTCCGTCTACGTCCACCCCGACGCCCGTGGTCGTGGCATCGCTTCCGCGCTGCTCAAGGCACTCATCGACTCCACCGAGGCGGCTGGGATCTGGACCATTCAGTCCGGGATATTCCCCGAGAACACCGCCAGCCTCGCCGTGCACCAGCGCGCCGGGTTCCGGGTCATCGGCACCCGCGAACGTATCGGCCGCCACTACGGCACATGGCGCGACGTGCTGTTGATCGAGCGCCGCAGCCCGGCGATCACCTAGTGGCCGTCCCCGTGACCGGCTGCCGCCCACGAGGATGTGGCGATGTCTCAAGCCTGCGCACCGGCCGCTTTCGGGGTTGACCGGACGATGGTCAGCGGCGAGCGGTCCAGAGCAGCCCGGCGAGGGCCAGCACCATCCAGACGGTGAGGTAGGCGAACGCCGCGTTCGGTGAGACGGCGCTCCACAGCACGCCGGCGACGGTTGAGGCGGCGAGGTTGCCGAATGATTGCACGGTGGCCAGCAACCCGAAGGCCGAGCCGCGCAACTCGGTAGGCGCGAGCGCGGCCACCGCGGAATGCTGGGCTGTCTCCACCGCCCCGATGCCGACACCGGCCAGCACGAACGGCACAGTCAGGGCGGCGATAACCGTGGTTGAGGCGGCGAACATGCCGTACGCGAGCGCAAACGCCGCGACCCCTGCGGCCAACACCAGTACCGGGCCCCGTGGCCCGAGCTTGTCGGCCAGGTGTCCGGCCGGGACCGACGCGGCGGTGGCGGCCACGTTGTAGGTGACGTACAGGCCGAGCGCGATAGAGGTCGCCGCGTCTTTGCCGTGCCCGGGGGCCAACTGCTCGGAAGCACGAAGGATCAGCAGCGTGGCCGCGACGTTGCCGATCTCGAAGGCTGCTACTGCCCCCAGCAGCCGTCCCAGGCCGCCTTGCAGGACGGGTCGAACGCGGACGCGCAGCGGAACCGTTTCCCGCCTTTCGGCCTTCGGTGCGTGACGGATGGCGTAGACGATGGCGGCCGCCGCAAGCAGCCCAGGTATCACCGACAGACCGATCGCCCACTGCACCCCGACCCAAGCCACCAGGCCGAGCGCGAGGAGCGGGCCGAAGATCGCGCCGAGATTGTCCATCATCCGCTCGAACCCGTAAGCCCGCCCGTACGCCTTCGCCGGCACGATGTCGGCCAGAAGCGCGTTACGGGCCGGGACCCGCAGCCCCCGAGCGGTCCAGGCCGCCGCCCGCAGTACGCCGACCTGCCACACCGCCGTGGCAGCCGCGGTCGCGGCGCCCAGCACCGCGGTAGTGGCGTAGCCGCCGACGGCAACCTTCCGTCGCCGCGCAGGATCGTCAGCCAGCACCCCGCCCCCGAAGCGGGCCGCCCCGGCCAGCGCGTCGGAAACCCCCTCGATCGCCCCCAACGCAGCAGCTGGCGCACCGAGCGTGGAGGTCAGCAGGGACGGCAGCAGCGCGGTAGGGATCTCGTGGCCGACGTCGGCGAGGAAGCTCGCCGAGCCGATCCCGCGCACCCCTGGCGTCAGCCACCGCTCCTCATCAGGGCGGGTCTGGTCGGAGGAAGGCGCGGTCTCAGTCACGGCGGCAGTCTCCCCCAGCACCATGACAGACATGCAACCGGGGGAAATCGGGCGACTCCGCCCCGCCCGCACCGGGCCTTCCGAACCCTGACTTGCCGCCGCCGACCACCACCACATCGGCCTGCTGCGTCACCGTGCGGCGAACTTCTTGCGCCAGGCAAGCGAGACGTACACCAGCGCCACCAGCACCGGCACCTCGATGAGCGGGCCGACGACGCCGGACAGGGCCTGGCCGCTGGTGACGCCGAAGGTGGCGATGGCGACGGCGATGGCCAGCTCGAAGTTGTTGCCCGCCGCGGTGAACGCGAGGGTTGCGGTGCGGTCGTAGGCCAGACCGATGGCCTTGCCGAGGGCGAAGGTGCCGAACCACATGATCGCGAAGTACACCAGCAGCGGGATCGCGATCCGGGCGACGTCCAGTGGCTGTGAGGTGATCGTCTTCCCCTGCAGAGCGAAGAGGACCACGATCGTGAACAGCAGCCCGTACAGCGCCCACGGGCCGATCTTCGGCAGGAACTTGGCCTCGTACGCCTCGCGGCCGAGTTGGTTCTCGCCGATGCGGCGGGTGAGGAACCCGGCCAGCAGCGGGATGCCCAGGAAGATGACGACGTTCAGGGCGATCTTCCACGTCGAGATGTCCAGGTGCTCGCCGTCGCCG
>NZ_JAERRF010000048.1 GCF_016741875.1 Streptomyces coffeae | reverse complement strand
CGTCGTCGGCTGAGCCGCCCCCGCTCCGCACCCGCCCCCGCGAGCGCTCCGGCGCCCGCGGGGGCGTTCGTACGTCCGGGCGCAGGCGGCTGAGCAGCCGGAGCGTCGGACCGCGCGCCGGCCGGGAAGCGGCTGTCATAAGCCCATGGCCGACACCGCCGCCCCGCTGCCCGACCGCCTCGGCTACCGCGTCAAACGGCGTCTGCTCGGCCCGCCCCTGGTCACCGAGCGCATCCGGCGCGAGAAGCTGCGCAATCCCATCGCCCTGGGTGTGCTCGCCTCGGACTGCATCTCCTCCACGGCCTACGGCAGCGAGGAGATGCTGCGGGTGCTGGTGCCGGTCATCGGGGTCGCGGCGTTCACCCTGATCCTGCCGGTCACCGGGGCGATCCTGCTGGTGCTGCTCCTGCTGACGATCTGCTACAGCGATGTGGTGACGATCTACACCCGCGCGGGCGGCTCGTACATCGTCGCCCGGGAGAACTTCGGCCCCGACATCGCGCAGATCGCCGCGGTCGCGCTGCTGGTCGACTACATCGTCACCGTCGCCGTCCAGGTCTCCGCCGGCACCAACGCGATCATCTCCTTCGCCCATCTGCTGGGCGGCACCTGGACCGGGATCGACCACCTCCAACTGCCCCTCAGCGTCGGTGTGGTCGTGCTCCTCGCCTACGGCAATCTGCGCGGATTGCGCGAGGCGGGACGGGTCTTCGCGGTCCCCGCCTATCTGTTCATGCTCGCCGTCGGGCTGATGCTGGTGATCGGGGTGATCCGCGGGCTCACCGGGCAACTGCCGCACGCCGATGTGCACGCCGCGGGCGCGGTGCCGCTCGGGGAGTCGGACGGCGGATGGCTCTACGGCGCCTCGCTCTTCATGGTGCTGCGCGCCTTCGCCAACGGCGGCTCCTCGCTCACCGGTCTGGAGGCGATCTCCAACGGCGTCTCCGTCTTCCGGGAACCCCAGGGCGTCAACGCCCGCCGCACCCTGGTCGCGATGAGCTGCGCGCTGGGCACGCTGGTGCTGGGTGTCTCGGCGATGGCCCACTTCACCCACGCCATCCCCTACCGGGACGGCACCCCGACCGTTCTGGCGCAGGAAGCCCATCTGGTCTTCGGCGGCGGGGTACCGGGCGCGCTGGGGCTGGCGTTCGTCCAGCTCGCCACCGCGCTGATCCTCTACACCGGCGCCAACACCCCGTTCACCGGCTTCCCCTTCCTGGCCAGCTTTGTCGCCGAGGACCGCTTTCTGCCCCGGCAGCTCACCCGGCGCGGCCACCGGCTGGCGTTCTCCAACGGGATCATCTCGCTGGCGGTGGTGGCGATCGCGCTGCTCGTGGTCACCGACGCCACTGTGGACCGGCTGGTCGCGCTGTACGCGATCGGGGTGTTCACCGCGTTCACCATGGCCGGGGCCGGACTGACCGCGTATCACCTGCGGCGCAGGGAGCGGGGCCGCATCCGGAAGGTGGCGGTCAACCTCACCACCGCGGTGGTGTCCGCGACGGTGGTGCTGATCTTCGCGGTCACCAAGTTCACCGAGGGCGCCTGGCTGGTCGTGGTGGTCTTCCCGCTCGGCGTCTGGGCGCTGATTCGGATCAACCGCGAGTACCGCGCGGAGGCGGCGGCCCTGGAGGCGGTCCCGGGTCCCCGCGACGACGCGTCGCGCTGGCACCGCCATGTGGTGTACGTGCTGGCGGACAGCATCGACCTTGCGACGGTCGAGGCGCTGCGCTACGCCCATGAGCTGCGGCCCGACGAGGTGCGGGCGCTGCACATCATGATCGACGAGAGCCATGCCCGCAGGCTGATGGCCCGGTGGGAGCGGACCGCGGGGGTGACCGTGGCGCTGGAGGTCGTGGAGTGCCCGGACCGGCGGCTGCGCCATACGGTGAGGGAGCTGGCGGCCCGTACCACCGAGGACGGCCGGACCGCGCTGACCCTGCTGGTACCGCGCCGCACCTACTCCTCACCGCTGGGCAAGCTGCTCCACCGGGGGACGGCGGAGGCGCTGGCGAAGGCGCTGGAACATCTGCCGGGGGTGGCGGTGACGATCCTGCCGTTCGACGTCGGCCGGGCGGTGCGGGCGATGGGGCGGCGGCGGAAGGGGCGGCAGATGCCCTAGCCGCGGGACTTGGCCGCGTCGTACGCCTCCCGGGCGGCGAGCACCTGCGGGGCCTGCTCCTCCGCCCAGCAGGCCAGCGTCCATACGCGCTGAGCGGCCTCGCGGCCGAGTTCGGTCAGCGAGTAGTCCACATGCGGCGGGATCACCGGATGCGCCTCGCGGTGGACGAAGCCGTCCCGCTCCAAGGTCTGGAGGGTCTGGGCGAGCATCTTCTCGGTGACCCCGCCGACCGTACGCCGCAGCTCGCTGAAGCGGTGGGTGCCGTCCAGCAGGACGGCCAGCACCAGCACACCCCAGCGGCTGGTCATGTGCTCCAGGATGAGCCGCGCCGGGCAGGCCGTGGGGTCGCTGTCGGCAGCCGCCATGGCCTGGAGCTTTTCGCTTACCTTCATGCCAGTACCTTACGTTGAAGTGGGTACTTTCGAGCAGTTAGCGCTGAATCTAGGGTGGCCCGCGTAAGCAGCTACCACCAGCGTCAACGGGGAGAAACCGCAATGCGCATCGTTGTCACCGGAGCCACCGGCCATCTCGGCCGCCTTGTCATCGAGGGACTGCTGGAGAAGGTCCCCGCCGACCGGATCGTCGCCGTCGTCCGCGACCCCGCGAAGGCCACCGCCCTGACCGCCCGCGGCATACGGCTCCATACCGCCGACTACAGCGAACCGCACACCCTCCAGGGCGCGTTCACCGCGGGCGACCGG
The DNA here is from genome assembly GCF_016741875.1 of Streptomyces coffeae. Classification (GTDB taxonomy): domain Bacteria; phylum Actinomycetota; class Actinomycetes; order Streptomycetales; family Streptomycetaceae; genus Streptomyces; species Streptomyces coffeae. The sequence continues at coordinate 35,609 of NZ_JAERRF010000048.1, read as the reverse complement.
GTGCTGCTGATCTCCGGCAGCGAGGTCGGCCGCCGCGTCCCGCAGCACCGGGCCGTGATCGATGCCGCCCGGGAGGCCGGGGTCGCGCTGCTGGCCTACACCAGCGTGCTGGGCGCGCCCACCGCCGACTTCGCCCTCGCCGAGGAACACCAGGCCACCGAGCGGGCCCTCACCGCGTCCGGGGTGCCGTACGTACTGCTGCGCAACGGCTGGTACCACGAGAACTACACCGAGAACCTCGCCCCCGTCCTGGAGTACGGGGCAGTCGTCGGCGCCGCGGGCGAGGGCCGGGTGGCCTCCGCCTCCCGGGCCGACTACGCCGCGGCGGCGGTGGCCGTGCTCACCGGGGAGGGCCACGCGGGCCGGGCGTACGAGCTGTCCGGTGACACCGCCTGGAGCCTCGCGGAGTACGCCGCCATGATCGCCGAGCGGACCGGCCGGGAGATCGTCTACAACCCGGTCTCCCCGGACGCGTACCAGTCGGTCCTCACCGGCGCGGGGCTCCCCGGACCGGTGGCCGAGATCCTGGCGGACAGCGACACCGCGGTGGCACGCGGCCGGCTGGCGGCCACCTCCGGCGAGCTGTCCCGGCTCATCGGCCGTCCCGCCACTCCGCTGGCGGAGGCGGTCGCGGTGGCTCTCCATGACCTCAAGGGCATCACGGGCACCACCAGGTGATCCCCTAACACCCCCTCCCCTGTCATCACCGTATCCATGAGACGGGAATGACAGACGGCTTCCCGGGCGCTACCTTCATCAGGTCACCAGGGATGTCCCGCACATCGGGGAGGGGTCATGCAGCCGCAGCAACAGGATCGCGCCGGGCTCCTCTACGGCTTCGCGGCCTACAGCATGTGGGGACTGGGGGCACTCTTCTGGCCGCTGCTGGAGCCCGCGAACGCGGTGGAGATCCTCGCCCACCGGATGGTGTGGTCACTGGCGGCCGTCGGGCTGATCCTGCTCGCGCTGCGCCGCTGGGCCTGGATCCGGCCGCTGCTGCGGCAGCCCCGGCAGCTGGGGATGATCGCGATCGCGGCGAGCGTCATCTCGGTCAACTGGGGCCTGTACATCTGGGGCGTCAACAGCGGACACGTGGTCGAGACCGCCCTCGGCTACTTCATCAACCCCCTGGTCAGCATCGCCTTCGGGGTGCTGCTGCTGCGTGAGCGGCTGCGCCCCGCGCAGTGGGCCGCGGTCGGCATCGGGGCGGTGGCCGTGGTGGTGCTCTCCATCGGCTACGGCAAGCTGCCCTGGATCGCGCTCACCCTCGCTTTCTCCTTCGCCACCTACGGCCTGGTCAAGAAGCGGGTCGGGCTGGGCGGACTGGAGTCGCTGGCCGCCGAGACCGCCGTCCAGTTCCTGCCCGCGCTCGGCTTCCTGGTGTTCCTCGGGGCGCGCGGTGACAGCACCTTCGGCAGCGGGGGCGCGGGCCACTCGGCGCTGCTGGCGAGCTGCGGTGTCATCACCGCGCTGCCGCTGATCTGCTTCGGGGCAGCGGCGGTGCGGCTGCCGCTGTCGACGATCGGCATGCTCCAGTACATCGCGCCCATCTTCCAGTTCACCCTGGGCCTGGTGGTCTTCCATGAGTCGATGCCGCCCGAGCGATGGGCGGGCTTCGCTCTGGTCTGGTGTGCGCTCACCCTGCTGACCTGGGACGCTCTGCACACCGCGCACCGGGCACGGCGAGAGCTGGCCGACGCCGCCGCGCGGGCGGGGCTGTCTCCCGCGGTCGCCGAACCCGACTCCGGTTCCCGTTCCGGCCGCGACGGCGTACCGGTCGCCGCCGCGGAGGCCGCCCGGGTGGTGCCCGATGTCATCCCGGGCGCCGGTCCCGAGACCGCCGCCGACGCCGTACCGGACATCGCCCCGGGTACCGCTCCGGAGAAGCACGGCGGGTCGATATCCGGCGGCTGATGTCCGGTTTCCGCTCTTGACGCGGAGTCAGCACCACCCGGACCATCAGCCGCATCACCACCGCGTCGCCGGTTCACCGCTCCATCGCCCCCCACGGGCACGTGCATCACACCGCATCACGTCATTCCGTCCTGTCCGCGTTCGGAATTCGGAGCCCCCATGTCGTCATCGGCAGCTCGACGCCCCCTCACTTCCCGAAGATCCTGGCTGCGCCGCACCACGACCGCCGCAGCCGTCGGCACCGCGATCGCCGCCCTGGTCGGGGCCGCGCCCGCCACCGCACCGGGCGGTACCGCCTCCGCGGCCTCCGGCAGCGCCCTGGCCGCACCGGACATCCCGGTGGCCAATGTGAAGGCCCACCTCAGCCGGCTCCAGTCCATCGCCACCGCCAACAGCGGCAACCGCGCCCACGGCCGCCCCGGCTACAAGGCGTCCCTCGACTACATCAAGGGCAAGCTGGACGCCGCGGGATTCACCACCACCGTGCAGCAGTTCAGCTACTTCGGCAGCACCGGCTACAACCTCATCGCCGACTGGCCCGGCGGTGACACCAACAACGTGGTGTTCGCCGGGGCCCATCTGGACTCCGTCTCCGCCGGGCCCGGTATCAACGACAACGGTTCGGGCTCCGCCGCCGTCCTGGAGAACGCGCTCGCCGTCGCTCGCGCGGGGGCACGGCCCACCAAGCATCTGCGGTTCGGCTGGTGGGGCGCCGAGGAGTTCGGGATGGTCGGATCCCGGAACTACGTCAACCGGCTGTCCTCCGCCGACCGCGCCAAGATCGACGCCTATCTCAACTTCGACATGGTCGGCTCGCCCAACCCGGGCTACTTCGTCTACGACGACGACCCGGCCATCGAGTCGGTGTTCAAGCAGTACTTCAGCGGCCAGAACATCGCCACCGAGCCCGAGACCGAGGGTGATGGCCGCTCGGACCACGCCTCGTTCAAGAACGTCGGCATCCCGGTGGGCGGGCTGTTCAGCGGCGCCGACTACCGCAAGACGGCGGCCCAGGCCCAGAAGTGGGGCGGTACCTCAGGCCAGCCGTTCGACCGCTGCTACCACCGCTCATGTGACACCACGAGCAACATCAACGACACCGCGCTGGACCGTAACAGCGACGCCATCGCCTACGCGCTGTGGAACCTGAGCGGCGCCTGATCGCCCGCTCCCTCGTCAGTGCCGCGCCGCGTTCGGCCCGGTCGGCTCAGGCCGTGATGTCCTTCGCGGTGAACCGGGCCCAGGCCGCCGAGCCGAACACGGCCGCGTACAGCCCCTGCAACCCCAGGTTCTTGACCAGGTCGTCCCAGTAGACCGGGTCCCGGAGCAGATCCGCGAAGCTCAGCCAGTAGTGCGGGAAGAGATACGGGTGGATCGCGTGCAGCTGCGGGATGGTGTCGAGGATCTGCGCGGTGATCACCAGCCCCACGGTCGTGGCCATGGCCGCGATACCGCTGTTGGTCAGGGTGGAGATGAACACGCCCACCGTCGCGATCCCCACCAGCGACAGCGCCACGACGGCCGCCACGCCCAGGGCCCGCACCAGTCCGTCACCGAAGGAGACGGTGGTGCCGGAGATCAGGGTGATGTCCCCGAGCGGGAAGAGCAGCGCCCCGGTGGCCAGCCCGGTGACGGCCACCACCAGGGTGGCCACCAGGCAGAAGGCCAAGACGGCGGTGAACTTGGCCAGCAGCAGCCGGGTACGGCCCGCGGGCGCCACCAGCAGATAGCGCAGTGTCCCCGCACCCGCCTCGCCCGCGATCGAGTCACCGGCGATCACACCGATCGCCATCGGCAGGAAGACGGGCAGGGTGGCCGCCAGCGCGGCGAAGAGCAGGAAGATCCCGTTGTTGGTGATCTGGGAGAAGAACGCCGGGGCCTCGCCCTCTCCGCCGCCGCCACCGCCCTGTCCGACCCCGCCGCCGTCGCTGGTCTCGATCTTCACCGCGATACCGATGAGGATGGGGACGGCCGCGAGCACCCCGAGCAGGGCCAGGGTCCGCCAGCGCCGGAAGGTGATGGCCAGCTCGCTGCGGAAGAGGGCCAGCGTCCACAGCGGACGCGGCCGCCGCGGCGCGGGTGCCTCCAGCGTTCCGGCTTCAGCCCGCGACATCGAAACCCTCCCCGGTCAGCGCCACGAAGGCGTCCTCCAGCGAGGCGCGCTCGGTGCCGAAGGCCCGGACCCGCACCCCTTCGCGTACCAAGGCGGCGTTGAGATCCGCCAGTTCCAGGGGTGTCTGGGGCAGCTCGCCGAGGACGCGCTCGTCGAGCACCACCAGATCCGTCACCCCGTGCTCCTTCAGAACGCGGACCGCGTCCGCCGGATCGGGGGTGGTGACCGACAGCCGGCCGCGGCTGCTCGCGGCCAGCTCGGCGACGGTGCCCTGGGTGATCAGCTTCCCCTGGGCCATGACGGCCGCATGGGTGCAGACCTGCTCGATCTCGTCGAGCAGATGGGAGGAGAGGAAGACCGTGGTGCCCTCCCCCGCCAGCTCCCGCACCAGACTGCGGATCTCCCGCATGCCCTGCGGATCCAGGCCGTTGGTCGGCTCGTCCAGGACCAGCAGCTCACGCGGCTGGAGCAGGGCGGCGGCCAGGCCGAGGCGCTGCTTCATCCCGAGCGAGTAGGCGCGGGCCTTCTTCCCGGCCGCCGCGGCGAGGCCCACCCGGTCCAGGGCGGAGGCGACGCGGGCGGGGCGGGTGCGCGGATCGGCGGTGGGGTCGGCGGCGTCATAGCGCAGCAGATTGTCCCGGCCGGTCAGATAGGGGTAGAGCGCGGGGCCCTCGATGAGGGCCCCGACCCTGGGCAGTACGCCGCGGGCGGCGCGCGGCATGGGTTCGCCGAGCAGCCGGGCCGCTCCGGAGGTCGGCTCGATCAGGCCCATGAGCATACGGATGGTCGTCGTCTTCCCCGAGCCGTTGGGCCCGAGGAAGCCGAAGACGCTGCCCCGCGGCACCGTCAGGTCGAGTCCGTCGACGGCGAGCTGGCCGCCCCGGTAGCGCTTGGTGAGCCCGCGGGTCTCGACCGCGGCCCCGGTTTCCTCCACGGGCTCCCCTTCGCCGTACTGCTGTGGTGCGTACTGCTGAAGTGCGTACTGCTGTGGTGCGTTCGGTCCGCTCCGGCCCTACCCGGCCGGAGGGCTCACTTGGCCTTGTTGGCGGCGGCGACCAGGGCGTCCGTGTCGACCGCGCCGACGAAGACCTTGCCGTCGTCGGTGAGCAGGGCGTTCACCAGGCGAGTGCTGACGACATGGCCGGAGCCGAAGTCGCCCTTGACCTCCTTGCCGAAGCCACCGAGGAACCCTCCGGCGTCCTTCTCCGCTCCGCCGTCGCCGCCCTGGGCCGCGGGTGCGCCGCCTTCGCCGCCGTCGAGCCGGGCGACGCTGTCCCAGCTCTCACCGATCACCTTCAGGCCGGACAGGGCCTCCTGCGCGTCCTTGTCGTTCATCCCGTCCTTGGCGTTCATCCCGTCCTTGGCGCCGCGCTTGTGGTCGCTCTCCTCGGTGACCTTGGCGCCCTTGGGCGGGGTGAAGTCGAAGGTGCCCGCCGTGGGCTTGCCGAAGTCGACCTTGGTGAAGGCCACGTCGACCACGGCCTTGCCGCCGCTCTTGGGAGTGAGGACGAACTTCAGCGGGGTGCCGTTGTCCGCGTCCACCGCGATCCGGACCGAGCCGACCGTGGAGTCGTCCGACGTGGGCTTGATCAGCAGCTCATAGGCGTCCCGGCCGGCGACCCGGGTGGTGCCGTCGACCGAGACATCCGTGGTGTCGTCCACGGAGGCGAGCACCTGCTTGGCGAACTGCTGCGGGGTGACGTCCTTGAGGTCCTTGGGCAGCTCGCGCCGGTGGTCGTCCTTGGCCCCGGAGCCCTTGGGGGCGGTGGAGTGGTAGACCGCGTTTGCCTCACTGTCGTACGCCCAGGTCTCATCGCCGTTGTGGATCAGGCTGTACTCGGCGGCCTTCTCGATGATCGACACCCGCTGGCGCTCCGGGCCGTCCGCGGCCACCCGCAGGGTGTGCGAGCCGGAGACCAGATCCATCAGCTTGGCATCGGGTGCGGCCGAGGCGCCGTCGCCGCCTTCCCCGCCCGCTCCGCCGCCGAGGTCGGAGAGGGAAGCGCCGCCGGGCAGCGAGGGCAGCCCCAGATCGGTGGTGATCTTCACCGAGCCGGACAGCTGCTCGGTGTCCGAGGCGGCCATCTTGCTGATGAGCTCCTCCGCCGAGATCTTCGGCAGATCGGGGTCGCCGCTGCTGGCGAGGGCCGGAACAAGCCCTATCGTGGCCGCCGCCAGCCCTGCGACCGCGACCGGGAGGGCGTACCGGGCGGCCTTCGTACGTCGTGACGGCCGCTCCTCGTCCCAGAAGCCGTCGTCGTCGACCTGTGTCGGTCGGATCCGTGCCATGTGTGCTCTACCTCCGTCGTGGGCGGCGGTTGTCAGCCTGCACTCGTCCACCTCTCGGGCCATTGTCGCCCGTTCCCGCCCTGTGGTGGTGGTTTCATCCCACCAAATCCACGGCCCCACGGCGTCAGCCCGCAGGATCAACTGCACTCTCATGCTCGGGTATGACAACCGGTGCCGCGCGGGTGAGCTCGTACGTCCCGGGGAGACCCCGGGAACGCCTCGCCCCCAGGGGGCGGTTCGGCAGATCACGGGGGGGGCGGTGGGCGGGCGGGGATCAGCCCGCGCGGTGCACCACCGCGTCGCACAGCCCCTCGAGGGCGGCCTTCGCCGGGCCCTCGGGCAGCGGCGCCAGCATCGAACGGGCCTCCGCCGCATAGCGGAGGGTGTCCCGGCGGGCCTCCTCCAGCGCCGGGTGGGCCCGCAGCCGCCGCAGCACCTCGGCATGGCGGGCGTCATCGGTGAGGTCCCCGGCGAGCAGCTCGCACAGCTCGCGGTCCTCGGCCGAGCCGCTGGCCGCCGCCCGGGCCCGCAGATGCAGCACGGGGAGGGTGGCGATGCCCTCGCGCAGATCGGTGCCGGGGGTCTTGCCCGACTCATGGCTGTCGCTGGCGATGTCCAGGACGTCGTCGGCCAGCTGGAAGGCCATGCCCAGCCGCTCGCCGTACTGGGTCAGGATGTTGACGATTGACTCGTCGGCGCCGGACATCATCGCGCCGAACCGTCCGGAGACGGCGATGAGCGAGCCGGTCTTGCCCGCGAGCACATCCAGATAGTGCTCGATGGGGTCCTGGCCGTCGCGCGGTCCGGCGGTCTCCAGGATCTGGCCGGTCACCAGCCGTTCGAACGCCTCGGCCTGGATCCGGACCGCCTCCGGGCCGAGGTCGGCCAGGATGTGGGAGGCCCGGGCGAAGAGGAAGTCGCCGGTGAGCACCGCCACCGAATTGCCCCAGCGGGCATTGGCGCTGGACACCCCGCGCCGCACATCCGCCTCGTCCATCACATCGTCGTGGTAGAGCGTCGCCAGATGGGTCAGCTCGACGACCACGGCGGAAGGCACCACACCGGGGGCGTGCGGATCGCCGAACTGCGCGGCGAGCAGCACCACCAGCGGACGGAACCGCTTCCCGCCCGCCCGCACCAGATGCTGGGCGGCCTCGGTAATGAAGGGCACATCACTCTTGGTGGCCTCCAACAGGCCCTCTTCGACAGCCGTCAGCCCGGCCTGGGTGTCGGCTTCCAGAGTCTGGTCCCGCACGCTCAGCCCAAGGGGCCCGATGACGCTCACGGGGTACTCCTGTCTGCCTACGATCACGCGGAATGTCGATGTGTCGCTGCCTTCACCAACAGGCAGCGTATCCGGTCGGGTATCGATCACTGTGGGCGGCTTCCCGCCTTGTGCGCCTCACAGCGTCCATGCCCCCGAGCGACCGGCATCCCCACGCAGTACCGCGATCACCAGCAGATCATTCCTCCCGCGCCCCCGGCCGCTTACCCGAACGGCCGGGGGAACAGGCCGCACGGTCCCTCATTCGTGGGCGGCCGCCACCGCCCCATGACATGGTCCGCGGCCAGCTCGCCCACCCGGCCGCCCGCGCCGCGCCGCGAGAGCACCGGCCGTCCGTCACCCTCCACGGTGACCCGGTGGATGTGCTGCCCCTGGGTGACCTGCACCCGGCAGGCGAACCGGTCCCGCAGCCGCGGCCGGCGGTCCGGCGGCGCGCCGAAGATTGCCGCCTCCAGCAAGAACTATCCGGACATTGCCATCTCTTTAGGCAGCACCCGGCACCTCCTTCCCTCGCGCCCCTTGAGCCGTAAGGTGTGGCCTGGCCGGCACGGTGACGAGGAGAAGGCGAGGCAGCATTCATGCCGCAGCGAAGCCCGCTCGATCTGCCCGAAGGGGATCCCTTCGGGCCGCACAATCTCCCCTATGGCGTCTTCACCACGCCGCATGCGCCGCATCTGCGCAGGATCGGCGTGCGCTACGGGAGCCATGTGCTGGACGCGGGAGCCGCGGCGGCCGCCACCGCCTCGCCGCACGCCGAACTGCTGGGCGCCGCCACGCTCAACCCGCTGATGGCCGCGGGCCGCCCGGTCTGGCAGGCGGTCCGCGCCGAGGTGCTCGACTGGCTGACCAACCCGGCGCACCGGCCGACCATCGAGCCCCTGATGCACCCCCTCACCACCCTCGCCCTCCACCTCCCCATCGAGGTGGCCGACTACGTCGACTTCTATGCGAGCGAGCATCACGCGGCCAATGTGGGCCGGATGTTCCGCCCGGACGGCGACGCGCTCACCCCCAACTGGAAGCACCTGCCGATCGGTTACCACGGCCGGGCCGGTACGGTCCTGGTCTCCGGCACCCCGATCGTGCGCCCCCAGGGCCAGTACTTGCCGCCCGCCCCGGCCGTCTCGTCCTCGTCGCCCACACCGTCCGCGCCATCCGCACCGTCCACACCGTCCGCGCCTCATACGTCCTCCCCCACTCCGGTCTTCGGCCCCTCCCTGCGCCTCGACTTCGAAGCGGAGGTGGCCTTCGTCGTCGGCGCCCCTTCCCCTTTGAATACACCGGTGCCGCTCTCCGGGTTCCACGACCATGTCTTCGGTCTCTGTCTGCTCAACGACTGGTCCGCCCGCGACATCCAGAGCTGGGAGTACCGTCCGCTCGGCCCCTTCCTCGGCAAGTCCTTCGCCACCTCCCTCGCCGCGTGGATCACGCCGCTGGACGCCCTCGCCCCGGCCCGCACCGCCCCGCCCGCCCGCGATCTCCCGCTGCTGCCCTACCTCGACGACTCCACCGCCGAACCCTTCGGCTTCGACCTGCGCATCGAGGTCGCCGTCAACGGACACACCGTCTCCCGCCCGCCGTTCTCCGCCATGTACTGGACCGCCGCCCAGCAACTGGCCCATATGACCGTGAACGGCGCCTCGCTGCGCACCGGCGACGTCTTCGCCTCCGGCACGGTCAGCGGCCCGCGCCCGGCCGAGCGCGGCTGTCTGCTCGAGCTCACCTGGGGCGGACGCGATCCGGTGCACCTCCCCGACGGCAGCCGCACCTTTCTGGAGGACGGCGACGAGGTGACCCTCACGGCCTGGGCGCCCGGCGCGCACGGCGCCCGTATCGGTCTGGGTGAGGTGACCGGCCACGTCGTCCCGGCCACTCCCTGAGCGGCTGCTACGTTGTCGTGCTCCTGCCCTAACAACCGAGGAGATGTGCGTGATCAAGGCAGTGAGCGTCGCCGGAACGGTGGCCGCGGCCGCCCTGTTGCTGACGGCCTGTGGCAGCGAAGGCGACGACGGCAAGAAGGACACCTCCAAGGACACCCCGTCGGCCAGCGCCCCGGCGGAGGGGGGCGCGGGTGCCGAGCTGACCGGCGCCTATGTCGCCAAGAGCGGCAACGAGACGATGATGCTGTCCATCAGCGGCGAGAAGGCGGCACTGGTCGCGGGCAAGCACACCTGCTCCGGTGAGTACACCGACACCGGCGAGAAGACGCTGATGCTCAAGTGCGCCGACGGCAACACCGACCGCACCAGTGGCAAGGTGGCCCCGAGCGCCGACGGCAAGACGCTCACCGTCGACTGGGAAGCGCTCTCGGAGAACGACACCTTCACCAAGGCAGCCTCCCCGAAGGACCTCCCGAGCGGGCTTCCCACGTCGATGCCCTCCGGTCTGCCGACCGGTATGCCCGACCTCCCCACCAACTGAGGCGACGTCCTCAGGCGGACCGAACAGACACGAGGGTCCCGGCATCGTGACGATGCCGGGACCCTCGTGTCTGTTCGGACGACCCTCGGTGCACCGGCTTCGCCCGATCATCCCTGTCCACCGGCCGGATGACCGAGCCCGAACAGTGCCAGCGGGTGCTGCCCGGACGGCACGACCGCCGGGCGGAGCCCGAGGAGCCGCTCGTCGTCGAACCCGGCCACGAGCACCGCGCCCAGACCCGCTTCGGTGGCTTGGAGGTAGATGTTCTGGCCGGCGTGGCCCGCCTCCAGCCATACGTACCTCGGCCCCCGCTGCCCCAGCGGCGGCTGATCGGCGAAATGCCGCGCGGCCGCGTCCACATCACCGCTGAGCAGCAGCAGGGCCGCCGCCCGGCGCAGCCAGGCGTGGTCGGCGAGAGTGGTGGCGGCGACCCGGTCGCGGTGGTCGCCTTCGGCGACCAGGGTCAGCACCTGTCGCTCGGCGTCGTACCGGTAGGCCCCGGCGGCCAGATCGTCCATGTTCCCCGCAACCACGGTGAGCGTCAGGGGGTAGAGGGCGTGGGCTGACGGGCAGGTGCGGCGTCCATCGGCGGTACGTCCCTGCGCCGCCCACGCCACACGAGCGAGCTGGGCGGTGTTCAGGGGCCGGGAGCCGAACTCGCGCGTGCTGCGGCGCCCTTCCAGCAAGGACCCCAAGCCCTCGGCCGGCGCCGCAGGCCGAATCCGCGGCAGAGGCACATCCCGCTGTGTCATCGGGCCAGCCAAGCACACCGGCACACCACGCGGCTATGTGTCCTGGGCCGTGGGCCAAGGGACGGTCCAGTGGCGACTGCCAGGTCCTGGTACCGGTTCCGGGCCGGGCTCATGGCTCCAGCCGGATCAGAGCCTGCATCGCGTTCCGCTCGATCCGGGCGAGGTCGCGGAGGGCCGTACTGGCCTGCTCGAGGTGGGTCGCCGCACCGGACTCGCCCGCCTTCGCGATCAGTTCGGCCACCTCCGTCCACAGGGCGGCGGCCTCGGCGTACAGGGTGTGACCGGTGTGCAGATGGCCGCCGCCGACCAGCTCTGCGCACTCCCCGAGGAAGTCGCGGTAGAGGTTGCGGAACAGGGCTCCGCCAGTGCCCGCCTCCTCCATGAGCCGGGCGGCCCGTGTCAGATCCCGGTGCGGATCGCCGGTGCGCTCCAGCCACTTCGGCACCTGCCCGGCCGCCTTCTCGATGCCCCGGTGGCCCAGGTTCGCGATCGGCGGGTCGAGGAACGCCGCGGCGCACGCCGTGATCGCGGGAATGATCCGCTCCCGCGGTGAAGGGAGGTCCTTCGGCACGGTGAGGGTGAAGGAGCGGTGCCTGGCGGTCATCGGGCCGCGTTCGGCCCTGGCCCTGGCCAGACTCGCCAGACTGGTGGACACCGCTCCGCCCTGCTGTTCGGTGTCCACCAGGTAGGCGTTCTCCTCGTCATAGCCGTACATGGCCACGACATGGGCACCGAAGTGCACCTTGGTGGTGAAGTAGTCCAGGTGGTAGCTGTCGAGCTGCAACCCGACCGGCCGCCCGGCGTCGAGGGGCGCCACCACCTGCTCCCATGCCCTGCGCGCGGACGTGGTCTCGTGGACCAGCAGTTCCAGCCCGAGTCCGGCGGCCAGGTTCCTGGTCAGCTCGAACGGCTTGACGCGGCCTCCGAGGAACGGGAAGCCCATGGCCTTGCTGTCCCAGTAGAGGAACGACAGTCCTGAGCCGAGGCCGAACAGCATGGGCTCGGACCAGGTGACGCCCTCGTGCCGCAGCAGCACACCCAGCGCCGTCGTCTCGCAGTGCCGCATACCGCGGGTGTCGATGTCCCGCACCATGGTCATGCCGCGTCCTCCTCGACGGGGATGATCAGCCGGGTCAGCAGTTCCTCCTGGGGAGCCTCTCCCGGCCCCACGAGATACGCCTCGCGCACGGGCGCCTTCGGACGCAGCCCTCGCTCGTGGATGGCGGCGAACAGCGCGTTGTAGGCGAGGGGCAGTTGGGCGTAGGGGCCCGTGTGCAGCGTCTCGGCCACCGGTCCGCCGGGCAGCACCTCACGGACCAGGCCGGGCAACTCCATTCCTTCCGGTACCCGGGCTCCTACGGCGATCGCCGCGCGGTCCTCCAGCTCCACGGGGTACAGCCCCCACAGCGGTGGCTCCCAGACGACGCCCGCGCCGTTCAGCGCGGCCAGCAGCAGGTTCACCTGCTCCCCTGCCTTCTCCCCGATCTCGGTGGGGGCACAGACTGTCCGGGTCACGGCCAGCTCCAGCGGGGGTTCACCGCCCATGGTCACCTCGTAGCCGGGCAGACCGCCCTCGGCCAGCCGCTCCAGCATGTCCATCCGGGTCCGGTCCCGGCGGATCCGCTCCGCCAGCCGTTCCCGCTCGGCGCGCAGGATGCGCGCCCTGGTCGGGGGTCGGGCGGTCAGGATCTCGGCGATCACGGTCAGCGGGAGGTCCATCTCGCGCAGCAGGCCGATGGTCAGGGCATCGCGTGCCTGGTCGGGGGCGTAGTAGCGGTAGCCCGTGCCGACGTCGACATGGACGGCGGCCAGCAGCCCCAGTTCGTCGTAGTGCCGCAGCTGTTTGACGCTCAGCCGGCACAGCCGGGCGAATCGCCCGATGGTGAGGAGGTCATTGCGCACATCACCAGGGTGGACCCTCCCACGAGGGGAGAGTCCACCCCTCGGTCAGACGGATCCGCTACCGCACGAACACCCCGGCCTGGCTCGCCAGATCGAGGAAGTACTGCGGGGCGACACCGAGCACCAGCGTGACCGCCACGCCGATCGCGATCGCCGACGAGGTCAGCGCGCTCGGCACGGCGACCGACGGGCCGTCCGTACGCGGTTCGCTGAAGAACATCAGCACGATCACCCGGATGTAGAAGAACGCGGCGATCGCCGACGAGATCACACCGACGACCACCAGCGCGCCCGCGCCGCCGTCGGCCGCCGCCTTGAAGACCGCGAACTTCCCGGCGAAGCCGCTGGTCAGCGGGATACCGGCGAAGGCCAGCAGAAAGACCGCGAAGACGGCGGCCACCAGCGGTGAACGGCGGCCGAGCCCGGCCCACTTGGACAGGTGGGTGGCCTCCCCGCCCGCGTCCCGCACCAGGGTGACCACCGCGAAGGCGCCCAGGGTCACGAAGGAGTACGCGGCGAGGTAGAAGAGGACCGAGGAGATGCCGTCGGGCGTGGTGGCGATGACACCGGCGAGGATGAACCCCGCATGCGCGATCGAGGAGTACGCCAGCAGCCGCTTCACATCGGTCTGGGTGACCGCCACGATGGCGCCGCCCAGCATGGTGACGATCGCGACGCCCCACATCACCGGGCGCCAGTCCCAGCGCAGCCCGGGCAGCACGACATAGAGCAGCCGCAGCAGGGCGCCGAACGCCGCGACCTTGGTGGCCGCCGCCATGAATCCGGTGACCGGGGTCGGAGCGCCCTGGTAGACATCCGGGGTCCACATGTGGAACGGCACCGCGCCGATCTTGAACAGCAGCCCCATCAGCACCATCGCACCGCCGATGAGCAGCAGCGCGTCATTGCCCATGGTCCCGGCGAGCGCCGGGGTGACGTTCCGGACCTGGCCGTCGACCACATCCGCGATCCCGGCATAGCCGACGGTGCCCGCGTAGCCGTAGAGCAGGGCGATACCGAACAGCAGGAACGCCGAGGAGAAGGCGCCGAGCAGGAAGTACTTGACGGCGGACTCCTGGGAGAGCATGCGGTGGCGCCGGGCGAGCGCGCACAGCACGTACAGCGGCAGCGAGAAGACCTCCAGCGCCACGAAAAGCGTCAGCAGGTCATTGGCGGACGGGAAGACCAGCATGCCGCCGACCGCGAACAGCACCAGCGGAAAGACCTCGGTGGTGGTGAACCCGGCCTTCACGGCGGCCTTTTCGGCCTCACCGCCGGGGACGGCCGCCGCCTGCGCGGCGAAGGAGTCGACCCGGTTGCCGTGCACCACCGGATCGAGCCGTCGCTCGGCGAAGGTGAACACCGCGACCAGCGCCACCAGCAGGATGGTGCCCTGGAGGAAGAGCGACGGGCCGTCGACCGCGATGGCGCCCATGGCCGCGACATGGGCCTTGCCGGTGCCGTAGTCACCGACGGCCAGCCCGACGACCGCGGCGAACGCGGCGGCCAGGGCGACGACGGAGAGGAACAGCTGCGCGGCGTAGCGCCGGCGGCGCGGCAGGCCGGCCTCGATCAGGACGCCGACGATCGCCGCGCCGATCACGATCAGCGTCGGTGACAGCTGGCCGTACTCGATATGCGGCGAGGGGATCTTGTCGGGCGCCGCCGCCGCTGTTGTCCACAGGCTGTGGACAGTGGCCGCGTGAGTCACTTGGCACCTCCGGAAGCACCGTCGTGCATCGGGCTGTAGCTGAACCAGCCCGCGTCAACGGGGTGGTCGGGCTTGGGGTCCTTCTCGTCCACCACCGAGAGGGTGTGGTCGACCGCCGGATTGACGATGTCGGCCAGCGGCTTCGGATAGACACCGAGGAAGAGCAGCAGCGCGATGAGCGGGGCGACGACGATCAGCTCGCGCGCCTTGAGATCGGGCATGCTCCGCACCTCGGCCTTCACCGGGCCGGTCATGGTGCGCTGGTACAGCACCAGGACGTAGAGCGCCGCGAGCACTATTCCGACGGTCGCGATGACACCGAGCGCCGGATAGCGGCTGAACGTGCCGACCAGGACCAGGAATTCGCTGATGAACGGGGCGAGACCGGGCAGCGACAGGGTGGCCAGACCACCGATCAGGAAGGTGCCCGCGAGAATCGGGGCGACCTTCTGCACCCCGCCGTAGTCGGCGATGAGCCGTGAACCGCGCCGGGTGATCAGGAACCCGGCCACCAGCATCAGCGCGGCGGTCGAGATCCCGTGGTTGACCATGTAGAGGGTGGCTCCGCTCTGGCCCTGGGTGGTCATGGCGAAGATGCCGAGGATGATGAAGCCGAAGTGGGAGATCGAGGCATAGGCGATCAGCCGCTTGATGTCCCGCTGGCCGACCGCAAGCAGCGCGCCGTAGATGATGCTGACCAGCGCGAGCACCAGGATCACCGGGGTGGCCCACTTACTGGCCTCGGGGAAGAGCTGGAGGCAGAAGCGGAGCATCGCGAAGGTGCCGACCTTGTCGACGACCGCGGTGATCAGCACGGCGACCGGGGCGGTGGACTCCCCCATCGCGTTCGGCAGCCAGGTGTGCAGCGGCCACAGCGGCGCCTTCACCGCGAAGGCGAAGAAGAAGCCCAGGAACAGCAGCCGTTCGGTGCTGGTCGCGAAGGAGAGGTCACCGGCGGCCCGCGACTGGACGATCTCCTGGAGCGAGAAGGTGCCGGTGCCGAGGTCATCGGCGGTGACCGCGTACAGACCGACCACCGCGGCCAGCATGATCAGGCCACCGGCCAGGTTGTAGAGCAGGAACTTGACCGCGGCGTACGAGCGCTGGGTGGCCGTCTCCTCCTCGGACCGCTCTCCGGCCCGGTCCCCGAAGCCGCCGATGAGGAAGTACATCGGGATGAGCATGGCCTCGAAGAAGATGTAGAAGAGGAAGACATCGGTGGCCTCGAAGGAGATCACCACCATCGCCTCGACCATCAGGATCAGCGCGAAGAAGCCCTGGGTGGGCCGCCAGCGGCGGTTGGGCCGCTGCTCTTCCAGCGGGTCGGCGTCATGCCAGCCCGCCAGGATGATGAAGGGGATCAGCACCGCGGTGAGGGCGATCAGCGCCACCGCGATCCCGTCCACGCCCAGTTCGTAGCGGACCCCGAAGTCCTTGATCCAGGCGTGGGATTCGGTGAGCTGGAAGCGGCTGCCGCCGGGGTCGAAGCGGACCAGCACCAGCGCCGCGAGGACGAGCGTGGCCAGCGAGAAGGCCAGCGCCACCCACTTGGCGGCGGCGCGCTTGGCGGCGGGCACGGCGGCGGTGGCGACCGCGCCGAGCGCGGGCACCGCGGCCGTGACCGTCAGCAGGGGAAAGGACATGACTCAGACCGCCCTCATCAGCAGGGTCGCGGCGATGAGCACCGCCGTACCGCCGAACATCGAGACCGCGTACGTACGGGCGTAGCCGTTCTGGAGCTTGCGCAGCCGGCCGGAGAGCCCGCCGACGGAGGCCGCGGTGCCGTTGACCACTCCGTCCACCAGCTTGTGGTCCACGTAGACCAGACCGCGGGTGAGGTACTGGCCGGGCTGGACGAGGACGACGTGGTTGAAGTCGTCCTGGAGCAGATCGCGACGGGCGGCCCGGGTGAGCAGGCTGCCGCGCGGGGCGGTGCGGGGCACCGGCTGCCGCCCGTACTGGGCCCAGGCGAGCGCGACACCGATCACCAGCACGACCACGGTGCCGCCGGTGACGGCGGCGGCACTGAGGGGTGAGTGACCGTGGCTGTGGCCGGTGACCGGCTCCAGCCACTTCACGAACGCGTCGTTCAGACTGAACAGCCCGCCCGCGAGAACCGATCCGAAGGCCAGGACGATCATGGGGAA
Organism: Streptomyces coffeae; assembly: GCF_016741875.1. Taxonomy (GTDB): domain Bacteria; phylum Actinomycetota; class Actinomycetes; order Streptomycetales; family Streptomycetaceae; genus Streptomyces; species Streptomyces coffeae. The sequence goes on along the minus strand of NZ_JAERRF010000048.1, from coordinate 19,075 downwards.
GGTCATGGACCCCGGCGACTCGTGCGGATGCGGTTCGTTGCCGTTCTCGTCCGGGACCCAGCGCTTCTCGCCGAAGAAGGTCAGCAGCATCACGCGGGTCATGTAGTACGCGGTGATGGCCGCGCCCAGCAGGGCCGCCCCGCCGAGGATCCAGCCTTCGGTGCCGCCCTTGGCGAAGGCTGCCTCGATGATCTTGTCCTTGGACCAGAAGCCGGAGAGCCCGGGGAAGCCGATGATGGCCAGATAGCCGAGGCCGAAGGTGACGAAGGTGATCGGCATGTACCTGCGCAGGCCGCCGTACTTGCGCATGTCGACCTCGTCGTTCATGGAGTGCATGACCGATCCGGCGCCGAGGAAGAGCCCGGCCTTGAAGAAGCCGTGGGTCACCAGGTGCATGATGGCGAAGACATAGCCGATCGGGCCGAGCCCGGCCGCCAGGATCATGTAGCCGATCTGCGACATGGTGGATCCGGCGAGGGCCTTCTTGATGTCGTCCTTCGCGCAACCGACGATCGCACCGAAGAGGAGCGTGACCGCGCCGACCGTGACCACCGCGGTCTGGGCGTCCGGCGCCGCGTTGAAGATCGCGCCGGAGCGGGTGATCAGGTAGACGCCCGCGGTCACCATGGTGGCCGCGTGGATCAGGGCCGAGACCGGGGTCGGGCCCTCCATCGCGTCCCCGAGCCAGGACTGGAGCGGCACCTGGGCCGACTTGCCGCAGGCGGCCAGCAGCAGCATCAGCCCGATGGCGGTGAGCTTGCCCTCGCCCGCGCGGTCCGCCTCGGCCAGCACCGGTGCGAAGGCGAACGACCCGAAGGTCGTGAACATCAGCATGATGGCGATGGACAGGCCGACATCGCCGACGCGGTTGACGATGAACGCCTTCTTCGCCGCCGTGGCCGCGCTGGGCTTGTGCTGCCAGAAGCCGATCAGCAGGTACGAGGCGAGGCCCACGCCTTCCCAGCCGACGTACAGCAGCAGGTAGTTGTCGGCGAGGACCAGCAGCAGCATCGCCGCGAGGAAGAGATTGAGATAGCCGAAGAAGCGGCGGCGGCGCTCGTCGTGCGCCATATAGCCGATCGAGTAGATGTGGATCAGTGTGCCCACGCCGGTGATCAGCAGGACGAAGGTCATCGACAGCTGGTCGAGTTGGAAGGCGACGTCCGCGCGGAAGCCGCCCACCGGGATCCAGCTGAACACCGTGCTGTGCAGGGCGCGGTCGTGCTCGCCGCGGCCGAGCATGTCGGCGAAGAGCACCGCGCCGATCCCGAAGGAGGCCGCCGCGAGCACCGTGCCGATGTAGGGGCCCTTGCCATCCAGCCGCCGCCCTCCGCACAGCAACAGGGCCGCTCCGAACAGCGGCACCGCGACAAGCAATCCGATGAGGTTCTCCACTTGAACGCGACCCCTTCTAGAGCTTCATCAGGCTGGCGTCGTCGACCGAGGCCGAATGGCGGGAGCGGAAGACGGTCACGATGATCGCGAGGCCGACCACGACCTCCGCCGCGGCGACGACCATCGTGAAGAAGGCGATGATCTGGCCGTCGAGATTGCCGTGCAGCCGGGAGAAGGCGACAAACGCGAGGTTGCACGCGTTCAGCATCAACTCGACGCACATGAAGAGGATGATCGCGTTCCGCCTGATCAGCACCCCGGCCGCACCGATGGTGAACAACAGGGCGGCCAGGTACAGGTAGTAGACCGGACTCACGTGGCGACTCCCTTGTGGTGCTCGGCGTCCTCGGACCGCTCGTCGACGCCCTTTCCGTCCGCGTTCGCGTCGTTCCGCTTCGCGTCGTTCCCGTTCGCGCCGTTGCCCGCGTCGTTCGCCGACGTGCCGTTCGCCGGTGTGCCGTTCGCGCCCTTGCCGTCCTCGCCCTTGGGCTTGCGGCCCAGCCAGCGCTCGGAGCGCTGCTCCAGGGCCGCCAGCTCGGCCAGCGCCTCACCGGAGACGTCGCGGATCTGACCGCGGCCGCGCAGGGTGGCGTTGACCGTGAGCTCGGAGGTGGTGCCGTCGGGCAGCAGACCGGGGATGTCCACCGCGTTGTGCCGGGCGTAGACACCGGGGGCGGGCAGCGGCGGGACGTTCCGCCCGGTGCGCACCCGCGCCTCGGACTGCTCGCGCTGGCTGCGCGCCCGCTCGATGCGCTCGCGGTGGGTCAGCACCATCGCGCCGACCGCCGCGGTGATCAGCAGCGCGCCGGTGATCTCGAAGGCGAAGACGTACTTGGTGAAGACCAGCGCCGCCAACCCCTCGACATTGCCGCCGGAGTTGGCCTGCCCCAGGCCGTTCCACGTGGTGAGCGAGGCATTGCCGATTCCGGCGGCAAGCAGGATGCCGAAGCCCAGCCCGCACAGAGCGGCGAGCCAGCGCTGCCCCTTCAGGGTCTCCTTCAGCGAATCCGCGGCGGTGACACCGACCAGCATCACCACGAAGAGGAAGAGCATCATGATCGCGCCGGTGTAGACCACGATCTGGACGACGCCCAGGAAGTACGCGCCGTTGGCGAGGTAGAAGACCGCCAGGACGATCATGGTCCCGGCCAGGCACAGCGCGCTGTGCACGGCCTTGCGCATGAGGATCGTGCCCAGCGCGCCGATCACGGCGACGGTGCCGAGCACCCAGAACTGGACGGCCTCACCGGTGGAGGTGGTGGTGGCCGCCGCGGCCAGCGCGCCGCTCATGCCTGCGCCCCCTTCTCCGCGCGCTCACCGCTGCTCTCGGCGACCTCGGCTTCGGTCTCCGGGGGTGTCTCGCCCTTGCTGACCGCGACCTGACGCCGGGTCCCGGGCGCGGCCTCGGTGACCAGCCCCCGGTAGTAGTCCTGCTCGTCCATCCCGGGGTAGATGGCGTGCGGGCTGTCGACCATGCCCTCCTCGAGCCCGGCGAGCAGCTCCTCCTTGGTGTAGATGAGCGACTCGCGGGTGCGGTCGGCGAGTTCGTAGTCATTGGTCATGGTCAGCGCCCGGGTGGGGCACGCCTCGACGCACAGACCGCACAGGATGCAGCGCAGATAGTTGATCTGGTAGACGGCGCCGTAGCGCTCCCCCGGGGAGTAGCGCTCCTCGTCGGTGTTGTCCGCGCCCTCGACGTAGATCGCGTCCGCCGGGCAGGCCCAGGCGCACAGCTCGCAGCCGATGCACTTCTCCAGCCCGTCCGGATGGCGGTTGAGCTGGTGGCGTCCGTGGAAGCGGGGCGCGGTGGGCTTCTTCACCTCGGGGTACTGCTCGGTGAGCCGCTTCTTGAACATGGCCTTGAAGGTCACGCCGAAGCCGGCCACCGGATTCTGGAAGTCAGACACCGTCGGCCTCCTTTCCGTCACTGACAGTGTCGGGGCCGCCACTGACAATCAACTCGCGCTCCTGGCGGGACCGTCGGCGGGGTACGGGTGGCAGGGACTGTCCGGGCAGCGGTGGCACCGGGAAGCCGCCCGCCATCGGGTCGAAGGCGGGCTCGGGGGCCTCCTCCTCCGCGGCTGCCGCCCTGACCGCCTCGCGGTCGCGGAAGACGTCCACGACGAAGGACAGCAGCAGCAGCGTGATCACCGCGCCGCCGACGTAGAGCACGATGTCCTGGTAGTCGTAGTTCTCGTTGCGCAGCGCCCGCACGGTGGCGACCAGCATCAGCCAGACCATCGAGATCGGGATGAGCACCTTCCAGCCCAGCTTCATGAACTGGTCGTAGCGCACGCGCGGCAGCGTGCCGCGCACCCAGATGAAGACGAACAGCGAGGTCACGACCTTGCCCAGGAACCACAGCAGGGGCCACCAGCCGTGGTTGGCGCCCGCCCAGAAGGTGCTGATCGGCCAGGGCGCCCGCCAGCCGCCGAGGAAGAGGGTGACCGCGACCATCGAGACGGTGACCATGTTGATGTACTCGGCGAGCATGAACAGCGCGAACTTGATCGAGGAGTACTCGGTGTTGAAGCCGCCGACCAGGTCGCCCTCGGACTCCGGCATGTCGAACGGTGCCCGGTTGGTCTCCCCGATCATCGAGACGATGTAGATGAGGAACGAGACCGGGAGCAGCACCGCGTACCAGCGGTCCTGCTGCGAGGCGACGATCTGCGAGGTCGACATCGACCCGGAGTAGAGGAACACCGCCGCGAACGACAGCCCCATCGCGATCTCGTAGCTGATCATCTGGGCGCACGAGCGCAGTCCACCGAGCAGCGGATAGGTCGAACCCGAGGACCAGCCCGCCAGCACGATGCCGTAGATGCCGACCGACGCGGTGGCCAGGATGTAGAGGACGGCGATCGGCAGATCGGTCAGCTGCATCGTGGTGCGGTGGCCGAAGACGGAGATCTCGTTCCCGGCCGGGCCGAACGGGATCACCGCGACCGCCATGAAGGCGGGGATGGCCGCGACGATCGGGGCCAGGACGTAGACCATCTTGTCCGCGCCCTTGACGGTCACGTCCTCCTTGAGCATGAGCTTCACGCCGTCCGCGAGGGACTGCAACATGCCCCAGGGGCCGTGCCGGTTGGGCCCGATGCGCAGCTGCATCCAGCCGACGACCTTGCGCTCCATGACGATGGAGATCAGCACGGTCAGCATCAGGAAGGCGAAGCAGAAGACAACCTTGATCAGGATCAGCCACCACGGGTCGCGGCCGAACATCGACAGGTCCTCAGCGGCGAAGCTCATGCGGTCACCTCCGGCTCGGTCGCGGGCGCGGCGATCTGGACCACATCACCGGGACGCGCCCCCAGATCGCGGTGGATTCCGCCGCCGGTGGAGGCCATCGGCAGCCAGACGACCCGTTCGGGCATCGGGGTGACGGCCAGCGTCAGCTGGACGGATCCGGCCGGGCCGGTGATCCGCAGGATCTGGCCGTCCGTCACCCCCGCCTCCTCGGCCGTCGCCGCCGAGAGCCGGGCCACGGCGGCGTGACGGGTGCCCGCCAGCGCCGGGTCGCCCTCCTGGAGCCGCCCGTGGTCCAGCAGCAGCCGGTGACCGGCGAGGACGGCCTCGCCCTCGGCGGGCCGCGGAAGCGGGCCCCCGGTCTCCAGCGGAACGGTGGCGTGCGGCCCCTGCCAGGTACCCAGCCGGGACAGCTCGGCGCGGGCCGCGTCCACATCCGGCAGCCCCAGCGGGGTGTCGAGCGCGTCGGCCAGCATGTGCAGCACCCGGAGGTCCGGGAGGGTGTGGCGGCGGGTCATCTGGTCGGGTTTGAGCGCCGCCTCGAACGGCCTGGCCCGCCCCTCCCAGGTGAGGAAGGTGCCCTGCTTCTCCGGTGCCGCCGCGACCGGCAGCACCACATCCGCCCGCTCGGTGACCTCCGAAGGCCGCTGCTCCAGGCTGACGGTGAAGCCGACGGCGTCCAGGGCCGCCAGCGCACCGGCGGGATCGGGCAGATCGGCGACCTCGACCCCGGCGACCAGCAGCGCGCCGAGCCCTCCGGCCGCCGCGGCCTCGATGATCTGGCCGGTGTCCCGGCCCTCCTGGTGCGGCAGATCGGACACGCCCCACACCGCCGCGGTCTCCTCGCGGGCGCCCGGGTCGGTGGCCGGACGGCCGCCGGGGAGCAGCCCGGGCAGCGCCCCGGCCTCGATGGCGCCCCGCTCCCCCGCCCGCCGCGGGATCCACGCGAGCGTGGCCCCGGTGGCGGCGGCGGCCCGCACCGCGGCGGTCAGCGCGCCCGCCACAGCCGCCAGCCGCTCGCCCACCAGGATCACCGCGCCCTCGGCGCGCAGCGCCTCGGCCGCGCTCTCCCCGGTCTCGTCCAGCCCGGTACGGCCCGCGATGGCGTCCAGCCACTCGGTCTCGGTGCCGGGAGCGGTGGGCAGCAGGGTGCCGCCCGCCTTCTCCAGGCCCCGGGTGACGTGGGTGGCGAGCGAGAAGGTGCGCTGGCCGTGCTTGCGGTGGGCCTTGCGCAGCCGCAGGAAGACCCCCGGCGCCTCCTCCTCCGCCTCGAAGCCGGCCAGCAGCACCGCCGGAGCCTTCTCCAGCGTGGTGTAGGTGAGTCCGGTGCCGTCCAGGTCACGGCCGCGGCCCGCGATATGGGCGGCCAGGAAGTCGGCCTCCTCCCGGCTGTGCACCCGGGCGCGGAAGTCGATGTCGTTGGTCTCCAGGGCCAGCCGCGCGAACTTCGCGTAGGCGTAGGCGTCCTCGACCGTGAGCCGGCCGCCGGTCAGCACTCCGGTCCGGCCGCGCGCCGCGGCCAGCCCGGCCGCCGCCGCCTCCAGCGCCTCCGGCCAGCTCGCCGGCTCCAGCTCCCCGGACTCCTTGTTGCGCACCAGCGGGGTGGTGAGCCGGTCCGGAAGCTGGGCGTAGCGGAAGCCGAAACGGCCCTTGTCGCAGATCCACTCCTCGTTGACCTCGGGGTCGTCCGCCGCGAGGCGCCGCAGGACCTTGCCGCGCCGGTGGTCGGTGCGGGTCGCGCAGCCGCCCGCGCAGTGCTCGCACACGCTCGGCGAGGAGACCAGGTCGAAGGGGCGGGAGCGGAAGCGGTACGCCGCCGAAGTGAGCGCTCCCACCGGGCAGATCTGGATGGTGTTGCCGGAGAAGTACGACTCGAAGGGGTCGCCCTCGCCGGTGCCGACCTGCTGGAGCGCGCCCCGCTCCAGCAGCTCGATCATCGGGTCGCCCGCGATCTGGTTGGAGAAGCGGGTGCAGCGCGCACACAGCACACAGCGCTCGCGGTCCAGCAGCACCTGGGTGGAGATCGGGACGGGCTTGGCGAACGTCCGCTTCCTGCCCTCGAAGCGGCTGTCGGCCGAGCCGGTGGACATCGCCTGGTTCTGGAGCGGGCACTCACCGCCCTTGTCGCACACCGGGCAGTCCAGCGGGTGGTTGATCAGCAGCAGCTCCATCACCCCGCGCTGCGCCTTCTCGGCGACCGGCGAGGTGAGCTGGGTCTTCACGACCATGCCGTCGGTGCAGGTGATGGTGCACGAGGCCATCGGCTTGCGCTGGCCCTCGACCTCGACGATGCACTGGCGGCAGGCACCGACCGGGTCCAGCAGCGGATGGTCGCAGAACCGCGGGATCTCGATGCCGAGCAGCTCGGCGGCACGGATGACCAGGGTCCCCTTGGGGACGGAGATCTCGATTCCGTCGATGGTGACGGAGACCAGATCTTCTCGCGGCACCGCCGCCTCCCCGCCTCCCGAGGGTGCGTTGGTGGTCACGGTCATGCGTTCACCCCCAGGTGAGTGGAGCGCGGCCCATCGGCCCAGACGGTGGACCTGGCCGGGTCGAAGGGACAGCCGCCGCCGGTGATGTGCTGCTCGTACTCCTCGCGGAAGTACGTGAGGGAGGAGAAGATCGGGCTGGCCGCGCCGTCGCCCAGCGCGCAGAAGGACTTGCCGTTGATGTTGTCGGCGATGTCCGCCAGCTTGTCGAGGTCGTCCATGCGCCCCTTGCCGGCCTCCAGGTCGCGCAGCAGCTGAACCAGCCAGTACGTGCCCTCGCGGCAGGGTGTGCACTTGCCGCAGGACTCATGGGCGTAGAACTCGGTCCAGCGGGTCACGGCCCGCACCACACAGGTGGTCTCGTCGAAGCACTGGAGCGCCTTGGTGCCCAGCATCGACCCGGCCGCGCCCACGCCCTCGTAGTCCAGCGGGACATCGAGGTGCTCCTCGGTGAGCAGCGGGGTGGACGAGCCGCCCGGGGTCCAGAACTTCAGCCGGTGGCCGGGGCGCATCCCGCCGCTCATGTCGAACAGTTGGCGCAGGGTGATGCCGAGCGGGCCCTCGTACTGCCCGGGGTTGGCCACATGGCCGGACAGCGAGTAGAGCGTGAAGCCCGGGGACTTCTCGCTGCCCATCGAACGGAACCATTCCTTGCCCTTGTTGAGGATCGCGGGAACCGAGGCGATGGATTCGACGTTGTTCACCACAGTGGGGCACGCGTACAGACCCGCGACCGCCGGGAAGGGAGGCCGCAGCCGGGGCTGACCGCGACGCCCCTCCAGCGAGTCCAGCAGTGCGGTCTCCTCACCGCAGATGTACGCACCGGCGCCCGCGTGCACCGTGATGTCGAGACCGGGAAGTCCGGCCACCCCCAGCTTCTGGCTGCGTCGTTCGGCCGTGCCGAGGTAGCCCGCCTCGTACGCCTCGCGCACCGCCTCGTGCAGCCGCCGCAGTACGGGTACGACCTCACCGCGCAGATAGATGAAGGCGTGCTCGGAGCGGATGGCGTGGCAGGCGATGACCATGCCCTCGATGAGGGAGTGCGGATTGGCGTAGAGAAGGGGGATGTCCTTGCAGGTGCCGGGTTCCGACTCGTCCGCGTTGACCACGAGGTAGTGCGGTTTGCCGTCGCCCTGCGGAATGAACTGCCACTTCATTCCGGTGGGGAAGCCCGCGCCGCCACGGCCGCGCAGACCCGCGTCCTTCACCAGCGCGATCACATCGTCGGGGTCCATGGTGAGGGCTTTGCGCATGCCCTCGTAGCCCTCGTACCGCAGATAGGTGCGCAGGGTCCATGAATTGGGCTGGTCCCAGAACGCGGAGAGCACCGGTGCCAGCAGCTTTTCGGGGCTGTGCTCGTTGATCTCGGTCGTCACGGTCATCACTCCCCCTCCTCGGTGACCGGACCGGACGGGTGGTGCGGATCGGAGGCGGAGGTCCGCTGCGGAGCGTCGTGCGAGCTGGGATGCGTCGCCGGCGGCTCCTCCGGCGGGGCGCCCGCGGACCTCGGGGAGACGACCCGGCCCGGCGCTCCCTCGCCCTTGGCCAGTCGCAGCCCGACCAGCGAGGCGGGCCCGGCGGAGCCACCGGCCTCGACGGCGCCCGGCCGGGGGTCGGGGAATCCGGCGAGGATCCGCGCGGTCTCCTTGTAGGTGCACAGCGGTGCGCCGCGGGTGGGCTCGACGGTCCGGCCCGCCCGGAGATCGTCGACCAGACGCTTGGCGGACTCCACCGTCTGGTTGTCGAAGAACTCCCAGTTGACCATCACCACGGGGGCGAAGTCGCAGGCCGCGTTGCACTCGATGTGCTCCAGGGTGACCTTGCCGTCCTCGGTGGTCTCCCCGTTGCCCACCTCCAGATGGCGCTGGAGCTCCTCGAAGATCGCGTCGCCGCCCATCACCGCGCACAGGGTGTTGGTGCACACCCCGACCTGGTAGTCGCCGGAGGGCTTGCGCCGGTACATGGTGTAGAAGGTGGCGACCGCGGTGACCTCGGCGGTGGTGAGGTCCAGCATCTCGGCGCAGAACCGCACCCCGGTGCGGGTGACATGGCCCTCCTCGGACTGCACCAGGTGCAGCAGCGGCAACAGCGCGCTGCGGCTGTCCGGGTAGCGGGCGATCACCTCCCGGGCGTCCGCCTCGAGCCGGGCACGCACCTCGGCCGGGTAGTCGGGGGCGGGAAGCTGCGGCATCCCCAGCTGTACATCCGTCACTGTGCTCCACCGTTCCCTTCTCCGCCCGCGCGGCGCAGAGGTGCGGCCATCGTCGTCGTCTGCGGCCCGGAAGCCGCGCATGCGTCGGTCACCTGTCGACGCCTCCCATCACGGGGTCGATGGACGCGACGGCGACGATCACGTCGGCGACCTGGCCGCCTTCGCACATCGCCGCCACGGCTTGCAGATTGGTGAACGACGGATCCCGGAAGTGGACGCGATACGGGCGGGTGCCGCCATCGCTGACCATGTGCGCGCCCAGTTCGCCCCTGGGCGACTCGACCGCGATGTACGCCTGTCCGGGCGGGACCCGGAACCCCTCGGTCACCAGCTTGAAGTGGTGGATCAGGGCCTCCATCGAGGTGCCCATGATGTTCTTGATGTGGTCGAGGGAGTTGCCGAGGCCGTCCGGGCCGAGGGCCAGCTGCGCGGGCCAGGCGATCTTCTTGTCCGCGACCATCACCGGGCCGGGCTCCAGCCGCTCCAGGCACTGTTCGACGATCCGCAGCGACTGGCGCATCTCCTCCAGCCGGATCAGGAAGCGGCCGTACGCGTCGCAGGTGTCGGCGGTCGGCACCTCGAAGTCGTAGTTCTCGTACCCGCAGTACGGATTCGACTTGCGCAGATCGTGCGGCAGTCCGGTGGCACGCAGTATCGGGCCGGTCACCCCGAGGGCCATACAGCCCGCCAGGTCGAGATAGCCGACGTTCTGGAGACGCGCCTTGAAGATGGGGTTCCCGGTCGCGAGCTTGTCGTACTCGGGCAGGTTCTTGCGCATCTGGATGAGGAAGGCGCGGATCTGGTCGACCGCTCCCGGCGGCAGATCCTGAACCAGCCCACCGGGCCGGATGTAGGCGTGGTTCATCCGCAGCCCGGTGATCAGCTCGAAGATGTCGAGGATCATCTCGCGGTCACGGAAGCCGTAGATCATCACGGTGGTCGCGCCCAGCTCCATACCGCCGGTGGCGATGGCCACCAGATGCGAGGAGAGCCGGTTGAGCTCCATCAGCAGCACCCGGATGACCGTCGCCCGGTCCGGGATCTGGTCCTCGATGCCGAGCATCTTCTCGACGCCCAGGCAGTACGCCGCCTCGTTGTAGAAGGGCGTCAGATAGTCCATGCGGGTCACGAAGGTGGTGCCCTGCGTCCAGTTCCGGAATTCGAGGTTCTTCTCGATTCCGGTGTGCAGATAACCGATTCCGCAGCGGGCCTCGGTGACCGTCTCGCCGTCGATCTCCAGGATCAGCCGGAGCACCCCGTGGGTGGAGGGGTGCTGCGGACCCATGTTGACGATGATCCGCTCGTCGTCGGCCTTCGCCGTGGCGGCCACGACCTCGTCCCAGTCGCCGCCGGTAACGGTGTAGACGGTGCCCTCGGTCGTCTCGCGCGCGGAGGCGGAGGGGGTTGCGTGGGTAGCAGACATCAGCTGTACGACCTCCGCTGGTCCGGAGCCGGGATCTGGGCGCCCTTGTACTCGACGGGGATGCCGCCGAGGGGGTAGTCCTTGCGCTGCGGGAAGCCCTGCCAGTCGTCGGGCATCATGATCCGCGTCAGCGCGGGATGTCCGTCGAAGACCAGGCCGAAGAAGTCGTAGGTCTCGCGCTCGTGCCAGTCGTTGGTCGGGTACACATCGACGATCGACGGGATGTGCGGATCGCTGTCGGGAGCGCTCACCTCCAGCCGGATCATCCGGTTGTGGGTGATCGACCGCAGGTGGTACACGGCGTGCAGCTCACGGCCCTTGTCCCCGGGGAAGTGGACCCCGCTGACCCCGGTGCACAGCTCGAAGCGGAGCGCCGGGTCGTCGCGCAGGGTCCGGGCGACCTGCGGCAGATGCTCACGCGCGATGTGGAAGGTCAGCTCGTCGCGGTCCACGACGGTCTTCTCGATCGCGTTCTCCGGGAGCAGCGACTGCTCCTCGAGGGCGCCCTCGAGCTCGTCGGCGACCTCGTCGAACCAGCCCCCGTACGGGCGGGTGGCCTGACCGGGCAGCCGCACCGGGCGCACCAGACCGCCGTAGCCGGTGGTGTCGCCGCCGTTGTTGGCACCGAACATGCCGCGCTGGACGCGGATGGCCTCGCCGTGGTCACCACGCCTGCCGGGGAGGTTCTCGGCGTTGAGGTCCTGGTCGGGATTGACCCCGTTGACCTCGCGTGCGTCGCTCGCGTCGCTCACCTGAGCAGCCCCTTCATCTCGATCGTCGGGAGCGCCTTCAGTGCCGCTTCCTCCGCCTCCTGGGCCGCGCGCTCGCGGTTCACGCCGAGCTTCTCCTCGCGGATCTTCTCGTGGAGTTTGAGGATCGCGTCCAAGAGCATCTCGGGGCGCGGCGGACAGCCGGGCAGATAGATGTCGACCGGAACGATGTGATCGACGCCCTGCACGATCGCGTAGTTGTTGAACATGCCTCCCGACGAGGCACAGACGCCCATGGAGATGACCCACTTGGGGTTCGGCATCTGGTCATAGACCTGGCGCAGTACCGGGGCCATCTTCTGGCTGACCCGACCGGCGACGATCATGAGGTCGGCCTGCCGGGGCGAGCCCCGGAAGACCTCCATGCCGAAGCGGGCGAGGTCATAGCGGCCGGCGCCGGTGGTCATCATCTCGATGGCACAGCAGGCCAGGCCGAACGTTGCCGGGAACACGGAGGACTTGCGGGCCAGTCCGGCGGCCTGCTCGACGGTGGTGAGCAGGAAGCCGCTGGGGAGCTTCTCTTCGATACCCATGCGCTGTTTCCCCTATCTCCTCTTGAGCCCCTTAGTCCCACTCCAGTCCGCCGCGGCGCCATACGTAGGCGTAGGCGACGAAGACGGTGAGCACGAAGAGGAGCATCTCCACGAGCCCGAACAGCCCCAGGGCGTCGAAGGAGACGGCCCAGGGGTAGAGGAAGACGATCTCGATGTCGAAGACGATGAAGAGCATCGCCGTCAGGTAGTACTTGATGGGGAAGCGCCCACCGCCGGCCGGATGCGGAGTCGGCTCGATGCCGCATTCATAGGCTTCGAGCTTGGCCCGGTTGTAGCGCTTGGGGCCGATGATCGCGGCCATGAACACCGAGAAGATCGCAAAACCTGCCCCGAGGGCTCCCAGTACGAGGATGGGCGCGTATGCGTTCACCGTCCTCGCTCCCTTCAGTCGACGATGACTGTCTGGCGGACCGCACGGACGTGCTGTCACCTCACGAAGATCGTGCTCATGTGAGGCAGTTCACAAGCCCGTTTCGCCTGCATCCTATGCCCGTCGGTCTGTGATCTGCGACACGGGGTACGACAACGTCTTTGTGATCTCCACCACCTGACGAAGGATCATGAAGTCGGATGAGCGGTGATCTTGTACACGAAGCATCCGAACGATCACGAGAAGTGACATTCGGGGGCGTCATCACTGGTGGGGACGTTGCGCCCTTACCAAGACATGGTACATACATGCAAATTTGCGATGGACATCGTCAGCTGATACTTATCCGCCACCCTCCTGAGTGACCCGGTCTCCGGACCGCCGCGCACACCACCCTCAGGTCTCATCCGGGCTCCGCTCGCACCACTCCCCCGCCGTCGTGATCGCCGGTTCGCGCTTTGATTCACGAGCGGTACGCGGTCGCTTCACAGGTGAGCCCCGGTCGCTTCACATGTGCGCCCGGTTGTTTCACCGAGCGGACCCCGGAGAGTGAGGTATCCCACGCCGCAATGGGTTGTGGGGCGCGAATTCACGGGAACCTTTGATGTGCGGGCCGCATCGGTGGTAGGCCGCCCGCGGCTTCCGCACGGCCGCCAAATGCCATGCGTAGAGACATGATCGAGAAATTCGGACATCGCGGCGGGCCCTGCGATGGAGATCGAATGGGTCGAATTTCAGGCATGCACACGCCAAATGTGGCGCACGCCACTTTTGTTGATCTGGGCCTTTCGGCCCTGATAGCCAGTGACCTATGTCCCCAGTCGCACACATACCCAGCCACCGGAAGCCCCGCCGTGCCGCGTCCAAGGGCACACTCCGCGCAGGGGTGACCGGTGGCTTCCTCACCATCGCGGTGGCCGGTGCCGCCGTGCCCGCTTCCGCCAGCGAGTCGTCGGCCGCCGAGTCGACGATCGAGATGCCGACCGTCAGCGCCACGCTGGCGAACACGGCCGCCCAGACCGCCGACGCCACGCAGCAGGCCGCGTCCGAGTACCAGCTCCAGGCGCAGCAGGACCAGGCCGCCGCCCATGCGAAGGCCGCGGCCAAGAAGGCCAAGGCGGAGGCCGACCGCAAGGCGAAGGAAGCCCGGGAGGCGGCGCGCAAGGCCGCCGCCAAGCGTGCGGCCGAGGCCAAGGCCAAGGCCGCGAAGGCATCCCGCTCCGCGGAGCGCAGCACCCTCTCGACGAGCGCCACCAACGCCACCGGCAACGCCGCCACCGTCATCAGCTTCCTGAAGGCGCAGCTGGGCAAGGCGTATGTGCTCGGCACCAGCGGCCCGTCGTCCTACGACTGCTCCGGTCTGACCAAGGCCGCGTTCAAGCAGGTGGGCATCGACCTGCCGCGGGTCTCCCAGGAGCAGTCCACCGTCGGCACCCAGGTCTCGCTGGACAACCTCCAGCCGGGCGACATCCTGTACTGGGGCAGCTCCGGCAGCGCGTACCACGTCGGTGTCTACATCGGCGGCGGCAAGTTCATCGGCGCCCAGAACCCGAGCACCGGCATCGTCGAGCGTTCGCTGGACTACGACCCGCCCACCGGTGCCGTGCGCGTTCTCTGATCCCCCGCGCACACGTACCGCGCCGACACGGCAACGGGGCCGCCGTTCCCTTCCGGGGGCGGCGGCCTCACGCCGTTCACGACGTGGCGTACACCTTCTCCACGAACTCGCCGATCTGCTGGTCGGAGAGGTGCCGGGCGAGATCCGCCTCGCTGATCATGCCGACCAGCCGCTTGTTCTTGTCGATCACCGGCAGTCTGCGGATCCGGTGTTCCTCCATTTCCCGCAGCACCTCGCTGACATCGGCATCCGCGCTGATCCAGCGCGGGGTGCCCTTGGCGAGGTCCCCGGCCGTCGTCCGGGACGGGTCGCCGCCGCGCGCCACACAGCCGACCACGATGTCCCGGTCGGTGAGAATGCCGCACAGCCGCTCATTTTTGTCGCTGACCGGCAGTGCGCCGACGTTCAGTTCGCGCATCAGCTGGGCGGCGCGGTCCAGCGACTCCGTGGCCGGAATCCACTGCGCGCCCGGGTGCATGATGTCCGCTGCCTTCGTCATGGGTGTACCTCCTGACGGCCCACCGGCGGCGGAACCGGCCCGCGGGCCCGATCGTTCCGGTCACCGCGGCTGACGCTCGCGGCGCCCCCCTACGTTCCATGTCACCATCCCCCGGTGATGACGTCATATCGGGCCCGCGCGGCGCTCCGGCGGGCCCCAGGGATCCTTCCGGTCCCGGCGGCGGCGGTCGGTGCCCGGTGCCAGACTGAGTACGGGAAGTCCTTCACGCACACAGCCCATCCTTCACGCACACAGTCCTTGAGGCATACAGTCCTTCACGCCCGATCGTTGAAGGAGCATCCATGCTCACCACCGACTACGTCCCCGGCGCACCCAACTGGCTCGATCTCGGCGCTCCCGACACCGACGCGGCCGCGGCCTTCTACCAGGCACTGCTGGGCTGGAGTTTCGAGTCGGCCGGCCCCGAAGCGGGCGGATACGGCTTCTTCAAGCGGGACCGCAAAACCGTCGCGGCCCTCGGCCCGCTCACCGAGCAGGGCGCGCGTGCGGCCTGGACGCCGTACTTCCACACGCCCGACGCCGACGCCACCGCGAAGTCCGTCGAGCAGGCGGGCGGCGGGGTGGCGGTCGCCCCGTTCGACGTCTTCGACGAGGGGCGGATGGCCCAGTTCACCGACCCCGGCGGCGCCCGGTTCGCCGTCTGGCAGCCCGGCAGGACGGCGGGCCTGGAGCTGGTCACCGAACCGGGCAGCCTGTGCTGGACCGAGCTGCACTCCCCCGACCCCGCCGCGGCCCTCACCTTCTACCGCGCCGTCTTCGGCTGGGACACCGAGGAGATGTCGTTCCCGGGCGGGACGTACACCGTGTTCTCCACGGCCGGAGCCGGAAAGGACGGCTCCTTCGGCGGGGTCGCCCAGCTCCAGGAGGGGCACTCGACGCCTCCCCAGTGGCTGCCCTACATCGAGGTGACGGACTGCGACCGCGTGGTCGCCAAGGGTCAGGAGCTGGGCGGTTCGGTGCTGATGCCCGCCATGTCCGCCGAGGGCATCGGCCGGATGGCCTGGCTGACGGACGTGGCCGGGGCACCGTTCGGCGTCATCACCAGCGAGAGCCCGGACAGCGGCGGTTGACCCCCGGGAGCCGCACCGGGGGGCGTGCTCGCCCGCTCAGGCCCTCGGCGCCACCTTGGTGAGGCCGTTGATGATGCGGTCCATCGCGTCCCCGCCCGTCGGATCGGTCAGGTTCGCCAGCAGCTTCAGGGTGAACCGCATCAGCATCGGATGGGTCAACCCGCGCTCGGTCGCCAGCCTCATCACCTTCGGGTTGCCGATCAGCTTCACAAAGGCCCGGCCCAGCGTGTAATAGCCGCCGTAGGTGTCCTTCAGGACCTTCGGGTAGCGCTGGAGCGCCATCTCCCGCTGCGCGGCGGTGGCCCGGGCATGCGCCTGCACGATCACATCGGCGGCCAGCTGCCCGGATTCCATCGCATAGGCGATGCCCTCACCGTTGAACGGGTTGACCATGCCGCCCGCGTCGCCCACCAGCAGCAGCCCACGGGTGTAGTGCGGCTGGCGGTTGAAGGCCATCGGCAGGGCGGCGCCGCGGATGGGACCGGTCATGTTCTCCGGGGTGTAGCCCCAGTCCTCCGGCATCGAGGCACACCACGCCTTGAGAATCTCCCGCCAGTCCAACTCCTTGAAGGACGACGAGGTGTTGAGCACGCCGAGACCGACATTGCTCGTACCGTCGCCCATGCCGAAGATCCAGCCGTAGCCGGGCAGCAGCCGGTCCTGCGGACCGCGCCGGTCCCACAACTCCAGCCAGGACTCCAGGTAGTCGTCGTCATGGCGGGGCGAGGTGAAGTACGTACGCACCGCCACACCCATCGGACGGTCCTCACGCCGGTGCAGCCCCATCGCCAGCGACAGCCGCGTGGAGTTGCCGTCGGCGGCGACGACCAGGGGGGCGTGGAAGGTGACCGGTGTCTTCTCCTCGCCCAGTCTGGCCTCGACACCGGTGATCCGGCCGGTGCGCGGGTCGTTGATCGGCGCGCCCACGTTGCAGCGCTCGTACAGCCGCGCCCCGGCCTTCTGTGCCTGGCGCGCCAACTGCTCGTCGAAGTCGTCGCGCTTGCGGACCAGTCCGTAGTTCGGATACGCGGCCAGATCGGGCCAGTCCAGCTCCAGCCGCGCCCCGCCGCCGAGGATCCGCAGACCCCGGTTGCGCAGCCAGCCCGCCTCCTCGGAGACATCGATGCCCATGGCGACCAGCTGCTTGGTGGCGCGGGGGGTCAGACCGTCGCCGCACACCTTCTCGCGCGGAAAGGCCGTCTTCTCCAGCAGCAGTACGTCCAGGCCCGCCTTGGCCAGGTAGTACGCGGTGGTGGAACCGGCCGGTCCGGCGCCGACGACGATCACATCGGCGCTGTGCTCCGAGCTCACGGAGGACGCGCTCTGGGTGGGTGCGGTCTCGCTCACGCGGGGTCTCCCGAAGCCTCGGTAACGGCGTGCCGGTCGCGCCGGGCACTGGACAGCAGCAGTCTATGGGGGCCGTACTCCCCCACTTGCGAAGGGCCGTACTCGATGACCGTGACCCCGCCCGCCGTACGCCTGCGTGTGCCCACCCCCGATGACGCCGTGGCCTGGCACCGCGTCTTCGACGATCCGGAGGTGATGGAGTTCCACGGCGGGGCCTCCCATGACCTCGCCCACTACGAGGAGTTCACCGCCCGCCAGCGCGTTCACGCCGAGCGGTACGGCTTCTGCCTCTACACCCTGCTGAACGCCTCGGGCGAGGTGATCGGCTTCACCGGCGCCCAGCCGTGGCCCCAGGACTGGGGGCCGGTGGGCGAGATCGAGATCGGCTGGCGGCTCGGCCGGGCGCACTGGGGCCAGGGGTACGCCACGGTGGCCGCGGAAGCCGCCCTGGAGCGGGTGCGCGCCGCCGGGGTCGGCCATGTGGTCGCGATGGTGCACGCCCGCAACGAACGCTCCATAGCGGTGACCCGGCGGCTGGGCATGCGGCCCGCGGAGCATCTGACGTCCCCGGTCTCCCGGTCCCCTGCCATCTGCCACCGGCTGGACCTGTGAGCCCACGAACCCGCCGGGCCAGGGGGTGCGGGGCTACGGCCGGTAGGCGCGGTGCAGGGCCACCACACCGCCGGTGAGGTTGCGCCAGGCGGGCCGGGACCAGCCCGCCCGGCTCAGCCGCGCGGCGAGACCCGCCTGGTCGGGCCAGGCGCGGATGGACTCGGCGAGGTAGACGTACGCGTCCGGGCTGCTGCTGACCGCGGTGGCGATCGGCGGCAGCGCGCGCATCAGGTACTCGGTGTAGACCGTCCGGAACGGCGCCCAGGTGGGGTGGCTGAACTCGCAGATGACGATCCGGCCGCCGGGCCGGGTCACCCGCAGCATCTCGCGCAGCGCGCCCTCGGTGTCCTGGACGTTGCGCAGCCCGAAGGAGATCGTGACGGCGTCGAAGACCCCGTCCGCGAAGGGCAGCCGGGTCGCGTCGCCCGCGGTCAGCGGCAGCCGGGGGTGGCGCTTCTTGCCCTCCTTCAGCATGCCGAGCGAGAAGTCGCAGGGGACCACATAGGCGCCCGCGTCCCGGAAGGGCAGCGAGGAGGTGCCGGTACCGGCGGCGAGGTCGAGCACCCGCTCTCCGAGGCTCGCGTCCACGGCCCGGGCGACCGCCTTGCGCCACTGCCGGGCCTGCCCGAGGGACAGCACGTCGTTGGTGCGGTCGTACTTGGCCGCCACGTCGTCGAACATGGCGGCGACTTCCTGCGGCTGCTTGTCCAGGGATGCTCGGGTCACAGCCCCATTGTTCACCTCCCGCGGCGGCGGCCCGCCGCAGGGGTCGGCCCGCCCGTCGCCCACCACCGCCCTCAACCGGGTGCGCTGCGCACAGGCACCTTTCGCGCGTCGCGCCCGCGGTCACCGGCGCCGGTGCACCAGCCGACCGTCCAGAGCCGTGACGAGGCAGTCACCGTTCTCGGCGAAGACCGCGAAGTCGGCGACACCGGTCGGGATCAGGGCGCGCGGCCGCGGACCGGACGCCTCCCGGATGCCCGACCGGCTCACGGCCGCAACGACCGCGGGTCGGGTGAACGGCCCCGTGAGCACCGTCGTGCCCTTCGCGAACAGCCGTTGCAGCCCGCGCCGCGCGCTGGCACCCCAGCGCGCGTCGGTCAGCTCCAGGGCGGCGAGGGCCTCGCCGGTGAGCGGTTCACTGCCGAGCTCGGCCGCCTCGCGCGGATCAGGGTGGTAGGTGGCCTCGAGGTACGTGGCACCGTCCGGTTCGTACCGGCCGGGTGTGAGCACCCCGTCCCACTCCCGGATCCGGGCGCGCTCGCCGTACTCGGCGAGGAGTTCCTCGTACGGCCCGATGGCCCCGAAGCGGCTGCCTTCGACGACCACCGCGTACCCGGGCTCCGTCCTCGTCTCGGACGGGTGGTCCACCACCAGGCGCACCGCGCGCACGCGGTGGATCGTCAGCACGGCGGCACGGTCACTTCGTGTCGATGAGGG
>NZ_JAERRF010000047.1 GCF_016741875.1 Streptomyces coffeae | reverse complement strand
AGAGACGACGGCCATCACGGCGCTCGCACAGCTGCACGTGAGCGGCAAAGCCGTGGACTGGCATGCCCTCTTCACGGGCTCGGGCGCGCGGCGCGTGGAGCTCCCCACCTATGCCTTCGAGCGTCAGCGTTACTGGCCCGAGGCGCCGCAGGCTGCCGTGGCAAGGACTGCCACGCCGGAGGCCGCTGTGGAGGCGGAGTTCTGGGCTGCGGTTGATGGCGCGGACCTGGAGTCCTTGGCGGCTCGACTGGGGGTCGGCATCGACGCGTTGGATGGAGTGGTGTCCGCGCTGTCGTCCTGGCGCAGTCGGCACCGGACACGGTCGACGGTGGATTCCTGGCGGTTCCGGGAGACATGGCGAACACTGAACGCTGTCTCGCAGCCCGCTTCGCTGACTGGGACATGGCTGGTGGTGGTTCCCGCCCACGAGGCCGAGCAGGAGTGGGTACGGGTCGTGGTCTCCACGCTTGGCTCGGACGCGGTTCCCATCATGGTTGCTGATGCAGACCGTACGGGCCTGGCGGGTCAGCTGACCGCCCAGCTGGTCGCATCGGGGACGGGCAGCGCGGAGATTGCGGGCGTGGTGTCGCTCCTCGCGGCCGATGAACGGTCCGGCGATGCGCGGGTGCCTGCTGGGGCGGTCAACACGGCAGTTCTGGTACAGGCATTGGAGGATGCCGGTATCGGCGCTCGGGTGTGGGCGGTGACTCGAGGTGCGGTCTCTACGGGGTCCGCTGATCCGGTGACGAATCCGATGCAGGCCGCGGTGTGGGGACTGGGCCGGGTCGCGGCACTGGAGTGCTCGGAACGCTGGGGCGGTCTGATCGATCTGCCGCAGGAAGCAGAGGAGTTGGACGATCACGTCGCGCGGTGGTTGATCGGCGTGCTGGGTGGATCCGGTGGGGGTGAGGAGGATCAGGTCGCGATTCGCGCTTCGGGTGTGTTCGGCCGTCGGCTGATTCCGGCGCCCGCGGCCGAGTCCGCGGTCGGCGAGGTACCTGAGACCTCCGACGCGGCTGACGGAGAGGCTCATGGCGCAGTGGTCTCCGAAGGCCCTGATGCTCCAGATGCTTCCTCGACCGAGGACCAGGCGGGCTGGGACCTGTCGGGGACTGTGCTGATCACAGGCGGTACCGGAGCGCTGGGTGCGCATGTCGCTCGTTGGCTGGCTGCACGCGGTGCGCGACATCTGCTGCTGCTCAGCCGCCGCGGACCGCAGGCGCCGGGTGCGGCGGAGCTCGAAGCGGAGCTCACCACTCTGGGCGCGCGGGCCACGATAGCGGCCTGTGACGTTGCCGACCGTGACGACCTGGAACGCGTACTGGCTGCGGTCCCGACGGACTTCCCGCTGACCGGCGTGGTGCACTCGGCAGGTGTCGTGGACGATGCTGCGCTGGACAATCTGACCCCGGAGTACTTCGAAGAGGTTTTCCGGTCCAAGGTCGCCCCGGCGCTGCTGCTGGACGAGCTGACCCGCGACCGGGATCTGTCGGTGTTCGCGCTCTTCTCGTCGGTGGCAGGCGCCGTCGGCAATCCCGGCCAGGCGAACTATGCGGCCGCCAACGCCGTACTGGACGCACTGGCTCGCCAACGACGGTCGCGCGGACTCGTGGCGACGTCGATCGCGTGGGGAGCGTGGAGCGGGGACGGAATGGCCGCACGGGTGCGTCTGCGGCACGTCGGAGCCACGGGATCCCAACAGCTGGAGCCGACGTCCTCCGGGGCCGGAGAAACCGGTGCCGTAGGCACCATGGGTTCGGCGGGCGTCACGGGACCTTACGGCGCCATCGCGTCGGAATCCCAGGGCCAACTTGAACCCCATCGCCAGGCCGAATCCCCGCGCACCACCGAGTCTCGGGCCACCTCCGAATCTCACCGCACGCTGGAATCCCAGCATTCGCTGGAGCCTGCCCTCGCGCTGGAAGCCCTGTCCGAGCTGGTGGCCGAACCCGACCCGACCACCGTGGTCGCGGACCTGGCCAACAAGCACCTCCTGGAGTCCCTGCTCACCCTGCGCCACATCCCCTCGCTCACCACATTGCCCGGTGCGCGCGAAGCTGCGGAAACGGCTCGCGAAGCACGGCGTCAGAGCGAGACAGCGGCATCGGCTCTGCGCGAGCGGATTCAAGCGGTCGCCTCGGAGAACGAACGGCTGACGGTGCTGCTGGACCTGGTCCGCACCCACGCCGCCGTGGTGCTGGGACACCCCGGCCCGGACGCCATCAAGCCCGACAGGGCTTTCCAGGACCATGGTTTCGACTCGCTGACCGCGGTGGAGCTGCGCAAGCGGCTCGGTATGGCCACCGGTCTGACGCTCCCCAGCACCATGGTCTTCGACTACCCGACTCCGCTCCTGCTGGCGGGCCATCTGCGGGCTGAGCTGCTGGAGGAGACGCCGGCGGCGCCCGGTCCGGTCGCCGCCCCCGTGCCGGCCGACGACGAGCCGATCGCGATCATCGGAATGAGCTGCCGCTTCCCGGGCGGCGCCAGCTCACCTGAGAAGTTCTGGGACCTCATTTCCTCCGGCGGCGACGCGATCTCGGAGTTCCCGGTCAATCGTGGCTGGGACACCACGGCCCTCTACGACCCCGACCCGGACCGCAGCGGTACCACCTACTCCACCCAGGGCGGCTTCCTCCACGATGCGGGAGACTTCGACCCGGTCTTCTTCGGTATCTCGCCGCGCGAGGCGCTGGTGATGGATCCGCAGCAGCGGCTGCTGCTGGAGACGGCGTGGGAGGCCATCGAGCGGGCCGGGATCGACCCGTCCACCTTGCGCTCCAGCCTGACCGGCGCGTTCATCGGCTCCAGTTACCAGGAGTACGGACGCGGCGCCGGAGACGGGACCGAGGGTCATATGGTCACCGGGTCCAGCCCGAGCGTGCTGTCCGGCCGCGTGTCGTACGTGCTCGGGCTCGAAGGGCCGGCGGTCACGGTCGACACGGCCTGCTCCTCGTCGCTCGTCGCCCTGCACCTCGCCTGCCAGAGCCTGCGCAACGGCGAGAGCTCGCTGGCGCTGGCCGGTGGCGCCACGGTGATGACCACGCCGGACTCGTTTGTGGCCTTCAGCCGCCAACGTGCGCTTGCCGCCGACGGGCGGTGCAAGGCGTTTGCCGATGGCGCGGACGGGATGACCCTGGCCGAGGGCGTCGGGCTCCTGCTGGTCGAGCGGCTGTCTGACGCGCGGCGTAACGGGCATCCGGTGCTCGCCGTCATCCGCGGTTCCGCGATCAACCAGGACGGCGCGTCGAATGGGCTGACCGCGCCCAACGGTCCGTCGCAGCAGCGGGTGATCCGTCAGGCCCTGGCCAGCGCGCGGATCTCTCCCGCTGCGATCGACGCGGTGGAGGCACACGGCACCGGCACGGCGCTCGGTGACCCGATCGAGGCGCAGGCACTACTGGCGACTTATGGCCGTGACCGGGATCCCGAGCGTCCGGTGTGGCTGGGCTCGGTGAAGTCGAACATCGGCCATGCCCAGTCCGCGGCGGGCGTTGCGAGTGTGATCAAGATGGTGATGGCGCTCCGTCAGGGTGTCCTGCCGCAGACCCTGCACGCGGATGTGGCCTCGACCCATGTGGACTGGTCCTCGGGTGCGCTGCGGCTGGTCAACGGGCCGATGCCATGGCCGGAGTCCGGGCAGCCGCGGCGATGTGCGGTGTCGTCGTTCGGTATCAGTGGGACGAATGCGCATGTTGTCCTCGAGCAGGCTCCGGAGGCGGTGGAGTCCGGTGAGGGCGAGGTGGCGGGAACGGCTGGGTCCGCTGGAATGGCTGGGTCGGGGCTGGGTGTGGTGCCGTGGGTGGTGTCGGGTCGGTCGGTGGGGGCGTTGCGGGATCGGGCGGCGGGTTTGGTGTCGTGGTTGGGGGATGGGTCGGCTGTTGATGCGGTGGATGTGGGGTATTCGTTGGTGGCGTCGCGGTCGGTGTTTGAGCATCGTGGGGTGGTGGTTGGCGCGGGGTGTGGTGAGTTGATGTCTGGGTTGGAGGAATTGGGCGGTGGGGGGTTGTCGGGTTCGGTGGTGCGTGGTGTGGCGGATGTGGAGGGGCGGACGGTGTTTGTGTTCCCGGGGCAGGGGGCGCAGTGGGTGGGTATGGGTGCGGGGTTGTTGGAGTCGTCGTCGGTGTTTGCGGAGCGGTTTGCTGAGTGTGGGGAGGCGTTGGGTCGGTTTGTGGATTGGTCGGTTGAGGATGTGGTGCGGGGGGTTGATGGGGCTGCGTCGTTGGAGCGGGTGGATGTGGTGCAGCCGGTGTCGTTTGCGGTGATGGTGGGGTTGGCGGCGGTGTGGGAGTCGTTTGGGGTGGTGCCGGATGCGGTGGTGGGGCATTCGCAGGGGGAGATTGCGGCGGCGGTGGTGTCGGGTGCGTTGTCGGTTGAGGATGGTGCGCGGGTGGTGGCGTTGCGTAGTGGGGTGATTGGTCGTCGGTTGGCGGGGCGTGGGGGGATGGTGTCGGTGGGGTTGTCGGTGGGTGAGGTGCGGTCGCGGTTGGTGGGTTGGGGTGAGGGGTTGTCGGTTGCGGCGGTGAATGGGCCGCGGTCGGTGGTGGTGTGTGGTGAGGCGGGGGTGTTGGAGGGCTTTGTTGTGGGGTTGGTGGAGGAGGGGGTGCGGGTGCGGCGGATTGCGGTGGATTATGCGTCGCATTCGGTGCAGGTGGAGGGTGTGCGTGAGGAGTTGTTGGGGGTGTTGGGGTCGGTTGTGCCGCGGGTGGGGCGGGTTCCGTTGTTGTCGTCGGTGTCGGGGGAGTGGTTGGACGGTGGTGGGTTGGATGCGGGGTATTGGTATCGGAATTTGCGGGAGGAGGTGCGGTTTGCGTCGGTGGTGGGGAGGTTGTTGGAGGAGGGGTATCGGGCGTTTGTTGAGGTGAGTGCGCATCCGGTGTTGTCGGTGGGTGTGCAGGATGTGGTTGATGAGGTGGGTGTTCCGGCGGTGTGTGTGGGGACGTTGCGGCGAGGTGAGGGTGGTTGGGATCGGGTGTTGAGGTCGGTGGGGGAGGCGTTTGTCCGGGGTGTGGCGGTGGATTGGGGTGTGGCGTTTGGGTCGGCTCGGCGTGTTGATCTGCCGACGTATCCCTTCCAGCACGAACGGTTCTGGGTTCCGCCTGTCGGGCCCGAGCGGGAGCAGCATGCCACCGACCCGGTGGACGCCGAGTTCTGGACGGCCGTCGAAGAGGCCGACGTCTCCACCCTCACCGAGAGTCTGGACGTCGACGAGGAAGCACTCGCCGCGATCCTGCCTGGTTTGACCGCTTGGCGTCGCCGCAGGCACGAGCAGACGACGGTGGACGACTGGCAGTACCGGATCAGGTGGACACCCACGGCTACGCTGCCGCCCGCGACGCTCTCCGGTACATGGCTGGTCGTCACCGCCGAGGACGGCGGAGCCACGGAGCCTTCGGATGCCAGTGCCAGTGCCAGCGCAAGTGTCGATGCCGGTGCGGATGTGGTGTCCGCGCTTCAGGCGCACGGCGCGCGCGTACGACGGGTGACGCTGGATGCGTCCTGTGTCGACCGTACGGTGTTGGCGTCCCGACTGGCAGCGACGGACGAGAGGGACAACGAGAACTCCGAGGAACACGCCGACCATCACACCGAGGCACACACCACCGCCGACCACGCCAACCACCCTGACCATGTCACCACCCCCGAGCCTGAACCCATCGCCGGTATCGTGTCGCTGCTGGCCGCCGCCGAGGAACCGTGTCCGGAGTACCCCGGCCTTGTCCTCGGAACGGCGCTGACCGTTGCTCTCGTACAGGCCCTTGAGGACAGCGGAACCGAGGCACCGCTGTGGTGCCTGACCCGGGGCGCGGTCTCCACCGGACGATCCGACCAGGTCACCCGCCCCGTCCAGGCCCAGACGCTGGGCATCGGCTGGACCACCGCACTGGAACACCCGCGGTTGTGGGGCGGTGTGGTGGACCTGCCCGAAAACCTCGACGAGCGGGCCGGTCAGCGGCTGGCTGCTGTGCTGGCCGGGAGCACACAGGAGGGGACCACACAGGAGGGCACCACACAGGAAGAGGACCAACTCGCCATCCGCACCTCCGGCGTGCTGGTCCGGCGCATCGTCCGCGCCGTTGACCGTGAGCCACGCCGGAGTTGGGAACCGCGCGGCACAGCCCTGGTCACCGGTGGCACCGGCACGCTGGGCCCGCACGTCGCGCGCTGGCTGGCGAACCAGGGCGCCAAGCGGATCGTGCTGGTCAGCCGCCGGGGCATGGACGCTCCCGACGCCGCCGAACTGGTCGACGAGCTGGCCCAGCAGGACACTGATGTCACCGTCGCCGCCTGTGACATCACCGACCGGGCCGCGCTTGCCGCGCTGCTGGACCGGCTGGCGGCCGAAGGCCATTCCCTGCGTACCGTCATCCACGCCGCCGCCACCATCGAACTGCATTCGCTGGCGGAGACGGATATGGCGGCGTTCGCCAGGGTCCTGCACGCCAAGGTCGTCGGCGCGCGGAACCTCGACGAGCTGCTGGCGGAGACCGAGCTCGATTCCTTCGTGCTGTTCTCCTCCGTCGCCGGGATGTGGGGAAGTGGCCGGCACGCCGCTTACGTGGCGGGCAACGCGTATCTCAGCGCACTGGCCGAGAACCGACGCGCCCGTGGACTGACCGCGACATCCGTGCACTGGGGTATCTGGGCCAATGAGCTCGGCAGCGGCCGAGTGGCCCCGGACGAAGTCCGGCGCACCGGGCTGGAGTTCATGGACGCGAACATCGCGCTGACCGGGATGCGCCGCGCCATGGACGCCGACGCGACCGTGCTCGCCATCGCCAACGTGGACTGGGAGCGCTACTACCCGGTGTTCAGCTCGGTCCGTTCGACGCGGCTGTTCGACGAGGTGCCCGAGGTGCGCCGGCTGATCGAAGCCGCGGAGCAACAGGTCGGCCGGGCGGGCGAGGGCGAGTTCGCGGCCGGACTGGCCGCTGTGCCGCCGGTCGAGCAGGTCCGGATGCTGCTGGAGGCCGTCCGTGGCCAGGCCGCGGCCGTGCTCGGACACAGCTCGGTGGAGACAGTGGGCGAGCGGCGGGCGTTCCGCGAGCTCGGTTTCGACTCGCTCACCGCCGTGGATCTGCGCAATCGCCTCGTCGAGCTCACCGGGCGCAGGCTTCCCGCCACCCTGGTGTTCGACCATCCGACGCCGATGGCCCTGGCCGAGTTCCTCCGCGCTGAGATCACCGGTGATCAGCCGCTGACCGCGGGGACCTACGTGGCCGTGACCACCGCCGCCACTGACGAGCCGATCGCCATCGTCGGCATGAGCTGTCGCTACCCGGGTGAGGTGAATTCGCCGGAAGAGCTCTGGGAACTCGTCATGGGGGGCGTGGACGCGATCTCCGGCTTCCCGGCCGACCGCGGCTGGCCCACCGACGCGCTGTACGACCCGGATCCGGACACCCCGGGCCGGACCTACGCCGTACAGGGCGGATTCCTGCACAGCGCCCCCGACTTCGATCCCGCCTTCTTCGGTATCTCGCCGCGCGAGGCGCTGGTGATGGACCCGCAGCAGCGGTTGCTGCTGGAGACGGCGTGGGAGGCGTTCGAACGCGCCGGAATCATTCCCGACACCGTGCGTTCCAGCCCGACCGGGGTGTTCATCGGGGCGAGCTACCAGGACTACCAGCCGAGCGGGCCGGACGGTGATGGCACAGGCGGACACGCGGTCACCGGATCGCTGTCCAGTGTGCTGTCCGGCCGGGTGGCCTATCTGCTGGGGCTGGAGGGCCCTGCCGTCACCGTCGACACCGCCTGCTCCTCCTCTCTGATGGCGCTGCATCTGGCCTGCCAGTCGGTGCGCAACGGCGAGAGCACGCTCGCCCTCGCCGGTGGTGTGAGCGTGATGTCCACGGCGAACACCTTCATCGGCTTCAGCAGCCAGCGGGCGCTGGCTCCCGACGGCCGGTGCAAGGCGTACGGGGATTCCGCCGACGGCATGGCGCTCGCCGAGGGCGTCGGCATGGTGCTGGTGGAGCGGCTGTCGGACGCCCGGCGCAACGGGCATCCGATCCTCGCGGTGATACGCGGCAGCGCCGTCAACCAGGACGGCGCGTCCAACGGCCTGACCGCACCGAACGGTCCGTCCCAGCAGCGCGTGATCCGGCAGGCCCTGGCCAATGCGAGCCTGGCCGCTTCGGACATCGACGCGGTCGAGGGCCACGGCACCGGGACCGCGCTCGGCGACCCGATCGAGGCGCAGGCACTGCTGGCGACCTACGGCCAGGACCGGGAACTCCCCCTGCTGCTGGGCTCGGTGAAATCCAACATCGGGCACACCCAGGCCGCCTCGGGTGTGGCAAGCGTGATCAAGATGGTGATGGCGCTGCGCCACGGCGTCCTCCCGCCGACTCTGCACGCCGACACCCCGTCCTCCCACGTGGACTGGTCCGCGGGCGCGGTGCGGCTGCTGACCGAGCCCACGCCGTGGCCGGAGGTGGCTCGTCCGCACCGAGCGGGGGTGTCGTCGTTCGGTATCAGCGGAACCAACGTGCACACCGTTCTCGAACAGGCGCCCATGGTCGAGGCGTCGGCGGAACCCGCTGCCGAGCGTGACGCCGAGATCGTGCCCGTGGTGCTGTCCGGCCGCAGCGACGACGCGCTACGGGCGCAGGCCGATCGGCTGCTGTCACTGCTGGCCGACGGGTCCGCGCACCTCACCGACCTGGCCTATTCGCAGGCCCTGACCCGCTCGGGCTTCGAACGCCGCGCGGCCGTCATCGCCCACGACCACGGCGAACTGCTGCGCGGACTGGAGGCGGTCCGCGACGGCGCAAGTGACGCGAAGGTGGTGCGCGGCGGCATCGCCGGTACGGGCACCTCGGGTACGGGCGGGGGGCGGCTCGCGTTCCTCTTCTCCGGGCAGGGCGGACAGCGTCCGGGCATGGGCCGGGAGCTGTACGGGCGCTACCCCGTGTTCGCCGACGCGCTCGATGCCGTGCTGGCGCATCTCGACACCGCGTTGGACCGTCCGCTGCGCGAGGTGATGTTCGCCGAGGAGAGTACGCGCGAGGCCGCGCTGCTCGACCGGACCGAGTACACCCAGCCCGCGCTGTTCGCGGTCGAGGTGGCGCTGTTCCGGCTGCTTGAGTCGTGGGGCGTGGAACCCGACGTCCTCACTGGGCATTCCGTCGGCGAAATCGCTGCCGCGCATGTCGGGGGCGTGCTCGCGCTGGAGGACGCCTGTCGGCTGGTCGCGGCGCGCGGGCGGCTGATGGCGCAGCTCCCCGAGGGAGGTGCGATGACGGCGGTCCAGGCCGCCGAGGACGAGGTCGTGCCGCTGCTGACCGACCAGGTGTCCATCGCGGCCGTCAACGGCCCGGCCTCGCTGGTGATCGCCGGGGACGCGGACGCCGTTGAGCGGATCGCGGCGGTTCTCGCGGAGCGCGGCCGACGGATCAAGAGCCTCCGGGTGAGCCACGCCTTCCACTCGCCGCGGATGGACACCATGCTGAGCGACTTCGCCCAGGTCGCCGCGGGCCTGACCTACCACCGGCCGGAACTGCCGGTGGTCTCCACCGTGACCGGTGAGCCGGTCAGCGACGAGGAGCTGTGCTCCCCGGACTACTGGGTGCGGCACGTTCGGCGCACCGTTCGCTTCGCCGACGCGGTGGCCACACTGGCCGAACGAGGCGTCCGCACCTTCCTGGAGCTCGGCCCCGACGGTGCACTCAGCGCCATGGTCCGGGAGTGCCTGGAGGACGACGCGCGGGCCGCGGCGATCCCGATGCTGCGCCGCGACCGGGCGGAGGTGCCCACGGTCACCGCCGCGCTCGCGGGCGTGCATGTGCGGGGCGTGACGGTGGACTGGACCGGTTTCTTCGCCGGGATGGGCGCGCACCGTATCGAACTGCCCACCTACGCCTTCCAGCGGCAGCGGTACTGGCCGGAGCCCACGCTTCGCGCATCCGCCGACGGGGACGGGGCGGAAGCCGGGTTCTGGTCCGCGGTGGAACGCGAGGACATCGACTCGCTGGCCGCCACGCTCGATCTCGACGCCGAGGCGGTGAGCGCGTTGGCGCCCGCACTGTCCTCGTGGCGCCGCCGCCGTCGCGACCGGTCCGCCGTGGACGCGCTGCGCTACCAGGTGACCTGGAAGCCCGCGGCCCCTGCGCCGACGCACTCGGCGCTGTCCGGCCGATGGCTCCTCCTCACCCCGGCCGGAGCGGAGAACGACGCGTGGGTTGCGGAGCTGGCCGACGGCCTCGGTGTCCCGACCGTGCGTCTGGGCGTCGGGGCAGCCGACCGCGCATCGCTCGCGGAACGCCTGCGGGGTGAGCGGGACCACGCGTTCGCCGGGGTGCTCTCCCTGCTCGCCCTCCGCGGCGACGAACCCCACGGAGTCGACGAACCCCACGGAGCCGACGAGATCGAGACCGGCGCGGCCTCGGCTCTGACGGCCACTGTGTTCCAAGCGCTCGGCGACGCCGGGATCGACGCACCGCTGTGGTGCCTCACCCGTGGCGCGGTGTCCATCGGCCGGTCGGAGCCGGTGCGCCACCCGGAGCAGGCCGCGGTGTGGGGCCTCGGGCGGGTTGTCGCGCTCGAACACCCCACGCGCTGGGGCGGGTTGATCGACCTGCCCGAGCGGATCGACCCGTCCTCGGCACGCCGGCTCCGCGCCGTCCTGGCGGGCACCGGGGCGAACGGCGAGGACCAGGTGGCCGTACGAGCCTCCGGCGTGTTCGTCCGCAGGCTCGCCCACAACCCGGTGACGACCGACCGGACGGGGCCCGCGTTCACCCCGAGCGGCACCGTGCTGGTCACCGGTGGCACCGGCGGTCTCGGCGGGCACATCGCGCGCTGGCTCGCCCGCGCGGGCGCGGAGCATCTGCTGCTGGTCAGCCGGCGTGGCGAGGACGCGCCCGGAGCCGAGGAGCTGCGCCGGGAACTCACCGGACATGGCGTCCGGGTCACCCTCGCGGCCTGCGACGCCGCCGACCGGGACGCGCTGGCGGCCGTCCTCGCGGGCATCCCCGACGCATGTCCGCTCACCGCCGTGATCCACACCGCGGGCGTGATCGAGGACCGCGTCGTGGACGACCTGACACCGGACGACTTCACGGCGGTCTTCCGTGCCAAGGCGGTATCCGCACGGAACCTCGACGAACTGACCGCGGGCATGGACCTGTCGGCGTTCGTGCTGTTCTCCTCCACCGCGGGGGTCATCGGCGCGGCCGGACAGGGCAACTACGCCGCGGCCAACGCCTACCTGGACGCCCTCGCGGAGCACCGCCGGGCACGCGGTCACCGCGCCGCCTCCCTCGCGTGGGGTCCGTGGGCCGGATCCGGCATGGTCGGCGGCGACGACGGCGAGATCGAGCGGCGGGTGCGACGCGGCGGATTCGCGCCCCTCACACCCGACTTGGCCCTCGCCGCGCTGCGGGCGGCCGTCGAGCACGACGACACCGCGCTCACGGTCGCCGACATCGACTGGCGGCGGTTCGTCTCCACCCGCACCTCGGCCCGCTCCACTGCCTTCGTGGGCGACCTGCCCGAGGTGCGCGAGACGATTCCAGCCGACGCCCCGGCGCTGCGCGGCGAGCCGGAGCTACGGCAGCGGCTGGCGGACATGCCGGGTGCCGAACGCGGCCGGTTCCTGCTGGAGCTGCTGCGCGCCCAGGTGGCCGGGGTGCTCGGCCACACCGACGTCACGGGTGTCGCACCCGACTGGACCTTCCGGGACCTGGGCTTCGACTCGCTGACCACGCTGGAACTGCGCAACGGCCTCGCCACGGCAACCGGGCTGACCCTGCCCGCCTCGTTGCTGTACGACTACCCCACGCCCGAGGAGCTGGCGGACTTCCTGCTCACCGAGCTGCTCGGGCGACTGCCCGAGTCGGGCGCACCCGCCACCGTGCCCACCGGGCCCGTGGAACCCGACCACCGGCACCTCGCCGACGACCCCATCGCGATCGTCGGCATCGGCTGCCGCTTCCCCGGTGGAGTGTCCTCCCCGGAGGAGTTCTGGCAGCTCCTCGCGGAGGGCCGCGACGCCATCTCGGCGTTCCCGACCGACCGGACGTGGGACCTGGACGCCCTGGCGGCCGGGGCGTCCACCACCCGCGAGGGCGGATTCCTCAGCGGGGTGGCGGACTTCGACGCCGGCTTCTTCGGGATCTCGCCGCGCGAGGCGCTGGCGATGGACCCCCAGCAGCGGCTGCTGCTGGAGACCTCATGGGAGGCGCTGGAACGGTCCGGCATCGCCCCCGCCGCGCTGCGCGGCAGCCGGACGGGCGTCTTCGTCGGCACCAATGGCCAGGACTACACCACCTTGCTGCGCCGCGGTTCCCAGGACGTGCAGGGTTACGCGGCCACCGGCAACACCGCGAGTGTGCTGTCCGGCCGGGTGTCGTATGTGCTCGGGCTGGAGGGCCCGGCAGTCACCGTCGACACCGCCTGCTCGGCCTCGCTGGTGGCCCTCCACTGGGCCACGCGGGCGCTGCGGGACGGCGAGTGCTCGCTGGCGCTCGCCGGTGGTGTGTCGGTGATGTCCAGCCCGGATGCGTTTGTGGAGTTCAGTGCCCAGGGCGGGCTGGCCCCGGACGGCCGGTGCAAGGCGTTCTCCCGGGACGCGGACGGCACCTCCTGGTCGGAGGGCGTCGGCATCCTCGTCCTGGAACGGCTCTCCGACGCCGTGCGCAACGGGCATGAGGTGCACGGCATCGTCCGCGGAACCGCCGTCAACCAGGACGGCGCCTCCAACGGCCTGACCGCCCCCAACGGCCCCTCCCAGCAGCGGGTGATCCGGCAGGCGCTCGCCGACGCGGGGCTCGCCCACACCGATATCGACGCCCTCGACGCGCACGGCACCGGCACGGTGCTGGGCGACCCGATCGAGGCCGAGGCCCTGATGGCCACCTATGGCCAGGATCGGGAACGCCCGCTGCTCCTGGGCACCGTCAAGTCCAACCTCGGACACACCCAGGCCGCGGCGGGAATCGCGGGTGTGATCAAGATGGTGCTGTCGATGCGGCAGGGTGTCCTGCCCCGGACGCTGCACGCCGACCCCCCGACCCCGCACCTGGCGTGGGACTCCAGTGGTCTGTCGCTGCTCACCGAGCCCGCGGACTGGCCGGAGATCGGCCGGCCACGACGCGCGGGAGTGTCGGCGTTCGGTGTGAGCGGCACCAACGCCCACGTCATCGTGGAGCAGGCCCCGGCAGCACCGCCGGAGCCGGTGGAAGCCGGCCGGACCGTACCGGCCGTGGTGCCGTGGGTCGTCTCGGGCAGGACCCCGGAGGCGCTCCAGGCCCAGCTCGACCGGCTCACCTCCTTCACCCGGCAGCACCCCGGACTGCCCGCCCTGGACGTGGCCTGCTCACTGGCCACGGCCCGCTCCGCGTTCGCCCACCGCGCCGTGCTGCTGGCCACCGACGACTCCGTGACGGAGATCGAACGAGGTGTGGTCCGGGGTACGCGCCGGCCGGTCGCCTTCCTCTTCTCCGGACAGGGCAGCCAACGGCTGGGCATGGGGCGGGAGTTGTACGAGCGGTACCCGGCGTTCGCCGACGCGCTGGACGCCGTACTGGCACACCTGGACACCGAGCTGGACCGCCCGCTGCGCGAGGTGATGTGGGGCGAGGACACCGAGGAGCTGAACCGGACGGGCTGTACGCAGCCCGCGCTGTTCGCGGTCGAGGTGGCCCTGTTCCGGCTGATGGAGTCCTGGGGCGTCACCGCCGACTGTCTCGCCGGGCACTCCATCGGCGAGGTCGCCGCCGCACACGCCGCCGGTGTGCTGTCACTGAAGGACGCCTGCCGTCTGGTGGCGGCACGGGCCCGTCTGATGGACGCGCTGCCGGAGGGCGGGGCCATGGTGGCGGTGCAGGCCACCGAGGATGAGGTGCTGTCGCTGATGAACGGCCCCGTGTCGGTCGCGGCGGTCAACGGCCCCGACTCCGTGGTGGTGTCCGGGGACGCGGACCGTGTCCTCGCGATCGCCGCGCACTTCACCGAGCAGGGCAGGAGGACCACCCGCCTGTCCGTGTCGCACGCCTTCCACTCGCCGCTGATGGACCCGATGCTCACCGCGTTCCGCCAGGTGGTGGAGCAGCTGGAGTTCCATGAGCCGCGGGTCACCGTGGTGTCGAACCTGACCGGTGCCCCGGCCACCGCTGAGGAGCTGTGCTCGCCGGAGTACTGGGTCCGGCATGTGCGGGAGACGGTCCGGTTCGCCGACGGTGTCCGCGCGCTGAACGACGAGGGCGTCGGCGTGTATGTCGAACTCGGTCCCGACGGGGTGCTGTCGGCCGCGGCACGGCAGCTGCTCGACGGCCCCCTGGTGGTGCCGGTGCTGCGCCGCGACCACGACGAGGACACGGCGCTGGTGACCGCCCTGTCGCGGCTCCATGTGGGCGGTGTTGGCATCGACTGGCGCGCGTACTTCGCCGGAACGGGGGCGCGGCCGGTCGCCCTGCCCACGTATGCCTTCCAGCGTGAGCGGTACTGGCCCGAGCCGGCGCCGGTGACACCGGCCGACCCCGTCGAGGCGGAGTTCTGGACGGCGGTGGAGCAGGAGGACTGGGAGTCGCTGGCCGGCACGCTCGGCCTCGACGGCGACCCCGCGTCGGCCATGACGCCCGCGCTGTCGGCGCTGACCGCGCTCTCATCGTGGCGGCGGCGTCGCCGGGAACAGTCCGCCTCGGACGACTGGCAGTACCGGACGACCTGGGTGCCGGTGGCTGTGCCGGGCCATGCGGATGGGTCGGACTCCGCGTCCGTTAGGGACTCGGCGGCGGCGCAGGGCCGTTGGCTGGTGCTCGCCGCGCCGTCGGACCCGTGGCTGTCCGCCACCCGCCGAGCACTGGGCGGCCACGTCGTGTGCACCGAGATGACCGGGGACGGACACGCGCTCCGCGAACCGCTCGAAGGGGGCGGCGAGGCTGCGGACTTCTCCGGAGTGGTGGCGCTTCCGACCGCGTCCGCCGGTGCGTTGGAGCTGCTGGAAGAGCTGGGGGAGGCCGGAGTCACCGCACCGCTGTGGTGCGTCACCCGGGGCGCGGTGAAGGCCGCGGAGGACGACCGGATCGAGAACCCGGAGCAGGCGGCGGTCTGGGGAACCGGCCGGGTGGCCGCGCTGGAGTGGCCCGAGCGCTGGGGCGGGCTCATCGATCTGGCCGAGGAGCCGGACGCCCGCTTCGCCGCACTGCTCCGGAACGCCTGTGCCGGGCATGGCCCATTGCCCGCCCCGGCCCTCCGACCGCACTCCGTCCCCGACGGTTCTCCGGCACCGCCCGCGGCATCCGAGGACGAACTGGCGGTCCGTCCCTCCGGGGTGGTCGCGCGGCGGCTCGTCCGCGCGGTGCCCTCCGCGGAGAGCTGGACCCCGGCCGGCACCGTACTCGTGGTCGGCACCGGGCCGATGGGCGCCCGGGTGGCCCGCTGGCTGGTGCGGGAGGGCGCCGAGAGCCTCGTCGTCATCGGGCACGACACCTCGGATGCGGCCGGTCTCGAGGACGAGTTGGGGGCCGCCGCGACGGTGCTGGAGTGCGACACCGCCGACCGCGACGCGCTGGCCGCGCTACTGGACGCGATTCCGGCGGACACGCTGACCGCGGTGGTGCACGCCGAGGAACCCCGCGGCGACACCCTGTCCGAGGCGATCGCCGGGGTGCGGAACCTCGATGTCCTGCTCGCCGACCGACCGCTGGACGCGTTCGTGCTGTTCAGCTCCATTGCCGGGGTGTGGGGCGTACGCGGCCGGGGCACCGAGGCGGCCGCGGGTGCCGTGCTGGAGGCCCTGGCCGAGCGCCGCCGCGACCGCGGCCTGGCGGCGCTGGCCCTGGCCTGGGGAGCGTGGGCGGATGTGACCGGCGCTTCGCTGGCCGCACATCTGCGCATGAGCGGACTTCCCGTGCTGGACCCGCGGGCGGCGCTCACCGCGCTCGGCCGTGCGGTCGCCGGCGGCGAAGCATCGCTGACCGTGGCGGACGTCGACTGGGACACCTTCGCGCCCGCCTTCACCGCCTCCCGCGACCGCGCGCTGCTGGCCGAACTGCCCGAGGCCCGGACGGCCCTCGCCACCGCGACCCGGGACCGCGAGACCGCCGAGAGCGCCGCGGTCGGCATCCGGGAGCGGCTGCTGGCCCTGCCCGAGAGCGAGCGGCACGGTGAACTGCTGGCCCTCGTACGGGAGAAGAGCGCGCTGGTCCTCGGCCACACCGACACCGATGCCGTCGACGCCGACCGGCCGTTCCGGGACCTCGGATTCGACTCGCTGGCCGCGGTCGACCTGCGTGACCAGCTCACCAGGGCGACCGGGCTGAGTCTGCCCGCAACAGCGGTGTTCGACTTCCCCACCCCGCTCGAACTGGCCGACCACCTGGTGGCCGCGGCACTCGGCGTACGCCCGGCTCCGGCGGGCCCGGCGGAGCCGGTCGGCCACGCGACCGACGAACCCCTCGCGATCGTCGGGATGAGCTGCCGCTTCCCCGGCGGGGTGCGGTCGCCGGAAGACCTCTGGGATCTGGTCATGGCCGGCACCGACGCCATCGGTGAGATGCCCGTGGACCGTGGCTGGGACTTTGACGCCCTGCTGAACGGCGGCAGGGGAGGCAGCGTCACCCGCAGCGGAGGCTTCCTGTACGACGCGGCCGACTTCGACCCCGGCTTCTTCGGGATCTCCCCGCACGAGGCGCTGGTGATGGACCCGCAGCAGCGGCTCGTCCTCGAATCCGCCTGGGAGGCCCTGGAGCGGGCCGGGATCGACCCGGCCGTACTGCGCGGGACCGACGCCGGAGCGTTCGTGGGCGGCGGCAGCGGCGACTACCGCCTGCCCGATGACCTCGGCCGCTGGGAGACCGCGCAGTCTGCGAGTCTCCTCTCCGGCAGGCTGGCCTACACCTTCGGACTCCAGGGTCCCACCGTCTCCGTGGACACCGCCTGCTCGTCCTCGCTGGTCGCCCTGCATCTGGCCGCGCAGGCGCTGCGGTCCGGGGAGTGCTCGGTCGCGCTGACCGGCGGCGTGACGGTGATGTCGACCCCGGTCGGCTTCGTGGAGTTCAGCGCCCAGGGCGCGCTTTCGCCGGACGGCCGGTGCAAGGCGTTCTCCGACGCGGCGGACGGCACCGGCTGGGCCGAGGGCGTGGGCATGCTGGTGGTCGAACGGCTCTCGGACGCGCGCCGCAACGGACACCCCGTACTCGCCGTCCTCCGGGGCTCGGCGATCAACCAGGACGGCGCGTCCAACGGTCTCACCGCGCCCAACGGCCCGTCCCAGCAGCGGGTGATCCAGCGGGCACTGGCCGCGGCCCGGCTCTCACCCGCCGATGTCGACGCCGTGGAGGCACACGGCACGGGCACCTCGCTGGGTGACCCGATCGAGGCGCAGGCGCTGCTGGCGACCTATGGGCAGGAGCGGGAGCGCCCGCTGCTGCTGGGCTCGGTGAAGTCCAACATCGGGCACACCCAGGCGGCCTCGGGTGCGGCCGGTGTGATCAAGATGGTGATGGCGCTGCGCCACGGTGTCATCCCGCCGACTCTGCACGCCGACACTCCGTCGTCCCGAGTGGACTGGAGCGCCGGTGCGGTCCAGTTGCTGACCGAGGCGGCCGAGTGGCCGGACTCCGGACGCCCACGTCGTGCGGGTGTCTCCTCCTTCGGAGCCAGCGGCACGAACGCGCATGTGATCCTGGAGCAGGTTCCGCCGGTCGCGTACGACGCCGTTCCGGCAGGGGACATCGCAACGGCTGTCCCGGCCGACGACCGGACGGTGCCGGTCCTGCTGTCCGCCAGGACACCGGACGCGCTGCGGTCCCAGGCGAGCCGGCTGCTCGCGCACGCCGACGCCTGCCCCACCCTCGGCCTCACCGATCTGGCCTACTCGCTGGCCACCTCCCGCTCGCTGTTCGAGCACCGCGCGGCCCTGCTGGTGACCGGCCGGGACGAGTTGCGGGAGACGGCGACCGCGCTGGCCGAGGGCGCACACCACCCGCGCCTGCTGGGCGCGGACGCCCCCCGGCCCGGCAAGCTGGCGTTCCTGTTCTCCGGACAGGGCAGCCAACGGCTGGGCATGGGACGAGAGTTGTACGAGCGATACCCGGCTTTCGCCGACGCCCTGGACACCGTACTGGCGCAGCTCGATCCCGCGCTGCGTGCGGTGATGTGGGGCACGGAGCCGCAGGAGCTGGACCGCACCCGCTTCACCCAGCCCGCGCTGTTCGCCGTCGAGGTGGCACTGTTCCGGCTCCTGGAGTCGTGGGGGGTGACGCCTGACGTCGTGGCCGGGCACTCGATCGGCGAGATCGCAGCCGCCCACGCGGTGGGAGTCCTCTCGCTGCCCGACGCCTGCCGGCTGGTCACCGCCCGCGCCCGGCTCATGGACGAACTGCCGCCCGACGGCGCCATGATCGCCGTACAGGCCGACGAGGACGAGGTGGCCCCGCTGCTGACCGACCGGGTGTCGGTGGCGGCGGTCAACGGCCCCGCGTCGCTGGTGCTGTCGGGCGAGGAGGACGCCGTGCTCCGGGTCGCGGCCCGGCTCGCCGGCGAAGGCCGTAGGACGAGTCGCCTGCGGGTGTCGCACGCCTTCCACTCGCCGTTGATGGAGCCGATGCTGGACGACTTCCGGGCCGTGCTGTCCGAGGTGCGGTTCCAGGCTCCGGACCGTCCGGTGGTGTCGAACCTGACCGGCGCGCTCGCCACCGGCGAGGAACTGTGCACGCCGGAGTACTGGGTGCGGCACGCGCGGGAGACCGTGCGCTTCGGCGACGGGGTACGGACCCTGGCGCAGCGCGACATCGCAGCCGTG
Source organism: Streptomyces coffeae (assembly GCF_016741875.1). Taxonomy (GTDB): domain Bacteria; phylum Actinomycetota; class Actinomycetes; order Streptomycetales; family Streptomycetaceae; genus Streptomyces; species Streptomyces coffeae. The sequence goes on along the minus strand of NZ_JAERRF010000047.1, from coordinate 21,495 downwards.
CTGGAACTGGGCCCGGACACCGTACTGCTGGGCATGGCCCGCGCCGCGCTGCCGGACGAGGTGGCGGCGGTGCCGACACTGCACCGGGAACGTCCCGAGCAGGCGTCCGTCGCGGCGGCACTCGCGCGGCTGCGGCTGTGCGGCGTGCCGGTCGACTGGAGGGCCTACTTCGCCGGTGGTGCCCGCCGGGTCGACCTGCCCACCTACGCCTTCCAGCACGAACGGTTCTGGCCCGACACCACGCCCACCACAGGCCGTACCCCCGAGGACGACGGCACCGACCGGACCTTCTGGGACGCCGTCGAGGGGGAGGACTTCGCCTCGCTCCAAGCGACCCTGAACGTCGAGGGCGACGCACTCTCCCAGGTGCTGCCCGCGCTGCTGGACTGGCGCAGGCAGCGCGAGGAGGAGGCCACCGTGGACGGCTGGCGCCACCGGATCGTCTGGAAGCCGCTGTCCGGCGCCCCCTCCGGCGGCCCGACGGGGACCTGGCTCGCCGTTGTTCCCTCCGACCAGGCCGACGACCCTTGGGCCGCGGCGGTGCTGGACGCACTGGGCACCGACGTGGTCCCCCTGCCCGTCAGCGGATCCGACCAGTACGACCGCCGGAAGCTGGCGGCGCAACTCCGGGACCGCGCCGGTGACGTCACCGGGGTCCTCTCGCTGCTCGCCCTGGACGAAACCGGCGCCGAGACGGGGGCGCCCGCCGGGATGGCCGGAACCGCGGTGCTCATCCAGGCACTGGGCGAGGCGGGCATCACCGCACCGCTGTGGTGCGTCACCCGTGGTGCGGTGCCGGTCGGCCGATCGGAAGCGGTCACCGGACCGGTGCAGGCCGCCGTATGGGGCCTGGGCCGGGTCGCGGCGCTGGAGTACCCGGAGCGCTGGGGCGGGGTGGTCGACCTCCCGCGCGACCTCGACGAGCGGGTGGCGGCCGGACTTGCCGCCGTACTGGCCGGCTGGGACGGCGAGGACCAGGTCGCGGTCCGCACCGGAGCCGTCTTCGGCCGCAGGCTGGTCCCCGCACCCGCCCAGCGCCCCGGCGGGCCCGGCCGGGCCGAGCGGCCCGTACGGGCCTGGGAGCCGACGGGCACCGTCCTGATCACCGGTGGCACCGGCGCGCTCGGCGCGCATGTCGCCCGCCGCCTCGCCCACGCGGGCGCGGCCCATCTGCTGCTGGCCGGCCGCCGCGGCGAGCAGGCACCGGGGATGGCCGCGCTGAGGGAGGAACTCCTCGCCCTCGGCTCCCGCGTCACCATCGCGGCCTGCGATGTCGCCGACCGCACCGCACTGACCGAGTTGCTCGCCGGGATCCCGGCCGACCTTCCGCTCACGGGCGTGGTCCACGCGGCCGGCGTCCTGGACGACGGGGTGCTCGACCGGCTCACTCCCGAGCGGTTCACGACGGTGTTCCGGGCCAAGGTCACCTCCGCGCTCCTGCTGGACGAGTTGACCCGCGAGGCGGACCTGTCGGTGTTCGCGCTGTTCTCCTCGGCGTCCGCGATCGTCGGCAACCCCGGCCAGGCGAACTACGCCGCGGCCAACGCCGTCCTGGACGCCCTGGCCGAACAGCGGCGGTCCCAGGGCCTGCCCGCGACCTCGATCGCCTGGGGCGCCTGGGGCGGCGGCGGTCTGGCCGGGGCGGCGGCGGCCGACGAGGCCGCCCGCCGGGCCGGGGTCGCCGCCATGGACCCGGCGCGGGCCTGCGAGGCACTGCGCCGACTGGTCATGGAGCCGGAACCCACCGCCCTGGTCGCCCAGATCGACCCGGAACGTTTCACGCGGTCCTACGGCGCCGCCCGGCCCGGCGCGCTGCTCCGGGAACTGCCCGGGGCGCAGCGGCCGGTGCCCGCCGGGAGCGAGCGGGCCGATGCCGACGGCGCACTGCGGGACCGGCTGCGGAAGCTCCCCCCGGGCCGCCGCCTGGAGGCTGTGCTCGACCTGGTCCGTACGCGCTGCGCGGGGGTGCTCGGATACCGGGACGCGGACGCGGTCGGCGCCGAGCGGCTGTTCCGGGACCTCGGGGTGGATTCTCTGGGCGCCGTGGAACTGCGCAACCAGCTGGTTGCCGCAACGGGACTGAGCCTGGCCGCGACCCTGGTGTTCGACTGGCCGACGCCCCTGGCGCTGGCCGAGCACATCACCGGCCGACTGGTGCCCGACGGCGCCGACGGCACCACCGCTACAGCCGACGGGTGCGCCGAGAGCGCCGAGGAAGCGGAGATCCGGGCCCTGCTCGCCTCCGTCCCGGTCGGCAGGCTGCGGGAGATCGGTCTGCTGGAGCCGTTGCTCCAGTTGGCCGGGCGGAACCCCGAAGCGGCGGCGCCGGAGGACGAGCCGGAGGAGTCCATCGACACGATGGCCCTGGACGACCTGGTGCAGGCCGCACTGCGGCGCCAGTCCGATGACGAGTAGCCGAGCGCCGCGCCCCCCGACCGGCACGGTCCGGCACCCCAGTTGAGCCAGCCCAACCCCCAGTCGATCGAGCAGAGCGACGGAGTCACCCATGAGCACGCCCAGCGAGCAGGTCGTCCAGGCGCTCCGCGCCGCCATGAAGGAGGGCGAGCGCCTCCGGCGGCAGAACAAGCACCTGATCGCCGCAGCCACCGAACCCATCGCCGTCGTCGGCATGGGCTGCCGGTATCCCGGCGGTGTGCGCTCCCCGGAGGACCTGTGGCGGCTGGTCGAATCCGGCACCGACGCCATCTCCGGCTTCCCGGCCGACCGCGGCTGGGATCTGGGCGCCCTGCGCACCAGCCCGGCCGACCAGCGGGGCAACGAACTCAGCCAACAGGCCGGATTCCTCGATGGCGCCGCCGACTTCGACCCCGGCTTCTTCGGCATCTCGCCACGGGAGGCCCTGCGCATGGACCCGCAGCAGCGGCTGCTGCTGGAGACGGCGTGGGAGGCGATCGAGCGCGCGGGCATCGACGCCACCCGCCTGCGAGCGGGCCGGACCGGTGTGTTCATGGGCACCAACGGCCAGGACTACGCCTACCTGATGGTGCGTTCGCTGGACGACGCGACCGGCGAGGTCGGCACCGGGATCGCGGCGAGTGCGCTGTCCGGGCGGCTGTCGTACACCCTCGGTCTGGAAGGGCCCTCGCTGACGGTCGACACGGCCTGCTCGTCGTCCCTGGTCGCGCTGCACCTGGCCGTACAGTCGCTGCGCAACGGCGAATGCTCGCTGGCGCTGGCCGGCGGGGTCAACGTCATGGCCACGCCGGGCCCGCTCATCGAGTTCAGCCGCCAGGGCGGGCTGGCCCGCGACGGGCGGTGCAAGGCGTTCTCCGATGCCGCCGACGGCACCGGATGGTCCGAGGGCGTGGGCGTCCTCGTCCTGGAGAAGGTGTCCGACGCGCAGCGCAACGGACACCCGGTGCTCGCCGTCGTCCGCGGCAGCGCGGTCAACCAGGACGGCGCGTCGAACGGGTTCACCGCCCCCAACGGCCCGTCACAGCGCCGGGTCATCCGGCAGGCGCTGGCCAACGCCGGACTCGACACCACGGACGTGGACGTGGTGGAGGCCCACGGCACCGGCACGCCGCTGGGCGACCCCATCGAGGCACAGAGCCTGCTCGCCACCTACGGACAGGACCGGCAGACCCCGTTGCTCCTGGGGTCGGTCAAGTCCAACTTCGGGCACGCCCAGGCCGCGGCCGGGGTCGCCGGTGTCATCAAGATGGTGATGGCGATGCGGCACGGAGCCGTACCGCGGACACTGCACGCCGATGCCCCCTCGTCCTTGGTGGACTGGAGCGCCGGAGCGGTGGAACTGGCGACGGAGCAGCGCTTCTGGCCGGACACCGGCCGCCCCCGGCGCGCGGGCGTCTCCTCCTTCGGAGTCAGCGGCACCAACGCGCATGTGCTCCTCGAACAGGCCCCGGAGCGCCCCGAGGAGCCGCCCGAGGAGCCCGAGCGCCGGCTGACCACACTGCCGTGGGTGCTGTCCGGCGGCACCCAGGCCGCGCTGCGGGACCAGGCCACGGCTCTCCTCGCACGGCTGCGCCAGGACCCCGGACTGCGGCCGCTCGACGTGGCGTTCTCCCTCGCGACCTCCCGGGCCGCCCTCGAACACCGGCTGGCCGTCGTCGCCGGGGAACACGACGCCCTCCAGGACGGACTGGCGGCCTGGGCGGAGAACGGCAGCGCACCCTGTGCCATCAGTGGCGTCGTCGCGGGCCGGCGCAAGCTCGCCATGCTGTTCTCCGGACAGGGCGCGCAGCGCCTCGGCATGGGCCGGGAACTGTACGACCGGTACCCGGCGTTCGCCGAGGCGCTGGACGCCGTGCTCGCGGAGCTCGACCCCGCCGTCCGCACGGTGATGTGGGGCGAGGACGCCGAGCGGCTCAACGAGACCGGGCACGCCCAGCCGGCGCTGTTCGCCGTCGAGGTGGCGCTGTTCCGGCTGGTGGAGTCCTGGGGAGTGACGCCGGACTTCGTGGCCGGGCACTCGGTCGGCGAGGTCGCCGCCGCGCACATCGCGGGCGTGCTGTCGCTGGCGGACGCCTGCACACTGGTGTCGGCGCGCGCCGGTCTGATGCAGGCGCTGCCGCCGGGCGGCGCGATGGTGGCGGTACGGGCCACCGAGCACGAGGTGCTACCGCTGCTGGACGGCCCGGTGTCGGTCGCCGCCGTGAACGGCCCGGCGTCGGTGGTGCTGTCCGGTGACGGGGAAACCCTGCGGGACATCACGGCGAGCCTGGCGGCACGCGGCCACCGCACCAGCCGGCTGCGGGTGTCGCACGCCTTCCACTCGCCGCTGATGGAGCCGATGCTGGCGGACTTCCGGCAGGCCCTTCACGGACTGGAGTTCCACGAGCCGCAGATCTCCGTGGTGTCGAACCTGACCGGCCGGCTCGCCGAGGAGGGTGAGCTGTGCTCGCCCGAGTACTGGATGCGGCACGTCCGGGAGACCGTACGGTTCGCCGACGGGGTACGGTCCCTGGCCGACGCCGGTGCCGGGGTGCTCGTGGAACTCGGCCCGGACGGGGTGCTCTCGGCGGCGGCCGAGGAGTGCGTGCCGGAGACGGCCGTGGTGCTGCCGCTGCTGCGCAAGGACCGGGCGGAGGGACACGCCCTGGCGACCGGTGTCGCGGGGCTGCATGTGAACGGGATCGCGGTGGACTGGCAGGCGTTCTTCGCCGGCACCGGAGCCCAGCGGATCGACCTGCCCACGTACGCGTTCCAACGACGGCGGTACTGGCCCTCGGGCGCGGCGCTGTCGGCCGACCTGTCCGGGGCCGGTCTTGACCCGGCCGGGCATCCGCTGCTCGGCGCGGAGATGGTCGTGGCCGGCACCGACGAACTGGTGCTGACCGGTGTGCTGTCCACCGCGACCCACCCGTGGCTCGCCCACCATGTGGTCGGCGGCATGATCTTCTTTCCCGGGACCGGGTTCCTGGAGCTGGCCATCCGGGCCGGGGACCGGACCGGCTGTGACCGGGTGGAGGACCTGGCCCTGGCCGTGCCACTGGTGCAGCCCGAGCACGGTGCGACTCAACTCCAGTTGCACATAGGCGAGTTCGATGACAACGGGCGCCGCGCCGTACGCTTCTTCGCACGCCCGACGGACGCTCCCGACGCGCCGTGGACACTTCACGCCACCGGAACGCTCGTCCGGAGCCTCGTGCGGAGCGAGGAAGACGCCGGGCAGATCACCGGCCCAGCGGCGGACTTCGAGGCGACGCGCTGGCCGCCGCCCGGTGCCACGGTGGTCGACATCGACGGTCTCTACGACCGGTACGCGCGGTCCGGTCTGGAGTACGGACCGACCTTCCGCTGTCTGCGTGCGGTCTGGCGCCGTGGCGACGAACTCTTCGCCGAGGTCGCGCTGCCGGAAGCCGTGGACGACGCCGGAGACTTCGGTGTCCACCCGGGGTTGCTGGACTCCGTGCTGCACGCGGCGGCGTTCTCCGGCGACGAGGAACAACTGTTGCCCTTCGAGTGGCGCGGTGCCACCCTGCACGCCTCCGGGGCATCCACACTGCGGGCGCGGTTGCTGCGGACCGGCCCGGACACCGTCGTCGTCGCCGGGGCGGATACCGACGGCGCCCCGGTGATCTCGGTGGAGTCACTGACCCTGCGCGCACCGTCCACACAACCCACCGCGCCCACTGCCCCGGACCCCATGGACGCACTGTTCCGGCTGGACTGGGTGGACCAGGCCGCCCCGGAAGCGGTGGACTCCGCCTGGGCCGTGGTCGGCGCGGACGACATCGGCCTGGATGCGGCGCTGGACGCGGCGGGGACCACATCGGAACGCGTCTCCTCTCTGGCCGACCTGGCGCGGCGGGACGCGGTGCCGCCGGTGGTCGCCGTGCCGCTGGCCGGGGACGGCGGCCCGGACGCCGTTCATGCCCTGACCCACCGGGCGCTGGACCTGGTGCAGCAATGGCTCGCCGGGAAACCCTTCGCCCGTTCCCGCCTGGTGTTCGTCACCAGGGGTGCGGTCGCGGCCGACGGCGAGGACGTACAGGACCTGGCCGCGGCGGCGGTGTGGGGACTGGTGCGGTCCGCCCAGTGGGAGAACCCCGGCCGATTCCTGCTCCTGGACCTCGACGACGACCCGGCGGCGGCCGGGGCCGTCCTGCCGGGCGTGCCGGGACTGTCCGCCCTCGACGAGCCACAGGCGCTGATCCGTGCCGGGCAGCTGCGCGTGGGACGCCTGGCCCGCGCGACATCGGGAGCCGGTGCCGCCCTGGTGCCGCCGCTGAACACGCCCTGGCGGCTGGACAGCCGCCGCAAGGGCAGCCTCGACACCCTGGACCTCCTGCCGTGCCCGGAGGTGCTCGAACCGCCGGCCGGCCGACAGGTGCGCATGGCCGTACGCGCCGCAGGCATCAACTTCCGGGACGTCCTGAACGCGCTCGACATGTATCCCGGCGAGGCCGGGCTGTTCGGCTCCGAGGCGGCCGGGGTGGTCATGGAGGTCGGCCCGGACGTGACCGGACTGCGGCCGGGTGACCGCGTCATGGGCATGGTGTCCGGCGGGTTCGGCCCCACGGTCGTGGTCGACGAGCGGCATCTGACCGCGGTGCCGCACGACTGGTCGTGGGAGACGGCGGCGTCCGTCCCGCTGGCGTTCCTCACCGCCCACCTCGCCCTGTCGGACCTGGCCGGAGTCCGCCCCGGTGAGAAGGTGCTGGTGCACGCGGGCGCCGGCGGCGTCGGCATGGCCGCGATCCAGCTCGCCCACCACCTCGGCGCCGAGGTGTTCGCCACCGCCAGTGAGAGCAAGTGGGATGTTCTGCGCGAACTGGGTGTGTCGGAGGACCATATCGCCTCCTCCCGCACCACCGAGTTCCAGTCGGCCTTCGCCGACGTCGCGGGCGAGGGCGGCATCGATGTTGTACTGAACGCGCTGGCCGGTGAGTTCGTGGACGCCTCGATGCCGCTGCTGCGGCACGGCGGCCGGTTCCTGGAGATGGGCAAGACCGATATCCGGGACGCCGACAGCGTGCCGCCCGGCATCCACTACCAGGCGTTCGACCTGGGCTTCGCGTCCCCCGACCACATCCAGCGGATGCTTGCCGAACTCACCGGCCTGTTCGGCGAGGGAGCGCTCAAACCGCTGCCGGTACGCACCTGGGACGTGCGCCGCGCCCGCGAGGCGTTCCGCTGGATGAGCCTGGCACAGCACATCGGCAAGATCGTTCTGACCATGCCGCCCGAGTGGGACACCGAGGGCACGGTGCTGATCACGGGCGGCACCGGTGGCCTGGGCGCGGAGCTGGCCCGCCATCTCGTCGCCCAGCGGGGCATACGCCACCTGGTGCTCACCGGGCGCCGCGGCACGGACGCCCCGGGCGCCGCCGACCTCCAGGCGGAACTGGCCGCCCAGGGCGCCGACGTGTCCGTGGTCGCCTGCGATGTCGCGAACCGCACCGCCGTACAGGAGCTGGTGGCCCGCATACCCGCCGCACACCCGCTGACCGCCGTGGCGCACCTGGCGGGCGTGCTGGACGACGGCGTGATCGGCTCACTGACCCCGCAGCGGATCGACACGGCGCTGCGGCCCAAGGTGGACGCCGCCTGGAACCTCCACGAGGCGACCAGGGAATGCGATCTCGCCGCGTTCGTGCTGTACTCCTCGACCGCGGGTGTGATGGGCAGCCCCGGACAGGCGAACTACGCGGCGGGCAACGGATATCTGGACGCCCTGGCGCACCACCGCCGCGCCACCGGACTGCCCGCCGTGTCCCTGGCATGGCCCGCCTGGGAACAGCGCGCCGGGATGACCAGCACCCTGGACAACCAGGACCTCCACCGGACCGGCGCCCTCGGGCTACCCCTGCTCCCGGTGCAGCAGGGGCTCAACCTGTTCGACGCCGTCCTGGGCAGCGACGAGCCGCTGATCGTCCCCCTGCCGGTCGGCGGCGGCGCCCTACGCGCCCCGTCGGAGGTCCCGGCCCTGCTCCGGGGCCTGATCCGCACCGGCCGCCGCGCCGCTGCCGGACGAGGGGGAGCCTCGCGGGCCGCTCTCGCCGAGCACCTGGCCGGGCTGCGCACCGACGAACGGCAGCGCCATCTGGTGGACCTGGTACGTGGCGAGGCCGCAGGTGTGCTCGGGCACTCCTCACACGAAGTCGTCGCCGCGGAAAAGGAGTTCCGCGGGCTGGGTCTCGACTCGCTGACCGCGATCGAACTGCGCAACCGTCTGGCCACGGTCACCGGACTCGCGCTGTCCGCCACCCTGGCCTTCGACTACCCGACACCCGCCCGGCTCGCCGGATATCTGCTCGGGGAGCTGGTGCAGGAAGGCGCCGTCCCGGTCTCCGCGGCACCGCACACCCCGGCCGCGGTGACCGACGAGCCCGTGGCCATCATCGGCATGAGCTGCCGCTTCCCGGCCGGAGTGGACTCGCCGGAGGACCTGTGGCGGCTCGTTGAATCCGGCGGGGACGCGATATCCGGCTTCCCCACCGACCGCGGTTGGGAACACCACTCCGGTGCCTACAGCCCGGGGGCGGGCACGGACAGCACGCACGGCATGGACGGCAAGGGCGGCTTCCTGCGGGGCGTAGCCGATTTCGACGCCGGTTTCTTCGGCATCAGTCCGCGCGAAGCACTGGCGATGGACCCGCAGCAGCGACTGCTGCTGGAGCAGACCTGGGAGGCCGTCGAGCGCTCGGGGATCGACCCGGTCTCCCTGCGCGGCAGCCGGACGGGCGTGTTCGTCGGGTTCAGCGGCCAGGACTACGGAACCCTCGTCATGCGGTCCACCGTCGATGTCGAGGGCCACGCTCTCACCGGTCTGTCCGGCAGTGTGGCGTCCGGCCGACTCGCCTACGTCCTGGGACTGGAGGGCCCGGCCATCACCGTCGACACGGCGTGCTCCTCCTCGCTGGTGTCACTCCATCTGGCCGCGCAATCCCTGCGCGGCGGTGAATGCTCCCTGGCGCTGGCCGGTGGGGTCACGATCATGTCCACACCGATGAGCTTCGCCGGGTTCTCCCGGATGGGCGGACTGGCCCACGACGGGCGGTGCAAGGCGTTCTCCGACGCCGCCGACGGCACCGGCTGGTCCGAGGGTGTCGCCATGGTGGTGGTGGAGCGGCTCTCCGACGCGCTGCGCAATGGGCATCCGGTCTTGGCGGTGGTGCGGGGCTCCGCGGTCAATCAGGACGGTGCGTCGAATGGCCTGACGGCGCCGAACGGGCCGTCGCAGCAGCAGGTGATCGGGCAGGCGCTGGCCGGAGCGGGGCTCTCTCCTGCGGACGTCGACGCAGTGGAAGCACACGGTACGGGGACGAGGCTGGGTGACCCGATCGAGGCGCAGGCGCTGATGGCGGTCTATGGGCAGGACCGTGAACGGCCGCTGTTGCTGGGGTCGGTGAAGTCGAACCTGGGCCATACGCAGGCAGCGGCGGGTGTGGCGGGTGTGATCAAGACGGTGATGGCGATGCGGCATGGTGTGGTGCCGCGGACGTTGCATGCTGATGTGCCGTCTTCGCATGTGGACTGGACGGCTGGCGATGTGCGGGTACTGAGGGAGAACACCCCTTGGCCTGAGACGGGCCGGGCTCGTCGTGCGGGTGTGTCGTCGTTCGGGATCAGTGGCACGAATGCGCATGTGATTCTTGAGGCGGGGCCTGTGGTGGAGCAGCCTGTTGAACCTCGGGAAGTTGGTTGGGGTGTGGTGCCTTGGCCGGTGTCGGCCAAGAGTGTGGCGGCTCTCGAGGCTCAGATCGGCCGGCTCCGTTCCGTTCCTGACAGCGGTGCTCGGATGGATGTCGGGTTCTCGTTGGCTACGAGCCGGTCGGTGTTTGGGCATCGGGCGGTGTTGCTGGCGTCGGATGAGGGGGTGGTGGAGGTTGCGCGGGGCGAGGCCGGGGAGGGGCCGCGCCTGGGGGTTGTGTTTTCGGGGCAGGGTGCGCAGCGGCTGGGGATGGGGCGGGAGCTGTATGACCGGTTCCCGGTGTTTGCCGAGGCTCTCGACAGTGTGTTGACGCAGCTGGATGGTTCTGTGCGGGAGGTGATGTGGGGTGAGGATGCGGAGGCGTTGAACCGGACGGGTTATGCGCAGCAGGCGTTGTTTGCGGTTGAGGTGGCGTTGTTCCGGCTGGTCGAGTCGTGGGGTGTACGGCCGGACTTTGTGGCCGGGCACTCCATCGGAGAGGTCGCGGCAGCTCATGTGGTTGGTGTGCTGTCGCTGGCTGATGCGTGTGTGCTGGTGGGGGCGCGGGCTCGGTTGATGGAGGCGTTGCCGTCGGGTGGAGTGATGGTGGCGGTCCAGGCCGGCGAGGACGAGGTTGTGCCGCTGGTGGCGGGGGCGTCGGGTCGGGTGTCGGTGGCGGCGGTGAATGGGCCGTCGTCGGTGGTGATCTCCGGTGAGGAAGCGGCGGTGCTGGAGGTCGCTGCTTGTTTGGAGGCCGAGGGGCGCAGGACGAAGCGTCTGGTTGTCAGTCATGCGTTCCATTCGCCGTTGATGGATCCGATGTTGGACGAGTTCCGGTCGGTGGTGGAGGGGCTGGAGTTCGGTGCACCGTCGATTCCGGTGGTGTCGAATCTGACCGGTGCTGTGGCTGCGGCAGAGGAGATCTGTTCGCCGGAGTACTGGGTGCGGCATGTGCGGGAGACGGTGCGTTTCGCTGACGGCATCCAGACGCTCAGCGCTGAGGGCGTACGGGCCTTCCTGGAGCTGGGGCCGGATGGTGTGCTCTCGGCACTGGTCGGAGAGCAGGTACCGGACGAGGCCGTGGTGGTTCCGGTACTGCGTAAGGACCGGCCGGAGGAGACAGCCGCCATTACGGCGCTTGCACAGTTGCACGTGAGCGGCATGGCCGTGGACTGGCATGCGTTGTTTGCGGGTTCGGGTGCGCGGCGGGTGGAGTTGCCCACCTATCCCTTCCAGCGTGAGCGATTTTGGCCGGCGTCGGTGGGGCCGGTGGCTGAGTCTCGTGTGGTGGGGGATGGGTTGCGGTTTAGGGAGCGTTGGGAGTTGTTGGGTGGGGTGTCGGGGGTGGTGTTGCCGGGTGTGTGGTTGGTGGTGGTGCCGGGTGAGGGTGTTGATGGTGAGTGGGTGGAGTCGTTGGTGGAGGGGTTGGGTTCGGGTGTGGTGCGGTTGGTGGTGTCGGGGCGGGTGGATCGTGCGGGGTTGGTTGAGCAGTTGCGGGGGGTGGTTGAGGGTGGTGTGCGGTTTGCTGGGGTGGTGTCGTTGTTGGGGGTGTGTGAGGGGTGGCGTTGGTCGAGTGTTCCGGTGGGTGTGGTGGATACGGCTGTGTTGGTGCAGGCGTTGGATGAGGTGGGGGTTGGTGGGCGGTTGTGGGTGGTGACGTGTGGTGCGGTGTCGGTGGGTGTGGGGGAGTTGGTGGGGAGTGTGGGTCAGGGTGGTTTGTGGGGTTTGGGGCGGGTGGCGGCGTTGGAGTATCCGGAGCTTTGGGGTGGTGTGGTGGATGTGCCGGTGGAGTTGAGTGGTGGTGTGGTGCGGCGGTTGGTGGGGGTTCTTGGTGGTGGGGTGGGGGATGAGGATCAGGTTGCGGTGCGTGGTGGTGGGGTGTACGGGCGGCGGTTGGTTCCTGCACCTGCGCCGGTGCCTGCGGCTGCGGGCGGGGGTTGGGAGCCGTCGGGGACGGTGTTGATTACGGGTGGTACGGGTGTGTTGGGTGGGCATGTGGCGCGTTGGTTGGCGGGGCGTGGGGTGGAGCATTTGTTGTTGTTGAGTCGGCGGGGTGAGGGGGCGCCGGGTGCGGGGGAGTTGGTGGCGGAGTTGTCAGCGTTGGGTGCGCGGGTGACGGTTGCTGCGTGTGATACAGCTCATCGCGCGGAGCTTGAGGCGGCTTTGGCGGGGATTCCGGAGGAGCTTCCGCTGACCGGTGTGGTGCACGCCGCGGGAGTACTGGACGATGCGGTGCTTGATGGGTTGACGCCGCAGCGGTTTGGTGCGGTGTTCCGGGCGAAGGTTGCCCCGGCACTGCTGCTCGATGAGTTGACTCGAGGCCGGGACTTGTCGGTGTTCGCGCTGTTCTCGTCGGTGGCGGGTGCTGTGGGGAATCCGGGGCAGGCGAATTATGCGGCGGCGAATGCGGTGTTGGATGCGTTGGCTGAGCGTCGGCGTGCTGGGGGGTTGGTGGCGACGTCGGTTGCGTGGGGTGCTTGGGCGGGTGGTGGTATGGCTGCCGGCCTGCAGGGCGGACCGGGGGAGGCCGGGGTCATCGGGCTGGAGCCCGGCCTTGCCCTGGAGTTGCTGGGTGAGTTGGTGACCGAGCCGGAGGCGAACACGATCGTCGCCGATCTGCGGCGGAAGGACGTGTTGGAGGCGCTGTGCAGCCTCCGGCCCAGCCCAACCCTCAGTACCCTGCCAGGCTTCCACGAGGCAGCGCAGTCGGCACGGGAAGCCCGGCAGGACAGCGAGTCCGCCGCGTCGAAATGGCGTGAGGGCGTGCTCGCGTCCCCGGCCGCCGAGCGTGCCAGGGTGCTTCTGGACCTGGTGCGTACCCATGCCGCCGCGGTGCTGGGACACCCGGACGCGGGCGCCATCGGCGCGGACCGAGCCTTCCAGGAGCTCGGGTTCGACTCGCTGACCTCCATGGAGCTGCGTAGTCGGCTGGCGCGTATCACCGGCCTGACACTGCCCGCCGGCCTGCTCTTCGACTACCCGCGTCCCCGCGTCCTCGTCGAGCATCTGGAAGCCGAACTGCTGGGACGGCAGCCAACCGACGAGCCGCTGCCCGCCCGCCTCCGGGCCGACGCACGTGACGACGACCCGATCGTGATCGTCGGGATGGCGTGCCGATTCCCCGGAGATGTGCGATCCCCGGAAGATCTGTGGGGCCTGGTCACCGCCGGACGGGACGCGATCTCATCCTTCCCCGGCGACCGGGGCTGGGATCTGGAGACACTTGCGGGAGGTGGTCCCGGCAGCAGCGTGACCGCCCGTGGGGGATTTCTCTACGACGCCGCCGATTTCGACCCGGAGTTCTTCGGGATCTCGCCGCGTGAGGCGCTGGCGATGGACCCGCAGCAGCGGCTGCTGCTGGAAGTGTCCTGGGAGGCGATCGAACGGACCGGGATCGACCCCGCCGGGCTGCGGGGCAGCCCGACCGGGGTCTTCATCGGCACCAACGGCCAGGACTACATTCACCTGGTCACCCGCGCACGGGAGGACATCGGCGGCCACATCGGAACCGGCCTGGCGGCGAGTGTGATCTCCGGGCGGCTGTCGTATGTGTTCGGCCTGGAGGGCCCGGCGACCACCGTGGACACCGCGTGCTCGTCCTCGCTGGTGTCGCTGCACCTGGCCGCGCAGGCGCTGCGCAGCGGAGAATGCTCCCTGGCGTTGGCGGGCGGTGTCACGGTGATGACGACATCCTCCAGCTTCGCCGGGTTCAGCGCCCAGGGTGGGCTCGCCCCGGACGGCCGGTGCAAGGCGTTCGCCGACGCGGCGGACGGTACCGGCTGGTCCGAGGGCGTCGGTGTGCTGGTGGTCGAGCGGATGTCCGACGCTCTGCGCAACGGCCACGAGGTTCTGGCCGTGGTGCGGGGCTCCGCCGTCAACCAGGACGGCGCCTCGAACGGGCTGAGCGCCCCGAACGGCCCCTCGCAGCAGCGCGTCATCCGTCAGGCTCTCGCCAGTGCCGGGCTGTCCCCCGCGGACATCGACGCGGTGGAGGCACATGGCACCGGGACCACGTTGGGCGACCCGATCGAGGCGCATGCCTTGCTCGCCACCTATGGACGGGACCGGGAGCATCCGTTGCTGCTGGGGTCGGTGAAGTCCAACCTCGGGCACACCCAGGCCGCGGCCGGTGTCGCCGGTGTCATCAAAATGGTGGCGGCGCTGCGCCAAGGAACCCTGCCGCGGACTTTGCACGTGGACGCGCGGTCGTCCCATGTGGACTGGGCGGCGGGCGCGGTCGAGCTGCTGACGGAGAACCGCGCGTGGCCCAGGGTGGATCACCCGCGCCGGGTGGGCATCTCCTCGTTCGGGATCAGCGGCACCAACGCGCACCTGATCCTCGAACAGGGCCCGGCCATGGCAACGGAGTCCGGGGAGCCACATGAGCCTCCGACCCGCCCGACCGTGGTGCCGTGGCCGGTGTCGGGCCGGACCGAAGCCGCGCTGGACGCCCAGCTGGCCCGGATCACGTCCTTCGCTGACGGACAGCCGCCACTGGACATCGGCTACTCACTCGCCACGGCCCGGTCGGCCTTCGAACACCGGGCGGTTCTGGTGGCCTCCGGTGACGACGTCACCGAGGTGGCCCGGGGAGTGGCGGCCGAAGGTCCGTCGGCGGTGCTCTTCTCCGGCCAGGGTGCGCAGCGGCTCGGCATGGGCCAGGAGCTGTACGACCGGTTCCCGGTGTTCGCGGAGGCGCTGGACACGGTGCTCGCCGCGCTCGGTCCCGCCGTGGGCGACACACTCGACGCGGGCCAGGCGGGCGACGCCGGCCAGGTGGACGCCGTATCCGCCCTGCGCGACGTGATCTGGGGCGAGGACACCGAGCGGCTGAACGAGACCGGGTACGCCCAGCCGGCGCTGTTCGCGCTCGAGGTGGCGCTGTTCCGGCTGTTGGAGTCCTGGGGAGTGGCGCCGGACTTCGTGGCCGGACACTCGCTCGGCGAGGTCACGGCCGCGCATGTCGCTGGTGTGCTGTCGTTGGAGGACGCGTGCGCGCTGGTGTCGGCGCGGGCACGGTTGATGCAGGCGTTGCCGTCCGGTGGTGCGATGGTCGCGGTGCAGGCTGCGGAGGACGAGGTCACGCCGCTGCTCACCGAACGGGTCTCCATCGCCGCGGTGAACGGACCGGCGTCGGTGGTGCTCTCCGGGGACGAAGACGCCGTACTCCGCATCACCGCACAGGTCACCGGCCGCCGGACGAGCAGGCTCGTGGTCAGTCATGCCTTCCACTCGCCGCTGATGGACCCCATGCTGGACGCGTTCCGCTCCGAGGTCGAGCAGCTCACCTTCCATGAGCCGCGGATCCCGGTGGTGTCCAACCTCACCGGCGCACTCGCCACCTCCGACGAGCTGCGCTCCCCGGAGTACTGGGTGCGGCATGTGCGGGAGACCGTGCGATTCGCCGACGGCATCCAGGCGCTCGGCGCGCAGGGCGTACGGACGTACCTGGAACTGGGCCCGGACGGAGTGTTGTCGCCACTCGTCGAGGACTCGGCGCCGGACGGCAGCGTCGTCGTGCCGGTGCTGCGCAAGGACCGGCCCGAGGAGGCCACGGTCGTCACCGCGCTCGCGCGGTTGCATGTGAGTGGTGTGCCCGTGGACTGGGGGGCGTTCTTCGCCAGGACCGGGGCGCGCCGGACCGACCTTCCCACGTACGCCTTCCAGCACCAGCGGCTGTGGCCCACGGTGTCACTGAGCTCCGCCGACGCCGCGGGGCTGGGCCTGGCCAGTACGCAGCATCCGATGCTCGGCGCGGTGCTGCCCGTCGCGGGCTCGGCGGACCTGGTGCTCACCGGCACCGTGTCCCTCGCCCTGCAACCCTGGCTCGCCGAGTACACCGTCGACGGTGTGGTCCAGCTGCCGGACAGCGCGTACCTGGAGGCTGCGATCCGCGCGGGCGACCACGTCGAGTGCGGCAGGGTGGAGGAGCTGACCACGGCCGCCCCACTGGTGGTACCGGACTGGGGAGCGGTGCAGATCCAGGTGTGGGTGGGGCAGCCCGACGACACCGGTCACCGTGACGTGCGGTGCCACGCGCGCCCCGCCGGCGACCCCGAGGCCGCCTGGACGTTGCAGGCCCACGGGCGGCTCACCCCGGGCGAGCGGACACCAGACGTCGACAGGGCACAGTGGCCCCCGCCCGGCGCGACCACGATCGACCTGGACGGCTTCTACGAACACCGCGCCGAAACGGGCCTGCACCGCGGGCCTGCGTTCCAGGGTCTGCGCGGTGCCTGGCGCCGGGGCGAGGACCTCTACGCCGAGGTCGCCCTGCCACACCAGGCAGGGGACGTTGACGGTTTCGGCATCCACCCGGCGCTGCTGGACGCCGTTCTGCACGCGGCGGTGTTCAGCGGCGGCGACGAGGACGGCCCGTGGCTGACACCGAAGCGGTGGCGCGGGGTGTCACTGCACGCCGCGTCCGCGTCGGTGCTGCGGGTCCGGCTCACCCCCCATACGGACGGCGTGGCCCTGGTGGCTTCCGATGTGCTGGGCGCGCCTGTCCTCTCGGCGGACTCGATCGAGCTGCGTCCCGCGACGACCCGGGCCGATGCCCGCCCGGCGCCCCAGGATCCGAGCGGGCCCCTGTTCCACGTCACGTGGGTCCGCCGGGAGGTACCGGAGGCGCGCGACACCACGGACTGGTTCGTACTCGGCGCCGAGGGGCCGGGCACGACCGGTGTGCTGGACCCGGCACCAGTACCAGTGAACTCACTAGCCGATCTGCGGGATCGTGGCAGTGCGGTGGTACCGCGGGTACTCGTCGTATCCGTCGAGGGCGATATGGCACGTGGCCCGCAGGCGGTACACGAGATCACCCACCGGGTGCTGGCGCTGATGCAGGAGTGCCTGGCCGAGGACCGGCTCGCCCGCACCCGTCTGGTGTTCGTCACCAAGGGCGCGGTCGCGGCCGACGGCGAGGACGTACGGGACCTGGCCGCGGCGGCGGTGTGGGGTCTGGTGCGGTCCGCGCAGTCGGAGAACCCCGGCCGGTTCCTGCTCGCCGACCTCGACGGCACGGCGGCTTCCACGGCCGTGCTGCCGTACCTGCCGGGCATGGACGAGGAGCAGTGTGTGGTGCGGCAAGGGACCGTCCGGGTGGCGCGCATGGCGCGCCTGCCCGAGCTGCCCACGTCCGCGGGCGCCCCGCCCCGGTCGCCATGGGGCCCCGACGGCACGGTGCTGATCACCGGTGGCACCGGCGGTCTGGCCCGTGAACTGGCACGGCACCTGGTGACCGAGCACGGCGTCAGGCATCTGTTGCTGGCCGGCCGCCGCGGCGCCGACGCACCGGGGGCGGCCCGACTGCGTGACGAGCTGACCGCGCAGGGTGCGGAGGTGTCCCTCGCCGCCTGCGATGTCGCCGACCCCGCCGCGATACCCGGGCTGCTGGCCCGCGTCCCCGCGCGTCACCCGCTGACCGCGGTGGTGCATACCGCCGGTGTGCTCGACGACGGCGTACTGGGTTCGCTCACCCCCGAGCGGATGGACGCGGTGCTGCGGCCCAAGGTCGACGCCGGGTGGCATCTGCACGAGGCGACACAGACCATGGATCTCGCCGCGTTTGTCGTCTACTCCTCGGTCTCGGGTGTGATGGGCAGCCCGGGGCAGGCGAACTACGCCGCCGCAAACGCCTTCCTCGACGCGCTCGCCCAGCACCGCAGGCGCGCGGGACTGGCGGCGACCTCGCTGGCGTGGGGGCCCTGGGCCCAGGGAACCGGCATGACCAGCGGGCTCAGCAAGGCCCACATCGAGCGTCTGAACCGGTCCGGGACGCCACCCCTGACCCCGGCACAGGGGCTCGCCCTGTTCGACGCGGCAACCGCCCGCGACGAATCCCGGCTGATCCTGATGCGCACTTTGGGCAGGCCGGGCGCCGGCTCAACGGCGTTCGCGGGTACGGTCCCCGCGATCCTGCGTGACCTGATCGGCGGCCGTCGTCGGACCGCGGCCGCGGGCAACAGCACACCGGACCTGGCAGCTCGGCTGCTGAGCATGCGCGAGCACGAGCGGGTGCGCTTCCTCACCGATCTTGTCCGGACCGAGTCCGCGGCAGTCCTGGGCCACCCTTCGCTCGAATCGGTCGCGGCCGAGCGGGAGTTCTCTCGGCTCGGCTTCGACTCGCTCACGGCGCTCGAGATGCGCAACCGGATCACCGCCGCGACCGGCTTGCGGATGCCGGCCACCCTGATCTACGACCATCCGACACCCGTCGCGGTCGCCGACTACCTCGTGGCACGGCTGGGCGGATCCGCCCCGGCCGCAGAATCAACCCTCCCCGCGGAACTCGACCGGCTGGAAGAGGCCCTGTCGACGGCTCTGTCGGCAGGGGAGTTCGACGAGGCGGCCAGGACCGGGGCGGCAGCGCGGTTGCGGATGCTGCTCGCGCGGGTTTCCGGCTCCGGCGACACCACCGAAACCGGTGAGCCGGACATACACCAACAGTTCAAGGCGGCCAGCGCCGACGAGATTCTGGCCTTCATCGACAGCGAGCTCGGCGGACCGGCGGATCGCTGATCCCGCGGTCGATCGCACAAGCGGAAAGGGTCCTTGACCATGGCGGACGAAGAGAAGCTCGTCGAATACCTGAAGTGGGTCACCGCTGACCTCCATCAGACGCGGAAGCAGCTGGAGGAGGCAGAATCGGGCCGGACCGAACCGGTTGCGATCGTCGGCATGGCCTGCCGGTTCCCCGGCGGAGTGTCCTCGCCCGAGGGCCTGTGGGATCTGGTGGCGTCGGGTGACGACGCGATCTCCGGATTCCCCACCGACCGAGGGTGGGACCTGGAGGTGCTCGGCGGAGACGGCCACGGCCGCAGTGCGACCGCTGAGGGCGGATTCCTCTATGACGCCGCCGAGTTCGACCCGGACTTCTTCGGGATCTCACCGCGTGAGGCGATGGCGATGGACCCGCAGCAGCGGCTGCTGCTGGAAGTGTCCTGGGAGGCGTTCGAACGGACCGGGATCGACCCGGTCTCGCTGCGCGGCAGCCGGACCGGCGTGTTCATCGGCACCAACGGCCAGGACTATGTCCGCCTCGTTGCCGGGGCCGGTGAGGAGTTGGAGGGCCACGGCGGGACCGGGCTCGCGGCCAGCGTGATCTCCGGCCGACTGTCGTATGTCTTCGGTCTCGTGGGCCCGGCGGTCACGGTGGACACCGCCTGCTCGTCGTCGCTGGTGTCACTGCACCTCGCCGCGCAGGCCCTGCGCGGCGGTGAATGCTCCCTGGCGCTGGCCGGTGGTGTCACCGTGATGACCACGCCGGCGAATTTCTCCGGCTTCAGCGTGCAGGGTGGCCTGGCGCCCGACGGGCGGTGCAAGGCATTCGCCGAAGCCGCCGACGGCACCGCCTGGTCCGAGGGCGTCGGTGTACTCGTCGTGGAGCGGCTCTCCGACGCACTGCGCAACGGGCACGAGATCCTTGCCGTGGTGCGGGGCTCCGCGGTCAATCAGGACGGTGCGTCGAATGGCCTGACGGCGCCGAACGGGCCGTCGCAGCAGCAGGTGATCCGGCAGGCGCTGGCCGGAGCTGGGCTGTCTGCCGCGGACGTCGACGCGGTGGAGGCACACGGTACGGGCACGAGGCTGGGTGACCCGATCGAGGCGCAGGCGCTGATGGCGGTCTACGGTCAGGATCGGGATGCGGAGCGTCCCCTGCTGTTGGGCTCGGTGAAGTCCAACCTGGGCCATACGCAGGCAGCGGCCGGTGTGGCGGGTGTGATCAAGACGGTGATGGCGCTACGGCACGAGGTGCTGCCACGCACGCTGCATGTCGACGCCCCCTCGTCCCATGTGGACTGGACCGAGGGCGCGGTCGCCCTGCTCACAGCCGACACCGCGTGGCCGCGGACCGGCCGCCCGCACCGGGCCGGAGTGTCCTCGTTCGGCATCAGCGGTACCAATGCCCATGTGATCCTCGAACAGGCCCCGGAGCCCGAGCAGGAGACCGCGGAACCGCCGACCACGGTGCCCGGCGTCGTCCCCTGGCTCGTCGCAGGCAGGACCACGGCCGCGCTGGACGCACAGGTGGAGCGGCTGACGGACTTCGCGAAGAAGTACCCCGAGTACGCGCCACTCGACATCGGGTTCTCGTTGGCTACGAGCCGGTCGGTGTTTGAGCATCGGGCAGTGTTGCTGGCGTCCGATCAGGGAGTGGTCGAGGCCGCTCGGGGTGTGGCCGGCGAGGGCGCGATGGCGTTCCTGTTCTCGGGGCAGGGTGCGCAGCGGCTGGGGATGGGCCGGGAGCTGTATGACCGGTTCCCGTTCTTCGCCGAGGCTCTCGATGGTGTGCTGGCGCATCTGGATGGTGCTGTGCGGGAGGTGATGTGGGGTGAGGATGCGCAGGCGTTGAACGAGACGGGTTGTGCGCAGCAGGCGTTGTTCGCGGTTGAGGTGGCGTTGTTCCGGCTGGTGGAGTCGCTCGGAATGCGGCCGGACTATGTTGCTGGGCATTCGATTGGTGAGGTTGCTGCCGCGCATGTGGCGGGTGTGTTGTCGCTGGCCGATGCATGTGCGCTGGTGGCCGCGCGAGCCCGGCTGATGGAGGCGCTGCCCGCGGGTGGCGCCATGGTGGCAGTGCGGGCGACGGAGGACGGGGTTCGGCGCGTCCTGCCGGATGGTGTGGCGGTCGCTGCGGTGAACGGTCCGCGTTCGGTGGTGCTGTCCGGTGAGGAAGCGGCTGTGCTGGAGACCGCTGCGCGTTTTGAGGATCGCACGTTGCGTCGGCTGCGGGTATCGCATGCGTTCCACTCGCCTTTGATGGATCCGATGCTGGATGAGTTCCGGTCGGTGGTGGAGGGGCTGGAGTTCGGTGCACCGTGGATTCCGGTGGTGTCGAATCTGACCGGTGCTGTGGCTGTGGCGGAGGAGATCTGTTCGCCGGAGTACTGGGTGCGGCATGTGCGGGAGACCGTGCGCTTCGCCGATGGCATCCAGGCGCTGCGGGCGGAGGGTGTGCGGACGTTTGTGGAGCTGGGGCCGGATGGTGTGCTGTCGGCGCTGATCGGAGAGCAGGTACCGGACGAGGCCGTGGTGGTTCCGGTGCTGCGCAAGGACCGGCCGGAGGAGACAGCGGCCGTCACGGCGCTTGCACAGCTGCACGTGAGTGGTGTGGCTGTGGACTGGGGCGTGTTGTTTGCGGGGTCGGGTGCGCGGCGCGTGGAGTTGCCGACGTATGCCTTTCAGAATGAGCGGTTTTGGCCGGGCGCGGTGGGGTCGGTGGCCGCGTCGGGCGAGGTGGCGGGGGTGGATGCGGAGTTTTGGTCGGTGGTGGAGCGTGAGGATGTGGGGTGGTTGGCGGATCGTTTGGGTATTGATCCGTCGGTGTTGGGTGGTGTGGTGCCTGCGTTGTCGGCGTGGCGGAGCCGGTCTCG
>NZ_JAERRF010000046.1 GCF_016741875.1 Streptomyces coffeae | reverse complement strand
CTGCGCAAACACCGGGTGGGCGGCGGCGAGTCCGGCGGCCATCCCCACACGCTGGGCGCCCTGGCCCGAGAACAGGAACGCGGTGCGGACGGAGCCGCGCGCCACGCCCTGTCCGGTGTCGCCGCCGGCCAGCTCGGCCAGTGCGGACATCAGCTCGGCGCGGTCGGCGCCGGTCACCACGGCTCGGTGCTCCAGTGCGCCGCGGGTACGGGCCAGCGCGTGGCCGACGTCGGCGGGGTGCAGCTCAGGGTGGGCGGTGAGGTGGGCGTGCAGCCGCTCGGCCTGGGCGGGCAGCGCCTCGGCGGTACTGGCGGACAGGGCCCAGGGCAGGACCTGGTCCGCCGGCGCGCGCTCGACGGGGGCGTCGGCGTGGTCCGGCGCCTGCTCCAGGATCAGGTGGGCGTTGGTGCCGCTCATGCCGAACGAGGACACACCGGCCCGGCGCGGGCGGTCCGTTCCGGGCCACGGCCGGGCCTGGGTGAGCAGCGCCACGGTGCCGCTGGACCAGTCGATGTGCCCGGAGGGCTCGTCGACGTGGAGGGTGTGCGGCAGGACGCCCGCGCCGAGCGCGAGCACCATCTTGATGACGCTGATGACGCCGGAGGCCGCGGCCGTGTGGGACACGTTCGATTTGATGGAGCCCAGCCATAGCGGCCGGTCCGCGTCCCGGCCCTGCCCGTACGTGGCGAGCAGCGCCTGCGCCTCGATCGGGTCACCGAGCGAGGTACCGGTGCCGTGCGCCTCCACCGCGTCCACCTCGAGCTCAGTCAGCCCGGCGGCGGCGAGGGCGGCGCGGATCACCCGCTGCTGGGACGGGCCGTTCGGCGCGGTGAGGCCGTTGCTGGCGCCGTCCTGGTTGACCGCCGAGCCCCGCACCACCGCGAGCACCCGGTGCCCGTTGCGCCGCGCGTCCGACAGGCGCTCCACCAGGAGCACGCCGACGCCCTCACCCCAGCCCGTGCCGTCCGCGTCCGCGGAGAACGCCTTGCAGCGGCCGTCGGGCGCCAGCGCGCGCTGCCGGCTGAACTCGGTGAACGCGCGCGGGCTCGCCATCACCGTGACGCCGCCGGCGAGCGCGAGCGAGCACTCGCCGCTGCGCAACGACTGGGCGGCCAGGTGCAGGGCGACCAGGGACGAGGAGCAGGCGGTGTCGACGGTGACGGCCGGGCCCTCCAGGCCGAAGGTGTAGGAGATGCGGCCGGAGATCACGCTGGCTGCGCTGCCGGTGAGGGCGAAGCCCTCCAGTTGCTCGGGGATGCGGTTCTCGCCGGTCGCGTATCCGGCGGAGCCGGCGCCCATGAACACGCCGACGTCCTCGCCGCGTGCTGACGCCGGGTCGATGCCGGCCCGTTCGAACGCCTCCCAGGAGGACTCGAGCAGGAGACGCTGCTGCGGGTCCATCGCCAGCGCCTCGCGCGGGGAGATGCCGAAGAACTCGGCGTCGAAGTCGCCCGCATCGGTCAGGAACCCGCCCCGGCGCACATAGCTGCGGCCGGCCGCGTCAGCGTCCGCGTCGAAGAGCGAGTCGAGGTCCCAGCCGCGGTCGTCCGGGAAGTCGGCGAGTACGTCGCCGCCGTCGGCCAGCAACTGCCACAACTGCTCCGGCGAGTGGATACCACCTGGGAGGCGGCAGGCCATGCCGACGATCGCCACCGGCTCGTCCGAAGCCGGTGCGGTCCGGTCCGGGCCGACGCCGGAGGCGGAGGCGGTGTGCTGCGACTCGTCCCCGCCGATCAGTTCGGTGGCCAGGAAGCGGGCGAGCGCGGCCGGCGTGGGGTGGTCGAAGACCACCGACGCGGGCAACCGCAGGCCGGTGGCCTCGTTCAGGCGGTTGCGCAGCTCGACGGCGGTCAGCGAGTCGAAGCCCAGGTCGCGGAAGGCGAGTCGGCTGTCCAGGCCGCCGGTGTCGGCCTCGGTGTGGCCGAGCACCCCGGCCGCCCCGGCGGCGACCAGGTCCTGCAGGATGCGCTCGCGGCCGACCGGGTCGGACTCGGCGAGTCGGCGTGCCAGTTCGGTGCGGGCCGGCGCCTCGCCGGCGGCGGTGTCCGCGGCCGGCACGGCCAGGACGCGTACCTCGGGGATTTCGTCGAGCAGCGGGCGCGGGCGGGCCACCGTGAACAGGGCGGCGAACCGTTCCCAGGTCACGGCGCTGACGACCAGGGTCGTCTCGTCGTGGTCCAGGGCCTGCCGCAGCGCCTCGAACGCCAGCCGCGGATCCAGCCGGGGCAGGCCCTGCTGCTGGGAGCGTGCGGTGAGCAGTTCACGCATGGTGGTGTCCTCGTCGCGTTCGTTGAACGCGTCCCAGATGCCCCAGGCGACGGCGGTGGCGGTGCGCCCGGCGGCGCGCCGCCGCTCGGCCAGCGCGTCCAGGTAGGCGTTGGCGGCGCCGTACGAGCCCTCGCCGCTGCTGCCCCAGACGCCGGCGATGGAGGAGAACAGCACGAACGCGTCGAGGTCGATGTCGCCCAGGAGTTCGTCGAGGTTGCGGGCCGAGGCCACCTTGGCCCGCACGGAGGCGGCGTACCCCTGGAGGGTGGCCTCGTGTATCGGGCCGACGTCGGCGACGACGGCGGCATGGACGACGGCACGCAACGGGATGTCCGCGGCGCGGAGTTGGTCGAGGAGGGCGGCGAGCGCCTCGCGGTCGCCCGCGTCGCAGGCGGTCACCGTGACACGGATCTGGTGCCGCTCCTCAAGGGTGGCGCGCAGTGCGTCTGCGCCAGGCGCCGCCGGGCCGCGGCGGCTGGTCAGCACCAGGTGTTCGGCGCCCTGTTCGGCGAGCCAGTGCGCGAGGTGCCCGCCGAGCGCGCCGGTGCCGCCGATGACGAGGACGGTGCCGCGGGGGCGCCATGTGCGCGGGGCAGGGGCGTCGCCGTAGGGGGCCCGCACCAGGCGGCGCACGAGGGTCCGGGTACTGCGGATCGCGAGTTGGTCCTCGTCGCCGGTGCCGGTGAGTGCGGCGCACAGACGGTCCGCGGCTGCCGGGTCGGGGTGGGCGGGCAGGTCGGCGAGGCCGCCCCAGCACTCGGGGTGCTCCAGGCCGGCCACCCGGCCCAGGCCCCAGATCTGGGCGTGCTCGGGCCGTTCGACGCCCTCGCCGTCCGCCGCGGCGACAGCGCCCTGGGTCAGGCACCACAGCGGGGCGCGCGATGCGGTGTCGCCGAGCGCCTGGACCAGGGTGAGGGTGCCCGCGACACCGGCGGCGAGGTCGGGGTGGTCTGGGTGCGGGGTCTGGTCGAAGGCGAGCAAGGACACCACGCCGGCGGCGTCCGCGGCACCGGGCAGCTCGCGCAAGCGCGCGGCGAGGGCGGCCCGCTCGGTGCGCCCGGCGTCGTAGGGGACGGGTAGGACCTGTGCCCCTCGCTCGGTCAGCGCCGTGGCGAGGGACTGGGTCCATGCGGTGCCGGTGGAGTCCTGCCGCGGCGAACTCACCAGCAGCCATGTGCCGGTGAGCCGGGCGGTCATGGCCGGGCCGGGCAGCGGGCGCCAGGTGACGCGGTAGCGCCAGTCGTCCAGGACCGTCCGCTCGTGCCGGCGGCGGCGCCAGGCGGACAGGGCGGGCAGCAGTTCGCCGAGCGCACCGGACGGGCCGGCCCCGGTGGTCCGCTCGTCGTGGGGCAGCCCCAGCATGCGGGTGGCAGCGTCCAGGTCGCCCTCGTCGACGGCGGCCCAGAACGCGTCGTCGGCCGGGTCGCCCGCCGCAGCGGACGCGGGGCGGGCCGCGCCGGACTCCAGCCAGTAACGGTTGCGCTGGAAGGCGTACGGCGGCAGCTTGATGCGTCGCCCGGCGGGGACGACCGCGGTCCAGTCGAGTTCGGTGCCGTGGACGAACGCGGTGGCCACGCCGCGCAGCAGTGCCTCGTCCTCGGGCAGGCCCTTGCGCAGCAGCGGAACAGCCACCGTCTGCGAGTGGGTGCCCAGGCACTCCTCGACAAGCGCGGACAGCACGCCGGAGGGGCCGACCTCCAGGAACCGGGTGACGCCCTCGCGGGCGAGAGTGCGCACCCCGTCGGCGAACCGCACGGCCTTGCGCACGTGCGCCACCCAGTAGTCCGGCGCGCAGAGTGCCGCGGGCTCGGCGAGTTCCCCGGTGACGTTGGAGACGATGTCCAGTTCGGGCTCGTGGTAGGTGATCTCCTCGGCGATGCGGCGGAAGTCCGCGAGCATCGCCGCCATGTGCGGCGAGTGGAAAGCATGGCTCACCCGCAGCCGCTTGGTGCGCCGGCCCTGCTGGGCGAAGACGTCGGCGAGGGCGAGCACGGCGTCTTCGTCACCGGAGATCACCACCGCCTCGGGCCCGTTGACGGCGGCGACGTCGACCCGCACGGAGTACTCCGATGCGGCCAGCGCCGCGGCCACCTCGGCTTCCGGTGCGGCGACGGCCACCATGGCCCCGGCCTCGGGCAACGCCTGCATCAGCCGCCCGCGGGCGGCGACCAGTCGGGCTGCGTCCGGCAGTGTGAACACGCCCGCGACATGAGCGGCGGTGAGCTCGCCGACGGAGTGGCCCATCATCTGGTCGGGCCGGATGCCCCAGGAACCGGTGAGCCGTGCCAGCGCGGTCTCCACCGCGAACAGGCCCGCCTGGGTGTACTGGGTGTGGTTGATCAGCGCCGACGCGTCCGAACCGTCGGGCGCGAACAGCACCTCGTACAGGGGGCGTTCGAGCCATCGGTCCAGTTGTGCGGCCACCTCGTCGAGTGCGTCGGCAAACACCGGGAACGCCTGGTACAGCCCCCGGCCCATGCCGGGCCACTGGCTGCCCTGGCCGCTGAACAGGAAAGCGGTGCCGCCCTCGCGTACCCGGCCGCGCACCACGGCCGCCGGTGCCCGGCCGTCGTCCGGACCGGCCAGTGCGGTCAGGCCGGCGAGGACGCCGTCACGGTCGGTGGGCGCGGCCAGCACCACGGCCCGGTGCTCCAGGGCGGTACGGGTGGTGACCAGCGAGTGCACCACGTCCGCGGGCTCCAACTCCGGCCGGTCGGTGACGAATGCGGCCAGCCGGGCGGACTGGCCGGCCAGTGCGGCGGCGCCCCGCCCGGTGACCACCCAGGGCAGCAGCGCGGGCATGCGGCCCGCGGCGGGCAGCAAGGGGGCGGGAGCGGCGGGCGCCTGCTCGACCAGGACATGGGCGTTGCTGCCACTGAAGCCGAACGAGGAGACGCCGGCCCGGCGCGGCCGGTTTCGCTCCGGCCAGGCCTGAAGCCGGGTGACCACCTCGACGGGCAGCGCGTCCCAGTCGATGCGGCTGGAGGGGCGGTTGAGCAGGTGCGGCGGCAGTTCGCCGTGTTGCACCGCGAGGACGGTCTTGAGCAGGCCGGTGATGCCCGCGGCGGCCTCCAGGTGGCCGATGTTGGCCTTGGACGAGCTGATCAGCACCGGGTTGTCCGCGTCGCGTCCCTCGCCGAGGGCCTCGGCCAGGGCGCGCACCTCGATGGGGTCGCCCAGCGGGGTGCCGGTGCCGTGCGCCTCGACGTGGTCGACGTCCGCCGGGGCCCAGCCGGCGCGCGCGAGGGCCTGCCGGATCAGCACCGTCTGCGCAGGGCCGCTGGGCACGGTGAAACCGCCGCTCGCCCCGTCCTGGTTGATCGCGGTGCCGGCCAGCAGCGCATAGATGTGGTCGCCGTCGCGTTCCGCGGCCTGCTGCGGCTTGAGGACGAGCATCACGGCGCCCTCGCCGCGGCCGTACCCGTCGGCGTCCTCGTCGAAGGTCTTGCAGCGGCCGTCGGGGGCCAGTGCCTCCTGCATGGCCACCGACACGGTTGGCGTGGCGATCACATTGCAGCCGCCGACCAGTGCGATCTCGCAGTCACCGGACCGCAGCCCCTGGACGGCCAGGTGAACGGCTGTCAGCGAGGCGGAGCAGGCGGTGTCCACGGCGAGCGACGGGCCGCGCAGGCCCAGGAAGTACGAGAGTCGGCCGGCGGAGGCCGCGAAGACGTTGCCGGTGCCGTAGTACAGGTCGATGTTGCCCATGTCGCGGGTGAGCAGTTCGTGGTAGTCGGCGGTGTTGAGGCCGACGTACACGCCCGCTTGCCGCTCGAGCAGCGCGGGCGCGGTGCAGCCGGCGTCCTCCAGCGCCTCCCAGGCGACCTCCAGCGCGAGCCGCTGCTGCGGGTCGAGCGAGGCGGCCTCGCGTGGCGAGATGTGGAAGAACCCGGCGTCGAACGCGGCGACGTCGTCCAGGTAGCCGCCTGGGGTCGGCACGCCGGGCCCGGCCTCCGCCCAGATCGGGTCCTCACGGCGCCCGGCCGGGGGTTCGCCGGTGACGTTGCGTCCGTCCTTGAGCAGCGCCCAGAACTCCTCCGGCGTCGACGCCCCCGGCAGGCGGCAGGCCATGCCGACGACGGCCACGGCGCCCTTGGACCCGAGTGCCGAACCCTCGCGCTGCGCGTGTGGGGCTTCCTGCTGGGCCTGCTGGTTCCGGGACTCGCGCCCGACGCCCAGTTCGGTCAGGAACGCGGCCAGGGCGGCGATGGTGGGGTGTTCGATGACGACGGTGGTCGGCAGGGACAGCCCGAACGCGGCCTCCAGCAGTCCGCGAAGCTGCACCGCGGTGAGCGAGTCGAGCCCCTGCTCGAACAGGCCGCGGCGGCGCGGCAGCGGTCGCTCGGGCCCGATGCCGATGACCTCGCGTACGGCCGCGTCGATGCGCTGCACCACCCACGACGCCGGCTTGATGGGCCCCGCCGCGGCCATGTCCGCGGGCCGGCCCGGGGCCGTGGCCCGCTCGGCGGCCGTGGTGGCGACCGGCGCCACCGAGGTGCGGGCGGTGGGCGGCGCCGCCGGGCTCTGTGTCGCCCGGTGCCCGCGCCGCAGGCCGGGCAGCCAGTGCCGTTCGCCACTCCAGGACGGCACCGGCAGGTCGACGAAGCGGCGGGGCCGCCCGGTGATCTCGGCCCAGTCCAACGGCACGCCCGCCACGTGCAGTCGGGCGATCGTACGGTGCAGGGCCACCGGTCCGGGTACCTCGCGGCGCAGGGTGCTCAGCACCTGCGCACCGCTGCCCCGATGCGCGACGGAGTCGGCCAGCGGGCGGCGGAGCACAGGGTGCGGGCCGACCTCGAGGAGGAGCGGGGCGCCTTCCTCGGCCAGCAGCCGGTCGACGGCAGGCCAGAGCCGTACCGGCTCGGTGATGTTGCGCCCCCAGTAGGTGGCGTCGAGCAGGCCTGCGTCCACGTCGGGGTCGACACTGGACAGCAGGCGCAGCCCTGGCCGGGCCGGGGCGAGGTCGGCGAACTCGGCGGCCAGGCGCGGGCCGCACTCGGCGACCAGCGGGCTGTGGAAGGCATAGTCGACACGGGTCCGGCGGCAGCGCAGCCCGGCCTGTTCCAGGAGGGGTTCGGCGGCGGTCACCGCATCGTGGGGGCCGGCGACCACCACGGAGGCGGGGCCGTTGACGGTGGCGACGGTGACCGGCAGACCGGCGGCGGCCAGGAGGCCGCCCACCGTGGCCACGTCGCCCTGCACGGCGAGCATCCGGCCCAGGCCCGCGGTCTCCTCGAGGATCTGCCCGCGGCGCACGATCAGCCGTACCGCGTCGGAGAGTTCGAGGACACCTGCGGCGTGCGCGGCGGCGAGCTCGCCCACGCTGTGGCCGACCAGGGCCGCGGGCCGCACCCCGCGGGCGGTCAGCCACCGCACCAGCGCCACCTGGACGGCGAAGACGGCGGGCTGGGCGAGGTCCGTACGGTCCAGCCGGCTGTCCTTGGTGCGGCGCAGTTCCTCGACGAGGGACCAGTCGGCGTCCCGGCGCACCAGGGAGTCGATCTCGTCGAAGGTGTCCCGGATCGCGGGGTCCGCGTCGTACAGGTCGGCCGCCATGCCGGGCCACTGGCAGCCCTGCCCGGAGAAGACCAGGATCGGCGCGGGCTCCCCGTCGTCGCCGACGCGTCCGGTGTAGGCGCCGTCGGGCAGGTCCTCGGGGTCGGCGGAGTCGGCCAGCACGGCAGCGAGTTGCTCCCTGCCGGTGGCGACGGCCGTGTAGCGGTGGCGCTCGTGGGTGCGCCGTGTGGCGGCCGCGGCGAGCAGTTCGTCCAGGGGGACGCTCTGGTCGGCCACCTTGGCGCGCATCGCCTCGATCTGCTCGGCCAGCGGGCCGGGTGCGCCGGCGGAGACCAGCAGGATGCGCGGGCGCACGTCGCCGGATGCGTCGGCATCGGCAGCCGGCTCGTCGGTTCCGGGCACGGGCGGTGCCTCGGCGATCAGGTGGACATTGGTGCCGCTGAGCCCGAAGGCGTTGATCCCGGCGCGCAGCGGGCGGTCGACGGCGGTGAGCGCGGTGCCGCCGGAGGCGGGCAGAGCGATGCCGTCGCCCTGCCAGTCGACGGCGGGGGTGGGTTCGTCGACGTTCGGCTGGGCGGGCACCAGGCCGTTGTTGACGATCCAGATCGCCTTGAGCAGGCCCACCACACCGGCCGCCGAGTCGGTGTGCCCGAACACCGCCTTGTGCGAGCCGACGAGCAGCGGCGCCCGGTCCTGTCGCCCCGCGCCGTAGACCTCGGACAGCGAGCCCAGCTCGATCATGTCGCCCAGCGGGGTTCCGGTGCCGTGCGCCTCGACGTAGTCCACCGCGTCGGATGCCAGGCCCGCAGCGTCCAGCGCTTGCCGGGCCACGGCCGCCTGCGACTCGGCGTTGGGCGCGGTCAGCCCCATCGTGGCGCCATCGCTGCCGGCCGCCGAACCGCGGATGACGGCGTGGATGCGGTCACCTTCGGCCAGCGCGTCGGCCAGCCGCTTGAGCACCACCACGCCGCAGCCCTCGCCGCGTACGATGCCGTCGGCCGAGGCGTCGAAGGGACGGCACC
This sequence comes from Streptomyces coffeae, assembly GCF_016741875.1. Taxonomy (GTDB): domain Bacteria; phylum Actinomycetota; class Actinomycetes; order Streptomycetales; family Streptomycetaceae; genus Streptomyces; species Streptomyces coffeae. Next base: position 37,765 of record NZ_JAERRF010000046.1, on the reverse strand, counting down.
GCCCGCTGGGCGAGATCGCGCCGATGCCGCTCATGAAGACGCTGATCTCGGGGCTCAGCACCAGGCTGACCCCGCCGGCCACCGCAGCGTCGATGTCGCGGGCGCGCAGGCTCTGGCACGCCTGGTGGACCGCGTAGAGAGACGAGGAGCAGGCCGAGTTGAGCGTGATGGCAGGGCCGCGCAGGTCATAGGTGTATGCCAGGCGTCCGGCCGCGAAGCTGAACTCCATGCCGGTGACGTAGTGCGGGCCGAGGTCGCTCAGGTCGATGCCCTTGGCATGCAGCAGGTGGTAGTCGCCGGCGAGCAGACCGGCGTACACACCCGTGCGGGTGCCGCGCCACTGGTCCCGCGGGCGGCCGGCGTCGGCCATCGCCTCGGTCGCCACCTCGAGCAGCAGCCGCTGCTGCGGGTCGACGGCGTCGGCCTCGCGCGGGGCGATGCCGAAGTACGCGGCGTCGAACCGGTCGACCTCGTCGAGGAAGCCGCCGACGTGGTTGACGACAGTGCCGGGCCGACTGCGCTCGGGGTCGTACAGGTCCCGGCCCCAGCGATCCTCCGGCACCTCGCGCAGGATGTCCTCGCCCGAGCCGAGCACCCGGCCGAGGGAGCCGAGGTCGCGGACGCCGCCGGGCAGGCGGCATCCCACACCGACGACGGCAATGGGCTCGACGGGGCTGGCGGTCTCATCGGGGCTGGCGGCCATGGTCGCGAATTCGCCTTTCACCTCGGGCTCGGGACCCCCGGCGGAGCACCGGGGGGACGGGATGCGTCGGGAGTCGTTCTGCGGGGTTGCCGGGCCGGTGGACCGGCCCCGGGGGAGGTCAGGCCGCCGCAGTGCGCTGACGGGTCACCAGGGCGGTGATGCTCCGCACGTCGCGGAAGTTCTCCGGGTTGACCTCCATCGCGGGGATCTTGACACCGACCGCGACCCGTATGTGGCCGATGAGCTGAGCGGTGTTCAGCGAGTTGAGGACGCCCCACTCGAGCAGCGGGCTGGTCTCCTCGAGCTCGCCCTTGTGGTCTCCGCCCAGGAACCGCTCGCGAATGTAGGCGCTGATGGACTCACGGATCTCGGACTCGGTCATCGGGTTCCCTTTCGTGGTGGGAGGGGGTGGGGCAGCGGTGCCGCCGGTCGCCGACCTGGCGGGCAGGCAGCGGTCGGTAGAGCGCGCGTCGTGGTCCCGCCCGCCTGCGGACGTGGCGGGCGGGACGGCCGGCGGGCACGGTCAGGAGTCGGACTCCTCGAGGCCGGCAGCGAGCCGCCTGCGGTCGGTCTTGCCGTTGGCGGTACGGGGCAGGTCGGCGACGATGCGGACGTCGTCGGCGAGCATGTAGCGCGGCAGTTGGCGGGAGGCGTGGGCTTTGAGGCCGAGCACGCCGGGCTCGCGGCCCTGCGCGGGCACGACGAACGCCGTCAGCCGGGCGTCCATGCCGGTGCCGGTGACCACGACCGCGGCCTCGGCCACGTCCTCGTTCAGCGCGAGAACGGCCTCGATCTCGCCGAGTTCGATCCGGTGGCCGCGCACCTTCACCATGTGGTCGCGCCGACCGACGTAGGCGTAGGAACCGTCGGGCAGCTCGCGCACCAGGTCACCGGTGCGGTACGGGCCGTCGCCATGCGGTTCGCGGCCCCAGTAGCCGAGCATGACGGTGGGTCCGTCGACGAGTAGTTCGCCCTCCTCGCCCGGTGCCGCGCGGCCGCCGTCGGGCGCCTCGGCCCAGACCCGGTCGCCGCTGACGGCCCGCCCGATCGGTAGCGGGCAGTCGCTGTCCAGGTCGGCGGGGGTGACCTCGTGGGCGGTGCACACGTTGGTCTCGGTCGGGCCGTAAAGGTTGAGCAGCCGACGTCCCGGGGCCTGCGCGGCGAGCGCCTTGACCTGCGCGATCGGGAAGGGTTCACCGGCGAACAGGATGGTGCGCAACGCCTCGGGCGCGGGCCGCTCCAGGAGTCCTCCGTCGCGCATCATCAGCGTCAGCGCGGAGGGCACGGAGTACCAGATGGTGATCCGCTGCTCGTGCACGAAATCCACCAACTGAGCTGGTGCATAAGCAAGTTCTTGCGGGATCAGGTGGACGCTGGCACCGGCCGAGAAGGCCGCGTACAGGTCGAGCACCGAGAGGTCGAAGCCGAATGGCGCATGGCTGGAGAAGCGGTCGTCGGCGGTGGGCTTGAGTTCGTCGACCGCCCAGTTCACGAAGGCGCGGGCGTTGCGGTGGCTGATGCAGACGCCCTTGGGGGTGCCGGTCGAGCCGGAGGTGTAGAGGATGTAGGCGAGGTCGTCCGGGCGTACGGCGGCGTCGACCGGGGCGGGGGCCGGGTCGGGCTCCTGGGAGAGGTCCGCGCACGGGATCCCGCCGTCGAGCTCGGCCACCGTCGTGGCCAGGCGTGCGCCGTCGACGAGCACCGCCGCCGCGGCGCAGTCCCGGGCCATGGTCGCCACCCGGGCCACCGGCAGCGAACCGTCGGCCGGCACGTACGCGGCGCCAAGCCGCAGCACCGCCTGCATGCCGGCCACGACCGCGGCCGATTTGGCGGCGTACAGCACGACCCGGTCGCCCGGCCGGACGCCGAGGTCGCGCAGCCGGTGCGCCAACGCGTTGGCGGTGCGGTCGAGTTCGGCGTAGGTCAGCTCGGCGTCGGGGCCGGCGACGGCAAGCCGGCCGGGGATGGCGCGGGCGGCTTCGATGACCGGCCGGTGCAGGGCGTCAGGGGCGCTGAGGGATTGGGGCGGCCGACTGCTCACAGTCCCAGCTCCCTGGCTATGAGTTCCTTCTGGATCTCCGAGGTACCGGAGAAGAGTGTGGTCGGTACGGAGTCGCGCAGTTGGCGCTCGATGCCGACGTGGCGCAGGTAGCCCTCGCCGCCGAAGATCTGGATCGCGTCCAGGCTGTTGGCCACCGCGGCCTCCGAGACGGCCAGCTTGGACAGGGCGACCGCGGAGGTGTACTCGCGCTCCTGGTCCATCAGCCAGCAAGCGCGGTAGAGCAGCAGCCGCGCGCTCTCCAGGCGCTGTTTCATGCCGGCGATACGGTGCGAGACGGACTGGAACTCGGCGATGCGGCGCCCGAACTGCCTGCGGCTGTCGGCGCGTCGGACGCACTCCTCGAGCTGGCGATTCATCATGCCGAGGTAGCCGCCGAACAGGCAGGCGCGCTCCCAGCCCATGGAGTGCTGGAAGATGGCACTGCCCTGGCCCTCGGCGCCGAGCCGGTACTCGGCCGGCACATGGCAGTCACGGAATGACACCCGGCCGGCCGGGCAGCCGGCGAGCCCCATCTTGTCGAACAGCGGCCCCGCGTCGGCGCCGGGCAGCTCCGCGGGTACAGCGAAGGCGGACACTCCGAGGAATCCGGCCTTCGGTGCGGTGACCGCGTAGGTGACGAACAGGTCGGCGAGCGGCGCGTTGCTGGCGAATGACTTGTCGCCGTGCAGGATGTAGTCGTCGCCGGTGCGCTGGGCGGTCATGGCCAGGGGGCCGACGTCGGATCCGGCCTCGTCCTCGGTCATCGCGTTCGCCGCGATCAGGTCGCCGCGGGCCATGCCGGTGAGCAGTTCGCCGCGTACCTCGGCCTGGGCGTGGTCACGGACCGGTACCGCGCAGGCGAGCAGGTGGGCGGAGACGGCAAAGACGAGTCCGGTCTCGGGGCAGCCCTGTCCGAACGCCTCCAGACACAGCGCGGTGTCCAAGGCACCGAGGCCGCCGCCACCGTATTCGGTGGGCAGGCACAGACCAGTGAGTCCTATGTCCGCGGCGGTTTTCCACTGAGCGCGGGTGAAATGCTGCCCGTCCGGCGTGTTCGAGGATCCGAGCCGGGTACGGACTTCACCCAGAATGTCATCGAAGAATTTCCGCTGCTTTTCGGTGAGATCGAAATCCACGGGGCCCGGCACCCTTCGTTTGCACTCGGACAGAAAGTTCCGTGTTGAAGCATGCTCACATTAGGCCGGGTAACCGGACCGCGTCAGCCCCTAGGTCCGCACCCCTAGGCCCCTATGGAACTCCTCCCCTGGAAGCCCGGTGTTTGCACAGGTAAGGGGTGCTTATTCGGGGGTTGTGGCAGCCGTCAGGGAGTCTTTAGAGTCCGTCTCCTGCAAGCCTTTGGAACACCCATCGTTCGGGACGGAGCACCATGGCAAAAACGCCCTCGGAGACGATCCGCGCTCTTTACGGCGCGTTCAACTCGAATGACCCGGAGACACTGCGGAAGGTCATCGCGCCGGACGTCATCGCCCATCTCCCCGGCACCTCCGCCGACGCCGAGCACCCGCCGGGCACGCCTCGCGACCGCGAGGGCTGGCTCGGGGTGTGGCAGTTCACCCAGGCGCTTTTCCCGGATATGCGGGCCGAGGTCCAGGAGATCGTGGAGACCGGTGACACAGTGGCCACCCGGTGCGTGGCGCGCGGCACCCACTCGGTGGAATTCATGGGGGCGCCGCCGAGCGGCAAAGAGTTCGAGATGACGATGCTCAACATGAGCCGGGTGGTGGACGGGAAGATCGTCGAGCACTGGACGATCAGCGACAACGCCACCATGCTGGCCCAGATCGGTATCAAGCTCGGCCTCTGAGTCCGCCGAAGGTTCGTCACGGCGCGGCAGCCGGGCGGATGCCGCCCGGCCCTGTGCATCGGCCCCCGTGACCCGGCTCCAGCGGAGCCAGGTCACGGGGAGACGATGGCTCGGCCGGATGGGCGGGCGCGCTACAGGCCGACCGGGATCTGGTCCCGCCGGGAGATGTGCAGCTTCTGGTACACGCGGGTGAGGTGTTGCTCGACCGTGCTGATGGTGATGTTGAGCCGTTGCGAGATCTCGCGGTTGCTGTGTCCGCGGGCGGCGAGTTCGGCGACCCTGCGTTCGGCCCGGGTCACCTTGCCCGGTGCCGGCGCGGTCGGCTCCTCGTCCTTGAGCACGGAGCGCTCCCGGGCGGCCAGGGCGCCGATGCGTCCGTCCCGTTCCAGCCGCCGACACAGTGGTTGGGCCCCGCACTCCCGGGCCAGGTGCCAGGCGCGACGGCGGGCGATGTCGGCGCGGTTCGGGCTGCCGGCGCTCTCGTGCGCGTCGGCGAGGTCGGCGAAGGTCTTGGCCAGCTCCAGCCGGTCACCCGTGTCGTGCAGTAACTCCACGGCCTGGCCGAGTAATCGGGGACGGTCGGCGACCGGGGCGAGGGCGGCCTTCAGGCGCAGGGCGATGCCTCGGCTGCGGCCGTTGCTCGGCAGCTTCTTTCCCTCCTGCTGGGCCAGCAGCTCGGACGCCTGTTCCGGCTCGTTCAGGCGGATCCAGGCTTCGGCCGCGTCGGTGCACCACGACACCATGAGCGGGTAGTCGATGCCGAGGCGGCGGGCGATCTTGCCGATGCGCAGGAAGTCGGAGAGCGCGGCGTGCGGCCGGTCGGTGGCCAGACGCAGGCAGCCGCGGGCGCGGAGGTAGCCGAGCCAGTAGATGCTCTTCTCCCAGTCCGCGGGCACCGGCAGGTCGAACAGCCGGGTGGCCTCCTCGAGTGCTCCCATCTCGGTGTAGATCACGCTGAGAACCGCGTGCGCGCCGCAGACGAGGACGCTCCAGGTGCGCTCCGGCAGCACGCTCTGGGCCAATTCGATGCACGACAGCGCGTCAGCCAGGCTGCCCTGACGTACCGCCACCATCCCCTGTATCACCGCGAACACCGCTGCCCAGCCCGGGCAGCGCCGTCGCTGGGCCTCCTTGACGAGCTGCTCGCACCAGTGCCACGCCGAGTCCAGGCAGTCCGCGAACAGCAGCGCCTTGATGGCGCTGCACAGCGGGCCCACAGTGGAGTCGGTGAGCGGGGTGACCTTGAGGAAGTTCTCCGCGGCCGACACCCACTCCCTCGGGTCGTGAGTGAGCAGCGTCTCCGCGGAACTCTTCAGCCGCGGCACCCCGGGAACGCGCGCGTCCGCGCCGTCGGGTGCCGCGCCGGGCGCCCTGACGGGAGCCTCGTCAGGGAACTCCAGTGCGTGGAAGCCGTAGCGCACCCACATCCAGGCGACATCCGGGGTGATCTCGCTCTCGGCCTCCGGGGCGCCGTGCTGCTGGTGCAGCGCCTCCAAGGCGTCCTCGATGCGGCCGTGGGCGATCAGGAGCCGTACCAGAGCGCTGACGGCGGCGGGGGAAAGGCGCCCGGCCTGCATCGAGGCGATGAGTTCCGGCAGGTACCGGGACTCCACGGCGGCCGGGTCGACGCGCCAGGTGATCAGGCTGAGCCGCAGCAGGATCTCGATCCGCTGTTCGTCGTCCGGGGAGTTCTCCAGGGCGAGTTCGAGCAGGTCGATGGCTCGGCCCGCATCGTCCTCGGTGAGTGCCTCCTCCGCCGCGTGCCGCAGGATGACTCGCTGCCAGGGCTCGGCACCGCAGCGCCCGAACAGCAGTTGCGTCGCGACAACCGGGGACGGCAGGCCCGCCTCATACAATGCGGTGGCCGCCGTGCGGTGCAGCCCCTCGCGGACCGCGGGGGCCATGTCGGCCAGCACGGTGGCGCGGGCGGCCTGGTGCCGGTAGCTCAGGCCGTCGATGATGCCGGCGCCACGCAGCGCCTGGATGTGGCGATCGAGCTGTGCCGAGGGACGGCCGCTGACCCGCGCGAGCAGTTCGCGGGTGGCGGCCTCCCCGAGAACCGCGAGGATGTGCCCCAGTTGCAGGGCCACCCCTCCGCTGCGGTACAGACAGGTGAGCACGGCCTGTCCATACATCCCGCCTTCCATGGGCTGTGGTTCGGTGACCGCGTCGGCCCCGGCGTCGTCCCGGCCGCTGCACTCCTCGATCAGGGCGCGCAGGAGCAGTGGGTTGCCGGCGCTGATGCGGTGTATCCGGTCGACGACCGTGCCTGCGTGCCAGCCCCCGATCCGGCCGTCGATCATCTCGGCGACGCCCTTCTTGTCCAGCGGGCCGAGGCGGATGCGCAGCGAGTCGGACTGCCGCAGCAGTTCCGTCTTGATCACCGGGTCACGGTGCGGGAGATGGAGGCTCTCGGCGAAGACCAGCAGGGTCCGCGGGACGCGGCCGGCCGCCTGGAAGAGACCGAACAGCGAGGCCTGGTCGGTGTCCTGGGCGTCGTCCACATAGATCACCACCGGCCCCTGCCGCGACAAGGCGCGCAGTGCATCGGACAGGTGCCATGCCGGGTCGGCCGCGGCTTCCTCGGGCTGTATCCCGGACGGGAGCTGGACTCTGAGTTGGTCGAGCACGGTCATGTGCGTCTCCGCGTCCGCACCCATGCCGCGCGCGCCCAGCACGGTGGTGCCCGCTTCCGCCGCGTACTCGGCGAAAGCGGCCAGCAGGGCGCTCTTGCCGCAGCCGACTCCACCCTCCACGACGATCGTCCGCGACCGGATGCCGGAACACTCAGCCAGCGCCGCTTTCAGGTGACCGAGTTCCTCATCGCGATGGACAAGCAACATCCCTAAACCATCCCCCCGTGAGCAGCAAAGCGATCCTTACGGTTTTGGGGCGCGACTATGGGCCCGCGCCACGCTCGAGCACATCGGTACCTGGCGAGACACCGCCAGGAATGCCACACAATGACTTATTTCACAGTACGTCGACAAAAAGGAAAGTTACCGACGAATAACCCGCAGCAGCGGGCAAGCAGGAATATTCGGCCAGACCGAATAAAACTCGGACATCCATGACATGCACTCCCCGTTGTGCAACCTGTCCGCCATAACCCGGCGTTGACACTATCGCGCGAGCGACTCGCCCAAATAGATCACGTATCCTGGAGTGTACGGGTTCACTCTCAGACCTGTCCTCTGTGGCGAGGCGGATGAGCCGTTTGCACAAGCACATGGCGGCGGCAAGTCCGAGGGAATGCCAGGCAGTTGCGGGGATTGCGCTCGTAAGCGTGGTTGCGTCTGCGGTAGCCGGACAGCCAGGACATCGTGCGCTCGATCACCCACCTGCAACGCCCTGATCGTTCGCCGGACTCGATGCCTTTGCGGGCAATCCGCACGCCGATCCGTTTGCCGCGGAGCCAATGGGGGTCGTGTCTCGTTCGGTGACCGGCCACCATCGGCTTCAGCCCTTCGCTGTCATGGGTGTTCGCGGCGGAGACGCCGACGACCAGGGGCAGTCCGTTCGCGTCCGGATGTGCATCGTGGAACCCGGCCTGCCCCGCCGGTCCACGGGGCCCGGACCCGGACCTGTGTGTTCGCCCCCTTTCCGCCCTGACGTGGGCGGAGTCGAGGACGATACGGGAGACATCGATCAGACCGGCGTCGTCGAGCCGGTGCAGGACAGCCTCATGCAGCCGGCCCCACACACCCGCTGTGGACCAGATCAGAAACCGACGGTGGGCGGTTGACTTCGACACGCCGAAGCACGGTGGCAGGGCTCGCCACACACACCCGCTGACCAGTACGTAGACGATGGCCGCGAACAGCGTCTCATCAGGCGTGTCCTGCGTTCCGCCACCCTGCGGCCGCGCCTTCGGCAAAGGAATCAGCGGCTTCGCGATCTCCCACAACCCGTCCGGAACAATCCAACTCCACCTACCCCGCCCCATGAACAGTCCAACGACAAACACCACATCGGACACGGTCTGAGTCAGAGTGGGAGGTGGCGCCACTCCGAGGCTGCGCGGGCGACCGAACAGACCCCGAGCGGCGCACCAGCCTCCCCCACCTACCGAGGAGTCACCGCTTGATGCGGGGATCAGAACCTACAGGATGTTGTAGTAGCTGTAGCAGGTGTAGGCCAAGCCCGCCGTGCGGTGGGCATTGGAGACGAGGCCGGGTTTCACCGGACCACTGGTGCCCCAGACGCCGGCGATCTTCACCTTGGACGAGTGCCGCTTCGACCCATGCAAGTAGTTCGAGTAGCAGTACTTGCCGCTCGTAGTGGTGTTCCAGCCGTAACACCACTTGCCACCACTGGCAGGGACGCAGGCCTCGGAGTCCGGCCTGACGGAGCCCGCCGAAGCGTCCATCTCGATCTTCACCACACCCCATTCAGAGGGGTTACCCAGCTCTGCGGGCGGCTTCGTGCCGTCACCGCGCTTATGGGTGGTGACCTGACCAACTCCGGAACCATCCGCGGCCACGACAGTGCCGTCCGCGGTAGCGGTCGCAGTCCGAGGGCCGTTTGCGGCGGCCGGCGCAGCGAGGCTGCATACTGCGAGTGCCGCGCTCACGAAGCCGAGAGCTATCGATCTACCGGATATCCTCATGAGCACACGTGCCTCCCGTGTTGTCCACATTCCGCAGTCTTTCCACTCGATGTCCGCCTGAGGGCGTTGGCGGGCACGCCGCTGGCAGATTTCCAGCGCGTCACGCCCCGCTCCAGGCAGCCCGGGGCAGCTGCCTCAGCCCGGCAGGTACCTCAACAGACTGCCGGGCCACCACCGGGAGGTCGTTAGCAGGCAGTGCACAGCGCTTCGCAATGCGTCTCGGACCGGATACCGAGTGCCCGACGGCGGGAATCCTGAGTGACATGCCGTAATGGGCGCGGAAGCCACGGGTGAAGTCGACAGCACGGGCAGGTGACTGACCTCGGTGCCATCGAGGCCGGCGTCCCCGGTCATGAAAGCGCTCAAACGGCTGCCCCGGTGGCGGACCCGAGCGCGGGCCTCGCGTATCGCGGTCAGAGCCCGCCCGCCGTCCGCAGCGAGCCGGTCGATGAGCCGCGAGACCGTCGGGTCGGAGACCACCGGGCCGAACAGGCCCGGCTCGGCCGGACAACGGCTGGGTGACAAGCCGCTGCAGGCACTGTTCGAGCGGCGCTGCGGCCCGCCGGCCACGGCGAGGACCTAAGGTGCGTTCCCTTTCGGGCCGCGGCTGGTCGCCTGGGACGGCACCGCACCAGACGTGCCCGAAACCTCCGCCCGTGCCACGGAGTTCGACTTCACCGGCAGGGGCGGGATCAACCGGAGCGGTCACCCGCAGGTCCACCTGATGGCCTTGATCGAATGCGGGACACACGCCGTCATCGACGCGGCCTTCAACTCGGTGGCCGGTTCAGCGAGCACAAGCCCGCCCGGTACCTTCCGACCTCTCTGCGGCCGGGCATGCTGCCGCTGGCGGACCGTAACTTCGCCGGTCATGCCCTGTGGCGTCTGGTGGAGGCGACCGGCTGTCACCTGGGCACGGCGGATCAAGAAAAACCTCGGCCTGCCCCCGCTGTGGATCCTGCCCGAGGGCTCGTACGTGTCCGTCATGCCCACTCCCGCCGAGAAGCGTCGACTGGGCGACGTCCGCTTCCACGGACGCACCGCGGCCGGGCTGCCCGACGGCCACCTGGCCACCGTCGCGCTACACGTCGCCCGGCTCACCGTCCCACCACGGCTTCGGACGGGCCGTCAGTTGCTGCGCCGGTACGGGTTGCCCAACCCGTATTCAGTAATTACAGTCACTACTGAAACTTATGGAACGTAGCGCCGCCTACAGAACTAGTACTGCTCAGCAACAGTCAGCCCGATGCACGGAAGGTGCGGTGAGACGGCGATGGCGTCGATGCCCGAGGACGACAACGGGGACGCCCACGCCTCCGACGTCGAGACGTGGGTGGAGCAGGTAGCCACCTACTTCATGCAGCAGTCCGGCTGGCCCCCGATCATGGGCCGGGCCCTGGCCTGGCTCATGATCAGCGATCCGCCGGAGCAGAACGCGGCGCAGATCGCGGCCGGCATCCATGCCAGCCGCGCCTCGCTCACCGGCACGCTGCGCCTGCTCAGCGAGGCCCGGATGGTGCAGGCCGTGACCCGAAGCGGGGACCGCGCCACGTACTACCGCCTCGCCGCGGACGCCTGGGCCACGATGGTCCGCCGACGCCTGGAGGGCATCGCGTCGTTCGTCGACATCACCGAGAACGGGCTGACCCTCTTCCCGGCGGGGGCCGGGTCCGCCGACCGCCTGCGTGAGGCGCACCAGGTCTTCGAATGGCTCAACAACGAGGCAGAACCCATGTTGAAGCGCTGGATCGAGGACCGGAACGCCCGAACCGACGGACACCACAACGTAAGGAGTGAAGAAAGTGAGTAGGGACTCGCGCCGCTGGTGGGCACTGGCGGCTATCGGGCTGAGCCTGCTGACCGTCAGCGTCGACGCCACGGTGCTCAACGTGGCGCTGCCGACCCTCGGCAGCGACCTGCAAGCGTCCACCCGCGACCTGCAATGGTTCGCCGACGCCTTCACGCTTGCCATGGCCGCACTGTTATTGCCCGCCGGACTGCTCGGTGACCGGTTCGGCCGCAAGCGGCTGCTGCTCGCGGCGCTGGCATTGTTCGGCGGCGCGTCCGTATGGTGCGCCTACTCCGACTCGTCGGGCATGCTGATCACCGCGCGGACGGTGCTCGGCATCAGCGCGGCCTTCCTCGTACCCCTGTGCACCTCCGTCCTCCTCGACGTCTTCGAGAGCAAGGAGGAGCGCGCCAAGGCGATCGGTGTCATCGCCGTCTCCCAGTCGCTCGGACTCCCGCTCGGTCCGATCATCGGCGGCGCCCTGCTCAATCACTTCTGGTGGGGCTCGGTCTTCCTGGTCAACGTTCCCCTGATCGCCCTCGCCTTCGTCGCGGTGGCGTTCCTGGTGCCCGACTCCCGTGGTGCACAGGGTAGTTCCATCGACTTCTTCGGTGTCCTGATCTCCACGCTCGGCCTGGTGGGCATCGTCTACGGTGCGATCGAGGCCGGCGAAACGAGTTGGGGTGACGCCGCGGCACTGGTCCCGCTGCTCGGCGGCGCACTGCTCCTGGCGCTGTTCGTGCTGTGGGAGATGCGGATCACCCGGGCCGGGAACCCGCTGATCGACCTGTCCCTGTTCCGGCTGAGCGGCTTCGTGTGGGGCTCGATCCTCGGCACCGTCGTCAGCTTCGCGATGTTCGGCCTGCTGTTCGCACTGCCCCAGTACTTCCAGGCGCTCAACGGCACCGACGCGCTCGGCACCGGACTGCGGCTTCTGCCGCTCATCGGCGGCGTTCTGGTGAGCGCCGCGTTGGTCAACAAGCTCGCCCCGGAGGCGGCCCCGCGTGCGGTGCCGGCACTCGGCTTCCTGCTCGTCGCGGGCGGCCTGTTCCTGGGCACCCGCACTGAGCTCTCCTCCGGCTACGGCTACGTGTCGGTCTGGCTGGTCCTGGTCGGCCTCGGCCTCGGCCTCGCCATGACCCGCACCATGGCGGCCTCCGTCAACGCGCTGTCCCAGGAGTCGTCAGGCGTCGGTTCGGCACTGGTCTCCGCGCTGCGCCAGGTGGGCGGTTCCGTCGGCGTGGCCGTCCTCGGTACGGTCGCCTCCTCGGCGTACCGCTCGCACCTGAAGCTGCCCGACGTGCCGCCGGAGGCAGACGAACTGGCCCGGCGCAGCGTCTCGGGCGGCCTGCGCGTGGGCGAGACCATGCAGAGCACGAAGGTCGTGCACGCGGTGCAGGACTCCTTCATGACCGCGATGCAGACCCTGCTGGGGGTGTGCGGCGCGATCGCGGTGGTGGCCGCCCTGCTCGCCCTGCTCTTCATGCCCAAGCGGTCCCAGGCCAAGGCCGAGACCCCGAAGGGTGACGACGACGCCGTCCCGCTCTCCGCCCTCTGACTCGAACCGTATCCGCCACCCTCGTCGGGAACCGGCCCGCAATGGGCTGCGCAACGGGTCGGCGGCATCGGATCGGTCACTAGGCGTCGGAGCCCTTACCCGAAGGCCGCTGCGACGCCGGCGCGGGTGGCGTACCGCTGCTTCCAGGCGTCAGTCCGTTGGGCCTGGCTCCGGTGCGGGCGCCGGCGTCGCATACCTCGGCCAGATGGATCTTGTACCTGCTCCCGTCGCAGGCCCGTTTAAATGCTGTAACGGGCAGCCTGATGCACAGCAACGCGCACGACGCGGTGACCGGCAGGCGCCTCGGCAGACACTTCGCCCGAGGCGCCACCCGATCACCGCGTCATGGCGTCCGCCGCGGGTCAGCGCGGAACGACGGTCCGGAACCCCTGTCCGGACTTGCGCCCCAGACAACCGTCAGCCACCAGATTCTGCAGCAGCGGCGGTGCAGCGAAGTCGGGCGTCACGAACTCCTCGTGCAAGCGCTTCATAATGGCGAGCGAGACGTCCAGGCCGATGGCATCAAGCAGCCGGAACGGGCCCATCGGGAAACCGTGTCCCCGCTCCACCGCCGCGTCGATCTCCTCTATATCGGCGTGCGGGCGGTCCAGCAGCCGGATCGCGTCGGCGAGATACGGGAAGAGCAGATAGTTGACGATGAAGCCGGCGCGGTCGTGGCAGACGATGGCCGTTTTGTTCAGCCGCGCGCACAATGCGCGGGCTGCCGCTAGGGTCTGCTCGCTCGTCGCCGGCGTTCGCACGAGCTCCACCAGCTTCATCATCGGCGCGGGGTTGAAGAAGTGGAGTCCCAGGACCTGGGAGGCGCGGCCGGAGGAACTCGCGCAGTCCGCCACGGACAGACTGGATGTGGTGGTCGCCAGCAACGCCCGCTGCGGGCACATCTGCCCGAGCCTGGTGAAAACGGACCGCTTGAGGCCGGTCTCCTCCGCGACGGCCTCGATCACCAGATCACAGTCACCGAATGCCGCCAGGTCCTGCTCGCTCTGCAGCAGGCCGAGCGCCGCGTCCTTCTGGGCCGGACTTGTCCTGCCCTTCCGCACCGCCCTGCCGAGCGACTCCGCCACGACTTCCCGCGCGCGGTCAGCCTTCGCCCGGCTCCGTGCCACGAGCATCGTGGGGAGGCCGGCCGTCACGGCAACTTCGGCGATGCCGCAGGCCATGATGCCCGAACCCAGCACGCCCACCCGCTTGATGTGCCGGACGCCGTTCAACCCGTCATCGTCACCGTCACCGTTGCGCGGTGCGGGAACGATGCGCGCACCGAGCTCGTCGTAGGAGTGGAAACCCCTGCCGATGGCCCGGCCGCCGGAGGCGGCGCCCGCCGACTTCTCCAGCAGGGCGGCTGGACGGAACGCCTCATTGCCCGTGCGTGCGTGCAGCTCCTGCAGGGAGGACCTGACAGTCTCCCAACCGATGCGGTCCAACATCTCGAAAGGCCCGGCGGGCAGGCCGCAGCCCAGCCGCAGGGCGGTGTCGATGCTGTCCTGATCGGCGTATCCGAGGTCCAGCAGAGTCACGGCGCGGTTGAGGAACGCGTAGACGAGCTCGTTGGCATCGGTCGCGGGAGCCGCGCCGAACGTCGTCTGCTCGAGGCCCAGACCCGTAAGCAGTTCGTCGAGTGCCCTCACGGCGACAGCACTGCTCATCGCCGTCCGGACCACTTCCACGGAGCCACCCGGCCGGGGTGGTGCCAGCAGGCGCAGTCCAAGTGTCCGGGCCGACCGGCCGGAGACGACCGCGAGGTGGATGAGCGGCAGACTCGACGTGGTGGTGACCACCACTGTGCTCGGTTTGCAGACGGCGTCGATCTCCCGCAGCAGTCGCTTCTTGACCGCGAGGTTCTCGGGTGCCGCCTCCACGACCACGTCCGCTCTGCCCAGCAGGGCGACATCGTTGCTCAGCGTGATGTCGTCGGCGGGCCGGGCCTCATGCCCGGCCGACCCAGCCGCCTCCAGCCTCTCCTTGACCCGGGCCAGCACATCGAGGTCGGAGTCGATCCCGATGACCTCGTACCCGCTGCTGTGCAGCATGCGCAGCAAGGGTTCCCCCACACTGCCCAGACCGGCCACCCCGACGACCGGGGGGCACGCCTCCTGCTCCATGTCGTTTCCCTTTCCCCTGAGTGTGTGCTCGTGGACACCCGCAGGGATGACCGCGGGAGTTGGTCGATGCATGCGCCGGGTTCAGCTCCTGGCATCCCGGAAGCGGTTGATGGCATCGATGTGCTGGGCGCGCTTGGCGTGGTCGCGCACGCCCAGGCCCTCCTCGGGAGCCAGGCACAGCACGCCGACCTTGCCCTGGTGGGCGTTGCGTTGCACGTCGCGGGCGGCCTGGCCGGTCTCCTCGAGGGAGTACACCTTCGACAACGTCGGGTGGATCTTGCCCTTGGCGATCAGGCGGTTGGCCTCCCACGCCTCGCGGTAGTTGGCGAAGTGCGTCCCGATGATCCGCTTCAGGGACATCCACAGATAGCGGTTGTCGTACTCGTGGCGGTAGCCGGAGGTCGAGGCGCAGGTGACGATCGTGCCGCCCTTGCGGGTGACGTACACGGAGGCGCCGAAGGTCTCCCGGCCGGGGTGCTCGAAGACGATGTCCACGTCCTCGCCGCCGGTCAGTTCACGGATCCGCTTGCCGAACCGCTTCCACTCGCGCGGGTCCTGCTCGTGCTCGTCCTTCCAGAACCGGTAGCCCTCGGCGGTGCGGTCGATGATCGCCTCGGCGCCCATGGACCGGCAGATGTCCGCTTTGCGCTCGCTGGAGACGACACAGATCGGGTTGGCCCCGCCGGCGAGCGCGAACTGGGTGGCGTACGAGCCGAGGCCGCCGCTGGCGCCCCAGATCAGGACGTTGTCCCCCTGCTTCATGCCGGCGCCGTTGCGGGAGACCAGTTGGCGGTAGGCGGTGGAGTTGACCAGGCCGGGGGCCGCGGCCTCCTCCCAGCTCAGGTGGTCGGGCTTGGGCATGAGCTGGTTGGACTTCACCAGGGCGATCTCGGCGAGGCCGCCGAAGTTGGTCTCGAAGCCCCAGATGCGCTGCTCGGGGTCGAGCATCGTGTCGTTGTGGCCGTCGGAGGACTCCAGCTCGACCGAGAGGCAGTGCGCGACGACCTCGTCGCCGGGCTTCCAGGAGTTGACGCCGGGGCCGGTGCGCAGGACCACGCCGGCCAGGTCGGAGCCGATGATGTGGTAGGGCAGGTTGTGGCGCTTGGCCAGCTCGGTCGTGCGGCCGTAGCGCTCGAGGAACGTGAACGTGGAGAGCGGCTCGAAGATCGACGACCAGACGGTGTTGTAGTTGACCGAGGAGGCCATCACGGCCACCAGGGCCTCGCCCGGGCCGAGTTCGGGCACCGGCACCTCGTCCACATGGAGCGACTTGCGCGGGTCCTTGTCCACCGTGGCCATGCCTTCGAACATGTCTGCTTCGTTCTTGTGCAGCACTACAGCCCGGCAGCTTTCCGGAAGCCGAAGAGCAGTGAAGTCCTGGGAAGTTGCACCGCCGGACAGGATGGCGTTGATGATGTCCTTCACGTAACTTCCCTCGCGTGTCGCGGACGTAGGAAACACCTCTCTCCAGCCGGTTCGCCGAAGAGCATGAATGTGCACTCGCCGCAGCAGCGTAAGGAGGAGAAATGACGGAGGAAACCCCTACCTCCCGCCACTGCCAAGATAGGGGGCGAAATAGGGGTTGCCGCCCCCAGCCCCGTTGCGCCAAGTCATTTTCGGTCATGCGACCGTCGCGGACCCGGTACGTGCAATGAAGCCGACCGAGGTACGCATTTCACTGTTTCCGCGGGAGGAAAAGCTGTACGACAATAACGAACAGCTTGATCCAGGCGGGAGAAAACGCATAAAGCCACCCACGAGCGAACTCTGGATACGGCGGTTCACCCCGTCACAGAACCGGAGATCCGACTGATCTGCTTTCGCACGTCGGTGGCTCCGCGAGTTTTCATCATCCCTTTTCAAAAGAATTCCCACCCCGGGTGGAGGCACTGGCCGTGCAGTACCCGAGCCGGCAGGACCGTCGTGCAGAGGGGTGTGCCACCGACCTGGCTGACCTCGCAGACCGGATCGGCGAGGCGCTGACGCCATGGACCGACCGGCCCTTCGCCCTGTTCGGGCACAGCATGGGGGCCACGCCGGCGTACGAGGTTCGAAGCGGTAGGAGGCGCTTGAGCCGGCACCCCGGCGCTCGACGGTGGCCACCGTACGGCCGTCGGGGCTGAGCTGTACCGCGGACAGAGGACGGGACCGCCGGGCGGGAATCACGGACCCCGCGACGTCCAGACAGTGGACGGTGGCATCTTCGAGGTAGCGCAGAACGCCACGCCTCGGGTCCCGGGCGAGCCCTGAGGGTGCTGGTTGTCGAGTGAGTGCCCGGAAGACGGGGATCGTGGGGGACGCCAGACGCCATACCCTGATCGCTGCCGCGTCGGAAGTGGCCGGCCCCGAACTCGACCCGCCACGCTTGCGCGGCACTACTGCCTGGCCTTGATCTGCGACACGTTCTGCCGGTGTCCCGCCCAAGAACCGGCGAGAAAGCGCGGCAACTCCGCTGTCGGACGTGTGGGCCAAAACCATCAGCGGACACTCGGGCGCGAACGCCCAGCCGGCGCCACTGCGCCACCCCTGTCAGTGACCAGCAAGACCCAATCCAAGGCCCTGACCAGCACTCTCGCAGAAGCCCTTCCGTCTGGCAGAAGCTGCCTTGCACGGCGGCCGCAGCCGTCGCGAACCTACTTCCAACCATGGAACGTGGGGCGCCGACGCCCCGCTCTCAGGGACGGGAACGCCATGCCTCACATCACTGCCTTCGCCAGGAACCAGTGGTACGTCGCCGCCTACAGCCATGAGGTCGGGCGCGAGTTGCTCGGCCGGACGATCCTCGGTGAAACCCTCGTCCTCTACCGCACGGAGGAAGACGGGACACCGGTCGTCCTGCACGACCGCTGTGTGCACCGCCGCTACCCGCTGTCCGAGGCCCCGACCCGCCTCGACGGCGACCGGGTCGTGTGCGGGTACCACGGGTTCACGTACGACACGACCGGTGAGTGCGTGTACGTGCCGGGGCAGAAACGCATTCCGCGGACAGCCCGTGTGGCCTCGTACCCAGTGGTCGAGCAGGACTCACTGATCTGGGTGTGGATCGGTGACCCGGCGCTCGCCGATCCCCGGAGCATCCCGCGGGCCAGGCACCTCGACTCCCCCGGCTGGGTCACCGTGCGCGGCATGGAGCCCATCGACTGCGACTATGGCCTGCTCGTCGACAACCTCCTGGACCTCTCCCACGAGACCTACCTCCACGGCGGTTACATCGGCACCCCCGAGGTCGCCGAGAGGCCGATCACCACCGAGGTCGACGAGGGCGCCGGCATCGTGCGAGTCAGCCGGCACATGGACGATGCCGAGTGCCCGCCGTTCTACGCCACATCGACCGGCATCGAGGGCCGCATCACCCGCTGGCAGGACATCGAGTACCACGCCCCGTGCCTGTACCTGCTGCACAGCCGCGTCGCTCCGATCGGCGTGGTGCCCGAGCCGGACGGCAGCGACCCGAACGGCTTCCACACCGAGATCACGTACGCCATCACGCCGTCCGGCGACGGCAAGGTGTACGACTTCTGGGCGGTCTCGCGGGACTGGGCCACGGACGACGACAAGGTCACCGAGTTCCTGCGCGGCAACAACCACACCGTCGTCATGCAGGATGTCACCGCCCTGAACCTGATGCAGAAGACGCTCGGCACCGAGCGGACCGGCTACCAGGAGCTGAGCATCAACATCGACATGGGCGGCCTGGCCGCCCGCCGCATCCTCGCCCGGCTGGTCGAGGAGGGCGCGAAGCCGACGGAGAAGGTCCAGTGAGTTCACCGACCGGTGAGATCTACCGCATCGACTGGCTGCCGGGCACCGACGTCCTGCACGGCACCTGTCACTGCGGCCGCGAGCACACCGCGAAAGACCCGGTGGAGATGTGGGAGTGGATGCTCGCCCACCCCCAGGGACACCAGCTACAGGGGAACGAGCCGCAAGGAAACAGCTCATGACCGCGTACGAAGCCGAACTGGTCGTTGACCGCAGGGAGTTCGCCGCCGACGGCGTGCTCGCCCTCACCCTGCGCCATCCGCTGGGCGATCAGCTCCCGGCGTGGGAGCCGGGCGCCCACATCGACGTCGTGCTCGGGCCCGGCCTGGAACGGCAGTACTCGCTGTGCGGCGATCCGGCGGACCGGACGCAGTGGCGGATCGCCGTACTGCGGGAGCCCGACGGACGGGGCGGATCCGTCCATGTGCACGAGCGGTTGAGCCAGGGCGACCAGGTCCGGGTGCGCGGTCCGCGCAATCACTTCCGGCTGGAGCCCGCTCCCCGCTACCGGTTCATCGCGGGCGGCATCGGCATCACCCCGATCCTGCCGATGCTGGCCGCGGCCGAGGCGGTGGGCGCCGAGTGGACGCTGCTGTACGGCGGGCGCAGCCGTCAATCCATGGCGTTCACAAAGGAGTTGGGGCTGTACGGCGACCGGGTCACGATCGCCCCGCAGGACGAGACCGGCCTGCTTGACCTGGCCTCGGTCCTGGGCGACGTACCCAAAAGCACGCTCGTCTACTGCTGTGGTCCCGGTCCACTGCTCGACGCCGTCGAGGAGCGGGCCCCGTCCGGGGTGCTGCACGTCGAGCGGTTCCAGGCGAAGGAGCAACCCGTAGGCGAGGACGGAGAGTTCGAGGTCGAGCTGGCACGGAGCGGTCTGACGCTCATCGTGGCGCCGGACGTATCCGTGCTGGACACGGTGCGGGCGGCCGGTGTCGAGGTGCTCTACTCATGCGCCGAGGGCACCTGCGGGACCTGTGAGACCGACGTCCTCGACGGCACCCCGGAGCACCGGGACTCCGTGCTCACGCAGGAGGAGCAGGAGAACGGCGAGACGATGATGATCTGCGTGTCCCGGTGCCGGGGGCGGCGACTGGTGCTGGATGTGTGATCCTGAGGTCGGCCGCGGACCGCTTCGACGGCTCGCTGTCGATGTGTGGTCTGGTTCTGGGCGGCGCTGCCAACTGGAACAGCACGCTGTCCTGAAGGAGGCGGGACTGCCCTTGCACACCGACCTCGCGGCCCTGAACCGCGCACCGAGGATCTCCGCCGACGCCACGGGCGTACGATGGACGCGGCACACCAGTGCCTTCACCGGCCGGTTCACCGACCCCCAGCTGAACATCCACACGACCGGCGACGTGCTGATCCCGTCCAGGCCGAGATCGCCTACCGGCGGGCCGCCACCGCGGCGGGCTCCGGCGCGCTGCTGAGCCAGGCCTACGTCGACGCCCCGGGCCACCGCACCTTCACCTCGGGCGAGATGACCGGCGCCCCGCACACCCTGGAGCGCCGGCTGGACACGGGCCGGTGGGACGCCTCACCGGAGGCTCTCAACTCCCGTGCGCAGAAGGAGAATCCGGCCACCGCGGTCCGCTATCCGAACTACCACCCCGGCCCCTACCCCCGCCCTTACGACCTCGCCCACCCGGCCGACATCCGTACGACCTCGGGAGACTCCCGGCCATGACCACCCGTTCCGCGCCCGACCGGCTGCTGTCCGTGCTCGCGGCCTTCGACCTCGAGCACCCGGCGCTGAGCCTGACGGACATCAGCCGGCGGGCCGGGCTGACCCTGACCACCGCACACCGGCTCGTGGGCGCCCTCACCGAGTGGGGCGCCCTGGAGCGGGACGAGGCCGATCTCTACCACGTCGGGCTGCGGCTGTGGGAGCTGGCGGCGCTGGCCCCGCGCGGGCCGGCGCTGCGGCAGATTGCGCTGCCGTATCTGGAGGACCTGTACGAAGCGACGCACGAGAACGTGCAGTTGGCGGTGCGGGACGGCGGCGAGATCGTCTACATCGAGTGGCTGTCGGGACGTTCGGCGGTCGGTGTGCACATCCGGGTCGGGGCGCGCTGGCCGCTGCACGCCACCGGGGTCGGGCTCGCGCTGCTCGCGCACAGCGACCCGGAGTTCCAGGAGGAGTACTGTGCCGGGCCGCTCGTCTCCTTCACGCCGTATACCGTCACCGATCCGGCCCGGCTGCGCCGCATGCTGGCCGACGTACGTCGCACCGGGGTCGCGGTGAGCAGCCGCCAGGTCACCGACGACGCCCTGTCGGTGGCCGCCCCGGTGCGCGGCCCGGGCAGGTCGGTGGTCGCCGCCGTGTCGGTCGTCGTGCCGCAGGCCGACGCACAGGTACCGGTGCTGGTGCCGGCGGTGCGGCTCGCGGCACGCGGGATCTCACGCGGGATGGGGTGGCAGCCGGAGAAGGAGGCGTAGGCGTCCGTCCCGGCGACGGTGTGCCGCGCCGGGGCCTGTCCGGCGGATCAGGCCGACTGCAAGGAACGGCACCTCATCAGCGCGGTGAGCGAGTGCGACGGGGGTGCCCCCGCGAGCTCCTTCGAGCGTGATTGAGTCGATTCGAGGCAGTTGCTGGTCCTCAGCTGAGGCGCATCTTCGACGTGCAGCCTCACAGCCGGGATCTCAGCACGGCGACCTCGGGCGACGGGTCGAAGCCGTGCTCGACCAGCCAGCGGACCGCCCGCAGGCTTCGCAACGACCACCACGCGCGGATCACGTCAAGGGCGACGTCGGTGCCGTAGCCGGCGACGACGTCGTCAAGGTGCTCCTCGTGTCCGAGCGTCAAGGTGGCGAGGTCGAACAGGGCATCGCCCGGCCCCGCCTCGGACCAGTCGATCACGCCGGTGATCTCGTCACCGTCGACGAACACGTGGGTGACCTGCAGGTCGCCGTGCGTGAACACCGGTGTCCACGGCCGGAGCGCAGCCTCGGCAACTCGGCGGTTACGCGTGACCACGTCGGTGGGAAGGACGCCGTTCGTGACGAGCCACTCGCATTCGCCGTCGAGGTGCGATGCGATCTCGTCGAGGCTCCAGCCGGGCCATGGCGGCAGCGGCGCGTCGTGCAGCATCCGTGCGGCCGCACCCGCCGCGGTCCACGCCGCCGACGGCGCGATCGACGGCTCGCCGAGGCGGCCGAGTGCCGTCCCTGGGAGGGCGGCGAGCGCGAGCACGGGCGACTTCCGCCACAGGACCTCCGGAGTCGGGATCGGAGCCGAAGCCATCGCCTCGACCTCGACATCGGTGCGCCTCTGATCAGCATCGATCTTCAGGAACACGTTGCCGACGCGCAGGGTCGCGCGCTCGTGATGGGCGACGATGACCTCGACCTCTTCCACGTCGGCCATTATCGCGGGATGACCACCGACGTCGCCGGGTTTATCGCGTGCGACTGCACGGCTGACCGCGTCCCGCTGCCCGGCAGCCTCGTGTACGACGCCGACCGCCTGACGGATCGAGCGGTCTGACGGATCGAGCGGTGCTATGTGAGCGGTTCCCCGTTCTCGATGCTCCGGGCCAGCTGGGTCGCGTACTCGGTGAACACGATGGCGGAGGCGTCGTGCGAGCCCTTCAGCTCCCCGGTGAGGAACTCCAGGCCGACGTCGCTCGCCTTCAGCTCCTCGGCAAGCATGGCCAGCTCGATGCCGCGACCGAGCCGTTTGTGCTCGTGGACGACGAAGGTGACGCGCACGCCGGAGGAACGGATCTCCCCGGCGAGCTTCACGGCGGCCTCCAGCTCGGGCCGCTTGGTGGCACGGGTGGAGATCATCTCCGAGAAGACCCGGGTGACCCCGGCTTCGGCGAGGGAGTCCAGCTGTGCGTCCAAGAACTGCCGCGCAGTCGAGGCGCGGGCGTACCCGAGACGGACGTGCCCGACCGGCTCGGTGCCGGCGCTCGCGGGCCGGGGCAGCTCGGTCCACACCGAGCCCGGCTTGCGCACGGCGAGGGTCGGCAGGATCGCCGCAGGTGGACCGCCGGACGGCCGCCTGTTTCGCAGGCGGCCACCTATGAAACAAACGCTCGCCGGGCTCCCCGATCGCCACTGTCGCCAACCCGAGCGGCTTGAGTGCCGGCCTCAGCTACGTGTCATCGCCGTAGTTCTGGGAGATCAGGGCCGGGATGCGTGTGCATCAGGAAGCGCGCTGCGTCTCGTGCCTGGTGAGCGGGTTCAGGCGTACCGAAGATCGCTGCGGTGGTGATCGCTCCTTCGGCGAGGAGCGCGAGCTGATCGGCCAGTTCGGCGGGCCGCCCGGATGCCGTGACGAGGCCGGCCAGGTAGTCGTGGAAGGCCTTCTTGTGGTGCCGGGCCTGCTCTGCGACCTCGGTCGAGACCGCGCCCAGTTCGCCGAAGGAGTTGATGAAGGCGCACCCGCGGTAATCCGGCTCGGAGAACCACTTGTACAGCCAGTCGAACACAGCGGCGATCCGCTCCTCGGGCCTCGGCTGCGCGTCGACGTAGCCGGCGAGGGCACGCTGCCACCGCGAGTCCCGCTGCCGGAGGAATTCCAGTACGAGCTCTTCCTTCGAGGGGAACAGCTGGTAGAGGCGTTTGAGCGATATCCCGGAAGCGTTGCGTACCGCATCCATCCCGACCGCCTGGATGCCCCGGCTGTAGAACAGCTCCCCGGCCGCTTCGAGCGCGCGCTCACGTGCCGTTTCCTGGTCCAGCATCTATGCCCCCTTGCGCGGAGAACCAACGTTCTCTACGCTAGCAGATGTCGGCGAGAACGTACGTTCTCCGATGGTTTCCGAGGCCCGCTGGACCTTCGGGAGCCCCAGAATTCGAAGGAGCTGAGTCGATATGACTGACACGACCCGCCCACCCGTCCCCCCGTTCACCCGGGAGACCGCCATCGAGAAGGTCCGACTGGCCGAGGACGGCTGGAACACCCGTGACCCGCACAAGGTGTCGCTCGCCTACACGGTGGACTCCCGCTGGCGCAACCGCTCGGAGTTCGCCACCGGCCGAGACGAGATCGTCGCGTTGCTGACCCGCAAGTGGAACACCGAGCTCGACTACCGGCTGATCAAGGAGCTGTGGGCCTACGACGGCAACCGCATCGCCGTGCGCTTCGCCTACGAGCACCGCGACGACGCCGGGAACTGGTACCGCTCCTACGGCAACGAGAACTGGGAATTCGACGAGCACGGCCTGATGCACACCCGCCACGCCTCCATCAACACCCTCCCGATCGCCGAATCCGAGCGCACGTACTTCTGGCCGCTGGGCCGCCGTCCCGACGACCACCCCGGCCTCAGCGATCTCGGCTTCTGAGGACGCCTTCTCGTCAACCACCGAAGGGAGTGGCCCATGCGAGACCTCGCCGCGGGCGTTGCGCGCTTTCAGCGGGATGTCTTCCCGGCCAAGGCGAACCTGTTCGCCCACCTGGCCACGAACCACACCCCGCACACGCTGTTCATCGGCTGCTCGGACGCCCGCGTCGTCCCCGAGCTGATCACAGGGAGCGAGCCGGGGGACCTTTTCGTGATCCGAACCGCCGGCAACCTCGTCCCCGCCTACAACCCCGGGGTCGACGGAGTGACGGCCAGCATCGAATACGCCGTCGCCGCGTTGGGCGTGTCCGACATCGTCGTGTGCGGACATTCCGCCTGCGGCGCCATGACGGCCCTGGCAGAGCGCCGAGACCTCACCGGCACGCCGGCGATCGCCGGCTGGTTGCGGCACGCGGACGCCTCATCCGCCCGCACACCCGCCACCAGGGACGTGCCGACGCTGGTCCGCCAGAACGTACTCGTTCAGTTGGCAAACCTCGCCACGCACCCCTCGGTCGCCCGCGCCCTGGCGTGTAAGACGGTGGCCCTGCACGGCTGGGCTTTCGACATCGCCACAGGCCGCGTCGAAGACCTCGACGCCATGGACGCCGACAGCACGCTCGCGGCCTGACGTTCAACCCGCCACCCGCGTGGTCCCCGGCACGACGCCGCCACCGGGGACCACGGACGCCCACAGCCCGCCGCTGCGGCCGTCATGCGCGTGCAGCGACACAACACGTCATGAAAGAAAGGAACCTGCCCCGTGGTACATGTTCAGTTCGACCCCGCCAGCCGTCAGGCCCTGACCAACGCTGCGGTCGAGGCGAAGGCCCGCAAGAACCTCACCTGGCAGCAGATCGCGGATGCCGCCGGCCTGTCGGCGGCCTTCACCACCGCCGCCGTCCTGGGCCAACACGCTCTCCCCGAGCAGTCCGCGAGGGCCGTCGCAGACTTGCTGGGCTTGGGCGAGGAAACGGTGGAGCTGCTGCAAGCCATCCCAACCCGCGGCTCGATCCCGGGCGGCATCCCCACCGACCCGACCATCTACCGCTTCTACGAGATAGTCCAGATCTACGGGACTACCCTCAAGGCACTGGTCCATGAGCAGTTCGGGGACGGCATCATCAGCGCGATCAACTTCAAGCTCGACGTGAAGAAGGTCGCCGACCCCGAAGGGGGCGAGCGTGCCGTGATCACTCTGGACGGCAAGTACCTGCCGACCAAGCCCTTCTGAGCCACGGGAGGGCCGCGCTCGGCCGGCCCCCGCGCTGGTCTATGCAGAGCGGGGGCCGGCCGACGCGTTGGCATGCAACGCCTGCCGGCCGGACGGATGCGCTCGATCTTCCCCTTGTCGTCGACGACGGCCTCGGGGACAGGCGGCCTGACCGTAGCCGTCCGGGGCGGGTTTCGCGGTCTTCTCCTGTTCGACGGGGTCGTTGTCGGTGATGACGTCGCCGTTGCCGAAGCCGATCCACTGGGAGAAGCGGTTGAACGCCTCGACCTTGTTCGTGGCTGCGGTGACCCGCCGGCGCAGTGGGGCGTCGAAGAGGTAGCGCAGTAGCTGTTGCGGCCCGGCTCCCCCTGGGGCATGCCCCGACATCACCCTCATCGCCGCCCACCTCGCCCGACTCGCTGGCGACTTCCCCACCACGATGGCCACCGCACCCTCGGCTGGGCAGGACGCCACCACCGCGTTGAAGGTGACGTGTGGTGGATCCAGAGCGAGATGGACCGAGCGGCCACCGCGTATGAAGCCGCCCATGCCGAAGCCGAGCAGCACGGGATCACGGGTGAGCGGGCCACCTGCCAAGCGCAGCGGGCCTTCGTCCTCGCCTTCACCGATCCGGCTGTTGCCGACGACGAACTGGAGCCGGCCCAACAGCTGCTGGCTGGGCTCGACCTGCGGGCTACCGGACTCACCACGCAGATCGCCGCACTCGTACGCGATGCCGGAATCACAGCCGACATCGAGGACCGCGCCAGCATCCTCCGCACCGAAATCAGCGTCACCGACCTTGCCACTGCGGAAGCCACCCTCGAACTCGCGATGAGCTTCCACTACGCCGTCCAGGGCGCTCACGATGGCGTTACCAGCAATGACGTTGCCCGCCTGGGCACCGCGACGAGACGAGAAGAGAGACCGATGGCCGAAGCGGTTGTACCGGAGGTGCGTGCCGCGCAGCGACGGATCGTGGGCACGGTGCGGGCCTCCGGCGTGCTGAACAATGACGGGCTTGCTCTGTGGCGGGAGGCTGACTGCGAGGAGTGGAAGGCCACCGCCGCCGAGATCGGTAAGGACCTGGAGCTGCTTGAGGTGCCGTACACGATCGTGACGGCCTTTCGCTTCCCGCTCGCCAGCTCCTGGAACAAGGCGATGAGGCGCGGGGAAGAGGTTCGCATCGCCCGCAAGGACGTGATCCACCTGGTGCGATGGATGCCCTCGCTGAAGGAGTCCATCGACGACATCCCCGAGGACGGTCCCGGCTGGGCTTTCCGGCTGTTCCAGCCCCGGGCCGAGGGCATGGCGATCTGCAACCTCGCCTTGTCCGCGGACTGGCCCACGTGGTCAAAGAAGCAGGCCCGCGCGGCCGGGCTGGTCTGTGCGGAGTGCGACTACGACCTGCGCCAGTTCAAGGACGAGGAGCGGCTGCCGTACGACATCCGGTTACCGGAGAGGCCCAAGAAGCGTCGTCTGCTGTGCGGGCAGTGCTGCGAGCACGGCCTGAAGGAGATGGAGCGCCTGGCCGTGCTCGCTGAGAAGCCGTCGTGACCGCACTCGGCGGTACGTGTCAGGTGGGATTCAACGGGGTGATGCCGCTGCCTGCGTAGAGCTCAGGTTCGAGTGAAAGGACCGTGACGGGCTCGCCCGCTTTGACCGCCTGCCAGGCGACCGCCGCGGGGTGCGCCACCGGCCAGTCCAGGCCCGGCCACGTCCTGCCACTGCCGGCTCGTCGTCCGCCACGGTGGCGAGCGGACGGGCCTCGCCGAGCCGCTCCGCGGTCTTGCCCACCCCGATGCCGTACGACCGGAGGGTGTTCGCGTTGTCGAGCGAGTCGAGGAACACATCCGCCGCCCTGCGGACGGTCAACGCCCTCCCGGCGGGCAGCCGCACGACGGCGGGCACCGATCTCCTCCTTGCCACGGATAAGGCACCGGACGGTTCGTCGTCCGTCAGCGCGGCGCGCCGGTGAGGGGCGACAAGAGTCACTCAGGACGCCGGTACGACGATGGCGCCCCGCGTGCTCTGCACGATGGCGAGCAACTCCGACCGTTCCTGCTCCGCCACCCCGAATCTGTCGAGCGTCTGGTTGAAGTCGTCGATGAAGGCCTCCCACTCGTTCGCGGTGATCCGCAGGTCACGGTGGGAGTCCTCCATCGTGCGCCCCGTGTAGCGCTGGGGTCCCCCGGTCGCTTCCCCGACCATCTCCGTGACCAGGTACTTGAACCCCGGAGGCAATACGCGGTGGTGCGCATCGTCCACGCGCGGATTGGCGTTCAGCCGGTCGTCCACCATGATCCGGTCGATGAAGTCGTCGACCACCGTGGCGATGCGGTAAATACCGCCGAGCCGCTCGTAGAGCGAGGTTGGCTGCGTTTCCATGTTCGTTCCCTCCGGAGTCGCGGTATGTCGCGTCCGATTCACACGAGCACGACATGATCTCCGCGCCGGATCGTTCCGCCCGTGATCACGTCGGCGTAGACCCCTAAGTTCACCTGGTTGTACTGCGCCACCGTACGCAGGATGCCCTGGTCGCGTGGCAAGGTCCCCTGGGGCAGCGTGATCATGACGCAGCGCGGTCGGGGACCGATGATCCGCAGGCGGACCTCCTCGCCGATCGCCGCCGTGTGGCCGACCCAGTCGTTCTCCACGAAACCCTGCGGCTCCGGACGGGTCGCCACGATGATGTTCGGCCGGAACCGGCGAGCCTCGAAGCGCCCCTCGGGATAGAGCGCGCGCAGCCGCTCGATCGTCGCCGTCGTCGTCAGCAGCAGGTGCATCACCGCGAGATCGAAGAAGGTTCCCATCGGCAGGTCCCACTCGGTCACGGTGTCCCGGTGGTCGAGCCCTGCCATGTCCGGCCAGTACTCCTCGGCCGTCGCGCGGGACGACTCATCGTCGCCCTGTGCCGTCGCAACGGTGACCTCTCGGCCCAGCGCTTCGGACAGTAGCCGGGCCACATCGGGTTGGGCGCTCGTCACGATGGTCCCGTCGGGCAGGGTCAGGCGGACGGCAGGCAGTTGTCCGCCCGCCAGCGGAGGGTCGACATACGCGGCTCGGAACTCGAAGAGGTTTCCCCATCTATGCGGATTCTTGGCACCCGCGACCTTGCCTGTCGCCGGATCGACCACGGCGAACCGCCGATCCCCGACAAGCCCGCGTTCCGTAACCTCGGAGGCGTTCAACACCTCCCCCAACTCACGCCCATACCGCTGCTCCTCACCGTCCCCCGACGGGAGCCGCTGTGGCCCCCCGGGGCAGATCATGGGACGGCCGGACGGGCGGCATGCCGGATCCGCCGGGCCCTGCCCGGTTCCTCACCCGCTTTGGCTGAGAAGCCACCAGAGGGCATCAGTCCGGGCGGTGCCGGTCATCGTCCAGGTGGGCTATGGCGTAGCCGCGTTCCTGCGGATGCCGGATCAGGCGGGCCATCACCCACGCCGTACGGGTGTCCATCCTGGCGCCGAAGTCGGCGGGCCAGGCGCCGGGCCTGCCACGTTGCGCGCGGGGCGAGTCGGGGGTATTCGGGTCGGCCACCGATCGCGAGTCTCGCGACGGCCGCATGGTCGTGACTGCCATCGGCCCGGAGATCACCGAAAGGGGCGGCGTCGCATCGCCAGCGTTGACGGCAGGACCACGCCCGTCGCACTAGCCGGACTCCCAGCTGCTGACCGTGGCCCGGCGCACCCTGAGCGCGGTGGCCATCTCGCCGCTGCACGCTGATCCAGATCGGCACCGAGTCATACCGATTCCAGGCCACGGAGGCCGAACGCCGCAGCCACAAGTGACGGCACGGCGGCTGACTCAAGCGCGCCCCAGACACTGCTGGTCTTCCTAGCGGCCCGAGCGTGCGTACCACCGGCCGTCGTGGCGGGCTACATGAACGGGACGTCCGAAGCAGACGGTCACGTTGTCCGGGGTGAGCACGCCGTCGACCGGGCCGGATGCCAGCTCGCGGCCTTCCTTGAGCAGGTAGGCATGGGTGGTGCTGGGCGGGAGTTCCTCCAAGTGGTGGGTGACCGTGACGGCGGCGAGGTCGGCCCGTTCGGCTGCCAGCCGATGCAGCGCGTCCACGAGGTCCTCTCGGGACGGGAGATCGAGGGCGTTGAACGGCTCGTCGAGCAGGAGCAGCAACGGATCGGCCATCAGGGCACGGCATATGAGGATCCGGGCGCGCTGGCCGCCCGAGCAGTCGCCGAAACGGCGGTCGGCGAGTTCCTTGCACCCAAGCTCGGCGAGCAGGAGGTGGGCGCGCTCGCGGGTCGCGGTGTCGTACTTTGGCCACAGCGGCTGCACAGTGCCGGTCGCCCCCGTGAGGACGACGGTGTGGGTGGTGGCGTCCAGCGGAACCTTCTGGGCGGCGGATACCAGGCCGACGCGCGCTCGCAGCTCGCGCATGTCGACGCGGCCGAGTCGATCACCAAGGACATCGACGGTGCCGATGGTGGGATGCATGACCGCCCCGGCGAGCCGGAGCAGGGTGGTCTTGCCGGCTCCGTTGGCTCCCAGTAGCGCCCAGTGCTCGCCAGGCCGAATGGTCCAGTTGATCTCGTCGAGGACGATCTCCTGCCCGGTGGTACGGCGGTGGACAGCAACATCCGACAGAGCGACGACGGCGCGGGGTTCCTGGGTTTCGGTCACGTCGGCAGAGTAGTGCTGTACCGGCAAAATCACCGGGCTTTTTTGCTGTCATCGGTGATCGGACAACCCGACGGTCGTTGGTCACAGCACTGAGCCCCTAAGTCGGGATCACCCCAACCTGCACGTTCCTGTCCGCCTCACAACGGACCGGGGTACGGGCCGAACGCGGGCATCCACCTGCTCCGACGACTGGTTGGCGGTCGGCTTCGACGCTGACCTGATGGCCGGAGGGCGCGCGGACTGCCTGGAGGAGTCCCTGGCCGCCCACTTCGCCACCGCGCTCACCGACAGCCGCGTGACGTGGGTGATCGGGGCCCGGTTCGCGCCACGGCGCGCACGCCTGGATCGAGGCCGACCGGCACATCATCGGGCAGGAGGAGACAGACCGGGTATGGCCCTACGCGCCCGCCCTGAAGGTGGAACGTTCGCACCGAAATCCGCCACCCTTCGCCACCGCATCCACCCGTACGGGTGAGCGTTGCGCCGGATGTGACAGACACGCAGCTCCACAGCACCGACCGAACGAACCCGCCCGCGCCCGCTGGCCGACGCCTTCGCCCTCGCTGGCCAAGCATGCCGACATGACCGACCGGGACGCGGCCCGCGAACTGCTCTGGCGCCTGCGGCTGACCCAGCCCCAGATCACCCAGGTCTGGGCCGACTCCGCCTACGCCGGACAGCTCGTGACCTGGGCCGATGACCGGCTATGGCTCACCCTCCGGGCCATGTCCCGACCCAAGAACGCCAAGGGCTTCGTCGTGGTTCCCCGCCGCTGGAAAGTCGAGAGGACACTGGGCCGGCTGATGAACGCCCGCCGCAGCGTCCGGGACTACGAACGACTGCCACAGCACTCCGAAGCTCACCTCACCTGGGCGCTCATCACTGTGATGACCAGGCGACTGACCCGGAAGAAGCCTGTCCCCGGCTGGACGAAGAAGCAGACGCCCACCGGCTGATCTATCGCTGCACGCTCTTGGATAGGTACATTGACGACACGTCATAGCCATTGCGTTGATACATGGCAATGGCTGCTTCGTTGTCTCCGAAGACGTTCAAATTGAGCGACGTCTTGCCCTCGCGGGCAACGAGCTCCTCGGCGGCAGCGAGGATGGCGGATCCGTATCCGCGGCGCTGGAACGGCGCGAAGACGTTGATGTCGTACAGCCAGGCGGAGCTAGTGGTGTCCGAAGCTTGGCGCGGATCCGGACCAATCCATGCGTTCCCCACGACCTGGCCTGAACCGTTCTCCGCCGCCACGAGATGATGACCAGCCGTTTCGAGCCCGTCCGGGAGGAACTGAGCCGTGCCCTGACGAGCCCGCTCTCGCGCCAGCTCTTGGGGCATGAACCTGCCGAGTTCACGAGCCGTCTCAGCTTCACGACGCTCAGTCGCCACGTCGTACTCCGACGGCGTCATTTTCCGCAAGGTCACCTTCTGCGCGTCCATGCCACCATCTTCAGCTGGTCACGGGTAACAGCGATACGAGTTATCGAGCCCGACACACACGACCTAGTCGATTACCTCGCACAGCCGACAATGCGGTCACCCAAGCTCAGGATCAAAAACACTCACTTACGTCCACATCGCCCACTTCATGGCCGACCTCCCCGGGCGCGGGGCTGTCGCGGCGGGCGGCGGCTCCGAACAGCAGCAGGGCGCACGCGAGCACGAAGAGCGGCCAGGGCGTGAACGTGAGGACCACGGCGTCGACGACGGTCCAGCTCCCCAGCGTCCAGGCGATGAATGCTGGCGGGGTGATGCCGCGGCGGTCCAGCCACAGCACCGTCAGGCCGACCAGGATGAGCGGTATGCCGAAGCTTTCCAGGCTCAGCCAGTACGCGCTGCCCGCCGGGCTCATGTCGGCAAGGTCCTCGCTCCACAGTCCGCCGCTGAACCATGTCCCGGCGTGGCGCGCGGCTTTCTCCACCGTCAGGGCGCCGAGCGTGTGTGCGGTTCCGTATAACGGCCGACAGGTGACCTGCAGCCGGGCCCGTTTGAGCCGCCAGGCCGTCGCACTGCGGGTCGCCAACGTTCGTCCTGATGCCTTTTCGGTAGACATGGGGTGCAGGGGCCGTCTGTCTCGCGAGATACGCGGACGTCTGTTCTTGTGGGCACCACCGATGTCGCTGTTCTCATCTGGCCTCGTAGTCCGCAAGACATGCGTTCTGTCACGGTCGCTCACGCTTCCCGATCCACACCGCGAGGATCAGACAGGCCGCCATGCAACCCAGGGCGGTGGCCTGTAGTGCCGTATCCGAGGCCGCTTCCGCGCCTACGCCGTGGCTTTGATCGCTGACGGCCCCGGCCAGGGCAACGCCGAGGCCGGCCGCCACCGTGATGATCGTCTTGGTGACCCCTGATGCCTCCCCGGCCCGCTCCGGTCTGATCACCCCCTGAGTGGCGATGAGGGTCAGCGAGTTGGCCATCCCGAGGACCACACCGCCGACGGTTGCCGCGACCAGGTACACCACGAGCGATGACGCCCAGGCGAGGCAGGCAAGGACAACTGCCCCCATGCCGAGGCAGACGGTCATCACTCGCACGCGGCAGGTGGAGCCACACGGCCGGCGAGCGGGCCCGCGAGCGCCATGGCCAATGCCGGGACGAGGAAGGCGGTACCCGCGAGGGCGACCGACAGGTCCCACTGCCCCTGGAGCGTCAGGGGAACGACGAATAGGAAGATGACGGTTGTGGCGTTGGCCACTCCCCCGGCAAGCGTGAGTGCCACGTAGGGACCATTGCGGAAGAGCGTGAGCTCGACCAGTGGGCTTGCCGCCTTCCGTTCTTGGCATACGAACCAGATCAGCAGGGCGGCCACGACGACCAGGCCGGCCAGGCCGACGGGCCACTGCCAGTGTCGGCCGCGGTCGACGACGAAAGCGAGGACCGCAAGCGCGGCCGTGGCGGTGAACAGCCCACGCCAGTCGACACTCCGGTGCGTGCTGGTGCCGTAGCTTTCGGCAGTGCGGGAGGCCCATACTGCGCCCAGCGCGGCGAGGGGGACATTGAGCCAGAACACGGCACGCCAGGACACCGCCTCAGTGAGGGCGCCCCCGATGAACGGGCCGCAGGCGGTGGCGATTCCACCGATACCCAGCGCCCGGCCGGTGGCCCGGCCCCGCAGTTCACTCGGGTAGACATTGGTCAGCAGGGACAAGCCCACCGGCATGATCATCGCGGCGCCCGCTCCTTGGGCCACCCGGGCGCCGACCAGAACGGGCAGTGTCAGGGCGAGCGCGCAGACCAGGGACGACGTGCCGAACAAAGCAAGGCCCAAGACCAACAGTCGCCGCCGGCCAAACAGGTCGCCAAGCCGTCCCGCGCCCAGCATCAGCGTCCCTGTGGACAGCAGATACGCGCTGATCACCACTGCAGGCCATCGCCTCGGGCGCGGATATCACGGCCGATCTGCGGCAGGGCCAAGTTCAGGGCGAACGAGTCGAGCTGGATGCAGAACACGCCCACGGACATGGCCGGCAGGGCCCATCGTCGGGTAGCGAGTGCCGGTGACACCACGACCCGGCCTCCTTCCTCACGCTGCATGCGGCAGCATCGTTGGGAACACCGCCGCACGGCGGAACGGCGGTTGAGGTGCTGATGACGGAGGGGAAGGCGCAGCCAGAGGAGAGACCCCTGGAAAAAGGGGTCACTGCTGCTCGGAGAAGGGAAAGATGCGAGACCCGGAAGAGTGGGGCTGTCCGCGGAACTGCTGAAGAACGCCACGTCGTGCGGAGCGGATGCATAGGCCCGCTGCTCGCCGGACGGCTGAGAGGTCAATGTAATCGACACCGAACTGCTTGCCAACTCCCCCCGGTGGTCGTGGAAGCCGATACGGAGGGTCCAAGAGATATTGGCCATCAGCGGAGCGCCGGCCCGCTCGCTCTCCGTAGTCCTCGAGCACTCTCCTGCTCGGTGCAGTGTCGCCACACATTCGGCGCCCGTACGATAAACCCAGCTCATCGCTCGCCATATGTGGAGGGCACTGGTCGGCGTCGCTTAGGCATGCGGCCCGGCCCGAGCGGGCCGGCGCTGCGCCGCCCGCCACGCCACGTCTGCACCCGCACACCTGCCGTGACCTGCCCATTCTCCAGGCTGCTCTGCGGCCCAGGCCTACCAGAGATGATTGCCGGCAAGGCCCGCTTCCGCATGGTGCTCACGGTCGGCTGAACCCGTCAGCGATACGGCGCTCCAGCCACCCTGCCCCGGCCGAGTCGCTCCCTTGCGAGGCAACCCGGCCGAGGCAGGGTGACGCTGGCAGCCCTTGCCCTGGTCCGGCTGTCCCGGGTTTCGTCCTACTGGCCGTGGGACCTGCCGGGACGGCTCACTCGGCTCGTGTGCCCGAGCGGTTTCGCCCTCGGCCGGCGGGCACCTCGCAGGCCTGGCAGACCTCGCTCCGAACGCTGACGAACGGACGTTGGTTCAGTTCGCTGTCCTCGGCTACGCGATCACGTCGTTGGAGACCGAGACGTACCGCCCTTCGCAGCTCATTCTGCTGGGTGCGGACGCGTCGCCGGAGTTGCGTCGTTCAACCTCGCTCGACGCGCTGGTGACTCCGTCGTCTCCTCCGTTCTTCCTCTGGCACATAGCGGAGGAGTCCTTCATTCCGCCTGAGCACACCTATCGCCTCGCTGCGGCATTGGCCGCCAACAATGTGGCCCACACCGTGCATGTCTTCCCCCACGGCCCCCACAGCCTGGGCCTTGCCCATGGGGCTGGGAAGCATCGACTTGGACACGCTTCGCTGACTCATGGATCAGCGAACAGACCGATACTCCGATGCATCACGGGGCTTGACAGCACCAGTGCCGGAGGCCGGGGCCTAGAAGATCACGACCCTGCCGGACCAGCTCGCCGGATTGCCCCATTGCGATGCCGGGATGTCCGATCGACTCCGCGCACCATGCCCAAAATCCCAGGAATCTCCGACTACGGGTCTGCAGCCACCACGGAACACCCGGTGGAGACGAGGATGAAGAAGGGCTCGTCGGACCAAGGCAGCGCCCGGGGATCAGCGAGCCGGGTCGGCCAGGCAGGACTCGGCGGCGCTCCACAGCATGAGAAGGAGATTCGGCAAAAGTGACCCAGCCTGATACGGCTTCATGTCACCACAAAATTTAGATCGCTGACACCGTGATCGACTGACCATCCAGGGTTCAACCAGCAAGTCTGCAGCTTTCCATCAGTGACAGGCGAAGCCGGACATCCCGATGACAGCGCCGCGAACCTCACATGCCGGGTTCTAGGACGGGTGGTGCGCCCTCACCAGCAGTGTGTCGGCGGTGCGCGGCCCGTCGGCGGTGATGGGCAGCACGTCGATGGTGATTTTGGTGAACCCGGCTTCGTCGAGCAGTTTGGTCCATACGTGCTCCTGAAGTACCCAGCGGTGCATGGTGGTTGCCTCGCCGTCCGGCGCTTTTGCCGGGATGTTGGCAGCTACGGCATCGGGCTGGGCGGGCGCCCCGTTCAGGTAGTGGGCGAGGGTGGAGTACACCAGTCGCCCGCCCGGCTTGAGGGCGGCGACCGCCGCCGGCAGCAGTTCGCGCGGGTCGGTGAAGTCGATGGCGCCAAAGACGCTGTACAGCACATCGTACGTGCCGTTCATCGCGTGCAGATGGGGCACGGCGTCGGACGGCACGATGCGCAGGCGCGGCGCGAGGTGCCCGTAGAGGTCGGTTGCCATGGTGTGCTGGGCCGGGGAGGCGTCGATTGCGGTGACCCCGGCGGGTTGGTGATGCGCCGCCAGGTGCGCGGCGTGCCGGCCTTCCCGGCGCCGAGGTCGCCCACACAGCGGCCGGTCAGGTCGCCCAGGACCTCCGGGCCGGGTCCGGCGTCCTGGCTCCAGTTCCAGTAGAAGGTGTCGGGGACGGCGCGGTCACTGGCGGCGCGGGTGCGGCCGTAGTGGTGCCAGAGGTCTGCGGTGCGGGTGGTCACCGCCCCATCCTGGCGATTGCGACCAGGTGGCGGGCTGGTTCGGCGAAATGTCACCCGGGCGCGTCCCAGGGGGCCCGGCCGGGCGGCTGGGTCCCCTGGGACGCGTAACGGGCGGGTCAGTGCGAGTCGTTGCCGGGGTGGCAGGGGCCGCACTCGGCGGCGTCCGCCCACAGCGGCAGGTCGACTTCCCAGCCGTCGGCCGCGATGATGTGCGCTGTCTTCATCACGGAGCCGTCGTTCTTGAAGTCGACCTTGGGCACGTGGTGCAGGAAATGCCCGTCGTTGAAGCGGTCGCACAGTTGGGCGTATGCCACGGTGTCCAGGATGACCATGTGGACGCCGATGTCGGCGAGCTTGCTCGGGGCGAGTCCCAGCGCCTCGCCCCGGTGCTTGAGCGAACTGCCCGCTACCCTGCTGCGACTTTTCGGTCTGGTTGACACCAGCTTCGAAGATCGACGCTGCCGAGTACATCCTTTGGCGTTTCCTGCGGGCTGCGGTGGATGTCTGGCGCGTCAGCCTCCTGCGGCGGGGCGCGGGTGGCGATCGCCGTTCAGTACAGAGTCGAGCAGGCCAGGGAATAGTGCGTCCAGGTCGTCGCGACGCAGCCGCACCAGCCGGGACCGGCCTTGGATGGTGGTCCAGGTGACGCCCGCCTCGCGGAGTACCCGGTAGTGGTGGGACAGCGTCGTCTGGTGGACGTCCAGGTCGCCGCCGATGGCGTTGCAGCTCTCCTCGCCGGTCATGGCGAGCCGTTGGACGATCTCAAGCCGCACCGGATCGGCGAGCGCACGCAGCACCTCCACCATCCGGATCGCTTCGGTCGCCGGCTGGGACACCTCGCGCATTGCTTCCCTCCGTCCGTGACAGGATCCAGCCTACCCACTCATTGATACATGGACAAGCATCAATGTATTGCTTACAGTGCCGATCACCTACCTCCGCAATGCTCCGGAAGGGCGGCACGATCCATGCTCAAACGACTCCTCCCCTTGGCCGCGGCGACGTTCGCCGTCGGCACCGACAGCTATGTCATCGCGGGCCTGCTCCCCTCCATCGCCGCCGACCTGGAGGTCTCCACCCCTGCAGCCGGTCAGTTGGTGACGGTCTTCGCCCTGACGATGGCGTTGTCCGCGCCGGTCATGGGGGCCCTCACCAGTGCCCTGAACCGGCGTTCGGCACTGCTGATCGCCTTGGCCGTATTCGTGATGGGCAACGTCGTCACCGCGTTGGGAACCAGCTACGAGGTGGTGATGGCTGCCCGCATCGTCACCGCCGTGGGAGCGGGCATCATCAACGCCGCCGCCTCCAGCACCGCGGCGGCCATCGCACCGCCGGAACGCCGTGGCCGGGCCTTGGCCTTCGTCCTGGGCGGCTTGACGTTGGCGACCGCGCTGGGCCTGCCTCTCGGCACTCTGATCGGCCGCACCGACTGGCACATCACCCTGTGGGCCGTCGCCGGGATAGGTCTGCTGGCGGCCGTCGGTATCGCCGTCGGCCTCCCCAGGGTGACGCTCCCCGCCGCCTCGCTGCCCGACCGTCTGCGCCCCCTCAATCAGAGCCGCGTACTGGCGCTGCTGGCGGTCACCTCACTCGCCTTCCTCGGCACCTACACCCTCTACACCTACATCAGCCCGACCCTGCGGGATGCCACCAGTGGCAACGAATCGCTCCTGACCCTGATCCTGCTGGCCTGGGGCGTCGGCATCCTGGCCGGGAACATTGCCGCCGGGCGCCTGGTGGACCGCCACGACTCCGCGCGCGTCCTCACCGGCGCCCTCACCCTCGCAACTCTTGCCCTGGCGCTGACCCCGTTGGCGACCCGAGCCCTCGCCTCCACCCTGGTCTGGGCTGTGGTCTGGGGTGTGACCGTCGGCGTCATCGTCGTCCCCCAGCAGCACCGGCTCATCTCGCTCAGCCCCGCCGCCGCGCCGGTCCTGCTCGGCCTCAACTCCTCCGCGCTCTACATCGGGATCGCCCTCGGCGGCGGATTCGGCGGGCTGGCGCAGGAGTGGCTCGGGCTTGCCCCGGCCGAACTAGGATTGGTAGCTGCCGGCGTCACCGCCCTGACCCTCCTCTGGCACCTCGGAACCACGCGCCGCTCCACTGCGCCCGCCCCCACAACACCGGAACCAACCTCGGCCAACTCGGAGAAATCCGAGGCGTGACCCGCCGTCCCACACCACCGCGTGTACAGCCCCGCAACACCGCCGCCAGTGTCAACCAGCCCGACCAAGTGTCACCTAACTAGTGGCTTGTCACGCAGC
>NZ_JAERRF010000045.1 GCF_016741875.1 Streptomyces coffeae | reverse complement strand
TGCCGTCCTCACGGGAGAGCCGCTCGCCCGCACGGACCTTCTGCTCCAACTCCCGCTTGAAACCCACGTCGTGTGTGGTCGCCGTCACGCGGTCGCCTCCCATGCGTTCGCCCCCGTCGTCCGGCCGTCTGTCTTCCGGCCCTTCCTCTGCCGATGTCGGCTTCGCCGAGACTACGCCTCGGTGTCCTCGGGAAGTTCTCCGACCCGGTTCTCCCACTTGGTGGACAGCACGATCGTGGTGCGGGTCCGGGAGACGCCCTTGGTGCCGGACAGCCGACGGATGGTCCGCTCCAGACCGTCCACGTCCGAGGCGCGCACCTTGAGCATGTAGGAGTCGTCGCCCGCGATGAACCAGCAGTCCTCGATCTCGGCCAGATCGCGCAGCCGCTGCGCCACGTCCTCGTGGTCGGTGGCGTCGGAGAGCTGGATGCCGATCAGCGCGGTGACCCCGAGCCCGAGGGACGCGGCGTCGACGGTCGCGCGATAGCCGGTGATGACCCCGGCCGCCTCCAGGCGGTTGATCCGGTCCGTGACGCTGGGCCCGGACAGGCCGACGAGCCTGCCCAGCTCCGCGTACGAGGCCCTGCCGTTCTCCCGCAGCGCCTGGATGAGCTGCCTGTCCACCGCGTCCATATGCCGTACGCCTTCCATTATTCAGAGTTCGAGCGACATTACATGTAGAATCTAAGGCATCAGGACCACAAGTCCTGTAAATCTTTTAGGCGATCGACCTGTTTACCTCAGGAGATGAGACTCACCGTGTACACGATCGAGGGTCTTGAAGCCCGCATGCAGGAGCTGCGGGCCCTGGCCAACCGCTCGCGTGCGAACCACCGGCCGACCTCCCGCGCGGGGCGCCGCGCGGTCGTCGTCGCGGCCCGCGCCGCGCTGGCCCGTAAGCGCTGGACCCGCTAGTCCCTCCCCCGGTCCCCACCGAGTTCCCCCTCCCACCGGCGGTACAGCTTGTGCGGCACCCCGGCTGCGTCCAGCACCCGCCCCGCGACGAAGTCCACCAGGTCCTGGATGTGCGTCGCCCCCGCGTAGAACGCCGGAGAGGCGGGCAGCACCACCGCGCCCGCCTCGTCCAGTGACACCAGGTGCCGGAGCGTCTGACCGTTCAGCGGGGTCTCCCGCACGGCGACCACGAGCCTGCGCCGCTCCTTGAGCGTCACGCTCGCGGCCCGCTGGAGCAGGTCCTTCGACAGCCCCAGCGCCACCCCGGCCACACACGCCGTGCTCGCCGGGACGATCAGCATCCCCTTGACCTCGTACGAACCCGAGGACGGCCCGGCGGCCAGGTCCCCGGCCGCCCAGTGGCGTACGTCCGCCACCGCGGCCGGTACCTCGAAGGCGTCGGGGGTGCCGTCCGCCCCGCGCGCCAGCCAGCGGCGCAGATCGTCGCGCCAGTGCGCGTCCCGAAAGGCGATCCCGGTCTCGTCCAGCAGCGTCAGCCGAGCCGCCCGGCTGATCACCAGATCGACTGCCTCGCCCGCCGCCAGCAGCGCACGCAGCACGGAGGCGGCGAACGGCGTCCCGGACGCGCCGGACACACCGACCACCCAGGGGCGGCGGCTCACCTGTTCGTACGTCCTGGACGGCTCCTGCGGCGGCTCCACACGACCGAGCCTATCCGCCGCCGTCGGGGCGCTCTCACAGGCTCAGCCCCCGCACCATCAGGTCGAGCAGCGCACAGCAGAACAGCGCGATCCCGATGAAGCCGTTGACCGTGAAGAAGGCGCGGTTCAGCCGCGACAGATCGCCCGGGCGCACGATGGTGTGCTCGTACCCGAAGGCCGCCGCGACGATCACCAGCCCCGCCCAGAAGAACGCTCCGGCGTCCGTGGCCAGCCCGTACCAGACCAGCAGGGCCGTGGTGAGCACATGGCAGACCCGCGCCCCGTACAGCGCCCCGGCGATCCCGAAGCGGGCCGGGACCGACCGCACCCCGTGCGCCCGGTCGGCGGCCACGTCCTGGCAGGCGAAGATCAGGTCGAAGCCGCCGATCCAGATGCCGACCGCGAGCCCCAGGATCACCGCGTCCCAGGACCACTCGCCGGTGACCCCGATCCAGGCGCCGACCGGGCCCATCGCCTGGGCCAGGCCCAGGATCGCGTGCGGATAGTCGGTGAACCGCTTGCCGTACGGATAGACCACCATCGGCACCACGGCGACCGGCGCCAGCGCCAGACACAGCGGGTTCAGCAGCGCCGCGGCGCCCAGGAAGACCGCGAGCGCGATGAACGCCCCGGTCACCGCGGTGCGTACGGCCACGGCGCCGGTGACCAGCTCACGGCCGGCGGTACGCGGATTGCGGGCGTCGATCTCGCGGTCGATGATCCGGTTCGCCGCCATCGCGAAGGTGCGCAGCCCCACCATCGCCACCGTGATCAGCAGCAGTTGGGTCCAGTGGATGCGCTCGTTCCGCTGGAACATCGCGGTGAACGCGGCGATGTAGGCGAAGGGCAGCGCGAAGACGGAGTGCTCGATGAGCACCAGCCGCAGGAACGACCTGACGGCTCCGGGGCGCGGCGCGGCAGCGGCGGCGGACGTCACAGCCCGTACTCCGGTTCACCTCCGCGGGGGCGGAGAAATCCCGCCTCCGCACTGCCGCGTCCCCGTGTCGCTTCGGACTTCACAGCCCGTACTCCTTCCAACGGCGCGTCACCCGGTCGGATGTCGCGGGATCGGACTCGACCATCCGGGGCCAGCCGCCGTCGCGTGTATAGCCCTCCTCGGGCCATTTCGCGGTGGCGTCGATGCCCGCCTTGCCGCCCCAGAACTGCTGGTACGAGGAGTGGTCGAGATGGTCGACCGGGCCTTCGACCACGGTGAGGTCGCGTGCGTAGTCCGTGTTCCCCAGCGCGCGCCAGGACACCTCGTGGAGGTTGTGCACATCGCAGTCGGCGTCGACCACCACGATCAGCTTGGTGAGCGACATCATGTGGGCGCCCCAGATGGCGTGCATCACCTTCTGCGCGTGCTTGGGGTACTTCTTGTCGATCGAGACGATCGCGCAGTTGTGGAAACCACCGGACTCGGGGAGGTGGTAGTCCACGATGTCCGGAACGACGATCTTGAGCAGCGGGAGGAAGAACCGCTCGGTGGCCCGGCCCAGCGGACCGTCCTCGGTCGGCGGCCGCCCTACGACGATCGACTGCAACAGCGGCCGCTTGCGCATCGTCACACAGTCGATGGTCAGCGCCGGGAAGGGCTCCTGCGGGGTGTAGAAGCCGGTGTGATCGCCGAACGGGCCCTCCGGCAGCATCTTCCCCGGCTCCAGCCACCCTTCGATGACCACCTCGGCGTTGGCCGGGACCTGGAGCGGCACCGTCTTGCAGTCGACCATCTCGATCCGCCTGCCCTGGAGGAACCCGGCGAAGAGGTACTCGTCGATGTCGCCGGGCAGGGGGGCGGTGGAGGCGTACGTCACCGCGGGCGGGGCGCCGAAGGCGATGGCCACCGGCAGCTTCTCACCGCGCCTGGCGGCGACTTGGTAGTGGTTGCGGCTGTCCTTGTGGATCTGCCAGTGCATCCCGATGGTGCGGCGGTCATGGCGCTGGAGGCGGTAGAGGCCGAGGTTGCGCACCCCGGTCTCCGGGTGCTTGGTGTGCGTCAGGCCCAGGTTGAAGAACGAGCCGCCGTCCTCGGGCCAGGTGAACAGCGCCGGGAGCGCCTCCAGGTCGACGTCCTCACCGGTGAGGACGACCTCCTGGACGGGCGCGTCCTTGACCTTCTTCGGCGGTACGTGCGCCATGGCGCCCAGCTTCCCGAACGCGTCGCGGAGGCCGCCGAAGCCGTGCGGGAGCTCGGGTTTGACCAGCCCGCCGATCTTCTCGCTGATCTCGTCGTAGGAGCGCAGCCCGAGGGCCTTCAGCAACCGGCGGTCGGTGCCGTAGACGTTCATCGCCAGCGGCATCGACGAGCCCGTGACGTTCTCGAAGAGCAGCGCGGGACCGCCCGCCTTGTTGACCCTGTCGACGATCTCACCGATCTCCAGGTGCGGGTCGACTTCGGCCTTGACCCGCTTGAGGTCG
Source organism: Streptomyces coffeae (assembly GCF_016741875.1). Taxonomy (GTDB): domain Bacteria; phylum Actinomycetota; class Actinomycetes; order Streptomycetales; family Streptomycetaceae; genus Streptomyces; species Streptomyces coffeae. The sequence continues at coordinate 43,559 of NZ_JAERRF010000045.1, read as the reverse complement.
CCTTCCCTGTCAAGTGCCCGCAGAAAGGAACGAAGATCGTCATAAGCCATGCGTCCCAGTATCCGGTACGCACTACCCTGGTCCCGTAACTGGGGCCCGTTGCTTCGGCTCCGAACACCACACGCAAGGGGATCGGCTCATGCCTCGGGTGCTGATGATCCTGGTGCCGCTGGCGCTCACCATCTATGCGTTCATCGACTGCATCACCACCGACGAGCGGGACGTCCGCTACCTCCCCAAGCCGATCTGGGCAATCCTGGTGCTGCTGTTCCCGGTCGTCGGTTCCCTCTCCTGGCAGATCGTGGGCCGCAAGCGCGCGGTGGACGGCGGGAGCCGGGGCGGCGTGCGCGGCGGGGGCGATGGCTGGGTCGCACCGGACGACAACCCCGAGTTCCTCAAGTCCCTGGGGAAGAACACGGGGCAGGACGGGCCGGAGGAGCCCGCTCAGGACGGCCGTGACACCCCCGAGGACGCCGAGGACGCTTCCACGGCCGAGGCGCCCAAGGACGAGGAGCTGCTGCGGAGCTGGGAGGCGGATCTGCGCCGCCGCGAGGAGGAGCTCCGCCGCGAGGGCGAGGGTCCCGAGGACACCCCGCCGGCCGCCGGGGCGTGACGGAGCGCGGGCTTCTCGCCGGATACGGAAGATCCCCGGTCACGGCCGGTGGCCATGGCCGGGGACTCGGTCCGAAAGGTCAGACTCCGGCGTAGGAGTGCTTGCCGGTGACGAAGATGTTCACGCCGTAGTAGTTGAACAGGTAGCAGCCGAAGGCGATCAGCGCGAGGTACGCGGCCTTGCGGCCCTTCCAGCCCGCGGTGGCCCGGGCGTGCAGATAACAGGCGTAGGCGACCCAGGTGATGAAGGTCCAGACCTCCTTGGGGTCCCAGCCCCAGTAGCGGCCCCAGGCGGCCTCGGCCCAGATCGCGCCCGCGATGATCGTGAAGGTCCACAGCGGGAAGATCGTGGCGTTGATGCGGTACGCGAACTTGTCCAGGGACGCCGCCGAGGGCACCCGCTCCAGGACGGAGGAGGCGAACCGGCCGGGCTGCTTCCCCTCCGGGTCCTCCAGCTGCGCCTCGTACCGGTCGCGGAAGAGGTAGAGCAGCGTGGAGACGGCGCCGATGTAGAGCGCGGCGCCGGAGATGATCGCGCAGCTGACGTGGATCCACAGCCAGTAGGAGTGCAGCGCGGGAACCAACTGGTCGCTGTCGGTGTAAAGAACAGAGACGGCCAGACCGAGGTCGAGGAGGACCGTGGTGACCAGAGGCAGTCCGATCCAGCGCACGTTCTTCTTCAGCGCCAGCAGGGTGAAGTACGTGGCGACCGCGACCATGGCGAAGGTCGTGGAGAACTCGTACATATTGCCCCAGGGGGCGCGCTGCACCGAGAGGGCGCGGGCGAGGACACCGGCGGCGTGGAAGAGGAAGGCCAGTACGGTCAGCCCCACCGCGATCCGGCCGTACACATCGCCCTGTTCGCTGCCTCCGGCGGCGCCCGGCCCGTCCGGGACATCACGGCTGCCCGCGGCGGATCGGGTGACCACCTTGGGCCGCTCCAGTACCGCGGTGCCGCCCTTCTCGGCGGTGTTCCCGCCGGTCTGGACGGTGACCTGGGCGCGCGGACGGTCGGCCGCCTCGACGGTGATCGCGGCGGCGGTGCGGCCGACGGCGCTGCGGCTGCCGAACACCCACTCGGCGATATGGGCGAGGAAGGCGAGGGTGTAGACCGCCATCGCCGAATAGATCAGCACATTGCTGTAGTTCGCCAGTGTCTCGTTGACTTCGGCCGCGAGGTTCACGCGTGCGCTCCTTCGGATGGATCTGCGGGATCCGTGCCGCCGGCCACGGGTCCTGAGTCGGATGCAGGTTCACCGTCCGACTCGGGTGACTCATTCTCCGACTCGGGTGCCGACTCCTTTTCCGACTCGTTTTCCGACTCGTTTTCCGACTCGGGTGCCGACTGTGCTTCCGGTTCGGGTTCCGGTTGGCGTTCCGGCTCCGGTTCCGTCGCGGGGGGCGCGTCGGCCTGGAGTCGGACGGCCAGATCGGCGAGCTCCTCCGGCAGCTTGGCGGACTCGCTGCGGCCGAGCCCGGCCATCTCGACCACGGTGGTGCCGTCCTTGCCGGTCACCGCACGCACCCAGACCCGGCGGCGCTGGATGAACAGGGACGCGGCCAGGCCCACCAGGGCGGCGACGGCGCCGATCAGGGCGCCCTCGGTTCCGGGCTTGTGGGAGATCTGGAAGCTGGCCCACTCCTTGACCCCCTCGAACTTCAGCGAGCCCGCGCCGTTCGGCAGCTTCATGGTGTCGCCGACCGCGAGCGCCCGGGCGTACTTGCTCGTGCCGTCGGACTCCATGAACTGCTTCATCCGCGACTTGTCCAGCTGGTACACGCTCTGCGGAGTGCCGCCGTCGATGCCGAGGCTGCCGTGGTAGGCGGTCAGCACCAGCGTCGGGTTGTCCAGCGCGGGGAAGACGGAGAACATCCCCTGGCTGCGCACCCAGGTGGGCAGGAACTGACCCTGGAAGGCGATTTGATCCTTTTTGCCCGCTTTGTTGCGGTAGTCCGGGACCTTGATCACCATGCTCTCGGTGAGATTGGCTCCGTCGATCGGCAGACCGGCCACCGGACCCTTGTAGGCGATCTCGCCCTTGCCGTCCCTGACTGTGACCACCGGCGCATAGCCGTGGTTCAGCAGATAGACCTTGTAACCCGCGATCTCGAGCGGCTCATTGACCTTGATCCGGGTCTTGCGCTCGGCGCCGTCCGCGCCGTCCCAGTAGGTGACATCGGCGTTGAAGGTGCGCGGGGTGCGCATCTGCGGACCGCTGCGCTCGTAGGTCGCGGTGAAGCGGTCCAGCTGGAAGCCGAAGGGGGCCAGATCATCGCTGTTGAACAGCTGGCCCGACTTTCTGTCGTCGTACTGCACCAGGCTGTTGCTGAAGCCGTCGCCCTCCACGACCAGCTTGCTGCCCTCGAACTTCCACAGCTGCCCCGCGGCGAAGGACACCAGCAGCACGATCAGCGCGACATGGAAGAGGAGGTTGCCCACCTCGCGCAGATAACCCTTCTCGGCGGCGACCGCGTCACCCGAGCTCTCGGTGCGGAAGCGGCGCCCCTTCATGATCCGCTGCGCGGCCCGGAGCACCTGCTCCGGCTCGGCCTCGGTGCGCCAGGTCGTGTACGCCGGGAGCCGGGTGAGACGGCGCGGAGCGCCCGGCGGACGGCCGCGCAGCTGGCCGATGAACTGCCAGGTGCGCGGCACGATGCAGCCGATCAGCGAGATGAACAGCAGGATGTAGATCGCCGAGAACCACACCGAGCTGTAGACGTTGAAGAGCTGGAGCTTCTCGTAGATCGGCGTCAGCGTCGGATGCTTGTCCTTGAAGGTCTGGACCTTGAGCGCATCGATGCTGGTCTGCGGGATCAGCGAACCGGGGATCGCGCCGAGCGACAGCAGGAAGAGCAGCAGCAGCGCGACCCGCATCGAGGTCAGCTGGCGCCAGAACCACCGGGCCCAGCCCAGCACCCCCAGCGAGGGGAGGCTGATCTCCTCGGACGGCGCCGTGGACAGCTGCGAGCCCGCCGCGCCGAGTTCACGCTCCTCCGCGCTGGCGCCGGCCGCCTTGTCGGCCGCGGTGTCGGTATCGGTGGTGGACATCGATCAGATCCCAACGTTGAAGCCCGCGGCCCAGCCTTGCATTTCGCCCATCATGGCGTCCCACACACCGGTGAGCATCAGCACCCCCAGGGTGATCAGCAGACCGCCACCGGTCCGCATCACCCAGACGTAGTGCCGCTTGACCCAGCCGAAGGCGCCCAGCGTGCGACGGTAGGCGAGAGCCACCGCTATGAACGGCAGCCCCAGACCGAGGCAGTAGGCGGAGACCAGCAGCGCGCCGCGCACCGCTGTCCCTTCCTGGATCGCCAGGAAGCTGGCGGCGCTGAGTGTCGGCCCGAGACACGGCGTCCACCCGACGCCGAACAGGACCCCCAGCACCGGTGCGCCCGCCAGCCCCATCGTGGGCTTGATGTGGAAGCGGAACTCCCGCTGCCCGAAGCCCTTGAGCACACCCATGAAGGCCAGGCCCAGCACGATGGTGATCACGCCGAGGACCTTGCTCAGGGTCTCCCGGTGCGCCAGGAGGGTATTGCCGAAATTGCCGAAGAGGGCTCCGAAGGAGACGAAGACCGCGCTGAACCCGAGCACGAACAGCGAGGCCCCCGCGAGCATCCGGCCGCGCCGCGCCTCGGCGAGATCCGCACCGGTGATCCCCGTGACATACGACATATAGCCCGGTACCAGCGGCAGCACGCAGGGAGAGAAGAAGGAGACCAGTCCGGCGAAGACGGCGATCGGCAGGGAGACCAGCAGTCCCCCGGTCATCACGGTCTCGTTGTATCCGGCGACGGCGGCGAGTGTGCTCACGGAACTCACTTTTCCGCGATCAGCGGGTCGAGCATCTTACGGAGTCGCTCCTCGCTCAGCGCGGTGAGCGTGCGGGCCGCGATCTTGCCGTCCCGGTCCAGGACGATCGTCGAGGGGATGGCCTGCGGGTTGAGGCTGCCCTTGGGGAAGCGCAGCATCAGCTTGCCCATCGGGTCGTACAGGCTCGGGTACTCGACGCCGAACTCCTTCTCGAACCTGCGCGCGGGGGCGCGGTCGGAGTCACGTGTGTTGATCCCCACGAACTGCACACCGTCGCGCTCGGTGTCCTTCGCGACCTTGGCGAGATTCGGCGCCTCCGCCCGGCACGGCGCGCACCACGAGCCCCAGACGTTCAGGACGACGATCTTGCCCTTGTAGTCGGCCACATCGAGCTGCTTGTCCTCGAGGGTTTTCCCCGACAGCTCGGGAGCGTCGGTGCGCTTCCCCTGGGGCACGGTGTCCACGCCGCCCTTGCCCTGGACGAACTTGGTGTCGGACGACCCACCCGAGGTGCCGCCGGAACCACAGGCGGTAAGGGTCAGCGCGGCAACCGCGGCCCCAGTGGCCAGCACGGTTGCGCGACGTCGGGTCGCGAGGCGCCGAGGGGCGCGGCAGGCACTCATGTGAAAAGTTTCGCATGGCCCTTTTGGGGATCTTCGCCACCCCCCTTCGCCCCCGGGCCCCGCCGTTCCCCTCCCACGAACCGGGCCTCGCGCCGGTCGTGGCCAGAGCCGTCGGCGGGCGCCGGCGGGGGCGGCCGGTGGCCGTCAGCGGCCGGTCAGGGCTTGGCCCGCCAGGTCTCGCCCACCCCGTACGACCGCAGATCGTCCAGCACCGCGGGGTCCTGGGCGTCCAGCCAGTCCGTGAACTGCTTGAAGGAGACCAGCCGCACATCCTTGCGCTTCTCGTCGGCCATATGCTTCAACGCTTCTTCGACGGCGTCCATATAGATCCCGCCGTTCCATTCCTCGAAGTGGTTTCCGATGAACAGCGGCGCGCGATTGGTCTCATAGGCGCGCTTGAATCCGGCTATGTAGGCTTCGGTGGCCTGCTTGCGCCAGCCCGGGTAGTTCGCCGGCGGCGCGTTCGTGGAATTGTGCGACTGGTTGGCGAGGATGTTGTAGTCCATCGAGAGCACTTCGAAGGAGTGCCCGGGAAAGGGAATCTGCTGCAACGGGAAGTCCCACAGTCCCTGCTTCTTCGAGGGCCACACCTGCGTGCCCCCGGGCGAGCTGGCGTCATAGCGCCAGCCCAGCTTCCGGGCCGTCGGCAGCAGATTCTCCTGGCCCTTCAGACAGGGGGTCCGGCCACCGATGAGCTCCTTGTGGTAGTCGAACGGCAGCGGGTCGAGATCCTTGAAGCCGGTATTCGTCCGCCACTTGGTGACGAAGGACATGGCCTGGTCGATCTCGGACCTCCACTGGGCGGGCGTCCAGCGCTCGACCGAACCGCTTCCGGCACAGAAGTGGCCGTTGAAGTGGGTGCCGATCTCATGCCCCTCCAGCCACGCCTTCCGCACGTTCTCCAGCGTCGCCCGGATGTGCTCATCGGTGAGATAGCCGATGTCGGAGGCGCCGACCGGGTTGTTCGGCGGCCGGTACATCGACTTCTTCGACTCCGGCAGGCAGTAGATGCCGGAGAGGAAGAAGGTCATGGTCGCGCCGTGGTCCTTCGCCAGCTTGCGGAACCGGGGGAAGAGACCGTTGCCGACCTCTCCCGCGCCGTCCCAGGAGAAGACCACGAACTGCGGCGGCTTCTGCCCGCGCGCCAGCCGCTCCGGCTTCGGCTCCTTCGGCCGCTGGGCGCCCCGGGAGGTCGATCCGTCGCCGATCGGCTTCGCCTGCCGCGTCTCGTGGGGTTTCGGCTTCGACCCCGGTGAGGAGCAGCCGGCGACGGCCAGTGACGCCACCGCTCCCGCACCAAGACCGAGGATGCCCCTTCGGCTGACCTCACGCATAACGTCCCCAATTCGCACTCGCCGTACTGGTGTCCGGGGTAGCGGACAACCCTTGAGATGACGAGACGAATAGCGGGGTTCCGAAGGGGCGCGGCCGATTACAGAAACCTTACATCCGGAGCGATTACCGAATGCGTTGGAACCAATACATGCGGAATTCCGTCGGGCTTATGCGCGCACCATGAGTGGATCAAGCACGGATCATGCAGAGATCACGCGCCGAAGCCCTTGGACGCCCCTTTCACCGGCTTGGCGCCCGCCAGCAGATGCGCCGGAACAAGATCGCGGGCCGGTTCGCTGTAGCCGACCGACACGATCTGGTCACCGCGGTAGGTGAAGCTGGTGAGGCTCGCCAGCGTGCACTGCCGCCTGCGCGGGTCGTGCCACAGCCGCCGCCGCTCCACAAAGCTGCGCACGATCCAGATCGGCAGCTGATGGCTGACACACACCGCCTCGTGCCCCCGCGCCGCGTCCCGCGCCGCGCCCAGCGCCGCCATCATCCGCACCACCTGGTCGATGTACGGCTCACCCCAGGAGGGGCGGAAGGGGTTGGTGAGATGGCGCCAGTTGGCGGGCTTGCGCAGGGCGCCGTCGCCCACGCCGAAGGTCTTGCCCTCGAAGACGTTCGCCGCCTCGATCAGCCGCCGGTCCGACGCCACGTCCAGGCCGTGCGCCTTGGCGATCGGCGTCGCCGTCTCCTGTGCCCGCTCCAGCGGGGAGGCGACAACATGGGTGATGTCACGGTCGGCCAGGTGCTCGGCGACCCGGTCGGCCATCCGCCGGCCCAACTCGGAGAGGTGGTACCCGGGCAGCCGCCCGTACAGCACCCCCTTGGGGTTCTCCACCTCACCGTGGCGCATCACATGGACGACGGTGATCTCGCTCTCGCTCTGAGTCATGTCACCCATCATTCAGTCGCCTCGGCGGCGGCCCGCGCCGCCCCCGGCAGAGCCGCGGCCACCCGCTCCAGCGCCCGGTCGTCATGGGCCGTGGAGACAAACCACGACTCGAAGACGGACGGCGGCAGATACACACCCTGCGACAGCATCGAGTGGAAGAACGCGGTGAAGCGGAACGCCTCCTGCGCCTTGGCCTTCTCGTAGTCGGTGACACCCTCGCCGGTGAAGAACACCGAGAACATGTTGCCCGCGGCCTGGAGGCGGTGCTCCACGCCCTCCTTGGCGAGCGCCTCCGTCACCAGCGACCGCAGCCGCTCGGAGACCGCGTCGACCTTGGCGTACGCCGCGTCGTCCAGCAGCCGCAGCTGCGCCACCCCGGCAGCCGTCGCGACCGGGTTCCCGGACAGCGTGCCCGCCTGGTAGACCGGTCCGGCCGGGGCCAGCCGCGCCATGATGTCGGCGCGCCCGCCGAAGGCCGCGGCCGGGAAGCCACCGCCCATCACCTTGCCGAAGATCATCAGGTCCGGCTCCACCCCGTCGAGGCCGTACCAGCCGGCCTTGGAGACCCGGAAGCCGGTCATGACCTCGTCGGAGATGTACAGCGCGCCGTTCTCCGCACACAGCTGCTTCAGCCCCGCGTTGAACCCCGGCAGCGGCGGCACCACACCCATGTTGCCCGGCGACGCCTCGGTGATCACACAGGCAATCTCCCCCGGGTACGCGGCGAACGCCTGCCGCACCGCCTCCAGGTCGTTGTACGGCAGCACGACGGTCTCCCCCGCCTGCGCGCCCGTCACCCCCGGGGTGTCCGGCAGCCCGAAGGTCGCCACTCCGGACCCGGCCGCCGCCAGCAGCGCGTCCACATGCCCGTGGTAGCACCCGGCGAACTTGATCACCTTGGCCCGGCCGGTGAACCCGCGGGCCAGCCGGATCGCCGACATCGTCGCCTCGGTGCCCGACGACACCAGCCGCACCTGCTCGACGGGCCCCACCCGGCCCACGATCTCCTCGGCGAGCTCCACCTCGCCCTCACCGGGCGTACCGAACGACGTACCGCGTGCGACCGCGGCCTGCACGGCCGCCATGACCTCGGGGTGGGAATGGCCGAGGATCATCGGTCCCCACGAACACACGAGGTCGACATACTCCCTTCCATCGGCATCCGTGAGGTACGGACCATCACCGGACACCATGAATCGGGGCGTACCTCCCACGGCACGGAAGGCCCGCACCGGAGAGTTCACGCCGCCGGGTGTCACGACCGCCGCGCGATCGAAAAGCGTCTGCGAAACTGGGGCTGCGTAGGGATAGCTCACGCAAGCCATGTTGTCAGAGGCTGACGGAGTCCTGCCGTGGGGCGTTTCACCGCTCCGGTGCGGGGGAGGTCTCTCTCACATTGATCGGGTTGCGCGGTGGTGGCCGCGAGTGGTCGGGTGGAGATATGCATCGCGGTGGCGAACTGGGTGAAGGGACTGACGACCGAGGCCCCGAGCGCGCCCGCCCTGGACGCCATCGGCGGCAGAACGCGGGCAGGGCAAGCAGAAGCGGGGGCCGCATGGGGGTGACCTACAAATACTTCGGTGCGCCCGACGGAGCCACCGCGGCCCGGGTCCCCATCTCCATGCGCCCCGAGGAACTCGGCGGCGATGAGCTCGGCCACGGCATGTTCACCAAGATCAAGCCGGAGACGGTGGCCGCGATGGTCCTCACCGGCATCGAGGGCGTCCCCCTCCACAAGGTCCCCCCGCTCGAACTGGTCGTCCTCCACCCCGACTACGCCGTCGTCAAGCTCCCGATGACCGCGGTCGACCCCCTGCGCGGCGTAGGCGAAGAAGCCGTCGGCGCCGCCGCCTTCATCTGGTCCACCGTCCCCGACCGCGGCGGCCCCCGCGACGCCTTCACCGTCTACCAACTGCTGCACGAGTGGCAGGACTTCAGCCATCGACTGCATGAGGCGGGGCACCAGCCGTATTGCCTGGTGTGGCCGTGAGGGGTTGCTGAGGGGCCCTGGGGCTCTCGCCCTGGGTCGTCGCCGAGGCTCCCTCGCCCTCCCGGCCGGCGGAAGGGAAAGGCGCCCTCTCCGACCCGCCGTGAACACCTCCGGTCGGTCATGGAGTTGGATGCGCGGTGCGGAGGCATCAGGTCCAGTCGGCCCCGCCGAGGCCCAGTTCGGCGATGGTCGATCGGACGAGGGCTTCGCGCAAGCGGTGGGCCTTGGTGAGACAGCGTTCCGGGCAGACCGGGACGTGCCACTGGAGGCGGGGCCGACTGACGCCGGTGCGCCGGGACAAGACCTTGTCCCGATGTGAAGGCTAACGTCGCCGTGTGCGCGGGCATTCCGCGCTGTGTCGTTCCCGCGGGGTGAGATATGGGCATGTATGTCGTTCAACGCAATGGCCGGGCGGCGACGGTGGAGGAGTTGGCGCCGCTCGCGTTCGCGGGGTACGCGCACTTCACCGCGATGCAGGTGCGTGACGGCGGGGTAAGGGGGCTCGATCTCCATCTCCAGCGGCTGCGGGCGGGCTCGCAGGAGATGTTCGGGACGGCGCTGCCCGACGAGCGGGTGCGGGAGCTGCTGCGGACGGCACTGGAGGCGGGAAGTGCGGCCGATGTCTCACTGAGGGCCACGGTCTACGCACCGGTGGGCGGGTTGACCGCGGACGAATCCGGGGCGGAACTGGACATGCTGGTGCGTACCGGTCCGCTCGCGACCCCGCCCACGGGGCCGCTGGCCGTGGAGGCCGTCGAGTACGAGCGGATCCTCCCGGCGGTGAAGCACGTGGGTGAGGTGGCCAAGGCGTACTACCCGCGGCAGGCCGTGAAGCACGGCTTCGACGACGCCGTCTTCGTCGACGGCCGGGGGCGGCTCAGCGAGGGGTCGATCTGGAATCTGGCTTTCTGGGACGGCTCCGCTGTGGTCTGGCCCGTGGCCGAGATGTTGGGCGGGATCACGATGGGCATCGTCCGCCGTCAGCTGGACCGCCTCGGGGCGCCCCAGCGGGACGCGGAGATCACGCTCGCCGATGTGCCGGGGCTGGCGGGGGCCGTGGTCATGAACTCCTGGACGCCGGGGGTGGCACTGCACCGAATCGACGGGACGGCCGTACCCGAGGCACCGTCCTTCCTGGAGCTGCTGCACCGGGCCTACGAGGCCGAACCGCTCACCGCACCGTGAGGGCGGCGGCACCATGCGGATGACACCATCACGCGGATGACGCCCGGCCGGGGGTCGCCTCGGCCGGGCGTCATGCACGGCGTTGCGCTCAGACGCCGGGGCGGCCTTGGTCCATGTGGTTGTCGTGGTTGTTGTGGTCGTTGTGCTGCTCCACCTTGGTGGTGCGCAGCACACAGCCGGTGTCCGGGTCGATCAGAACCCGCGTGATGGTGTGGTCACACTCGACATCCACCGCCCACACCAGGTGCTTCCTCTGGTGGTTCGGGTCCTGGTGCGGGTCGGTCATACGCGAGCGGTTCCCGTGCTCCCGCCCCTGGTGGTGCGCGTCCTCCTCGGGGCAGTCCTCCACCAGCTCGACGCTGCGGGCCCGGCCCCCGACCTCGCACTCGGCGATCCGGACCGCATCGTCGATCGTCACGCCACTGCGCTTCATCTGGTCATCGTGGTGGGCGGGGTCGCCCTGGTGGTCGCCGTGGGCAGGGCGCATCCCGCTGCGGACCTGCGGCTGCGAGCCGTCGCCGTAGTGGCCCTCGTCGTCACGGCCGTTGTTGGGACGGCCGTTCTCGCCGGACTGCGCGTCCTCCCCGCTCTCGCCGTACTGGCCGTCCTCCCCGTTCTCGCCGTACTGCTCACGCTGGCCGTTGTCCTCGCCGTACTGCTCGCCGGCCTCGTCCTCGCCGTACTGCTCACGGCCACCGTTCTCGGCGTACTGCTCACGGCCACCGTTGTCCCCGTACTGCTCACGCCCCTCGTTGTCCCCAGACTGCTCACGGCCACCGTTCTCGCCGTACTGCTCACGCCCCTCGTTCTCCCCAGACTGCTCACGGCCACCGTTCTCGCCGTACTGCTCACGCCCCTCGTTGTCCCCAGACTGCTCACGGCCACCGTTGTCCCCGTACTGCTCACGGCCACCGTTGTCCCCGTACTGGCCATGCTCCTCGTGTTGCTCCCGCTGGCCGTGTTGCTCGTGCTGTTGGCCGTGCTCCTCGTGCATGCCGTGCTGCTCGTGCTGTTGCCCGTGCTCCTCGTGCCGGCCGTTTTGCTCGTGCTGCTCGTGCTGGCGGCCATCCCCATGCTCGTTGTTGTGGTGCCCCGGGTCGTGGGCCTGCTGGCACGCGCCGTTGGACGGCGTGTGCGTCGTCGTGGCCCACGCGGCCGTCGGCGCGCCGGCAACCAGTGCCGCCGCCGCGACAGCGCTTGCCGAGACGACGCCCCAGCGGCGGAAGGACCGACGGGACCGCTGCACAAATCTGTTCTGCTGCGTCATGGGCTCAACTCACTCCTTGGGCATGGGGATGCTCCTCGCCGGCGCCGCGCCGGTCGCTGTGCTCCCTTCCCCGGGCCCCGGAGCCAGTAGCGGTTTCCGATCTTGACTCCCTCGATTGGATGTAAATCAGACCGTCATATCCTTCGTATGGATCATGTGCGGTCAGCCTCGACCAGACCCAGGCCGCACCCAGCCGTCAGGCATGTCATCAGATTCGCCAGATTCACCAGATTCATCAACAGGAGGGCCGATGACCACCCGTACCGCAGTCATCACCGGCGCCAGCAGTGGCATCGGCGCCGCGACCGCCCGTCGACTCGCCGCCGCCGGTTTCCGTGTCGTCCTCACCGCGCGCCGCGCGGACCGGATCGAGGCGCTCGCCGGTGAGCTGACCGAGGCGGGCCACGAGGCCGAGGCATATGTCCTGGACGTCACCGACCGCGACGCCGTCAATGCGTTCGCCGCCTCCCTCGACCGCTCCGACGCCCTGGTGAACAACGCGGGCGGCGCCATCGGCACCGAGACCGTCGCCAACGCCGAACCGGACGACTGGCGGGCGATGTACGAGGTGAATGTGATGGGTGTCCTCCAGGTCACCCAGGCCCTGCTGCCCGCGCTCACCGCCTCGGGCGACGGCACGGTCGTCGTCATGTCCTCGACGGCGGGCCATCTCGCGTACGAGGGCGGCGGCGGTTATGTGGCCGCCAAGCACGGGGCGCACGCCATCGCCGCCACCCTGCGGCTGGAGCTGTGCGGTGAGCCGGTACGCGTCATCGAGATCGCGCCCGGCATGGTCAAGACGGACGAGTTCGCGGTGAAGCGGTTCCGCGGCGACGCGTCCCAGGCCGCGGCCGTCTACGAGGGCGTCGCCGAGCCGCTCACCGCGGACGATGTCGCCGACACCGTCGAGTGGGCCGTCACCCGGCCCTCCCACGTCAACATCGATCTGCTGGTGGTCCGGCCCCGCGCCCAGGCCGCCCAGCACAAGGTCCACCGCGAACGCTGAGACCGGAAGCCGAGGACGGAAAACGGGAGGCCCTGCCGGTGCCCAGCCCCCACCCCCGTCAGGGGGCCGGGCACCTCGGCCCCGCCCGGGAGGATCCCCGGACCGGGCCTCCACCCGGTCCGGGGATCCTCCCGGATCGGGCCGTCAACCCTTCACACACACAACCTGCTTGAGCCTCGCCACCACCTCGACAAGGTCCCTCTGCTGGTCGATGACCTGCTCGATCGGCTTGTAGGCGCCCGGGATCTCGTCCACGACGCCGGAGTCCTTCCGGCACTCCACGCCACGCGTCTGCTCCTCCAGATCCCGTGTCGAGAAGCGCTTCTTCGCCGCGTTGCGGCTCATCCTCCGACCCGCGCCGTGCGACGCCGAGTTGAACGACGCCGCGTTCCCCAGGCCGCGCACGATGTACGAACCGGTGCCCATCGAGCCCGGGATGATCCCGTAGTCCCCGCTGCCCGCGCGGATCGCGCCCTTGCGGGTGACCAGCAGGTCCATGTCCTCGTAGCGCTCCTCGGCGACATAGTTGTGGTGGCAGGAGATGACAGGCTCGAAGACCGGCTTCGCCTTCTTGAACTCCCGGCGCACCACGTCCTGGAAGAGCCCCATCATGATCGAGCGGTTGTACTTGGCGTACTCCTGCGCCCAGAACAGATCGTGCCGGTACGCCGCCATCTGTGGGGTGTCCGCGATGAAGACGGCCAGATCGCGGTCGATCAGGTTCTGGTTGTGCGGAAGCTTCCGGGCCTCGCCGATGTGGTACTCGGCCAGCTCCTTGCCGATGTTGCGGGATCCGGAGTGGAGCATCAGCCAGACCGAACCGCTGTCATCGAGACAGAACTCAATGAAGTGGTTTCCCGAACCGAGCGAACCCATCTGCTTGGTGGCACGGTCCTGACGGAACTTGACCGCCTCGGCGACGCCGTTGAAGCGTCCCCAGAAGTCGTCCCACTTCGCGGTGGCGAATCCATGCAGCCGCCCGGGGTCCACCGGGTCGTCATGCATCCCCCGTCCCACCGGGATCGCCTGCTCGATCTTGGACCGCAGCCGGGACAGATCTCCGGGCAGGTCGTTCGCGGTGAGCGACGTCTTGACCGCCGACATTCCGCAGCCGATGTCGACACCGACCGCCGCCGGGCACACCGCGCCCCGCATGGCGATCACCGAGCCGACCGTGGCGCCCTTGCCGTAGTGCACATCGGGCATCACGGCCAGACCCTTGATCCACGGCAGGGTGGCGACATTCCGCAGCTGCTGCATGGCGCCGTCCTCGACCGTCGAAGGATCGGTCCACATACGGATCGGGACGTTCGCCCCGGACACCTCGACGTACGACATGATTTACTCATTCCCCCGTGAAAGACAGAAAACGCAAAAACCGGGCTTATGCCTTATTGGTGGCGGTCGACCGGCAAGCACGGCAGCGCGTGCGGTAGACATTGTGTCCAGCGACCGCCCACGGGCGGCAAGCAGTTTTCGCTCGAAGGGACACGGACAGTGCAGCCAGCGCAGCGAAGGGCGTACGGATGGCGCGCCAGCTCGGCCGTCGCCGTGCTCATCAGCGTGCTCGCCGCCGCCGGGCTCAGCGGATGCACCGGCTCCGACTCGAGGCCCAGCGGGGACGACGGCGCCTCGGACGACTCCGGGCACCAGGTCTCGGCCGAGCCCGGCCGCTATCGGTCCCTGCCCGAGGCATGCGGCGCCGTGAGCATGAAGACCCTCCAGACCCTGCTGCCCGGCGGCGACGAGGACAACAAGGCGTACGAGGGGCAGGCGGCCCTCACCTACGACATAGACCGGCGCGACGGCTGCCGCTGGAAGATGGAGACACCCGACGGCACCCGTTATCTGACCTTGGACTTCGAGCGCGTCGTGTCGTACGACCCGGCCGTCAGCGATGACGACCGGGCACAGGACCTCTACGAGAAGAAGGCCGTCGCCGCGCATGTCCCGGACGCCCCGAGCACCCCCTCGGCCCCCTCCGGCTCCTCCGACGCGTCCGAGGGCTCCGCCGACGACGGGGGCGGCGACGACGCGGTCCCCGGTTCGACGCCCAGCTCCGGCGAGAGCGGCAGCAGCGAAAGGGGTAGCGAGGGTAAAAAGGGCGGCAAGGGAACCAATGCCCCGAAGAGTGATGAGTCACCTCAAAGCGATGAAAGTGCGACGAGTGACGAGGAATTCGACGGAACCGCCCCACGCCGCCTCGACGACCTCGGCGACGACGCCTTCCTCAACGACCAGTTGATCACCAAGGACTCCGGTATCCACCGCGACATCACCGTGGTGTTCCGGTCCTCGAATGTGATTGCCACCATTCGTTACAACCAGTGGTCGACCGACAAGACGAGCATTCCCGACAGCGAAGAACTACAGGAAAACGCCGAAGACTTGGCCCAGGAGCTGACCGACCGCCTCAACGAATAGCGGGCCCGGCACGAACCCGTGGAATGACCCAGGACACCCCGCGAAGACCTCGGAGATTGGGACGCCCGCGCATCGGCCGCGTACCGTGCCGACTAATGACGCGGGCGGCACATCCGCCCATCGACAGAGAATGAGCGAAGGATCCATGCACCGTTCAGCCCCGCGACTCGCCCGAATACTCGCCTGCGCGACCGTACCTGTAGTGCTGGTCGCAGGCTGCTCCTCCGGCTCCGACGACGACAAGAAGAACGCGGACAATCCATCGAGATCCGCCTCGCCCAGTCCGTCCCCGACCGTAGCGGCAGCAAAGTTCAGCAAGCTGCCCGATGTCTGCACCTCCCTGTCGGGCAAGACCGTCGGCGAGCTCGTCCCGAAGGCGGAGCAGAAGAAGGGCAAGGCACTGCCGTCGGCGGACACCAACACGGCCGCGAGCTGCCTGTGGAGCGGCCTCGACGGATTCAAGTACCGGTCACTGACCGTCTCCCTCAAGCTCTTCCACTCCGACAGCGGGATGGGCAGCGGTGACAAGCGCGCCCAGGCGTTCGCGGGCCAGCAGGCGAGCAAGGCCGCCACGGCCGACGGCGCCAAGGACGCCAAGACCGAGCAGGCCGGGGGCATCGGCGACGCGGCCACCACGGTCAGCACCAAGACCAAGAAGGACGGCGACGACTTCCGCAACCAGACGGTCGTCGCCCGTACGGCCAACGTCGTGGTGGTGATCGAGTACGACGGTGCCGGTTATGAGACCGCCAAGACGCCGGACGCCGCCGATCTGCTGAAGGACGCCAAGGACGCGGCCAAGGAGGTCGTCGAGTCCGTCGGCAAGGGTGGCAAGGGCGCTTCGAGCGACTCGAGCAACTCGAGCGGTTCGGGTGGTTCGGGCGGTTCGGGCGGTTCGGGCAGCAAGCCCGACGACAACGCCTCCGCCGACAGCGGCAAGAAGAAGACCAGCGCCTAGTCGGTCCGCCACCCCTTCCCGTCCGAGGCGCTTGACGTGTATGCGACCCTGGGCGCGCTGTTGCCAAGGACGGGGAGGGATCGCGGGTGGCCGCGATGCAATTGACACGTACGCATCGAATACTGATCGGGGTGGTCGTCGCCGGAGCGGTGGTGATCGCCGCGATCGGCTTCGCCGGCTCCTATGCGGCCGTGCGCGATCTCGCACATGACAAGGGCTTCGGCGCCTTCGCCAACGTCTTTCCCATCGGCATCGACGCCGGGATCGTCGTTCTGCTCGCCCTGGATCTGCTGCTCACCTGGATCCGGATCCCCTTCCCCCTGCTGCGACAGACGGCCTGGCTGCTGACCGCCGCCACGATCGCCTTCAACGGCGCCGCCGCCTGGCCGGATCCGCTCGGGGTCGGGATGCACGCCGTGATCCCGGTGCTCTTCGTCGTCTCCGTCGAGGCGGCCCGGCACGCGGTCGGCCGGATCGCCGACATCACCGCCGACCGGCATATGGAGTCGGTCCGTATCGCCCGCTGGCTGCTCGCGCCGGTGCCCACCTTCCGGCTCTGGCGCCGGATGAAGCTGTGGGAGCTGCGCAGTTACGACGAGGTCATCAAGCTGGAGCAGGACCGGCTGGTCTACCGCGCCCGGCTGCGGGCCCGCTACGGGCGCGGCTGGCGCCGCAAGGCGCCCGTCGAGTCACTGATGCCGCTGCGGCTTGCGCGGTACGGGGTGCCGCTGGCGAACACCGCCCCGGCGGGGCTGGCCGCGGCCGGTCTGGAGGCGAACGCGGTCCTGCCGTCGGCGCTGCCGGCCGGTACGGGCACAGCAGGCATGGGCACCGGGGCTACGGCGGGTGCGACCGACGCCACTGATTCGGCGGCGTACGACGTCCCCGGGGCCGAGACCGGCGCGCCGGGCACCCCGGGCGCCCCCACCGCGCCCGGAACCGCCGGTGTGCCGGGCGCCCCTGGCGCCGGTCCGGCGGCCCCGGCTCCGGCGCCCGCCCCCGGACCGCAGGAGTTGCCGCTCTCCCTGCCGCTGCCGGTCTACCAGCAGGCCGCGTACCAGCAGTCCGGCTATCAGCAGCCGGTCCCGGCGGACCAGACGCAGCCGGAGACGGCCGAGCAGCCGCAGGTGACCGTGCCCGTCGGGCCGGGCCGGGTGCGTCAGCTCGGCGGCCAGGGCGTGATGAACAACCAGGGCGTCTACCTCCCCGAGCAGCGCGAGCCGGAGTCCTACCCCGCGTACGAGACGGCGGGGCGGTCGGTCTCCGAGCTGCCGGAGGACATCCCTCGGGACGAGGTGTTCTACGGCGCCTTCCGCCAGTACACCGCTGACAACGGGATGTTCCCCTCGGCGTACCAGTTCGGGCAGCGGCTGCGGGAAACCTACGGAGTCAGCGAGCTGAGCAACAACGAGCTCGCGGCGTACATCAAGGACTTCAAGGAACGCATGCAGTCCGAGCAGATCCCGTAGGACGGCTGTCCGCGGAGCGCATCCGTACGCGCCGAAGGGGGCGGCCCGGATTCCCGGTCCGCCCCCTTCGGCGCGCGTGTGCTTCCGGCGCGATCAGCGATCAGGACGCGAGCAGCTTGCGCACCCGGTCCGCCCCCACCGCCAGCAGCAGCGTGGGCAGCCGGGGGCCGGTGTCCCGGCCGACCAGCAGCTCATAGAGCAGCGCGAAGAACGACCGCTGCGCCACCTTCAGCTCCGGGGTGGGCTTGGCGTCCGCTACCAGCCCCGCCTGGATCTTCGGCACGCCGTAGACCAGCGTGGTCAGCCCGTCCAGCGACCAGTGGTCGTCCAGGCCCTCGAGCAGCAGCCGCAGCGACTCGCGCTCGGTCTCGCCGAGCGAGGCCAGCCGCTCGGTGTCCGGCTCCTCGCGCACCCGGGTGCGCTGGTCGGCCGGGACCTGGGTGGTGATCCAGCGCTCGGCCTTGTCGAGCCGCGGCCGGGTGTCGTCCAGCGACTTCACCGGGTTCTCCGGGTCGAGGTCGCCGAGGATGCGCAGCGTCTGCTCGTCATGGCCGGTGGTGATGTCGACCACAGACGCCAGCGTGCGGTACGGCAGCGGGCGCGGGGTGACCGGAAGTTCCCCGGCGGCGGTGCGGGTGGCGCGGCTGTAGGCGGCGGCGTCCGCGGGCTGGGCCGAGCCTTCGGCGATCTTGCGCGCCAGCGCGTCCCACTCGTCGTAGGTCCGCTGGATCTCCTGATCGAAGGCGATCTTGAACGCCTGGTTGGGGCGGCGGCGGGCGTACAGCCAGCGCAGCAGCGGCGCCTCCATGATCTCCAGGGCGTCGGCCGGGGTTGGCACCCCGCCCTTGGAGGACGACATCTTGGCCATGCCGCTGATGCCGACGAAGGCGTACATCGGGCCGATGGGCTGGTCGCCGCCGAAGACCTCGCGCACGATCTGCCCGCCGACGACGAAGGAGGAGCCGGGCGAGGAGTGGTCCACACCGGAGGGCTCGAAGACCACGCCCTCGTACGCCCAGCGCATCGGCCAGTCGACCTTCCAGACCAGCTTGCCGCGGTTGTACTCGCTGAGCAGGACGGTCTCGCCGTGGCCGCAGGCGCAGGTGTAGCCGAGCTCGGTGGTCTCGTCGTCGTACGCGGTGACGGTGGTCAGATCGCGCTCGCACACCGAGCAGTACGGCTTGTACGGGTAATAGCCCGCGCTGCCCGCGCTGCCATCGTCCTCGGCGGCCGCGCCGGAGCCCTCGGCGGCGGCGAGCTCGGCCTCGTCGACCGGCTTCTGCTGCTGCTTCTTGCCGCCCTTGGCCGCCCCCGGCTTGTCCTTGGTGCGGTAGCGGTCGAGCACGGCGTCGATCTGGGTGCGGTGGCGCATCGCGTGCAGGATCTGCTCGCGGTAGGCACCCGAGGTGTACTTCTCCGTCTGGCTGATGCCGTGGAACTCGATGCCCATCTGCCGCAGCGCCTCGATCATCGGCGCCTTGAAGTGCTCGGCCCAGTTGGCATGGCTGGATCCGGGCGGGGCCGGGACGGAGGTGAGCGGCTTGCCGATGTGCTCGGACCAGGACGGGTCGACCCCGGCCGGGACCTTCCGGTACCGGTCGTAGTCGTCCCAGGACAGGATGTGGACGCACTCGTATCCACGGCGCCGGATCTCGTCGGCGACCAGGTGCGGGGTCATGACCTCGCGCAGATTGCCGAGGTGGATCGGGCCGGACGGGCTGAGGCCCGAGGCGCAGACGATCCCCGGTGCCGGAGCACCTGATTTCGCCGTGCCGGGGGCGCGGCGCTCCGCCTCGGCAATGACCTCGTCGGCGAATCGGGAGACCCAGTCGGTCTCGGTGCTCTGAGCCACGGTCGGCACTTCCTTCCTAGCGGTCATGGCACCGCCCATTGTCCCAGACGGAGCAGGCGCCTCCGGAGCCCTGTGGACAGCTTGTCCACAGGGCCGGAAAACGGGTTGGACACACCGTGAAATACTGGTGTGGCCTCATCGGCAACTCAGTCCTCTACGGAACGGCATCTCACCCATGGCCTCGGTTCCCTCTCTTGCCGCTACGGTCCACCAGCGCGTCTCGGACGCCCTCTCGGCTGCTCTGCCGGAGGCCGCTTCCGCCGACCCGCTGCTGCGACGAAGCGACCGGGCCGACTTCCAGGCCAATGGGATGCTGGCGCTGGCGAAGCAGCTGAAGGGGAATCCGCGCGAGCTGGCCTCGAAGGTCGTGGAGCACATCCCGGTGGCCGCCACCTCCGCCGACCCCGACCCGGTGATCGCGGACATCGAGGTCTCCGGCCCCGGTTTCCTCAACATCACGATCGCCGACTCCGCGATCACCGCCACCCTCGCCGCGCGCGCGGCCGACGACCGCCTCGGCGTGCCCCACGCGCCGGACGCGGGCACCACCGTCATCGACTACGCCCAGCCGAATGTGGCCAAGGAGATGCACGTCGGTCATCTGCGCTCGGCGGTGATCGGTGACGCGGTGGTCCGGATCCTGGAGTTCACGGGCGAGAAGGTGGTCCGCCGCCATCACATCGGCGACTGGGGCACCCAGTTCGGCATGCTCATCCAGTATCTGATCGAGCACCCGCACGAGCTGGACCACAAGGACAAGGAGACCTCCGGCGAGGAGGCCATGTCCAACCTCAACCGCCTCTACAAGGCGGCGCGCGCGCTCTTCGACGCGGACGCGGAGTTCAAGGAGCGCTCCCGGCGCCGGGTGGTCGACCTCCAGGCCGGGGACGAGGAGACCCTCGCCCTGTGGCGGAAGTTCGTCGACGAGTCGAAGCTCTACTTCTACTCGGTCTTCAACAAGCTGGACATGGAGATCCGCGACCCCGATGTGGTCGGCGAGTCCGGTTACAACGACATGCTGGTGGAGACCTGCCGCCTGCTGGAGGAGTCCGGGGTCGCGGTCCGCTCCGAGGGCGCGCTGTGCGTCTTCTTCGACGACGTCAAGGGCCCGGAGGGCAATCCGGTCCCGCTGATCGTCCAGAAGTCCGACGGCGGCTTCGGCTACGCGGCCACCGACCTCTCCGCGATCCGTGACCGGGTGCAGAACCTCCAGGCCGACACCCTGCTGTATGTCGTGGACGCCCGGCAGTCGCTGCACTTCAGGATGGTCTTCGAGACCGCCCGCCGGATCGGCTGGCTCGACGACAAGACCCACGCCGTCCAGCTCGCCTTCGGCACCGTTCTCGGCAAGGACGGCAAGCCGTTCAAGACCCGTGAGGGCGAGACGGTGCGGCTGGTCGACCTGCTGGACCAGGCGATCGACCGGGCGGCCGCCGTCGTCCGGGAGAAGAGCGAGGAGAAGCTGGGCCTCACCGCGGAGGAGATCGCCGAGCGCGGCGCCCAGGTCGGCATCGGCGCCGTGAAGTACGCGGACCTGTCCACCTCCGCCTCCCGCGACTACAAGTTCGACCTGGACCAGATGGTCTCACTCCACGGCGACACCTCGGTGTACCTCCAGTACGCGTACGCCCGGACCAAGTCGATCCTGCGCCGCGCCGCCGAGGGCCAGACGCCGGTCGCCCACCCCGAGCTGCCGCTGTCCCCGGCCGAGCGGGCCCTGGGGCTGCATCTGGACCAGTTCGCGGAGGTCGTGCGCGAGGTCGCCAAGGGGTACGAGCCGCACAAGCTGGCCGCGTATCTCTACCAGCTGGCCTCGCTGTTCACGACCTTCTACGACCAGTGCCCGGTGCTCACCGCCGAGGGCGGCCCGTCCCAGGTCGCGAACCGCCTCTTCCTGAGCGAGCTCACCGGCCGCACCCTCCACCTGGGCATGGACCTGCTCGGCATCCGCACCCCCGAGCGCCTCTGAGCCCCTGACGGCCGACGCCCCGCCTCCCTCGTACAAGAGGGGGCGGGGCGCTGCCGTATATGCGGATGCGCGTCGCGTACCAGCTGTACCGGGTGAAGCCTCCCGTGGTGATCTTCAACCCGAGTGCCGCCAGCTCGATGTCCTCGCCGTACAGCCCGTGGAGGACTCCTTGATAGGCCCCCTCGCGGGGCACCGTGTACAGAGTCCATGTGCCATCACGGGGGTCGACGATCAGGTAGGTGGGCACGCCCGCATCGGCGTACCAGCTGACCATGTCCCGGGTGCCCTTGGAGCTGTTGCTCTTGGAGACGACCTCGCAGACGAGCTCGACATCGCCCGGATCGGCCAGCCATGCGTCGGACTCTCCGAACCCCGCGTCACAGACCAGGAGATCGGGCGTGGCGTAGTCGTCCTTGTCCCCCGGCATCGACACGGAAGCGACCTGGTAGGGCGCCAGATGATCCGCCAACTCGGGACGCACCTGGTCGTAAAGAGCTTTGACGATCCCGGCGTGCCTGCCCCGCCGGGTCGGGGACATCATGAGAACTCCTCGGATGATCTCGGCACGCAGGCCACTGGCTTCCTCAGCCGCTTCGGCGGCCTTGCGAAGCGGGGTCATGCCGGGCTCCGGCGGAGTGAGGCTCACGATGTTCTCGCTTCCGACAAGCGATCTCGTCATGATGCACTCCCTTGCGATACGAACATTCCTGCCGCGGAGGCGGCCGCCTTACCCGTGACCGTGGCAGTCCCCTGATCCCCGCGTCAGCTGGTGGACCGGAGATCACCGCATCGGGTGAGGGGCGCCCTGGCTGGTGGGGACGGCGGGGCAGGTGGTGTCCCGCCCCGGGCGCTCGCCGGTCAGCAGGAAGTCGGTCACCCGCCGGTCCGCGCAGGCGTTGCCGCGGCCCGGGCCCTGGTAGGCCGCGCCGTGCCCCATCGCGTCCACGCTGACCATCCGCGCCCGGTCGCCGAGGGCGCGCCGCAGCTTCAGCGCGCCGCTGTACGGGGTGGCCACATCGCGCTTGTTCTGCACCATCAGGACGTTCGACGGCCCCTGGTCGGTGATCCGGACCGGCTTGTCCCGCGGGGTTTCGTGCCAGAAGGTGCACGCCGTGGCGTTCACCGGCATTCCGGCGGTCAGCGGGTGGCTCTTGCGGCTCGCGGCGACATCGCGCGCATAGGCGGGAAGGGACTTCGGCCACTCCACGTCGTTGCAGACGGTCGCCAGGGACACCGCCATGGCGTCCTGACCGGGGTCCGGCGGGACCGCGCCGGGCACCTTGCCCGCGTCCGCGTCGGTGATCAGTTTGGCCAGGTTCTCGAAGCTGTCCCGGGAGAACAGGGCGGTGAGCACGCTCTGGCGGAACACATTGCCGTTCAGCTCGGGCGGGTTGGCGCCGGGCCACGACAGCGGCTTTGTGTCCAGACGGGCGGCGAGGTCCAGGACCCGGCGGCGCACCCCGGCGGGGGTCTCGGCGAGCCGGACCGGGCTGTCGGGGGCGGAGGCCCAGGCGGCGAAGTCCGGGAAGGTGTCCTCGACACCGACGGCGTAGGCGGCCAGCCAGCCGCGCCCCACCCGCTCCGGGTCCGGGTCGTCATTGCTGTCCAGCACCCAGCGGTCGGTGCGCTCGGGGAACATCTGGGCGTACACCGACCCCGGGTACGTTCCGTAGGAGACACCCCACGCGGACAGCTTCCGCTCCCCCAGCGCCTGGCGGATGCTGTCGATGTCCCGCGCCTCGGTCACGGTGCTGATGCTGCGCAGCAGCTCGCCGCCGTTGCGGGCGCAACGGTCGGCGATGCGGCGTCCTGTGGTGATGTTCCCCGCGATGCTCCCGTCGGCGGCGGGCCAGGGGCGTGAGGCGGTCAACGACAGGTCGGCGGTGGGGAGTTGGCAGCTGGCGTGTGTGGAGGCGCCCAGACCGCGCGGATCGAAGCTGACGATGTCGTAGGTGTCCCGCACGGATTGCGGCAGCCGCTTGCCGAGCGTGGTGGGCCGGTCCAGGCCCGGGGATCCCGGGCCCTCCGGGATCAGCATCAGGACGCCCCGGCGCTCGTCGGGCCGCTCGCTGCGGATCCGGGAGACCGCGAGCGAGATCCGCTTCCCACCGGGATCGCGGTAGTCCAGCGGCACCTTCAGTGTCGCGCACTGCTGACGCGGATCCAGCCGGGTGCCCGGACACGACCCCCAGTCGAGCGGGTGGGAGGAGGTGACGGACAGGTCTCCCTCGGCCGCGTCGGCACCGGAGACGGTGGTGAGAAGAGCGGCCGTGGCGGCGGTGGCGAGGGTCAGCGCGGTGGTCTTGCCGGAGAGGATTCGCATGCGATCAAGCCTCGTGGAACCGGCCCACCGATCCCATCCGGCCACCCGGCCAACGCAGTTGGGGTTACCCCCAGCCCGTCGTTCCACCGATCGGCGTACCCTGGCCGGAACACGATCGTCCTCTTTGCGACAGCTTCCGGACACCGCACAACCCGGGGCGGCTACGGCCCGTCCAACCCCATGTACATCCGAGTACATCCAATATCCATTCACATGGGGGTCCGATATGCGACGGTGGGGGACCGCGCTCGCGGCGATGGCACTGGCAGGAGCCGGTCTGGCGACGACGATGGGGACGGCACACGCCGCCACCAAGCCGTCGGCGGCGGCCGCCTGCGCCACCGGCTGGGGCAGCGGCGTGAAGAGCGCGCAGCCGGCGGCCCACAAGCCGCTCAAGAACATCAAGACCAGTCGGCACGCGTGCTTCGACCGCATGGTCTTCGACATCAAGGGCGGTACGGCCGCCAGCAAGACCGGCTACCGGGTGGGTTATGTCGACCACCTGTACCAGGACGGCTCCGGTGACGAGATCCCGGTCGGCGGCGGCGCCGTGCTGGAGGTCCGGGTGGCCGCGCCGAGCTACGACCCGCAGACCGGCGCCGAGTCCTACCCGGGCCGTGCCCGCAAGCCTCTTCCGGGTGTGAACCTGACCGGGTACAAGACCTTCAAGGACACCCGGTTCGGCAGCAGCTTCGAGGGCGACACCCAGGTCGGGCTGGGCGTGCGCGCCAAGCTTCCGTTCCGGGTGTTCCAGTCGGGCGGACAGGTGATCGTGGACGTGGCGCACTCCTGGAACGCGGTGCGCTGACGCCGCACGGCGGGGGCGGACCCGTGTCCGCCCCCGCCCCGCACGGGCCGGCCACCGTGTCCGGCCGGCCCGTCCCCGGCGCCGTACAGGATGAGGGAATGAACGAACCGACCAGCGAATCCGCGCTCCCCGGCCCCCACGCGACCGGTCTGCTCAGCGACAAGGTCGTGCTGATCACCGGCGGCGGGCGGGGCATCGGCGCCGCTTCGGCCCGGCTCTTCGCCCGCGAGGGCGCGAAGGTGGTCCTGGCCGCCCGTACCGAGTCCCAGCTGAAGGCCGTGACCGAGGAGATCCGGGCGGACGGCGGCACCGCCGACCATGTGCGGTGCGACCTGGCCGAGGCTGCCGACGTCCAGGCGGCCGTCGACCGGACCGTAGAACTGCACGGCAGGCTGGACGCCGCCTTCAACAACGCCGGGGCCGCCATTCCGCCCGCTCCGCTGGCCGAGGTGGCCGAAGCCGACTTCGACCTGATCACCACGGTCAGCCTCAAGGGCGTCTGGCTCTCCATGGCGGCCGAGATCAAGGCCATTCAGGCCACCGTGGGCCGCGGCGCCATCGTCAACAACTCCAGCGTCGGCAGCTTCCGCGGCAATGCGGAGCTGCCCGCGTACGGCGCGGTCAAGCGGGCCGTCAACAGCCTCACCGAGTCCGCCGCGATCACCTACGGGCCGGAGGGCATCCGCGTCAACGCCGTCGCGCCCGGCACCACCATGACCGAGATGATCGAGGAATGGGCCCACCGGTCGCCCGGGGTCATCGACCGCCTCAACGCCCGGACACCGCTGCGCCGCCCCGCCGAGCCGGTCGAGGTCGCCGAGGCCGCGGCCTGGCTGCTCAGCGACCGCGCCTCCTACGTCACCGGCACGGTGCTGCCGGTCGACGGCGGTATGCGAGCCTGAACGCACCACGGCTCCCGTACGCACCCCGTCCGAAAGCGCCGCCATGACTCCCCAGGACCTGCTGGACCGCGCCGAGCGGCTGGCCGCCACCGGCCGCCGCCGGCTGCTCGGCATCGCCGGACCGCCCGGTGCCGGGAAGACCACCCTGGCCGGGTATCTGGTGACCGCGCTCGGCCCGGAGCGGGCCGTCCTGGTCCCGATGGACGGCTTCCACCTCGCCGACGCCGAACTGCGCAGACTCGGCCTGATGGACCACAAGGGCGCCCCGGAGACCTTCGACCCGTACGGCTACACCGCCCTGCTGCGGCGGCTGCGCGCGCCCCGCGCGGGCGAGACGGTGTACGCGCCGGGGTTCGACCGCGACCTGGAACAGCCCATCGCGGGCTCCGTGCCCGTGGCGCCGGAGATCCCGCTGGTGATCACCGAGGGGAACTATCTGCTGCTCGACGAGGAACCGTGGCTTCCGGTACGGGAGTTGCTGGACGAGACCTGGTGGATCGAGCTGGACGGCGAGGAGCGGGTGCGGCGGCTGATCGACCGTCATGAGCGGTTCGGCAAACCGCGCGCGGAGGCCGAGCGCTTTGTGCTCGGCTCCGACGAGGCCAACGCCCGCCGGGTGGCGGCCGGGCGGGCGGCGGCCGACCTGGTGGTCAGGGGCCGGTGACCACCGGCCCCCGCTCCCCGGATCTACTCCCCGCGGTTCAGCCGCTGAGCGACCTCGGTGGCCCAGTAGGTGAGGATCATCCCGGCGCCCGCACGCCGCACGGACGTCAGCGTCTCCATGATCGCGCGGTCGCGGTCGATCCAGCCGTTGGCCGCGGCGGCCTCGACCATCGCGTACTCACCGGAGATCTGGTACGCCGCCACCGGTACGTCCACCACGTCGGCGATCCGCCGCAGGATGTCCAGATAGGGCAGCGCGGGCTTCACCATGACCATGTCCGCGCCCTCGGCGAGGTCCAGTTCCAGTTCCCGCAGCGCCTCACGGGCGTTGGGCGGGTCCTGCTGGTACGTCTTGCGGTCGCCCTTGAGCGAGGAGCCGACCGCCTCGCGGAAGGGGCCGTAGAAGGCGGAGGCGTACTTGGCGGTGTAGGCCAGGATCGAGACGTCCTGGTACCCGGCGCCGTCCAGGGCCTCGCGGACCACGCCGACCTGGCCGTCCATCATCCCGCTGGGGCCCACCGTGTGGACGCCCGCGTCGGCCTGGGCGCGGGCCATCTCGGCGTAGCGCTCCAGCGTCGCGTCGTTGTCCACCCGGCCCTCGGCGTCCAGGACCCCGCAGTGGCCGTGGTCGGTGTGCTCGTCCAGGCACAGGTCCGACATGATCACCAGGTCGTCGCCGACCTCGGCCCGGACATCCCGGATGGCCAGCTGAAGAATTCCGTCGGGATCGGTGCCGGGCGTGCCGACGGCGTCCTTCTTGGCCTCCTCCGGCACCCCGAACAGCATGATCCCGCCGACGCCCGCCTCGACGGCCTCGGCAGCCGCCTTCCGCAGGGTCTCCCGGGTGTGCTGGACCACGCCCGGCATCGACGCCAGCGGCACCGGCTCACTGGCACCCTCCCGCACGAACGCGGGCAGGATCAGCCCGGCCGGGTGCAGCCGGGTCTCGGCGACCATGCGCCGCATCGCCGGAGTGGTGCGCAGCCGACGCGGCCGCGCTCCCGGGAAACTGCCGTACCTGGTCACGAGCGTGCCCTCCTCCTCGATCCCGGCCGCCGCTCGCTCGGGCGGGTGACCGGGTCCCCGTTCTCGATCGCGGCCTGGCGCCGCGCGGCCCCGAAGTCCGCGAGCGCCTCGGCCAGTTTGAGCACCGAGGGCTCGGGCGACAGGACGTCCACCCGCAGGCCGTGCTCCTCCACGGTCTTCGCGGTGGCCGGGCCGATACAGGCGATGATGGTGACGTTGTGCGGCTTGCCCGCGATGCCGACGAGGTTCCGCACGGTGGACGACGAGGTGAACAGCACCGCGTCGAACCCGCCGCCCTTGATGGCCTCGCGGGTCTCGGCCGGCGGCGGCGAGGCGCGCACGGTGCGGTACGCGGTGACGTCGTCGACCTCCCAGCCCAGCTCGATCAGCCCGGCGACCAGGGTCTCCGTGGCGATGTCGGCCCGCGGCAGGAAGACGCGGTCGATCGGGTCGAAGACCGGGTCGTACGGCGGCCAGTCCTCCAGCAGCCCGGCCGCGGACTGCTCACCGCTGGGCACCAGATCCGGCTTGACGCCGAAGTCGATCAGCGACTTGGCGGTCTGCTCGCCGACCGCCGCGACCTTGATCCCGGCGAACGCACGGGCGTCGAGCCCGTACTCCTCGAACTTCTCGCGCACCGCCTTGACCGCGTTGACCGAGGTGAAGGCGATCCACTCGTAGCGCCCGGTGACCAGGCCCTTGACCGCGCGCTCCATCTGCTGCGGGGTGCGCGGCGGTTCGACCGCGATGGTCGGCACCTCACTGGGCACCGCCCCATACGAGCGCAGCTGGTCGGAGAGGGAAGCGGCCTGCTCCTTGGTCCGCGGGACCAGGACCTTCCAGCCGAACAGCGGCTTGGACTCGAACCACGACAGCTGGTCGCGCCGCTCGGCCGCGCCCCGCTCGCCCACCACGGCTATCACCGGCTGCGCGCCCTGCGGCGACGGCAGCACCTTCGCGGACTTCAGCACCTGCGCGATGGTCCCCAGCGTGGCCGTCCAGGTCCGCTGGCGGGTGGTGGTGCCCGCGACGGTCACGGTCAGCGGGGTGTCCGGCTTGCGGCCCGCGGCCACCAGCTCCCCGGCCGCGGCGGCGACGGTCTCCAGGGTGGCGGAGACGACGGCGGTGGCGTCCGAGGAGCCGACCTCGCTCCAGCAGCGCTCATCGGCGGTCCGCGCGTCCACGAAACGGACGTCGGCATTCTGCGCGTCCCGCAGCGGCACCCCCGCGTAGGCGGGCACGCCCACCGCGGCCGCGATGCCCGGCACCACCTCGAAGACGATGCCCTCGGCGGCGCAGGCGAGCATCTCGTCGGCGGCGTACCCGTCGAGACCGGGGTCGCCCGCGACGGCGCGGACGACCCGCTTGCCGCCGCGCGCGGCCCCCATGACAAGATTGGCGGTGTCCCGGAGTACCGGGACACCGGCGGCGCTTGACGACCCGTCATCCGCCTGCGGCGGTGCGCCCTGAGCGTCCGCGGCCACACCCGGCCTGACGTGCGCACGCACCACGTCGAGCACATCAGGGTCGGCGATCAGTACGTCGGCGGCGGCTAGTGCCTCCACGGCGCGCAGCGTCAGCAGGCCCGGATCTCCCGGTCCTGCGCCGAGAAAGGTGACCTGCCCGCAGCCAGGGTGGTTCGGGACGGTGGGGTTCAAAGTGCTCGCTCCCCCATAAGACCGGCCGCACCCTTCGCGAGCATCTCGGTGGCGAGTTCGCGACCCATGATCTGAGCCTGCGACACGGCCTCACCAGGCGAAGCGGGGACGGGACCGGTGGTGGACAGCTGCACCAGCGTCGAGCCGTCGGTGGTGCCGACGACGCCGCGCAGGCGCATTTCGGTGACATCCTGAGCGTCGCCCAGCAGGTCGGCCAGCGCCCCCACAGGTGCGCTGCAACCGGCCTCCAGGGCGGCGAGCAGGGATCGCTCGGCGGTCACGGCGGCCCGCGTGTGCGGATCGTCGAGCTCGGCGAGCCGGGCAGTGAGCGACGCGTCGGACGCGGCGCATTCGACTGCCAGAGCCCCCTGGCCGGGGGCGGGCAAAATGTGGTCGGCGTCGAGGATCTCGGTCGCCTCGTCGATCCGTCCCATACGGATCAGACCGGCGGCGGCGAGCACCACGGCGTCCAGTTCCCCCGAACGCACATAGCCGATGCGGGTGCCGACATTGCCGCGGATCGGTACGGTCTCGATGTCGAGGCCGAACGAGCGGGCCCACGCGTTGAGCTGGGCCGCGCGGCGGGGCGAGCCGGTGCCTATCCGCGCGCCCGGGGGGAGTTCGGCGAAGGTGAGCCCGTCACGGGCGATCAGCGCGTCGCGCGGGTCCTCGCGGCGAGGTATCGCGGCCAGCACCAGACCCTCGGGTTCGGCGGTCGGCAGGTCCTTCAGCGAGTGCACGGCGAAGTCGATCTCGCCACGCAGCAGCGCCTCGCGCAACGCGGAGACGAAGACGCCGGTGCCGCCGATCTGCGCGAGCTGCTCGCGCGAGACATCGCCGTAGGTGGTGATCTCGACCAGTTCGACGGGGCGTCCGGTCAGCTTCCGCACCGCGTCGGCGATCAGACCGGACTGGGCCATGGCCAGTGCGCTGCGTCGGGTGCCCAGGCGCAGTGGTGCGGTGGGGGTGGCAGGGGTGGAGCTCATGCCCGGCCTCCCTTCGGGTCGTTCGGTTCGGCTGTACCGCGTGCGGGGGCGGCGCCGGGGCGGCCACCGTCGGCGCGGCTGACGGCGGCGACCGCCTGCGGGTCGAGGTCGAACAGCTCGCGCAGCGCGTCCGCGTACCCGGCACCCCCCGGGGTGCTCGCCAGCTCCTTGACCCGCACGGTGGGCGCGTGCAGCAGCTTGTCGACGACCCGCCGCACGGTCTGTGTGATCTCGGACCGCTGCTTGTCGTCCAGATCGGGAAGACGTCCCTCGAGCCGGGCGACCTCGCTCGCGACGACATCTGCCGCCATGGTACGCAGCGCGACCACGGTGGGCGTGATGTGCGCGGCGCGCTGGGCCGCCCCGAAGGCGGCGACCTCGGCGGAGACGATGGAGCGGACCAGGTCGACGTCGGCGGCCATCGCCCCGGCAGCCGGACCCGAGCCGTCGGCCGGGGTGGCGGCCGCCTCGGCGAGCGATTCGATGTCCACCAGGCGCAGGCCGTCGATCCGGTGCGCGGCGGCGTCGATGTCCCGGGGCATGGCCAGGTCCAGCAGCGCGACCTCGGCCACGACCTCGGCCGCGCCGCCGGGACCGCCCATCGGGGGGCAGGCCGCGCGCTGGGCGAGGGAGGTGCGCAGCTCGTCGGCGGTGAGCACCAGGCCCGTGGCGCCGGTGCAGGAGACGACGATGTCGGCGTGCGGCAGCTCGGCGGCGACCCGGTCCCGTGCCACGGCGCGGGCGACCAGCCCGGCGACCCGGACCGCGTCGGTGGCGGCGTGCTGCTCGGCCAGGGACTCGGCGAGCCTCAGCGCCCGCTCCAACGTCCTGTTGGCGATCACCAGTTCTGCCACACCGGCGCGCGCGAGGGTCGCCGCGGCCAGTGAGGACATCGAGCCCGCGCCGATCACCAGCGCGCGCTTGCCCGCAGCCCACTCCGCCACCGGCACCGGGCCGGCCAGCTGCTCCAGGCCGAAGGTGACCAGCGACTGTCCGGCCTTGTCGATCCCGGTCTCGCTGTGCGCCCGCTTGCCGACCCGCAGCGCCTGCTGGAACAGGTCGTTCAGCAGCCGGCCCGCGGTGTGCAGCTCCTGTCCGAGCGCCAGCGCGTCCTTGATCTGGCCGAGGATCTGGCCCTCGCCGACGACCATCGAGTCCAGTCCGCAGGCCACCGAGAACAGATGGTGGACGGCCCGGTCCTCGTAGTGGACGTAGAGATAGGGGGTGAGCTCGTCCAGGCTGACGCCGGTGTGCTGGGCGAGCAGCGTGGACAGCTCGGCGACCCCGGCGTGGAACTTGTCCACGTCGGCGTAGAGCTCGATGCGGTTGCAGGTGGCCAGCACCGCGGCCTCGGTGGCGGGCTCGGCGGCGAGGGTGTCCTGCACCAGCTTCGCCTGCTCGTCCCCGACCAGGGCGGCGCGCTCCAGCACGCTCACCGGCGCGCTGCGGTGACTCAGTCCGACGACAAGGAGACTCATGCCGGCATCACGGCGGGAACGTCCCCGTCAGGTCCTTGCCGGCCACTGTCGGCGCCGGGGCCGCCCGCGGTCGTCCGGTGGGGTGCCACGGGGGCCTGCGGAACGGCGCCCGCGCCCTCCTCGTGGCCGGTCGACTCCTCGCCCGCCTTGCGCTGCTCGTGGAAGGCGAGGATCTGGAGCTCGATCGAGAGGTCGACCTTGCGCACATCCACGCCGTCCGGAACGGACAGCACGGTGGGCGCGAAGTTGAGGATGGAGGTGATGCCAGCGGCGACGAGCCGGTCGCAGACCTGCTGGGCCGCGCCCGCCGGGGTGGCGATCACACCGATCGACACACCGTTGTCTTCGATGATCTTCTCGAGCTCGTCGGTGTGCTGGACCGGGATGCCCGCGACGGGCTTGCCCGCCATCGCCGGGTCGGCGTCGATCAGCGCGGCGACCCGGAAGCCACGGGAGGCGAAACCGCCGTAGTTGGCGAGGGCGGCGCCGAGGTTACCGATACCGACGATCACCACGGGCCAGTCCTGGGTGAGGCCGAGCTCCCGCGAGATCTGGTAGACGAGGTACTCCACGTCGTAGCCGACCCCACGGGTGCCGTACGAACCCAGGTAGGAGAAGTCCTTGCGGAGCTTGGCCGAATTGACTCCGGCCGCGGTCGCCAGCTCCTCGGAGGACACCGTGGGCACCGAGCGCTCGGAGAGCGCTGTCAGGGCGCGCAGATACAGCGGTAGCCGGGCGACGGTGGCCTCGGGAATCCCTCGGCTTCGGGTCGCCGGTCGGTGAGTTCGGCCAGTTGCCACGGTGCTCCTGCGGGTAGAGCGGGGCTGCGGGCGGCCCACAGTTCCATGACCGCCCCATCGACAGCAGGCTATGTCTTTGTGAACGCGTGCACAAAGATAGTGTCCGCTTTGTCCGAGCAAAGTGACCGGTGTCACGCGCCTTTTCCGGCCGCGCCCGGAACCAGGACCCGTGTCACACCGTTCCCGGCAGGCACATGCGTACCCGGGGGGCGCCGACGGGAGCACAGGCTCTCACTCCTCACCTTTTTACCCCCGGACACCAATAAATCGCCCACGATCGTAAACGACCCCGAGGACCCGGGCACAATGGCGAGCATGAGTCCCCTGCTGCGCCGCACCCCCCGCAAGAACCCCGCCGAGCGCACGGTGACACTGATCGGCAAGCCCGACTGTCACCTCTGCGAGGACGCCGAGGCCGTGATCGAGAAGGTGTGCGGCGAACTCGGCACTCCCTGGGAGAAGAAGGACATCACCCAGGACGAGGAGCTGTACCGGAAGTACTGGGAGCAGATCCCGGTGGTCCTGGTCGACGGCGAACAGCACGACTTCTGGCGGGTGGACCCCAAGCGGCTGCGGACCGCGCTGGGCGGCTGATCCGCCGCCCGGACCCGCCGCCCTGACGGCCGCCCGACCAGCAGGCGCCGCCCCGTGGGCCGCCCCACCTTTCGCGTAACCTGAATCGTCCCGACACCCGGGCGTAACGGGATGGGCCATGCCGCTGGCTATGCTCGCTTCCATGGCCGCACTGGGATGGTTCACCCGCCGTCGACGACCCGCCACGGAGCGGAGTGTCCTCGCCGGAGAGGCGTCGGCCGAGGCGGCACGCAAGTCGTCGGCCGAGACTCCCTCGTCGCAGCCCGCCGCCGAGCCGGAGTTCCCCGTCGTCGGGGACGAACAGGCCGCCGCCTTCTTCGACCTCGACAACACGGTCATGCAGGGCGCCGCCCTCTTCCACTTCGGCCGCGGCCTGTACAAGCGGCACTTCTTCCGCAAGCGCGAGCTGGCCCGCTTCGCCTGGCAGCAGACCTGGTTCCGGATGGCGGGCGTCGAGGACCCGGCGCACATGGAGGACGTGCGCAGCAGCGCGCTGTCCATCGTCAAGGGCCACCGGGTCTCCGAGCTGATGTCGATCGGCGAGGAGATCTACGACGAGTACATGGCCGACCGCATCTGGCCCGGCACCCGCGCCCTGGCCCAGGCGCATCTGGACGCCGGACAGCGGGTCTGGCTGGTGACCGCCGCCCCGGTCGAGACCGCGACGATCATCGCCCGGCGGCTGGGGCTGACCGGAGCGCTGGGGACTGTGGCCGAATCGGTCGGCGGGATCTACACGGGCAAGCTGGTCGGTGAGCCGCTGCACGGCCCGGCCAAGGCGGAGGCGGTACGCGCGCTGGCGTCGGCCGAGGGGCTGGACCTGGCCCGCTGCGCGGCGTACAGCGACTCCTCCAACGACATCCCGATGCTGTCGATCGTGGGCCATCCGTACGCCGTGAATCCGGACGGAGGGCTGCGCAAACACGCCCGGGAGAACGGCTGGCGGCTGCGCGACTACCGCACCGGCCGCAAGGCGGCCAAGATCGGCATCCCGGCGGCGGCCGGAGTGGGCGCGGTCGCGGGCGGCACGGCGGCCGCCGTGGCGCTGCACCGGCGCCGTCGCTGACCCGCGCGCTGCCCTCCCCTCCCACCGGCCCTCTACGAGCCCGCACCACGCCCTCGCACCGCTTCCACCAGCGGTGACGGCCGCGCGCGACCGAGCGCGTACGAGCCTGACCGAGGACGGTCAGGACTGAGCGGCGATCGCGCTGTGTGACGGCGTGCCCATCGATACGGAGCGTCACCGATCGACCGCGACCATCCTGTTTCGGTCATTCCGCACTTCCTACCCCGCAGCGCCCCCGCCAGTCCCCTTACCGCCGGTTTGTCACAACACGCTACGTAATCGCACAGCGAGGGAAACTTTCCGATCAAAATCCGTCGGCCGTTCGATACCTAATGCGTCATCAATCCATAACGGAGTGAACGGAAACGATGATTTGAGCAACTGGGTGTAGTGCTGCCTATACGAAGCGTTATTCTCCTTAGACGCAAACCGGTACCCACGCGTCCCTACGGCGGGTGAACGGTCCCGTACTGCACGTGATGGAAGCTCTGCCTCTGGGAGTCCCGTGTACCCACACGTCGGGGTTGACGCCTCGGGCCTGGCTACGCTGCGCGCAACGGTCCTCGACTGTCTGCGCGGCTTCGTCCCCACCGCGTATGCCGTCCCCGCGCTCGCCACACCCGCGCCCGTCAGCCCATCCGTCGGCACGGTCCACCGGTCCGGCCAGGCCAGCTCCTGCTACGCGCTGGCCGACGGCGGAGCGGCGGTCGGCAGACGTTCCCGCGGCGGCGCCTCCACCGCCCGCCGGCCGAGCGCCGACAGCGACAGCCGCCGGATGATGGACCTGGTCGAGCGCGCCCAGTCGGGCGAGGCCGAGGCGTTCGGCCGGCTCTACGACCAGTACGCCGACACCGTCTACCGGTACATCTACTACCGCGTGGGCGGCCGGGCCACCGCCGAGGACCTCACCAGTGAGACGTTCCTGCGCGCCCTGCGCCGCATCGGCACCTTCACCTGGCAGGGCCGTGACTTCGGCGCCTGGCTGGTGACCATCGCCCGCAATCTCGTCGCCGACCACTTCAAGTCCAGCCGTTTCCGGCTGGAGGTCACCACCGGCGAGATGCTCGACGCCAACGAGGTCGAGCGCAGCCCGGAGGACTCCGTGCTGGAGTCGCTGTCCAACGCGGCCCTGCTGCAAGCGGTGCGCAAGCTCAACCCGCAGCAGCAGGAGTGCGTGACGCTCCGCTTCCTCCAGGGGCTCTCGGTCGCCGAGACCGCCCGGGTGATGGGGAAGAACGAAGGCGCGATCAAAACCCTTCAGTACCGGGCCGTGCGCACCCTCGCCAGGCTCCTTCCGGAAGACGCCCGCTGACCGGCGTCCACGGCCCCGCGGTGACACCTCCGGCACGCCCGGTCCGCTCCTCGGGAGGGCGTAACCCGGGTGCTGCGCCGCTCGTTGTGGGGGATGCAGGCGCCTTGTGGTCGTACCCTGCCCGTACCCCGTCACTCGATCGGGTGGACCCACGGGTGGGACGGAACCTTCGGGTGTCCTGGGGAGTCGACCGTCACGACGAGAGGAGGTGCCGCCTGTGATCGCGAACGTAACGGCACACCGGCGGGCGAACGCCTTCGCCAAGGCCCTGGAGGCCCTGGAGGCCCTGGAGAGCAAGCACCAGGCCACCCGGGACGAGACGCCGCACCAGCAACCCGGCTCATCGGCGGAGAGCGCCGAGCAGAGACGGATGGTGGCCCTGGCGAGCGGGCTCGGCGAGCTGCCGGCACCGGTATTGGACCCCGAAGTCAGGACCACACAGCGGGCCCAGCTGATC
This sequence comes from Streptomyces coffeae, assembly GCF_016741875.1. Lineage (GTDB taxonomy): Bacteria > Actinomycetota > Actinomycetes > Streptomycetales > Streptomycetaceae > Streptomyces > Streptomyces coffeae. The sequence goes on along the minus strand of NZ_JAERRF010000045.1, from coordinate 8,081 downwards.
GCCGCCATGGAAGCGGCCTTCGCCGAGGGCGCGCCGCGCGTACCCGAGCAGCGCCGCCGCCCCGGCGGCGCCCACCGCGCCAAGCCGCCGGTGTCCAGACTGCGGCCCCGTTCGCGCTGGTCCAAAGGGCTCGCGGCCGGTGGGCTCACGGTCGGGGTCGCGGCGGGCGCGTTCGGCGGGGTCGCCGCGGCCAGTTCGGACGCCCTGCCGGGTGACACCCTCTACGGGTTCAAGCGCGGCATGGAGGACCTCAAGCTGGAGATGGCGGACGGCGACGCCGCACGGGGCCGGATCTATCTGGACCAGGCATCGACGCGGATGAGCGAGGCGCGTCGGCTGATGGAGCGGGCCCGCTCCGGCGAGCTGGACCACGATTCGCTGGGGGAGATCCGCCGCGCTCTGTCCGGTATGCACCATGACGCCTCCGAGGGCCACCGGCTGCTGCACCGGGTCTACGAGCGGGAGGGCTCGCTGGGGCCGATGCAGGAGCTGTCCTCCTTCGCCAAGGCTCACCGCGACGGCTGGAGCCGGCTGCGCGAGAGGCTGCCGCTCCAGCTCGCGGACGTCGGGGACGATGTGAGCTCGGTCTTCGCCGCCATAGACCAGGAAGTCGGCCCGCTCCAGCCGCTGCTGCCCACCACCAAGGACCAGCGGAGCCAGTCGGGTCGGCCGGGTGCCGAGGCGCCGCAGCGCTCCGGCGGGGTCGCGCCGGAGCGCCACCCCTCCTCGTCCTCGGCCGCCCCGAGCGGCGGCCGCACCGGCGAGACGAGTCAGCCGCGTTCGTCATCCCCCGCCGCGCCACAGGACCAGGGGCTGATCGACGGTGCGGGCGATCTGCTCGACCCACCGGCCGGTGCCGTGTCGCCGAGCCCGTCCGCGGGCCGCGGCGATACCGGCAGCAAGCCGGCGCAGCCGGACATCACCGTTCCGCCGCTGCTGCCCGACCTTCTGCCGGGGCTCGACCTCGACGGCGACGACACCAGGTGAGCTGTCCGAGGGTGGTGGTGGGCAGCACCCACCACCACCCGGCGGGCCTCACACGCTTCAGCCGCCCGCGCCGGACTCCGTCCGTCGGCCATGGACCGGTCCCTGTCACGTCGACCCGGCTCAGAAGAACACCGACCGCCGCTGCACGAGCAGCTTGTAGAGGGTGTGCTGGATCGTTTCTCGTACCTGGTCGGTGAGGTTGAACATCAGCATCGGGTCGTCCGCCGCCTCCGGCGGATGCCCGTCGGTCGGGATCGGCTCGCCGAACTGGATGGTCCACTTCGTCGGCAGCGGCACCGCGCCCAGCGGCCCGAGCAGCGGGAAGGTCGGCGTGATCGGGAAGTACGGCACACCCAGCAGCCGGGCCAGCGTCTTCGCGTTCCCCACCATCGGATAGATCTCCTCCGCGCCCACGATCGAGCACGGCACGATCGGCGCCCCCGCGCGCAGCGCCGTCGAGACAAAGCCGCCCCGTCCGAAGCGCTGGAGCTTGTACCGCTCGGAGAACGGCTTGCCGATCCCCTTGAAGCCCTCCGGCATCACCCCGACCACCTCGCCGCGCTCCAGCAGCAGCTGGGCATCCTCGGCGCAGGCCAGGGTGTGGCCCGCCTTGCGCGCCAGCTCGTTGACGACGGGCAGCATGAAGACCAGATCGGCGGCGAGCAGCCGCAGATGGCGGTGGGCCGGATGGTTGTCGTGCACCGCGACCTGGAGCATCAGTCCGTCCAGCGGCAGCACCCCGGAGTGGTTGGCGACCACCAGCGCCCCACCGCTGTCCGGGATGTTCTCGATGCCCTTCACCTCGACCCGGAAGTACTTCTCGTACATCGGGCGGAGCAGTGACATCAGGACCTGATCGGTGAGGTCGTGGTCGTAGCCGAAGTCGTCGACCTCGTAGTCACCGGTGATCCGGCGGCGCAGAAAGCTCAGCCCGTGGGCGAGTCTGCGCTCCCAGTCGCCGCCGCCGGGGGCGCGCTTGGGCGGGTGCGGCGGCAGGGGCGGCACCTCGGAGGCCGATGTGGTGGCTTCGGCGGTGTCGGCGGCCTGCTCCAGTTCCTCGTCGCGCTGCTGCGGTACGGGTTTCAGCGCACCCTGGGACCGCTTGGCGCGTCCCGGACGGGGGCCCTTCCTCCGGGACCGCGGTTCCTCACCGAACGGAATGACCTTGGCATCCGCCATGGTGGTTGCGCTCCTCAATTCTGGGCGCCGGCGGGCAGCAGCCCGGCGAGCCGGTCGACGGTACGGGCGAGGGTCTCGGGCGGGAGCAGCCCGGGACCGCGGCTGTGCGCGTAGTCCGCGAAGGCGCCGGCGGTGGTGTGCTCGGGTGCGAAACCCAGGGTCTCGCGCATCTGGTTGGTCGCCACGACCCGGCCGTGGGTGAGCAGCCGGACCTGCTCGGGCGAGAAGTCGGTGACGCCGAGGGACCGCAGCGCGCTACGGGCCCAGCGCAGGGTGGGCAGCAGCAGCGGAAGCGTGGGGCGGCCGAGCCGCCTGGCGGCCTGGGAGAGGAGCAGCACCCCGTCCCCGGCGATGTTGAACGTGCCGCTGTTGAGGGTGCCGCGGCGGGGTTCGGAGGCGGCGATGCGCAGCACCTCGATGGCGTCCTTCTCGTGGACGAACTGGAGCCGGGGGTCGTAGCCGATGACGGTGGGCAGCACCGGCAGCGCGAAGTACTCGGCGAGCGGGGAGTCCGCGCACGGCCCGAGGATGTTCGCGAAGCGCAGCACGCACACCGCGACATCGGGGCGGCGCCGGGCGAAGCCGCGGACATAGCCCTCGACCTCGACGGTGTCCTTGGCGAAACCGCCGCTGGGCAGCGATTTGGGGGGTGTGGTCTCGCTGAAGACGGCGGGGTCGCGGGGCGCCGAGCCGTACACACTGGTGCTGGACTTGACCACGAGCCGCCGGACCGACGGCGCCTTCTGGCAGGCACCGAGCAGCTGCATGGTGCCGATGACGTTGATCTCCTTGACGGAGGCCCGATTGCCGCGGGCTCCGAGCGGGGTGCCGTTGATGTCCATGTGGACGACGGTGTCGACGCCGAACTCGGCGAGGAGCTTCCCGATCGTGGGGTGGCGGATATCGGCCCGGACGAAGTCGGCGCCGCCGAGGGGGTGTTCAGGTGCCACGGCGTCCACGCCGATCACCCGGTCGACATCGGGCTCACGCTGTATGCGCCGTACGAAACGGCCTCCCAGCTGGCGTGCGGCCCCGGTGACGAGCACGACCTTTCCCAAGATCAGCGCCTTCCTTCCCACCCTCGTCCGAGCTGGGCTGTGCCGAACACCGTAACCGGTCGATGTTGCGCTGTGATGACCACTCGCCGCGCGACCGGCGTTTTAAGCCGTGGCCACGGCTGTGACCGGGGTCACGGCGGCGGTCATGGCGGGGCCGCGCATACACCGCAGCCCTCCCACCGGCGGTGGAAGGGCTGCGGGACGAACACAGCGTCGCTTGCTTACTTCTTGTTGCGACGCTGGACGCGCGTGCGCTTGAGCAGCTTGCGGTGCTTCTTCTTAGCCATCCGCTTACGCCGCTTCTTGATAACAGAGCCCACGACTACCCTCGCTCACTTCGAATCACTCGGTGCGGGGCGTCCGAGCCCACACGACCTACATCGGGCCAGCCTACCCGGCGCCGAGCGAACCACGTAATCCGAGGGTCTTCCCCAGGCCCGTACCGGACCTAAGCGGACTCCACCCCCACATAGGACTCGCGGAGGTATTCATGAACCGCTTGCTCTGGGACCCGGAAAGACCTGCCCACCCGGATCGCCGGCAGATGACCGCTGTGCACCAAGCGGTACACGGTCATCTTGGACACTCGCATCACCGAGGCAACTTCCGCCACGGTCAGAAACTGAACCTCGTTCAGAGGCCTTTCGCCAGCAGCCATGACACACCTGAACCTTCCGCACATGTCGGGCACCGGCTTCCCCTCCGGTGACTCCTGCTCGCATGCGCGCTCCTCCCCAGGTTAGGGGCGCGTGATGCAAGTGGGGAAGAGGAGTAGCTATCGGACGCCTACTGTGACAGACACGCCCGATTGAGTACATAGCGAGTGAGCGGCCGGTAGCAACCAGGCCGCACAGCGTCATCAAGCGGAACGGCGACCGACACCCGCCCCTCAGCCTCCCCGACGAACAGCGCGGGATCGTCGGTGTCCCCCAGACCCATGGCCTCAAAGCCCAGCTGACCTGCTCCGCAGACCCATCCGTGGTCCCCGATCACCAGCCCCGGCAGGGCGCCGCCGGACGCCGCGGCACAGCTCAGCGCAACCCGAACCGGGAGCGGGGAGTGACTGTGGGCGCCCGGCTCACTCGGGCTCGGGCGGGCGCCGGGCTCCCGCACCATCGCGACTCCTCGTACGTAGACGAGCTGGTACATACGTACCCCGAACCGCGTCGTTATGTCGACACATCTACCCTGCCCCGGGGTGAGAACACGGCATCCGGCCGCCGAGAGCGCCGACGCCAACGAGGCGTAGAAACCAAGGAGACGGTGGGGGTGACCGGTGCCGAGCAGCACCGGGAGGCGGGCGAGGGCGACGGCCCGCAGACGGTCCGCGAAGGCATCCAGGGCGTTGATCGTCCGCTCCGGATCGATCACATCCGGACCTGAAGTGTGAGCCGGATTGGCCGAAACCCCACATTTGTCGCCCATCAGGCGAAGCAATTCCAGGAACGACCAGTCGTTTTCGGGCTCGAGGCCGAGCAGCACCCGGGGGTCCCGGGCGGCGAAGTGCCGGTAGCGGCGCAGGCTCTCCTCCCGGCTGGTCGACACCGGTCCGGCGAGCCGCGCCGCCAGCAGATGCGCACGCAGCGAGGCGGAACTCAACACGCCCACGATGCTGACGGATCATGAGCGTCCGCTGCCGGGGAACGGCCCGAGACCCCACGGTTGGCCTAACGGACGCCGGAGAGCGCCCGCTACCAAGCAGGCCGCTACGGAAGCGTTCCGCTACGGAAGCAGACCGTGGTGCGGGAACACCGCGCGGCGGGTCGCCAGGATCGACTGGTCCAGCCGGTCCGCCGGGTCGTAGCCGTAGTCCGCGAAGTCCCGCCAGCGCGGCTCCCGTCCGTCCGTCATCCGCCGCGGCGCCTCCAGCCGCGTCCGCCGGTAGACCTCCCGCCGCCAGTCCTCCGGCACCTCGGTCTCCGGTGCCAGCGGACGCCCGGCCGCGATCGCCACCAGATGCGTCCACGACCGCGGCACCACCTCCACCACCGCGTATCCGCCGCCCCCGAGCGCGACCCACCGCCCCTCGGTGTGGTCGTGTGCCAGCTGGTGGCAGCTCTCGGCGACCGCCCGCTGCGCGTCCACGGTCACTCCCAAGTGGGCGAGCGGGTCCTCGATATGGGTGTCCGCGCCGTGCTGCGTCACCAGCACCTGCGGCCGGAACGCGGCCAACAGCTCAGGCACCACCGCGTGATAGGCCCGCAGCCATCCGGCGTCCCCGGTCCCGGCCGGCAGCGCCACGTTCACCGCGCTGCCCTCGGCGCCCTCTCCGCCGGTCTCCTCGGGCCAGCCGGTCTGCGGGAAGAGGGTGCGGGGGTGCTCGTGCAGCGAGATCGTCAGCACCCGCGGATCGTCCCAGAACGCCGCCTGCACCCCGTCTCCGTGGTGGACGTCGACATCCACGTACGCGACCCGCTCGGCGCCCAGCTCCAGCAGCCGCGCCACAGCGAGCGCCGCGTCGTTGTAGATGCAGAACCCGGCCGCGCCACCGGGCATCGCATGGTGCAGCCCGCCCGTGAAGTTCACCGCGTGCAGCGCCTCCCCGCGCCATACGCTCTCCGCCGCGCCCACCGACTGCCCGGCGATCAGCGCCGATGCCTCGTGCATCCCCGCGAACGCCGGGTCGTCCATGGTCCCGAGCCCGTACGCACCGTCCGCCGACGCGGGATCGGCCGAGGCCCGCCGCACCGCGTCGATGTACTCCTGGCGGTGCACCAGCCCAAGCGTCGAATCCCCGGCCGCCTTGGCGGCCACGACCCCGACCGCGCGGTCCAGCCCGTACGCCTCGACCAGTCGCATGGTCAGCGCGAGCCGGACCGGGTCCATCGGATGCCCGGTGCCGAAGTCGTATCCGGTTACTGCCTCATCCCACATCAACTGTGCGCGGCCGCTCATGACCGTCACCGTATCTGGCTGGTACAGGAGCGAACGACTTCGCATACAGCATGGTCGCGAGCACCAGCGCCATCGGCACCAGCATCGCGCCCCGATAGCTCCACGCGCCGCCGAGTGCGCCCACCAGCGGTGAGCCGACCAGGAAGCCGACGTAGTTGAAGATGTTGAGGCGGGCGACCGCGGCATCGGACGCCTCGGGGAACAGCCGCCCGGCGGCCGCGAACGTCTGCGGCACCAGCACACACAGCCCGAGCCCCAGCAGGGTGAAGCCGAGCATCCCCACCCAGGGGCCGGGCGCCGTCGCGACCACCGCGAACCCGCCGGCCGCCAGCAGCGTTCCGGCCCGGACCACGGCGACGGCACCGAAGCGCCGCACCCCGAGGTCGCCGAAGGAGCGGCCGAGCAGCGTGGTCACCATGTAGGCGTTGTACGGGAGCGTGGCCAACTGCTCGGAGCTGTGCAGCACGTCCTCCAGGTACTTGGCGCCCCAGTTGGAGACGGTCGAGTCGCCGATGTAGGTGAACGCCATGACGAGGCAGAGCGGCAGCATCGGCTTCATGCTCATGGGTGCGGCGGCGGGTTGGGGCACTGCCGGCGTCTCCGGTCGGCCCTGCGGCCCGGCCATGTCCCGCTGGTCCACGTACCAGCGGGAGGCGACGAGGGCGACCGGCACCAGCAGGGCCACCACGGGTGCGTAGAGCGCGGGCAGCGGTAACTCACCGCGGGCGCCCGCCCAGGCCAAGGTGGCGCCGGTGATCCCGCCCAGGCTGTACGCGGCGTGGAAGCCGAGCATGATGCTCCGCCCGTACGCCCGTTGCAGACTCACCCCGAGCATGTTCATCGACGCGTCGAGCGCCCCGACGGTCAGGCCGAACACCCCGAGCGCAACGGCCGCCTGCCACACGGCCGTCCCCGAACCCGCCGCGACCAGGGCCACGGAGACGACGGGCTGCACCCAGCGGAGCACCTGGCTCGGCCGTATCCGTTGCACCAGGTACTCGGTGCCGACGCTTCCCACGCCCGCGAGGATCGGCACGGCGGCAAGGAAGGCGGGCAGCAGTCCGTCGGATATCCCATAACGGTCCTGGAGCGCGGGGATCCGGGTCACCAGCAGAGCGAAGATCGCGCCCTGGACGAAGAAGCTGAGGGTCAGAGCGGTCCGGCCGTGTGTCAGACGCCGGGTCGGGCGCGTATCCGTCATGGCCGAGGAGCGTACGGGCAGGTGCCTACTTGTGGGTAGATGCGAGCAGTTGGGGAAGCTCGGTCATGTCCGCGAAGAGAGCCCGGGCGGCCGCCAGCCTGTCGGCGGGTGTCATCGCCGTGTAGCCGTAGACGTCCATCCCGGCAGCCACGGCGGCCTGGACACCGAGGGGGCTGTCCTCCACGACCGCACACTGCCGGGGCGCGACGCCCATCCGCTCGGCGGCGTGCAGAAAGAGATCGGGAGCGGGCTTACCGCGCCCCACGTCCTCGGAGCTGAAGATGCGCTCCTCGCCGAAGAGTTCGTACAGCCCGGTCTTCCGCAGCGCGACGCGGATGCGCTCATGGCTTCCGGAGGAAGCGACACAGAACGGAACGCTGTCCGCGCGCAGCTTCTCCAGCACCGTCCGCACACCGGCCACCGGTTCCAACTCACGGCGGAACGCGTCGAAGACCCGGCTGTGGAAGGTGGTGTCGAAGTCCTCCGGAAGCCGCTGCCCGGTGCGGGCCAGGACCAGTTCGTGAATGCGGTGCATGGCGGACCCCATGTAGTCGCGTATGGAGTCCTCGTAGCTGGTGGGGTGTCCCAAACTGGTGAGATAGGCGGCGAGGAGCCGATTGGAGATGGGCTCGCTGTCGACAAGCACCCCATCGTTGTCGAAGATGACCAGGTCGTAGCGCATGCCGCCAGCCTACAAAGCGGACGCGAACTGCCCATGAAAAAAGCCCGGTCGGGAGACTGAGCTCCCAACCGGGCTTCTT
>NZ_JAERRF010000044.1 GCF_016741875.1 Streptomyces coffeae | reverse complement strand
CGAAGCCTTCTACAACGCACACCGCCCGCACAGGGCCCTGAAGCAAGCCGCCCCATGCCGCCCGCTACCCCCACCCATCACGCAACAAGCCCAACTCGCCCACCTGGAAGTCAGCCGACGAGACCGACTCAGCGAACCCTCCACGCATACCAACACGCGGCCTGACCTGCGCGGATGACGTATCGGCACCCGCAGTGCTGACGGCAGCTGCGCGAGAGTGCCGGCTCAGATGACCGTGGCCAGATTTCGGGAAACCCGATGCACCGGCCCCTACCAGGACGGATGAGGTTTCTGGCAAGGGCACTGCTCGCCGACATCCCGGGCACCGACCGGGGAGGCTGTGTACGTCAACTTCAAACGCGACTGGCTCTGACGAGCGAGGTGTCACGGGCAGGCGCCGTCGAAGATGTCCTCGTGGGTCCGGTACAGCGTGCGGGGCTTCTTCCCGGCGGTGGAGGCGGCCGATGGCGGCGGGTATTCGATGACGGGGACGGGCTTGCAGACGGGCCACTTTTGTGTGTCGTGTGAGTCATCGAAACCGTACGTACCGCTGGCTCCGCGCACGCAGTTGACGCAGTCCGCGCCGTCGGCGGTACCGAGGATGTTCATGTCGATGATGGTGTTGTAGACATCGTCATTCGTCGGCATGCCCGGGGCGTTCGAGCTCTTCTTCCCGCTGTCGTTGACATCGTTGAACGTCTGGTCAACGGCCTGGGAGAGCACGGTGAAGGCATCGTGGTACATGATCGCGTATCCGTCGTCCAGCGGTCGTTCACCCAGGTCCTGCTCCTTGCCCAGGGCTTCGAACCGCTGGAGGAAACCGGCGAGGCCCGGCGGCTGTGTCGGCCGGCTCTCCGGGCTCCGCGTCCACCACTGAGGATCGACCGAGGCGGCGTCCACCAGGGTGATCTTGGATTCCCGCATCTGCCGGGTGAGGTCGGGCGTGGTGAGCACGGGGTCGATACCGATGCCCACTGTGAGGATGCGCAGCGGCTTGGCGTCGTCACAGGATGGCTCCTTCGCCAGCCTGCTCACCAGGTCCGGCAGATCGCCGTCGCGGCCGGCGTAGAAGACCGTGTCCGCACCGGTCACACAGATTTTCTGGGCGGCCGACGAGAAGCGGCGCGGAATCCCGGCTTCGGCACCGATCGCACCCAGAAAGTACGCCTGGCGCTTCCGCAAGCCGTATTTCTCGTCGAAGCGGTCCAGGAAGACCTTCCGGAGATCGATGGAGTAGTTATCCCGAGGCCGGTTGTCCGACACCAGGAATCCTTTCCCCGTCCCCGGCTCCTCGGCGAGATACTGTGCAAGCGCCTCCGCGAAGAGCCCGTTCGACGGGGAGGTCTTGAAGAAGTACTTGGCGTTCATGTCCGATGACGTAATGATGGGGCCGACCGCCGGAATCCGCTGGTCGGAGAGGGCTTGGACCGCGTGTAGCGTCTCCGGATTGCTGCTGGGCATCCCGATCACCCCGATCAACGGAGCCTTGTCGTCGACCATCGCGGTCAGCCGGTCGACGACGGGCCGCCAGTGGTTGAGGTCCTTGCCGTCGTTGGCCAGCAGTAGTTGGTAGTGCGGACCGGATTCCGAGTTGGCCCGCAGCTGGGCGGTGTGCGCGCCGGCCACACCACGCCTGATCTGCTCGATCGTCATGGCGCTGCTGGCGTCGGAGGTGAACGGCATCATGAGCGCGATCCGCACGTAGGGCATGGGGGGCTTCCCACCCTCCGGGGCCTCCCAGTCCTTCCTGACCCGGACATTCTCGCGCGCCACGGCGTGTACCAGGTCCTTGAGCTCCGGATCGGCGTCGGCCAGGGCCTTCTCGGTGACGCCCACGCACTCGCCCCCGGACTTCTCCAGACCATCACCACACTCTTCCGGGAGCAGGGACCAGACGACGACGGACAGCCCCGCGATCAGCGTGAGGCTCACCACCAGCACGATCGCCTTGTCCACAGGGCCCCAGACACGGCTTCGTAACCCTCTCAGCAGACCCCTCAGCACGGTGGTTCCCTTCGCAAGCTCGTCGGCCACGTCCGGGACGCCTGGTTCAGTGCGGCGCGGCCTGACGTATGCCGCATCGACAGGAATGCCAGCTCGGAGCCGATGCCGTCACAGATGTCAGCGAAGGGCTCCGCGTACGTTTCGCAGAGGTACCAGAGTCCGTGCAGCAGCCTGTTGACGGATCGTCGCACGTCGTCGGCTTCGGCGTAGCGGTGGTCGTGATCGCCCCGGGCGATCTGCAGGCGGTGATCGGTCCACTCGGCCCGTGGGGGGTGGGGCGCCGTGGCGACATGCCGCAGCGTCCGAAGCCAGCAGTCCGCGTCCCCGTCGGCGAAGTGCGCGGTCAGCTGGATCACCACCGGACGCGCGTCACCGGCGGCGAGTGTATGCCGCAGGATGTCCGCCGCGTCTCCCGTACCGAGGGCGGTGTGGTGCTCCCGCAGGATGCGGTGCAGGTCGGACCAGCGTCGGCCGGGGCCGGCCACGGCGGAGCCGTTCCGGGCGGCGTGGACCAAGAGGGCGTGGAGGAACGGGGCGGGGGCGAACGGCGAGGTGCCGCGGTACTCATGGCCTGGTGTGCCCACCTCATCCGGCCGGTCCGTCCACTGCTCCTCTTCCAGGTAGCGGGCGGCCGCGGCTACGGGGAGCGGGTCGGCGCCCGAGAGCGCGCACGCGGCCGCCAGTGCCTCCGCGGCGTCCCGGTCGCGGGCGAGGGACAGCAGCGCCAGATGGTCGCGGAGCTGGGGCGGCGGGATCAGCTGTGCCAGCAATCGTTCGGTGACGGACCGGCCTTCCGCCGTACACAGGTCGAGTAAGTCTTCAGGAAGAACGGGGCGTTGGGCGTTGGTATGCACGATGGCATCGCACAGAAGGCCGCTGCCCAGTGGATGGCCCCGGGTCAGGGTGTGCAGCGTCGATGGCAGCCGGCGGTGCAGCGGCTCTTCGGCCCGGTCGAGCATCATCAGCAGGTCATCGAGGCTCAGTGGCGCCAGTGCGACGGTGAGCAGTCCGGCGGACGGCGACCCGGGGGCGGTCCGCTCCCAGCCGGAGGCGACGGAGAGTTCGGGAAGCTCGCTGTGTGAGGCGTCCGGGTAGAGGTCCGCGCCGCCGCCCAGCCGGGTCGCTACGACGACCAGCGGGTCCGGATCATCGGAGCCGCGTCCGGCCCGGTGCTCGAGGATCAGGTCGAGTACGCGGCGCCCGGCCGCCGTGTGGACGTTGTCGAGCAGGATGAGCGGCTTGGGCGTCCGGTTCATCCGCTGCCAGCGGCCGTAGGCATCGCTGACGTCCTCGATCAGGGCGGAGGTCAGGAGCCGTTCGACGGCGTGCCGGAAGGCACCGCCTTGGTGGAAGCGGAGGCTGAGCCGTACGAGGGCGGCTTCGCCGTCGGCCGTCCCCGCGGACCGCTGGTGGTACCACTCCCGTACGGCCCGTCCGGCCCGGGCGCGGGTGTGCCGGCTGAAGTACTGCTGGACGACCGCGGCGGCGACCGGTTCCAGGCCGTGCTGCTGATCCGTGTCGGCCAGGCGTTCACTGACGTCGGACATCCAGTCCGTACCGGTGTCCGTACTCTCGTCGCCCTTCTCCAGTCCGCAGGCGGCGATGAGGCGGGCGATCCGGTCCCGCGCCAGGCGCTGCTCGTGCTCGTTGCCCCGGTGCCAGCTGGATATCGCGAACAGCCCTGGCAGCAGCCGGGGGAAGCGGAGCCGGCTGGTGCCGGGGACCACCGCCGCCAGCTCGCACACCAGTTGTTCCAGGAGTTCCAGCACGGGTGAGGTGTTCGATACGGCGAAGCCCGCCCAGCGCGCCGGGTCGACCTCCGCACTGTTGGCTCTGCCGAGCGGAACCCTGCCCCGATAGGCCGTCTCCAGGGCATCGAGGACAGCGGTCTTGCCCATGCCGTGGCGGCCGGTCAGCAGCACGACGGGCAGGTCGTCACGGTGCTCCTGGGGCACCAGGTTCCGCTTGTCGTACGCGAGGCCGACCAGCCGCGGCACCAGTGCGCGCAGGATCGGATCACGTGCGTACAGCCGCATGGCACCGCCCTCCTCGGTGTGTTCACGCATCGGCCTCGCCACGGCTCACCCTCCGAAGAGCCGCCCCAGCGCCTGGCCGACCGAGTCCAGCATGAGCTGTCTGCCGACCGTGTCGGGAGCGCCGCCCAGCAGGCGGCGCATCCGCTCCATCAGACCGCGCTGCCGGTCCCGCTCCGGTTCGTCGTCGGTGTCACCCCGCCGCCCCAGCGCCTCCGCGGTGCGAAGCAGCGCCGCCCGGGACTCCGTGTCGAGGCGCAGCGCGGGGGCCAACTCGCCTACAAGCCGGGCGAGATCATCGGGTGACAACCCCGTATGGACGTCGATGGTGTTGTGGATGTTGCTGTGGGTGCCGCCTTCCGCTGCGTAATGGACCGTGCCGGCCCTAATATGGGTCTGGCTGGCGGGCCGCGTCTCCTCGTGCCGCCGGGCCAGGTACTGGTCCGGTTCCTGGCTGTTCTGTACGGCTTCCACGCCCAGCGGCGTGAGCTCCACGTGCGATCCGACTCCGTTGTGGAACGTGGGCCCCGCACAGGTGATCAGTCCCGCCTCTTCCAGATAGGAGAGCGTCCGGGCGACCTCGCCCCGCGACAGGGCCTCACCGAGGAAGTAGATCCCTGGCGAGTCGAGGAATCCGCTGATCCGCAAGGGCCGCCGGTCGGCCTGCGCGTAGATCCAGTGCAGGACGGCCTTCACGGCATGCCGCCCGCGCTCGGTCGGGTCCGCCCGACGGACCTGCAACTGACGGGCCCGCTCGGCGCCCGCGGCGAGCAGGGTCACCACAGGGGCGTCCGCGTGGCCGCCGTACGAGCGGATCAGTGCCTGCCCGCTCAGATGGTCGGTGAGGGACCGGACGGCGCTCATGGGAATGCTCTGCCAGGAGCCGAACTCGATGCAGGAGACCGGAACGTCCGGTTCGCCCTCGGCCCGGTCCCAGACCCACAGCAGCAGGCGCGGGCCGTAGAAGCTCACGACGAAGGACTCCGCGTCCTCGGGTGACGAAGGCGCTGCGGCTGACACTGACTGGGTCCTGTTCCTCTCTTCGGGCCGGTGGCTCACAGTCAGGAAGGTCGCGCCCGTGCCGTCCCCCCGGCTGGCATCTTCGTCAAATTATACAGGATTCACTCCGTTCGCCAGCCCTCGCACGAGGCAAACTCCATTACCCACAAGAGAGTTGAAGACCGGAGGCATGAGACCTCCCGGAGTGGATAGCAGAGGCTCAGACGTGCGGTTTCCAAGGCCCTGGGGCAGCCCCGCCCGGTAGGTGAGATCACGTTCGAGCAGTGCCCGGCGGCGTGGCCAGTCCGGCCCCGTGGGTGCCGGAAACGCTGTCACCCTATGCGACCTGCCTGTATTCGTGGATGAGGCCACCGAGCCGATCGCGCCGGGAGAACCGATGTGGGGTCGCTGACAGGGCCAGGTTCAGGGGTGATCAGCGGGTCTGGTGGCCGTTGTCCGAGGCTTCGGTGTGGCCAGTGTCTGTTGTAGTGCTCCGCGTACTCGTTGACGATGAGGCGGAGGTGGTTCTGTCCGGTGATCAGGATGCGGTCGGTGGCTTCGCGGCGGCATGATCCGATCCAGCGTTCCGCGATGGCGTTCATCCGGGGCGCCTGAGGAAGTGTGGGGACGACACGCGCGCCGATTGCTTGGAAGACGGCGTCGAAGCTTTCGGTGAAGTACGCGCCGCGGTCCCGGATGAGGAACCTGATCGGCTCCGCACGGTTGCCGACGTCCATGAGGTAGTTGCGTGCCTGCTGGGTGATCCAGGGGCCGGTCGGGTGTCGGGTGATGCCGGCGATGTGTACGCGGCGGGTGCCGTGGTCGATGAAGAACAGTACGAACCAGCGCCGTAGGAAGATGGTGTCGATGTGGAAGCGGTCGGTGGCCACGATCGCGGAGGCCTGGGCCTTGAGGAAGGCGGCCCAAGAGCGGTCTGCTCGTTGCGGTGATGGGTCGATCCCGGCCTTCTTCAGGATCTCCCAGACGGTGGAGGCGCCGATTTTGTGTCCCAGCCCCAGCAGTTCGCCGTGGATCCGTCGGTATCCCCATCCGGGGTTCTCCCGGGCGAGATGCAGGACCAGCCATCGGAACGTCTGACAGGCGAGTAGGCAGATCAGCCGTATCACCAGGACCCGCATGCTCCCCCAGAACACCCTGCAGCTACCCGAGCTCTGGCAAACTCGAACCAGCAGGTCAGGCCAGGTGACATACTTTCCGGCACCCACAGCCGCAGAATCCAGGGCGAGCTCGCCCGGCTGGGCCACAGCATCGGCGCCTCCACGGTCTGGAAAATGTTGACGACAGCCGGTGTCGACCCTGCTCCCCACCGCAGCGGGCCGACATGGCGCGAGTTCCTTACGGCTCAGGATGGCTCCATCGTGGCCTGCGATTTCCTGCACATCGACCTGGTAAGCCTTCGCCGGGTCTACGCGCTGGTCTTCCTCGAGCACGGTACACGCCGCCTCCACGTCGCCGGGGTGACCGCACATCCGACCGCACGGTGGACAGCCCAGCAGGCCCGCAACCTTGCCCTCGACGAAGGTGTGCGCCTGGAGTCACTGCGCTTCTTGATCCGCGATCGGGACAGCAAATACACCGAATCCTTCGACGCGGTCTTCGAAGCCGAGCGCATCGAAGCCCTGAAGACCGCCCCACGGTCCCCGCGGATGAACGCGCACTGCGAGAGAGTCGTCGAGCTTGCCCGCTGACCACGGAGGGAGGGCTCGCGTGTCGTCCCAGATGGGACCGGATACATCATGACGGATCAGCCGAGGTCTTGGCGAAGGCGGCGGAGATAGGCGTCGATCTGCGCCAGCCCCGGCCAGTCGCTTTCCCGTAGATGGGAGGTTTCCGACCGGAGACGGTCACCGCCCTCCAGTGCCTGGGGGAGGTTCTCCGCCGCTGCATAGGCTCATCAGTCGTGCGAGGGTATCCAGGTGGCGGTTGACGGCATCCTCGTCGTCAGGAGAAGGCGTAATCTCCGCGATGTGGTCGAAGGCCAGGATGGCGGCGCTCGCTTCACGAAGTTCCATCCGGCACTGCGCGGCGTAGTACCAGCACAGCTGTGCTTGCTCGTCGTCATCACCGTAGTGGTTGGTGTATTCATGCGCGAGTGGCTCGAACAGGGCGAGAGCCTCGCGGTGGCTTCCGGCCAGGAACTTCACTTGGGCGAGGCTGAACTGCATGCCTTCCCTCAGCCCTGGATCCGTGGCTCTCGCGATGGCCTCGTCCAGAGCGTCGGCGGCCTGGGTGAACTGGCCCTCCTGAGCCAGCCGAGATGCCCGGTCCGAAATCGCGTCCGCCTCCTGCTCCGTCAGTGCGGCGGTGCCTGACTGCGCCGCTGCCGACTGGACTGCGAGTGGCGAGGGAACCACCACGGTAGGTGTGTAAGAAGCAGCGACGCCGGTGCTGCGCACCCGACCACCGAAGGGGCGCAGGAACGGCAGTCGAGGGTCGAGGACCCCGTCGTCCGTAGCGGCAAAGGCGCCGACGGTGGCATGAATGAAGGGCAGGAGGACGTCGTAGACCTCCATCGCGCCCATGCGCTGCTCGGATTCCTTGGTGAGCATCGCCAACAACAGCTTCTCGATGTCGGCCGGCTGCTCGCGGTGCTGGTCACCGCGGCCAGCGTGCAGGACTCTGTGGTCGGCCGGCCTCACGGTGCTGATCGGTTGGTGTGAACTCGAGTAAGCGAACTGCCGGAATCCCGGCTCACGGTGTTGAGCGCATGCCCCCATGCCTTGCAACCGACGTCCTGGTCGCGCTCGGTGTCCCGGTCGACAACGGTTGGGCCTCCATCAACCTGCTCGCGAACACGGAGGAATAGAACAGCCAGTTCTCAGCGGGAGGGGGGAGGCGCAGTCGCCTCGGGCGTTGGATGCCCCGGAGGATCCAGTGCCTGCACCGCTGTTACACGACCACGTAGAGCGCCCATGCCAGGCCGAGGGAGACGAGGAAGGCGGCGGTCGTCGCTGCGAGGGCAGGGGCACTATCGAGGCGGGGGCTGACGGTGAAGAGCTGTTGGCCGGTGCGCATGACCAGGATGTGGATCATGTACCACATGGGATCGCCACGGCCCCGGCGCGGACCTTGCACGCCTCGCCCTCCTTCGGGCCTGCGAAGACGCACGGCGCGGCCATTTCCAACCCCACAAGTAAGATCTCCGCATGCCCGAACCACTCACCGCCGAGCCGAAAATCACCCGTCGCACGCGACGAGAGATGCCCACTGACGGCCCGGCGCGCGCACGTCTGCTGCCGGCGGCAGACCATGCGACCCTCACCTGGAAGAACGGTGGTGGGACCACCCGCGAGATCGCACACTTTCCTTCCGGCGCCGGTATGGACGACTTCATCTGGCGCATAAGCCTCGCGGAGGTCCGTAAGGACGGGCCCTTCTCCGAGTTCGGGCAGGTCGACCGCATCCTGACCATGGTGGATGGTGCGGGGATGGAACTTACCGTGGACGGACACAAGCGGCTCATCGATACGCGTTACGTCCCACACGCGCTGAGCGGCGACGCTCCCACAGCGTGTCGCCTTCTCGATGGGAAAGTCGTCAACCTCAACGTGATGTGGCGCCGAGGACAAGCCCAGGTGTCCGTGGCCATCGTCCGTGGATGCCGCGCGCTCTCCGTAGCCGTCGGCGCGCAGTCGCTGGTCGTGGCGCTGGACGCGCCCACCACGGTGGCCGGGCTGTCCCTTTCCCGTTACGACGCCGCTCTGCTGAGCTGCGGGGAGGCAGAGTTGGACACCGCGGGCGCCGCAGCCGTGTTCACGCTGGCGGGCGCCTAATCACGCGGTGCCCGCTCGATCAGCGGACCCAGCCAGTCCGCTTCGGCCTCGGCGAGCTCTTCCAACGCCGTCCGCCGGCTCTCCCCGACCTGTGGGTGCCGGAAACGGTGTCACCCTATGCGACCTGCATGTATTCGTGGATGAGGCCGCCGAGTCGATCGCGTCGATGGATGCGAGTGTTGTCGGTGGGGGTGAGTGGTTCGGGCTCGGTGAGTCGGTCCGGCGCCCGTTGTCCGAGGGATCGGTGCGGCCTGTGTCTGTTGTGGTGCTCCGCATACTGACCGACGACGAGGCGTAGGTGGCGCTCTCCCGTGATCAGGATGCGGTCAGTTGCCTCACGTCGGCATGATCCGATCCAGCGTTCGGCGATAGCGTTCATCCGTGGCACGGCAGGCGGGGTGGAGATCACACGTATGCCGGTCGCCTGGAAGACGGCGTCGAAGCTGTTGGTGAAGTATGCGCCGCGGTCCCGGATGAGGAATTTGATCGACTCTGCGCGGTTGCCCAGGTCCATGAGGTAGTTGCGTGCTTGTTGGGTGATCCAGGGGCCGGTCGGGTTCCGGGCGATGCCGGCGATGTGTACGCGGCGGGTGCCGTGGTCGATGAAGAACAGTACGAACCAGCGCCGTAGGAAGACCGTGTCGACGTGGAAGAGGTCGGTGGCCACGATGGCGGAGGCCTGGGCTTTGAGGAAGGCAGGCCAGGAATGGTCCGTGCGCTGGTGCGCGGGGTCGATCCCTGCGGAGCACTACAACGCGGGGCGGGCCCACCGCAGCCTCGGCCTACGTGCCCCTGACGACGACCCGAACGTCATTCCTCTTCCCGCTGCCACGGTCGGGCGCCGCCAGGTACCTGGCGGGCTGCTCGACGAGTACCGCACCATGTCACCCCGGTTGCCTCATCATCCGCAGGAGACGCCCAGCTCAGCCGCCTGATCGGAATATTGACACCCTTCAGGTGCAGCAGGCGAGGAATCTCACCGGCGACCTGGGCATAAGCATCGAGAACCTGCGCTTCTTACTGCGCGACCGCGATGGCAAGTACGGCGAGGCGTTCGACGCCGTCTTCCAGGCTGAGGAGATGGAGATCCTCAAAGGTGCGCCACAAGCTCCCCGCATGAACGCACACTGCGAACGCATCATCGGCAGTATCCGACGCGAAGCCCTCGACCATGTCCTGATCATGACCGAGGCCCATGCCCGCCACGTCCTTGCGGCCTACGAGCGGCACTACAACCAGCACCGGCCTCACCAAGCCCGGAACCAGCTCCCACCCGACGCTCACGAACAACCCGCCGCAGCGCATGACCTCCACACCCACAAAGCCGAGCGCACCCGGATCCTTGGCGGCCTCATCAATGAGTACAGATATGTGGCCTGACGTACAGCGATCATTCGAGCGGGACAGGATCGCGGCGGCCCGCGCTGTCGTCCTGCCCCACCTGCGCAGTCTCATCAACGGTCTCGAAATCGACCGGCTCGCCGTGGACGGCGGCCTCACCCTGCCCTACCACAACGGCCGCACCGAAGGCGTCAACACCCGCACCAAGAGGATCACGAGATAAATGCACGGGCGCGCCGGATTCGGCCTTCTCCGCCACCGTATCCTCCTGCCCTGACAGATACCCAGCGTCACCACCGACTACGGGCCAGAGCCGCGATTTACAGTCCCTTCTCGGCAAGCGCAGGGGTGCGGGCGAGGCCGGTGCCGGTGAGGTAGCCGTCACCGGTGTGCTCAGGTTCCTCTTCGAGTGGCACGTGCGCCGCGTGGCAGCAGGGGCGCCCTGCGCAGTGAAGTCAGTGGTCCGCTGTGCCTGCCTCCGTGACCCACTTCATGGGCTGGCCTGTTATGGCGGCGATCATGTCGTAGTCCTGGTCGTAGTGCAGCACGGTCACCGCATGTCGTTCGGCTGTTGCGGCGATCAGCAGGTCGGGCATGGACAGTGCGCGGTGGTTGCCCTTGGTGATGGCCTGTCGCTGGATGTCTTTGGCCCGGTCCCACACTTCGTCGGGCATCGGCAGGTAGTCGAAGCCGGACAGGAACCAGTGCAGGCGCTTCGCGTCGTTGTCGTTGCGTGCGGAGTACATCACCTCCATCTCGACTGGTCCGCACACAGCCAGTACGCCATCCTCGTGGAGTGGGTCGAGGACCTCGGCCACCTTCGGCTTGCGCCATCGCTGGAGGGCGGAGTTGTCGATCAGGAAGCGCTCACTCACGCCACGTTCCTGCTGTCGGGCTCCGTCCGGCTGTCGTAGGTCAGGTCCAGGTCACCGGACTTGATCGCGTCGATGCCCTCCTGCCGCAGCCGACGCTTGACAGCTTCCTCCATGGCCATGCGCACAGCCTTGGCCTTCGTCTTCACGCCGTACAAGCGCATGGCGTGTTCCACCATCTCATCGTCGAGATCGATCATGGTGCGCGACATCGAAACTCCTCTCGGTGGGGGCGGCGACCTTCAAAATGATAGCATTATGAGGCGTTGAAGTGGTGTCGTTTGAGAATTGATGCTCGTGCCGGAATCTCTGCGGCCTTGCGCGGACGCAAAACCGCAAAGGGGGCTCCGTTCGATGATCAAGTCTGCGGCCTGGACGTATGAATTGCTGGCACTCACGGTGTTCGTTGGGTGCGCCGCACCCCGTAGATCGTTCACGGGTTCGGTTTCCTCGACCCCTGCTCTGGGGGCGCGTGGGACGACTTCCGTGAGGTGCTGAGGATGTTGGGCGGGTCTGATTCCAAGCTGGTGGTGCCGAAAGAGGAGCGGTCGGGTTCGGGGAGGCTACGAGTTTCCCCGGGGGCGTTGTTCGTCAAGGGGTCGCAGGTTCAAATCCTGTCGTCCCGATCAGCGTTTTCGCAGGTCGGAGGCCGTATTTCCAGAGATGGGGAAAGCGGCCTTCTTCGTGTTGTGCGGCGTGGTGGTCGCAGGGTGGTCGCATGCACGCCTTGTGGTGTGGAGGCGCTGGGTGAACTGGCGGTCGGGGCGGCGAAGTAGGGCAGTGTGAGGCGCGGCCGGTGCGCGTTCGGGTGGTCGCGGTGTGGTCGCAGCCAGGCGGGCCAGTGGGTGTGGCGGTCGGCGCTGGGGTCGGCTTCGGTCAGAGCGGCGTCGATGGCGTCCACGGCGTCGTGGCTGCTTGCTGGGTGAGGTGGCTGTAGAGGTTCGCGGTGGTGGAGAGGGTGGAGTGCCGCAGGCGGCGGCGGCGTGCAGCAGCCGGTAGCGGAGCCTCTTCGGCCCGGCGGTGACCAACCCGCTGGCCAGTCACAGGGTTTGAGCCAGGCGAGCAGGCCGATGCCGCTCGGTGGGCACGGTGACGGACCTCCAGCTACTGCATCCGTCCTCCGCGGTAAGGGGGTCGTCGAACAGGGAGAGCTAGTGCTGTCACCGGCAACGTTCACCGGGTTAACCGCTGGATCGAGCCTTTGCCGGCCTTGTAGGTTCCCGAAGTGAGTGATGACGGCGATACTCGGATCCGGTTCGCGGAAGAGGCAGATGCAGCCGTGATCGCGCGCATCCACGAGGCCTCCCGGTCAACGACCATGCCCTATCTGCCCCCGCAGAAGCGCGATCATGAGCAGGTGACCCGATGGGTCCGGGACGTCTTGCTCAAGCAATGCCGCACCTGGGTCGCAGTGCGTGATGCGGAGATCACCGGCTACGCGGCCCTCGACGGCGACATGCTCGAACACCTCTATCTGCGCCCTGACGTCCGTCGTCAGGGCATCGGCACGCTATTGCTCGATGAGGTCAGGCAGCACAGCCCTGACAGGGTGTCCCTGCACGTCTTCCAGCAGAACACCGATGCCCGCGCGTTCTACGAGCGCCACGGTTTCACCGTCCTCGACACCAACGATGGTGATCGCAACATGGAGAACCTGCCCGACATGACGCTTCGCTGGACACCGAACAGCGTTCAGTAATCCGTGCCGCCCGGACAAGTCGAAGGCTTACGTCGCAGTGGCGAGGGGGCATCCGCCCCAGCGCAGGCCCTTCTCGCTGCGGATGCGGACGCGTTCCTTGCGCTGTGCGGCGAGTACGTCGGAGTGGCGGGCGTTGGCGTTACGCCACCGCGGAAAGCGATGCAGAGCCCAGTTCTGCGCAGGATGGCTCCGATGGTCGGAGTTGGCCAGGGTGAACTGGCCGGTGGGGAGTCGTGACCACGAGGGTGCCCGCTCCAGCGCAGGGAAGACACCGGTCAGCACGTCGCGCAGCACGATTGATCATCCTCGTGCGGTCGGCCACCAGGTCGGAGCGGTGGGCTGTCAGCAGCGCGAGGTCTGCGGCCAGCTGGGCGAGCACGTCGATCGCGGCGAAGTCGTTGCGGTGGCGGGCGGTTTCAGCGATGACGTAAGCGTCGCGGGAGTCTGTCTTCGCATCGCCCCGGTAGGCGCCCGACATGCGATTGACCGTGCGGCCGGGCACGTAGACGGCCTGCTGGCCATGGGCCGCGAGCAGGGCGAGCAACGGCGTCGAGGACGTCCCGGAGGCCGGACGGCCACTCCTTCGGAGCCACAACTGGCAAGCCCCCATCAGCCACATCCGGGCCTCCCGGGTCGCCTGACAACTTACGGAGCCCTCATGGCGCACCGGCGTTGGCGCGCAGCTCGGCGGTGATCAGGGGTGAGCGTCTCGTTGACGTCGCTGTCGTAGGAGTGGCCCCCGGAGTCCAGGTACCGCGCGACCAACAGCCGGGCCAGGTGGGCGCCTCGGGGGGTGAAGGACATGGCGCATTCGGGTATTGCCGTGGACGCGACGGGAGGGTAGGACCGGGACGGGAGATGTGTATGCCGTCAGCGTCGCGACGGTGACAGTGTGTCACCAGGGTGACGTCTGCCGGCAGGGCGCTGTACGCGACGGGCAGTGCCCGTACTCGAACGGGGCGCGTTGTCCGCAAGTGACGGGACGACGACGGTGCTTTTCCTTATGGTGGGCCGCGAGGCACGGCCGGCGCCCCGTACAGCCGGGTTCTGTACGGACGCCTGTGTCCGGTGCCGAGCGCACGGGGCGACTCACAACGTGGGGGAACTGGCATGACGGCAACCGCACCAACGGACGGGACACCTGAACCGCAGCCGAGCGCCGACGGAGACACCGCTCCGGAGCCGACGGGGCAACAAGGAGGCTCGGACGCGACCATGCCGTCCGCCGCTACTCAGCCCCCGCGGCAGAGGTCCGCCGATACGGGAGGCGGAGCCGACGAGAGCTTAGGGGCGATCACCTCCGAAGTACTCGGAGTGGACCCTGCTGCCTCCCGGCGCAAGAAGATTCTGTGGCTGTCGGTGACGGCGACGGTCGGTCTCCTGAGCGTCCTGGGCGGGACGCTCCTTGGCTACTACATGATCAAGCCTGGCGTGACCAGGGAGAACGATTCCAACAAGGGGTACGACGCCTCCCAAGCCCCCTTCACGGTGTCCGTGCAAACCGAGTTGGGCGACCCCCGCCAGGACTGGGTCATGGTCCTCGACCGCGAACTGACCGAGGGCGAGACGCGGAAACTGACCTCCAGCGATGACGCCTCCGCCGCCTTCGCGTACCTCAAGTCACTCGGCGGCCGCCTGCTCAACTACGCGTCCTACTTGGAACACGCCCCGGAGCAGTACACGCAGCGGACGTCGAACGGCCGCATGGAACTCTCCGGCACCTTCAAGCTGAGACTGTTGAGCACCCGGTCCGCCGCCGTGGTCATCGACGACTGGAAAGCCACCGACGTCACCTGCCGGCCGAGTACCGCGAAGACGGTCGTCGGCTATCCGTCGCAGGGCGGAGTCGCTTACCAGGGGATCCGGGTCCACGTCCCGCCCCGGGGCGGCGAGCCGGTGCTGACCGATGACGACGAGGGACAGGGCGAGCCCTACTTCGACACCCACAATATCGAGGTCGGGAACGGCCAGTCCTCGGGCGCCATGCGGGTGGAGGCGATCGCGCCGCCAGGACAGTCGTGCGAGTGGGGGATCAAGGTCCACTACGTCGACGCATACCAGAAGGGGCAGTGGCTCCAGTTGAAGGACAGCGACGGAAAAGCGCTGCGCATCCGCACCGAGTCCGTCCCCGCCGACCCCCGGCAGAAGTGGGTCTTCGGGGCAGTCCCCTGGACGGCGTGCCACCAGAAGACCGAGGAGCCGATGTGCGACCTCGTCTAGCCGGAAGTGCCGCGGTCCTCGCGGTCCTGTCCCTTCAGGCCTGCACCTCGCAACCGAGCGCGGAGAAGCCCGTGTCCGGGTCTTCGGCGCGCTCGGCACCCTACCTGGGCAACCGCGGATACGCCCTTTCGGACAGTCCCTTCACCCGCGAGGACACGGTCGTCACCGCCAGGTGCGGCGTGGGCGCCCGCTACGCCGGCGTCGTGGTGACGGCATGGGATCCGGAGAGCTGGAAACCACGTGCGACACGGTGGTTCGCCGTTCCGGAGGACGCCGCGTTCAACAACTATTCCGGTGCCAAGACGGTCCACAGCCCACTCGTGGACCTCTGCGCCGAGAACCCGGAGGCACCGGCCCCCTATCCCACGGACAGCCTGGAGCACATCGCTCCCCGGGTCCGCGCGCTCTTCGACCTGTCGTACACGCGCATGGCGGTGGTCCTCCGGGACCCCGGAGGCAAGACCGCCTCCCACGTCGGTTTCGTGAAGAGCGACGCAGAACAGGATGACTTCGTGCGCCTGAGCGGTGCCGCGGGCGACGACGAGCAGAACGCGGTGATGTCGCCGGACGGGCGCACTGTGTGGTTCACGTACGCGGACCGGGACGGCCGGAAGAGGATCGGTTTCCGGTCCGCCGAGGGCGACCACCACCTGTCGGACGAGGGCCCGGCCGCGGGGAACGACCTGCCCCTGACCGTCACTGGCAAGCCCGCGCGCGCCGTCCAGGCGAACATGGTGCACCTCGCGCCGCACGGCCGCCGGCTCACGGCGACCGCACCCAAAGTCTTCGGCACCGTCTTCGACACCTGGAACTCCTCGGCGCCGCTCAGCAGGACGTCGGCGCGCGGTGCCCTGCTGCTCAGCGGATGCGCCGGCGTAGTCGGCTGGGCCGGTGACGACCGGGTGCTGTGCCGCACGTCGTCCGGTTCGTTCCGGACCATGGACGCCCGCACCGGCCGCGCCGCGGGCGCCCCGATCAGCGTGGTCGGCCCGCAGGACGGCACCGTCGCGGAGGGGATGCTGGTGTCGCCCGACGGGACGAAGTTCATCATCTCCGTCCACCGGCCCAATGCCGAGCAGGACCCTGACTATGGGTACCATGCGCCCGACTTCCGGGTGGTGCCGACCACACGGGGAGGAACGGCGACCGATCTCGCTGACGAGGAGCTGGACTTGCACACGGTGTTCCTGAGCTGGTCGTGAGCGGCTGTGCGGGGCCCGGCGTCGGTGCGGTCACGGTGACTGTGCGGGGGTGGATGCCGCTGTGGGGACATCGGATCGGTCCGCACGGACGGCTGCCGCACGCGGGCCTTCGCCCTGACTGTAGGGGGCGCGAACCGTGGCGAAAGTTCCACGCTCCGTATACGCAGGCGTTGAAGCGGCCGGCCGATGTTGCGGCCGGCGGGCCTCCTCCGCTGGCTGGTGTGGACACCGCCGCTGTGAATCAAGGGTCGGCAACACCACTGTTGTAGGTGCTGACTGTCATCCCAAGTCCCCTTACCAGGGGTCCGCTCGTACAACACGGCAGACGGACATGGAGCGCTGCGTGACGGGGATGGAGCGTTGGTGTGGAGACGAACGGTTCGGTGAACCTGTACGTCCAGTGCCACGACCCCGCCGCGGAGAGCAGACCAGCCGGCTCCACGTGGTACCGCACATGTGCCCAGCTCGGACCGCGGTAGCGGTGCAGGGCGGCGATCGGGCAGGATCGCCGCCCCGGGTTCACCTACGGCTCAGAGGATTCTGATCCAGTCCAGCGCGACCCCGCCAGGATGGTTCGGGAAGTCGTAGACGGTGTTCTTGTCGATGGGAGTGGCGGGCTGCCAGCGCCCGTCCCCCCCACCACTGGACGCGGTTGTTGCCGGTCGTGATCTTGTCGAGCCACTCGGTCCCCATCACGTCCATGTCGATCTCACCGGCATTGGCGAAGCAGGACTGCTCGGTGGTCCAGGAGCCCCCGTACTCGATGGCCAATCCACTGTGAGGTAATCACTCGGTCCGCACTCCACCTTGTCGATCGCGTGGGCTTGCGGTGAAGTGGCGATGGCTAACGCGGTTGCCATCCCTAGGGTCGTCAGCGCGGATAAGACTGACCGTTTGACGGTTCGTTTCACGGTAGTTGCCCCGCTTTCGAAGCTGCGGAAGCCTGACGGTCGTCGTTCTGGCTTCTGCGCGATCCAGTCTCAAGCGTGGCAAGGCTAAGCCGGCAATCCATCACGTTAACTTCGCAATCTACGCAACTCCTCCACGTGAGGACCGTCTTGCCGGGCACCCCCGTCGCCATTCCGCCGCCGGCAGCGCCCGACGAGATGTGAGACATGCTTTCAGATGTTGGCCAGGGTGCGGTCCAGGAGGGGGAGCAAGACCCCAGTGGCGCTTCAGCCCTGAGGCGCTGAAAGCGTCGGTGTCGGACATGGCGAAGCCGTGGATGGCGCCAGGGTAGATCTCGGAGGTGTAGCCGACACCTGCGGCATCCAGGGCCTGGTTGAGCTCGCCGAGTGCCTCAGGTGCCATGTCGCCTTCGGCGTGGCCGAGGTGGACCTGGGCGGTGAGCTTGGAGAAGAAGTCGGGCCCGTCGACGCCCACGGGGGCGTGGAACGCGGCGACGGCGGCCACCTGGCCGGGGTGGGCCGCGGCCGTGCGCATCGCCAAGAGGCCTCCTATGCGGTAGCCGGTCACCGCGACCGGACCGGCGCCGACCTCGGGCTGGGTGGTGAGGAACCTGAGGTAAACGTCGGCGTCATGTGGGTGACCTCGGACGGTCACATCCGTCAGGAAGGAACTCCTGGCGGACGGCCGCTACGACGAGGCCCCCGGTGAACGGCGCAGCGCGTACACGGGCCGGGACACGGTAACCGGCAGCCACCTGGACTACGTCCACGACACCGGGTTCACGGCGACGGGCGACATCCGGGACGGCGTGCTCCACCACCAGCACCTCGTTCTGTACCGGGGGCAGAAGTCGCCCTGAATCAGGCCGCCCAGGTCGGCTCACTCACCGGGGCGGGCAGCCGGAACGGCGGGGCCCATATGTCAAGGGCGGCCCTTCGGCCAAGCTCCCGGTAACCGCGAACGCTCCTGGCGATCCTCGACCAGACTGGTCGGGCAGGCATCAGAGGCACGCGCCGAAAGGACGTCGATGTACGACTACATCATCGTGGGGGCGGGATCTGCCGGCTGTGTGCTTGCCGCCCGTCTCAGTGAGGATCCGGACGTGCGGGTCTTGCTGGTGGAGGCCGGCCCGGTCGACGACGCGCGGGAGATCCACGTCCCGGTGGCGTTCGCGAAGCTGTTTCGCACCAAGTATGACTGGGACTACCTGACCGAGCCCGAGCCGGGTCTCGAGGACCGTCGCTGCTACCTGCCGCGCGGCCGGATGCTGGGCGGCTCCTCCTCCATGAACGCCATGATTTACATCCGCGGCAACCGCCGGGACTACGACGCCTGGGCCGCGGCCGGAGCCCAGGGCTGGGGCTGGGACGATGTCCTGCCGTACTTCCTGCGCGCCGAGGATCACCACGCCGGTGTCTCCAGCTGGCACGGTGCGGGCGGGCCGCTCCCGGTCAATCCGGGGCGATCGCGCAGCCCGCTGGTCGATGCCTTCCTGGCTGCGGCCCAGCAGGCGGGGCACCGGTTCAATCCCGACTTCAACGGCCCGGAACAGGATGGCGTCGGGTACTACGAACTTACCCAGCGCGACGGCCTGCGGTGCAGCGCAGCCGCCGCCTACCTGCATCCCGTTCTGGATCGGCCGAACCTGCGGGTGCTCACCGCAGGCCAGTGCACCAGGATCCTCTTCGACGGGGACCGGGCCGCCGGAGTCGAGGTGGACCGCGGCGGCGTCATGGAAGAACTGCGGTGCGAGGGCGAGGTCATCTTGTCGGCGGGTGCCTACAACTCGCCGCAGTTGCTCATGCTCTCGGGGATCGGCGTCGCGGACGAGTTGGCGGCCCATGGCATCGCGCCCCGGGTGGACCTTCCGGTGGGCGAGAACCTCCAGGACCATCCGCACCTGCCCGTCATCCATCTGACCGACACCGAGTCCCTGTTCACCGCGGAGACCCCCGAGAACGTGCGGCTGCTGGAGTCCGAGGGCCGTGGCCCGCTGACCTCGAATGTCGGCGAGGGCGGCGGATTCTTCCGTACCGCCGACGGCCTCGACGCCCCGGATGTGCAGATCCATGCCGTGCCCGCGATGTTCCACGAGGAAGGCTTAGGCGTGGCCACCGACCACGGCTTCCACATCGGCGCGGTGCTGCTCGCGCCTACCAGCCGCGGTAAGGTCGCGCTGCGCTCGGCCCTGCCTAGCGCGAAGCCGCGCATCGTGCACAATTACCTGGCCACCGGGGAGGACCGGGCGACGGCGGTACGCGCGCTGCGGCTGGTGCGCGATATCGTCGGCCGCCCTGCCTTGCGGGCGCACCACCGGGCGGACTTCCTGGTACCGGCCGACAACAGCGATGCCGGCCTTCTCGCGCACGCGCGGTGTGTCCTGCACACCCTGTACCACCCCACGAGCACCTGTGCGATCGGCCCGGTGGTGGACCACAAGCTGCGTGTGTACGGCGTGACGGGGCTTCGGGTGGCCGACGCCTCGGTGATGCCCTCTGTGGTCCGGGGGAACACCAACGCGCCGACGATCATGATCGCGGAGCGGGCGGCGGATCTGATCCGCGGTACGTCGGCCGCGGCGGGCTACCGCAGGGAGCCGACAGCAGTACAACACCCGGCGTAGCGGCGGAAAGAGGCAGTCATGCGGGAGGCCGGGGCGAACACCGTGATCATGATCTCGCGTCTCAGACCGTCCCGCCGTGGTCCACACGCCCCAAGCTCACGCGTGGTTACCGCCTCACAGCCGAGAACTGGCGACTGTTGATGACGCGAGCTTGCCAGTACCAAGGTCGGAAAGGCCCCGTAGGGCCGAGTATTCGTGACGAGCGAGTCACTGCCAGCCGGAGCACACTCCGTATCCGGGGCGATGCGCACAAATCTGGACGTTCACATAGCGGATATCAACGGCCGTGTTGGACCACACCTCGTGGTCCTGATCGCACACGGCCTCGAGGAGACGGAGTGTCTGCATCTTGAATGGCATGCACGTCATCCCGGCCTCCAGGCTGAGGTGTGCGCCAGGCATGTGCGACGCCATGTTGACGAGGGTGGACAGGAGTGGGCGGCACTCGTGGTTCGGCGATGGTTCGGCTCCGCCGAACAGAACAGCGAATGCAGCGCGGCATTCGGGCTCACCGGAGGCGACGGCCAGCCCGACACGGAGGCCGACGTTGTGCAAGGTCCTGGCCATCAACTGTGGGTGCAGTGGCCATTCCACCATGTACTCGCGGATGGCCTGCAGGTTGTCCAGGGCATCGCTCCAGCGATGTTGAAAAGCCAGGGCCTCCGTGAGGAATGCGGTCAGTTGGAGGCGCTGCGGCCGGGGAAGACTGTCGTCCTCAAGGAGTGATCGGCAGCGCTGCTCGACTTCCTCGTCCGACATATGCCCGTTGCTCAACGCCAAGTTGATCTGGCGAATCTCGCGTTGCACCTGCGTACGCCGTGTGCCTGGCACTCGTCCCTGCAATGACTCAAGATCGTCTGCGAGAGCCTGTACCACTGGGTCCGCAGCCCCACGGCCCGCGTGACTGGCAAGGATCGTCAGGCAGTTGCCTACAACCAGGGAGACGTCCTCGGGCCGGGAATCGGCCAGTTGGTAGGCAAGGTCTCGCGCGCGGTAGAGGTGCTGCAGCCACACTGCCGACATTTCTCCGATGTTTCGCAGTACGTCGGCGAGCTGGGTGCGGGTCTTGAGTTCAAGCAAGGGCGCGGGCTCCTTGCGGGCGAGCAGGTGCGCTAGCTCGTTCTCAAGCGCTTCTCGAGCGTCGTCCAGTTCTCCCAGTAGCACGTACGCGCCGGCCAGATTGGCCCACATGACAGCCAGTACGTCGGTGGCGATGCCCAGCCGACCCGCATGGTCGGCGAGGCTCTGGACATGAGGCAGGACAGCAAGGAGATGCTTCTCGTCATTCGCCTCGATGAACGCTGCCAGCCACCCCTGCGCGTGGAAGGCGGCCTGGCTCAGGATGTCGGGCACGTCGCTGCCGTATTCCGCCAGCGTACGGATGACGTGCTGCACGATCTCGTTGACGCTGATGGTGTCGTCGACGCCCTCGCAGTGCGCGGCCGACCATTCCTGCTGAGGCAGCGTGCACAGAGGTTCGTCACGCTGGGCCAGTGACTCGGTCCGCAATGCGCGATGCATCTCATGGGCGGTGAAGGGAACCTTGGCTGCTGGGCCAAAGACGGCTGGATGGCGAAGGCCGGCCCTGGCGGCGTTGTCGCTGGACATCAGGGTGGCGAAGTAGAGCAGCCAGATCGGAATCATCCTGGAGGCGAAGTAGGCCGCCGGAAACAGCGCGTGGGCTGCGCCGGTAGACGCCGGCTGCAGCTCCTCTTTGTTCATCAGGCGCTGCAGAGCCAGCCGGATCGCTCCGACCAGCGTTTCGGGGTATCCATCCGGGATGGAGGCTGTGTCGTCCAGTGCCACATCACGGATCTGCTCGAGGTAGCGGCTGCTTCAATGAGCCCGAACTCGCAGCCGGCGAGATGGCCGCAGGCGAGCTCTCGACGCGGCGTGTGGCATCCCAGGGGCGATGTCGAGGCCGTCGGCCACCTCAGCGTCGGGGCGCAGGACTACAGCTGGCGCGCGGGAATCCTGCGCCCCGTGCGAGCATCACCGGGCACCGTCGTCTGCCGGGGTCAGGAAGGCCGATGGCACCCCTTTGACGGCCGCTCTTGCCCTGTCTCGCGGGGCATCAGGTGCGGCCCCGGTCCCTCCAGTAGAGGAACGTGTCGACGGGATCGGGGACGAGGTCCCACGGGTACAGCGTCATGTGGCGGCCGATGCGGCGGAAGGCCCGGGCCGCCTCGGGAAGGCGCTGGGTGCGGGTCAGGGCGAAGGCGAGGAGGTTGAGGTCGGCCATGGCCTGGGCGTGCGGGGCGGCGGGGGTGTCGAACCAGCGGGTGAGTGCGGTGTCGATCTCCTTGGCGACGTGGGGGCCGTGCCAGTGAGTGCCGGCGCCGATGGTGTCCGGGCTGTCGGGGCGCAGGCGGTGAGCATAGTGCTCGGTGCGGGCGGCGAGTGGGAGCATGGCGAGGGGCGAGCCATGCGGTGCGGTTTCCGCGGCGCTTCTGGCGAACTCGTCCATGCCGATGAGGGATCCGCATTCACGAGGGGAGATGTAGCGCAGGAGTTCGTGATGTGCGCAGCGGTTCGTGGGATCTCGTGCGGCGATCTCATTCCAGACCGGCCTGGCGTGCCGTACCGGTATGCCCATGGCGCGCAGCAGGGACAGCAGCGCGATCCAGGGAGCGGGGTCGGCCGGGCAGGCTTCGGCGGCGCGTAGGCAGAGCTTTTCGGCGCGGGCTGCGGCCTCCCGGCCGTGCTCGGGGGCCCGGCCGGCCAGCACGTGGGCCTGGACGACAGCCGCATCCGGTGACTCGGGGCGGGCGGTGGCCCAGCGGTCGGCGACGGCCGGCGGCAGGGTCCGGGCGAGTACGCAGATCCGGTGAGTACGGCGGTCCCAGTCGGAGCCGGTCGCGCGGGGCAGATCGGCGATGGGCTGCCAGGCCGCGTGGGTGCGGTCGGCGCCGAGGCCATGCAGTTGGTGGGAGGGGCGGATCTCGGCCAGGGCGCGGCGCAGGTCGCGGTCGTCGAGTTCGGGGCTGATGCGGACCTTTCGGATCCGGTCTCGGCGTCGCAGCATCTGGGGTCCTGGAGGGGAGGGGGCGCCGCGCTGGGACAACGGCGCGGCACCCCGGGTCGGTCAGCAGCAGCGGCTGCTCGGGTGGGTCTCTCGGTGCTGTGTGCGCAGCTGCTCGTACTCCCGGCGGGTGGGGACGGGGGCGTATGGGTGGTTGCGGCGGTGACGTTCGCAGTAACGGTCGTAGGCGGTCTCGCCGGTGAACTCCCGTACGTACCAGCGCAGTCCGTCCAGAATGTGACGGAGCGTCATTCACGCGCTCCGGCAAGCTCCTTGCGGTGTCCCGGCACCGGTGCTTCGATCTGCGAGGCGACGTACGGCGCCTCCGTGGTCGGCAGCAGGGCAGGCGAGCGCAGAGTGCGGACGCACACCACGGCCGCGTTGACGATCACGATCGCGACCAGCAGGAGGAAGACGGCGATGAGGACGCCGTCGACGGTGGAGTTGGTGACCACGGTGTGCATGTCATCCATGATCTTGGCGGGAGGAAGGACGGTGCCGGCGTCAATGCTGTCGGCGTACTTCTGCCGCTGGGCGAAGAAGCCGACGCGCGGGTCGTCGGAGAAGATCTTCTGCCAGCCGGCTGTGAAGGTGACGGCGACCACCCAGGCCAGCGGGACGGCAGTGACCCATGCCCAGCGCAGCCGTCCGGACTTGACGAGGACGGTGGTGCAGACGGTGAGGGCGACGACGGCAAGCAGCTGGTTGGCGATGCCGAAGAGCGGGAAGAGCTGATTGATCCCGCCGAGCGGGTCGGTGGCACCGGTGTAGAGGAAGTAGCCCCAGGCGGTCACGACCAGTGCACTGGTGATCCAGATGCCCGGCTTCCAGTTGACGCGGCCGATCGGCTTCCAGACGTTGCCGAGCATGTCCTGGAGCATGAAGCGGCCCACCCGGGTGCCCGCGTCGACCGTGGTGAGGATGAACAGCGCCTCAAACATGATCGCGAAGTGGTACCAGAAGGCCTTCATCGCGGCGCCTCCGAAGACCCCGGAGAAGATCTCCGACATTCCGACGGCGAGGGTGGGCGCACCGCCGGAGCGGGCGATCAGCGTCTGCTCCTCCACCGCCTTTGCGGCGGCGGCCAACTGGTCGGGAGTGATGGAGAAGCCGAGGCCGGCCACTGCCTGGGACGCGGATTCGGCGGTGGTGCCGAGCATTCCCGCGGGGGCGTTCATCGCGTAGTACAGGCCCGGGTCGAGGACCGCGGCGGCGATCAGGGCCATAACGGCTACGAAGGACTCCATCAGCATCGCGCCGTAGCCGATCATCCGTACCTGGGATTCCTTCTGGATCAGCTTCGGGGTGGTCCCGGAGGCGACCAGGGAGTGGAAGCCGGACAGAGCGCCGCAGGCGATGGTGATGAACAGGAACGGGAAGAGGGAGCCCGCGAATACCGGTCCGGTACCGGAGGCGGCGAAGTCGCTCACCGCGTCCGCCTGCAGCGTGGGTGCCGCCACCAGCACGCCGACCGCCAGCAGCGCGATGGTGCCGATCTTCATGAAAGTGGAGAGGTAGTCGCGCGGCGCGAGCAGCATCCACACAGGCAGGACGGACGCGACGAATCCGTAGCCGGCCAGGCAGAAGACGAGGGTCGTGGGGCTCCAGGTGAAGGCGTCCGCGAGTGAGGAGTTCTCGATCCAGCCTCCGCCGACGATGGCGAGGAGCAGCAGCGCGACACCGATCAGGCTGGTCTCGGTGATCCGTCCGGGGCGCAGGTATTGCAGGTAGAAGCCCATGAAGAGGGCGACGGGGATGGTCATGGCAACTGAGAAGGTGCCCCACGGGGAGTGGGCGAGGGCGTTGACGACGACCAGCGCCAGCACACCCAGCAGGATGATCATGATGACGAAGACGGCGATCAGCGCGGCCGCCCCGCCGACCTTGCCGATCTCCTCGCGTGCCATCTGACCCAGGCTCTTGCCGTCACGTCGCATGGACAGGAAGAGCACCACCATGTCCTGCACCGCCCCGGCGAAGATCACGCCGACGACGATCCAGATGGTCCCCGGCAGATACCCCATCTGGGCCGCGAGCACCGGCCCGACCAGCGGCCCGGCCCCGGCGATCGCCGCGAAATGATGGCCCAGCAGCACCCGGCGGTCGGTCGGCTGGAAGTCGACCCCGTCCTCCAGCCGCTCGGCGGGGGTGGCCCGGCTGTCGTCGAGCTTCAGCACACGCCGGGCGATGAAGCGTGAGTAGAAGCGGTACGCGATGGCGTACGAACCCAGCGCCGCAGCCACCAGCCAGACGGCAGAGATCTCCTCGCCGCGGGCCAGGGCCACCATGCCCCAGGCGACGGCCCCGAGGAGGGCGATACAGGTCCACAAAATGATGGATTTCGGACGCGCGTGGGTGGTTTTGGGCATGGCGGATCCTCGCCTCGGTGGGTCAGGAGAAGACTGAAGGGAAAGCGTCAGGGTTGGGGCGGACGCCGGGTCAGCAGATACGCCGCGAGCAGGGCGAGGCTGCACCCCGGTACCCAGGCGAGCTGGTACCAGTAGAAGAACGGCACCCCAGCCAGCTGCGGCCGGTCCTGCGCGTACCAGGGCACCCAGAGCAGGGCGACCACGGGAGCGACGAGGCAGACACCGGCCGCGACCCGGCGCCAGACGTGGTAAGGGGGTGCGATCCGTACCACAGCGCCTCCTCGTTCCTGTCGGTCTGTGCAAGAGTTGCCGATGTCCGCGATTCGGTTGACAGCAGATTTCCAAGAAATTTCCCCGGAGTTCCTGTCATCGCAGCCGGCTCCCCGCGCAACTCGTATGCGACAGGGATCGCGCACCCCAGGACACCAAGGACGGTGACCGATGATCGAAGGCCCCATGGCCGCGGCGTTCCTCGCCGTCATCGGCGGTGCGTCCCTGCTCGCCGTCACCGCCCGCCGCCTGCATACCAGCGACGACCTGCCCTCCCTGGAGGTCTGGGCGCTGGCCGACCGGAGCCTCGGCACCCTCTGGACATGGCTGCTGCTGGGCGGAACGATCTTCACCGCGTACACCTTCGCCGCCGTACCCGGCCTGGTGTACGGCAACGGTGCGCCCGCCTTCTTCGCCCTCCCCTACACCGTGATCGTCTGTCCGCTCGCCTTCATTCTGCTGCCCCGGATGTGGAGCGTGGCGCGGGACCACGGATATGTCACCGCAGCCGACTTCGTACGCGGACGCTACGGTTCTGCGCCGCTGGCCCTGGTGGTCGCGCTCACCGGCATCCTCGCCACGATGCCCTACCTTGCCCTGCAGCTCCTGGGCATCCGCGCCGTGCTCACCGCGGGCGGGCTCTACCCGAGTGCCGTCACCGGTGACCTGGCGATGGCCGCGGTCTTCGCCGGTCTCGCCGTGGCGACCTACCGGCACGGTCTGCGCGCACCCACCGTCATCTCCGCGCTCAAGGGCGTGGCGGTCTTCGGCTCGGTACTCGCCGTCAGCTGGCTCGTCCTGGCCCGTCTTGGCGGCCCCGGGGCGGTCTTCGACCAGGCTGCCCACCGGCTCACCGGCCCGGACTCCGGCGGCGCCGCCCTCGTCCTCACCCCTGACCAGCAGCCGGCCTTCGCCACTCTGGCCCTGGGTTCGGCACTGGCCCTGCTGATGTACCCGCACGTCCTCACCGCCGCCTTCGCCGCCTCCGGTCCGCGCGTCCTGCGCCTGGTCGCCGTCGCCCTGCCCGCCTGGACCGCGCTGCTCGCGCTGTTCGGACTGCTCGGCATTGCGGCGCTTGCCTCGGGCGTCGAGGCTCCCGAGGGCGGCGCCGAGGCCGCCGTCCCCATCCTGGTGAACCGCCTGATGCCGGCGCCCCTGGCGGGTGTGGTCTTCGGCGCGATCACCGTGGGGGCGCTGGTCCCGGCCGCCGTCATGTCGATCGCGGCCGCGACCTCGTTCGTACGCAATGTGTACGCCGAGTATTTCCACCCCACCGCCACCCCCAAGCGTCAGGTACGGATCGCCAAGACTGTCTCCCTCACTGCGAAGGCGGGAGCGGTCGCGTTCGTCTTCGGGCTGCGGGACCAGGACGCCATCAACCTCCAGCTCCTCGGCGGCGTCTGGATCATCCAGATCTTCCCCGCGGTGGCCATCGGACTGTTCACCCGCCGGCTGCATCACCGGGCACTGCTCGCCGGATGGGCCGCCGGGATGGTGTGGGGCACGGTCATGGTCGTACGCGAGGGCTTCTCACCCGTCGTATCACTCGGCCTGCCCGGCATGTCCGGCCATCCCCCGGAGATCTACGCGGGACTGGCCGCCCTGATCATCAACCTGGTGATCGCGCTGACCGGCACCGCGGTACTGGACTGGATCGGCACACCCCGAGGCACGGACTCCACCGCACTTTCCCCCTGCCTGAAAGTCAGGCACCGGCCCGGGACGGGAGCGAGCAACTCATGAGACGCACCATCAAAACCACGGCTGTCCCGCGGCCCGCGGGACAGCCGGTGGTGAACGGCGGCGCTGCCGATAACGCTGCCAGGCCGGGCCGGACGGCAGCGCCGGCTCCTGCGTCTCCCTCGGCCTCGGCCTCGGCCGACCCGGTCGGCCAGGAGCGGGAGGCGGCCGTCGCCCGGCTCTTCGACCAGCACTACGCCTCGATGCTCCGCCTCGCCGCGCTGCTGGGCGCCGACGACCCCGAGAATATCGTGGCCGAGGCCTACTACCAGATCTACCGAAAGTGGCGGAAACTTCGCGATGCCGAGTCCGCGGAGGCGTATCTGCGCTCCACCGTCTGCAATCTGACCCGCATGCGCATACGCCATCTCCAGGTCGTCCGCCGGCATTCCGAGGTCTCGCCGGCCGACCCGGTCGCCTCGGCCGAGAACTCGGCTCTGCTCCGTGACGATCAGCAGGTGCTGGTCAACGCCCTCGAGCAACTGCCCACCCGGCAGCGCGAAGCCCTCGTGCTGCGCCACTGGCTCGGCCTCAAGGAAAGCGAGATCGCCGCGGCGATGGGCATTTCGGCAGGATCGGTAAAGACCCACACCGCGCGCGGCCTCGCCGCTCTCACCCAGGCGATGGAGGCACGGCGATGACCACCACCCCGGGCGCTCCCGGCACCGAGAAGCAGCTCCGCGAGACCCTTGAAGCCCTCGCCCACCAGGTGCAACCCGCCCCCGACGCCTACCGCACCGCCCGCGGCGACTGGCTCCGCCGAGAACGCAGGCGCCGCCTGGTCCTCGCGGTCCTCATCACGGTCGTCTTCGCCCTCGCCGTACTGATCGGCCTCTGGGTCCTCAACCAAGCGCCCTCCGGCTCCGGAGCGATCTTCACCGGCGCCCACAGCCCGGCCGGCTCAGCACCCCACACGCCGGTCCGGCCGGTCATCAGCCCATGAACGTGTAGTCCGTATGGGTCGATGGCAGGCCTGGGCTTGATCCGCTGCCCTCCCTCACCGCCGCCGAACAACTCCAGGTCACGGCCCAGATCGACGGCCGCTCACCGAAGAAGGCCCGTGGCCGGGCCCTGGCACTGCTCGACGCCTTCGGCCTCGCCGATCACGCGCACCGCCGTCGCGTTCGGCGACGTGCCGGGCGACCGAGTCGACGCCGGGGCGGGCGTAGCGCTCCAGGGAGCGGACGGAGGCGTGGCGGGAGCGGGCCAGCAGCATCGGGGTGGAGGTGCCGTCCTCCGCGTCGTGCGTCAGGGCACTGTGACGTAGCCGGTGAAGCGTCCAGCCGTCCAGGTCCTCGATGTCGTCGGGCGAGGCGAGGGGGTTTGCCAGCAGCCGGGTGTTCTCCTCGAAGATCTCCTCAGCGCGGCGGTAGGAGAGCCGGGCCCGGCCGGTCTCCGGGCACACGTCGAGCGTGGGTGTTCCGGCCGGGGCCTTGCGGTCGGTGAGGAACAGCGGGCCGCGGGTACGGCGGGCGATGAGGCGGGGCAGGAGCTGGGCGGTGCCGGACTGCCAGTGGATCCACTCGGTCGCCCCGCGCTTGGCGGTGATCCTGCCGCGCTTGTCCTGCGGGTAGAGGTCTTCCACGTTGAGGCACAGCACCTCGTCGGCCCGTGCGGCGGACTCGTAGAGCATCTTCCACTGCGTCTTCTCCCGCAGCGCGACGTCGAGGCGCCACAGGGCGGCGATCTGGTTCTCCGCGAGAGCCTTGGTGCGGTCCGGCGGCGCCGGCCGCCGCTCGATGCCGATCGTCGGATCGCACTCGATCCAGCCTTGGCGCTGCCACCAGCCGATCGCCTTGCGCGCGATGGACAGCTCCCGGTTGACGGTGTCGGCGTCCATCTCGTCCGCCCGCGCCGCCGCCAGCTCGGCCAAGAACTCCGGCAGCGCCGGGTCGTCGATCGCGGCGACGGGGAAGACGGGCGGTTTCGCGCCTCGGCGGGCGGGTCCGGTCGGCGGCGGTTCGCCGGCGAGCATCCATCCCCACGTCGTGAGGGAGATCCGGTAGATCCGCGCGGAGGACTTCGCGATGCCCGCGCCGGTGAGGTACCGCTCGACCGCCGCGGTGTACAACGACGGCGGGGCGGACAGAGGTACGACCCGAGCGCGCGGCAACCGAAGTGCGCCCCCGCTCCCGAGTTCGGTCGCCGGTTCGATCGTCACGCCGTCCCGCCCTTCCGGTACTGCCGCAGTAAATGCGTACACCTCGCCCCGGCGGCCGGATTGGTCCGCCGCAGGTCGCGGTGATCACGGTAGGGGCTCTGCCGCAGTAAATCCGGTATTTACTGCGGTAGTTGTGAATACGTCTCCGCGATCGAGTAACCGCCCGAATGCGTTTCTGCTGTGCGGACTTGAGGGGAGTGGACTGTCAGTGCCCGGGGCCAGCATGCTTACCTGGGTCATGCCCCAGATCCTCCGTCACGGGCAGGCACTCGGCGAGCAGGTCGACGACGTCGCGCCAGGCTCGCTGCGCGTGCCGTGGGTGGTAGCCGACGCCGGGGACCACGGGGTGGCCGACCGGCGGGTGGTGGAAGGCGTGCAAGGCGCCGCCGTAGACCGCGAGGCGCCAGTCGACGCCCGCGGCCTGCATCTCAGCGGTGAACGCGTTCCGTTGCGCGGGCGGCATGATCGGGTCTTCCGACCCGACCCCGGCCCACACCGGGCAGCGAATGCGCGCCGCCTCGCCCGGTCGGCCCGTGGTCAGTGCGTTGACTGTCCCGATCGCGCGCAGGCTGACGCCGCCGCGCCCGAGTTCCAGCCCGACGGCACCCCCCGTGCCATAGCCGACGGCGGCGATCCGGTCGGGGTCGGTCCGCGGTTCGGTGCGCAACACATCGAGCGCCGCGTGGCCGATGCCTCGCATCCGCTCGGGATCAGCGAGCAGCGGCAGGCAACGGGCCAGCATCTCCTCGGGGTCGCCCAAATAGCGCCCGCCATGAAGGTCGAAGGCCAGCGCTATATATCCCAGCTCGGCGAGAGCATCGGCCCGGCGGCGCTCGACGTCGCTGAGCCCCATGCCCTCTGGTCCGAGCAGCACCGCGGGCCGGCGGTCGACACCGGCCGGGAGCGCGAGGTGCCCGATCATCGTCAAACCGTCGGCCGGATACTCGACCGTACGCGTCGTAATCGTCGTCATGAGACTGGACTGTAGTGATCGTCGAGCCCGGTCCGGCCGGTGTTCTGCCGCTGGCAGAACAGCGCGGGTATCCCTCTGAAATACGGCGAGGGCCCACAAGAACCGTCACAAACCCCGCCCCCACGGCAGCGCTATCGGATCACCTGCCCGGGCCACGGTGTTGGAGGCTGACCCTCGCAGCAGGATTCTGGGGTATACCGGCCCGCTCCAGTGAAGGGCGTCACCAGCTAGTTCCCTCACGGCTCAGGCAGCCTGGCCGAGACCGGCGGCGGTCAGGTCCTGCTCGCGCAGCGGGGTGAAGTCGACGTCGAGTTTCGGGTCGTACGCCTCGGGCTGGATGCCGAGTTCGTGGGTGCTGTACTCGCCGAACCGGTTGATGTGTTCGGTCAGGTACGGCGAGATGTGCGCCAGGTCTTCCGGGTCGATCTCCCATCCCTCTTCCAGCAGCTGGCGGACGATCTCCGCGATGTCCACCACGACGCACGCATCAAACTGCGCCACCTCTATCCCAAAAATTAACCGCGACAATCTACGAGTACTCCAGTGTGGTTTCGTGATCTATCCGCCGGTCCGGTCGGCTGACCGTCGTTGCACGGCCTGCCGTCCGCGGTGAACATATCGGCTCGCCGAGTCGTTGCCATGCCGGCATCATCGGTGGTCGCGCGCCGGCCAGCAACGCGCTTACGGCATCTTGCGCGCCGTGGCCACCAGGTAGCCGAACTCTGGCAGCGCGGACATCGGATGCACCAGGACCTCGATCAACTGTCGGGCCGCGTCACCGAACTGCTCCTCCAGGGTGCTACGGTGCTCGCTCGCGCCATCGGCCATAATCCGCAGCGTTCGCCTGGTGTGCTCACTGACGTCCAGCAGCTCGTCCAACTCCAGGCCCGCGCCGGTGATCAGGGCCCGGTAGTCGTCGATGCTGGGAAGTTCGACGATGGCGAACTTCGCCTTCGCGTCGTCGAGTATGTCCTGGTACTCCGGCCTGATCGGTTCACGTTGGCACGTGTCCGCGATCACCAGGCGGCCGCCGGGGCGCAGCACACGCCTCATCTCCGCCAGCGCGCGGGAACGCTCCATGTGCAGTAGCGATTCGAACGCCCAGGCCACGTCGAACGAGGCGTCCGGATAGGGCAGCGCCATCGCGTCGGCATGATCGAACCGGACGCGATGGGACAGGCCCACCACCGCGGCGCGGGCATTGGCCTCCTGTGCCTGTCCCGAGTTGATCGTGACGCCGGTGATGTCCGCCTCGACCGTACCGGCCAGGCGGAGCGCGGGCGTGCCGATACCGCAGCCGACATCGAGCATCCGCTGGCCGGGCCGCAGCCCCAGATGCTCGATGAGCAGGTCGGTGAGCCGATCTGTAGCGACGTCCACGGAACTGTCGTCCTCGTCGGAAAGCCAGTATCCGTAGTGGAAGTTCTCACCCCAGAAACGCAGGAACATATGGGTGAACACGTCGTAGAAGTCCGATACTAACTCTGGCTGGGTATCCATTTTGTCAGTCATGTCCTTCTTCTCTATGGCGTGATCAGTCGACACGGACGGGCAGGCTGTCCACACCGCGCAGAAGCAGCGTGGGGCCTTGACCCGGAATCCATGATCGAGTCGGCGTGTCAGGGATGGGCGGGCCGTCGGGCCAGCCAGCCGCTGATTGCTGAGGCGGTGCTCGCGGCGTGTTCGTCGATCATGCTCAGGTGGGTGCCGGGCACGTCGATGGCGTCGTGGTCGGGACCCCAGTGGGCCTGCCAGTGCTCGCCTGTGCGGGGCTGGCCGCCCATCCGTTCGGTGGCGCGCAGCAGCAGTGTCGATACGCCGCCGATGTCGGTTGGTACCCAGTCGTCGAACAGCTGTAGGTGGTGTGCCATCGCGGTCAGTTCGGCGCCGCGCAGCGGTTGCGTCGCGGTCCATTCGGCGTACGCGTCGCCGAGCAGGTCGACCTGGATCTCGGCCAAACCCGTACTGCCGGGCAGGTGGCTGTCCAGCAGCACGAGTGACTCCGGTGCGGTGTTGAGATCCTTGAGTCGGGCGGCTGCCGCGTGTGCGATCCAGCCGCCGGAGGAGTATCCGACGAGGACGTAGGGGCCGGTCACGTTGGAGAGCACCGTCTCAGCGACCGCAGCCACCAGATCGGTTCGGGTCGGGGGAAGGGACTCGTGGTCGGCGTAGCCTGTCAACGGCAGCACAGCCATGTTGTGCGTCGTGCGCAGCGTGTCGGCCATCCGAGCGTATTGGTAGACATTGGAGGGAGCCATCACGGACGGGATGCAGACCAGGGTCGGGCCCGCGAACCCCTGGGAGAAACTCACTGGTTCCCGCATCTTCGGCGAGCCGGTACCCACGCGCATCCGGGCGGCGACGGCCAACAGCTCCAACCCGTCCTTCACCTGGTTCTGCGCGCAGGCCTGGGCGAAGAGGACCGGCAGCGGATCGGTCGTTGGTGGCGTCGCCCGGCCCGCGCCCGCCGGCGTCGGACGCGCCGGTGCGGCGGCGGGGGCGGGGGCGGCCGGTGGTGTTTCGAGGTCCTCGAGCGCGGCGAAGCAGTCGGCCAGATGTGTGGCGACGGCGTGCGGCGTCGGCCAGTCGATGACCAGTGTGCGGGACAGCTCCAGACCGGTGACGGCCCTCAGGCGCTCGATGAGCCAGGCTGCGGTCAGCGAGTCGAAGCCCAGCTCGGCAAAGCCCCGCTGGGGGTTCACGTCTTCGAGCGCGTCGTAGCCCATCAGCCGCGCCACTTGTTCACGCACTTCGGCGAGCAGGATCCCCGCCCACTCCTGGCGCGGGCGATCGGCCATCTTGCCGCGTACGGAGGGAATCTCGGTGACCGTCTCGGCCGTCACCGCGTCCGGCAGCGGGGCGCCCGTCCCGCCGACGACGCCCTGGTCGGCCAGCAGGCTCGCCCCCGCCGGCAGGTGATCGACCAGCCAGTAGCGGCGGCGCTGGAAGGCGTACGTGGGCAGGTCGAGCTGGGCGGCGCCGGTGCCCGCGTAGACCGCGCGCCAGTCGACCGGCACACCGCGGACGAAAAGGGCAGCCACCGCGTCCAGCAGCGCGGCCGGCTCGGCCCGGCCCTGACGCAGTGTCGGCACGAAGGCCCGCTCTGGTACGCCCGGACCGGCCGGCGGCAGGCAGTCCTGGCCGAGGGCGGCGAGGACCCCGCCCGGCCCGAGCTCCAGGTAGGTGGTGACACCGGCCTCGCTCAGGCGCACGACACCGTCGTGGAACCGCACCGCTGCACGGGCCTGGGCGACCCAGTAGTCCGCCGAACGCATCCGCTCGCCCCGGTCCGCTTCGCCCGGAGCGAGCGGCACGATCGGGATGCGCGGCGCGGCGTACGAGATGCTCTCGATCGCCGATCGGAAGTCGGCCAGGATCGGGTCGATCCGCGGTGAGTGGAAAGCGTGGCTCACCCGCAGTTCGCGCGGGTGGAGGCCCTTGTCGGTGAGTCTCGCCATCAGAGTGGTGAGCGTCTTCTCGTCGCCGGAGAGCACCACCGAGGTGGGACCGTTCACCGCGGCGACGGACACGAGGCCGGTCAGCTGATCCAGCATCGGCAGGATGTCTTCTTCGGCCGCACGGACAGCGACCATCGCGCCGCCGGGTGACATGCTCTGCATGAGGCGCGCCCGGGCGGCGACCAACGCGCAAGCGTCCTCGAGTGACAGTATCCCGGCCACGTGCGCGGCAGTGACCTCGCCGATGGAATGCCCCGCGACGAAGTCCGGGCGTACACCCCACGACTCGACGAGCCGGAACAGAGCGGTCTCGACGGCGAAGAGGGCCGGCTGGGCGAATCCGGTGCGGTCGAGCAGGCCCAGCGGGTCGTCCTCGGCGAAGGTCAGGTCACGCAGCGAACGGCCGAGCGGACCGTCCAGGTGCGCGCAGACAGCATCGAACGCCTCGGCGAAGACGGGGTGCTCCGCGTACAACTCGCGGCCCATGCCCAGCTTCTGCGCCCCCTGGCCGGTGAACAGGAAGGCCAGCCGTCCGCGCGCTGTGGTGCCTGTCGTGACCGCGGCATGCGGTGTGCCCCCGGCGAGTGCGCTGAGCCCGGCGAGCAGGTCGTCTCGATCGGCGGCCACGACGACGCCGCGGTTGTTCAGCGCGGCGCGCGTGGTGGCCAGTGAGTATCCGACGTCGGTGAGGTCGGCCGGCTCAGCCCGATTCGTCAGGAAGGTGGCCAGCCGCGCGGCCTGGGCGCGCATCGCGGCCACGGTGCG
The DNA here is from genome assembly GCF_016741875.1 of Streptomyces coffeae. GTDB lineage: Bacteria > Actinomycetota > Actinomycetes > Streptomycetales > Streptomycetaceae > Streptomyces > Streptomyces coffeae. The sequence continues at coordinate 15,883 of NZ_JAERRF010000044.1, read as the reverse complement.
GCCGGAGACCAACCAGGGAACGGCCGCGAGCGTGCGGTGCGCGACGCCGTCGCCCTCCCGTCCGGCGTCCTCTTCGGGCACCGCCTCGAGAATGACGTGCGCGTTGGTGCCGCCGATGCCGAAGGCGGAAACTGCCGCACGCCGTGGCCGGTCCTCCGTCTCCGGCCACGACCGCAACTCCTGCAGGAGTTCGACGTCGCCGGCCGTCCAGTCGACCTCGGTGGACGGTGGGTCGGCGTGCAGTGTCGGTGCCAACATGCCGTGCCGAAGCGACATCACCGTCTTGATCAGACCGCCCACTCCAGCGGCGGACTGGCTGTGGCCCAGGTTGGACTTGAGCGACCCCAGGAACAGCGGACGACCAGGCTGCCTGTCACGCCCGTACGTGGCCAGCAGCGCCTGGGCCTCGATCGGGTCGCCCAGTGTCGTGCCAGTGCCGTGTGCCTCGACGGCGTCGATGTCGGAGGACTTGAGCCCGGCCGCAGCCAGCGCACGCCGGATCACCCGCTGCTGGGACGGGCCACTCGGTGCGGTCAGCCCGTTCGACGCCCCGTCCTGGTTGATGGCCGAGCCGCGCAGCACCGCCAGGACCGGGTGCCGGTGGCGGCGGGCGTCGGAAAGCCGCTCGACCACGACCATGCCGACGCCCTCGGCCCAGGACGTACCGTCCGCGGCATCGCCGAAGGACTTGCACCGACCGTCAGGAGCGAGCCCGCGTTGGGTGCTGAACTCGACGAACGAGCCCGGCGTGGCCAACACGGAAACGCCACCGACCAGGGCGAGTGAGCAGTCTCCGGCGCGCAGCGCTCCCGCCGCGAGGTGCAAGGCGGTGAGTGACGAGGAACAACCGGTGTCGAGGGTCACTGCCGGACCCTCCAGCCCCAGAAGGTAGGAGATTCTGCCTGAGATGATGGCTCCTGCCAGGCCGCCGAGCAGGAGCCCTTCGAACCCGGTCGGGTAGCGCGCCAACAGGGCCGCGTAGTCGGTCACACTCGGGCCCACGAACACCCCGGTCTCGCTGCCGTGCAGCGAGTGCGGATCGATCCGAGCCCTTTCGAGGGCCTGCCACGATGTCTCCAACAGCAGTCGCTGCTGTGGATCCATTGCGGTGGCCTCACGGGGCGAGATGCCCCAGAACTGCGCGTCGAAGTCCGCGACGTCGGTCAGGAAGCCGCCCTGCTGGGTGTAGCTGGTGCCCGGGTGATTCGCGTCGGGGTCGTAGAGCGAGTCGAGGTCCCAGCCCCGATCGCGGGGAAACGGGGTGATCGCGTCCCGCCCGGTGATCGCCAGCTCCCACAGATCTTCCGGTGAGCGCACGCCGCCCGGATAGCGGCAGGCCATGCCGACGATCGCGATCGGCTCGCCGACCCGCCGCTCAAGCTCCTCCGACCGCTTGCGGGCCCGCACGAGGTCTGCCGTGACCAGATTCAGGTAGCTCCGCAGTTTGTGCTCGTTGTTGTCCATCTGCTCCTCAACCTCTCATCCGACGCCGCGGCAAGTCCCACGTGTGTACACGGATCACTCGTCCTGGCGGCCGAGCTGCGTGTTGATGAAGCTGAACAGTTCGTCGTCGGAGGCCGCCGTCAGCGACGCCACGTCGCCCTCGGCGCTCGCGGCCTGCGTCGGGCCCGAGAGCCGGCTGAGCAGTTCTCGCGCCCGGCTGACGAGGGCGTCGCGCACTTCCGTCTCCTCGGTCGGTAGCGCGGAGAGCGACGCCTCCAGCCGGTCGAACTCGGCCAGTGCCGCGTCCGTCGGCGACGGCACACTCGCGGCCACCTCGGAGCGCAGGAACGAGGCCAGGCTCGTCGGATTCGGGTAGTCGAAGACCAGCGTCACCGGCAGCCGCAACCCGGTTGCCGCATTGAGCCGGTTGCGCAGCTGGACGGCGATCATCGAGTCGAAGCCGACGTCCTTGAAAGCCCGCTTGCGATCGACCTCCTCCGGAGAGTCGTGGCCGAGCACGGCCGCGACGTGCGAGCAGACCAGATCGAGAACGGCCGGTTCCCGATCCTCCTCGGGCAGCGCGGTGAGCTTCTCGATCAGGGCCGCGCCGCGTTCGACCGAGGTCTGGGACTCCGCCGTCGGCAGCTGGCGAACATCCGGCAGGTCGGCCAGCAGCGGGCTGGGCCGCAGCGAGGTGAAGCGGGAATGGAACCGGGCCCATTCGACTCGTGCGACGACCGGGCAAGGTTCGTCCTCGGTGACGATTCGGTCCAGGGTCGCCAGTCCGGAGTCCACCGGCAGCAGGGGCAGACCTCCGCGGCGCAGCGAGTCGGCCATCTCCTCGTCCTCGGTCAGCATTCCGGCCTCCCACGGGCCCCACGCCACCGAAATGGTGTGGCCGCCGCGGTCGTGCCGCTCCCGAGCCAGGGCATCGAGGTACGCGTTGGCAGCCGAATACGCGGACTGGTTGCTGACGCCCCAGGTCGCCGAGATGGAGCCGAACAGCAGCACCGTCTGGATGCTGTCGTGGTCGAGCAGCTCGTCGAGGTGCGCCGCACCGAGCACCTTGGCAGCCAAGATGTCGCCGAACTCGGTCAACGTCGTGTCGACGATCGGCCCGCCATCGAGGCTGCCCGCGGCATGCACGACCGCGGTCAGCGGGCGCTCGGCGGGAACGGAGGCCAGCAATTCGATCACGGCGGCCCGGTCTGCGACATCGCAGGCCATCACCGAGACCGAGACGCCCTTGGCGGCCAGTTCCTCGACCAGGCGCTGGGCCCCGGCCGCATCGGCGCCGCTGCGGCTGGCAAGCACCAGATGTTCGGCACCGCGGTCGGCCAGCCAGCGGGCCACTTCGGCACCAAGGCCACCCGTGCCACCCGTCACGAGCACGGTACCGCGCGGCCGCCACTCGGGCGGCTCCTGCTCGGGCACTGTCGCCCTGACCAGACGGCGGGCCAGGACGGCCTGGGATCGTACGGCGACCTCGTTCTCGCCGTTGCCCGCGAGCACACCGGCCAGTTCGGCGACCGCGTGGTCGTCCACCGTCTCCGGCAGATCGATCAGGCCGCCCCAGAGCCGCGGGTGTTCGAGGCCTGCGACACGTCCGAAACCCCAGACCAGCGCCTGGGTGGGCGAGCCGATGCGGTCCTGGGGACCGGCCACCACCGCGCCCTGGGTCACCGCCCAGATCGGGACGTTGAGTTCGGCGTCGAGCAGGGCCTGGGTGAGCACCACCGTGCCCGCGAGCCCTTGCGGCAGCGCTGACGAGTCTTCGCACGGAGTCTCGTCCTCGGCCAACAGCGACAGCACCCCGACCGGGCTCGTGCCGTTCGCCGCGAGCTCGCGGAGCCGCTGGGCCAGCGCCGCCCGGTCGAGGTTCCCGCACGGTACGGCCCAGGTCACCAGGCCGGGCGCGTGGGCAGCGAGGCGGCGCACGGTTTCCGCGGCCCAGCCCTCGGCCGGCTGCCCCTCGGCGACCACCGCCAGCCAGGTACCGCCGATCGGCGTGGGCGTGCCGCTGGGCAGCGCGCGCCACTTGACGCGGTAGCTCTCGTCGTTGAGGTTCGTGTCGGTCGCGGTGTCCACGGCGCTCCGCAGCTGTGCACGACTGACCGGCCTCGCGACGATGGAGTCGAACGAGGCGACGGGCTCGCCCGCGCCGTCGGTGAGCAGCATCGTGGAGGAGTCAGAGCCCTTGCGCCGGAAAGCGACCCGCAGCGAGCTCGCTCCTCGGGTGTGCACGGTGATGCCGTTCCAGGAGAACGGCATCACTGCCTCGCTCTCGCTGTCGATCAGTCCGGCGACCGGCACCTGCAGGGCGGCGTCCAGTAGCGCCGGGTGCAGGCCGAACCGCCCCGCCTCGGCACGGACCGTGCTCGGCAGCGCGACCTCGCCGTACATGTCCTCGCCGTCCCGCCACAGCGCACGGATCCCGGCGAAGGCAGGCCCGTAGGCGTATCCGCGCTCGGCGAGCCGAGCATAGATGTCGGTCACATCGACCGCCTCCGCGCCGGTTGGCGGCCAGGCCGTCGGATTGCCCGGCACCGGGCCGGTACCGACAGGGGCGAGCGTGCCTTCCGCGTGCAGGATCCACCTGCTGTCGGCGCCGGACTCGGTGCGCCGAGAGTGCACCGTGACCGAACGCCGACCGGTGGAGTCGGCGGCGCCGACCGCGACTTGCACCGCCACACCTGACTTCTCCGAGAGCACCAGCGGCGCCTGAAAGGCCAGCTCTTCCAAGCGGGCGCAGTCGACGTGACGCCCGGCGTGGGTGACCAGCTCGACGAAGGCGGCTCCAGGCAGCAGGAGGGTGCCGAGCACGACGTGATCGGCCAGCCACGGCTGGGTCGCCAGCGACCACCTGCCGGTGAAGAGCACGTGGTCCTCGCCGGCGCGTTCCACGGCGGCGCCCAACAGGGGGTGATCGGCGGACGCCAGCCCCAAGTCGGCGGCACTCGCGGTCACCGCGCCGACGGGCTCGACCCACAACCGGCGGTGTTGGAACGCGTAAGTGGGCAGGTCGATTCGCCCTCCGGCGGGAAACGCCTTCCCCCAGCGTACGGTTGCCCCGTGCACGAAGGCCGTGCCCAGAGAGCGGGTGAACGCGACGTCACCGCCGTTCCGCCGCAACGACCACGACGCGGCGACCTCGGCGTTTCGGGCCTCGGCAACCGCCTCGACCGCGTCGACGAGGGCCGGGTGCGCGCTGAGCTCCACGAAGCAGCTGTGCCCGTCGTTCAGAAGAGCCTCGACGGCCGCGCTGAACCGCACCGTCTCTCGAAGATTGCGATACCAGTAGTCGGCGTTCAGTTCGGTGCCGTCGACCCGCCCGCCGGTGACCGTGGAGTAGAACGGCACTTCTGCCTCAGCAGGCGCGACGTCGGCCAGCGCGTCGATGAGTTCGGCGTGCAGCTCCTCCACCCCGTGCGAGTGCGACGCGTAATCGACCAGGAGCGTGCGCACCGGGACCTCCTCGGCCGCGAGCGCCGCGCACAGGCTCTGCAGTTCGTCGGCGGCGCCGGAGACGACCACCGACCGCGGCCCGTTGACCGCGGCGACGCCGAGCCCCGGGTAGTCGACGAGCCGTTCCTGGACCCGGGCGACCGGCAGGCCGATCCAGCCCATCCCGCCGCGCTCGGTCAGGCCGGCGATCAAGCGCGAGCGCAACCCGGCGATGCGGGCGCCGTCGGCCGGCGTGAGGACACCGGCCACCACGGCCGCCGCGATCTCGCCCTGGGAGTGACCGACCACTGCTGCCGGCTCGACCCCGAGCGACCGCCACAGCCGGGCCAAGGACACCATCACCGCGAACAGCGCGGGCTGGACCACGTCCACCCGGTCCAGGCTCGGCGCGCCCGGAGTGCCGGTGAGGACGTCCGACAGTGTGGCGCCGTTCCAGTCGACGTGCGGGGCCAGCGCCGCGTCGCACTCGGTCATGGCGGCGGCGAACAGCGGGCTGGTGTTCCAGAGGTCGAGGGCCATGCCACTCCACTGGCCACCCTGACCTGCGAAGACGAAGACCGGCTGGGTCGTGTCACCGCCGTTGCCCAGCACGACGTCCTCGTTGGAGTCCGTCGTGCCGGCGGCGATCGCCGTGAGCCCCGCGGTCAGCGTGCCCAGGTTTTCGGCGAGCACCACGGCCCGGTGCTCCAATGTGGCTCGGCCGCTGAGCGAGCGGCCGAGCGCGTCGAGGTCCACCTCCGGGTGCTCGGCGAGGTAGGCGCTGAGCCTGGCTGCCTGACCGCGCAGTGCCGCCGCGCCGCGTGCTGAGAGGACGAACGGCTTGACGGATGGTGCGAGCACCCGATCGGGCGCGGGCGGAGCGGGCGGCTCGCCGAGCTCCGGTGCCTGCTCCAGCACCACGTGCACGTTGGTGCCGCTGATTCCGAACGCGGAGACGGCGCCGAGCCGGGGCTGGTTGCGCTCTGGCCACTGCTGTGCTGTGGTCAGCAGCTTCACGGCACCGTCCGACCAGTCCACGTGTGGGGTGGGCTCCTCGGCGTTCAATGTCCGGGGCAGTAGGCCGTGTCGCAGCGCTTGGACCATCTTGATCACCCCGGCCACGCCGGCAGCCGCTTGCGCGTGGCCCAGGTTCGATTTCAGAGAGCCGAGCCAGAGCGGGCTTTCCTCGGTGTGCTCTCGCCCGTACGTCGCCAGTAGTGCCTGCGCCTCGATCGGGTCGCCGAGCTTGGTGCCGGTGCCGTGTCCCTCCACGACGTCCACATCGGCAGCGGAGACACCGGCATTGGCCAGCGCCTCTCGGATCACACGCTGTTGCGAGCGGCCGTTGGGCGCGGTCAACCCGTTGGAGGCGCCGTCCTGGTTCACCGCGGAGCCCTTCACCACCGCGAGGACCTGGTGGCCGTTGCGGCGGGCGTCCGACAAGCGCTCCAGCACGAGCAGTCCGACGCCCTCAGCCCAGCCGGTGCCGTCCGCGTCCGCGCCGAACGCCCGGCAGCGGCCGTCCGCGGAGAGGCCGCCCTGCAGCGCGAACTCCTGGAACACCACCGGTGTGGACATCACGGCCACACCGCCGGCCAGCGCGAGGTCGGACTCACCGGTCCGCAGCGCCTGGGCCGCCATGTGCAGCGTGGTCAGCGAGGACGAACAGGCGGTGTCGACCGTCAACGCGGGGCCCTCGAGGCCGAACTCGTAGGCGATGCGGCCCGAGGCCACGCTGGGCGCCGTTCCTGTCAGCAGGTGGCCATCGAGACCGCGCGATTCGAGCGCGAGCAAGTTGCCGTAGTCATGGGCGCTGAGGCCGACGAACACGCCGGTCTTCGTGCCGCGCAGCGCCAACGGGTCGATACCGGCACGCTCGAACGCCTCCCACGCCGACTCGAGCAACAGACGCTGCTGCGGGTCCATCGCGGTGGCCTCACGAGGTGAGATGCCGAAGAACTCGGGATCGAATGCGGTTGCGCCGGGCAGGAAGCCGGCCGCCCGGGCGTTGGTCGTGCCCGAGCGGCCGGGCTCGGGATCGAACAGCTCGGCCAGGTTCCAGCCACGGTCGGACGGGAACTCCGTGGCGGCGTCCCGGCCCTCCTCGACCATCGCCCACAACGCCTCCGGCGAGTCGACCCCGCCGCCGTAGCGGCAGGCCATGCCGACGATGGCGATCGCGTCGCCGCTGGTGTCCGCCGTGACGATCGCGGGTGCCGCCGACGCGGAGGAGCTGGCGCTGACCACCTCGCCGAGCACGTATTCGGTCAGCGAAGTGAGGTCCGGGTAGTCGAAGACCACCGTTGCCGGCAGCCGCAAGCCGGTGAGCGCGGTGATCCGGTTGCGCAGCTCCACCGAGGCCAGCGAATCGAAGCCGATGTCCTTGAAGCTCCGGTCCGGCGAGAGTCTCGACGCCGACGTGTGCCCGAGCACGGCCGCGGTCTCGGCGGCGAGAGCGTCCAGCACGATCCGATGCCGGGTGGCCGACGGCCGGGCGAGCAGACGGCGGGTCCACGAGCCGGCACCGCCGCCACTCGCGACGGCGGTACGTCGCACCCGCCCGGAGACCTGGTTGCGCAGCAGGGGCGGCACCTCCCCGCGGAATGCGGCCAGGTTGAGCCGGACCGGTAGCACCACCGGGGCGCCGACGGTGAGGGCCGCGTCGAAGAGGGCCAGGCCTTCCTCGTCGGATATCGCCTTGATACCGGCGCGTGTCATCCGTTCCCAGTCGGCCTCCTGCAGGGAGGTCGTCATGTGGCTCGTGGCGGCCCAGAGGCCCCAGTCGAGCGAGACGGCGGGCAGCCCCAACGCGCGGCGGTGTCGGGCAAGAGCGTCCAGGAACGCGTTGGCGGCGGCGTAATTGGCCTGGCCCGGCGCGCCGAATGCCCCGACGGCGGAGGAGAACAGCACGAAGGCGGAGAGGTCGAGGTCCTTGGTCAGCTCGTGGAGGAGCCAACCGGCGTCCACCTTGGGACGCAACACGGTGTCGACCTGCTCGGTCGTCAGCGAGCCGATGACGCCGTCGTCGCTGGTGCCCGCGATGTGCACAACCGCGGTCAGCGGATGTTCGGCGGGGATCGCGGCCAGCACCCCGAGCAGCGATTCGCGGTGGGAGACGTCACAGGCAACAGTCGTCACCGAGGCGCCGAGCTCGGTCAACTCGGTGGCGAACTCGGTGGCGCCGGGGGCATCTGGGCCGCGCCGGCTCGCCAGCACGAGGTTGCGTACGCCGTGCTCGGCGACCAAGTGCCGGGCGACCAGGCCGCCCAGTGCGCCGGAGGCGCCGGTCAGAAGCACGGTCCCGGCTGGATCGACGGGCACCGGGATGGTCAGGGCGATCTTGCCGATGTGCCGAGCCTGGCTGAGGAACCTCAACGCATCCGGGGCCCGGCGGACGTCCCAGGTGGTGGTCGGAGGCAGGGTGAGAGCGCCACGGTCGAACAGGTCCAGCAGTTCGACCAACATCTCGTGGACCCGTTCGGGCGCCACCCCGAGCAGGTCGAACGCCTGATAGCGCACACCGGGGAACGCCTCGGCCGCCCAGTCGGCGTCGCGGATGTCGGTCTTGCCCATCTCGACGAACCGGCCGCCGCGCGGCAGCAGTCGTAGCGAGGCGTCCACGAGCTCGTTGGTGAGCGAGTTGAGGACCACGTCGACGCCGCGGCCGTCGGTGGCGCCGAGCAGATCGGATTCGAACTGTGCGGTGCGGGAGTTCGAGATGCGTTCGCGGGGGATGCCGAGCTCGCGAATGGCCGCCCACTTGGCGGGGCTGGCGGTGGCGAAGATCTCGGCGCCCAGATGGGCGGCCAGCTGCACGGCCGCTATGCCGACGCCACCGGCGGCGGCGTGGATGAGCACGGACTCGCCGGGTTGCAGGTCGGCCACGTCGACGAGCCCGAAGTACGCGGTCAAGTAGGTGATCGGGACTGTCGCGGCCTGCAGGTACGACCACCCGTCCGGGATCGGTACCACCATCCGGTGGTCGCCCACGGCCACGGGCCCGAACGGCCCGAAGAACAGGCCCATCACCCGGTCCCCGGGCTTGAGACCGATGACTCCTGGGCCGACCTCGGTCACCACGCCGGCCGCCTCGCCGCCGAGCACTTCTTGACCGCGGACCAAGCCCAGGGTGGACATGACGTCCCGGAAGTTCATGCCGGCGGCTCGGACAGCCACCCGCACCTCACCCTCGGCCAGGGGTGCGACCGCCTCCGGTGACTCGATCAGGGCGAGCCCGTCGAAAGTGCCGGGGTGGGGGGCGGACAGGCGCCAGGCGGTCGACTCCGCCGGCACGGCGAGCGTCGTCGAAGAGGAGACCTTGACCAGGCGCGGCACCAGGATCGTGCCCGCACGTACGGCGACCTCGTCCTCCCCGGCGTCGAGCGCCGCCACCACGGCCGAGTCGGGCTCGCCGGGCGCGAGGTCGACCTGGACGAGCCGGCCCGGGTTCTCGGCACGCGCCGAGCGGAACAGGCCGTGCAGGGCCGCGCCGATCAGGTCACGGACGTGTTCACCCTCGTACGTGGCCAACGCGCCACGGGTGACCAGGACCAGCCGTGAGGTGGCCAGCCGTTCGTCGGCCAGCCAGTGGCGGACCAGTTCGAGCATCTGGTTGACACCTGAGTGCACGTTTGCGGCCACGTCGTGGTCGTGGTCGTGACCGGGAGCGGCCAGCACCACAGTGGGCACCTCGCCCCCGGCGTCGAGGGCGGCCTGCAGCGCGGGGAAGCCGTCGTACGCCGTGCCTGTCGTGGGCGCGCCGCCGCCCAGGTTCGCCCAGCCGGTGGGCGACGAGGCCTCGACCTCACCCGCGGAGATCCACTCGATCTCGTAGAGGGAGTCGTGGGCCTGGGGAGCACTCTTGGCGATCTGTTCCGCGGTGGCGGACCGCAAGGTCAGCGAGTCGACGGACAGCACCGTGCGGCCGGTCCCGTCGGCGACCAGCAGTGCCACTGTGTCGGTCCCCACCGGAGTCAGTCGTACGCGCAGCGCGGAAGCACCGACGGCGTACAGCCGGACGCCCGACCACACGAAGGGGATGACACCCTGGGTGGTGCCGGTGACCGCGATCGTGTGCAGCGCGGCGTCCAGCAGGGCAGGGTGCATGCCGTACGCGCCGGCGTCGCCCACGTGCTCGGGCAGAGCCACCTCGGCGAAGATTTCCCCGTCACGCAGCCAGGCGGCCTTCAGGCCGCGGAACACCGGCCCGTAGGCGTACCCGGCCGCGGCGAAGGTCTCGTAAAGATCGCTGAGCTCGACTTCCTCGACACCGGCGGGTGGCCACTCGGCCATCTCGGGGTCGTCGCGGCTCACACCAGCGGTCGCTGAGACGAAGCCGCTGGCGTGCCGTGTCCAGGCCGCGTCGATATCGGGGGAGTCCGGGTCCTGCTGTTGCGACCAGATGGTGATCGACCGTCGGTCGGTGGACTCCTCCGGCTCGCCGACCACGATCTGCAGCGCCACGCCGCCTCGCTCCAGCAGCAGCGGGGCCTCGATGGTCAGGTCCTCGACCAGCTCACAGCCGACCTGGTCCGCCGCGCGCAGCGCGAACTCGACGAATGCGGTGCCGGGCAGCAGGGTGCGGCCGAACAGGGCGTGGTCGGCAAGCCAGGGCTGGGTGGAGAGCGACAGCCGGCCGGTGCACAGGAAGCCGCCGTCGTTGGCGAGCGAGACGCCGGCACCCAGGAGCGGGGCGTCCACCGAGCGCAGGCCGATCGAACTGAGGTCGTGCCCTCCGACGTGGCTGGTCTCGAGCCAGAAGCGTTCGTGCTGGAACGCGTAGGTGGGCAAGTCGACGCGTTGCGCGCCGGTGTCGGCGAAGAAGGCTGCCCAGTCCACCTCGACGCCGGCGGCGTGCAGGGTAGCCATCGCCACGGCGATGCATTCCACCTCGTCGCGCCGACTGCGGAGGGACGGCGTGACCACCACCGACTCGTCGCCATAGCATGTGCGTACGTCGCTGCTCATCGACGCGGCGGGCGACAGTTCGATGAATCGGGTGACGCCGCGCTCGCGCAGCCGAGCCACGCCGCCGACGAGGTCCACCGGGTCGCGCATCTGCCGGACCCAGAACTCAGGGGTGCACAGCACCTCGGCGGGCACCACCATCGGGATGGTCGGGGCCGAATAGGTCAAGGTCTCCACCACGGCCCGGAACTGGGCCTGGATCGGCTCCATCGTGACCGAGTGGCCCGCGACGCCGACCCTCAGCGTGCGGGACGCGTGGCCGAGCTCGGACAGTCGCGCCACAGCCGCCTCGACCGGGCCCTCCAGCCCCGAGAGGGTGACTGAGCTCGGGCTGTTGATACCGGCGAGCGAAACGCCCTCGATGTCGGCGATGACCGGCTCCACCACGTCGGCGCCGGCCGCGACCGAGACCATCACACCGGCGGCCGAGGTCTGGATCAGCCGTGCTCGGGCGGTGACCATGGTGGCCGCGTCCTTGAGCGACAGCACACCCGCGACGTGCGCCGCCGCGATGTCCCCACAGGACTGACCGAGCAGGTGGTCGGGCCGCAGACCCCACGACTCGACCAGGCGGTAGAGCGCCACCTCGATCGCGAACAGCGCGGGATGCGCGTACTCGGGCCGATCCAGCGTCGGGCCGCCCTCGGCGATGATCTGCGGCAGCTCGGGGTCGAGCCACCCCAGCACCTCCGAGTACGCCGTGTCGAAGGCGGGGAACGCGGCCGCGAGCTGGGCGCCCATGCCGATGCGCTGTGAGCCTTGTCCGGGGAACATCACCGCGGTGAGACCGCGGCACTCGGTGCCGACGACCGCCGTGGCACCGCTGCCGCCGCCGGCCAGCAGGTCGAGCTGCGCGAGCAGGTCCTCCTTGTTGCCCGCGACCACGGCGGCGCGGTGCTCGAACGTCACGCGGTGCAGCGCGAGCGACTTCGCGACGTCGAGCAGGGCGACGTCCTCGTCGGCGAGCCAGTCACGGAGCCGCGTCGCCTGACCGGCCAGGGCCTGCGGAGTACGGGCGGAGAGCAGGAAGGGCAAGGCGGTCGGCTGTGCGCTCACCGGCTCGGCCTCGACCGCCTCCGGAGCGGGCGCCTGCTCGAGGATGACGTGCGCGTTGGTACCGCTCATGCCGAACGACGACACACCTGCCCGGCGCGGCCACTCGTTCTCCGGCCACGGGCGGTTCTCCGTCAACACCTTGAGCCCGCCGGCCGACCAGTCCACTTCGTGCGTCGGCTCATCCACGTGCAGCGTCTTGGGGAGGACGCCGTGGCGCATGGCCATCACTGCCTTGATCACGCCGACGACGCCCGCGGCCGCCTGGGTGTGACCCACGTTCGACTTCAGCGAACCCAGCCACAGTGGCTCGCCGTCCTTCTTCTTGTGGCCGTAGGTGGCCAGCAGGGCCTGTGCCTCGATCGGGTCGCCCAGCCGGGTGCCGGTGCCGTGCCCTTCGACCAGGTCGACCTGCTCCATCGGAACCTGGCCGTCGGCCAGCGCCGCCTGGATGACCCGTTGCTGGGCGGGGCCGTTGGGAGCGGTCAGGCCGTTGGAGGCACCGTCCTGGTTGATCGCCGAACCACGGATGACGGCAAGCACCGGGTGGCCGTTGGCCTGCGCGTCGGAGAGCCGCTCGAGCAGGACCAGGCCGACCCCCTCCGACCAGCCGGTGCCGTCCGCGGTGTCCGCGTACGCCTTGCACCGGCCGTTGGGCGCGATCCCGCGCTGTCGACTGAAGTCGACCATGACCAGTGGCGAGCACATCGACGCGACGCCGCCGACCAAAGCCATCGTGGACTCGCCGCGGCGCAAGGCCCGAACGGCGTACTCCATCGCGACCAACGAAGAGGAACAGGCGGTGTCGACGGTGACAGCGGGGCCCTCGAAGCCGAACGTGTACGCGACGCGGCCGGAGAGCACGCTGGGCGCGTTGCCCAGCAGCAGATAGCCGTCGACCTCGCGGGGTGCCGTGACGGTCAACGGCACGTAGTCATGGGTGTTCGAGCCGATGAACACACCTGTCTCGGTGCCGCGGAGGGTATCCGGGTCGATGCCGGCACGTTCGAACGACTCCCAGGCGGCCTCGAGGACGATCCGCTGCTGCGGGTCCATGGCAAGAGCTTCGCGTGGGGAGATGCCGAAGAAATCCGCGTCGAAGTCGGCCAGGCCGGACATGAAGCCGCCCTCGCGGGTGTACGTCTTTCCGGGCTTGCCGGGCTCCGGGTCGTAGATGCTGTCCATGTCCCAGCCCCGGTCGGTCGGCGAGTCGCCGATCGCGTCCCTTCCACTGGCGACCAGCTCCCAGAGGTCCTCCGGCGACCAGACGTCGCCGGGCAAGCGGCAGGCCATCGAGACGATGGCGATCGGCTCGGTGTCCTGGGCCTCCATCTCAGTGATCTTCTTGCGAGCCTGGTAGAGGTCGCTCGTGACCAACTTCAGATACTGGCGAAGCTTGTCCTCGTTCTCCATACGAACAACCCCATCTGTCTCTGTCTGTTCCAGTGGCCCGGGGGACCCCGGAGTGGTCCGGCGTACCCCGGACTTGTCGTGCCTGGACACGTGGCAGGCGTCTGCTGAGGCCGGCAGTCCGGCGAAGAGCTTGCGCAGAAAAGGCTTGGGTGGGACCACGATCAAGACCGCCTCTGGGCGGTCGCGTGAACAACCATGCTCTTGCGACGTCGGCGCGGGCACCCCCTAACCCCCCTAAACCCCCCTAGTCGCCGCCCCGGTGGTCGCGCGGTTCTTTTGGGGTGTCGGTGTCGCAGTCGCGCTGCGAGCATGAGCCGTGAAAGCCAGACCGGTGCGTCTCGCTGGTCGCCCACAGCGGACGAGCGAAGGGACAGCAACATGACTGCCGAGGTGTTGAAAAACAAGGAGAAGCCGAAGGGGACGTCGGCATTCATCTTCAGCCAGACCGCGCCGGGGCCAACACAACCGTGGAGCTGGGCGGAGAATTTGCTCGAGTCCGCGTCCACGTACTGGCTGGTCACCTCCAGCCCGGACGGACACCCGCACAGCAGGCCCTTGTGGGGTATCTGGCAGAGGAACACCTTCTGGTTCTCGAGCCAGAACCGCTGCGGTGAATTCCTGAAGGTCAACCCGCGGGCCTCCGTGAACCTGCAGGTTGGCGAGGACGTGGTAATGATCGAGGGCAGTTGCTCCCGAGTGATCGGGGACGACGACATCAACGTGCTCGCCGAAGGCGTCGGGGTGAAGTACGACTGGGAACTCTCGGTGAGCGAGGATCGTGTCCACACGCGTTTCGGCCAGAGCGCTCCGGTGTTTCGGCTGAATCCCGAACGGGTCTACGGTTGGGCGGGAATTGCCGGATGGGAGTCCGCGACCAGGTGGGACTTTCCGCAGTCTTGACCGACTGAAATTGGCTGCGCAGTAATCTGGCCGAGGGAATTCGACGCGCCACGGCCGAGAATGAGGCGAACGTGTGTCGTGCTCGCGGCACCGTTCTCCAGGTCTCTTTTCCCACTGTGCGATCGATCACGTCCTGCCGCACGGTCACGCTCAAGATTTCATTCCATTTCGTGGACCGGTGGTGGCGCAACCTGTGGGAATCACGCCGCGCTGGTTGTGCCAGACCTTCGCCCTGGTGGGGCCTCTGGCAACTCACTGTGTCTGGCGCTCGCTGCCGTGACCTCGCACGCAATTTGAACGTGGAAGGGGACGATCCGGGTGGATGTCCAGGCCCAAGGTGGCAACATCGCGGTGGTTGGTGCGTCCTGCCGTTTCCCCGGCGCTGATGGGCCTCGGCAACTGTGGCGCCTCCTGGCTGCGGGACGTCATGCGATCACCGAGCGCCCGCCCGGACGTCGTGGCTCGGACAGGACGGTCGCGCCCCCCTGGGGTGGGTTCCTCGACGCCGTCGACGAGTTCGATGCCGAGTTCTTCGGTATTTCCGCCCGCGAGGCGGCGTCCGTCGACCCGCAGCAGCGACTTGTGTTGGAGCTGGGGTGGGAGGCGCTGGAGGACGCGGGGATCGTGCCGGACAGCGTGCGCGGCGGCCGACTCGGTGTCTTCGTGGGTGCCTTCGCCGACGACTACGCCCATCTCGTGCACCGCAACGGTTCCACTACGGCGACTCAGCACACCTACCCCGGCATTGAACGTGCGGTGATCGCCAACCGGCTCTCCCACTTCCTGGATGTGCACGGGCCCAGTGTGGGTATCGACAGCGGTCAATCCTCATCGCTGGTCGCCGTTCACCTGGCCTGCCAGAGTCTGCTCACCGGTGAGTCGGACCTCGCCGTCGCGGGCGGCGTGCAGCTCAACCTGCTGCCGGAGTCCGTGGACATCGCAGACCGTTGGGGGCCACTGTCACCGGACGGCCGTTGCTACACCTTCGACGCTCGCGCGAACGGTTATGTGCCAGGTGAAGGCGGCGGTCTGGTCGTACTCAAGAGGCTCGAGGACGCCCTGGCCGATGGTGACACCCCGCAATGCGTGATTCTCGGGAGCGCGGTGAATCACGGCGGCAACGGTCACGCCCTGACCCAGCCTGATGAGCTCGCACAACGAGACGTCCTGCGCCGCGCTCACGAGCGCGCTCGAATCAGTGCCACACAACTCCAATACGTCGAGTTGCACGGAACGGGAACACCCGCCGGCGACCCTGTGGAGGCCTCGGCGCTCGGTGCCGTTGTCGGCTCTGCCCGGCCGCGAACGCAACCGCTGCCCGTCGGATCGGTCAAGACGAATCTGGGGCATCTGGGGGCAGCCGCGGGGATCGCGGGCCTCATCAAAGTGGCGATGTCGATCCGCCACCGCAAACTCCCCGCCAGCCTCAATTTCGAGCTGGCGAACCCGGAGATCGCGCTGGACGAGCTCAATCTTCGAGTGCAGCAGGACCTCGGTTCGTGGGAAGCGCCCGATAGCCCCTTGATCGCCGGCGTCAGTTCCTTCGGAATGGGCGGCACGAACTGTCACCTGGTCATCAGTGATGTCCCGCCCGGCTCGACCGCCTCGCGCAGGAAACCTGAGCCCCCTGAGACCGCTGAAGCGGACTCCGGGCGGTCACCCG
>NZ_JAERRF010000043.1 GCF_016741875.1 Streptomyces coffeae | reverse complement strand
TCAGATCTTCGTCAAGGGCGAGGTCATCAAGACCGTGCCCGAGTCCAAGATCGTGGAGACCCTGATCGAGGAAGCCATGAAGATCGCCGAGCAGATGGAGAAGGACGGTATCGCCTCCGGCGAGCCCCAGGTCTCCATCAGCGGCTGAGTCCCACCGCCCGTATCCGGCCGTCCCGATCCGTATCCGGCCCGGCCGGACCGCGCGGGTGCGGACCACGGCGTAGGTGGCCCGTCCCGCCTGCGGGGTACAGTGCGGAGAATCGACTCCCTCTTGGCCCGCAGGCCCGCGTCCGGCCCGCAGGCCCGCGACCGGTGAGGCAAACACTCACGTGCTGACCACCTCCACCACCAGGGTCCTCGAGCCCGGCGAGCTCGACGCGGCCCTCGCGGTCCTCGACCGCGACCCGGTGTCCAACGCCTTCGTCGCCGCCCGGGTCCAGGTGGCCGGTCTGGATCCGTGGCGGCTCGGCGGCGAGATGTGGGGCTGGTACACCGGCGGACGGCTGGAGTCGCTCTGCTACGCCGGGGCCAACCTGGTCCCCATCTGTGCCACCTCCGAGGCCGTCCGCGGCTTCGCCGAGCGCGCCCGCCGGGCCGGACGCCGCTGCTCCTCCATCGTCGGCCCCGCCGACACCACCGCCGAGCTGTGGTCCCTGCTCCAGCCCAGCTGGGGACCGGCCCGCGAGGTCCGCGCCCACCAGCCGCTGATGGTCACCACCTCGATGCCCGCAGGCGTCCCGCCCGACCCGCTGGTGCGCCGGATCCGCAAGGACGAGATGGACGTGATCATGCCCGCGTGCGTGGCCATGTTCACCGAGGAGGTCGGCGTCTCACCGCTCGCCGGTGACGGCGGACTGCTCTACCAGGCCCGGGTCGCCGAACTGGTCACCGCCGGGCGCTCGTTCGCCCGCGTGGAGAACGGCCGGGTGGTCTTCAAGGCCGAGATCGGCGCCGCCACCCCGCACGCCTGCCAGATCCAGGGCGTCTGGGTCGCCCCCGAGTACCGCGGTCGCGGCCTCTCCGAGACCGGTATGGCCGCCGTACTGAACTACGCCCTGCATGAGGTCGCCCCTGTGGTGAGCCTGTACGTCAACGACTTCAACACCGCTGCCCGCGCCGCCTATCGCCGTGTCGGATTCCAGGAGGTCGGCGCCTTCATGAGTGTGCTGTTCTGATCGACGGCCCAGTAGGGTCTGGCCCATGGTGCATCTGCCCGGGGAGCGGTCCCCGGACCCCGAAGGCGTCGCCGTCGGGCCGCTCGACCTCGCCGCGCGCGTGGACGACGCCCTCGCCGTCCAGGCCGTGGCCTTCGGGCTCACGGCCGAGGAGGTCGGCGTACGGCGCCATATCGTGCTGCGCCACCTCACCAGCCCCGGCGCCCGCGCGCTGGGCGCCACCAGCCCCACCGGGCGGCTCGTGGGCTTCGTCTACGGCATGCCGAACGACCGCACCCACTGGTGGTCCACCGTCGTCCAGCCCTATCTGCGCGCCGCCGGACACGAGGACTGGCTCGACGACTCCTTCGTCATCACCGAACTGCACGTCCACCCCGCGTACCAGAACCGCGGCATCGGACGCCGGCTGATCACCGCCATCACCGACGGCGTCTGCCAGCCGCGCTCCCTGCTGTCCGCCATCGACACCGACAGCCCCGCCCGCGGTCTGTACCGGTCCCTCGGCTACACCGACCTCGCCCGCCCGGTGCTCTTCCCGAGCGCGCCGAGCCCGTACGCGGTCATGGGGGCGCGCCTTCCGCTGCGCCGCTGAGCCGCCTCGGGTACTGCGCGGGGACAACGCATTTCCCGGTTGTGCACACCTGCGGCTAACCTCCTGCACATCCCATACCGCACGCAGGAGAGACCTCATGGCCCACGCCGTCAACGTCCAGCGCATGTCCACGATGATGCTGAAGACGCTGCGCGAAGACCCGGCGGACGCCGAGACCGCCAGCCACAAGCTGCTCGTCCGGGCCGGTTACGTCCGCCGCGCCTCGGCGGGCATCTGGACCTGGCTGCCGGTCGGCAAGAAGGTCCTGGAGAACGTTTCGCGGATCGTCCGCGAGGAGATGGACGCCATCGGCGCCCAGGAGGTCCTGCTGCCCGCGCTGCTGCCCAAGGAGCCGTACGAGGCCAGCGGCCGCTGGGAGGAGTACGGCGACCTGCTGTTCCGCCTCAAGGACCGCAAGGGCGGTGACTACCTCCTCGGCCCCACCCATGAGGAGATCTTCACCCTGACGGTGAAGGACCAGTGCACGTCCTACAAGGACCTGCCGGTCACCCTCTACCAGATCCAGACCAAGTACCGGGACGAGGCCCGCCCCCGCTCCGGTGTGCTGCGCGGCCGCGAGTTCCTGATGAAGGACTCCTACTCCTTCGACACCACCGACGAGGGCCTGGCCGAGTCCTACCGGCTGCACCGCGAGGCGTACCGCCGGATCTTCGAGCGCCTGGGCCTGGACTACCGCATCGTCTCCGCGGTCTCCGGCGCGATGGGCGGCTCGGCCTCCGAGGAGTTCCTCGCCCCGGCGGCGGCCGGAGAGGACACCTTCGTGGACTGTCCGAACTGCGACTACGCGGCCAACACCGAGGCCTACACGGTGACCGTCCCGCCGGTCGAGGGCGGTACCCACGGTCCCGTCGAGGAGCTGGACACCCCCGACACGCCCACCATCGAGACCCTCGCCGAGCACCTGGGTATCCCGGCCTCCGCGACCCTGAAGAACCTCCTGATCAAGGTCGACGGCGAGATCACCGCGGTGGGCGTCCCCGGCGACCGCGAGGTGGACCTCGGCAAGCTGGGCGAGCACCTCGCCCCCGCCGAGATCGAGCTGGTCACCGCCGAGGACTTCGAGGGCCGCCCCGACCTGGTGCGCGGCTACGTCGGCCCGCAGGGCCTGGCGGGCACGTCCTTCCGCTACATCGCCGACCCGCGCGTCGCCCCCGGCACCGCCTGGGTCACCGGCGCCAACAAGGCCGACACCCACGCCCGCAACGTCGTCTGCGGTCGCGACTTCGACGTCGACGACTACCTGGACGTTGCCGTGGTCGAGGCGGGCGACCCCTGCCCGAAGTGCGGCGCGGGCATCGAGCTGGACCGGGCCATCGAGATCGGCCACATCTTCCAGCTCGGCCGCAAGTACGCCGACGCCTTCCAGCTGGACGTGCTCGGCCAGAACGGCAAGCCGGTCCGCGTCACCATGGGCTCCTACGGCGTCGGCGTCTCCCGCGCGGTGGCCGCCCTCGCCGAGCAGACCCACGACGAGTCCGGTCTGTGCTGGCCGCGCGAGGTCGCCCCGGCCGATGTCCACATCGTCGCCGCGGGCAAGGCCCTCCAGACCGAGCTGGCCGTCGACATCGCGGAGAAGCTGGGCACGGCGGGCGTGCGCGTCATGGTCGACGACCGCGCGGGCGTCTCCCCGGGCGTGAAGTTCACCGACGCGGAGCTGATCGGTGTCCCGACCATCCTGGTCGTCGGCCGCGGCGCCAAGGACGGCGTGGTGGAGCTGAAGGACCGCCGCACCGGTGAGCGCGAGGAACTCCCCCTCGACGACGCCATCGCCCGTCTCACCGCCTGACGCCCCCTACGGAACGACGCCCGGCCCGCCGCCCAGCGCGGCGCGCCGGGCGC
Organism: Streptomyces coffeae; assembly: GCF_016741875.1. Taxonomy (GTDB): domain Bacteria; phylum Actinomycetota; class Actinomycetes; order Streptomycetales; family Streptomycetaceae; genus Streptomyces; species Streptomyces coffeae. The sequence goes on along the minus strand of NZ_JAERRF010000043.1, from coordinate 51,966 downwards.
CGTCATACCGGGGCGGGGACGCGTGGCCGCCACGCTGGCCCCTGTGGAGACGGGCCTCAGAGCCAGCCCGCGAACTCCAGCAGGAGCTCGGCGCGGGGGCGGTTGCCGGTGCCGGCGTGGTGCAGGGCGGTGGCCACCGCGCGGTAGAGGGTCCAGCCCCGCAGCCGGTCGCGGTCCATGTCCAGGGAGTCGGCCAGCTTGGCCACCCGGCGGCGGGCCGCCGCGGCCGGGCCGGGTCCCGCGGCCAGGTCCTCGCAGCGGTCGAGCACCAGCTGCGCCAAGTCGTAGGCGCGCTCGCCGACCAGAGGGTCGGGGCCCACCGCGAGCCAGGGCGCCCGTTCCCCGGCGAGCACCTTGCCCTGCCGGAAGTCACCGTGCAGCAGGACCGTTTCGGGAGGCTCCGCGAGCAGTTCCGCCCGCAGTCGCACCGCCTCCTCGGCCAGCGGGCGCGCGTCGGCCGCCCAGCTACCGGCGGGGAGCAGCAACTCCACCTCATGGCCCTCGCCGGTGCGCTCCGCGACCGTGCCGAAGGGGTGCTCATCGGGCGGCGGTACCCACAGCCGCCGTACCGTGCCCGTCGCCTCCAGCAGCGCCTTCGCCTCCGGCAGCGAACGCACCGAGACGGCGCTGCTCAGCCGTTCGATCAGCAGCGCACCGGTGCCGGGGTCGGCGCGCAGCAGACGGGCCGCGCCCCATCCGTTCCAGTGCGCGAGCGCGGCGCGCTCCCGCTCCGCCTCGGGCCCGGGGACGGGCAGTTTCAGCGCCGCCGGGGTGCCGTCCGCCTGCTGTACCAGGGCGACCAGGCTGCCCAGGCCGCCGGGCGTCACCACCCGCTCCGGGGTCAGCTCCCAGGCGTCGAGCAGCTGGCCCACGGTGTCCGGCAGGGCCTCCAGCCAGCTGCGGACGGGGCCTTCCGGAGCGTCGCTCAGCGCGTCCAGCAGCCGCTTCGGCGGGTGGAAGGGGGCCGTATCCCGTCCACCGGGCTGCGGTGCCGATGCCATGCCTGAGCCGTCCCCTCCATCAATGTCATCACCATCACCGTTCGCTTCACGGCCCCGTCACAGCGCGTCGGCCGGACCGCTCGCCGACGAGGACGGGGCGGCCGAGGCAGCGTGTTCGGTGAGTCCAGGGAAGGCTACGCCGCTGCCGCGCCAGCGCACCGCCCGGACCGCCGCCTCACGCAGCGCGCCCGCCGCCTGACGGCGCAGCGAGGCGTCACCCGCCCGTACGAGATCGGCGTAGACGGCGGCGATACGGCTCTCCAGCTCCGCGGCGAGCCGCACCGCGGCGGCCGCGTCCGGTACGGCGAAGGGCAGCGCGTAGGCGGGCGCCGCGCCCGCGGGGGTGCCGCCGAGGTCGCGCACGGTGCGGACGAGCGCGTCCCGGCGTGCGCGGTGCGCCGCGTACCCCTCGCGGGCCTCCGCGAGACGGTTGTCGCCGATCCGGCCGCCGACGACGCCGTAGCCGTAGACGGCGGCGTGTTCGGCGGCGAGCGCGGCCTGTGCGGCTCTGAGCGCCGCGGCGCGGCTGCCGCCGGCCGTACGACCTGGTCGAGAGGCCATGTCAGTACCCCTTCACGGTGGTCATGAACCCGGGTCGCCCTGGGCCAGGAGATACACATGGGCGGCGCCGCAGGCCGCGACGGAGGCCAGCAGCCGGGCGAGTTCGGGCGGCGCGGTGACGAGGGCGGTGGTGCGGGCGTCGGCGATGTGCCGCTCGGCCTGGGCGAGCGCGGCGAGGGCCTGCTTCTCGTCCTTGGGCACCGCGGGCGGCCGCTCCCGCCGCGCGGACGCCGATGCGGACGCCGACGCCGAGGGCGCCCCGGACCCGGTGGGGGAGGCGGACCGCTCGTGGCCGCGGAACGCGGCGGCGTGCCGTGCCGTCTCCGCCCGCAGCGGTGCCAGGCGCTTCGCAAGGGCGGGGTGCGCGTCCACGGTCGCGTCGTAGCGCGTCAGTAGTGCGGTGGAATCCCGCGCGCCGGTGGCGCGGAGTTTTGCGACGCTCGCGCCCCCGCCGGTGTCGGGCCGGGTCTCGGAGTCGTCGGAGCAGCCGCTCAGCAGCGCGAGGGCCCCCAGCGCTCCGCCGCCGAGCAGCAGCGCGCGCCGCGGGGGCGTTCCCGCGCCCGAGGCGAGGGGCGTGGGGGAGGTGCCGGTGGGGGACGGGGGGCCTGGTGGGGGCGTGCTGATCGACACGTTCCTCTTTCCGGGCTGCGGCAGCTCCCGGCCGCCGTTAGTGATCACAGCAGGCGAGCGTACCCGCGCGGGGGCCCGAAGCCCGGCAGCGCCCACCGAATCGTCAGCCCGCCGCTGGAACAGATAGGCTTTGAGCTGAGACGCGACCTTCCCACAACAGCACACGCGGCCGAGGAGTCACCCGGATGAGCACCACCCAGAGCGAGAGGCTGCGCGGACTGCTGGAACCGCTCGTCAGCGCGCGAGAGCTGGATCTGGAAGAGGTCGAGGTGACCCCCGCCGGCCGGCGGCGTGTGCTCCGGATCGTCGTGGACTCCGACGACGGCGTGCAGCTGGACACCTGCGCGGAGCTGAGCCGGGACATCTCCGGCACGCTCGACGAGACGGACGCGATGGGCACCACCCCGTACGTTCTCGAGGTCACTTCTCCCGGCGCCGAGCGCCCCCTGAACGAACCGCGCCACTACCGCCGTGCCACCGGCCGCCTCATGCGGGCCCGGCTGGCCGACGGCGGCGAGCTGGTCGCCCGGATCACGGCTGTGGACGACGAGGGGCTCGATGTGGAGGTGCCCGGCGTGAAGGGGCGCAAGCCCACCGCCAGGCGGCTGGCCTTCAAGGAGATCTCCAAGGCCCGGGTGGAGATCGAGTTCAACCGCAAGCCCGCTGGTCAGGGCGATGAGAGCAAGGAGGAGGCGTAGCCGTGGACATCGACATGAGTGCCCTGCGGGGTCTGGTGCGAGAGAAGGAGATTTCCTTCGACCTGCTGGTCGAGGCGATCGAATCGGCCCTCCTCATCGCCTACCACCGCACCGAGGGAAGCCGCCGCCGCGCCCGCGTGCAGCTGGACCGCAACACCGGCCATGTGACGGTGTGGGCCCAGGAGGACGCCGAGGACCTGGAGGAGGGCGCCGAGCCCCGCGAGTTCGATGACACCCCCTCCGGTTTCGGCCGGATCGCCGCGATGACCGCCAAGCAGGTCATCCTCCAGCGGCTGCGGGACGCCGAGGAGGAGATCACCTTCGGCGAGTACGCGGGGCGTGAGGGCGATGTGGTCGCCGGTGTTGTCCAGCAGGGCAAGGACCCGAAGAACGTGCTGGTGGACATCGGCCGGCTGGAGGCCATCCTGCCGGTGCAGGAGCAGGTGCCCGGTGAGGACTACGCCCACGGCACCCGGCTGCGGACCTATGTCGTCCGCGTCGTCAAGGGCGTGCGCGGTCCGTCGGTGACCCTTTCGCGTACCCATCCCAATCTGGTGAAGAAGCTCTTCGCGCTCGAGGTGCCGGAGATCGCGGACGGCTCGGTGGAGATCGCGGCCATCGCCCGCGAGGCCGGTCACCGGACCAAGATCGCGGTCAGATCCACCCGTTCGGGTCTGAACGCCAAGGGTGCGTGCATCGGCCCGATGGGCGGCCGGGTGCGCAGTGTGATGGCCGAACTGCACGGCGAGAAGATCGACATCGTCGACTGGTCGGACGACCCCGCCGAGCTGGTCGCCAACGCGCTGTCCCCCGCGCGGGTGAGCAAGGTCGAGGTGGTGGATCTGGCGGCGCGCTCGGCGCGTGTCACCGTGCCGGACTACCAGCTGTCCCTCGCCATCGGGAAGGAAGGGCAGAACGCCCGGCTCGCGGCGCGGCTGACCGGGTGGCGGATCGACATCCGGCCCGACACCGAACAGCCCGGTGATCAAGGCTGATTCAAGCCGCTGTGGCCCGGAATCCAGCCGAAAACGAGTAATCGTTCGATCACTCCCCCCGAGGGGTGAGGTCGGTACAGGGAGGTAGACTTAAGCAGTGTCTGGCCGCGCGCGTGCTCGTGCCTGCCCTGAGAGAACCTGCGTGGGATGCCGGGATCGGGCGGCCAAGAAGGATCTGCTGCGCATCGTGGCGGTCGAGGGCGTTTGTGTCCCCGATCGGCGCGGTACGCTGCCCGGTCGGGGTGCGTATGTGCACCCCACACCGGTCTGCCTCGACCTGGCGGTCCGCCGCCGGGCTTTTCCTCGGGCCTTCAGGGGGCCGGGGGCGCTCGACACCACGGACGTGCGCCGCTATGTCGAGCAGGGTGAGCAGGCATCACCGTAAGTAGTTGGAAGAACGGCACGGGACACCGTGCGGTCAGGTACCTCGCGAGTCGGAAGTAGGTCGAGATTGCGATGAGCACTCGATGAGTACGCGATGAGTACGCCCATGAAGTAGCGACGGTCCGGCGTAACCCGGACCTCAAAGGAGCGAAGTGGCTAAGGTCCGGGTATACGAACTCGCCAAGGAGTTCGGAGTTGAGAGCAAGGTCGTCATGGCCAAGCTCCAAGAACTCGGTGAATTTGTACGTTCGGCGTCCTCGACCATCGAGGCGCCGGTTGTGCGCAAGTTGACTGACGCATTCCAGGGCGGCAACGGTTCCGGCCGCGCCGCAGGCAAGCCCTCGGCGCCGCGCAAGGCGACGCCCGCCAAGCCGCCGACACCCGGTCCGGGTGCTTCGGCCCGTCCGGCTGCCCCCAAGCCCCCGACGCCCGGCCCCAAGCCGGCCGCCGCCGAGGGCCCCCGCAGCACACCCGCGGCGCCCACCCCGGGCCCGCGTCCCACGCCCGCAGCCCGTCCGGCCCCCGGCCCCAAGCCGGGTCCGGCGCAGCCCGTGGCACCGCAGCAGCCGGCGGCACCGCAGCAGCCCGCGGCACCGCAGCAGCCCGAGTTCACCGCCCCGGCGGCGGCCGCCGGTCCCAAGCCGGGCCAGGCCAAGCCGGGCGCGCCCGCGAAGCCGGGTGCCACGCCCGGTCCGCGCCCCGCCCGTCCGGGTGCTCCGGGCCAGGGCCAGGGTGGTCAGGGCCAGGGCGGCCAGGGTGCCCGTTCCGGCGCACCGCGCCCCGGTGGCGAGCGCGGTCCGCGTCCGGGCGGCCGTCCGGCCGGTCCGCGGCCGGGCAACAACCCCTTCACGTCCGGTGGTTCGACCGGTATGGCGCGCCCGCAGGCGCCCCGTCCCGGCGGCGCCCCGCGTCCCGGAGGCCAGGGTGGCCCCGGCCCGCGCCCGCAGGGCGGTCAGGGCGGTCCCGGCCGCGGTCAGGGCGGCCCCGGCGGTCCCCGGCCCACTCCGGGCCAGATGCCCCGTCCGCAGGGCGCCCAGGGTGGCGGCCCGCGTCCCGGCGGCGGCCCCGGGGGTCCGCGTCCGAACCCGGGCATGATGCCGCAGCGTCCCGCCGCGGGCCCGCGTCCGGGCCCCGGTGGCGGCGGCGGTCGCGGTCCCGGCGGTGCCGGTCGTCCCGGTGGTGGCGGCGGCGGTCGTCCCGGTGGTGGCGGCGGCTTCGCCGGTCGTCCCGGTGGTGGCGGCGGCGGTCGTCCCGGTGGTGGCGGCGGCTTCGCCGGTCGTCCCGGTGGTGGCGGCGGCTTCGGTGGCGGCGGTGGCCGTCCCGGCTTCGGCGGTCGTCCGGGTGGTCCCGGTGGCCGTGGTGGCACGCAGGGCGCGTTCGGCCGTCCCGGCGGTCCCGCGCGCCGCGGCCGCAAGTCGAAGCGGCAGAGGCGCCAGGAGTACGAGGCCATGCAGGCCCCGTCCGTCGGCGGCGTGATGCTGCCGCGCGGCAACGGCCAGACGGTCCGGCTGTCGCGTGGTGCTTCGCTCACCGACTTCGCGGAGAAGATCAACGCCAACCCGGCGTCGCTGGTCGCCGTGATGCTCAACCTCGGCGAGATGGTCACCGCGACCCAGTCGGTCTCCGACGAGACGCTTCAGCTGCTCGCCGACGAGATGAACTACGTCGTCGAGATCGTCAGCCCGGAGGAGGAGGACCGCGAGCTTCTCGAGTCCTTCGACATCGAGTTCGGCGAGAACGAGGGCGGCGAGGACATGCTCGTCTCCCGTCCGCCGGTCGTGACCGTCATGGGTCACGTCGACCACGGTAAGACCCGACTGCTGGACGCGATCCGCAAGACCAACGTGGTCGCGGGCGAGGCCGGTGGCATCACCCAGCACATCGGTGCCTACCAGGTCTCGACCGAGGTCAACGAGGAAGAGCGCAAGATCACCTTCATTGACACCCCGGGTCACGAGGCGTTCACCGCCATGCGTGCCCGTGGTGCCAAGTCGACCGACATCGCGATCCTCGTGGTGGCGGCCAACGACGGTGTGATGCCCCAGACGATCGAGGCGCTGAACCACGCCAAGGCGGCCGATGTGCCGATCGTGGTCGCGGTCAACAAGATCGACGTCGAGGGCGCGGACCCGACCAAGGTGCGCGGTCAGCTGACCGAGTACGGTCTGGTGGCCGAGGAGTACGGCGGCGAGACCATGTTCGTCGACATCTCCGCCAAGCAGGGGCTGCACATCGACAGCCTGCTGGAGGCCGTGATCCTCACCGCGGACGCCTCGCTCGACCTGCGCGCCAACGCGGAGCAGGACGCGCAGGGCATCGCGATCGAGGCCCACCTCGACCGTGGCCGCGGCGCCGTGGCCACCGTGCTGGTCCAGCGCGGCACCCTGCGGGTCGGCGACACCATGGTCGCGGGCGACGCCTACGGCCGCGTCCGGGCGATGCTCGACGACAACGGCAACGCCCTGGAAGAGGCCGGTCCGGCCACTCCGGTCCTGGTGCTCGGTCTGACCAACGTGCCCGGCGCGGGCGACAACTTCCTCGTTGTCGACGAGGACCGCACCGCCCGCCAGATCGCCGAGAAGCGCGCGGCGCGCGAGCGCAACGCGGCCTTCGCCAAGCGCACCCGCCGGGTCTCCCTGGAGGACCTGGACAAGGTGCTCAAGGCCGGTCAGGTGCAGCAGCTCAACCTCATCATCAAGGGCGACGCGTCCGGTTCGGTGGAGGCCCTCGAGTCCTCCCTGCTCCAGCTCGACGTCGGCGAAGAGGTCGACCTGCGCGTCCTGCACCGCGGTGTGGGTGCGGTCACCGAGACCGACATCGACCTGGCGACCGGCTCCGACGCCATCGTCATCGGCTTCAACGTGCGCGCCGACGGGCGTGCCACGCAGATGGCCGAGCGCGAGGGCGTGGACGTCCGCTACTACTCGGTCATCTACCAGGTGATCGAGGAGATCGAGGCGGCCCTGAAGGGCATGCTGAAGCCGGAGTACGAAGAGGTCGAGCTCGGTACGGCGGAGATCCGCGAGATCTTCCGCTCGTCCAAGCTGGGCAACATCGCGGGTGTGCTCATCCGCTCCGGCGAGGTCAAGCGGAACACCAAGGCCCGTCTCATCCGCGACGGCAAGGTGGTCGCGGAGAACCTCAACATCGAGGGCCTGCGCCGCTTCAAGGACGACGTCACCGAGATTCGCGAAGGCTTCGAGGGCGGTATCAACCTCGGCAGCTACAACGACATCAAGATCGACGACGTCATCGCGACGTACGAGATGCGCGAGAAGCCGCGCGGCTGACGCGCTGCCTCTCATCCGGGGCCGGTCGGCGGGAAATTTCCGTCGATCGGCCCCGGCCCTTGCGTGTACGGTTCGAGGAGCCTGCACCAAGCCCGCACCTTCAAGGCCCCACGGGTGGCTTGACCCGGACTGCATGTATGTAGGGACGTTGTCCTTTGACCTGCTCCTTGGCGACGTACGGTCGCTGAAGGAGAAGCGCTCCGTCGTCCGGCCGATCGTCGCCGAGCTGCACCGCAAGTTCGCGGTGAGCGTGGCGGAGGTCGGCGACCAGGACCTCTATCGCAGGGCGCAGATCGCCCTCGCGGTGGTCTCCGGGGATCCGGGCCACCTCTCGGACGTTCTGGACCGCTGTGAGCGCCTGGTCGCGGGGCGGCCGGAGGTGGAGCTGCTGTCGGTACGACGGCGGTTCCACAGCGGCGATGACGAGTGACGGACGGGGAACCCGGCGGTGACGACCACCGTCGACGACCGCCCCGGCCATCGATGACCGAAGCGAAGAAGAGAGAAGAAGACGCATGACCGACACCGCGCGGGCACGCAAGCTGGCGGACCGCATCCGGGTTGTGGTCGCGGAGACCCTTCAGCGGCGGATCAAGGACCCGCGGCTCGGCTATGTGACCATCACGGACACCCGGATCACCGGCGATCTGCGGGAGGCGACCGTCTTCTACACGGTCTTCGGCGACGACGAGGAGCGCGCCGCCTCCGCCGCGGCCCTGGAGAGCGCCAAGGGCGTGCTGCGTTCCGAGGTCGGCCGTCAGACCGGGGTGCGGTTCACCCCCACCCTGACGTTCGTCCCCGACGCCCTCCCGGACAACGCCCGCACCATCGACGATCTGCTCACCAAGGCCAAGGCGGCCGACGCGCAGGTCCGCGAGGCGTCCTCGGGCGCCGAGTACGCCGGTGACGCCGACCCGTACCGCAAGCCCGGCGAGACCGCGGACGAGGACGGGAACGAGAACGACGCCAAGGGCTCCTCGGACGTATGACGCGCAAGGGCAGGGCCGGCTCCGGTGCTCCGGACGGCCTGGTGATCGTCGACAAACCGGCCGGTTACACCTCGCACGACGTCGTCGCCAGGATGCGCCGCTTCGCCGGGACGCGGCGGGTCGGCCATGCCGGCACGCTGGACCCCATGGCCACCGGCGTCCTGGTGCTCGGCGTCGAGAAGGCCACCCGGCTGCTCGGCCACCTGGCGCTGACCGAGAAGGAGTACACGGCCACCATCCGGCTCGGCCAGACCACCGTCACCGATGACGCGGAGGGGGAGATCACCGCCGCGCACGGGGCGGCCGGGGTCGAACTCGGCGCGGTCCAGGCCGGGATCGCCGCACTGACCGGCGACATCCAGCAGGTGCCGTCCAAGGTCAGCGCCATCAAGATCGACGGCAAGCGGTCCTACGCGCGGGCCCGCGAGGGCGAGGACTTCGATATCCCGGCGCGCCCGGTGACCGTCTCGTCCTTCGCGCTGCACGAGCACCGCGAGACGAAGGCGGAGGACGGCACCGCCGTCCTGGACCTGGACGTCACGGTCGTCTGCTCCTCCGGCACCTATATCCGGGCGCTCGCCCGCGACCTGGGCGCCGGGCTGGGCGTCGGCGGCCATCTGACGGCGCTGCGGCGCACCCGGGTCGGGCCGTACGGGCTGGCGGCGGCCGAGACGCTGGAGCGGCTGGAGGAGTCCCTGACGATCATGCCCATCGCGGAGGCCGCCGCGGCCGCCTTCCCGCGCTGGGACGTGGACGCCGACCAGGCCCGGCTGCTGGGCAACGGCGTACGGATCGCGATGCCCCCGGTGCCGCCGGGGGAGGGGCCGGGCGGTCCGGTGGCCGCCTTCGATCCGGACGGGCGCTTCCTGGCCCTGGTGGAGGAGTCGAAGGGCAAGGCCAAGAGCCTGGCTGTCTTTGTCTGAGCCGGCTGCTCGGCTGCGGCCGGAGCCCGAGGCCCCTGGCCGCCGTCGAAGGCCGTCCCGCACCGCGGGGCGGCCTGTGCCGTCCTGCGGTGCGTTGCGACCCCCCGATCTCTTCCCCTCCCGGTGTCTTTCCGCTGCCGCCGGTGAATTCACCCCATCGTGCGGGCGCCCGGAAGGCATCACGGGAGTGAAAGGGGGCGCATGAGGTCGTGCGAGGCCACTGGCGACCGTGGTGAACCCGGGGCCGGGCGCCAGGAGTGGCCACCGATGCAAAGGACGTGCCGATGGCATGGCACTCTTAGATCTGCGAAGTCGACAGACAAAAGTTCGGGCGAGGAGCGGGCAAAGTGCAGCGCTGGCGTGGCTTGGAGGACATCCCCGAGGACTGGGGACGCAGCGTCGTCACCATCGGCTCCTACGACGGGGTGCACCGAGGACACCAGCTGATCATCGGCCGTGCGGTGGCACGCGCGCGTGAGCTGGGCGTACCGGCGGTCGTGGTCACCTTCGACCCGCACCCCAGCGAGGTCGTACGCCCCGGAAGCCACCCTCCGCTGCTCGCCACCCACCAGCGGCGCGCGGAGTTGATGGCGGAGCTCGGTGTGGACGCGGTGCTGGTGCTGCCCTTCACGGCGGAGTTCTCCCGGCTCACCCCGGGTGACTTCGTGGTGAAGGTGCTGGTCGACAAGCTCCACGCCCGGGTGGTGGTGGAGGGCCCCAACTTCCGCTTCGGACACAAGGCCGCCGGGAACGTGGCGTTCCTGCGCGAGCTGGGCGCCACCTACGACTACGAGGTCGAGGTCATCGACCTGTACGAGCGCGGTGAGGCGGGCGGTGGCGAGGCGTTCTCGTCCACACTGGTGCGCAGGCTGGTCGCCGACGGGGACGTCACGGGCGCCATGGAGGTCCTCGGACGTCCGCACCGCGTCGAGGGCGTAGTGGTGCGCGGTGCCCAGCGCGGCCGGGAGCTGGGCTTCCCCACGGCCAACCTGGAGACCCTGCCGCACACCGCGATCCCCGCCGACGGCGTCTACGCGGGCTGGCTCACCGCCGAGGGCGAGGCGATGCCCGCGGCCATCTCGGTCGGCACCAACCCGCAGTTCGACGGCACCGAGCGGACCGTCGAGGCGTACGCGATCGACCGGGTCGGACTGGATCTGTACGGACTCCATGTCCAGGTGGACTTTCTCGCCTATCTGCGGGGCCAGGAGAAGTTCGACTCGATCGAGGCGCTGCTGGAGCGCATGGCGGCCGATGTGAAGCGGGCGCGGCAACTGGTCGAGGAGCACGGCGCCCGCTGAGGCCCGCCCCTCACCACTCAACGACGGCTCATACGGCGATCGCCCCGCCGGACCGGGATCAACCGGCCCGGCGGGGCGATCGCTTCGCGGGGTGCGCGCCGTTACTGCTGCGGCCCCGCCGGGGGCTGCTGCTGCCACGGCTGGCCCTGCGGTGCGGGCTGACCGGACGGCCACGGCTGACCCGGCTGACCCGGCTGTCCCTGGGCCTGTTGAGGCGGCTGGGGTGGCTGTCCCTGCTGCGGCTGCTGTGGCTGCTGCCAACCCTGCTGGGGGCCGGGCTGACCCGGCTGTCCCTGCTGGGGGTAGCCCTGGGGTTGGCCGGGCTGCGGGTAGCCCGGCTGGGGCTGTCCCTGCTGCGGCGGCTGCCCCTGGGGGTGCGGCTGGCCCGGCTGGGGCGCGTACGGCCCCGGGTAGGGCTGCTGCTGTCCCTGGCCCTGCTGCGGACCCGGCTGCTGCCCCTGCCCCTGGCCCGGGTACTGCCCCTGACCGTGCACGGGCATCGGCGGGGCCATCTGCGGCGGCGGTGCGCTGCCGCCGTCCGCCGTCCACAGGCCCTGTGCCTGCTGGGCACGGGCGAAGTCCTCGGCGACGAGGGCCGAGAGGTTGAAGTACGCCTCACGGGTCTTCGGCCGCAGCATGTCCAGGTCCACTTCGGCGCCCGCCGACAGATGCTCGTCGAACGGCACGACGACCACCCCGCGGCAGCGTGTCTCGAAGTGCGACACGATGTCATCCACCTTGATCATCTTCCCGGTCTCCCGGACCCCCGAGATCACGGTGAGGCTGCGCGAGACCAGGTCCGAGTAGCCGTGGGCGGACAGCCAGTCGAGTGTGGTGCTCGCGCTGCTCGCGCCGTCCACCGAGGGTGTGGAGATGATGATCAACTGGTCGGCGAGATCGAGTACTCCGCGCATCGCGCTGTAGAGCAGACCGGTGCCCGAGTCGGTGAGGATGATCGGGTACTGCTTGCCCAGGACATCGATGACGCGGCGGTAGTCCTCGTCGTTGAAGGTCGTGGAGACGGCCGGGTCCACGTCATTGGCCAGGATCTCCAGACCGGACGGCGCCTGCGAGGTGAACCGCCGGATGTCCATGTAGCTGTTGAGGTACGGGATCGCGGTGACCAGGTCGCGGATGGTCGCGCCGGTCTCGCGCCGCACCCGGCGGCCGAGGGTGCCCGCGTCGGGGTTGGCGTCGATCGCGATGACCTTGTCCTGGCGCTCGGTGGCCAGGGTCGCGCCGAGGGCGGTGGTCGTCGTGGTCTTGCCGACGCCGCCCTTGAGGCTGATCACCGCGATGCGGTAGCAGGAGAGCACCGGCGTACGGATCAGCTCCAGCTTGCGCTGCCGCTCCGCCTCCTCCTTCTTGCCGCCGAACTTGAAGCGCGAGCCGCCGACGTTGTTCTTCTTCGGCTTCTGCTTGCCCCGGATGAGCCGGTCCGACGACAGCTCGACGGCCGCCGTGTAACCGAGCGGCGCACCAGCGCCATGGGCGGCCTGACGCCGCTGGTCCGGGGTGACGACGGGCCAGCCGCCGGTCCGCGGATCGGCCGGTGCGTCCGCCCCGGCACCGGCGTTCGCGGCGGCGGCGCCGCTGTCGGGGCGCGGGTAGCCGTAGCCGTCCTGTGGCGCGGGAGCCGCGTCGGGGCGTGGGAAGCCGTAACCGCCCTGGCCTTGTGCCGGTCCTTGCGGAGCCGTTCCCTGCGGAGCTGTTCCCTGCGGACCGGGCTGCGGTGTCTGCCGGCCCTGCTGCGCAGGCTGCGGCGCGGGGGAGGGCTGCGGGTGGTGCGGCGGAACGGCGTCCTGGGGCTCCGCCTGCGGACGCGGGAAGCCGTAGCCGCCCTGCGCGGGCGCGGGCGCCGGGGGCTGCCCCGGACCGGCGGGCCCGTGCTGGTGCTGTCCCTGGTGCTCCTGATTGCAGTAGTGGGGCTGGGGCTGGGGCATCTGCGGGGGCTGCGGGATCTGGGGAGGCTGCGGGCCGGGCGCGGCCGGCGGCTGAGCGCCGGACACGGGCGCGCCGCCCTGGCCCGGTGCCTGGCCCTGCCCCTGGCCCTGTCCCGGGAACGGGGCGGGGCCAGGCTGACCGGGGCCGCCCTGCGCACCGGGAACCGGCTGTGCGCCGGGGCCGGGCCCACCCGGAACCGGACCGGGGGCGCCCTCGCCGGGGCGGGGGTAGCCGTAGCCGCTCTGCGGGGACGCGGGCGCCGGGATACCGGGCGCGGCCTGACCCTGCGTACCGGGCACCGGCGGCGCCCAGGCGGCGGACTGCGGCGGCAGATCGCCCCCGGTGCCGCTTCCGGCTCCGGGGCCGTCCGTCCGCTGCTCCGGGACCGACGCCGGGGCGGTGCCGCTCCCGGAGGCCCACGGCGCGCCCTCGTTGGGCTGCGGGGTGGGCGGAGTGGTGGGCACCGGCGCGGCCGGAGCGCCCGTACCGCCGTCCGCGCTCTGCGGCGCTGCGGGCTGGAAGTCCGGCGGCAGCGGCGGCAGTCCGGACTGCGGAGCGGCCGGAGGTGCCCACGGGGTGGCCGGCGGCTGGTCCGAGGAGGGCGCGTCCGGCGAGGCCGCGCCTTCGGGGATCGCGTCCTGGGGCTCGTCGGCGTCCGCCGCCTCGCTCCCGGCCTCGCGCCGTTCCGCGAAGTCCTGGCGCAGCGCTGCCGCGGAGAACCGCAGGGTGCCCTCGCTGCGCACCTCGCCGCCGCCGGTGGGCGCGGTGGTGTCCGCGGCTCCGGAGTCGGAGCTGTCCGGCTCGGAGGACCGCTCGGCTGCCGCACCCGAGTCGTTGTCGGAGCTTCCGGCGCTCTCGGTCCCGGGGCTCTCGGCGGCTTCGGCCGCGCGGAGTTGAGCCATCTCCGCACGCAGGGCGGCGGTGGAGAACCGCAGGGTGCCTTCGTTGCGGACGTTGCCGCTGTCGCTCTCGGCGGCGTCGGCGTCCTGGTCGGCGGTGTCCGTCGGCGCGGTGGCCGGCGGCAGCGCGTAGTCGTCGTCGGCCTTCTCCGGGGTTCCCGGGGCCGGTTCGCCCGAGTTGTCCCGCTCCGGCCGCTCGTCCCGCGCGACGCTCTTCGAGCTCTCCGCGGTGAGGTCATCCACCCCGGCGTCAGCGGTGGTGGGAACCACCGGGTTTGAGGAGAAGTCGGGCACAGAGGGCATAGCGCTCATTTCCCTGGAACGCTCATCTCCGGTCTCGCCCGGCCCGGCATCGTTCGCGGCCCGCGGATGCGTCTCGTGCTCGCCGGACCCGCTCGAAGTGGAACCGGTCGCGGGGGACGCCGTGGTGGCGGAGCCCGTCGGATCGGGCCCCGGAGGCGCGGTCTCGGTGGACGGCGCCGGGGGCGGTGGCCACGACCCCGCGAAGCCGTTCGGATCCGGAACACCCGGTACGGGCACCGGGGTTCCGGTCGGCGGCGGAGGTGAGGGCACGGCCCCCGCGCCGGCCCCCGTGTCCACTCCGGATCCGTTGGTCCCCCCGGGTGTCGTCCCGGCCGGCCCGGGTACGGGCGGGGCCGGTGACGGCGAAGCGTTCTGCGTGTACCAGGCGGGCGGGGTGTAGTCGATGGTGAACTCGCCCGTGTGCTCGGTCTCCGCGTCGGACCGATCATCGCCGGGTGTGGTTCCGCCCGTGCGGATCTCGTCCCGATCGCTGCTCACAATGCCTCCTGGTGTGGTCGAACACCCTTGAAATTCTTGGCGAGGCCGATCTGTTGCCGATCGTTACTGTCGTCCGACCGTTCGGCTTTCCCCTTTGGTGACGCCGGGGATACCTGATCAGGTTCTCCACCGCGTACACCAAGACTAATCACCATGAGCGCCGCTATGGCAGGCCCGTCGGTACTCAAGGTGCCGTCCGGTACCTCACCGTGCCTTACATGGCCGTGTACCCGCTCAACCCCGGGGAGAGCCACGGCCTGACGGTGGTAGAAAGAAATCCGCTCGAATGCCGACGGATCCGCCGAAGAGGGGAGCGCTGATGCCGCGGCCGCCCCAACCGCCCCGCCGACCGCCCGCGGGGGGCTTCGGTCCGCCACCGGAACCCGAGCCTTCCGAGGGCGGCTTCGGCCCTCCGCAGCGGCCACCGGCGCCACCTACCCCGCCTCAGGCGCCGTCGGCCACCCCGGCTTCGGCCGCCCCGCCCTCGTCGGACAGGCACACCCCACCCCAGATCTGGCATACCGGGGCGCTCCCCGCGAGTCAGTCCACACCTCCCATATCCCCGGCGCCCGATGTGCCGCAGCCTCCCGGGCCGCCGACGCCCGCCCCCGGCAATCCGTATGCGGCGGACCCGACCCGGACCGCGAGCGGCGGTCCGCACTCCGCGACGCCGTACGGCATAGCGCCGGCCGATGGCGGTGGCGGCGGCGACGGCGGCGACGGCGGCGGTCGCGACAAGAAGCGGAAGTTTGTCGTCATCGGCACGGCGCTGGCCGTGCTGCTCGCGGCGGGCGGCGCGGTCCTCGCCGTCCTCAGCGATGACGACGGCGAGAAGAAGCCCGCCGCCTCGAGCACCGCCCCGGCCGAACCTCACCGGAAGAAGCCGACGGCCGGGCCCACCGGTGGTGGCGACAGCGACCACAAGGACGACAACGCCCAGGAGAGCGACCCCAACGACGTCCGTCGGCCGGGCGAGGCCAAGGTCCTCTACCAGACACCCGCGCCCGACCTCACCCGGCGCGGTGTCGACGCGCCCGGCTTCTGGGTGCGCAAGGGCCATGTCGTCAAGGCCGTTGACACCAAGGTGACCGCGTACCAGGACAACGGCGAGGAGAAGTGGTCGCTGTCGCTGCCCAAGGCCGTGTGCGCCGCACCGAATTCGGCCACGGACGGCAAGGCTGTGGTCG
Source organism: Streptomyces coffeae (assembly GCF_016741875.1). GTDB lineage: Bacteria > Actinomycetota > Actinomycetes > Streptomycetales > Streptomycetaceae > Streptomyces > Streptomyces coffeae. Next base: position 36,363 of record NZ_JAERRF010000043.1, on the reverse strand, counting down.
CCTACGCGGGCCACCGTAAGAACTCGTGCAGTCGGCTCGCCCTGATCGACCTCGACAAGGGCGTCAAGCTCTGGGACCACGAGGCCCCGGAGTCGGGCCCCTTCGGCGGCGACCACTCGAACATGGGCATGGCCCAGAGCGGCAATCTGGTCGGCCTGGCCTGGTTCGGCGGCTCGGCCATGGTCCGGGTCGACAACGGCAAGGAGGTCTCCCCGGGCGAGATGAGCCCCGCCTGCTCGGTGGACGGCTACGCGGGCGGCAAGGTCCTGCTGCGCGCGTACTCCTGTAACGACGGCTCCGCCAAACTCCAGCAGCTCACCCCGGCCGGAAAGATCAAGTGGACCTATGTCGTCCGCAAGGGCTTCAAGGTCAGCAAGATCTTCTCCAGCAGTCCGGCCGTTGTCGCGCTCAGCAATGAGGACCGCAAGTCCGGTGGGATCCTGGCCATTTCGGACCGTGGCAAGGAGCGTTCCTCCCTGGCCCTGGGCAAGCAGTCCTACCAGCCGCAGTGCCGGATGGACCTCTTCGGCACCGACATGGGCGCCTGCCAGGGCGTCGCCGCCACCGCGGACACCTTCTACCTGCCGACCGAGGTGAAACCGGCCGTCGGCTCGGGCCCCAGCAACGAGATCCACGCCTTCGACCTGGACAGCGGGAAGAGGAAGTGGGCTCTGAAGGTGAGCGGCCGGATGCTGCTGCCGCTGAGCATGGACGGCAAGAACCTCATCGTCTACGAGCAGCCCACACTCTCCGGCGGTGGGACGGTCGTGAGCGTCGGCCCCGGTGGTGGCACACCCGAGAAACTGCTGCAACTGCCCCGGGCCACCCGTAAGACGGAGGCCGTCCTCGCCACCGCCACCCGGATCTACCGGAACGGCATCTTCTTCATCGCCTCGGACCGTGTCACGGGGACCACGGGCACCCACGAGAAGATCTTGATCGCTTTCGGGTCCTGAGCGCCCCGGGCGCCGTCGGAGGCACGAGGGGGGCGGGCACCGGCCGGTGTCCGCCCCCTCCGCCGTACGCTCGGCGCAGGTCTCAGCGCAGGTCGAACTCGCCGTCCCGCGCACCCAGGACGAAGGCGCGCCACTCGGCCTCCGTGTAGCGCAGCACCGTCTCGGGATCGGCGGAACTCCTCATCGCCACCGCCCCGTTCGGCAGGTAGGCGATCTCCACCCGGTCCTCGGAGGTGCTGCCAGGCGCGCTGAGCCATTCGACACCGGAGATATCGAGGGCGTACAGCTCGGCCTTTTCTTTGGCGTCAGCCATCGGTGGAGATTCCCTTCACATACCGCGGACATCCGTCCGCCCGACGGGACAAGTGTGATCCACCCCGCGGGCGGCGGCAATCGAACACGGAGAACCACCGGGGAGAAACGCACGGTGAGCCGACGCGGGATCAGTCCATCCGGCGCGGCCCGCCCAGCAGCCCCGTCTCCACATCGGTGGGATGCGTGGCCACGTACAGCCGTGAGCGGCGGTTGCACCACAGCGTGACCCCGTCCGGCAGCGTGGACAGCGACTCGACGTCCGTGGTCGGCAGGCCCATGATCTTTCCGACCTGAGTGGCCTCGTCGGGGGAGACCCGCTGGATGCCGACCAGATCGGCGTTCTCCATCAGCCGCGGCGCGACCGGGCTCAGATAGGGCAGCAGCGTCAGCACCGACTGCCAGGGCGCCGAGGACACCCGGCCGCGCGGCGGCCGCATTCCCGCGTCCCGGATCACCAGCACCGGGCTGCCGATCGACGCGCCCTGCGGCGGCACCCGGCCCACGTCATGGAGGGTGATGCTCTCGTGGCCGCCGTTGGCCGCCTGGGTCAGCGCGGTCCACATCTGACGGCGGCCCGTCTCGACGGTGACGCGCGCGCCGGTGGCCACCGCGCGCAATCCGATGACCTGCGCCGTCCACAATCCGCCGACCAGCAGGATGTTGAACGGCGTGGGACGGTGCAGACCGAGCACCGCGGGCTGGTCCCGGGCGCCGATGCCGATCACCACCCCGTCGTCACCGATCGGCAGCGCCAGCGCTTCGAACTGCTCCGGGGAGAGCTCATGCGGCTGCCGCCGGGGCCCGATCAGCCCGAAGCCACGCCGCATCCTGCGCGGCGCGGGGGCGGCGGCCGGATCGCCCGCTCCGCCGGGGGCGGGAGCGGGGGCCGGGGCTCCGTAGGGGGCGGTCGTCGGCGTGGCCATCAGTGGGTCCCTCCCAGGGGCAGAGTGGCGAGGACTCCGGGCACCTGCTCGCGATCCAGCCGTACGAGCCCGACCCGTACCCCCCGCGCGGTTCGCTGCAACTCTCGCCGGATCTCCACCAGTTCATCGGCGCTGCGGCCGGTGATCCGCACATGCCCGCTCACCGTCGGAGCGTGCCGCCCGCCCTGGGTGCCGCCGCGGCGCAGGGTGAGGCTCAGGGTCGTGGCCAGCGCGGGCAGCGAGGTCAGCAGCGCGGCCAACTGCGGGAGCGGGGCGGCGCTCGGCCCCATCTGCGGCCAGCGGCCCACCCAGTAGGTGGTGTGCCAGCGGTCGTCGCAGCGCCAGGTGCGGGCGGTCTCCACGGTGCGCCGGGACAGGGTGTTGGTCTGCCGGGCCTGGGCGGTCGCCACCGGGTTGACGCTCGCGGCGGTGGAGATGGCCGCGGTCAGCGCCTCCTCCGTCAGCAGCGTCACCCCGAAACCGGCCCCCTGCAACCGGCTCGCGAGCTGATCGGCCGTACGCAGCACACACCGCTGTGCGCCCTCCAGACCGCCACCGCGCGCCTCCACGGCCTCCGGGCACAGCTCCGGATCGAACTTCAGCGCCACCCAGGTCAGCCGGGTCGACGGCGCACCGGTGTTCTCCTGCAACGGCCCGTAGTTGCGCACCGCCACCGCCTGCGCGGGCAGATGGGGCGCGGGCGCGGTCATGGCGTGCTGGACGACCTGCACCGACTCCAGCAGGATCCCGTCCACGTCCAGGGCGTCGCGCAGCACCGCGAGCGGCAGCGGACGCTGGGCGCGCTGCGGGCGCAGCGGCGCGTCCACCGCCTCCACCTGGATGACGGCGGTCAGAAAGGTGCCGTCCCCGGCCATGCCCACCGCGCGGCGCTCACGGTCGGTGTAGGTGTACGTCCGCAGGGCGGGCTCGCATTCGACAACGGGCGTGAAGCCCGGGTCGATGCCCGCGTCGACCGGCTGCGACGCCCGCCGCTGGCGCCCGCGCAGCGCCAGGGCCGTGCCCAGCCACTCCGGGATCGCCTGCTGATGGCGCCTCACCACGGCCAGCAGGATCAGCACCACGGCCATGACCGCCGCCGGGACCAGCATCAGTTCATCGATGGTCCACGCCACCAGCGTGATCGCCGCGGCCACCTCGATGAGCACGAGCTGTTGCAGCCGCAGCGGGCCCAGACTGCCGGGCCGGGGCAGCGGGCGCGGGGTCACCGAACTCGGCGCGGCCCCCGCGGCCGGGGGAGCCGGAGCGGGGGCCGGCGCACCGGGTCCGCTCGGTGTGCGTCGGCCGGACGCGCTCCTCGCGGTACGTGTGCGCGTTGCGGCAGCCATCCCCGTCAGCCCCTTACAGTCCGAAACCCGCCCCAACGGCTCGGTCGTTGGTCTTCCCCACCAGTGTCCCCGAGCACCATGAGTCAATTGACTACCGGCATAGTAGAGGGTCGGTACGAGACCGGGTCCGAGGGCAGGCCACCTGACTACCGAGGCCGAAAAGCGGGGAGAAGCGGCTAAACATGGCATCACGGCGGGATGAACTCAACGCCTATATCTTTGCGAAGAAGCGGACAGTCGCCGCGTTCTTGCAACCCACACCGAGCGGCACCGAGGAGGGCGCTCCGCGTCCGCTGCGCGCGGTGCTCCCCGGGGTGGTGGTCGGGGCCCTGATCCTCGCGGGATTCGGCGCCTGGGGCATGTTCAAGCCGGTGGCACCCAAGGGCTGGGACGACGTCGCCTCGCACGTTGTCGTCGGCAGCGACTCGACCACCCGCTACGTCGTGCTCAAGACCGACGGGAAGGTCCAGCTCCACCCGGTCCTCAACTTCGCCTCCGCCAAACTGCTGCTCGACCCCGATAAGTCGAGCATCGTCAAGGTGAAGGAATCGGAACTCGACAACGGGCATATCCCGCGCGGCCCGACGATCGGCATTCCCTACGCCCCGGACCGGTTGCCCTCCGCCGAGGAGGCGAAGAAGCAGATGGAGTGGGCGGTCTGCGAACAGCCGGGCGGAAACGGGAAAACCACGCAGAAGGCGGTCTTCCTCTTCTCCGACCGCGACCCGAAGCTGAAGAAGCTGCATGGCTCGCAGGCGCTGCACAGCGGTCAGGCCCTCTATGTGGAGGACAAGCAGGGTGCACGCTATGTCGTCGACCCGAAGGGCACCAAGTACCTCATCGGTGGCCCCGACCTGAAGAAGACCTCCCCGTCGACCTACAGCCTCCTGCTGCGCACCGTCTTCCGTGACGGCGCGAAGCCGCAGCGGGTGACGAACGACTGGCTGGCCACCTTCCGGGACGGCAAGCCCATCACCTTCCCGGACATCCCCGGCACTGTCGGTGCCGACGCCGGAGTGCCCAGCCTTGGGGAGAAGGCCAACCGGGTCGGCATGGTCCTCGAGACCTCGACGGGCAACGCAAAGCAGCACTATGTGGTGCTCAAGGGCAAGGTGGAACGCATCTCGCAGTTCGTCGCCAAACTGCTGCTCGCCAGCGAGGATTTGGACGACCTGGGGCAGAAGAACCGTCCGGAGCAGGTGCGCCCCTCCTCCTTCGTCTCGGACGAGGAGGAGTTCTACGGCGATGACTACAACTGGCCCGACGAAATCCCCGCCCAGGCCAATTCCGTCGACCCGGAACTGGGCAGCAGCGCGCGCGACACCAGTTGCAGCGTTCTGCGCGGAGTCAGCGGGAAGGGCGACCCCAAGACGGCCACGTGGGCCGGCCGCGATTTCCCGGCCACCATTCCGGACGGTGCCACCAGCGCCTATGTCACCCCCGGCTCCGGCGTTCTCTTCCGCCAGGTCCAGGGCCACCAGGTCAAGAACGGTTCGGTCTTCCTGGTGACCGACACAGGTCTGCGCTACGCCGTCCAGTCCAACAACGACAGCGATGCCCGCAAGTCGAAGATCGGCGCTGAACCGGACGACAAGTCCACAGCCAACGCGGCCCAGCAGAACCCTGAGGAGGCCAAGCAGCGGCTCGGCTACAAGGAGGTGAACCCGGTGCCGGTACCCGACACCTGGTCCGAGTTCCTCCCCCGTGGGCCGCGGCTGGACAAGAACAGCGCCCGGCAGCCGCAGGGGTCCTGAGGCCATGAGGACCATGAGGAATCCCCAGCGCGGGTCGCGCATCACCCGATCCCTGGCCCTGTCGGCCGCGGCCTCCCTTACGGCACTCTCCGCCGCGAGCGGGCCCCTTTCGCCGTCCCCGGTCGCGGTCATGACCCTGGCCGGCAACGGCCAGTGCACCTATCCCGCCAAGCCCATCAAGGGCACCCCCTGGTCGCTCCAGCGGGTTGTGCTCGACCAACTGTGGCAGGACACCAAGGGCAAGGAGAAGAACGGCCGTCCGGTGAAGGTCGCCGTCATCGACACGGGCGTGGACAACACCAACGACCAGCTGAAGGACGCCGTCGACACCAAACTCGGCGCAGACGTCCCGGACACGAACAAGAAAAAGAAAGACCGGATCCAGAAGGGGAAAAAGGGCAACGGCACCGACGACCTGGTCGGCCACGGCACCAAGGTCGCGGGCATCATCGCCGCCCGTCCTCACCCCGACAGCGGTTTCGTCGGTATCGCCCCCGAGGCGAGGATCATTCCGATTCGCCAGAACGACGAAAAGGGATCCGGTACGACCGACAGCATGGCCACCTCCATCGACAAAGCGGTCCATGCGGGCGCCCGCGTCATCAATATCTCCCAGGACACCGTCAAACCACTCCGGGCCAACAACAAGCTTCAGCAGGCCGTCCGGAACGCGCTGAAGGCCAATGTCGTCGTGGTCGCCTCCGCCGGTAACGACGGCGTCGACGGAAAGCTCCGGGAGACCTATCCCGCGGCCTACGACGGCGTGCTCGCCGTGGGCGCCTCGGACCGCAACAACGAACGAGCGGCTTTCTCGCAGTCCGGTGACTTCGTCGATGTGGCCGCCCCGGGCGTCGAAATGGTCTCCACCGTCCCCAAGGGCGGCCAATGCGTCGACAACGGCACCAGCTTCTCTGCCCCTTACGTCGCGGGCGTTGCCGCACTGATCCGGGCAAAGCACCCCGACTGGGAGCAGAACCAAGTCGTCGCCCAGATCGAGCAGACCGCCGAACGCTCCATCAACGGCCATGATTCACGGGTCGGTTGGGGTGTGGTCGACCCGGTCCGCGCCCTTACCGACGACGGTGAGGCCATCGACCACGTCACCCTCGACAAGGACTCCGCCGCTGACGTCGACTCCCCGGACGCGGCTCCGTTGACGGTCGGTGAGACCCCCCAGGAACGCAGGGAACGCCTGGCCACGTATGCCCTCGGCGGCGCCGTGGTCCTCGTCACCGTCACCGCGGGGCTCGCGACCGTGCTCAACGAGCGGAGGCGTCGCCGGGCGGCGAAATAGGTATGCGTACTCAGGTCAGAGTGTGGTGTGCTCGGTAACGTGCACCGGGGCGGGGGGCTGTTACGGAACTGTCGAGTGAACTGCACTACTTGGGAGTTGGGGTGTCCACGCCGAGTGGCTAGAGTGGTGTAGGACATCGTCGGTGTCATACGGGGCACGGGGAGGAACGGCGTGGGTCAGAAGGATGACCACGGGGCTGGGTCTGAGTCTCAGCCGCTATTCGGCAAGAATCTGGCCAAGCAATCGAACACCCTTGAGGAGTTCAAGAAGCGCCTCGACGAGGTGCTGATCGCTCTGGACGAGTCTCCCGCCGGGAATAGGCAACTTTCCGAACAGTCCATCTCCAGGGATGCCTACGGCGGCACGACTTCGACGAAGTTCGAGTCGGCCGACGCCTTGGCCGAGCTGTACAAGACGATCCACGTCAAGCTGGAGACCTTCTCCAAGGCCTTCGGTGACCAGATCGAGGCGTTCGGGCTGTTGGGGATCGTGGCGGAGAAGAACCTCGACGGCTTGGACGCAGAACAGGCCCGTCGGTTGGACGAGATCCGGAAGCGGGTTGAGGAGCAGCACGGCCACCCCAAGACCCAGAAGCCCGGCGGAAATGACAGTGACCAAGCCGGAGGCGACCCGTCGTGAGGGGGAAGAAGTAGATGGCTCCAGGCAAATTCGATCATCTTAAACTCCCAGTGCTGTTGGCCATGCTTGCCGGCGCGGATCCTGCCAAGCTGGTGAACGTAGGGGCGGCGCTGTCCAAGGCTGCCACTCCCCTCCATGACCTTGCGGACGAACTGGTGGCTCACACCAAACGACCGCAGTGGGAAGGCGAGGGCGCGGATGCCTTCCGTGGGTACAGTGAGAAGCTGGTCAAGCAGACCCGAGTCATGGCCGACTACACCTTTCAGGTCGGTCTGCAGATGTGGTTTGCCGGCCAGGGGCTGTACGGGGCCTACTCGGGGATGCCCCGCCGGGAGGAGTGCTCTCCCGATGACTGGAAGCCCAAGTTGTCGAAGGAGGACGAGGAAAAGCGCCAACAAGCTCTTCAGATGATGGACTTGGTGGATTCGTTCTACGAGGTCAGCCATGGCATCCTCAAAGACCTGAAGGAGCCGAACTTTCCGCAGCTGCCGCGCGAAGATAGCTTCGCCGATTATGGCAAGGATCAGACCTCCTACGGTGGTGGAGGAAACACCTACGCCGCCGCTGCGGGTGGAGGCGGGGCGACCGCTTCCCCGAAGTCCTTCGCCGTTGCTCCCCACGCAACTGACGGTGGGAGCGACGCATCTGACGGTGGGAGCGCCACGCCGATCAGCCACCCGGGTGTCGGTACTGATGGAGGAGTCGGCTCGGGCGTCGGTGCGACCGCTCCTCCGGCGACGGGCACGAACATCGACTCCACTGCACCGCCCATCGATCCCGTCGACCGACCGACCTTGCCCACGGCACCGCCCGTCGGGCCGGAGCAGCGCACCACCGGCCCGGGCCCGGGCCCGTTCCCCGTCCCTGGCCCCGTGGTGCCGGGGACCACTCGCGTCATTCCCCCGGGGACGTCCCGCATGCCCAACGTTCCCCCGACTCTGCGTGGAGGGCCCCCGCCTGGCCCCGTGGGGCGGCCTATCGGAACGCCCCCGGGACCGACGACGGGTCGGCCGCTGATCCCGCCGCGTACCGGCCCCCAGGACGGCATCACCAGTCTGTCCCGTCCGCCGCGCGGCCCCGTTCCCCGGCTTCCGCAGACCACCGTGGTTGGTGAAGAGCGCCCCCTCATGGGTCGAAACCTGATGGGCGGGGGATACCACCCGCCACACACCAACCCGACCACCCCGGGCCCCAACGGCTCCGGCCGACGACTGGCCTCCGAGCGCGGTGGCATGGTCGACCGCCCGAACGGGAAGGGGCCGGCGAACGGTCAGCGCTTGCCACGGACCACGGTTGTAGGCGAGGAGCGCGGAATACCGGTGCGTGGCCCCATGGGGACGGGATCGCATCCGATCACCGGGGGTCCGGACGGTCCCGGGGGCACAGGTGCCCGACGGGTCTCTTCGGAACCGGGTGGGGTGACCGGCAGCCCACGCGCAACAGGTAAGGGGCGGTCCGAGTTCACTCCCGGGGGAGCGGGCCTGGTACGCAATGCCCAGACCCCGGGAATGATTCCACCCCGCAGCGAAGCCACTCGCCCCGGTGACCGGCAGGACCAGAACGGAACCACGCCCGACTACCTTCAAGAAGATGACGAGACCTGGACCGGAGGGCGGCGCGACACCGTCCCGCCGGTCATCGACTGACGCGTCAGCCGCAGGTGCAAGGCCGAGGAGAGCACTCACCCATGCCATTTTGGAACTATGGAGCGCGCCAGCGTTCCTTGTCGGCTCTCGCGCTGTTGGGGGCCAGCCTTATGGCGATGAGCGGTCTTGCACCGGTGGCAGTCGCGGAGGACATCAGGTCTCGGCAGTGGTACCTGGAGGACATGCAGGCCGAGCAGATGTGGAAGGTGAGCAAGGGGAAGGGGGTCACGGTTGCTGTCATCGACTCCGGAGTTAACGCTTCCCTCCCCGAACTGCATGGTCAGTTGCTGAAGGGAACAGACGCCTCTCGCAAAGGCACGAATCCGCATCAGGACCCCGACGGTCACGGGTCGAACATGGCGGGAATCATCGCTGGGACAGGGGCTGGGGGTGGCATCCAAGGCTTGGCGCCGGAAGCCAAGATTCTACCGATTAAGGGGAAGTTGTTCGACCAGCCAGCTGAATCTGCTGGATCAGTCATGGCGAAGGCAATTCGCTATGCTGTCGATCACGGGGCGCGGGTTCTTAATATCTCCCTGGGAGTCCCGGGGGAGCGTGCCTACTTCACCAAGACCCAGGCTGCCGTGAACTATGCGCTCAAGAAGGGGAGTCTTGTCTTTGCGAGTGTTGGGAATGACCGGGATACAAACAATCTTCCTTCCTATCCCGCATCGCTGTCCGGCGTTGTGGGTGTAGGTGCAATCGATCGTCACGGTAAGGCTACCGAGTTCTCGACCACAGGTGACTCCGTGGGACTAGTAGCCATGGGCGAGGAGATCCCTGAGCACTGCCTAGAGTCCGAGGGCGTTTGCAAGGGGCGAGGAACCAGCCAAGCCACCGCCGTCGCCTCCGCCTCCGCCGCTCTCATCTGGGCCAAGCACCCCAACTGGACCAACAACCAGGTGCTCCGGGTCATGATGCAGACCGCGGCGAAGCCCGTGTCCGGCGACATTCCGAGTGATTACATCGGATACGGCTCCGTTCGTCCCCGTAAGGTCCTTCTGGACGGCGAGGGAGACCCGGGCTCCGCCACCACAAATCCGTTGCTCGCTCGCGAGGGCGCGACGAAACCAAATCCCTCCTCTTCTGCGTCTAACTCTCCGGATGCTGGATCACAACCTGAGTCTTCCGGCTCGGACTCGGGCAAGAAGCAAGCCCAGAAGCCCGATAAGGAGACCAAGGCAAGCAACGGCGACGACGGTGGCAACACCACGCTGTGGATCGCTTTGGGGGCCGGAGCCGCCGTTGTGGTCGGCGGTGCGGTCGCCTTCGCCGTAATGAGGCGCCGTAGTGCACTATGACGGTGTGGGCGAAAGGTGAGGGGTTGCCAGTTCGGCCTACGGTAGGTAGGAATTCAGTGGTGAGTTGAAGCAAAACCCCATCCCAACTCACCAACACTTCATGGGGGAAGGTGGAACATGTCGGGCACTCAGAGGATAAGCGACGCAGCTTTCAAGAAGTTCGAAGCCGACCTCGGTCTTGTCAGCGAAGGCCTCTCCACGAACCTGCGTAACCTGATCAACGCCGTCGCCACAGTCGAGGCGGCTTGGACGGGTCAGGCTGGCATGAAATTCAAGGAGAAGCAGACCGCTCTGAACGAGGACCACGAGGCATTGCGTCAGCTGATCGTCCAGATTCACGAGGCGGTGGAGCTCACCCACCGGTCCAGCGGCGCGAACGACGGTGAGATCGCCGCCGAGCTGAACAAGATCGACTTCAATGGCGCCAAGCCGGGTGGCGGCCTCGGGAGCGGTGCGGACGGGCTGGCTCCTCACAGCAAGGTCGACGGGTTCTGATCCGGCCGGGCGCGACACGGGCGCCCGGCACGGACGAGGTTTCGACATGATCAAGACTTCACCAGGAATGGGGGCATAAATGTCCGGCGACCCTATGGACATCAAGGTCACATACGCTTCACTCGAGGACACCGCTGGTGACATCGAGCGAGGCGCGGCGGCGGTGCGCAAGCAGATTGAGGACATCGTGGCCGCGGTCAAGAAGGTGACCGCCGGCTGGGAGGGCGAGGCCCACCAGATGATGTTGGCGGCCGAGAAGCAGTTCAACGTTCGAGCCAACCACATCGAGACCACGCTGAAGGACGTCGCGCACAAGGTCCGCAAGGGCAAGATGGACTACCACTCCACGGACAAGAGGAACGCGAACCTCTTCAAAGACATCTCGTTCTGAACGATGGCGCCACCCGCGAATGGGGTGGACGACCGGTCACGGTCGTCCACCCCATTCGCCTTTCGTGCCCTGTGGGGTGCCCGTTCCGGTCACCCCACTCCCACACGGGCTTCCCCTACCTCCCTTTGCCAGGGAGGTAGGGGAGGAACAGCCCTCGTGACGAGGCGGCCTACTGGTCGGGCAGCCAGCCGAACTGGGTCAGCGGAATCCCGCGCTTACGGGAGACAAAGAATCCGCGGCCCGGAGGCATGGGCCGGGGCCGGACTCCACCCAGAATGTCGCCTTCACCCGGATCGCCGGACAACACCACACCTTGGGCGCCGAGTTCCTTCACCCGCTGCATGAACGACTCGAACATCGAGCGCGAGGAACCGGCGGAGTTACGGGCGATGATGAACCGCATACCCACATCCCGCGCGAACGGGAGATTCTCCGTGAGCACGGCCAGCGGATTGCCGCTGCTGGTGGAGACCAGCTCGTAGTCGTCGATGATCACGAAGAACTGGGGACCGCTCCACCAGCTGCGGTCGCGCAGCTGCTGCGGGGTGATGTCCGGCTTCGGGGCCCGCCGTTCCATCAGCCCGTTCAGCGCGTTGGCGTGGAGCTCCAGAGCCGAGGCGATCGGCGCGTACTCCAGCAGATGCGAGTCCGGGATGGCCCCGAGCAGCGAACGGCGGTAGTCGCCGACCACGATCTTGGCCTCGTCCGAGCTGTACCGCTCGGTGATCTGCTTCGCGATCAGGCGCAGCAGCGCGGTCTTGCCCGATTCGCTCTCACCGAAGACCAGGAAGAAGGGGTCGGTCTCGAAGTCGACGAAGACCGGCTCGAGGTTGGTCTCGTCGATACCGATGGCGATGCCGTGCTGCGGCTGCTCGAATCCCTTGGGGAGTTCGTCCGCGCGCAGCCTGCGCGGCAGCAGCCGGACCCGGGGGGCCTGCGGACCGGTCCAGGCGGCGCCCGCGGCCCGCACCAGCTCGGCCGTCGCGTCCGTCATCGTCTCCGGGTCGTCGCCCCCGTCGATCCGCGGCTGGGCGCCCATGAAGTGGAGCCTCTCCGGGAGCTGACCGCGGCCGGGGACGCCCACCGGCACGTTCGCGGCGACCTTACGGTCGAACTCGGAGTCCATCGTGTCACCGAGCCGCATTTCCAGCCGGTTGAGCAGCTGATCCTTCAGGGACGCGCGCACCTCCATGTTGCGGGAGGCGGTGATGATGACGTGGACGCCGTAGCCCAGACCGCGTCCGGCGATATCGGTGACCACACCGTCCAGGATGTCGTACTCGGAGCGGAAGTTGGCCCAGCCGTCGACGATCAGGAAGACATCGCCCCAGCCCTGGTCGGCGTGGAGCCCGTTGGCCCGCTGACGGCGGTAGGTGGCGATGGAGTCGATGTTCTGGGCGCGGAAGTACTCCTCGCGGCGGGCCAGCATCCCAGCCACCTCCGCGACCGTCCGCCGCACCTTCTCCGGGTCCAGACGCGAGGCCACCCCGCCCACGTGCGGCAGATCGGCGACGGCGCTCATACCGCCACCACCGAAGTCGAGCCCGTAGAACTGCACTTCGGCCGGGGTGTGGGTGAGCGCGAAGGACGCGACCAGGGCGCGCATCAGGGTCGACTTGCCGGACTGCGGACCGCCGACGACGAGCATATGGCCCGCGGCGCCGGAGAAGTCGCGGTAGAGGATGTCACGCCGCTGCTCGAAGGGCTTGTCGATGAGGCCGAGCGGTACGACCAGACCGCCGGGCCGGGCGTAGTCCGCCGACTGGAGCCCGCGCTCGGCCGAGGGCGCCAGCGACGGCAGCAGCTCGTCCAGCGAGGGGGCCTTGTCCAGCGGCGGCAGCCACACCTGGTGCGCGGGCTGCCCCTGGCCCTCCAGCCGGCCCACGATGACATCGAGGACCGTCTCGGCCAGCGCGTCGTCCTCGTCCGTCCGGGCCGAGGCCGAGGCCAGCAGGGCCGCCGGGTCCGGGGTGGCGTAGCTGACCGGCACCGGCGCGGCGGTGAAGAGCACCGGCTTGCGTTCGATGGGCAGCTCCGTGGTTCCCTCGGTGGTCGGGGCGCCGGTGCGGTACGTCCCGGAGACGTACGCCGCCTTGAAGCGCGTCATCTCGTCCGTGCCGAACTTCAGATACCCCGAACCCGGGACGGACGGCAGGTGGTACGCGTCCGGCACGCCCAGGACGGTGCGGGACTCCGCCGCGGAGAACGTCCGCAGACCGATCCGGTACGACAGATAGGTCTCCAGGCCGCGCAGCCGCCCCTCCTCCAGCCGCTGTGAGGCCAGCAGCAGATGCACAGCCAGCGAACGGCCGATCCGGCCGATCTGGATGAACATGTCGATGAAGTCCGGCTTCGCCGTCAGCAGCTCACTGAACTCGTCGATCACCAGGACCAGCGAGGCCAACGGCTCCAGCGGGGCACCGGCCGCCCGCGCCTTCTCGTAGTCGTGGACGTTGGCGTAGTTGCCCGCCGAGCGCAGCAGCTCCTGGCGGCGCTGGAGCTCACCGGTGATCGAGTCGCGCATACGGTCGACCAGCGTCAGGTCGTCGGCCAGGTTGGTGATGACCGCGGCCACATGCGGCAGTTCGGACATCCCGGCGAAGGTCGCGCCACCCTTGAAGTCCGCGAGCACGAAGTTCAGGGTCTCCGAGGAGTGGGTGACCGCCAGACCGAGCACCAGGGTTCGCATCAGCTCGGACTTGCCCGAACCCGTGGCGCCCACGCACAGACCGTGCGGGCCCATGCCCTCCTGGGCCGCTTCCTTCAGGTCCAGCATGACCGGGGAGCCGTCCTCGGAGATTCCGATCGGCACCCGCAGCCGCTCGGCCAGCGAACGTGGCCGCCAGGTCCGCGACACATCGACCGAACCGGCGTCGCCGAGGCCCAGCAGATCGGTGAAGTCGAGGTTGGCCAGCAGGGGTTCGTCATCGTCGCCGACACCCATGCGCAGCGGGGCGAGCTGCCGCGCCAGCGCCTCGGCGGCCTCCCTGGACAGTGTGTCCGGGACCCCTTCGTACTCCGCGACCTGCGAGAGCAGTTGCAGCTTGCCCGGCCGGACCACGACCGACAGACCGCCGCGCAGCTCCTCCAGCTCGCCCGGCACCACCTCGATGACGGTCACGCCCTGAAGTCCCTCGGCCGACGCCAGCGCCGAGTCCGGCGGCACCATGCCGCCGTCGAGGACGATCACCAGATGCGGCTGGTCCAAGGCGGGCTGGGCGTCCCGGCTGAACCGGGTACGGCCCTCGAGCCGCGGCTTGAGCAGCTCCTCCAGCTCGGCCAGCGAATCGCCGAACAGCCGCCGGGAGCCCGCCCCGTCGACCGTGCCCGTCAGCTGTACATGCGGCAGCCACTTGGTCCACTCCCACTGCTCCGCCGAGCCGCGCGCGGCGACCACCGCGATGACCAGGTCCTCCGGCGAGTGGAGCGTGGCCAGCTGGGCGACCAGCGCCCGCGCCGTCCCGTGCACATGCTCCGGCACCCCGGAGACGGTGAGGTGGTAGAAGGCGCGCAGTGACACCGCCATCGGCATACCGTCCAGCGAGGCCTGGGCCGCCAGGAACTGCTGCATCGCGCCCGCCGTCAGCGGCTCGAGGTCCTCGATGGTGGCCGTGTCGGGGGCGATCAGGGGGGTGGCGAGCTGCTGCGCCCCGAGCCCGATCCGCACCTGGCCGAAGTCCTCGTCGCTCAGCCGCCGTTCCCACACCCGGCTGCCCTCGGCCACCACCGACCACAGCTGGTCGGGGGAGGGGTGGAGGTAGTACTGCGCGCTGCGCTGCAACCGGGCCGTCTTCCGCACGGTCCGGCGGGTCTGCGCCAGGTATTTGAGGTAGTCGCGCCGGGTGTCGGCCATCTGGCCCTGTGAACCCCGCCGGTACCGCATGATCATCGCCACGGTCATGCCGAGCGTGGAGAACATCATCATCACGCCCATGATCTTCATCATGGGAGCGGCGCCCGGCATGAAGAAGTAGACCATCGACGAGCCCATGCCGAGGGTCGGCAACAGCTGCATCAGGATGCCCTCTTGTTGCCCGCGCGGCAGTTCCGGGGGCGGTTCGAGGCGGAGTTCCTCGGTCGGCACCTCGGGCGGCAGAGCCCGTGGCTGGCGCTTGACGACGACCTGGCTCACCGAATCCCTCATCCCTCCACGCGGCAGGGACAGTTCTCGTCCGGCACCCCCGTGGCGACGGCCTCCCTCCGCGAGACAGCGATCCTATCGACGTATCCGTGTGATGACCCGGGTAGGGTGGCCGCCGCGCGCATCATCGAGCGAGGCAGAAGACCGAACAAGGGGGCCCTGAGGGTGAGTACGTCCGCTACAACCGGTTTCTGCAGAGTCACTGTTGTCGCGCCCGACAGCCGCATCGACGTCGCGCTCCCCGAGGACGTCCCCGTCGCCGATGTCTGCCCCGAGATCCTCCGGCTGACCGGTCAGACCCAGCCCGCGGGCGCGCCCACCGGATACCACCTGGTGCGGCGCAATGGCACGGTGCTCGACGGTTCGCGCTCGCTCGTCGCCCAGCAGGTGCTGGACGGTGAGTTGCTGTCCCTGCGTCCGTTCGCCGAGTCGCTGCCGCCCGCCGTCTACGACGACGTCTCCGACGCCATCGCCTCCGCCGTCACCCGTGACCGCACCCTGTGGCGGGACGGCTTCCTGCGCGCCGCGGGCCTGGCCGGTGGCTCCTTCCTGCTGGTCCTCATGGGCTTCGTGCTCTGGTTCGCCGACCCGCTGCGGCACGACATGCATGGGCTGCCGGGCATCATCGCGGGTTCGGTGGGCCTGCTGCTGACCGCCCTCGCGGGCGTGCGGGCGCGCGTGTACGACGACCGCGCCTCCGCCGTCGCGCTCGGCCTCGGCGCCCTTCCGCATCTGATGATCGCGGGTTCCGGCCTGCTGGCCCTGGACAAGGGCGAGGGCGTCGGCCGTCTTCAGTTCCTGCTGGGCTGTGCCACCGTGCTCATCGCCTCCGTCGCCCTGGTCGCCGCCATGCCGCGGGGTGACGCCCCGTTCGTCGCGGCCGTGTTCGCCTCGAGCGTCGGCACACTGGCCACCTTCTGCGCGATCCTCACCGAGGCCGGCCCCGCCGACACCGCCGCGGTCTGCTCCGTCGTGGCGATCGGCGCCATCGCCTTCCTGCCCGGCCTTTCGGCGCGCGTCGCCCGTCTCCCCATCGGCTACGCCCCGCCCCATGCGGCGGCCGACGAGAGCCTGGACCCCGTCACCCCACACCCCGCCGAGCCGCTGGACGCCGAGCGGGTGGCCACCCAGGCGCGCCGGGGCCACGAGATGCTGCTCGGCCTGGTCGGCGGCTGCTCCGCCGTCGTCGTGGGTTCCTCCGCCGTCCTCGGCTTCTCCGACAGCATGTGGGGCCAGCTGCTGGCACTCGCCGGGGGGCTCGCGATGCTGCTGCGCGCGCGGCTCTTCCGCTACACCGCACAGGTCGCCTCGGTCCTGGGCGCGGGTCTGGTCTCCCTCGGTCTGCTGGTGCTCGGGCTGTCGCTGAACCCGCCCGCCGACGCGGTCCTCAAGCTGATCACCGAGAACGACCGCGGTCCGCTCGACGTCCGGACGATCTGGCTGGCCGCGGCCGTGACGGCGGGGGCGGCCCT
The DNA here is from genome assembly GCF_016741875.1 of Streptomyces coffeae. Taxonomy (GTDB): domain Bacteria; phylum Actinomycetota; class Actinomycetes; order Streptomycetales; family Streptomycetaceae; genus Streptomyces; species Streptomyces coffeae. Next base: position 19,690 of record NZ_JAERRF010000043.1, on the reverse strand, counting down.
GCTCGTCGCCATCGCCCTGATCGTTCCGCGGGTCGGTGTCTCCCCCTTCTGGGGACGTCTGTCGGACCTGGCCGAGAGCGCCTTCCTGCTCTCCCTGGTGCCGCTGTGCCTCGCGGTGCTGGACGTCTACTCCTCTGCGCGGAGCCTGACCAGTGGCTGACGTAGGACTCAGCATTCCCGGGCGAGGCGGGGCGCGCGTGTGGAACCGCTGACCACGGACGATCCGCGGCGGCTCGGCTCCTACCACCTCATTGCGAGGCTGACCCAAGGGACGGGCGAGGTCACCGTGACGGCCCGGCAGTTCGTCGCGCGCAGCGCGGGCGGCGCCAGGACGGTCGTGCTCACCACACCGCTGTCGGAGGCTGCGGACGACCCGGCCCATCGCGGCCGCTTCCTGGCGGAGGCGGAACGGGCCCGTCTGCTGGCCGGCAGCCATCCGCCCGGCTGGCTCGCTCCGGTCGTGGAACTCGCGGGCGACCCCACCGAGCCACCGTGGAGTGCTTCCCCGTACCTGCCCATGCTGCCGCTGCCCGCCGCACTGGAGGCACACGGTGGTCCGTTGCCGGCTGCCACCGTGCGCGCACTTGGTGCCGCCCTGACCGAGACGCTGGCAGGGATTCATGCCACGGGCACACCCCACGCGGGGATCGCGCCGGACACCGTGTTCGTGGCGGGGGACGGTCCGCGCCTTGCCGGATTCGGCGCCGTGCGAGCGGCTGGGCCGGACGGTGAGATACGGGCGGACCTGCCGGGGGTGTCCCTCGCCGTACTGCCGCCGGAGCAGCTTTCGGGCGGGCGGCCGCGCCCCTTGGGCGATGTCTTCTCGCTGGGCGCGGTTCTGGCGTACGCGGTGACGGGGCGGCTGGGGCCCGACGTCGACACGCTGCCGGAGGAACTGAGGGACACTCTCGGCGCCTGTCTCGCTCCTGACCCGGCGGACCGGCCGACGGCTCAGGCGCTGCTGGACGAATTGGCCCGCGGTCTCCGGTCGCCGGTGAACACACCGTCTGTGTCCTCGGGGCCGGATGCGGCGGACGTCGGCGTACCCGGGAGCTCGCCCGGAGTCAGCGTGCTTCCCGCGGGCTGGAGCGCCACCGTACGGGACAGCGGCGGGGTGAGCCCGGCCGCGGCGCTGCTGGGGCGGGGCTGGCTGCCGGGGCGGGTGATCGCCGCGCTGTCGGAACAGTCCTCGGCGGTGCTGGACGCGGAGGTCGACAGCGCGCGGGAGCCCTCCCCGGAACCGGCCGACGGGCGCGCGACGCGTCGAGACGATGAGGAGCTGTCACAGTCCATCGGGCCGTCGCGGCGCGGACTTCTCGTCGGTGCCGTCTGCGGCACCGCGGGGGTCGCGGTGGGCGCAGGCGTCACCTGGACCGCGACGGCGCCCGACGACCCCCCTCCCCCGACCCCTGCCGAGCGCCTCGCCGCCGCCCACCGCTCGCACCGCCGTCTCGAAGGAGCGCCGCCCCAGCCGCGTTGGCGGCACGACGTCACGGGAGCGGCACCCGCCTACGCGCCCCTCATCTGGCGGGGCCGGGTCGTGGTCCTGACGGGGAAGACGGCGGTCCACGGGATCGATCTGCGCACTGGCAAGCAGCTGTGGACGCGTGACGGGCTCCGACCCGCCGGAGCGCCGTGGGCCGTTGACGCGGAGACGCTGTTCGTCCCGGGCGACGGACTGGTGGCGCTGGACGCGCTGACCGGCCGAGTGCGCTGGCGCAGCAAGGACTACCGGCGCGGCGCTCAGACCCTGCTCGGGCACGTACTGGCGGTGGACCGGTCCACCGTCTGGTTCACCGTGACGGTCGGGGCAGAAGACGGTGGCGACCGTCATGCCGCGATCGCCTTTGACGTCGACACGCGCCGAGAGGCATGGCGCCGCACCCTTCCCGCCGGATTCACCGACGGACATCTGCTGAAGGACGTGCTGGTCGCCATGGACGGTGGCGGCGAAGGCGGTGGACAGGCCATCGCCTTCGCCCGCGAGAGCGGGAAGCGGCTCTGGCAGCGGGTCTATCGAGGAATCGGGACGAAAGGGTTCGTCACCAGCGACGGAAACAGCACGCTGATCGCGGCCGTCGCCAGCACCCTGCGTGGTTTCGACCCCCTCCACGGCAGCCGGAGCGGGTGGTCCCTCCGTTCACTCGGGAAGGACGCCAAGGGCCACCTCACGGACTTCGGTCTGCCGTACGTTCACGGGAAGACGGCGTACGTCGCCGACGGCGGCTACGCACTGCACGCCGTCGAGGCCCGGACGGGAAAGGTCCGCTGGCAACGTGCCTACGGTTTCGCGCTGGAGACCGAGGCGGCGCCCACGACTCCTGACACGCTGGTCAGTCCATCGGGACGGAGGCTGCTCATGGCCAGTGACACCGAGGTGGACGCCTTCGACACCACCGATGGCTCGCTGCTGTGGCGCTTCACCGACATCGCCGGGGGAGGGCCGCGGCCGCGGCGGCGCACGGTGGCACTCACGGACGACACCGTGGTCGTGGTGGACGGGCGCGGCGTCTACGCGCTGCCCATGGACTAGGGAAGGACGCATGACACCCCCGAATCCGGACCTGCGGACGGAGCGGTCCGACCAGGACGGACCCTCGCGGCTCGGCCCGTACCGTGTCCTCGACACCCTGGACGTGCCGGGCCACGCCGAGGACGCCCCGCGCTGCCTCGCGCGCGACGACCGGACCGGCCGTGTGGTGATCCTGACGTTCCCACACGCGTCGCTCGCCGAGGACACCGGGTACGCGGTCCGCTTTCGGGCCGAGGCCGAGAACTCCCGTCGGCTGAGAGGACGTTGGGTGGCTCCTGTCCTCGACGTCGCCCCGGCCGGAGCAGACCTCCCCTGGATCGCCCACGACTGCGTCCCCGCGCTGCCGCTGCCCGCCGCACTCGCCGCGCACGGCGGCCCGCTCCCGGAGCCCACCGTTCGTGCCGTGGGGGCGGCACTCGCCGAGAGCCTCGCGGCCGCACACGCCAACGGGCTGGTCCACGCGGGGATATCGCCGGGATCCGTCCTCCTGACACCCGATGGTCCACGGCTGACGGGTTACGGGCTGGCCCGCGCGGCCTCACCGGACGCCGGACGCCGCGTCGGGGTGCCTCACGATGCCGTCCCGTCCACCCTGCCGCCCGAGCGACCTGCGGGCCAACCGCTGAGACCTCACGACGACCTCTACGCGCTCGGTGCCGTGCTGGTCTACGCGGCGACGGGCCGCGTCGACGCCGACCCCGACGACCTGCCGGCCGGGCTGCGTGCACCAATCGCCGCCTGTCTGTCCCCGGACCCCGCTGAGCGGCCGGAACCGGGCACCCTGGCCCGTGCGTTCACCACCGGGGGCACGGCGCTGCCGGATGTCCTTCGGGCGGCCTTGGCCGCACAGGCGGCGCGCCACCCGGTGACGGCGCCGCTCGCGCCGCCGGCCGCCCCGGAGCCGGCCGGAAGCCGGCCGCGGCCGTCCCGGCGCGCCGTCACGCTCGGCGCGCTGTCCGGCGCGGCCGGACTCGCCCTGGGCGCGGCCGGGGCGGGCGTTGGCAGAGCGCTCACAGGTGAACCACGTCGGAGCCGGCCGGTTCCCCAGGTCCGCGGAACCGCCCCCGCTCCGCTGTGGCGGCTGACGGTCGACCAGGCCCCGAATCACCCGCCGCTGATCTGGCGCGGGAGCGTCGCTCTCCTCATGGGCGAGGAGTCGCTGTCGGCGGTGCGCCTCCGGGACGGCAAGCACCTGTGGAGCCGCAACGACCTGTGGCCGAGCGGCAGCCTCACCCTGCTGAGCGGCGGACTCTTCCTGAAGCCCTCGGGCACCGAGTTCTCGGCGGTCTCCGTCCGCACAGGGAAGGTCGTCTGGACCGAGCGGCGATACGACGGCTCCGCCCACCCACTCTTCATCTCGGTATGGGCGGCTGACGGGCACACGCTCTGGTTTCTGGCCGGGAGCGTCGAGAACGGAAAGGATCCGGGGCAGAGGCTCGTCGCCTATGACGTCGCGCGGCGCCGGGAACTGTGGCGTGCTTCCGTCCCGTCGGTGGGTGGAACCGAGTTCTCGGACCAGGGCGTGGCCTGGCGGGGCGCCGTGCTCGTCCCGGGCACGCTGGGCACGCTGTCCGAGAAGCCGTGGTCCTACCTCGCGCTGGACGCACGGAGCGGCCGGAAGCTGTGGAAGCGCAGCTACCACGGCGTGAGCGCCGACGCCGAGGACATCAGGGGGACGGCACCCGGCGACCTCTTGATCTCCTACGACCGGAAAACCGTGCAGGCGCACGACCTCTCCAGCGGCGAGCGGCGCTGGCGGTTCACCGCTGGGGGTTACCTCTACACGTCCCCCGCGGTCCACGGCCGGACCCTCTTCGCCACCGACGAGCACAACGTCACCTATGCGATCGACACCCGCCGTGGTGAGCAACGCTGGCGGCACGACCCCGCCGTCACGCCCAACGCCACGAGCTACGCCGAGACCGTACTGAGCCATGCGGGGCGCACCGTGTTCCAGCAGAACGACGCGGAGGTCGCGGCGTTCGACGCGGCCGACGGCTCACCGCGCTGGCGCTTCGCGCCCGCGGGCACCGGTCAGCGGGCCGGTGGGTTCAGCGGATACCTGACCAGCGCACCAGGAATGGCCGTCGTGGTGAACGGCGCGACCCTCTACGCCCTGCCCGTGGACTGATATCGATGCCTCATCCCCTCACCCATGACGACCCCCCGCGTATCGGGCCCTTCGAGCTCGTCGCCCGCCTCGGCAGCGGCGGAATGGGCACCGTGTACCTGGCTCGCTCACCGGGCGGGCGCACGGTGGCGCTCAAGACGGTGCACCACCGGTTCGCCTCGCAGCCGGAGTTCCGTACCCGCTTCCGGCTGGAGACCGACGCCGCGCGCGTGATCGGTGGCCAGTACGGCGCGCAGGTCGTGGACGCCGATCCGCTGGCGGACACACCGTGGCTCGCCACCGCCTACGTCATCGGTCCGCCACTCGACGACGCGGTGGCCCTGTGCGGCACCCTGCCCGAGCCCGCGGTACGGGCGATCGGAGCCGCCCTGTGCGACGCGCTGGGACAACTCCACCGGTCGGATGTGGTGCACCGTGATCTCAAACCGTCCAACATCCTGCTGACCGCGACCGGTCCCAAGGTCATCGACTTCGGCATCGCACGGGCGGCGGGTGACGACCGGCTGACCCGGACGGGCGCGGCCGCCGGAACGCCCGCCTATATGTCTCCGGAGCAGGCGACGGGCGGCGAACACACCGCCGCCGGTGAGGTGTTCGCCCTGGCGGGGGTGCTCGTGTTCGCCGCGACCGGACGGCCGCCGTTCGGGACGGGGCAGCCCGCGGACCTGCTCTATCGGGTGCGCTATGCCGAGCCCGAGCTGTCCGCGGTTCCCGATGGGCTGCGCCCCGTGCTGGAGCGGTGCCTGGCCAAGGACCCCGCACAGCGGCCTGACATGGCGGAGCTGGGGTCCCAGCTGCGGGAGGGCACCGGCGACGTGGTGGATCACCTGCCGGATGCCGTGCTCGCGGATATCGCCCGGCGCGGCGCGGCCGTGTGGGAGGTGCGGCCTTCCCGCCTGCCCGCCCCGTCAACCGAGGACATGTCCACTGTGTCGGATGTGTCGAGGACGTCCCGCCCCGCCCGGCGGAGGCTGCTCGCCGCCGGAGGCGGTCTGCTCGTCGCAGGGGGCGCCGCCGCCTGGGGCCTGCTGCGCGACGGCGGCGGGGAGAAGGCCACCGGCTCCCCGCATCACGGCGGCGCGGGCTCGCACCACACGGGAGCGCCGCGCCTGGCGTGGAAGACAACCGGGGGCGCCATCATCGGGGATGCCCGGCTGCTGCGGGTGGGCGGCGGGCTTGCCATGGTCTCCGAGTCCGGGCTGCGCTGCTTCGACGCGCGGACCGGCAAGCAACGCGGCGTGAACGATGAGCTGGTGACCGACTCGACCGAGTCGACCGTGGTCTCCGACGGACACCGGCTGTTCGCCCTGGACCCTGGCGCCTCCACGCTCCGCATCGTCCCTGTCGACTTCGCCACGGGCACCGTGCGCTCCCCCCTCGCCACACTGCGCGGAATCGCCGCGGACGACGCCAGGTTCCTCGCGGCCACCGATTCCGCGCTGATCGTGGAGGGGAAGGCGCGCAGAGGCTGGGTGCGGGCGGCCGTCGACCCCGGTACGGGGCAGGAGATGTGGCGCCGTCGGATCGCCACGCCGGGGGACGACGAGATCGTGGCCACTCCGGTGGAGACGACGGGACTCATCCGGACACAAGGCGAGCAGGTGACCCTGATCGACGTTCGCAACGGTGCCCCCCGCTGGACGGCCAAGGTGCCCGAGAAGCTGACGGGCGGTCTGTCCGTGGGGGCCCGGCACACCTTCTCTGCGGGGCTCCTGTTCCTCGGCACCTGGGAGCTGATGGCATTGCGGCTCTCCGACGGCAAACGCGCGTGGTCCTTCGGCGCGGGGCGGGACCTCGGAACGAGGGACAACAAACCCGGCGTCCAGCGCTATGGACCTCCCGTCGTCCAGGGCGGTGTGGTCTACTCCGCGGAGCGTGAGCGCGGTCTCGTCGCGCTCGATGCTGCCAGCGGGCGCCTGAAGTGGGACCTGAAGAAGGGTGACGGCCCGGTGCTCGCCTTCGCCGCCATCCCCGCCGCGGACGACGCCTATGTCTACGTCTCGCCGGACAACGACAGTCAGTGGGCCGCCGCGGTCGACCGCCGCACTCACCGGGTGGTGTGGACGTTCCAGAGCCCCCTTGCCGATCGGGGCGGAGCTTTTCCGAGGATCATGACGCACCCCGCGGCCAAGCGGCTGATCATCGGCCGCGGTGACGCCGTATGCGCCCTCCCGCTGCCCTGACCGGTTCGTACCCGATCCCGACCTCCAGGAGCCTCACCCATGAACCCCCTCGGCACCGGTGATCCGCTGCGCCTCGGCCCCTACCGCCTCACCGGCGTGCTCGGGGCGGGCGGCATGGGACAGGTCTACCTGGGCCGGGACGTGCGGGGACAGCTCGCGGCGGTGAAGGTGCTGCGGTCAGAGATAGCCCACGAGCCGGAGATGGCCCGGCGCTTCCTGCGCGAGGCGCAGGCGGCCCAGGCGGTGCGGAGCGACGGCGTGGCGCGGGTGCTGGCCGCGCAGATGGTGGGCGGACGGCCGTGGATCGCCACGGAGTTCCTGGCCGGTCCCACCCTCGACCAGGCCGTCGAGCGGTACGGCCCACTGGACGAGCCGACCGCGCGGGCCGTAGGAGCCGCGCTGGTGCGCACGCTCATGGACATCCACGGCGCCGGACTCGTGCACCGCGACCTCAAGCCGTCCAACATCGTGCTGACGTCCCGCGGACCCCGGATCATCGACTTCGGCATCGCCCGGCCCGAGTACGGGCTGACACTGACCACCACCGGGGAGTCGCTCGCCACCCCGGGCTACGCCGCGCCCGAGCAGGTCCTCGGCCAACGGACGGGCCCCGCGGGCGATGTGTTCTCGCTCGGTGTGGTCCTTGCCTATGCGGCGGGAGGACGGCCGCTCTACGAGGGCGGTCACGTGGCAGCGGTGCAGTATCAGGTGGTACACGGCGAGCCGGAACTGGACGCGGTACCGCCGGCGATACGCACTCTGGTCGTGCCGTGCCTCGACAAGGAGCCCGGAAAGCGACCTGCCCTCGACGCCATCGCCCGGGAATTGGCACCGCCCCGGGCCGCGGACCGGGCGTGGCGCACCGGACCGTTGGCCGAGGACATCGCGCGACGTGAGGCGGACGCGAGGCGCATGGCCACCCTGCCGGGTGACGAGGCGCCAGGACCCTCACGGCGACGGTTGATCGGTGGGCTGGCGGCGGGCGGCGCGGTGCTCGCGGCCGGGGGCGGGGCGGGCGCGTGGTGGCTGTTGGACCATGACGACTCACAGGCGGAGACACGGCCATGGGCGGCGAAGCCGCTGGCGCACCATCAGGAGGGGAGCGCGCCGACGCCGCTCTGGGGCCCGGTGGACACGGGCCTCTCGGACCCCGACGACGAGATCACTCCGCTCCCCGTGCATGACCTCGTCGTCGTCGCGGCCACGGGCCGTCGGCTGCGCGCCTATGGCGTCCGCGACGGGGGCAAGCGCTGGACCTCCGCCGTCGCCGGGTTGACCGGACGGCCGCTTGTCCTTTTCGACGACACCGTGCTCATTGCCGACACCCATGGCGCCGTACGGGCACTGAGCGCTGAGGACGGCAAAGAGCGCTGGGCGGCGGCGCCCGCGGACGCGGCCACGCTGCTGGCGGTGGACGACAAGGCCGTCTTCCTCGCCACCCGCGGGGGACGACTGCGGGCCGTCTCACTCGCGACGCGCTCCACACTGTGGACGGTCCCGTCGCCGGTGAGGCTGCGCGGCGGGCGTCCCGCGGCGGGTGCCGCGGCCAAGGGGCGGCTGGTCGTCCACGGCTCCGACGGTCAGGCCGTCGCCCTCGACACCCGGAGCGGGAGAACGGCATGGGGCCCCAGGAGGCACGGAACCACCGCCGTGGCCCCAGCCGTCGATGGCGACACCGTTTACCTGGGCGGGAAGGCGCTGACCGCGCTCACGCTCGCGACCGGTGAGCGGAAGTGGACGCACACCGCTACCGGCGATCTCGGCTGGGGCGCTCCGGCCCTGCATGACGGCGTCGTGTACGCCGTGGACGACACCGATCTGCATGCTCGCCGTGCGGACACCGGGGCGGCGGAGTGGACGGTGACCGTCGGCCCCGAGGTGCATCCGCTCGATCCCCCGGTGGCCGAGGGCCGCAGCGTGTGGGCAGTCGTGGACTCCACCGGCCGCAGGGGAGTCGTCGCGGCCGATACCCGTGAGGGAAGGATCGCCTGGCCGTACAGTCAGGGCAGTGATGGCGCGTGGCGGCTGGCGGGAGCCGACAACCGGGTGTTCCTCCTTCAGGTCGGTCAGCTCACCGCGATGCCGGTCCTCTAGCCGTCCGGGAGACGGCCACCACCCGCCCGGGGTCCGGACAGCACAGGTGTCCGGACCGGCCCCGCGCCCGGCCCCGCCGGGACGCTGGTACGCTGTGTGACGGCCGTTTGCGTACGCGCCCCCGGAGCCTCCCCAGAGGATCTGGAGACAGCGCCCAGCGGACCCCGCCTCCCGAGTCACGGAAGCTCCCCTGAGACACCGACCAGGGGCACTCGGCGGCTGAAATGACAAACCAAGGAGTACCGCGTGTCGCTCGACGCCGCTACGAAGAAGCAGATCATGGCCGAGTTCGCCACCAAGGAGGGCGACACCGGTTCCCCCGAGGTCCAGGTCGCGCTGCTCTCGCGTCGCATCTCCGACCTGACCGAGCACCTCAAGACCCACAAGCACGACCACCACTCGCGCCGGGGTCTGCTGCTGCTGGTCGGCCAGCGCCGCCGGCTGCTCCAGTACCTGGCGAAGAAGGACATCACGCGCTTCCGTGCGCTGGTCGAGCGCCTCGGCATCCGCCGTGGTGCGGCGGGCGCCAAGTAAGACGCCGTGGAGGGAGCGGTTCCCGGGACTGGGGGCCGCTCCCTTTGCCGTACGTGCCGCCCGATGGCGGGACACCCCCGTGCGCAGCGTATTTTGTCCGCTACGCACCGTATATGCCAGTCAGATCAGCCATCGTGATGATGGCCGATGCTTTGTAGTCTGGTCCCAACAACGCCATATCGAACGAGGAGGAGCGCCTCATTCCCGCCGTACCGGCGCCACAGGAGCCGGTCCTCGGTAGTGGCTCCCGGAACTGGCAATTCCGGTGGCTTCGATCGAAGACCGGCCCGGCCGCCGGATCACAGGCCCGGGGCGCTGCTCCACCACCGTCCCCCGTCACACGGACGAGGGACGCAGAAGAGGAGAATTCCCTGGTGGAGAACGAGACCCACTACGCCGAGGCCGTCATCGACAACGGTTCCTTCGGCACCCGCACCATCCGTTTCGAGACGGGCCGCCTGGCCCGTCAGGCCGCCGGCTCCGCCGTGGCCTACCTGGACGACGACACCATGGTGCTGTCGGCCACCACCGCATCGAAGAACCCCAAGGACCAGCTCGACTTCTTCCCGCTGACGGTCGACGTCGAGGAGCGGATGTACGCCGCGGGGCGCATCCCCGGCTCGTTCTTCCGCCGTGAGGGCCGCCCGTCCGAGGACGCGATCCTCACCTGCCGCCTGATCGACCGCCCGCTGCGTCCGTCCTTCAAGAAGGGCCTGCGCAACGAGATCCAGGTCGTCGAGACGATCATGGCGCTCAACCCCGACCACCTCTACGACGTGGTCGCGATCAACGCCGCTTCCTGCTCCACCCAGCTCGCCGGCCTGCCCTTCTCGGGCCCGATCGGCGGCACCCGCGTCGCTCTGATCAAGGGCCAGTGGGTCGCCTTCCCGACCCACAGCGAGCTCGAGGACGCCGTCTTCGACATGGTCGTCGCCGGCCGCGTCCTGGAGGACGGCGACGTCGCGATCATGATGGTCGAGGCCGAGGCCACCCAGCAGACCAACCAGCTGGTCAAGGACGGCGCCGAGGCGCCGACCGAGGAGATCGTGGCCGCCGGCCTCGAGGCCGCCAAGCCCTTCATCAAGGTCTTGTGCAAGGCCCAGTCGGACCTCGCCGCCAAGGCCGCCAAGCCCACCGGTGAGTTCCCGATCTTCCTCGACTTCCAGGACGACGTCCTGGAGGCCCTCACCACCGCCGTCCGCGACGAGCTGGCTCAGGCGCTGACCATCGCGGGCAAGCAGGAGCGCGAGGCCGAGCTGGACCGCGTCAAGGGTCTGGCCGCCGAGAAGCTGCTGCCGCAGTTCGAGGGGCGCGAGAAGGAGATCTCCGCCGCGTACCGCTCGCTGACCAAGTCCCTGGTGCGCGAGCGCGTCATCAAGGAGAAGAAGCGCATCGACGGCCGTGGCGTCACGGACATCCGCACCCTCGCCGCCGAGGTCGAGGCGATCCCGCGGGTGCACGGCTCGGCGCTGTTCGAGCGCGGCGAGACCCAGATCCTGGGTGTCACCACGCTGAACATGCTCCGCATGGAGCAGCAGCTGGACACGCTCTCGCCCGAGACGCGCAAGCGCTACATGCACAACTACAACTTCCCGCCGTACTCCACCGGTGAGACCGGCCGCGTCGGCTCCCCCAAGCGCCGCGAGATCGGCCACGGCGCGCTGGCCGAGCGGGCGCTGCTGCCGGTGCTGCCGACGCGCGAGGAGTTCCCGTACGCCATCCGCCAGGTCTCCGAGGCGCTCGGCTCCAACGGCTCGACCTCCATGGGCTCGGTCTGCGCCTCCACCATGTCGCTGCTGAACGCCGGTGTGCCGCTGAAGGCCCCGGTCGCGGGCATCGCCATGGGTCTGATCTCCCAGGAGATCGACGGCGAGACCCACTACGTCACCCTCACCGACATCCTCGGTGCGGAGGACGCCTTCGGTGACATGGACTTCAAGGTCGCCGGTACCAAGCAGTTCGTGACCGCCCTCCAGCTGGACACCAAGCTGGACGGCATCCCGGCCTCCGTCCTGGCCGCGGCCCTCAAGCAGGCCCGCGACGCCCGGCTGCACATCCTCGACGTGATGATGGAGGCCATCGACACGCCGGACGAGATGTCCCCCAACGCCCCGCGGATCATCACCGTGAAGATCCCCGTGGACAAGATCGGTGAGGTCATCGGCCCCAAGGGCAAGATGATCAACCAGATCCAGGAGGACACCGGCGCCGAGATCACCATCGAGGACGACGGCACCATCTACATCGGTGCCGCCGACGGCCCGGCCGCCGAGGCCGCCCGCGCCACCATCAACGGCATCGCCAACCCGACGATGCCCGAGGTCGGCGAGCGCTACCTGGGCACGGTCGTGAAGACCACCACCTTCGGTGCCTTCGTCTCCTTGCTCCCGGGCAAGGACGGCCTGCTGCACATCTCGCAGATCCGCAAGCTGGCCGGTGGCAAGCGCGTGGAGAATGTCGAGGACGTGCTCGCGGTCGGCTCCAAGGTCCAGGTCGAGATCGCCGAGATCGACCAGCGGGGCAAGCTCTCGCTGCACCCGGTCATCGAGGGCGAAGACGACAAGGACGAGGCGAAGGACGCGGGGGCCGACAGCGGCTCCGCCGCGGGCGCCAAGTGACGTCCCGCGCAGACGTGACGACGGCCCGCCCCTCTTCGGAGGGGCGGGCCGTCGCCCGTACCCAAACGCTTCTCCACGGCGAGAACGGCATCGGGACGGTCCGCAGGACAACCCTCCCCGGGGGCCTGCGCATCGTCACCGAAACCCTTCCGTCCGTCCGCTCGGCCACCTTCGGCATCTGGGCACACGTCGGCTCGCGCGATGAGACCCCCACGCTCAACGGCGCCACCCACTATCTGGAGCATCTGCTCTTCAAGGGCACCCGGCGGCGCAGCGCCCTGGACATCTCCTCCGCGATCGACGCGGTCGGCGGCGAGATGAACGCCTTCACCGCCAAGGAGTACACCTGCTACTACGCGCGCGTGCTCGACACCGATCTGCCGCTGGCCATAGACGTGGTCTGCGACATGCTGACCGGCTCGGTGATCGACGCCGCGGACGTGGACGCCGAGCGCGGAGTGGTCCTCGAAGAGATCGCGATGACCGAGGACGACCCGGGCGACTGTGTGCACGACCTCTTCGCGCACACCATGCTCGGTGACACCCCCCTCGGCCGCCCGGTCCTGGGCACCGTCGACACCGTCAACGGCCTCGGCCGCGATCAGATCGCCCGCTTCTACAAGAAGCACTACGACCCCACCCATCTGGTCGTCGCCGCCGCGGGCAATGTGGACCACGCCACGGTCGTCCGCCAAGTGCGCGGGGCCTTCGAGAAGGCGGGCGCCCTGACCCGTAGCGACGCGGTCCCGGTCGCCCCGCGCGGCGGCTCCCGGACGATCCGCGCCGCGGGCCGGGTGGAGCTGCTGAACCGCAAGACCGAGCAGGCGCATATCGTCCTCGGCATGCCCGGCATCCCGCGCACCGACGACCGGCGCTGGGCGCTCGGCGTGCTCAACGCGGCGCTCGGCGGCGGTATGAGCTCCCGGCTCTTCCAGGAGGTCCGGGAGAAGCGCGGACTCGCCTACAGCGTCTACTCCTACACCTCCGGCTTCGCCGACTGCGGACTGTTCGGCGTCTACGCGGGCTGCCGCCCCAGCCAGGTGCACGATGTGCTGAAGATCTGCCGCGACGAGCTCGACCAGGTCGCGCAGCACGGCCTCACCGACGACGAGCTGCGGCGCGCCGTCGGCCAGCTCTCCGGCTCCACGGTGCTGGGCCTGGAGGACACCGGCGCGCTGATGAACCGCATCGGCAAGAGCGAGCTGTGCTGGGGCGAGCAGATGTCGGTGGACGACATGCTCGCGCGGATGGCCGCGGTCACCCCCGACGAGGTGCGCGAGGTGGCGCGCGATGTACTGGGACGGCGTCCTTCGCTGTCCGTCATCGGCCCGCTGAAGGACAAGCAGGCGGCCCGCCTCGACGACGCCGTCGCCTAGCCGCATCGGAACCGAAGGAAGAGAAACGATGAGCAAGCTGCGCGTGGCCGTCCTCGGTGCCAAGGGCCGGATCGGCTCCGAGGCCGTACGGGCTGTCGAGGCCGCCGAGGACATGGAGCTGGTCGCCGCCCTCGGCCGCGGTGACTCGCTGGAGACCCTGACCGACGCGGGCGCCGAGGTCGCGGTGGAGCTGACCGAGCCCGGCTCGGTCATGGACAACCTCGAGTTCTGCCTCCGGCACGGCATCCACGGCGTCGTCGGCACCACCGGCTGGACCGACGAGCGCCTCGCGCGGTTGCGCGGCTGGCTCGACGCCTCTCCCCGCACCGGGGTGCTCATCGCGCCGAACTTCTCCATCGGCGCGGTGCTCACCATGCGGTTCGCCCGCCAGGCCGCCCGGTTCTTCGAGTCGGTCGAGGTCATCGAGCTGCACCACCCCAACAAGGTGGACGCGCCTTCCGGCACCGCCGCCCGCACCGCCCAGCTGATCGCCGAGGCACGCCGGGAGGCGGGCTGCGCTCCCGCGCCGGACGCCACGGCCACCGGTCTGGACGGAGCGCGGGGCGCCGACGTGGACGGCGTACCGGTGCACTCGGTGCGGCTGCGCGGACTCCTCGCCCATCAGGAGGTCCTGCTCGGCGGTGAGGGCGAGACGCTCACCATCCGCCATGACTCCACCCATCACAGCAGCTTCATGCCGGGCATCCTGCTCGGCGCGCGGCGCGTGGTGACCACCCCCGGCCTGACCTTCGGCCTGGAACACTTCCTCGATCTGGACTGAGGGCCACCGGTGCGCGCAAAGATCACGTATTTCGTCCTCGCGGCCGTCCTGGTCGTGTACTTCGTCCTGGTCGGCAGCCGCGGAGTGCTGCTGATCCAGGAGGGCACTCCGGTCACCATCGCCTTCGGCCTCGCGGTGCTGGTGCTGCCGTTCATCGGCGGCTGGTTCCTGTGGCAGACCACGCAGTTCGCGCGGAACGCCAACCGGCTGGCGCGTGAGCTGGAGGCCGAGGGCGGTCTTCCGGTGGACGAACTGGAGCGCACCCCCGGCGGGCGGATCGTCCGGGACTCCGCGGACGCGGTCTTCGCCAAGCGGCGGGCCGAGACCGAGGAGTCCCCGGACGACTGGCGCTCCTGGTTCCGGCTTGCGGTGGCCTACCACGACGCCCGGGATGTCGCGCGGGCCCGCAAGGCGATGCAGCGTGCCATCGCGCTGCGCGACGGCAGGCCGGTACGAGCCCGCTGACACCGGGCCCGTGCGGTCAGCGGTGGTAGGCGGCCGCCCAGCTCTCGAGGGCGTCGGCGGCCATGTCGAACCCTTCCGGGCGCGCCAGGAAGTCGGCGCTGTGGCTGGAGATCAGGGTGCGGGTCGCACCGCCGTCCGCCGGTTCGGCGATCACGGCCTGGCCCTGCACGGTGCGCGGCAGGCCCAGCCAGCGGACCGGCTGCTGGGCCGTGCGCAGGGCCGCGATCCGCGGCCAGGCCACCGTGGTCGATGTGAAGACGCCGACCTGACGCAGACCGTGGGCGCTGACCTGCACACCGGAGTGCACCACCCGGACGGCGAACACGATCACCAGAGCGGCCACGGCGACACAGATTCCGGCGGCGGGCAGCGATCCCGCCATCGCGATGATCATCGCGGAGAAGAGTATGTACGAGGCCAGCAGGAGCAGCAGTGCTGCTCCGCCGACCCGCCAGGGGCCCGGACGGTACGGGCGGCGCCACCGGTTCAGGTCCTCGTATGCGGAATCGTCCGGTGCGCCGCCCGTTTCGTCGTCCAGGGCGCGGTCGGCAGTCAGGAAGGGCAGGGGCACGAGAGGTCCTCACTCACACACACGTCCGGATGGGCCTGTGCTGGGTGAGGCTATCTCAGCGGCTCAGCGGCCGTCCGACGCCTGCGACCGCTGGGTCTGGCTGGTGGGATGGGACTGGCTGTCCAGAGCGGGCATGCCGAACATCAGCGAGCCGATGAAACCGGCGACGATCGTCAGTCCGATCAGGGTGCGGCCGGCAATCTGGGACGGTGTGGCGCGGGGGCGGGCGGGTGGGGTGACATTGCTGCGGAAACGGTCGGCTTCGGCGACGAAGGCGAACGGCACGGGCTCTCGCCGGCGGGACATGTGCGGGCTCTCCTTGGAACCTCGAGCTTGGGTACTTCTGACCGATAGGACGCATGAACGAGGCCCGAGGTGCCCTGTTTCGACAACTTCAATCAAGATTTTTCCGCTCGGTCCGCCGGGTCCGCGCGGCACGGAACTGTCGGCGGCGGCCCGTAAGCTGGGCCCGCCCCGAGCGACGCAATACGGAAGGACCCGTCGGTGACCGAGAGCCCCACCGAGACCGATAAGCCCGAGTTCCGCAGCGATGTGACCGTTGAGCTGGTCAAGCACAGCGCCGCTGACTCCGACGTCCTGTGGGCCGCGCGGGTGTCCACCGCGGGGGAGCAATCCCTCGAGGAGCTCACCAAGGACCCCGAGCGGTCCAAGGGGCTGATCAACTTCCTGATGCGGGACCGCCACGGCAGCCCCTTCGAGCACAACTCGATGACGTTCTTCATCAGCGCCCCGATCTTCGTCTTCCGCGAGTTCATGCGGCACCGCGTGGGCTGGTCGTACAACGAGGAGTCCGGTCGCTACCGCCAGCTCCAGCCGGTGTTCTACATTCCGGGGGAGGCCCGCAAGCTGGTCCAGCAGGGCCGCCCGGGGAAGTACGAGTTCGTCGAGGGCACCCAGGCGCAGCACGAGCTGACCGGCCGGGTGATGGAGGACGCGTACCGCCACGCGTACGAGGCGTACCAGGAGATGCTGAACGCCGGGGTCGCTCGTGAGGTGGCCCGCTCGGTGCTCC
The DNA here is from genome assembly GCF_016741875.1 of Streptomyces coffeae. Classification (GTDB taxonomy): domain Bacteria; phylum Actinomycetota; class Actinomycetes; order Streptomycetales; family Streptomycetaceae; genus Streptomyces; species Streptomyces coffeae. Next base: position 3,371 of record NZ_JAERRF010000043.1, on the reverse strand, counting down.
CGGTCGGCCTGTTCTCCTCGATGTACGCCACCTGCAACGCCCGCTCGCTGATGCACTTCCTGGGGCTGCGCACCCAGCATGAGCAGGCCGCCGTGCCGACCTTCCCGCAGCGCGAGATCGAGATGGTCGGGGAGCTGATGGAGGAGCACTGGGCCCGGCTGATGCCGCTGACCCATGCGGCCTTCAACGCCAACGGCCGGGTTGCCCCCTAGCCGCTCCGCCCCGTCACCGGAGCGAAGTGTCCGTATTGCGGCGTTTCGAGAAGTTCATCTAGGCTGAACAAACGGGCCCGGCACTGCTTGAACCCCCGAGCAGGCAGTGCCGGGTCCCATCTCTTCGCTCCGTCCACCGCCCCGAGGGAGCACTGCGGGGCGCGCTACGAGTAGCGTGGGGCCCATGGCACCGACTTCCACATCGCAGACCCCTTTCGGGCGGGTGCTGACCGCCATGGTCACGCCATTCACTTCGGACGGCACGCTCGACCTCGACGGCGCCCAGCGACTCGCCGCCCACCTGGTGGACGCCGGCAATGACGGCCTGATCGTCAACGGCACCACCGGCGAGTCCCCCACCACCAGCGATGTGGAGAAAGCCCAGCTCGTACGAGCCGTGGTGGAGGCGGTCGGCGACCGCGCCCATGTCGTGGCCGGTGCCAGCACCAACGACACCGCGCACAGCCTTGAGCTCGCCCGCGCGGCCGAGCAGGCGGGCGCGCATGGCCTGCTGGCGGTCACGCCGTACTACAGCAAGCCTCCGCAGGAGGGCCTCCTCCGCCACTTCACCGCCATCGCCGACGCCACCGGGCTGCCGGTCATGCTCTATGACATCCCCGGCCGCAGCGGCGTCCCGATCGGCACCGAGACCATCGTCCGGCTCGCCGAGCACCCGCGCATCGTCGCCAACAAGGACGCCAAGGGCGACCTCGGCCGCGCCAGCTGGGCCATCGCCCGCTCGCGCCTGGCCTGGTACTCGGGCGACGACATGCTGAACCTCCCGCTGCTGTCGGTCGGCGCGGTCGGCTTCGTCTCCGTCGTCGGGCACCTCGTCAGCCCCGAGTTGCGCGCGATGCTCGAAGCCCATCTCGCGGGCGACGTCGCGAAGGCAACGGAGATCCATCAGCAGCTGCTCCCGGTCTTCACCGGGATGTTCCGCACCCAGGGCGTCATCACGACAAAGGCCGCGCTGGCCCTCCAGGGCCTGCCCGCGGGGCCGCTGCGGCTGCCGCTCGTCGACCTCACCCCCGAGGAAACGGAACAGCTCAGGCGCGATCTTGCCGCCGGCGGGGTACAGCTCTAATCAAAGACGCGACAGTCACACCTTCATACTTCACAACTGCATACAGACACATCAGCAAGTGCACGAATGTCATGCGCGCCATGTGCCCCTGGGGGCATGTGGCGTGTGTGGTGAGGAGAGTCTTTTGAGTCATCCGCATCCTGAGCTCGGCCCCCCGCCGAAGCTCCCCGAGGGCGGTCTGCGGGTCACCCCGCTCGGCGGCCTCGGCGAGATCGGCCGCAATATGACGGTCTTCGAGTACGGCGGCCGGCTGCTGATCGTCGACTGCGGAGTGCTCTTCCCCGAGGAGGAGCAGCCCGGAGTCGACCTGATCCTGCCGGACTTCACCTCCATCCGGGACCGTCTCGACGACATCGACGGCATCGTGCTCACCCACGGCCACGAGGACCACATCGGCGGTGTCCCCTTCCTGCTCCGCGAGAAGCCGGACATCCCGCTGATCGGCTCCAAGCTGACCCTCGCGCTGATCGAGGCCAAGCTCCAGGAGCACCGGATCCGTCCGTACACCCTCGAGGTCGAGGAAGGGCACCGCGAGCGCGTCGGGCCCTTCGAGTGCCAGTTCATCGCGGTCAACCACTCCATCCCGGACGCCCTCGCGGTTGCCATCCGCACGCCGGCCGGCATGGCCGTGCACACCGGCGACTTCAAGATGGACCAGCTCCCGCTGGACGGCCGGCTGACCGATCTGCCCGCCTTCGCCAAGCTGGGCGAGGAGGGCATCGACCTGCTGCTGGTGGACTCCACCAACGCCGAGGTCCCCGGCTTCGTCCCGCCCGAGCGCGATATCTCGAATGTGCTGCGCCAGGTGTTCGCCAACGCCCAGAAGCGCATCATCGTCGCCAGCTTCGCCAGCCATGTGCACCGCATCCAGCAGATCCTCGACGCGGCCCACGAGTACGGACGCCGGGTCGCCTTCGTCGGCCGTTCGATGGTCCGCAACATGGGCATCGCGCGCGACCTCGGCTATCTGCGGGTCCCGGCCGGCCTTGTCGTCGACGTGAAGGCGCTCGACGACCTCCCGGACGACGAGGTGGTGCTCGTCTGCACCGGCTCCCAGGGCGAGCCGATGGCCGCGCTGTCCCGGATGGCCAACCGCGATCACCAGATCCGGATTGTCCCGGGCGACACGGTGATCCTCGCGTCGTCGCTGATCCCGGGCAATGAGAACGCGGTCTACCGGGTCATCAACGGTCTGACCCGCTGGGGTGCCAACGTTGTCCACAAGGGCAACGCCAAGGTCCATGTCTCCGGCCATGCCTCGGCCGGGGAACTGCTGTACTTCTACAACATCTGCAAGCCCCGGAACCTGATGCCGGTGCACGGTGAGTGGCGCCATCTGCGGGCCAACGCCGAACTGGGCGCCCTGACCGGCGTTCCGAAGAACCGTTGTGTCATCGCCGAGGACGGTGTGGTGGTCGACCTCGTCGACGGCACCGCCAAGATCGTCGGCAAGGTCCAGGCCGGATACGTCTATGTGGACGGCCTCACGGTCGGCGATGTCACCGAAACCTCGCTGAAGGACCGCCGCATCCTCGGCGAGGAGGGCATCATCTCGGTGTTCGTCGTCGTCGACAGCACGACCGGCAAGATCGTGGGCGGGCCGCACATCCAGGCCCGTGGCTCCGGTATCGACGACGCCGCGTTCTCGGCCGTCATCCCGAAGATCGAAGACTCCCTGGCCAAGAGCGCCTCCGACGGCGTCGTCGACCCCCACCAGCTCCAGCAGCTCGTACGCCGCGCGGTGGGCAAGTGGGTGTCCGACAGCTACCGCCGCCGCCCCATGATTCTCCCCATCGTGGTCGAGGTCTGACACACCCTCAGCACCTGTGCGGCGCTGAACAGCGAGCGGGGCTCCTCGATTTGCATCGAGGAGCCCCGCTCCAGTACGTTTACGGCTCCGCCAACGGGGGAACCCGGAGCGCCCATGGCCCTCCGGAGGAGCCCGAGGCGGAGGTGGAAAATCGGCTCAGAGAATTCTGATAAAGTCGAGAACACCGAAAGGGAAGGCCCTCCAACGGCCACCGGAATCGGAATTCGGTTCAGAAACGGACCGGAAAACGGATCTGGTAAGGTTG
>NZ_JAERRF010000042.1 GCF_016741875.1 Streptomyces coffeae | reverse complement strand
TCCGGATGCTGGTGACAGCGGCACCGGGGATCGAGGAGAGGAGCGTACGACGCAGGGAGTTTCCGAGGGTGTAGCCGAAGCCCGGCTCCAGCGGCTCGATCACGAACCGGGAGCGGAACTCGTCGACGACCTCTTCGGTCAACGAGGGACGCTGAGCGATCAGCATGGGTTTTGCCTCCAGTCTTCGGCGCCCGCTATTTGACGCCGAACCCTTCTATGGTACGGGCGGTACGTGCCGAATGGCTCCGTACCGCCCGTCTCGCCTGATCTACTACTTGGAGTAGAGCTCGACGATCAGCTGTTCCTGCACCTGGGTGTCGATCACCTGGCGCTCGGGCAGCGTGTGCACGAGGATGCGCATCTTCGACGGAATGGCCTCCAGCCACGCCGGGACGGTGCGCTCGCCCGCCTCCGCACGAGCCACCACGAACGGGGTGAGCTCCTGTGAAGTCTTGCGGACCTCGATGATGTCGTTCACGGCCACACGGGCCGACGGAATGTCGGTCTTGCGGCCGTTCACATTGATGTGGCCGTGGCGGACCAGCTGACGGGCGTGATCGCGGGACTTGGCGAAGCCGGCCCGGTAGATCACGTTGTCGAGGCGGGACTCGAGGATGCGCAGCAGATTTTCACCGGTCTTGCCGGTCTTCTGGTTCGCCTCCGCGTAGTAGCCACGGAACTGCTTCTCAAGGACGCCGTAGATGCGGGTGGCCTTCTGCTTCTCACGAAGCTGAAGGAGGTACTCGCTGTCCTTGGTGCGCCCGCGTCCGTGCTCACCCGGGGGGTAAGGACGGATCTCGATCGGGCACTTCGCGCTCTCGCACTTGCTCCCCTTGAGGAAGAGCTTCTGCTTCTCCCGACGGCAACGCTTGCAGTCGGCCCCGGTATAACGCGCCATTGTCCAGTTGTCTCCTGCTTCGACGGGTCAGACGCGCCGGCGCTTCGGCGGGCGGCAGCCGTTGTGCGGAGTCGGGGTGACGTCCTGGATCGAGCCCACCTCGAGGCCGGTGGCCTGGAGCGAGCGGATCGCGGTCTCACGGCCGGAGCCCGGACCCTTGACGAACACGTCGACCTTGCGCATGCCGTGCTCCTGGGCGCGGCGGGCGGCCGACTCGGCGGCCATCTGCGCGGCGAACGGAGTGGACTTGCGCGAGCCCTTGAAGCCGACGTGGCCGGCCGAGGCCCAGGAGATCACGTTCCCGGTGGGGTCGGTGATCGAAACGATGGTGTTGTTGAACGTGCTCTTGATGTGAGCGTGCCCGTGGGCGACGTTCTTCTTCTCCTTGCGGCGCACCTTCTTGGCGCCGGCCGTACGGCTCTTCGGAGGCATTCCTGAATTCTCCCGTGGAGGTGGTCGGTCCTACAGCCCGGACCGCTTGGCGGCGTCCGGTGTGGACTACTTCTTGCCCGGCTTCTTCTTACCGGCGATGGCGCGACGCGGGCCCTTGCGGGTGCGGGCGTTGGTGCTGGTGCGCTGACCGTGGACCGGCAGGCCGCGGCGGTGACGCAGACCCTGGTAGCAGCCGATCTCGACCTTGCGGCGGATGTCAGCCTGGATCTCGCGACGGAGGTCACCCTCGGTCTTGATGTTGTTGTCCACGTACTCGCGGATCTTGACCAGGTCCTCTTCGGCCAGGTCGCGAACGCGGGTGTCCGGGTTCACACCGGTGTTGGCGAGCGTCTGCTGGGCAAGGGTGCGACCGATGCCGAAGACGTAGGTGAGGGCGACCTCGACGCGCTTTTCGCGCGGGAGATCAACGCCTGCGAGGCGTGCCATGAATCTGGCTCCAGATGGTTGTCGGAGGTCTTCCGCAGCACCGCTCCCGGCTCTCGGGCCGGGTCCCCGGCCTCCGACCGGGGGTGTCGTCCCCGCGGCAACGGGAACGGGTGACTGCGTATGTACATGTCGTTATGCGTCGCGCGAAGATGCTGCGAAAGTGCAGGTCTGCGGCCGGACGTGCGTCAGCCCTGGCGCTGCTTGTGGCGCAGGTTGTCGCAGATGACCATGACCCGGCCGTGGCGGCGGATCACCTTGCACTTGTCGCAGATCTTCTTGACGCTCGGCTTGACCTTCATGGGATGTGAGGTTCTCCGGGTCGTGAGATCTACTTGTAGCGGTAGACGATCCGTCCGCGCGTGAGGTCGTACGGAGAGAGCTCCACCACGACCCGGTCATCGGGCAGGATGCGGATGTAGTGCATGCGCATCTTGCCGCTGATGTGCGCGAGGACCTTGTGACCGTTCTGGAGCTCCACCTTGAACATCGCGTTCGGCAGAGACTCGATCACGGTGCCCTCGATTTCGATGGCGCCTTGCTTCTTGGCCATGTCCTGCTTTCGGGATCGGCTACCTTGATCGGCTCGCGACATGCGGGAGGGCATGCGTGAGCCGACGTGTCAGTCTACGTCAGCGCATCCCGAAACACGAATCCAGGCCAGCATGCCCGAATCCTGAGATCTTTATGCAACGGTTCACGCCCACGGGTAGAGCGGGGCGGAGCGGGCTTTACGCCAGTGGGTCGGGAGCGGTCTCCACGCCCAGCTCGGCCAGCTTGGCCTTGCCGCCGTCCACGGCGGTCAGCACCAGCGGCCCCTCCTCGGTCAGCGCGACCGAGTGCTCCCAGTGACTGGACCAGGTCCCGTCGTCGGTCTTGACGGTCCAGTCGTCGGCCAGGACATGGGTCTTCGCGGTGCCCAGGCTCACCATGGGCTCGATCGCGATACAGAAGCCGGGCACCAGCTTCGGTCCCTTGCCGCGCTTGCGGGAGACGTAGTTCAGCAGATGCGGGTCCATGTGCATCTGGCTGCCGATGCCATGGCCGCCGTAGTCCTCGATGATCCCGTACTTGCCGGAGGCCGGACGCGGCTGCCGCCGGATGTAGCCCTCGATCGCCTTGGAGATGTCGACCAGCCGGTTGCCCTTGCGGACCGCGGCGATCCCGGCCCACATCGACTCCTCGGTCACCCGGCTGAGCTCATGCAGCTCCGGAGCGTGACCTTCGCCGACGAAGACGGTGAAGGCGGCGTCGCCGTGCCAGCCGTCGATGATCGCGCCCGCGTCGATGGAGATGATGTCGCCGTCCTTGAGCACGGTCTCCCGGTCCGGGATGCCGTGCACCACGACCTCGTTCACCGAGGTGCAGATGGTGGCGGGGAAGCCCCCGTAGCCCAGGAAGTTCGACTTGGCGCCATGGTCGGCGATCACCTTGCGGGCGACGTCGTCCAGGTCCTTGGTGGAGGCGCCGGGGACGGCCGCCTCACGTGTCGCCTGGTGGATGGCGGCGACGACCAGCCCCGCCTCGCGCATCTTCGCGATCTGCTCGGGGGTCTTGATCTCCACCATCGTCCATACCTTCCGCAACACGTCGGTCGTCTTTGCAACAGTACGGCCGCGACGCCCGTGCCGGGCATCGCGGCCGTAGCCGTACCGCTTGCTCAGGCCGCCTTGGCGGCCAGGGCGTCCATGGCCCGCTGGGTGACCTCGTTCACCTTGCCGAGCGCCGAGATCGTCACGACCAGGCCCTTGGACTTGTAGTAGTCGATGATCGGCTCCGTCTCGCGGTGGTAGACCTCCAACCGCTTGCGGACCGTCTCCTCGCTGTCGTCCTCGCGCTGGTACAGCTCACCGCCGCACTCGTCGCACACGCCCTCGGCCTCGGGCTTCTTGTACTCCACATGGAAGGTGTGTGCGCTGTCGTTGCGGCAGGTCCGGCGGCCGGCGATGCGCTTGACCACCTCGGCCTCGGGGACCTCCAGGTCCAGCACCGCGTCCAGCGAGAGGTCGTGCTCGCGCAGGTAGCCGTCCAGGGCCTCGGCCTGGGCCAGGTTCCGGGGGAAACCGTCGAGCAGGAAGCCGCCCGCGGCGTCCGGCTGGTTCATCCGGTCCTCGGCCATGCCGATGGTGACCTCGTCGGGGACCAGCTGGCCGGCCCGCATGTACTCCTGCGCCTGCTTGCCGAGCGGTGTGCCCTGGCTGATGTTGGCGCGGAAGAGGTCGCCCGTGGAGATGTGCGGGATCGACAGGTTCTCGGCGAGGTACGCAGCCTGCGTACCCTTGCCGGCTCCAGGAGGCCCGACGAGGACGATTCGCATCAGCGGAGGAACCCTTCGTAGTGTCGCTGCTGAAGCTGGCTCTCGATCTGCTTCACGGTCTCCAGGCCGACACCCACGATGATCAGGATGCTCGTGCCGCCGAACGGGAAGTTCTGATTGGCGTTGAGCGTCACCAGTGCCACCGTGGGCACGAGGGCAATCAACCCCAGGTAGAGCGCGCCAGGCCACGTGATGCGATTCAGCACGTAGCTCAGGTACTCCGCAGTGGGACGACCAGCCCGAATACCCGGGATGAACCCACCATACTTCTTCATGTTGTCGGCAACTTCTTCGGGGTTGAAGCTGATGGCGACGTAGAAGAAGGCGAAGAAGACGATCAGCAGGAAGTACGTGGCGATGTAAATGGGGTGGTCACCCTTGACGAAGTTCTGCGAAATCCAGTTCGCCCACCCCGCCTTCGACTGACTGAACTGGACGATCAGCGCCGGGATGTAGAGCAGCGATGAGGCGAAGATCACGGGGACCACACCCGCCTGGTTGACCTTCACCGGGATGTAGGTGGACGTACCGCCGTACGATCGACGGCCGATCATGCGCTTGGCGTACTGCACCGGGATCCGGCGCTGTGCCTGCTCGACGAAGACCACCAGGCCGACCATGGCCAGACCGCAGGCGATGACGAGGCTGAACTCCAGCCACCCGCCGAGGATCTTGCCCTGCTGCTTGATGCTCCACATGGAGCCGGGGAAGGCGGCGGCGATCGAGATGAACATCAGGATCGACATGCCGTTGCCGATGCCGCGGTCGGTGATCAGCTCACCGAGCCACATGATCAGCGCGGTACCGGCGGTCATGGTGATGACCATCACGACGGTGGTGAAGATCGTGTCGTCGCGGACGATCTGGTTGCCGACCGGGCAGCTCTGGAAGAGCTGGCCACTGCGGGCGGTAGCCACCAGTCCGGTGCCCTGGAGGATCGCGAGGGCCACCGTCAGATACCGGGTGTACTGCGTGATCTTCGCCTGCCCGGCCTGGCCCTCCTTCTTCAGGGCCTCGAGACGCGGGATCACCACGGTCAGCAGCTGAAGGATGATGCTCGCCGTGATGTACGGCATGATCCCGAGCGCGAAGATGGTGATCTGAAGCAGCGCGCCGCCGCTGAGCATGTTGACCAGGCCGAAGAGACCTTGCTGGCCCTTGGCCAGGTCCATACACGTCTGGACGTTCTTGTATTCGATGCCCGGCAGCGGGACATGTTGTCCGAGCCGGAAGAGCACGATGATGCCCAGCGTGAACAGCAGCTTCTTGCGCAGGTCGGGCGTCTTGAACGCTCGGGCGAACGCGGTGAGCACGGTGCCTCCTGCGCCCCCCGCGTGCATGCGCGAGAGGTGACGGTCTTGAGGATCGACGAATACTTATCAGCCAGGACCCGCACGGAGACGTACCGCGCGGAAGGTAACAACGCACGCCACCTTACCGGCGACCTGGCTCCCCTTGGAACGACCAACCGGGGATGCCCCAGAAGTGGGGCATCCCCGGCCAGTTGTGCACCGTGCTCAGACGAGCTCGGTGACGGTGCCACCGGCAGCGGTGATCTTCTCCTTGGCGGAACCGGAGACGGCGTCGACCGTCACCTGGAGCGCCACGGAGACCTCACCGGAACCCAGCACCTTGACGAGCTGGTTCTTGCGAACCGCACCCTTGGCGACCAAGTCGGCCACCGTGACCTCGCCACCCTGCGGGTAGAGCGCGGCCAGCTTGTCCAGGTTCACGACCTGGTACTCGGTGCGGAAGGGGTTCTTGAAGCCCTTGAGCTTCGGGAGACGCATGTGGAGGGGCATCTGCCCACCCTCGAAGCGCTCCGGAACCTGGTAGCGGGCCTTGGTGCCCTTGGTGCCACGACCAGCGGTCTTACCCTTGGACGCCTCACCACGACCGACACGGGTCTTGGCGGTCTTGGCGCCCGGGGCGGGCCGGAGGTTGTGGACCTTCAGCGGGTTGCTCTCCGCCATGTCAGTCGACCTCCTCGACCGTCACGAGGTGCCGCACGGTCGTCGCCATGCCGCGGAACTCGGGGCGGTCCTCCTTGACAACCACGTCGCCGAGCTTCTTCAGCCCGAGCGAACGCAGGGTGTCGCGGTGGTTCTGCTTGCTGCCGATGTACGACTTCGTCTGCGTGATCTTCAGGCGGGCCATGCTCACACACCCACCCCGGCACGCGCCCGCAGCAGAGCGGCGGGGGCGACGTCCTCGAGCGGCAGACCACGACGGGCGGCGATCTCCTCGGGACGCTGAAGTCCCTGGAGGGCCGTCACCGTGGCGTGCACGATGTTGATCGGGTTCGACGAACCGAGCGACTTGCTGAGCACGTCGTGGATGCCCGCGCACTCCAGCACGGCGCGCACCGGGCCACCGGCGATCACACCGGTACCGGGCGACGCCGGCTTGAGCAGCACGACACCCGCGGCCTTCTCACCCTGAATCGGGTGCGGAATGGTGCCCTGGATCCGGGGGACCTTGAAGAAGTGCTTCTTGGCCTCCTCCACACCCTTGGCGATGGCGGCCGGCACCTCCTTGGCCTTCCCGTAACCGACACCCACGGTGCCGTCACCGTCGCCCACCACGACCAGCGCGGTGAAGCTGAAGCGACGACCACCCTTCACAACCTTGGCGACGCGGTTGATCGCGACAACGCGCTCGACGTAAGCGGTCTTCTCGGCAGCTGCGCCGCCGTCCCGCCGGTCCTTCCGGTCCCGCCGCTCGCCGCCACCGGCGCCGCCACCGCGGCGCTGGGGTCCAGCCATTGGATTTACCTCTCTCGTTTCCGCTTTGCGTTGGAACCGGGGCTCAGAACTTCAGCCCGGCCTCGCGGGCGGCGTCCGCCAGAGCGGCGATCCGCCCGGCGTACTGGTTGCCACCACGGTCGAACACCACGGCCTCGACGCCCGCGGCCTTCGCCCGCTCGGCGACCAGGGCGCCGACCTGCTTCGCCTGTGCGCTCTTGTCGCCCTCGCCACCACGGATGGACGTGTCCAGGGTCGACGCCGAGGCCAGGGTGTGGCCCGCGATGTCGTCGATGACCTGCGCCACCATGTGGCGGTTGGACCGCGTCACGACCAGGCGGGGACGGACCGGCGTACCGGAGATCCGCTTGCGGACGCGAATGTGGCGGCGCTTGACGGCGGCAGCCTTGCGGGCGTTGCCCTTGGCGATCTTCACACCGTATGCCATGGCTTTACTTACCAGCCTTTCCGACCTTGCGGCGGATGACCTCGCCCGCGTACTTGACGCCCTTGGCCTTGTACGGGTCAGGCTTGCGCAGCTTGCGGATGTTCGCGGCGACCTCGCCGACCTTCTGCTTGTCGATGCCCTCGACGCTCAGCTTGGTCGGGGATTCCACCTTGAAGGTGATGCCCTCCGGGGCCTCGACCAGGATCGGGTGGCTGTAGCCCAGCGCGAACTCCAGGTTGGAGCCCTTCGCCTGGACTCGGTAGCCGACACCGCTGATCTCGAGCGCCTTGCTGTAGCCCTGGGTCACGCCGGTGATCATGTTCGCCACCAGCGTGCGGGACAGGCCGTGCAGGGCCTTGTTCTGACGCTCGTCGTTCGGGCGGGTGACAACGAGGTTGTTGTCCTCACCCTTGGCGACCTCGATCGGCGCGGCGACGGTGTGCGAGAGAGATCCCTTGGGACCCTTCACGGCGACCGTGCGGCCATCGATGGTGACGTCCACGCCAGCGGGAACCTGGATGGGCAGCTTGCCAATGCGCGACATTGACTTCTTTCCTCCGTTCCCTGTTACCAGACGTAGGCGAGGACTTCCCCACCCACGCCCTTCTTGCCGGCCTGCTTGTCGGTGAGGAGCCCGTGCGACGTGGAGATGATCGCCACGCCCAGGCCGCCGAGCACCTTCGGCAGGTTGGTGGACTTTGCGTAGACCCGCAGGCCCGGCTTCGAAATCCGCTTGATGCCGGCGATCGAGCGCTCGCGGTTCGGGCCGAACTTCAGCTCGAGGGTGAGGTTCTTGCCGACCTCGGCGTCCTCGACCTTCCAGCCGGTGATGTAGCCCTCCTGCTGGAGGATCTCCGCGATGTGCGACTTGATCTTGCTGTGGGGCATCACGACGGAGTCGTGGTACGCCGAGTTCGCGTTTCGCAGACGGGTCAACATGTCTGCGATCGGATCGGTCATGGTCATGATGGCCTTCGGCCTCTCTCGCCGGGGTTTCCTATCTGCGCCATCCCTCTCACCCACTCATGGTGGGCACGGGTGCGGCGCGGGGACCTACGGCGTAGTAAGGATTCAGGGCGGCGAGCGCCCAACCCTTCCACTCTACGGGAGTGGAAGAGCGGGGCTCGCCATCCTTATTGCTTACCGAGAGTCCGGTACCAGCCCGTAAGGGCTGTTACCAGGAGCTCTTGGTCACGCCCGGCAGCTCGCCACGGTGAGCCATCTCACGAAGGCACACGCGGCACAGGCCGAACTTGCGGTACACGGAGTGCGGACGGCCGCAGCGCTGGCAGCGGGTGTACCCACGCACGCCGAACTTGGGCTTGCGGGCGGCCTTGGCAATAAGAGCCTTCTTCGCCACGGCTCACGCCTCCTTGAACGGGAAGCCGAGGTGACGCAGCAGGGCCCGGCCCTCTTCGTCGTTGGTCGCCGTGGTCACCACGGTGATGTCCATACCCCGGACGCGGTCGATCTTGTCCTGGTCGATCTCGTGGAACATGACCTGCTCCGTGAGACCGAAGGTGTAGTTGCCCCGGCCGTCGAACTGCTTCGGCGACAGACCACGGAAGTCGCGGATGCGCGGCAGCGCGAGCGAGACCAGGCGGTCCAGGAACTCCCACATACGGTCACCCCGGAGGGTGACGTGGGCACCGATCGGCTGGCCCTCACGCAGCTTGAACTGCGCGATGGACTTACGAGCCTTGGTGACGGCCGGCTTCTGGCCGGTGATCGTGGTGAGGTCACGGATGGCGCCCTCGATCAGCTTGGAGTCGCGGGCGGCGTCGCCCACACCCATGTTGACCACGACCTTGGTCAGACCCGGGATCTGCATGACGTTCTCGTAGGAGAACTGCTCACGCAGCTTGCCCTGGATCTCTTCGCGGTAGCGCGTCTTGAGACGCGGTGCAGTGGTGGTGGCAGTCATCAGATGTCCTCACCGGTCCGCTTGGCAACGCGGATCTTGTTGCCCTCGTCGTCGAAGCGGTATCCGACGCGGGTGACGACCTTGTTGCCGTCCTTCTCCACCACGAGCTGCACATTGCTCACGTGGATCGGGGCCTCGGTCGTCACGATGCCGCCGGTCTTCGACCCACGAGCGGTCTGTCCGGCCTTGGTGTGCTTCTTGACCCGGTTGACACCCTCGACCAGGACGCGGTCCTCGCGCGGGAAGGCCGCGATGACCTTGCCCTGCTTGCCCTTGTCCTTACCGGTGATGACCTGGACCAGGTCGCCCTTCTTGATCTTCATCGGTTACAGCACCTCCGGCGCGAGCGAGATGATCTTCATGAACTTCTTCTCGCGCAGCTCACGGCCCACGGGGCCGAAGATACGGGTGCCGCGGGGGTCGCCATCGTTCTTGAGGATGACGGCCGCGTTCTCGTCGAAGCGGATGTACGAACCGTCCGGGCGGCGGCGCTCCTTGACGGTGCGCACGATGACCGCCTTGACGACGTCACCCTTCTTCACGTTGCCACCGGGGATCGCGTCCTTGACGGTGGCGACGATGACGTCACCGATGCCCGCGTAGCGGCGACCGGAGCCACCGAGAACACGGATGCAAAGGATCTCCTTCGCGCCCGTGTTGTCGGCGACGCGCAGTCGCGACTCCTGCTGGATCACGTCTATCTCCTGATCGTCTGCCGGTTCCCGGCGAGCTCCGCACGTGACGTGCGGAGCTCGCCGAGCCTGGCGGAACTGTCCAGAAGGCTGTTGCCTTCAGGAATTACTTGGCCTTCTCGAGGATCTCGACGACGCGCCAGCGCTTGGTCGCGGACAGCGGCCGGGTCTCCATCAGGAGGACGCGGTCGCCGACACCCGCGGCGTTCTGCTCGTCGTGCGCCTTGAGCTTGTTGGTACGGCGGATGACCTTGCCGTACAGCGCGTGCTTGACGCGGTCCTCGACGGCGACGACGACGGTCTTGTCCATCTTGTCGCTGACGACCAGACCCTCACGGGTCTTGCGGAAGCCGCGGTTCTGCGTTGCGTTCTCAGTCACATTCGTCTCGCTCATCAGGCGCTCTCCACCGTCTCGATGCCGAGCTCGCGCTCCCGCATCAGGGTGTAGATCCGGGCGATGTCCTTGCGGACGGCCTTCAGCCGGCCGTGGTTTTCGAGCTGTCCGGTCGCCGCCTGGAAGCGGAGGTTGAACAGCTCTTCCTTGGCCTCACGCAGCTTGGCAACGAGGTCCTCGTTGTTCAGCTCACGCAGCTCGGACGCCTTGGTACCGGCCGCCATCACGACTCACCTGCCTCGCGCCGCACGATCCGGCACTTCATCGGGAGCTTGTGAGCAGCGCGGGTGAGCGCCTCACGCGCAGTCTTCTCGTTCGGGTAGGACAGCTCGAACATCACCCGACCGGGCTTGACGTTCGCGACCCACCACTCCGGCGAACCCTTACCGGAACCCATGCGGGTCTCGGCAGGCTTCTTCGTCAGCGGACGGTCCGGGTAGATGTTGATCCAGACCTTGCCGCCACGCTTGATGTGGCGGGTCATCGCGATACGAGCGGCCTCGATCTGACGGTTGGTGACGTACGCCGGGGTGACGGCCTGGATGCCGTACTCGCCGAACGCCAGCTCCGTACCGCCCTTGGCCATACCGGACCGCTTGGGGTGGTGCTGCTTGCGGTGCTTGACCCTGCGAGGGATCAGCATGTCGGTCAGGCCTCCGTTCCGGTGCTCTCAGCGGCCGGAGCGGCAACGGCCTCGGCCTTGGGGGCCTCGGCAGCGGGGGCGCTCTGCTGCTGCTGCGGCTTACGGCCGCGGCCACCGCGCTCGCCACCACGGCGCTGCGGGCGGTCGCTGCCACCGCGCGACGGGCGGTTGCCGGCGCGGGCGGCGGCGTTCTCGGCACGGACCTCGGCGATGTTCTTCACGTCGCCCTTGTAGATCCACACCTTGACGCCGATGCGGCCGAAGGTGGTCTTGGCCTCGAAGAAGCCGTAGTCGACGTTGGCGCGGAGCGTGTGCAGGGGCACGCGGCCCTCGCGGTAGAACTCCGAGCGCGACATCTCGGCACCGCCGAGACGGCCACCACACTGGATCTTGATGCCCTTGGCGCCGGCCTTCATCGTGGACTGCATGCTCTTGCGCATGGCACGACGGAAGGAGACGCGGGAGGACAGCTGCTCGGCGACGGCCTGCGCGACCAGCTGAGCATCGGTCTCGGGGTTCTTGACCTCGAGGATGTTCAGCTGCACCTGCTTGCCGGTGAGCTTCTCCAACTCGCCGCGGATACGGTCGGCCTCCGCGCCGCGGCGGCCGATGACGATGCCCGGCCGGGCGGTGTGGATGTCGACGCGGACGCGGTCACGGGTGCGCTCGATCTCCACCTTGGAGATACCGGCGCGCTCCATGCCCTTCGTCATCATCCGGCGGATGGCGACGTCTTCCTTGACGTAGTCCTTGTACAGCTTGTCGGCGTACCAGCGGGACTTGAAGTCCGTGGTGATGCCGAGCCGGAACCCGTGCGGGTTAACCTTCTGGCCCATTACCGGGTTCCTTCCTTGCTGCTGACGACCACGGTGATGTGGCTGGTCCGCTTGCGGATCCGGTAGGCGCGGCCCTGGGCACGCGGACGGAACCGCTTCAGGGTCGGGCCCTCGTCGACGTAGGCCTCGGAGATGACGAGGCTGTCGGCGTCGGTGTGGTCGTAGTTGTGCGCCGCGTTGGCAATGGCGCTGTCCAGCACCTTGCCGACGGGCACGCTCGCGGCCTGCGGGGCAAAGCGCAGGACCGCCTGAGCCTCCGTGGCGCTCATGCCACGGATGAGGTCCACCACGCGGCGGGCCTTCATGGGCGTGACGCGGATGTACCGCGCCTGGGCCCTGGCTTCCATGGTTGTCCCTTCGGTGTCAGTCATAGTCTTCGCACTCCGCCGATCAGCGACGACGCGACTTGCGGTCGTCCTTCTCGTGGCCGCGGAAGGTGCGGGTCGGCGCGAACTCGCCGAGCTTGTGGCCGACCATCGACTCGGAGACGAACACCGGGACGTGCTTGCGGCCGTCGTGCACCGCGATCGTGTGGCCGAGCATGGCCGGGACGATCATCGAGCGGCGGGACCAGGTCTTGATGACGTTCTTGGTGCCGGCTTCGTTCTGGACATCCACCTTCTTGATCAGGTGGTCGTCGACGAAGGGCCCCTTCTTGAGACTGCGCGGCATCTAAACCCGCTCCTAGCGCTTCTTGTTCGTCTTGCGGCGGCGGACGATGTACTTGTTGCTGGCCTTCTTCGGCGAGCGCGTACGGCCCTCCTTCTGACCCCACGGCGAGACCGGGTGGCGACCACCGGAGGTCTTGCCCTCACCACCACCGTGCGGGTGGTCGACGGGGTTCATGACCACACCACGAACGGTCGGGCGGACGCCCTTCCACCGCATGCGGCCGGCCTTGCCCCAGTTGATGTTCGACTGCTCGGCGTTGCCGACCTCGCCGACAGTGGCGCGGCAGCGGACGTCGACCAGGCGGATCTCACCGGACGGCATACGAAGGTGGGCCATGGAGCCCTCCTTCGCCAGCAGCTGCACGGAGGCACCCGCGGAGCGGGCGAACTTCGCGCCGCCGCCGGGCCGCAGCTCGATGGCGTGGATCGTGGTACCGACCGGGATGTTGCGCAGCGACAGGTTGTTACCGGGCTTGATGTCGGCACCGGGGCCGTTCTCAATCCGGTCGTTCTGCTTCAGGCCACGCGGGGCGAGGATGTAGCGCTTCTCGCCGTCGGCGTAGTGCAGCAGCGCGATGCGCGCGGTGCGGTTGGGGTCGTACTCGATGTGCGCGACCTTCGCCGGGACGCCGTCCTTGTCATGACGGCGGAAGTCGATCACGCGGTACGCACGCTTGTGACCGCCACCCTGGTGGCGGACCGTGATGCGGCCGGCGTTGTTACGACCACCCTTGCTGTGCAGCGGGCGGACCAGCGACTTCTCCGGCGTGGACCGCGTGATCTCGACGAAGTCGGCGACGCTGGAGCCACGACGGCCCGGGGTCGTCGGCTTGTACTTGCGGATACCCATTTCTCAGTCCTCGGAAGATTCCGGACTTCTGGACGTTCCGATCTCCGTTAGGAGACCGGGCCGCCGAAGATGTCGATGCGGTCGCCCTCGGCGAGGGTCACGATGGCGCGCTTGGTGTCCTTGCGCTTGCCGTAGCCGGTCTTGGTCCGCTTGCGCTTACCCTGCCGGTTGATCGTGTTGACCCCGGTGACCTTGACCGAGAAGACCGCCTCGACGGCCTGCTTGATCTGGGTCTTGTTGGCGCCGGGCGCGACGATGAACGTGTACTTGTTCTCGTCGAGCAGCGCGTAGCTCTTCTCCGAGACCACCGGCTTGACGAGAACGTCGCGGGGGTCCGTGAAGGTCTTGCTGGTGACAGCGGTCGCCTCAGTCATCAGGCGGCGCTCCCTTCGGTCTTCTCAGCGGCCTTGGGACCAGCCACGAAGGACTCGAAGGCGGCCTTGGTGAAGACCACGTCGTCGGAGACGAGCACGTCGTACGTGTTCAGCTGGCCCGGCTCCAGGATGTGCACCTGGGGCAGGTTGCGGGCGGACAGCCACGCGGCCTCGTCGCTCCGCTCGGCGACCAGGAGCACGTTCTTGCGCTCGCTGATCTTGCCCAGCAGGACCTTCGCGGCCTTGGTGGAGATGTCGCCGTCGACCACACCGGTCACCACGTGGATGCGGCTGTGACGCGCCCGGTCGGAGAGGGCACCGCGCAGGGCGGCGGCCTTCATCTTCTTCGGGGTGCGCTGGCTGTAGTCGCGCGGCACGGGGCCGTGCACAACGCCACCGCCGGCGAACTGCGGCGCGCGGGTCGAGCCCTGGCGGGCGCGGCCGGTGCCCTTCTGGCGGTACGGCTTCTTGCCACCGCCACGGACCTCGCCGCGGGTCTTGGTCTTGTGCGTGCCCTGGCGGGCAGCGGCCAGCTGTGCGACGACGACCTGGTGGATCAGCGGAACGCTGACCTGCGCGTCGAAGATCTCCGTGGGGAGTTCGACGGTCCCGGCCTTGTCGCCTGCCGGCGAAAGGATGTCAATGGTGCTCATCGGTTACCTCAGGCCCCCTTGGCCGCGGTACGGACCAGGACGAGGCCGCCGTTCGGACCAGGAACCGCTCCCTTGATCAGGAGCAGACCCTTCTCCGCGTCAACGGCGTGGACGGTCAGGTTCTGGGTGGTGACCCGCTCGTTGCCCATGCGGCCGGCCATGCGCAGGCCCTTGAACACGCGGCCCGGGGTGGCGCAGCCACCGATGGAGCCCGGCGAGCGGTGCTTGCGCTGGGTGCCGTGGCCGGCGCCGAGGCCGGCGAAGCCGTGGCGCTTCATGACACCGGCGGTGCCCTTGCCCTTGCTGGTGCCGGTCACATCGACCTTCACACCGGACTCGAACACCTCGGCGGTGACCTCCTGGCCGAGCGTGTACTCGCTGGCGTCAGCGGTACGCAGCTCCACCAGGTGGCGGCGCGGGGTGACGTCGGCCTTGGCGAAGTGGCCCTTGAGGGGCTTGTTCACCTTGCGCGGGTCGATCTCGCCGAAGGCGATCTGGACGGCGTTGTAGCCGTCCGCGTCATCGGTACGGACCTGGGTCACGACGCAGGGACCGGCCTTGACGACGGTGACCGGGACGACGCGGTTGTTCTCGTCCCACACCTGCGTCATGCCGAGCTTCTCGCCCAGGACGCCCTTGATCTGCTTAGCCATCTCGCGCGTCACCTCAGAGCTTGATCTCGATGTCGACGCCCGCCGGCAGGTCGAGACGCATGAGCGAGTCGACGGTCTTCGGCGTGGGGTCGAGGATGTCGATGAGGCGCTTGTGCGTACGCATCTCGAAGTGCTCGCGCGAGTCCTTGTACTTGTGCGGCGACTTGATGACGCAGTACACGTTCTTCTCTGTGGGCAGCGGCACCGGGCCCGCGACCGACGCACCAGTGCGGGTCACCGTCTCGACGATCTTCTTCGCCGAGGAGTCGATGACCTCGTGGTCGTAGGCCTTGAGCCGGATGCGGATCTTCTGTCCCGCCATGGCTACTTCGTAGTCCTGTCTCTCGTAACGCTCTGGGACCCGGTGGAGTACGCGGCTCCCTCCCACCGACTCCCGACCCACGCGGTCGGGCGTGTCGCGCCCCTTCTCATAGCTCTCCATCGGAGAAATCCCTGATGAAGGGGTTGGCTGGGGGAGAAAGTCACCCACCGGGCGCCTGGCTGGGGCCCCGCTGACACTTCCCGGAAGATTCCCGTACTTCCGCCCCTGAGCAGGGACGACGAGTACTGCGGGACTCGCTTCCAGTCCTCCCGGCGGGAGGCGCGCAGCATCGGCACTCAACCGAGCAACCTGGCTAGTGTGCCATAGCGGCTGCTCCGGACGCCAATCAGGAGCGGGGAAGCATACCCCCCGCGCGGGAGCGCTCAAACCCGGCGCACCGCGCCCCTGTCACGCCCGGTGGGTCCACCACCAGCGCCAGTCCTTCAGGGGGTGCGACGGCCTACGGTACGCGGCCGGCGGCCGGGGCCGCACGGCCTCCGCCGGGACCCCGGCCTCCTCGGCGCAGCCGAGCTTTTCGGCCATGGCCCGGGTCACGGACGTCAGGATGGTCATCCCGGCCCGGCCCTGTTCGGCCGCGGGCAGCTCCGAGCGGCCCGCGGCCCCCTCCGGACGGTGGAAGCCCGGCAGCGACAGGGAGCCCATGAGGAACGGCGGGCCGTTCCGGTGCAGCCCCTCGGTGCAGGGGAAGACGATCTCCGCCCCGCGCCCGCTCGAAGAGCCATAGATGCCCACGCGATAGGAGTCGCCGTCCGCGGGCAGCCGGTCCGGCCAGTCCGTCAGCGCGTCGAGGTGGACGAACTCGACCGTGAACAGGGCGTCGGCCGCGTCGTCCGCCGGGCGGTGCACCCGGCACACCTCGGTGCGGGTGGTCGGCACGTCCGCCCGGCGGCGCAGCCGCGGGACGGCCCGGTCGAAGGGCACCCCCTTCCGCTCCCGCAGGGCCGACTCCCCGCTCAGCCGGTCCAGGGCCCGCCGGGCGTCCACGTCGAGGGAGGACCCGCACAGCGTCGTGGAGGGAACGCCCTCGGCTTTCGGCTCTTCGGTCCCGGCCGCGCAGGAGGCCGCGGCCAGGGCCGTGGCCACGGCCAGAGCGAGCGGCGCCGCCCGGCGGCGCCGGACCCCGCGGTCATCCCGGGTAGGGCTTGCGGCCCAGATGAGCGGCTTCCCCCGCCCCGGTCCCGTGGTACTTCTCCTTGAGGTCATCGGCGAGATCCCCCTCGGCGTCCAGCTCGTTCCCGTGCCCCTTGAAGTACTGCGCCGCCACCTCGCCGAACTGGTTCTCCCCCCGCCGGTAGAACTCCGACGCGTCCTGCGGGGGCTCGGGCAGATCCGGTCCACCGAAGATCGCGTCGTTGTGGAAGACCTTCGCGAACTCCTGGCCCGCGCTCACCGCGACGGGCACCACGAGCCCCCACGGTCCCGCCTTGCCCACCACGCTCACGATGCCCTGGCTCACCACGGGCGTACTGGCGTTGTATCCGACCCTCGTCCAGTTCGACGACTCCTGGAACGCCTTCTGTGCCTCGGCGCTGTCATGGGCGTAGGTCGCCTCGATCTGAGCGGCGCGGGACTGGTCGAGGACACCGCGCGCCTCGGCCTCGGTGAGCAGCGCCCTGCGGCCCATCGCGTAGTTCTCCGCCCCGTCGGCCGGAGGATGGGCCGCGATCTGGCTGAGGGTGTAGAGGTGCTCGGCCTGGTTCATGATCCCGTGCGAGGTCTCGTTCTGGCCGAGCACACTGAGGAAGTTGAGCGCGCCGTCGCGGCCGAAGTCGGCCCGGCCCCGGTACGCGGGCGGGAAGGCATCGCCGCTCTTGCTGTGCTCGCCCACTCCGGACATGTGGTAGTTGATGTCGTCCACATACGCCCCGCCCATACGCCCCAGGCTCGTCGCCATCCCCGGCTGGTCGTGCAGCAGCCCGGGGCCGTCCTCGCCCCCGTAGACGGCGACGACCTGCTCCATCACATCCGCCGTCGCCGCGGTCCGCCGGTCGCCGCCGTGCCGGAAGATCTCCGGGTCCTTGCCCGCGACCTCGTCGGCATCCCAGGCGTAGCCCGTCGTCGCCGCGGTCAGGGCGTGGCCGAGGGCCTCATGGCCCGGGAGGGTGCGGGGGCCGCCCTGAGTGTTGCCGTCGAAGATCCAGTTGCGGTCCTGGGTGAGGTACTCGAAACGGGGATTGAGCCCGCCGCCGGCGGGCTTGTGGAAGAACTCGGTGGACGCCTCCGGGCTGTGGCCGAGCCCTTCCAGGAAGCCGGTCATCGCGTCCATGCCGTTGTCACCGCGGCGACCGATCAGATTCAGCGCGTCGGTGTCGCCGGTGTTCGACCAGTAGGCGAAGCCGTCCTTGGTGTTGTTCTTCTTGTCCCAGGCCACGAGCTTGTCGCCGTAGGTGTTCAGGAAGTCCTTGTCGTACGTCCCGGTGCGCATCAGGTTGCTCATGAGCTGGAAGCCGTAGGGGTGGGTGCGCCCGCCGGAGTCCTCCAGCCGCTGCGGGCCCAGGCGGATCATCTCGTCCTTCCACGCCGCCATGGCGGGGGTGTCCGCGTGGGAGGCGGTGGCCAGGGTCGTCCCCAGGCTCTGCTGGAGGCTCTTCGCCGACTTCCACCACGCCGTGTCGTCGACGTCGGTATCGGGGTACAGCGGGTTGTGCGGATGCGTCGCGTTGTACCAGAGCTTGAGGGTGCGCTCCGCGCCCAGCTTCGTGGCGAACTGCTCGGCGAACTCGGGATCCTGGCTGTGCCGGGCCATCAGCACCGACAGCTGGGCCAGTTGGGGGGAGGACAGCCGGCCGTTCTCGGTCCCGGCCAGCTCGATGGCCTTCTTCAGGTCCTTCGCGGTCGCCTTCCGGGCCTGGTCCAGGCTGTTGTAGGCGTGGTCGTTGAAGCCGCGCCGCTCACCGTTGACGTCCGCGGTCAGGGCCTGGACCAGGGCGCTGTCCGCCTCCGCGGCCAGCTCCAGCGCCGTGCGGGTGCGCTCGCGGTAGTGGGCGAAGGTGTCCTGGTAGGACTTGGTCAACGCCGCGCGGTTCTGCTCCTGGTCGTCGGGCAGATCGAGATAGACCGAGCCGTCGTGCTTGTTGAGCTTCAGATACTGGTGACCCTCGAGCTCCTTCTCGATGGCGTCCAGGGTGTTCTTGGCCGACGTGAACTTCTCCAGCCCCTGCTTCATGACGTTGTGCACCCGGCGGGCCTCCTCGGCCGCGGCGAGGATCTGCCGCCGCACCGCGCGCAGCGTGCGCCAGGCCGCGTCGGCCGCCTCGCCGTGCCAGTCGGAGTGGGCCAGCCCCTTGGTGACATCGGTACCGAAGTTGGTGTCGATCTGCTGGAACTTCCCCGGCGCCTGGCTCCACTTGGTGACGGCCTCGCGGAGCGGGGTGAGGTTCGCGTTCTTCACCTCGGTGTAGCCGAGCTGCTCGCTCACGAATGCTTCCCCCTGTCCACGCGGTAGCCCAGGGCCTGCTTCCGGTCCTCGTGGGTGAAGGCGTCGGCGGCGGTGCGCAGGGCGGACGCGGTGCTGCTGAACTGCGCCTTCACAGAGGCCATTTGGTCCTTCCAGCGCTCCAGGAAGGTGTCGATGGCCTTGTCGGTGGCGAAGCCCGTGAGGGTGCCGCTGACCTGGCCGGTCTCGGTCATGACCTCGTCGTCCGCGGTCAGGAACTGCCCCCGTACCGTCTCGGCCTTGCCCGCGCGCCCGCGCAGCACGGAGGCCGTCACATGGAGCTTCTGCCGGCCCCCCGGCCCACTGCCGCACCCGGACGAGTTCAGCCGTGTCCCCGTGGCCGCCGACGGCGCGTGGGCGGCCGCCTTGAGCTGCGCCCACTCCTCCTCGAACGTCATCCGTCCCCCTGTTGTGTCGATGACGAGCCCCCCGCATGAGGCGGCACGAACGTAATGCGCCGAAACGAACGGGAGATGACCGCGGCGGGGGCGACGACTGAACGCCGGGGCCCGGGCGTTGTCCGTGCTGTGACCAAGACCTCCCGCTCACCGGACAACCCTGGAAGATCACAAACCGTCCCCTCTCTACGGGAGAGCAGCCGGAGATCACGTGCTGCCCAAGTGACAGGGTCACCGAATTGAACAGTCGATGGATTCCGTCCGGCACCACGCGGAGGCAGACACTGGCCGCGCTGGCGGCCCTCACCGCCGCCACCGCCGTCGGCACCGCCGGGTGCGTCGGACAGTCCGGCTCGTCCGCCGGGCCCGCCGCACCGGCCCGCCCGACCAAGCCGGGCGCGGCCGAGCCGTTCACCTCGGCGTCGGGCGACAAGGACACCCTGCTGCTCCAGATCCTGGCCCATCCCGATGACGACCTGTACTTCATGAACCCGGACGCCGAACACGTGCTGCGCTCCGGAGTCCCCGTGGTCAGCGTCTACGTCACCGCGGGCGAGGCGCGCGGCATCAACTACGTGGCCGGACGGCCCGTACCGGCACCGGACAAGGCCGACTACTCCGCCGCCCGCCACCAGGGGCTGCGCCAGGCGTACGCGCAGATGCTGGGGCTCAACCAGTTCGCCGACTGGAAGCGCTCGGTGCTGCGGCTGCCCGGCGGTGCCACCGCGGAGACCAACGTCCTGGCCAACGGCGCCCGCAGCGTCCGGCTGATCTTCCTCAACATCGCGATGCTCTCGGAGGGCGGGGTGCGGATCCCCGCCCTGTGGGACACCCCCGGCGCCGTGATGCGCACCCTTCAGGCCACCGGCTCACCCGTGGCGCACCCCAGCTCCTACGTTCACCAGACACTGGTCGATGTGCTCGCCGAGATCATGCACCGCTATCGGCCCACCCTGATCCACACCCTCGACCCGGACCCGGACTTCCAGGTGCATGACGCGCTGCATCCCAGGGACAACGACCAGCCGGGCTGCTCCGACCACCGCGACCACACCCCGGTGGCTCTGTTCACCTGGAAGGCGATCACCCAGTGGGTCGCGGACTCCACCCGGCGCGACAAGCAGGCGCCGCGCTTCGCCACCACCGCGTTCCGCGGCTACTACAACCAGCGCTGGCCGCACAATCTGCCGCCCGCCGTGCTGGCCGACAAGGCCCGACTGATCAAGTCCTACGGCGGCTCCCCCACGTGGAAGTGCGGCAACAACGCGGGCTGCGGCGACTACAGCCAGGGCGGGCAGCGCCCGCTGAAGAACCGCAAGGGCTGGATCCGCTCCACCCACTACCGCTACCCCGGCGCCCTGCCCGCCCCCACCACCGACCGCGAAGGCCGTCTCGTCGCCTACGGCGTACTGAGCACCCAGGCCGTGCGCTGGCGCGAGACCTCGGCCGGGAGCGGGCGGTTCGGTGCGCCACAGGGGCTCGGCGGCGGTCCGCTGGCCCCCGCGCTGTCCGCGGTGCGCGACGCCGAGGGGCGGCAGCTGCTCCTCGCGCTGCGGTTCGCCGCACTGGGCGGCCAGGGCTCGACCGGACTGCGGGAGATCGTGGCGCTGGAGCAGCGCAGTCCCGACGGGCCGTTCCGCACCTGGACCAGCCTCGGGACCCCCGACTCGGACCCCGAGCGCGGGCGCCGTACCGGCTGCCCGGTGGCGGTCGCCGCCCCGGACGGGCGGATCCACCTGTTCGTACGGACCTCGGACAAGGGCCTGGCCACCCGGGTACGGGACACAGCGGGCCGCTGGGGTCCCTGGCAGCGCCTCGGCGGCGGGGAGATCCAGGACGGGCTGACCGCCGCCCTGGACGGCGAGGGCCGCGTCCATGTCGTCGCCGCGGGCCGCGACACCGTCCACCACTGGGGCCAGCAGCGCGTCGACGGGCCGGTGACCCTGCTGCCGCCGACCGGGCTGCCGCGCCCCGGCGACCAGCCGGGCGCCGCGGTGGCCCCGGACGGCTCGCTCTCGCTGGTCTATCGCACGCCCGCGGCCACCGTGCCCGGTGTGCACAAGCTCGGCGACATGGCCGGGGCCGGGGCCGGGCTCACCGTGCGGCACTTCGAGGGCTACGGCCCGGTCGCCGTGCACACCGTGGCCAAACCGGGCGGCGGCCGCAAGGCCAGGACAACGGTGCTGCTCGGCCGTGACCTCGACGGCAAGGTCCAGATCCAGTACGGCACGGGGTCCCGCGGCAGGCCGCTGCGCGCGCCCGGACGGCTGATCCCGGTGGGCACCCCGGCGCTGCTGACGGAGGGGCGCAAGGAAGTGGCCGTGGTCGGTATCGCGCCCGACGCCGCCCCATGGATCTGGCGCCCGCGCCCCACATCGCGGGCATAGGCACCAGCGCTCCCCGGGCCCGCGCGGCGCGACCCGGGGGCGGGCGCGAGGGTCAGCGGCGGACGGGCTCCCGCTCCTCGGCCTCCGCCTCCGCCTCGTCCTCCTCGTCCTCGGCCTCGTCCTCGTCCTCGTACGCGGGGTCGTGCCCAGCCTCGTCTTCGTCCTCGTACTCCTCGCCGGGTTCGAGCTCCTCCTCGTACCCCTCGTCCCCATCGAGGGCCGCGTCTTCGGCATCGTCCTCGTAAGCGTCCTCCGGCTCATCGGCCTCTCCCCCGGCCTCCGCGCGCTCTTCCTCCTCCACGGCGGTCCGGTGGTCCATGACCACCTCGCCGTCCCGGATCTCGCCGCGCCAGCCGTCCGTGGCCTCGCCGCGCATCATGATGAACTTGCGGTAGAGCTTGAGGTCGAGCCGGGCCCGACGGCCCTGGGCGCGCCAGAGGTTGCCGGTCTTCTCGAAGAGCCCCTTCGGGACGTACTCCAGGACCAGCAGCACCTTGGTGAGGTTGTCGCCGAGCGGGTGGAAGGTGACCACGCCCTTGACGGTGCCCTTGGCTCCCTCGGTGGTCCAGGTGATCCGTTCGTCGGGCACCTGCTCGGTGACGTCCGCCCGCCAACTGCGGGTGGACTTGGCAACCTTCACCTTCCAGTTGCTGTTCAGCTCGTCGCCCTGCTCGACGCTGACAACGCCCTTGGCGAAGGTGCTGAACTCCTGGAACTGGGTCCACTGGTCGTATGCCTCGCGGACCGGCACCCCGACGTCGATGTCCTCGACGATCGTCACGGTCTTCGACGTGCCACCGCCGCTCTTGCCGCGGCCCGTGCCGAACAGCCCTGTGATTTTTTCCTTGACGGACTCCTTGAGCTGCGCGGTTCCGGCCTTCAGCGCGGCCCGGCCCGGTGACTTCCCCTCGGCCAGCGCCTGCGTGCCCTTGGCCAGACCGCCGCTCAGTCCGCCGCTCAGTCCGGTGAGCGCATGGCCGGCCCGGGCCCGGAGATAGCTCTGGAGCTCGTCCTTGAGGCGGTCGGCGGCCGGGTTCCTGGCGATCTCGTCCTTCAGCCTGCCCAGCGTGTCAGCCACGGCGGCCTCCCGCGGTCTTCTTCGCCCTGGGGGCGGAGGAGGAAGCGGTCTTCCGGGTAGGGCGGGCCGGGGCCTTCGACGCCGCCTTGGAGGCGGTCTTCTTGGCGGGGGCCGTACGGCGTGCCCTCGGGGCCCGTTCGCGCTCCTCCTCGGCCTCGCCCTCGGCCTCGTCCTCGCGCTCCTCCTCGGCGTCCGCGGAGGCTTCGTCGCGCTCCCCCCGCAGGCTCAGCGTGCGGTCGTGGAGGGAGTCGGCGAGGGTGTTGGCCCGGTCGGTCACCGCCTTGGTCGCGGCCGTCCTCGCGGCGTCGACCAGCTCCTTGCGCGCCTGCGCGTTCAACCCGCTGAGCAGCGGGGAGTCGGCGAGGGCCTTCGCCAACGCTTGCGGATCAAGGGAGATCTTCTTCCCGGCCAGCATCATGCCGAGCCCGAAGGCCAGCTTCGCCTTCTTCGTGCGCCCGAGGAGATAACCTCCGGCAACCGCTATAGCGATCTTGCCGTTGCTCGTCATCTGTTCGCTCCCGAGGGTCGGACTCAGCGTCGATGTGGCTGCCGAGTACCCACATACGACGGAGCCCCACATACGGCCGAGCCCCACATACGACGGAGCCCCACCCGCCGTCCTGCGGCGAATGGGGCTCCGAATGCTCCGGGGAGCGTCAGGTCACTTGTTGATCTTGGTGACCTGGCCGGCGCCGACGGTCCGGCCACCCTCACGGATGGCGAACTTCAGGCCCTCCTCCATGGCGACCGGCTGGATCAGCTGGACCGACATCTCGGTGTTGTCGCCCGGCATGACCATCTCGGTGCCCTCGGGGAGGGTCACAACGCCCGTCACGTCCGTGGTACGGAAGTAGAACTGCGGACGGTAGTTGTTGAAGAACGGCGTGTGGCGGCCACCCTCGTCCTTGGACAGGATGTACGCCTGGGCCTCGAACTCGGTGTGCGGGGTGACCGAGCCCGGCTTGATGATGACCTGGCCGCGCTCGACGTCCTCGCGCTTGATGCCGCGGAGCAGCAGACCGACGTTCTCACCGGCCTGGCCCTCGTCGAGCAGCTTGCGGAACATCTCGATGCCGGTGACCGTGGTGGTGGTCTTCTCGGTCTTGATGCCGATGATGTCGACGGTCTCGTTGACCTTGAGGACACCACGCTCGATACGACCGGTGACGACGGTGCCACGACCGGTGATCGTGAAGACGTCCTCGATCGGCATCAGGAACGGCTTGTCGACATCGCGCTCCGGCTGCGGGATGGACTCGTCGACGGCCTTCATCAGGTCGAGGACGGACTTGCCCCACTCGGCGTCGCCCTCGAGCGCCTTGAGCGCCGAGACCTTGACGACCGGAACGTCGTCGCCCGGGAACTCGTACTCGGAGAGCAGCTCACGGACCTCGAGCTCGACGAGCTCCAGGATCTCCTCGTCGTCCACCATGTCGGCCTTGTTCAGGGCGACAACGATGTACGGCACGCCGACCTGGCGGGCCAGGAGCACGTGCTCCTTGGTCTGCGGCATCGGGCCGTCGGTGGCGGCGACCACGAGGATGGCGCCGTCCATCTGAGCGGCACCGGTGATCATGTTCTTGATGTAGTCCGCGTGACCGGGGCAGTCAACGTGCGCGTAGTGACGCGACTCGGTCTGGTACTCGACGTGCGCGATGGAGATGGTGATACCGCGCTGGCGCTCCTCAGGAGCCTTGTCGATCTGGTCGAAGGCCGAGGCCTCGTTCAGGTCCGGGTACGCGTCGTGCAGCACCTTGGTGATCGCCGCGGTAAGGGTCGTCTTACCGTGGTCGATGTGACCGATGGTGCCGATGTTGACGTGCGGCTTAGTCCGCTCGAACTTCGCCTTCGCCACTGGGGTCCTCCTGTGGAGTGGTTCTGTACGCATCCACACTTTGCGGATGGGTTCAGGTGGTCTTACCGAACCGGCCAGGACCCCGAGGGGGATGCCCTTCGCCGTATTCGTATGGGGGGCCGGCGGCCGGGGCCCCGCCATGGACCGCCCGGTACGGACGATCTATGACGGAATGCCCCGATGCCTTTTGCTCCAGCCTAAAGGGTGAGCAATCGGGATGAACCCGACTTACTCGCCCTTGGCCTTCGCGATGATCTCCTCGGCGACGTTCTTCGGAACCTCGGCGTAGGAGTCGAACTGCATGGAGTAGCTGGCGCGGCCAGAGGTCTTGCTGCGCAGGTCGCCCACGTAGCCGAACATCTCCGACAGCGGAACCAGACCGGTGACCAGCTTGGCGCCGCTCCGGTCCTCCATGGACTGGATCTGTCCACGACGGGAGTTGATGTCGCCGATCACATCGCCCATGTAGTCCTCGGGCGTGGTGACCTCGACCTTCATCATCGGCTCGAGCAGGGCCGGACCGGCCTTGCGGGCGGCCTCCTTGAAGGCCATCGAACCGGCGATCTTGAAGGCCATCTCGGACGAGTCGACCTCGTGGTACCCACCGTCGAGAAGGGTGACCTTGACGCCGGTCAGCGGGTAGCCGGCGAGCACGCCGAACTCCATCGCCTCCTGGCAGCCCGCGTCCACGGACGGGATGTACTCCCGCGGGATACGGCCACCGGTGACCTTGTTCTCGAACTCGTAGCCATCGCCCTCGAGCGGCGTGAGCGCGATCTGCACCTTCGCGAACTGGCCGGACCCACCCGTCTGCTTCTTGTGGGTGTAGTCGTACCGCTCGACCGTCTTGCGGAGGGTCTCGCGATAGGCCACCTGCGGCTTACCGACGTTGGCCTCGACCTTGAACTCCCGGCGCATACGGTCGACCAGCACGTCCAGGTGCAGCTCGCCCATACCGGAGATGATCGTCTGGCCGGTCTCCTCATCGGTCTTGACGCGGAAGGACGGGTCCTCCTCGGCAAGACGCTGAATGGCGACGGCCAGCTTCTCCTGGTCGCCCTTGGACTTCGGCTCGATGGCCACCTCGATGACCGGGGCCGGGAAGTCCATGGACTCCAGGATCACCGGGTTCGACGCGTCGGAGAGGGTCTCACCGGTGGTGGTCTGCTTCAGACCCATGACGGCGACGATGTCGCCGGCACCCACCGACTCGATCTCCTCACGCTTGTTCGCGTGCATCCGGTAGATCTTGCCGATGCGCTCCTTCTTGCCCTTCACGGAGTTCAGCACCTGGGTGCCGGCGTCCATGCGGCCGGAGTACACACGGATGAAGGTGAGCTTGCCCAGGTGCGGGTCGCTCGCGATCTTGAACGCCAGGGCCGACAGCGGCTCTTCCTCGGAAGGACGACGCTTGATGACCTCGTCGGGGTCCTTGACCGAGTGGCCCTCGATCGCCTCGATGTCGATCGGCGACGGCAGGTAGCGGACCACGGCGTCGAGCAGGGGCTGCACGCCCTTGTTCTTGAACGCGGTGCCACAGAACACCGGGGTGACGGTGGTGCCGCCGCCCTTGCCGGAAGCGATAGTGATACGGCGGATCGCCGCGTAGAGCTGCTCCACGGTGGGCTCCTGGCCCTCCAGGTACAGCTCCATCATCTCTTCGTCGTTCTCGGCGACGCCCTCGAGCAGCTTGCCGCGCCACTCGTCGGCGGCCTCGGTGTGGGTGTCCGGGATGTCGACGGTGTCGTACATCTCGCCCTTGGTCGCCTCGGCGGACCAGACCAGCGCCTTCATGGTGACGAGGTCGACGACACCCTTGAAGTCGGCCTCGGTGCCGATCGGCAGCTGCATGACCAGCGGCACCGCGCCCAGGCGGTCCGTGATCATGTCGACGCAGCGGTGGAACTCGGCACCGGTGCGGTCCAGCTTGTTCACGAAGCAGATACGCGGAACGCCGTAGCGGTCCGCCTGACGCCACACCGTCTCGGACTGCGGCTCCACACCGGCGACGCCATCGAACACCGTGACGGCACCGTCGAGGACGCGCAGCGAGCGCTCCACCTCGACCGTGAAGTCGACGTGGCCCGGGGTGTCGATGATGTTGATGGTGTGATCGACGTTCTCAAGCGGCCAGTGACAGGTCGTCGCGGCCGACGTGATGGTGATGCCGCGCTCCTGCTCCTGCTCCATCCAGTCCATGGTGGCAGCGCCATCGTGGACTTCACCGATCTTGTAGCTCACGCCGGTGTAGAACAGGATCCGCTCGGTGGTGGTCGTCTTGCCCGCGTCGATGTGGGCCATGATCCCAATGTTGCGGACCTTGGCCAGGTCAAGTGAAGTGGTGGCCATATGGCTCAGTCTTCTCTCGGTTCTCGATGGGGTAGCGACTACCAGCGGTAGTGCGCGAAGGCCTTGTTGGACTCGGCCATCTTGTGGGTGTCCTCACGCCGCTTGACAGAGGCGCCCAGACCATTGCTGGCGTCCAGCAGCTCGTTCATCAGCCGCTCGGTCATGGTCTTCTCGCGACGAGCGCGCGAGTAGCCCACGAGCCAGCGCAGCGCGAGGGTGGAGGAACGGCCGGGACGGACCTCGACCGGAACCTGGTAGGTGGCGCCACCGACACGACGGGAGCGGACCTCGAGGGTCGGCTTCACGTTCTCCAGCGCGCGCTTGAGGGTGATGACCGGGTCGTTGCCGGACTTCTCGCGCAGGCCCTCCATGGCGCCGTAGACGATGCGCTCGGCGGTGGAGCGCTTGCCGTTCAGCAGCACCTTGTTGATGAGGGACGTCACCAGAGGAGAGTTGTAAACCGGGTCGATGATGACCGGGCGCTTCGGGGCGGGACCCTTACGAGGCATTCTTACTTCTCCTTCTTGGCGCCGTAGCGGCTGCGAGCCTGCTTGCGGTTCTTGACGCCCTGCGTGTCGAGGGAGCCGCGGATGATCTTGTAACGAACACCCGGCAGGTCCTTCACACGACCGCCACGCACGAGCACGATGGAGTGCTCCTGCAGGTTGTGCCCCTCACCCGGGACGTAGGCGGTGACCTCGATCCCACTGCTCAGCCGGACACGCGCGACCTTGCGGAGCGCCGAGTTCGGCTTCTTCGGCGTCGTGGTGAACACGCGGGTGCATGTACCACGGCGCTGCGGCGACCCCGCGAGGGCGGGGGTCTTGTTCTTCTCGACCTTGTCCTGGCGGCCCTTGCGGACCAGCTGCTGGATCGTAGGCACCGTTTCTCCGGTTTCTGTGTGCCGTCTCGGTAAAGCTAACCTGGGATTTCTCCGACCCACGCGGTCGGGTGTGTCGCGCACCGCAGACCCCTGCGAATGTCAGGAGAGTGCGAATTGTTGGTGTCGACACCTCGGGCCCCCGAGCGGTCTAGAAGCGCGCACAGGAGCCCAGGGACACCCCAGGCACAAGGTCAGAGCGTACCTACCGCATCGGCTCCGGTCAAAACAAATGCACACGCGCTGGACACACCAACCCGGAGCATAGCCGCAGGGCGGCCACCCCCGCCATGGGGTGACCGCCCTGTGAACGTTTACCAGCCCTCGGGCCGGTCCTACTGGTTGTACGGACCGTAGTCGTAGTCCTCCAGCGGGACCGCCTGGCCGGAGCCCGTGCCGAAGGGCGAGTAGTCGATGTCGTCGTAACCGACGGCCGAGTACATCGCGGCCTTCGCCTCCTCGGTCGGCTCGACCCGGATGTTCCGGTAGCGGGACAGGCCCGTACCGGCCGGGATGAGCTTACCGATGATCACGTTCTCCTTGAGGCCGATCAGGGAGTCCGACTTGGCGTTGATCGCCGCGTCGGTGAGCACCCGGGTCGTCTCCTGGAAGGACGCCGCCGACAGCCAGGACTCGGTCGCCAGCGATGCCTTGGTGATACCCATCAGCTGCGGACGGCCGGAGGCCGGGTGGCCGCCTTCCTGGACCACACGGCGGTTCTCGCCCTCGAAGCGCGACCGCTCCACGAGCTCGCCCGGCAGCAGCTCCGCATCGCCGGACTCGATGATCGTCACTCGGCGCAGCATCTGCCGGATGATGATCTCGATGTGCTTGTCGTGGATCGACACACCCTGCGAGTTGTAGACCTTCTGGACCTCGCCCACCAGGTGCACCTGGACGGCGCGCTGGCCGAGGATGCGCAGCACGTCGTGCGGGTTGACCGCACCGACGGTCAGCGGCTGGCCGACGTCCACGCGGTCGCCCTCGCCCACCAGCAGACGGGCCCGCTTCGAGACGCCGAAGGCGGTCTCGTCGGAGCCGTCGTCCGGGGTGACGACGAGCTTCTTGGTCTTCTCGGTCTCCTCGATCCGGACGCGGCCGGCCGCCTCCGAGATCGGGGCGACACCCTTGGGCGTACGGGCCTCGAAGAGCTCGACGACACGCGGCAGACCCTGGGTGATGTCGTCACCGGCCACACCACCGGTGTGGAAGGTACGCATCGTCAGCTGGGTGCCGGGCTCACCGATGGACTGGGCGGCGATGATGCCGACCGCCTCGCCGATGTCCACCAGCTTGCCGGTCGCCAGCGAGCGGCCGTAGCACATGGCGCAGGTGCCGACGGCGGACTCGCAGGTGAGCACCGAGCGGGTCTTGACCGTCTCCACGCCGTGGCGGACCAGCTCGTCGATGAGCACATCGCCCAGGTCGGTACCGGCCGGGGCCAGCACCTTCCCGTCCACGACGATGTCCTCGGCGAGGCAGCGCGCGTACACGCTGGTCTCGACGTCCTCGGCCTTGCGCAGCACACCGTCGGCGCCGCGGCCGGCGATCTCCAGCTTCAGGCCGCGGTCGGTGCCGCAGTCCTCCTCGCGGATGATCACGTCCTGGGAGACGTCCACCAGACGACGGGTCAGGTAACCCGAGTCGGCGGTCCGCAGCGCGGTGTCCGCGAGACCCTTTCGGGCACCGTGGGTGGAGATGAAGTACTCCAGCACGGA
This sequence comes from Streptomyces coffeae, assembly GCF_016741875.1. Taxonomy (GTDB): domain Bacteria; phylum Actinomycetota; class Actinomycetes; order Streptomycetales; family Streptomycetaceae; genus Streptomyces; species Streptomyces coffeae. The sequence continues at coordinate 26,759 of NZ_JAERRF010000042.1, read as the reverse complement.
GAGACCCTCACGGAACGACGCCTTGATGGGCCGCGGGATGGTCTCGTTCTTCGCGTTGGACACCAGACCACGCATACCGGCGATCTGACGCATCTGCATCATGTTTCCGCGCGCGCCCGAGTCGACCATCATGAAGATCGGGTTGGTCTTCGGGAAGTTCGCGTTCATCGCCTCGGCAACCTCATTGGTCGCCTTGGTCCAGATCGCGATCAGCTCCTGGGTGCGCTCGTCCTTGGTGATCAGACCGCGCTCGTACTGCTTCTGGACCTTCTCGTCCTGCGCCTCGTAGCCCTCGATGATGGCCTTCTTGGCCTCGGGCACGACCACGTCGGAGATGGCGACGGTGACACCGGAGCGGGTGGCCCAGTGGAAACCGGCCGCCTTCAGGTTGTCCAGCGTCGCCGCGACGATGACCTTGGGGTAGCGCTCGGCGAGGTCGTTGACGATCTCGGAGAGCTGCTTCTTGCCCACCGAGTAGTCGACGAACGGGTAGTCCTCGGGCAGCAGCTCATTGAAGAGCGCACGGCCCAGGGTGGTGCGCAGCCGGAAGCTGTCGCCCTGCTGCCAGGGCAGCTCACCCTCTTCGGGGGCGGGCGGGGTCCAGCCGCGGGGCGGCACCGTGCCGATCGGGAAGCGGATGTCGATCTTCGCCTGGAGCGAGAGCTCCCGGGCGTCGAACGCCATGATCGCCTCGGCGGCCGAACCGAAGGACCGGCCCTCGCCCTTGACGACCCGCTCCTCCTCGTCGGTGGTGAGGAAGAACAGGCCCAGCACCATGTCCTGGGTGGGCATGGTCACCGGACGGCCGTCGGCCGGCTTGAGGATGTTGTTCGAGGACAGCATCAGGATGCGGGCCTCGGCCTGCGCCTCCGCGGACAGCGGCAGGTGCACGGCCATCTGGTCACCGTCGAAGTCCGCGTTGAACGCGGTGCAGACGAGCGGGTGGATCTGAATGGCCTTGCCCTCGACCAGCTGCGGCTCGAACGCCTGGATACCGAGGCGGTGCAGGGTCGGCGCACGGTTCAGCAGCACCGGGTGCTCGGCGATGACCTCTTCGAGCACGTCGTACACGACCGTGCGGCCGCGCTCGACCATGCGCTTGGCCGACTTGATGTTCTGCGCGTGGTTCAGGTCCACCAGGCGCTTCATCACGAACGGCTTGAAGAGCTCCAGCGCCATGGCCTTGGGCAGACCGCACTGGTGCAGCTTGAGCTGCGGGCCGACGACGATGACCGAACGGGCCGAGTAGTCGACTCGCTTACCGAGCAGGTTCTGACGGAACCGGCCCTGCTTACCCTTCAGCATGTCGCTGAGGGACTTCAGCGGACGGTTACCGGGACCGGTGACCGGGCGACCGCGGCGGCCGTTGTCGAACAGCGCGTCGACGGCCTCCTGGAGCATCCGCTTCTCGTTGTTCACGATGATCTCGGGCGCACCGAGGTCGAGCAGACGCTTGAGGCGGTTGTTCCGGTTGATCACACGGCGGTACAGGTCGTTCAGGTCGGAGGTCGCGAAGCGGCCACCGTCCAGCTGCACCATCGGACGCAGGTCCGGCGGGATCACCGGGATGCAGTCCAGCACCATGCCGTTGGGGCTGTTGCGGGTCTGGAGGAAGGCGGAGACGACCTTGAGGCGCTTGAGCGCACGGGTCTTCTTCTGGCCCTTGCCGGTCCGGATGATCTCGCGGAGCTTCTCGGCCTCCTCATCGAGGTCGAAGGACTCCAGGCGCTTCTGGAGCGCGGCGGCGCCCATACCGCCCATGAAGTACGTGCCGAAGCGGTCACGCAGCTCGCGGTAGAGCAGCTCGTCGCCCTCCAGGTCCTGGACCTTGAGGTTCTTGAAGCGGTTCCACACCTCGTCGAGACGGTCGATCTCGCGCTGGGCACGGTCGCGCAGCTGCTTCATCTCGCGCTCGGCGCCCTCGCGCACCTTGCGGCGCACATCGGCCTTGGCGCCCTCGGCCTCCAGCTCGGCGAGGTCCGCCTCGAGCTTCTTGGCGCGGGCTTCCAGGTCGGCGTCACGGCGCTGCTCGATCTGCTGGCGCTCGACGGAGACATGGGCCTCCAGCGAGGGCAGGTCGCGCGTACGGCGCTCCTCGTCCACCCACGTGATCATGTAGGCGGCGAAGTAGATGACCTTCTCGAGGTCCTTCGGGGCGAGGTCGAGCAGGTAGCCCAGACGGCTGGGCACGCCCTTGAAGTACCAGATGTGGGTGACGGGAGCGGCAAGCTCGATGTGGCCCATCCGCTCACGGCGCACCTTGGCGCGGGTGACCTCGACACCGCAGCGCTCACAGATGATGCCCTTGAAGCGGACGCGCTTGTACTTACCGCAGTAGCACTCCCAGTCCCGGGTCGGACCGAAGATCTTCTCGCAGAAGAGTCCGTCCTTTTCGGGCTTCAGGGTGCGGTAGTTGATGGTCTCCGGCTTCTTGACCTCACCGTGGGACCACTGACGGATGTCGTCAGCAGTGGCGAGGCCGATCCGCAGCTCGTCGAAGAAGTTGACGTCGAGCACTTGTCGTCAATCCCTCTTTCAGGGTCGTGTCTTCGGGTCTGACTGGGGGTCCGGGGAGAGGCCGGGGCGTCCGGTGGAACAGCCGCCCCGGCCAGACCCGTCAGACCTCTTCGACGCTGCTCGGCTCGCGCCGGGACAGGTCGATACCGAGCTCCTCCGCAGCGCGGAAGACGTCCTCGTCGGTGTCGCGCATCTCGATGGACATGCCGTCCGAGGACAGCACCTCCACGTTGAGGCACAGGGACTGCATCTCCTTGATGAGCACCTTGAAGGACTCGGGGATGCCGGGCTCGGGAATGTTCTCGCCCTTGACAATGGCCTCGTAGACCTTCACGCGGCCGGTGACGTCGTCGGACTTGATGGTCAGCAGCTCCTGGAGGGCGTACGCGGCGCCGTAAGCCTCCAGCGCCCACACCTCCATCTCACCGAAGCGCTGGCCACCGAACTGAGCCTTACCACCCAGCGGCTGCTGGGTGATCATCGAGTACGGACCGGTGGACCGGGCGTGCAGCTTGTCGTCCACCAGGTGGTGCAGCTTGAGGATGTACATGTAGCCGACGGAGATCGGGTCCGGGAACGGCTCACCGGAGCGGCCGTCGAAGAGCCGGGCCTTGCCGGACGACTGGACCAGGCGGTCGCCGTCGCGGTTCGGGATCGTCGAGTCGAAGAGACCGGCGATCTCGTCCTCACGGGCGCCGTCGAAGACCGGGGTCGCGACGTTGGTGCCGGGCTTGACCTCGTCGGCGCCGATCACCTTCAGCCGCTGCATCCACTCTTCGGAGCCCTCGACCTTCCAGCCCCGGGAGGCCAGCCAGCCGAGGTGGATCTCCAGGACCTGTCCCGGGTTCATTCGGGACGGGACACCCAGCGGGTTGAGGATGATGTCGACCGGGGTGCCGTCCTCCAGGAACGGCATGTCCTCGACCGGCAGGATCTTGGAGATGACGCCCTTGTTGCCGTGACGGCCGGCCAGCTTGTCACCGTCGGTGATCTTGCGCTTCTGCGCCACGTAGACGCGGACCAGCTGGTTCACGCCCGGGGGCAGCTCGTCGCCCTCCTCGCGGTCGAAGACGCGGACGCCGATGACCTTGCCGGTCTCGCCGTGCGGCACCTTCAGCGAGGTGTCACGGACCTCACGGGCCTTCTCGCCGAAGATCGCGCGCAGCAGGCGCTCCTCCGGGGTCAGCTCGGTCTCACCCTTCGGGGTGACCTTGCCGACCAGGATGTCCCCGGCGATGACCTCGGCGCCGATGCGGATGATGCCGCGCTCGTCGAGGTCGGCCAGGACCTCCTCGGAGACGTTCGGGATGTCCCGGGTGATCTCCTCGGGGCCCAGCTTGGTGTCCCGGGCGTCGACCTCGTGCTCCTCGATGTGGATCGAGGAGAGGACGTCGTCCTGCACCAGACGCTGGCTGAGGATGATCGCGTCCTCGTAGTTGTGGCCCTCCCACGGCATGAACGCCACGAGCAGGTTCTTGCCGAGCGCCATCTCGCCGTCCTCGGTGGACGGGCCGTCGGCCAGCACCTGACCGGTGATGACGCGGGCGCCCTCGTCCACGACCACCTTCTGGTTGAAGGAGGTGCCCTGGTTGGAGCGGGAGAACTTGGCCACCCGGTAGGTGGTGTAGGTGCCGTCGTCGTTGGCCACCGTGACGTAGTCGGCGGAGACCTCCTGGACGACACCGTCCTTCTCGGCCTTGATGACATCGCCGGCGTCGACCGCGCAGCGGTACTCCATACCGGTGCCGACCAGCGGGGACTCCGCCTTGATCAGCGGCACGGCCTGGCGCATCATGTTCGATCCCATGAGCGCGCGGTTGGCGTCGTCGTGCTCGAGGAAGGGGATCATGGCGGTCGCGACCGACACCATCTGGCGCGGCGAGACGTCCATGTAGTCGACCTCGGAGCCGGGGACGTAGTCGACCTCACCGCCACGGCGGCGGACCAGGACCCGGGCCTCGGCGAAGCGGTTGTCATCGGCCAGCGGCGCGTTGGCCTGGGCGATGACGAAGCGGTCTTCCTCGTCGGCGGTCAGGAAGTCCACGCCGTCGGTGACAACGCCGCCCTCGACCTTGCGGTACGGGGTCTCGACGAAGCCGAAGGCGTTGACCCGGCCGTAGGAGGCGAGCGAGCCGATCAGACCGATGTTCGGGCCTTCCGGCGTCTCGATCGGGCACATCCGGCCGTAGTGCGAGGGGTGCACGTCACGGACCTCGAAGCCGGCCCGCTCACGGCTCAGACCACCCGGGCCCAGCGCCGACAGACGGCGCTTGTGGGTCAGACCCGACAGCGGGTTGGTCTGGTCCATGAACTGGGACAGCTGGCTGGTGCCGAAGAACTCCTTGATGGAGGCGACGACCGGCCGGATGTTGATCAGGGTCTGCGGCGTGATCGCCTCGACGTCCTGGGTGGTCATGCGCTCGCGGACGACGCGCTCCATCCGGGCCAGACCGGTGCGGACCTGGTTCTGGATGAGCTCGCCGACGTTGCGCAGACGGCGGTTGCCGAAGTGGTCGATGTCGTCGGTCTCGACGACGATCGTGGTGCCGCTCTCCCCGGCCGTCTCGGTCTCGCCCGCGTGCAGCTTGACCAGGTACTTGATGGTCGCGATGACGTCATCGGTGGTCAGCACACCGGCGTCGAGCGGGGCGTCCGCGCCGAGCTTCTTGTTGACCTTGTAGCGGCCGACCTTGGCCAGGTCGTAGCGCTTGGGGTTGAAGTAGAGGTTCTCCAGCAGCGTCTGCGCGGCCTCACGGGTCGGCGGCTCGCCCGGGCGCAGCTTGCGGTAGATGTCGAGCAGCGCGTCGTCCTGGCCCTGGGTGTGGTCCTTCTCCAGGGTGGCGCGCATGGACTCGTACTCGCCGAACTCCTCGAGGATCTGCTCGGTGGTCCAGCCGAGCGCCTTGAGCAGGACGGTGACGGACTGCTTGCGCTTGCGGTCGATACGGACACCGACCATGTCGCGCTTGTCGATCTCCATCTCCAGCCAGGCACCCCGGGACGGGATGATCTTGGCCGAGAAGATGTCCTTGTCGGACGTCTTGTCGATGGAGGAGTCGAAGTAGACACCGGGGGAACGGACCAGCTGCGAGACGACAACACGCTCGGTGCCGTTGATGCAGAAGGTGCCCTTCGGGGTCATGAGCGGGAAGTCGCCCATGAAGACCGTCTGGGACTTGATCTCACCGGTCTCGTTGTTGGTGAACTCGGCGGTGACGAAGAGCGGCGCGGCGTAGGTGAAGTCGCGCTCCTTGCACTCGTCGATCGAGTTCTTCGGCGGCTCGAAGCGGTGATCACGGAAAGTCAGGGACATCGACCCGGAGAAGTCCTCGATCGGGGAGATCTCCTCGAAGATCTCTTCCAGACCGGACTTGGTGGGGACGTCCTGACCGCTGTCCAGCGCAGCCTCGACGCGAGCCTTCCAGGCGGCATTGCCGAGCAGCCAATCGAAGCTCTCGGTCTGCAGTGCAAGGAGGTTCGGAACCTCGAGAGGCTCCTTGATCTTCGCAAAGGAGATGCGCAGCGGGGCGGTGCTGGCGCCATTGTTCGTATTGGCAGTCGAGGCGTTGCGCGAGGCGGCCAAGAGGGGGTCCTTCCGAGGGCTCGGACTCACTACGCGCGTACCGGTCCCACCGAGAGCCCATGGATGAAATCCCTGGTCAGGGCGTTTTCATCGGCTGTGCTCGAAGGTGGGCATGCCCCTGGTGACGGGCAGGGAGCAGCTAACAGGCAGCGCAAAGGGTCAGTGTAGCCACTTGGCACACTGATGTCCAGCGCCGAGTTTGTGAGACCGGCAGTGCCAATCTCTCCCTCCGGTGAGGGGCTCGCCCCTCGTTGTCTTCACAGCCCTGTCCGGCGGCCACCCGCCGGGAGCGCATATCGATACTGCCCGCTTCGCCGACGATCCATGCCTCGGAGTTTGGATCGCTGTGACGTCGCGTCCTGAGAATTGCGCGCTGCGTGCCGTTCGTCAAGGCCCCCCACTCCGGCGAGATCGTCACAGGGCGTGGCGACGGGCAACGAAGATCACCATACCTGTCGCAACCGACAAGACAACGTAGCCGTCACGGGTACGCCGAAGGGCGACCACCCGAACGGGTGATCGCCCTTGCGGAGTCCGGCCTCACCGCCGTGCGCCGAAGGCGCGTGGCGATGGGCCGAAAGGTCACTTGACCTCGACGGAGGCGCCGGCGCCCTTGAGGGACTCGGCGGCCTTGTCCGCGGCCTCCTTGTTGACCTTCTCGAGGACCGGCTTCGGGGTGCCGTCGACGAGGTCCTTGGCCTCCTTCAGACCCAGCGAGGTCAGCTCACGCACGACCTTGATGACCTGGATCTTCTTGTCGCCGGCGCCGGTGAGGATGACGTCGAACTCGTCCTTCTCCGGCTCGGCCTCGGCGACGGCGCCCGGGGCACCCGGGGCGACGGCGACGGCGGCCGGGGCGGCGGCGGTGACGTCGAACTTCTCCTCGAAGGCCTTCACGAACTCGGAGAGCTCGATGAGGGTCAGGTTCTCGAACTGCTCGAGGAGCTCTTCCTGGCTGAGCTTCGCCATGATGGCGGTCCTTCCACTAAGTCGGCAGGTGCCGGATGTACATGTCGGCGGGCTTACGGGCCCGCTGCGACCGGGGCCTGATTACTCGGCGGCCTCGGCCTCGGCGGGAGCCGGGGTGTCGGCACCGCCCTGGTCGGCCTGCTTCTGCCGGAGCGCCTCCGCGGTGCGGACGAACTTCGACAGCGGGGCCTGGAAGAGCGCCGCAGCCTGGGACTGCTTGGCCTTCATCGCACCCGCCAGCTTGGCGAGCAGCACCTCGCGGGACTCGAGGTCCGCGAGCTTCTTGATCTCGTCGGCGGACAGCGCCTTGCCGTCGAGCACGCCGCCCTTGATCACAAGAGCGGGGTTTTCCTTGGCGAAGTCACGGAGACCCTTCGCCGCCTCGACCGGGTCACCGGTCACAAAGGCGACGGCCGACGAACCCACGAACAGGTCGTCGAGCTGGTTGATCCCGACCTCGTTGGCCGCGATCTTGGTCAGCGTGTTCTTCACCACACGGTACTGAGCGTTCTCACCGAGCGAACGGCGCAGCTCCTTGAGCTGGGCAACGGTGAGACCGGTGTACGCGGTCACGACGGCAGCGTTGGAGCTGCGGAACTTCTCCCGCATCTCCTCGACGGCTGCGACCTTGTCAGGACTCGCCATGATCCTCGGCCTCCTTCCGGGTGATGAGGACCGCTTCGGCCTGAAGGAAGGAGGCTGAACAACGCGAAAACGCCCCGGCGCAGGCGCTCGGGGCGTGACTCGACCTTGCGGACCCAGCGGGCCCGTTCGGGAGTTCAACCACAGTCACCTGCGCAGGTCGTCCGCAGCTAGCGGATCCTTCAGCCACCGTGTCCCCTTGCGGAGGCACAGCGACAACCAGCGGTCTTTGGCTTCTGAAGCAGATTACGCGAACGGGCCGCGGCCAGGCAAATCAGGTCGCCGGCGGCCTCACTGGCCGCTGATGTCCTCGAAGTTCACGGTGTCCGAGGAGGCCGGCTCGTCGACGGCGACCTTGGTGCCGTAGTCCGAGTAGAAGACGGTGGAGTCGTAGCCGCCGTTGTTGCTCTTGGCCTGCTCACGCTTCTTGACCAGCAGGTCGTTGCCGTCGATCCACAGGTCGATGGTCTCGGTCTCCATACCGGACTGCTCGAGCTGCTTCTGGAGCCCCTCGAGGTCGGACTCGCTGAGGTCCTTGGACTGCATCTTGGCCAGCTCCGAGACCTTGACCGTGCCCGTGTAGTGGGTGGCCTTGGTGCCCTTCACCTTCTCCGAGCCGACGCTCTTGACCTTGCCGGTGGCGATCAGCAGCTGCACCGAGCGCGCCGGGTCGGTGTTCTGCATCTGGTCCTTCAGGAAGGCGCCGGACGGGCCCGCCTTCTCGGCGAGCACGTCGTAGTCGTACTTGACCCAGTGCTTGCCGTCACCCGCCTGCGCGGCGAACTCGTCGCCCAGGTTCATGAACATCGCGTCGGGCGTGTAGCGGGCGGGCATCGGCTTGCCGGCCAGCGGCGAGGAGGCCGCGGCGCCACCGTTCTGCGTGATGGTCATGTTGGCCCGCATACCGTCGGCCCAGTCCATCTCACCCTTCATGGACGAGTTGGCCTCGCCCATCGTGGTGGTGCCCTCGACCTTGGCCGAATGCTGCTGGTCGGTGCGCTGCGAAGCCTTCTTCAGCGCCGCCAGCGGGCTGCTGACCTGCTCCTGCGCCGTGTCGCCCGACTTCTTTCCGCCACCGTCGGACTTCTCGCTCCCGCACGCGGTGAGCCCGACCATCAGGACGACGCTCCCGGCCGCTATCACGGCTCGCGTAGCAAACTGAGTCCCGCGCACAGGGTCCCCCTCTTTAACTGTCTTTTATGACTGGCTGAGAACTGTAGCCCAGGGGACCGACAGCAAAGCCGCCGGGCCCCCGCACCAGTTGACGTGGTACGGGGGCCCGGCGGCTGCACGGGACGTGCTGGGTCAGACGGCCTCGTCCTCGACCAGCAGGTTGCGGGTGCGGTTGGCGTCCAGCGGGATGCCGGGGCCCATGGTGGTGGTCAGGGTCGCCTTCTTGATGTAGCGGCCCTTCGCGGCGGACGGCTTGAGACGGTTGATCTCCTCGAGCGCCGCGGCGTAGTTCTCCACCAGCTGCGTCTCACCGAACGACACCTTGCCGATGATGAAGTGCAGGTTGGAGTGCTTGTCGACGCGGAACTCGATCTTGCCGCCCTTGATGTCCGTGACGGCCTTGGCCACGTCCGGGGTGACGGTGCCGGTCTTCGGGTTCGGCATCAGACCACGCGGACCGAGCACCCGGCCCAGGCGGCCGACCTTGCCCATGAGGTCCGGGGTGGCGACGACGGCGTCGAAGTCCAGACGCCCCTTGGACACCTCGTCGATGAGCTCGTCGGAGCCGACGATGTCGGCGCCGGCGGCCTCCGCGGCTGCGGCACGGTCACCGGTCGCGAAGACCAGGACCCGGGCGGTCTTACCGGTGCCGTGCGGCAGGTTCACGGTGCCGCGGACCATCTGGTCGGCCTTGCGCGGGTCGACGCCCAGGCGCATGGCGACCTCGACGGTCGCGTCGAACTTGGTGTTGCTGGAGGTGTCCTTGGCGAGACGGACGGCCTCGAGCGGGGCGTAGACGCGCTCCCGGTCGATCTTGGCGTCCGAAGCGCGGAGGGTCTTGCTGCGCTTGCTCACTGCTGCTCCTGAGGTTTTTCGTTCGGAGTCGTGGTCCGGGCCAGCGCTTGGCCCTGCCACTTCAATGGGGTTCGCTCGCCTCTGGGCGCTCAGACCCGGTGTCGACGCTCTTCGACCCGCGCTCGTTCCTCGCTCGGTCTCATCACTTTCAACACCGGCGCGCCCTCCGGCTCGCTCACGATGGTGGTGCTACGGGGTGTGTCAGCCCTCGACCGTGATGCCCATGGAACGGGCGGTGCCGGCGATGATCTTCTCGGCGGCGTCCAGGTCGTTGGCGTTCAGGTCGGGCATCTTGGTGGTGGCGATGTCACGGACCTGGTCGCGGGTGATCTTGGCGACCTTGGTCTTGTGCGGCTCGCCGGAGCCCTTCTCCACGCCCGCGGCCTTCAGGATCAGCTTGGCGGCCGGCGGAGTCTTGGTGATGAAGGTGAAGGAACGGTCCTCGTAGACCGTGATCTCCACCGGCACGACCATGCCACGCTGCGACTCGGTCGCGGCGTTGTAGGCCTTGCAGAACTCCATGATGTTGACGCCGTGCTGGCCCAGCGCGGGGCCGACCGGCGGGGCCGGGTTCGCGGCGCCGGCCTGGATCTGGAGCTTGATCAGCCCCGTGACCTTCTTCTTCTTGGGAGGCATGCTCTCTCCGGGTCTTAGTGAGAGGTAGATCGCCCCCGAACCGGATCATCCGGATGGAGGCATACCGCACAACGATAACGGGTATGGCTGTGCGCCTTAAAACCGAGCAGGTCAGACCGGCCACAAGGGCCCGTCTGACCTGTTCGGAAGCGTGGACTCCGGTGGGGACCGGTGTCAGTTCTTCTGGATCTGGTCGAAGCTCAGCTCGACCGGGGTCTCCCGGCCGAAGATCTCGACCAGGCCCTTGACCTTCTTCGAGTCGGCGTTGATCTCGTTGATCGTCGCCTGGAGGGTCGCGAACGGGCCGTCGGTGACCGTGACCGAGTCGCCCACCTCGAAGTCCAGCACCTGGACCTCGACCTTGCGGCTGGGGGCCGGCAGACCGCCCTCCTCGGCGGCGGCCTTGGCGGCCTTCTCCTCGGCCTCCGGGGCGAGCATCTTGACGATCTCGTCCAGGGTCAGCGGGTACGGGTCGTAGGCGTTGCCCACGAAGCCGGTGACGCCCGGGGTGTTACGGACGACGCCCCACGACTCGTTCGTCAGGTCCATGCGCACCAGCACATAGCCGGGGAGCTTGTTCTGGCGGACGGTGCGGCGGTCGCCGTTCTTGATCTGGACAACCTCTTCCTGCGGCACCTCGGCCTGGAAGATGTAGTCCTCCACGTTCAGCGAGACGGCCCGCTGCTCGAGGTTGGTCTTCACGCGGTTCTCGTAGCCCGCGTAGGTGTGGATCACGTACCACTCACCGGGGAGGGTGCGGAGCTCCTCACGCAGGGCCTCGACCGGGTCGACCGCCTCTTCCTCGGCCTCGCCCTCGACGGCCTCGACCTCACCGGTGGCCTCGGCGGCCTCGGGCTCCGTCTCGTCCTCGACGTGGAGCGCTGCCTCCTCGGCCGGCTCGCCGGCCGCGGCGTCGGCCGCTTCAGCCTGGTCGGAATCCGCCGCCTCGACGATGTCGAGCTCGTCCTCACGGGACTCGACGGGCTCGGCGGCGTCGTTCAGGTTCGGGTCAGACACGGTGGCTGCTTCTTCCTGGCTTCAAGGGGTGGAACGTGCGAAGAGGCGAACGCCGGGACAGCGGTCGCCTTCCGCGGGTCATCAGCCAAAGACGTACTTGATGGCGTGGTTGAACCCATAGTCAATCACGGTCACGATGCCGATCATGATGACAACAAAGACGATCACCACAGTGGTGTACGTCGACAGCTGACTGCGGGTGGGCCATACAACCTTGCGCAGCTCAGCGACGATCTGGCGGTAGAAGAGCGCGAGACGGCCGAAGGGACCCTTCTTACCGCGCTTGCCACCACGGCGGCCCTTCTTGGTCGCCACCTCGTCCTCGGGACGACCGCTCTCAGGCGTCGCGGTGGAGCCAAGGGCTTCCGTCACTCATCCTCACCTGAATCCGGGTCGTGGCCGTGCCGCGTCCGGCCCGGCCGCACAGCGGTGCATTGTCCTTGCGTACGCATACAGCACCCTGATCGAAGTGCGTGTAGCAGGGCCGGAGGGACTTGAACCCCCAACCGCTGGTTTTGGAGACCAGTGCTCTACCAATTGAGCTACGACCCTTTGCGGCACTCCCAACCTACCGCATCCACCCGGCTGCACGGAGTGTGCGGGGCGGAACGGCCGTTGAGCGGCCAACGACGCATGAGTGTACGTGCTTGACGCCCGGTCGTCGAACGAGAAGCCGTCCAGGGGGTGTCCCGGCCGTGCGCCGCCCCTCGGCGGCCGGGAACCGGGGCCCGCGCGGAGCGGCCCGTAAACCCCCGTGTCGCCCCACGCGCGGGTCTGCGACGATGCAGGTATGACCGCTGCTACTCCCCCAGTACAGTCCCCGACCGACCGGCGGGTGTCAGCCCGCATCGGCTCCATCTCCGAGTCGGCCACGCTCGCCGTGGACGCCAAGGCGAAGGCCCTCAAGGCCGCCGGGCGCCCGGTGATCGGCTTCGGCGCGGGCGAGCCGGACTTCCCCACGCCCGACTACATCGTCGAGGCGGCCGTCGCCGCGTGCCGCGACCCCAAGTACCACCGCTACACCCCGGCCGGCGGCCTGCCCGAGCTCAAGGCCGCGATCGCCGCGAAGACGCTGCGCGACAGCGGCTACGAGGTCGAGGCGGCGCAGGTCCTGGTGACCAACGGCGGCAAGCAGGCGATCTACGAGGCGTTCGCCGCGATCCTCGACCCGGGCGACGAGGTCATCGTGCCGGCGCCGTACTGGACCACCTACCCGGAGTCGATCCGGCTGGCCGGCGGTGTCCCGGTGGACGTCGTCGCGGACGAGACGACCGGCTACCGCGTCTCCGTCGAGCAGCTGGAGGCGGCCCGGACCGAGCACACCAAGGTGCTGCTCTTCGTCTCGCCCTCCAACCCGACCGGCGCGGTCTACAGCCGTGAGCAGATCGAGGAGATCGGCCGCTGGGCCGCCGAGCACGGGCTGTGGGTGCTCACCGACGAGATCTACGAGCACCTGGTCTACGGCGACGCCGAGTTCCACTCGCTGCCCGTGGTGGTGCCCGAGCTGCGCGACAAGTGCATCGTGGTCAATGGCGTCGCCAAGACGTACGCCATGACCGGCTGGCGGGTGGGCTGGATCATCGGCCCCAAGGACGTGGTGAAGGCCGCGACCAACCTCCAGTCGCACGCCACCTCGAATGTGAGCAATGTCGCTCAGGTCGCCGCGCTGACCGCCGTCTCGGCCGACCTCGACGCGGTCGCCGCGATGCGCGAGGCGTTCGACCGCCGCCGCCGCACCATCGTGCGGATGCTCAACGACATCGACGGCGTGGAGTGCCCGGAGCCGGAGGGCGCGTTCTACGCCTACCCGTCGGTGAAGGGGCTGCTCGGCAAGGAGATCCGCGGCAAGCGCCCGGAGAACACCGTGGAGCTGGCCGCGCTGATCCTGGAGGAGGCCGAGGTCGCGGTGGTGCCGGGTGAGGCGTTCGGCACCCCGGGCTATCTGCGGCTGTCCTACGCCCTGGGCGACGAGGACCTCGTCGAGGGCGTCTCGCGGATGCAGAAGCTGCTGGGCGAGGCGCGGGCCTGATCCCGTCCGGCGCCCGTCACCGACGGCCCCTGTCCTCCGCCGCGGCGGAAGGCGGGGGCCGCCCCCTTCGGGGGCGCGGACCGGACACCTCTGTTCGGTCACCCCCCGTTCGGTGAAAGCGGTACCGATGGCCATCGCCGTACGGCAGGATCACCAGATGGCACGTGATGTACATCTGCTCCCCAAGGCGCATCTGCATCTCCACTTCACCGGCTCCATGCGCCCCTCCACCCTCCTGGAACTCGCCGACAAGTACGGCGTCCATCTGCCCGACGCGCTGAGCGGCGGCGAGCCGCCGAAGCTGCGCGCGACCGATGAGCGCGGCTGGTTCCGCTTCCAGCGGCTGTACGACATCGCGCGGTCCTGTCTGCGGACGCCGGAGGACATCCAGCGGCTGGTGCGCGAGGCGGCCGAGGAGGATGTGCGGGACGGGGCCGGATGGCTGGAGATCCAGGTCGACCCCACGTCGTACGCCCCACGGCTCGGCGGGCTGCTCCCGGCGCTGGAGGTCATCCTGGACGCGGTCGAGACCGCCTCCCGGGACACCGGGCTCGGGATGCGGGTGCTGGTCGCCGCCAACCGTACGAAGCATCCGCTGGAGGCCCGCACCCTGGCCCGGCTCGCGGTGCGCTACGCCGACCGCGGCGTTGTCGGCTTCGGCCTCTCCAATGACGAGCGGCGCGGCTTCGCCCGGGACTTCGACCGCGCCTTCGCCATCGCCCGGGACGGCGGGCTGCTGGCGGCTCCGCACGGCGGTGAGCTGTCCGGCCCGGGCAGCGTCCGCGACTGCCTGGACGACCTCGGCGCGGGCCGGGTGGGCCACGGGGTGCGGGCCGCGGAGGACCCACGGCTGCTGGCCCGGCTGTCCGAGCGCGGGGTGACCTGCGAGGTGTGCCCGTCGTCCAACGTGGCGCTCGGGGTCTACGAGAAGCCGGAGGACGTGCCGCTGCGCACGCTCTTCGACGCCGGTGTGCCGATGGCGCTGGGCGCCGACGACCCACTGCTCTTCGGCTCCCGGCTGGCGGCCCAGTACGAACTGGCCCGGGAGCACCACGGCTTCACCGACCCCGAACTGGCCGAGCTGGCCCGCCAGTCCGTCCGCGGCTCCGCCGCCCCCGAGCCGGACCGCGCACGCCTGCTGGACGGCATCGACGCCTGGCTGGCGACCTGATCCGGCCCTGAGGCGGTGTCAGGCATCAGAGGCTGACGCCCACCGTCACCGGCTCGTTGACCAGGCGGACGCCGAACGCGGTCTCGACTCCGGCCACCACCTCACGGGCGAGGGCCAGCAGGTCTTCGGTGGTGGCCGCACCGCGGTTGGTGAGGGCCAGGGTGTGCTTGGTGGAGATCCGGGCCGGGCCGGAGCCGTAGCCCTTGGTGAAGCCCGCCCTGTCGATCAGCCAGGCGGCGGAGGTCTTGACGTGGCCGTCGCCCGCCGGGAAGGCGGGCGGCGCGGTGTCCGGGCCGAGGCGTTCGGCGACGCGGGCGAGGAAGGCGGTGTACGCGGCCTCGTCCAGCACCGGGTTGGTGAAGAAGGACCCGGCGGACCAGGTGTCGTGGTCCTCGGGGTCGAGCACCATCCCCTTGCCCGCGCGCAGGCCGAGGACGGTCTCACGGGCGATGACGGCGGGCACCCGGTCCCCGACCTCGACGCCCAGCACCCGCGCGGTCTCGGCGTAGCGGACCGGTGCGGACAGCCCGCCGGCGTCCTCCAGTTCGAAGCGGACCCGCAGCACCACGTGGCGGTCGGGGTCGGCCTTGAAGCGGCTGTGGCGGTAGGAGAAGGCGCAGTCGGTGTTCGGGATGGCCACCACCTCGTCGGCGCGCCGGTCGTAGGCGATCACCTCGGTGATGGTGGCGGAGACGTCCTGGCCGTACGCCCCGACGTTCTGGATCGGCGTGGCACCGGCGGAACCGGGGATTCCGGCCAGGCATTCGATCCCGGCCAGCCCCGCCTCGACGGTGCGGGCGACCGCGTCCGACCAGTTCTCGCCCGCGGCCAGCTCCAGACGGGTGCCGTCGAGGGTGAAGCCGCGGGTGGCGATGCGCAGGGCGGTGCCGTCGAAGCCCTTGTCGGAGATGACCAGATTGCTGCCACCGCCGATCAGCAGCAGCGGGATACCGGTCGCGTCGGCCTCGCGGACCGCGGCGATCACCTCGTCGTCGGTGGTGGCCGTGATCAGCCGGGTCGCCGGTCCGCCCAGGCGGAACGTGGTCAGCGGGGCGAGGGAGGCGTCGTGGAGTTCCTGCACGCGCACAAGAGTACGGGGGCGCCCATGGGGCCCCATGAGGCGGCCGCCCCCGGCACGGAGACCGGGGGCCGGCGGGGGCTCGGCGGCCCGGCGGCAAGCCGCCCCGGGCGGCTCAGCCGAGCCGGACCACCGCGCGGGCCCGGCCCAGCACCCTCTGCCCGCCACTGGTGGCCGTGATGTCCAGGCGCACCGTACGGGCCTCGTCGTCCAGCTTGACGGCGACCTTGGCGGCGATCTCGATGACCGCGCCCTTGTCGTCGTTGGGGACCACGACCGGCTTGGTGAAGCGCACGCCGTACTCGACGAGGGCTCCGGGGTCACCGGTCCAGTCGGTCACCACCCGCCCCGCCTCGGCCATGGTGAACATGCCGTGGGCGATGACGTCCGGCAGACCGACGTCCTTGGCGAACTTCTCGTTCCAGTGGATGGGGTTGAAGTCGCCCGACGCCCCCGCGTAGCGGACCAGACCGGCGCGGTCCACGCGGAACTCGCGCGGCGGCACCTCGGTGCCGACCTCCACGTCCTCGTAACGGACCTTGGCCGTCATCTGCTCTCCTCCGCCTCGGCGGCGCGGGCCACCAGGGTCGTGAACGAGGTCACGACGTGCTCGCCCGCCTCGTCATGGACTTCGCCGCGCACGGACAGCACGTCGTTGCCCGCGAGTGACTTGATCGAGTCGATGGTCGAGGTGACCCGCAGCCGGTCACCGGCCCGGACCGGGCGGGTGTACGCGAACTGCTGGTCGCCGTGGACGACCCGGCTGTAGTCCAGCCCCAGCGCCGGGTCCTCGACCACCTGGCGCCCCGCGGCCTTGAAGGTGATCGCGAACACGAAGGTGGGCGGGGCGATCACATCGGGGTGGCCGAGTGCCCGCGCCGCCTCGGGGTCGGTGTAGACCGGGTTGGTGTCACCGATGGCCTCGGCGAATTCCCGGATCTTCTCCCGGCCGACCTCGTACGGGGCGGTGGGCGGATAGCTCCGCCCGACGAAGGACTGGTCGAGCGCCATCGGCTCGCACCTCCTGCGATTGATTACCAACAAAACGAGGCCACCCCCCGCGTGGGGAGGCGGCCTCGTCAGGAGAGCTTATTGCTCAGCGCGTCTCGCGGTGCGCGGTGTGCGCGTTGCACCGCGGGCAGTGCTTCTTGATCTCAAGACGATCCGGGTCATTGCGCCGGTTCTTCTTGGTGATGTAGTTCCGCTCCTTGCACTCCACGCAGGCCAGCGTGATCTTCGGGCGGACGTCGGTGGCAGCCACGTGAGTGCTCCTTGACGAACGGATGGGATTTAACGCAGAAAGAGTAGCCGATCGAAGGACCGAGCCCACAATCGGCTACTGTCAGTAGCGGTGACCGGACTTGAACCGGTGACACAGCGATTATGAGCCGCTTGCTCTACCGACTGAGCTACACCGCTGCGATGTGATGGATACCCCGCCCGACCGGAGTCGAAGCGGGAAACCTGACACATCAGAGCCCCAATACGGAATCGAACCGTAGACCTTCTCCTTACCATGGAGACGCTCTGCCGACTGAGCTATTGGGGCGAGCGATGAAGACATTACACGCTCGGCCGCCGAAGGTGAAATCCGTATCGGCGCACGGTCACAGGGTCATCGGGCACCACACCGGTACGACTATTCGGCTCCTCCGCGAAGCCGCCCCCACCGCGTCCTAGGCTCGGGTCAGGCCGAGTGATCTTGGCTGCTCATGCGCCCGTCACCGGCCCTCTTTGCGCCCCTCACACGCCCCGCGGAGTGCGATGCCCGACAGCCAGCCGCAGCAGCCTCAGCAGCCCCCCAGGAACGACGCGGCACCCGGGCCCGGCGGTGCGCTGGTGCTCGGCGGCGCCCGGCTCGCCGACGGCCGCACGGTGGACGTCCGGCTCAGCGGCGGGCGCATCGAGGCGGTGGGCACGGCGGGCAGCCTCGTCCCCGGTCCCCGGCTGGACCTCAGCGGCTATCTGCTGCTGCCCGCCCCCGCCGAACCGCACGCCCACTGCGACACCGCGCTCACCGCCGAGATCGCGGGCCCGGTCCCGCACACCCCCGAGGACGTCCGGCGGCGCACCACCGAGGCGGCACTGCTGCATCTCGGCCACGGGGCGACGGCGCTGCGCACCCATGTACGGGTCGGCGGGGTGCACGGACTGCGCTCCCTGGAGGCCGTCCTCCAGGCGGGCCACACCCTGCGCGGGCTCACCGACCTCGGCGCGGTGGCGGTGCCGAGAGTGCTGACCGGCGCGGCCGGGGCGGACGGGCTGGCGATGCTGCGGGACGCGGTGAAGATGGGCGCCGCCGTGATCGGCGGCTGCCCCGATCTCGACCCCGATCCCACCGGTCACGCGGAGGCCGTGCTCGACCTCGCCGCGCGCCACGGCTGCGCGGTCGATCTGCACACCGACGGTGACGACCCGGCGCGGCTCGCCCGGTTCGCGGCCATGGCCGGCGGGCTGCGGCCGGGGGTGACCATCGGCCCGTGCGCGGGACTCG
Source organism: Streptomyces coffeae (assembly GCF_016741875.1). GTDB lineage: Bacteria > Actinomycetota > Actinomycetes > Streptomycetales > Streptomycetaceae > Streptomyces > Streptomyces coffeae. Next base: position 8,595 of record NZ_JAERRF010000042.1, on the reverse strand, counting down.
CCCGGCTGCCGCGGGAGGTGGCGGCACGGCTAGCGGACCGGCTGGCGGCCGCCGGTGTCACCGTGGTCTGTCTGCCGCAGGGCGACTGCGGCGGGCTGGAGGACCGGGGCGCGCGCGGCGCGTCCGGCCCGGCGGGCCCGTCCGCCCCCGGCTGCGCTCCGGTGCGACTGCTGCGGGCGGCGGGCGTCCGGGTGGCCGCGGGCAGCGGCGCCCTCCGGGACGCCGTCAACCCGGTGGGCCGCGGTGACCCGCTGGAGGCCGCCTTCCTGCTGGCGTCCCGGGAGGGGCTGGATCCGGCGGAGGCGTACGAGGCGGTGTGCGGGCGGGCCCGGGCGGCGCTGGGGCTGGCCGAGGTGCGGGTGGAGGCCGGGTTCCCGGCCGAGCTGCTCGCGGTGCGCGGGGAGGGGCTCGCCGGTGTGCTCTCCCTGGCGTACAGCCGGGTGGTGGTGCATCAGGGGCGGGTGGTGGCCCGGACCAGCGCGGTGCGGGAGTACTGCGACTCGGCCGCGGCGGTCGCGCTGGACCTGCCGCGGCAGACGCGGGCGCAGAACCAGGACGGCGAGCAGGCGTAGGGCGCGGGCCGCCCGGGGCCCCCTTCCCGCGGCGTGCGGCGCCCCGGTTCCGGGCGAGCGGCCCGGCGACGCACGGCGTACGGTCGGGGTCATGCGCATTGTCATCGCTGGTGGACATGGACAGATCGCGCTGCGGCTGGAGCGGCTGCTCTCCGCGCGCGGGGACGAGGTGGCGGGCGTCGTCCGCCGGCCCGAACAGGCGGGTGACCTGCTGGCGGCGGGCGCCGAACCGGTCGTCTGCGACCTGGAGTCGGCCTCCGTGGAGGACGTGGCGAAGTATCTGGAGGGCGCGGACGCGGCGGTGTTCGCCGCCGGCGCCGGGCCCGGCAGCGGCGCGGCCCGCAAGGAGACGGTCGACCACGCGGCAGCGGTGCTCTTCGCGGACGCGTCCGAGGCGGCGGGGGTCCGGCGGTTCCTCATCGTCTCCGCGATGGGCGCGGAGGGCGAGATCCCGGAGGGCACGGACCCGGTCTTCGCCACCTACCTGCGCGCGAAGGGCGCCGCGGACGCGAACGTACGGGGGCGCGGCGGCCTCGACTGGACGGTGCTGCGGCCCGGCATGCTGACGAACGACCCGGGCACGGGCCTGGTCGAACTGGCGGAGCGCACCGAGCGCGGCCCGATCACCCGCGATGACGTGGCCGCGGTCCTGGTCGCCCTTCTCGACGAGCCGCGCACGGCGGGCCGCACCCTGCAACTGGTCAATGGCGCCACGCCGGTGGCGGAGTCGGTGCGGGCGACCGTCGGGCAGGGCTAGCGGTCTGCCCCGGTTTCAGAAGTCCACGCGGGTCGGGGCGTCGGCGCGGGCCACGGACTCCTGGGCGTATTTCCGTTCGTAGGCCGTCCGGATGCGCTCGATGTGCGGGTCGTGGGCGCGCGCCTCGGACACCGGGTAGAGCAGGACCACCTCGTACGAGCGCTCGCGCTCGATCGCCCCGGTCCGGTCCCGCCACTGCCCCCGCCCGTCCCGGATCGTCAGCCCGGCCGGGAAGCGCGGGGTGATGGTGCGGTCCACGAACGCGAGGAACTGCTTCTCGGTGACGGGCGGCCCGCCGCCGGGCCGTTCCGTCCCGAAGAAGAGCCGGGTCTCGACGTACGCCGCACCCCTGGCCGGGGCGGAGACGGCCGTTTCCGGCCCGGTGTCGAGCGCGGCGTGGGCGACGACGGGCGTGGCGGCGGCGAACGCGACCGCCACCCCGACGGCGGCGATCCGGGTGCGCGAGGTCATGCCCGGCATGCTCCCGTCCCCCGAAGCCCACCGGAAGACCACCGCGCCGAGGTCGAGCGGGACACGAGCGGTACTCGTCCGGCGTTCAGCCGGCGGGCCGTCATGGCACCGTGTCGAGCGGGTGCCGGGCCGCGGCCGTTGGATCCTCCGACCGACCCCCCGCTGGTCCGGCGTCCGCCACTGACAGCGGGGGCTACGGCTCGGTGCGCCCATCCCGAAGCGACGCCCACCTCCCAGCGCCCTACGGACCAGCCTGTGCGGCCTGCCCGGGGTGAGGCCAGTCACCGCACGGCGCGGGCCGCGCGCCGTGGGGCCCGCGACCGGCTGCCGCCCCGCGGGGCATCGGCATCGGCTCAGACGCGGCGCCAGCGGGCCATGGCGAAGGAGAAGACGCCGAACAGAGCCAGACCCACCGCCACGGCCACCAGCAGCCAGGGGCCCGCCGATGTGCCGGCGAAAGCGCGGAGGGTGTCGTCGAGCCCCTTCGCCTCGTCCGGGTCGTAGCGCCTGGCGGCGGTGACCGCGAAGCCGCCCGCCACCGCGAACACGACCCCGCGCGCCGCCCCGCCGCATACGCCCAGCGCGTACACGGTCCGCTTGACCTTCCGCGGCGTACCGGCCATCGCGAGGTGCTTGCGGAAGCCGCGCCGGACGGCGCGTAGGGCGATCCAGATCCCCGCCACGGTCACCGCGGCTCCGGCGATGCCGACCAGCCAGCTGCCGTACGGCAGGTCGAGGGCGTGTGCCGTGACGTCCTGGGACTGCTTGTCGCTGGAGCCGCTGCCCTGCTCCCCGGCCGCGAAGGAGAGCACGGAGGAGGCGACGACGCCGTAGAAGACCGCGCGAGCCGTGGAGGCCAGCCGCTTCTTCGCCGTGCGTCCGTCCGGTCCCGCCGCACCGAAGGCCGCCTCGGACAGCCGCCACAGCGCCATCCCGGCGACCCCCACGCCGACCGCCCAGACCAGGACCGAGCCGAAGGGCTGCCCGGCCAGCACCTCCAGGGCCCCGCCCCGGTCGGCCTGTTCGCCGCCGTCGCCGAAGGCGATCCGCAGCGCCAGCAGTCCGACCAGCAGGTAGAGGACACCGCGCGCGGTGAGCCCGCAGCGGGCCGCCGCCTCGATGGCCCGGTCGGCCGCCTCGCCCGGGGTGCGGGTGCGTGCGCGCGGCGCCGAGCCGAGTCCGCGTGCGATCGACGATGCGTTCACCGTTACCTCCCGGCCATTGCCGTGTGCACTGCGTTTGCCCTGCGCGCGCGGCCGAAAACGGGACATGCGGAGAGCCTCTCCGGTCGCCGCGGAGCGCATCCCTTGTTGCTTGGAGCGGTGCCGCCTACTCTGCCCATACCTGACGGGTCGTCAGATTCGGTTTCCTCCGGCGGTCTGCGCGACCGCCGGGCGAGAAGGGGAGTTGGCGGGATGACGGGCACAGCGGTGAGCGGATCGGTGAGCGCGGCGGCCGGGGCGGACGGGACGGACGGCAGGGCCGGGCTGCCCAGGGTCATCAGCGTGGACGACCATGTGATCGAGCCCGCGCACCTCTTCGAGCGCTGGCTTCCGGCCAAGTACCGGGACCGCGGACCCAAACCGCTCACGGCCGGGATCGGGGAGCTGGCGTACATCGGCGGCAAGTACCGGATCACCACCGATCCGGACGGTCCGCTCACCGACTGGTGGGAGTACGAGGGGGGCCTCTTCCCGTACAAGCGCATCATCGCGGCCGTCGGCTTCTCCCGGGACGAGATGACGCTGGAGGGCATCACCCGCGACCAGATGCGCCGTGGCTGCTGGGACCCCAAGGCCCGGCTCGCCGACATGGACATGAACCACGTCGAGGCGTCCCTGTGCTTCCCGACCTTCCCCCGCTTCTGCGGCCAGACCTTCGCCGAGGCGGACGACAAGGAGGTCGGCCTCGCCTGCGTGCGCGCGTACAACGACTGGATGGTCGAGGAGTGGTGCGGTGACAGCGGCGGACGGCTGATCCCGCTCTGCCTGATCCCGCTGTGGGACGTGGAGCTGGCGGTCCAGGAGATCCGCCGGAACGCGGCGCGCGGGGTACGGGCGGTGACCTTCAGCGAGATCCCCACCCATCTGGGTCTGCCCAGCATCCACAGCGGCTACTGGGATCCCTTCTTCGCCGAATGCGCGGCCACCGGCACGGTGGTGTGCATGCACATCGGCTCGTCCTCGCAGATGCCCGCCGCCTCCCCGGACGCCCCGCCCGCCGTCCAGGCGTCGCTGAGCTTCAACAACGCCATGGCGTCGATGATGGACTTCCTCTTCAGCGGGGTGCTGGTGAAGTTCCCGCGGCTCAAACTCGCCTACGCCGAGGGCCAGATGGGCTGGATCCCCTACGCCCTGGAGCGCGCGGACGATGTCTGGGAGGAGCACCGGGCCTGGGGCGGGGTGCGCGATCTGATCCCCGAACCGCCGTCCACGTACTACTACCGGCAGATCTACTGCTGCTTCTTCCGCGACAAGCACGGGGTCGCCTCGCTGGAGACGGTCGGGGAGGACAACGCGACGTTCGAGACCGACTATCCGCATGTGGACTCGACCTGGCCGCACACCCGGCGGATCGCGGCCGAGCATGTGGCGGGGCTGTCGGCGGAGACGACGTACAAGATCCTGCGGGGCAACGCGATCCGGATGCTGGAGCTGGACTTCGACCGGGACCGGGGGCGGGACCCGGGGCGCGCTCGCTAGGGTCCGTCGGCGGCCGTGGGGGCGGGCTCCCGGACCCGCCGCCGCCGGCCGAGTTGAGCACACAGGCCGCGGCCCGCGGCGACGAGCACGTGGTGCAGTTCACCGAGGCGTCTCCGCGCGAGTACGGCCGGACGCGCCGTAGCGGGTCCGGCCCAGGGTCCGGCAGGAAACCTGCCGTGACGATCGGGGCATCACCTGCCGGTACGGCCCACAGCCCCGCTCGAAGGTCCCTGCCGTCAGACCGGAGTACCCGGCAGCGGGGTGAACCCGGGGGCACACGCCGTCGCAATGTTCGTCGGGGTGAGGGCTCCTGCGGTGGAGATGGTGCACCGGGCCTGGTGAATGACTCCGTCACCCGCCAGCAGGGTGATGAAGAGGTGGCCAGGGTCGCTCTCGGTCACCGACAGGGCCGTGTCCTGCGTGCAGGTCGGAGCACCGGCAACAAGGCCGAGGTCGATCCAGACGCCCGGGCCCCGGCTGTCGTTGAGGAAGGCGTGCCCCAAGCGGTCCGTCGCCGCATGGAATTGCGTCTCGAACAGGGGGGCGCCCCCATAGTCCACGACGGTGGAGCTGACGTCGCGCTCCCGCGAGAAACAGCTTCCACCCGGGGGCGTGATGGGAGAGGCCGATGGAGCGGCGGACGACGGATCGTCCGATGGAGCAGCGGACGGGGCGGCCGACGGATCGTCGGATGGCGCGGCCGACGGATCGTCGGATGGGGCGGCCGTTGGAGCGGACGACGGAGCAGCCGACGGGGCAGCCGTTGGAGCGGACGACGGATCGTCCGCGACCGCGGGCACGGCCACGAGCGCCCCGACGAGGAGAGCTCCCGAGACGGCCGCGAGCCCCTTGACCGGCCGAGCGAACTTCTTCATCATTCCTGCCTTTCTGGCCATGGATGCAAAGGAAAAAGACCCTGCCGAAAGGCGACATTCCACTGAAGATGCATATTCTTGTATATTGTTTGCTTAATCACCCATGGGGAGCATGCCCGTGCCCCTGATGGAGCACGGGAGCGTCGCCGCGCGGCGGCGGCAGGCCGTAGCGGGGTTCCCGTCAGATGGCGGCACAGCCGTGAATCAGCCGACGAGAAGGCGGACCGCCTGCCACACCAGAACACCGTGCAGCAGCAGACAGCTGACCCACCCCGCCGCTCCCCCGCCCCCCTCCCGCCGCACCTGGACCCATCCCGCGACCGTCAGCGCCGCGGCCACGCCCCACAGCGGCCACGCCACCATGCGCCACGGTGTGGACAGCGAGGTGGCGAGCCCGATGGCCGCGACGGGGATGAGCACGATCAGCGGGATGGCCCAGCGCGTTTGCGCGGCAACGTCGGCGGATTCCCCCGTGGTTCCTGTTGTCATGGAACGTATCCCCGTATGCGGTGCGGTCGTTGTGCCGGCCACTGTTCAGCCAAGCAGAGTCACGGGGGAATGGCCCGGCAACGGCCGGTAGGGGCCGAGTGATCCGCGACTCACCCGCCCTCCGCGCAACGGCCCCGGGCCGCGCGTGTGCGCAGCCGGGGGCCGTTTCCCTGTTGTTGCGACACCGGGCTTGAGCCCAGTGGGTTCGTGGCGGCGGAGCCAATGGCGTGGCATTTACCGGAGTAGACGTTCCACAGGGTCTTACTGTCGCTGTCGTACCACCACTTCTCGTCGATCGCGCCGTTGCGGGTGTATTGGATCACCTTGGCGCTGTTGTCGAGTTTGGACCGACTCCTGGGCACTTTCCCATGCCCTCCGTTGATCCATACGGCCCGGCACCTGGTGGGCGGCGGCCTTCAAAGCGCGGCCGTGCGGCGACGTCCATGACGGCGGACAATCGAAATATGTTCTGCCTTCAATCAATTCGGAAATGCGAGATGGCGCACACCAAAACCGCTTGGCCCGCCCGAATACGCTGGTGTTAATCTGGCGCTCAGTAACCCTGTGGGTCTTTACCGGCAGGCCGTGAATGGGGGATGTACGGGTGAGCTTATCCGGCATGCGCACAGAGGACAGTCAGGGCGTTACGGCGACGGTTGCGCGATTAGCCCACGGGCACATGGCGGCGCAGGTGGTGCGCGTCGCGGCCCGGCTCTCCGTGGCCGACCTGCTGCGGGACACCACGCGTACGTCGGCCGATCTGGCGCGCGCATGCGGGGCCGATCCACAGGCCATGCACCGGCTGCTGCGCGCGATGGCGGGGCTGGGGCTTCTCTCGGAGGACGAGGGTGAGCGATTCTCGCTCACGGAGGCCGGATCACTGCTGCGCACGGACCGCCCGGATTCCCTGCACGCACTGGTCCGTCTGCTCACCGACCCCACCACCGTCGGCGCTTGGACGGGGCTGGAAGAGAGCGTCCGCACCGGGGGTCCGCACTTCTCCACGGCGTACGGGCAGGACTACTTCACCTACCTCGGCGGCGCCCCGCAGCTCTCCGAAGAGTTCAACGCGGCGATGAGCCAGGGCACCCGCATGGTGGCCGACCTGGTCGCGGAGCACTACGACTTCGGGCGCTTCAGCACGGTGGTCGACATAGGGGGCGGCCACGGCACCCTGCTGGCCGCCATCCTGCGCGCCCACCCCTCCCTGAAGGGTGTTGTCTTCGACTCCCCCGAGGGGCTGGAGGGCGCCGAGCGAAACCTGGCGGACCTCGGCGTCGGCGACCGCTGCACCCGCGAACCGGGGGACTTCTTCACTGCCGTCACGGAGGGCGGCGATGTGCACGTCCTCAAGAGCGTCCTGCACGACTGGAACGACGAGCAGTGCGTCACCATCCTCCGGCACTGCCGCGAGGCCCTGCCCGAGAGCGGCCGTCTGCTGCTCGTCGAGCGGGTGCTGCCCGACACCGCCACGGCGGGGGCGGACGAGCTGATGTATCTGAGCGACCTCAACATGCTGGTGAAGGTGGGCGGCCGGGAGCGCACCCGCGCCGACTGGGACGCGCTGCTGCACGCGTCGGGGTTCCGGCTCTCCGCCGTCACTCCGCTGCCCCGCCCCCAGCCGTTCTCGCTGATAGAGGGGACACCGGTCGTCCCGAGGCCGGTCGTCCCGAGGTCCGACCAGTGAGCGTGTCCGCCTCCATGAGGCACCGTCCGCGCGTCGGCCACATCGGATTCCTCAACTGCCTGCCCCTCTACTGGGGGCTCATGCGCACCGGTGCGCTCCTCGACCTGGAGCTCACCAAGGACACCCCGGAGCGGCTGAGCGATCTGCTGGTCGCCGGCGATCTCGACATCGGCCCGGTCTCGCTCGTGGAGTTCCTCCGGCACGCCGACGACCTCGCCGTGCTCCCGGGCATCGCGGTGGGCTGCGACGGAGACGTCATGTCCTGCGAGATCGTCTCCCGGAAGCCGCTGGCCGACCTCGGCGGGGCGCGCGTCGCGTTGGGCTCCACCTCGCGCACCTCCGTACGCCTGGCGAAGCTCATCCTCGCCGAGCGCCACCACACCCACCCCGACTACCACAGCTGCCGCCCCGACCTCGGGCGCATGCTCGAGGACGCCGACGCCGCCGTGGTCATCGGGGACGTCGGGCTCCAGGCCCATACGCGCCGGCTGCCCGCGCAGGGGCTGGACGTCCACGACCTGGGCCGGCTGTGGCACGACTGGACCGGGCTGCCGTTCGTCTTCGCCGTCTGGGCGGTCCGCCGCGACTTCCTGGCGAGGGAGCCCGAAACGGTGCACGAGGTGCACCGGTTGCTCCTCGCCGCGCGGGACCTCTCGCTGGAGCACCTCGACGAGATCGCGGTCCGTGCCGCGCGGTGGGCGCCCTTCGACCCGGCGCTCCTGGAGACGTACTTCAGCACGCTGGACTTCGGCCTCGGCCCGCGGCATCTGGGCGGGATGACCGAGTTCGCCCGGCGCATCGGCGCCACCACCGACTATCACTGGCTGGCGCCCGTCTCCTGATGCCACCCACCCCGGAATCGCGCCCGGGAAAAGGGTCTCAGGAGGGGCAGCGCCCTTGCCGACGCGTGGTTCACGCGACTTCACCACCGTGCCGGACAGACATATGAATGACGAGGGGATGACGGCAATGGACTCTGGCCTCAAGCGGGAGTTGGAGGAGAAGGTTCTCGCGGGGGAGCGGCTCTCCCGTGAGGACGGCC
>NZ_JAERRF010000041.1 GCF_016741875.1 Streptomyces coffeae | reverse complement strand
CCCCCCCCCCCCCACCCCCCCCCCCCCCCCCCCCCCCCCCGCGTCCCCGAGAGGAGTCCGTCCCATGAGCCCGCCGCAGGCGAACCCGGCGCAGATCCGGGTGCTCGTCGTCGAGGACGACCCCGTCGCGGCGGACGCGCACCGCATGTACGTCGAGCGCGTCCCCGGATTCGCCGTCGTCGGCACCGCCCGCACCGGCGGGGACGCCCAGCGGCTCCTGGAGCGGACCCCCGCCGACCTCCTGCTCCTGGACCTCTACCTGCCCGACGGCCACGGCCTCCAGCTGGTGCGGGCGCTGCGCGCGGCCGGGCACGGCGCGGATGTCATCGCGGTCACCTCCGCCCGCGACCTCGCCGTGGTCCGCGACGGCGTCTCGCTCGGCGTCGTGCAGTACGTGCTGAAACCATTCACCTTCTCCACCCTCCGGGACCGCCTGCTGCGCTACGCCCAGTTCCGGGCGACCGCGGGCGAGGCCAGCGGCCAGGACGAGGTCGACCGCGCCCTCGCCGCCCTGCGGGCGCCCCGGCCCGCCGCGATGCCGAAGGGGCTGACACAGGCCACCCTCCAGGCGGTCACCGACGCCCTGCGCGGCGCCGAGGACGGCATCTCCGCCGCGGCCACCGCCGAGGAAGTGGGCATCTCCCGCATCACCGCGCGCCGTTACCTGGAACACCTGGTGGAAGCGGGCCGCGCCGCCCGCACCCCCCACTACGGCCAGATCGGCCGCCCCGAACTCCTCTACCGCTGGCTGAGCGACACCCCGTAGGGCACCCATGCGGGACGCCCCTCGCACACCCGCCGCCCGCACCGGCATTCGCTCAAGTCCGTTCCTGGTCAGGGGGATTGACCTTGCGATGAGGCCGACCGTACGGTCGGCGCGCCAGCCCATCGAGGCCAGCGCAAGGAGGTCGTGCTCGTGCGCCCCACCGCTCCACTGATCCTCTCCGCCGCCCTCGTCGCCACCGCGGGACTCACCGCCTGCGGCGGTGGCTCGGGAAGCGACCCGGACACCATCAAGGTCGCCTACAACCGTTCCACCGACAACAAGATCCGCTTCAAGGACAACCATCTCGCCGCGGTGAAGAAGCAGTTCGAAAAGGCGAACCCCGGCAAGAAGGTCAAGCTGGTCCCGATCCAGGCACAGGACAACGACTACGCCACCAAGGTCCAGCAGATGATGCGGTCGCCACGGACCGCACCCGATGTGGTCTACGAGGACACCTTCCGGATCAATTCCGATATCAAAGCGGGCTATCTGCGCCCCCTCGACGACTATCTGGCCAAGTGGAAGACCTGGGACCAGTTCGTCGGCACCGCGAAGAGCGCGGCCAGGGCCGAGGACGGCAAGACGTACGGCATCCCGGACGGCACCGACACCCGCGGCCTGTGGTTCAACAAGAAGATCTTCGCGAAGGCCGGGCTGCCGGAGGACTGGGCGCCCAAGGACTGGAACGAGATCCTCGAAGCCGCCCGCACCATCAAGAAGAAGGTCCCCGGCGTCACCCCGCTCAACGTCTACACCGGCAAGGCCCCCGGTGAGACCTCCGTGATGCAGGGCTTCGAGATGCTGCTGTACGGCACCGGCGAGGACCCCCTCTACGACCCCGGGGCGAAGAAGTGGGTCGTCGGGCACCAGGGCTTCGAGCAGTCCCTGTCCTTCCTGCGCACCGTCTACTCCGAGAAGCTGGGCCCCGACACCTCCGACGCGCTCGACCCCAACGTCGGCACCACCGTCTTCAGCGAATGGCTGCCCGAGGGCAAGCTCGCCATCGCCCTGGACGGCTCCTGGCTCGGCCAGAACTGGCTGAAGACCGGCGGCAAACCGTGGCCCGAGTGGGCCGACACCCTCGGCCAGGCCCCGATGCCCACCCGGACCGGCCGGGCACCGGGCAAGGTCAGCATGTCCGGCGGCTGGACCTGGTCGATCACCGCCAAGTCCAAGAACCCCGATCTGGCCTGGAAGTTCATCCAGCAGCTCCAGACCAGGAAGAACGCGGTGCGGTGGGACGTCGTCGGCGCGCAGATCGCGGTGCGCAAGGACGTGGCGAAGGACCCCGGGTATCTGAGGTCCATGCCCGGCATCACCTTCTTCACCGGCCTGGTGAAGTACACCCACTACCGCCCCGCGCTCCCCGTCTACCCCCAGGTGTCCTCCGCCATCGGCGAGGCGATGGAAGCGGTCACCACGGGCGACGCCACACCGCGCGGGGCCGCCGAGGCGTACGCGGACCAGATGAAGTCCATCGCCGACGGCGCCACGGTCAGCAAGGGCTGAGCCCGATGACCACCGCGACCAAGGTGGCGGCGCAGGTTCGGGTACGGCGCCGCCACCGCCCCCTGCGCTGGCTCCCGCTCGCCCCCGCCACGATCCTGCTGTTGCTCTTCCTCGGCGGACCGATCGGCTACTGCGTCTACATCGCCTTCACCAATATGCAGCTCACCGGCGCGTCCACCACGGACTTCGTCGGCCTCGACAACTTCCGGCGCGCATTCGGTGACGACGACTTCCGCAACGCGGTCGTCCTCACCCTCGTCTTCACCTTCATCTCCTCGCTCATCGGCCAGAACACCCTGGGCCTGGCCCTGGCCGCCCTGATGCAGCGCGCGTCCAAGCCGGTGCGCACGCTCACCGGCTCGATCGTCATCGCGGCCTGGGTGCTTCCCGAGATCGTGGCGGGCTTTCTGCTGTACGCCTTCTTCCGCCGCGAGGGCACGCTGAACGCGGTGCTCGACGGGCTGGGCCTGCCGTCGCAGAACTGGCTCTACACCCTGCCGATCCTCGCCGTGTCCTTCGCCAACGTCTGGCGGGGCACGGCCTTCTCGATGCTCGTCTACTCCGCCGCGCTCTCCGAGATCCCCAAGGAGATCACGGAGGCGGCGGAGGTCGACGGCGCAGGCGGGCTCAGCCGCTTCTGGCACATCACCCTGCCGATGATCCGCCGCTCCATCGGCACCAATCTGATGCTGAACACCTTGCAGACGCTGTCGGTGTTCGGCCTCATCTGGGCCATGACCCGCGGCGGCCCCGGCAACCGCAGCCAGACCCTCCCGGTCTTCATGTACGACCAGGCGTTCAACAAGGCGCTCATCGGCTACGGCACGGCGGTGGCTTTGCTGTTGCTGCTGGTGGGAGCGCTGTTCTCGCTGGTCTACCTGCGGCTGATGAGGGAGGAGGTCTAGAACTCGCCCTTCTTGACCTTGTACAGGTCGATCTCCGGGTTCGCGAAGAGGTGGACGTAGCCGCAGTGCCAGCAGATCAGCCCGGTGGCCGACTCATTCGCCCAGGCGAGGTTCATGAACTCGGCCCCGGTGCTGTTGAGCTTCACCTTGCGGTCCCGGAACAGATCGCCCTTGCAGTACATGCAAGTGATCCACTGGTCCCCGATAGCCGCACGCACGGGCTTGGCCACGCGTTCACCATGCCTTTCCCCAGGTCACCGAACAGCGCACTCGTTCGAACGCGCAACGCGAGGGGTCAGCATAACCGGGCCCCGGCGGCGGAGCATGTGCCGGAAGGAAGGTGATGGCCGACACACAACACACACATCCGGTGTCCCTTTATCAGGTATGTCACCCTTAACCATCCCGAACTCGACGACAACCGTGATGAGTTCACTCGACTCCAGTGTGAAGACCTTGTGCCCGAACACAAGGTCCCTCTAACGTGCTCGGCGTTCGAGAAGCGAACACCACGTTGCCGGGCCGCCGAATCCTGCCCCCCGGCGCGCGGCAGCACGTCATCACACCGTCGGGCAGGAGTGGGGGACCCACTTGCGCCGTACGGGACAGCACGTACCGGACGGCTAGGGGTGAAGCCGTGGAAGCACACGGCCGGGTGTATCTCCAGCCCGAACCCGACAGCTCACCTCGCAGGCGTTCCGGAGTACGGAGCCACCATGATGTCTGCATTCGGACAACACCGCTCCCCATGCCCTCGACGCGCCGCCCGGCCCCTCCTCAGCCGCGTCTCCGCGGCCGGCGCGCCCCTCGTCCTGTCCGACGCCACCGTATGGGGCGCCGTCGACGGCATCGAGGTTCCGACGGACTGGATCAACGCGTTCGGCTGACACCTGCGTATCCGGCTGCGTATCCGGCTGCGTTTCCGGTTTTTCCACGCAGCGAGTGAAGAAGGCCGCGGACTGGTGTGACCTCAGACGCATACCGGGGTCACTCGTCTACGTACGAGCACGCGGCCGATGGCGAGCGATGCCTCCTCGGCCGTGTGGTCGACGGGGGCGGTGGTCGCTGTCGGCTTGGCGGGCCCGGATGTCAGCGCGGCCGTCTGTCGATCAGCGAGCTGAGAACCTGCCGCGCCTTCCGCGCCTTCCGTCGAACAAGAGGACATGATGAAACCTTTCGCGTTGAACTACGCCCGCCCCGCCGCGCCCCCGCCCGTCGTGATCCCTTACGCCTATGACCCCAGACGGCAATGGAACGTCCTGCCCGACGGCCGCCCGGCCACCAGCGACCGCGCCTTGCTGCTGGCCATGGGCACCACCTGCTCCACGGCAGGTTCCAAAACCCACTTCGACGACTGACGGGCCCATGACGGTCCTCATACTGACCTGTGCCGAGGACGTGACCGCGGACATGGTGGTGCTGGCCCTGCACGACCTGGGCGTCCCGGTCGTACGCCTGGACCCTGCCGACCTCCCCGGCCGGATCAGCCTGTCAGCGGAGTACGTCCAGGGCGACTTCCATGGTCACCTGTCGACCGGCGACCGGGTGGTGAGCATGAACGGACTGCGCTCGATATGGGTACGCAGACCCGGTCAACCGGCCGCGCACGCCACCCAGCAGTCCGCATGGCTCACGGCCGAGTCCGCACAAGCCCTGTACGGAACGCTGTACTCAACGGGCACGCGCTGGATGAACCACCCCGTCGCGGCCGAGCAGGCCCGCCGCAAGCCCTGGCAGTTGCATGTCGCCCACCACAGCGGCTTCGCGGTGCCCCCCACACTGATCACCACCTTCCCGCGGATCGCACGCGACTTCGCCGCGCGGCACCGGGACCTCGTCGTGAAGTCGATTTCGGGAGCACACCCCGGTGACCCACCGATGGCACTTCCCACCACCCGTGTCGAGCCGGATGCCGACTTCGCACAGGTGACAGCGGGCCCCACCCTGCTTCAACAGCGTGTACCCAAGCGTGCGGACATCCGGCTGACCTGTGTCGGAGACGAGTTGTTCGCGGCCCGGAAGCTGTCCGACGACAAGGAGGTGGACGGGCGCTTCACCGACGACGGCGCCCTCTGGGCTCCGGCCGGTATACCTGCCCGCATCGCGCAGGCGGTCCGTGCCTACATGTCCCTCACCCAACTCGCCTACGGCGCATTTGATTTCGCCGAGGACCGTGACGGCACGTGGTGGTTCCTCGAGTGCAACCAGAGCGGCCAGTTCGGCTTCATCGAGCTGGAGACCGGCCAGCCCCTCGCCGAGAACGTGGCGGCCTGGCTGGCGGGTCGACCCGCGCCTCGGTAAGGGCGGCTCGGAAGGCCACCCAGGCGGCGGGGCTGAAGCGGAGGACGGGGCCGCGGGGGTTCTTGGAGTCGCGCACGGCGACGGTGTGGGGATGGTTGGTGGCCACCTCCACGCACTCCTCAAAGGGGTCGCTCCGGCTCGACTTACGAAACACGAAAGTTTCCATTGCTCACAGTTCCTTGATGAGCGCTTCGATGAACCCTCGGGAGGCGGACTCGGGGAGAGCACGCTGAGCCGTCTCCTCGAAGATTCTTACGTGCTCGGCAGCACCATCGCCACCCTCAATCCATACATGCGAGTGCGACGACTCCACGTAGACCACATCCATGGCTCCTGGTTCTGCGAAGGAGAGCACGTTGAACGAACCCGACAGCCCCAAAGCGAACCCCGCGCCGAAGGGCAGCACTTGCACGGTGACGTTGGGCCGTTCCGCCCACCCCAGGAGGCTCATCAACTGCTCCCCCAGGACCTCCGGCTCGACCGCCGGAATACGCAATGCCGCCTCAGGAATGACAGCCCAGAGAGAAGGCGGCTCTTCCTCTGCGAAGTGCCGCTGTCTGATCATCCTGGAGGACACGAACTTCTCGGTCTCATCGGGGTGTTCATCTGGCAGCGCCGTGCTTCGAAGCAGCCGTGCGTAGCCCTCGGTTTGAAGCAGTCCCGGAATGAAGGACACCTGCCACGCCTTGATCGCAGTGGCAGCACTCTCCAGCGACACGTACTCCCTCATGGTGCTGGTGAACGGTACGTCGTTCCACCAACCCTTTGCCTTGCGACGTTCGCGATCGATGCGCGCCAACTCCAGCAGAGTGCCGACGGTCGCGGGGTCGCTCGCACCGTACAGATCGCAGAGCGCCCGGATGTCCGGATCGCGTATCGGAACCCAACCGCGTTCCATCTTGGCGACCTTGGTGGTGGAGCCGGTGAGCGCCTTGGCGGCGTGGGTCTGCGTCAAGCCCGCCGCAGTGCGGAGCTTGATCAGTTCGCCGCCGAGCCTGCGTCCCAGAACGGTCGAGGTGCTGTTTCCCTGCATTGGCTGACTTGTCGTCACGCGCACAGTCTGGTGGCACGGGGGCTCGACCCGCAAACCGTTCG
Source organism: Streptomyces coffeae (assembly GCF_016741875.1). GTDB lineage: Bacteria > Actinomycetota > Actinomycetes > Streptomycetales > Streptomycetaceae > Streptomyces > Streptomyces coffeae. The sequence goes on along the minus strand of NZ_JAERRF010000041.1, from coordinate 51,949 downwards.
AGGGAAATCCTCCAAGAGGAACTTGTGCCCGCTGCGGCGACAGCGCTACGGTCCGTAATGAACCACTCGCACAGGGACGTCAGTTGGCGGCTCCGCACCGCCCTGCCCACTGGAGGAACGCGATGGCCTGCGCGCCCCAAGACCCCCGGATCTCCGACCCCAACGACCCCATCGTCCACGAGTCCCGCGTCGACTACTTCCCGTCCCCGATCAGCGTGACCCGCGCCCGTCAGCACGCCGCGCGCCTCCTGGCCGAGTGGGGGCATCCCGCCCTCGCCGACGACACCGCGCTCATCGTGTCCGAGCTGGCCACCAACGCCGTACGCCACGGCCACGTACCCGGGCGGCTGTTCCGCGTCTACCTCACACTCACCAAGACCCGGCTGCGTATCACCGTCACCGATCCCCGGGGCGAACGCCTGCCGCGCCCGCGTCACCCCTCACCCGACGACCGGCACGGTCGTGGCCTGCTCATCGTCCATGTGCTGGCGGCCCGTTGGGGGGTATGGGAGCGCACCGTCGGCAAGGACATCTGGGCGGAACTGGACCTCGCCGCCCCACCACCCGACCACTGACCCACGGCTGCGCCGAACTGACGCGGTCTGTTCATCGCCCACACGATGGAGGCACCGGTCCGTGCTCTGCCGGATTCTCTTTGTTCCGGTCTCCGAGTTTTCCCCCGTGCACAGGTAGGGCTGCCCACAGGACCGACTGACCTGTCACCCGGATGGTCTGTCTGGCCTGGCACGACGAGGCTGAATGCACAAGATCCACCAAGCAAAAGGGAACCATCTGTGTTCAGATTCAAGCCCCTGGGCCGCCGTACCGTCCGCACCGCCGCCGTCGGCGCCCTCACCGTCGCGGCCTGCACCACCGTGATGGCCGGCAGCGCCACAGCCATCGTCAACGGGTCGGACTCCAGCGAGAGTTACCCCTTCATGGCGGTCATCCCGGAGTCGGCGCCGTCGCAGGGGCTGATCGACGGGAACTGCGGGGCGTCGCTGATCGACCGGCAGTGGGTGCTGACGGCGGCCCACTGCCTCGCGGTCGAGGGCATCGAACTCGACGGCATCGTGCGCATCGGCACCGACCACCGCAAGTCCGGCGGCACCGTCCGCAAGATCGACCGGTCCTTCGTCCACCCCGGCTACGTCAACGGGGACAACAAGGCCGCCAACAAGAACGACATCGCGCTGATACGCCTGGACCGCCCAGTCACCCAGCAGCCCATCAAGATCGCCGACGAGCCAGGGCGGCCCGGCACACCCACCCGGCTCCTGGGCTTCGGCACCACCAGCGACACCAAACTCAACTTCCCCGACCGGCTGCAGGAGCTGAACACCCGCAGGGGCGCCGAGTCCGAATGCGCGCCCGGCTACGCAGACCGCACGCGCCTGTGCACGATCACCACCAAGCCGAAGTCCATGGCCTGCTTCGGCGACTCCGGCGGACCGCAGATCAAGAAGGGCCGGGGCGACCGCTGGGAGCTGATCGGCGTCACCTCCGGGCCCGGCGCCCCGAAGACGCCGTGCTCCGAGGGCCCCGGCCTCTACACCAGCGCACCTGCCTACATGAACTGGATCACCAAGACGATGAAGGCCAACGCCCCCGCGCCCGCGCGGTCCACCGCGCCCCCGGCCGCCGACCAGGGCTCCGGCCTCGCCACGACCGGCACGGCTGACAAGAGCGACGCACTCGCCGAGACCGGCACCAACGACAACACCGCCGCGATCGCCGGTGCGGCCGGCGCCCTGATCATCGCCGGTGGCGGCACCGCCGCCGTCATACACCGCCGCAAGGCCCGCAACGCCGCCTGAGCCGAACCGGCCCTTCAAGGGCGTCGCCCGCCGCCTTGCGGACGTGTCGGCGCCACCGGCACCACCCGCTGGAACAACTCCCATAACTCGCCGAAACAAAACACTCCGTGATCATCGCGGCCGAAGGCCGACGAACACGCCAGATGCAACAACGTTTTAGAGCCTCGTCGGCGCGGTCAGCACTCCCAGGGCCGCCGTGCCGTCGCCGCTGAGCCAGGAGTACTGGCCCGCCGACCCGAGTGCTGCGCCATACTGGTCGCATGCCCGCCATGTCTGCCGCCGAGCCGTCTCCGTCCGCTGCCGAGGTACTGCGAGAGCGCTACGCCCGCAGGCTGCCCGGCTCCCTCGGCGAGCTGGCCGGACCGGCGCACGGCACCGTGCAGCTACCGCTCCACGTGGCCTGGTCGGGGCTGACACGGTTCGATCTTGACCGGCCGCGGTCGCGGATGAGCATGTACCGCACGGTGCTGGCCGAAGGACAGCACGACGACCTGATTGGCCTGCTCAATCAGGACCTCCTGGCCGCCCAATGGCCCGTCCTGCGCACGCTGATCAGCCGCGCCATCCGTGACGTGTGGGAAGCAGCGTTCCCAGAGCTGGCGGCGGCCCGCCCGGCAGCCGCGGCGTGAACCTCAGCCCACTTCACCGTCGGCTCCTCGCCGACGTGCTGGCCATCGGCACCCCCTACCCGCTGGTCATCACCGGCGGATACGCCGTCCAGGCCCACGGCCTGGTCGACCGGCTCAGCCAGGACCTCGACGTCGCCACGGAGAACCCCGCTCCCATGGCGGAGATCACCCGCACCCTCGTCACCGGACTGACCGAGCGCGGCTGGCAGGTCAGCGAGGTCGGCGTGGACCCGCTCTCCGGACGCCTCATCGTGACCGACCCGACCAACGGTGAGGAGTGCGAGGTCGACATCCTCAAAGAGGCCTTCTGGCGACCGCCCACCGCCACCGAATTCGGGCCCGTCCTCGCCCTGGACGACGTCATCGGCACCAAAGTCCGGGCACTGGCCGACCGCGGAGCCGTCCGCGACCTCATCGACGTCCACGCCGCCTCCCACCACCACACCACAGCCGACCTCGAAACCCTCGGCCGCCGCCACGCCCGGGACGAATTCTGTCTGGAGGATCTGCAAGCTCGGCTGACCGGTGCGGAGTGGTACGAGGACGAGGAGTTCCTCGCCTACGGACTCACCGACGCAGACACCGCCACCCTGCGATCCTGGGCACAGGACTGGGCAGACGATCTGGCCCGTCGCCTGCACGAGGACACCACGGACAACTGATCAGCTGTGGGAGGTACCCGCCGGCCAACAGCGCGGTGCCGGTGTCGCTCCGGCGCGCGCCGGGGGCGCCCCCCTCAGTGCCGCTTGTCCCAGACGGCGCTGGTCAGGAAGTGGTTGTCGTAGCGCTCCTGCACCTCGAGGAGTGACTCTCGGCTCAGTTCGCCGAGCGCGATGCGCTGCAAGTGCCGGAAGTATTCGAAGCGTTCGACGCCGGGCGTGATAACGATGAGCAGGTCGGCGCTCGAGCCGGGGACGGCGGCGAAGGCGTGGGGCATCCGCGGGGGCACCACGACCAGGTCGCCCGTGCCGGCCGTGATCACCTCGTCGCCGGCGAGGAATTCGGCCGCGCCGTCGAGTACGTAGAACATTTCGGCGCTCTTCTCGTGGTGGTGCGGGCTCGCTCCGTTCGCACCGTCGCCGAGGGTGACGCGCTGCGTGGACAGGGCACCGCCGGTGCTGCTGCTGTCGGCGAGCAGCCGCACCGTCGTAGGTGCGCGGCCGACCACCTCGGCGTCTGCGGAACGGACGAGCACGGATGAGTCGAACTCCGGGACGATGAGTGACATGTGGGACTCCCTGGCTTCTTGAAACGGGCTTCAGACGGCGAAGAGCAGACCGGCGCTGATGAGGACCGCGACGGCGGTGGTGAAGTGGATGCCGTACGCGACCGCCTTGGTGCCTCCATGGCGCAGCACTATCAGGGTGTCCCCGAGCGGCACCAACGCTACGAGAAGCATGAACCATGCCTCGGCGCGGGCCCCGGCGAATACCAGGAGTGCCAGGCCCATCAGGCCGAAGGTGAGATCCCGCAGGCCCTTGATGGTCAGGTACCCGGGGTCGCCGCCGCTCGGCGCTGCGGGAACGCCGTAGCCGGTGGCGGCCGGGACGGGCTGGAGGAGGCGGAGTGCTGGAACGCGGTTACCACGCGACGCCTGTCGTCAGAAGTCGAATACAGCCAACCGGTCCTCTACAGCCACTTCACGGGCAAGGACGCGATCACGGCGGCGGTCGCGGTGCAGGGTTTCGCCGAACTGCACTGCCGCCGCGCGCACGGGCGCGAACGACGAGCGGGGCGCGCTGGCCGCGGTCGGCGAGGCATACACGGAGTTCGCCCGCAGCGGCCGCCTCCCCGAGAAGGCCCACGACCGCCGACTGACCCTGCTGGTACGCCACTTCGCAGCCTGAGCCTGGCACTGCTCGAAGGGGTAACCCGCGGTGGCGGACGAGCGTTCCTGGCTCCTGGCCTCACCGGGCGACTTACACTCCACACCATGGGGACCATGAACACCGCCGTCACCGACGACCTGGCGCCGCAAGGCGTGCTCCGGGCATCGATCAACCTGGGCAATCCCGTGCTGGCCCAAGGGACTTCGGACGCGCCGTCCGGCATCACCGTGGACATCGCGCGGGAGATCGGTGCGCGGCTGGGGGTGCCGGTGGAGTTCGTGTGCTTCGACGCGGCGCGCAAGTCCTACGAGGCGATGGCGACGGGGCGGGCGGACATCTGCTTTCTGGCCGTCGAGCCCGCGCGGGAGGCGGAGGTGGCCTTCACCGCGCCGTACGTCGTCATCGAGGGCGTGTACGCCGTACCGCAGGGCTCGCCGTTCACCACTGCGGCCGAGGTGGACCGGGACGGGGTGCGGATCGGGGTCAAGCGGGGGTCCGCGTACGACCTGTTCCTCTCGCGCACCCTTCAGCACGCGCGCGTGGTGCGCGGTGCGGAAGGGGTCGAGGTGTTCCGCGCCGAGGGGCTTGAGGTGGCGGCCGGGATCCGGCAGCCGATGACGGGGTATGTGGCAGCGCACCCGGATCTGCGGCTGATCGAGGACCGGTTCATGCAGATCCGTCAGGCGCTCGGCACGACGAAGAGCCGACGGCCGGAGACCGTCCGGTTCCTGCGGGAGCTCATCGAGGAGCTGAAGGCGAACGGCTTCGTGGCCGACGCGCTGCGGCGCGCCGGGCAGGCCGAGGAGCTGGTGGCCCCGGCGGGGTAGGTCCATGCCGGGGCGGGACGCCCCGCACCGGAGTGAACCCGGGTCGCTCCAAGCCCGCGCTTTGCCCTCGCGCGCGCTCCAGGACGTAGTTTCCCCGGCATGACCACACCTCAGCAGCGGATCGGATCGGGTTTCGGGCCCCGGAGCACCACGGACGACGTCCTGCACGGGATCGATCTCTCCGGCCGCACCGCCCTCGTCACCGGCGGCGCGTCCGGCCTCGGTCTTGAGACGACCCGGGCGCTCACGGGCGCGGGAGCGCGGATCGTGGTGGGGGCGCGGCGGGTGGCGGCGGCGCGGGAGGCGGTCGCGCGGGTCGGCGGGGATGTGTCCTCGGTCGAGGAAGTGGACCTCGCCGACCTCGACAGCGTCCGCCGCTTCACCGAGCGGTTCCTCGCCTCCGGCCGCCCGCTCGACATGGTGATCTGCAACGCCGGAATCATGGCCTGCCCGGAGACCCGGGTCGGACCGGGCTGGGAGGCGCAGTTCGCCACCAACCACCTCGGCCACTTCGCGCTCGTCAACCGCCTCTGGCCCGCCATCGCCGCCGGGGGCGCGCGGGGCGGCGGGGCGCGGGTCGTCGTGGTGTCCTCCAACGGACACCAGCTCTCCGACATCCGCTGGGACGATCCGCAGTTCGGGCGCGGCTACGACAAGTGGGCCGCGTACGGGCAGTCGAAGACGGCCAACGCGCTGTTCGCCGTCGGGCTCGATGTCCTGGGCCGGGACACCGGAGTGCGGGCGTTCTCCGTCCACCCCGGCACGATCGCCACCGACCTGGTCCGTCATGTGCCCCAGGAGGAGATGATCGCCGCGGGCTGGATGGATGAACACGGCAATGTGACGGGCGCGTTCAAGACGCCCGAGCAGGGCGCGGCGACCCAGGTGTGGACGGCGACCTCACCGGCGCTGGCGGACCTGGGCGGTGCGTACTGCGAGGACTGCGACATCGCGGAGCGCGCGGGGGAAGGCGAACTGATCGAGGGGGTACGCGACTACGCCACGGACCGGGCGGCCGCGGCCCGGCTCTGGCGGCTGTCGGCCGAGCTGACCGGCGTGGACGCCTTCGCCACGCTCTGAATCACACGCTGAACCACACGCTGAGCCACGCGCTTGTGGCTCAGGCCCCGGTCCTCGCGCCCCGAGCGAAAGTCGGACGACAAGGGCGCCCGGCCGTGATCGTATGCGGCAGAGCCGACCGCGACCGAGGAGCCACCCGATGACCACCGACCACCGCATAGGACCGCCCCACTTCGGCGATGAACGCGAGACCCTGCGCGCCTGCCTGGAGTTCCACCGCGCCACGCTCGCCATGAAGTGCGAGGGGCTCACCGACGAGGAGCTGCGAAGCCGGTCGATGCCGCCCTCGACGCTCTCGCTGCTCGCCCTGGTGCGCCATATGGCCGAGGTGGAACGCGCCTGGTTCCGGCGGACGTTCGAGGACCACGACGCGCCGATGGTGTGGTCGGACACCGTCGACTTCCAGGCCGCGTACGACGCGAGCGAGTCGAGCCGGGCCGAGGCGTTCACCGCGTGGGAGGCGGAGGTCGAGAACTCCCGCCGGATCGAGCGGGCCGCCGCGTCGCTGGATCTGGCCGGTTATCAGCCCCGCTGGGACGAGGAGGTGTCGCTGCGGATGGTGCTGCTGCACGTCCTGCTGGAGTACGCCCGCCACAACGGCCACGCGGACTTCCTGCGCGAGGGCGTCGACGGGGTCACGGGGGCCTGAGATCCGGGCCGGTCCGGCCCGCGCCCTCGTGCGGGTGGCTGCGCCGGTCTTCCGCCCCGCCGGGGCAACCGGTTTCATGGACGGGACGCTGATCGACTGCGCTCACCGCGCGAGGAGGTCCGAGGTTGTCCCTGCTCTCCCGCCCTCATCCGTCGCCCCGCCCCCTCGGGACCGCCGGGCCTTCCCGGTCCCTCATCCCCCTTCGCCTCCCCCGCTGGTCCGCCCGCACCCGCCGCCGGCTCGCCGCCGACACCGCGCTGCTGGCCCTCGCGGCCGCGTTCGTTCTCCCGCTGGCCTGGCTGCTGCTCGCTTCGGTCGACAGCGAGCCCACCCTGCGGGTCTCGGCGCCCGGATCACCCACGCTGGACAACTTCTCGGCGGTGTGGACGGACGAGATCACCTTCACCCCGATGCTCAACAGCCTGCTGCTGTGCGGCGGGGCCACCGTGCTGACCGTCGCGTGCGCCGCGCTCGCCGCGTATCCGCTCTCCCGCTTCCGCTCCCGCCTGGTGCGGCCGTATCTGCTGACGGTGCTGTTCACCACCTGTCTGCCGATCACCGCGATCATGGTCCCGGTCTACGGCCTCTTCGTCCAGGTGGACCTGATCGACACCATGGCGGGCACCGCGCTGTTCCTGGCCGCCTCCCAACTCCCCTTCGCCATCTGGCTGATGAAGAACTTCATGGACGGCGTACCGGTGATTCTGGAGGAGGCCGCCTGGACGGACGGGGCGTCCTGGCTCCAGAGCCTGACCCGGGTGATCCTGCCCCTGATGGGTCCGGGCATCACGGTCGTGATGATCTACAGCTTCATCATGATGTGGGGCAACTTCTTCGTCCCCTTCATGCTGCTCCTCTCCCCCGAGCAACTGCCCGCCTCGGTCTCCATCTTCACCTTCTTCGGCAACCACGGGCAGGTGGTCTACGGCCAGCTCGCCGCCTTCTCCCTCCTCTACTCCACCCCGGTGGTGCTGCTGTACGTACTGATCGCCCGGCGGCTGGGCGGCGGCTTCGCGCTGGGCGGCGCCGTCAAGGGATGAGAGGGATGAGGGAGACGCGGGGTCAGCTCTCCGCCTCGGAGGGCACCCGGTCGAAACGGAACACCTGCCCCGATTCGCCTTCCTGGCACGGGAGTTGGACCACATGGGCCCAGGGATCCTCGGTGCCGCCGGGCAGCGTCAGACAGTAGCCGGTGTGGACCGGCCGCAGCCGGAAACCCCTGGCGGGCCGGTCGACGGGCTCCAGGCGGAACGTCTCGCCCGATCCCCGGGAGGCGCAGAAGTCATCGACAAGAAAGGCCCCCTGGACCTTTCGCCGAGCGACGATGCCCGAGCAGCCGGGGCCGTGTTCGGGGTGGCGGGTGGCGATCCGCCAGGATCCTCCGTCCAGCCGCTCGAGGGAGAAGGCGGGGAAGACGTCCTCGCACGGCACCTGATAGACCCAGGCGGTGCGCTCGCCCTCGCGCTCGGAGAGACACAGCGAGGAGTGGACGGCCCGGATGCGGTACGTCCCCGGGGCGGGCAGCGCGGCGCCGGAGGTCGAGGCCGCTCCGGAGCCCGGTTCCTGCCGTACGCTCTGCTGCCTCTTCTCCGCCGCCGGTCCGTGGTGGGCGCCCCGGGTGCTGACCGCGATGGCCACGGCGGTGGCGGTCAGCGCCAGGACGGAGAGCAGGATCACGGCGCGCGAGCTGCGTAAGGACGACAGGGCGAGCAGGCCCTGCGGCGTCGGGGGAGGTTCCGGCGGCGTGGCGTCCTCGTCGGCCGCCGGGAAACGGACCGCCGCCGGGAAACGGACCGGGGTCATCGCGGCGGTGGCGGGACCGGCGCCGGTGCCGGGCGCGGTACGGGCCGCCAGATCCTGGCGGACCGACAGCCAGACGGTGAGCTCGGCGGACCCGACCCCGCAGGCCCGGACGAACGCGGCCACCAGCTCCTCACGCGGCAGTGTGGCGCGCCCGAGCATGTTGGCGACCGTGCTGCGCGGCAGGACGTCCCCGGCCGCGTCGGCGCGCGCCGCCAACTCCCGGTAGGTCAGGCGCGACCAGTCCTTGAGCGCCCGCATCCGGGCGATGAACTCCTCGGGGCTCCGGGCGTGTTGTGGATCCGGAGCGCTGACGACCTCGGCCATCTGTGGTTCTCCCCCGCCGGTGTGTCCCGGCGCTGTCCGGGACGGGTCCGGGTCGTGTCCCGGACAGGGGACAGCCTTGTTCACTCACGCCGTTTGTTCAAGGGTGAACTTCGTCGACGGGTGAAAAAGGCGCGGCGGCCGTGACCGTCCAACGGGGGTACGGTCACGGCCGCCGTCATACGCCGGAGGCTGAGGCTCAGAAGACCGACTCGGCCTCGTCCATGCGGTCCACCGGAACGGTCTTCAGCGCGGTGACGGCGTTGGCGATCGGCACCATCGCGATGTCCGTGCCGCGCAGCGCCGTCATCATGCCGAAGTCACCGCGGTGCGCGGCCTCGACGGCGTGCCAGCCGAAGCGGGTGGCGAGCACCCGGTCGTACGCGGTGGGGGTGCCGCCGCGCTGCACATGGCCGAGGATCACCGGGCGGGCCTCCTTGCCGAGGCGCCGCTCCAGCTCGGCCGCCAGGCGGTTGCCGATTCCGGCGAACCGCTCGTGGCCGTACTGGTCGATCTCGCCCTTCTGGTACTCCATGGAGCCCTCGGCGGGGTGCGCGCCTTCGGCCACGCAGATGACCGCGAACTTCTTGCCGCGCGAGAAGCGCTCCTCGACCATCTTCACCAGGGCGTCGACCTCGAAGGGCCGCTCCGGCAGACAGATGCCGTGGGCACCGCCGGCCATCCCGGACTCCAGGGCGATCCAGCCCGCGTGCCGTCCCATGACCTCGACGACCATGACGCGCTGATGCGATTCGGCGGTGGTCTTCAGCCGGTCCATGGCCTCGGTGGCCACGCCGACGGCGGTGTCGAAACCGAAGGTGCGGTCGGTGGAGGAGATGTCGTTGTCGATGGTCTTGGGGACGCCGACGATGGGCAGCCCCGCGTCCGAGAGCATCCGGGCGGCGGTGAGGGTGCCCTCGCCGCCGATCGGGATCAGCACGTCGATGCCGTAGTCGCGGGCGTGGTCCCTGGAGGTCTCGCACGCCTCGCGCAGCCGGGCCCGCTCCAGCCGGGAGGAGCCGAGGATGGTGCCCCCGCGGGAGAGGATGCCGGCGACGTCGTCGAGGTCCAGCTTGCGGTGGCGGCCGTCGAGCAGGCCGCGGAAGCCGTCCTCGAACCCGATCACCTCATCACCGTGGCCGGCCACCGCGCGATGGACGACCGACCGGATCACAGCGTTGAGGCCGGGACAGTCGCCGCCTGCGGTGAGAACTCCGATGCGCATCGTGCTGTGTCTCCTGCTCCCTACGGGTAGATCTGAGCCAGTCCGATTGTTTCATGGGCTCGGTGGTGCTGTATCCCTCGCACTGGCGAGCGCCCTAACCACGGCCGCAGGTATTGTCAAGAGGACTGGGCCCTACAATGTGGCCCATTTGCGTCCGAAGGACGCAGACCGGGACAACCCCCGAGGAACGCCGAGGAAACGGAGATCACGCGTGACGCGCAGCGTGTACGTGACCGGGATCGAACGTGGCGACGGACGCCAGGTGGTCGAGCTGGGAGTCATGGAGCTCCTGACCCGCCATGTCGACCGGGTCGGGGTCTTCCGGCCCCTGGTGCACGACGACCCGGACCGCCTCTTCGACCTGCTGCGGGCCCGCTACCGGCTGAGCCAGTCCCCCGCGTCCGCCCTCGGCATGAGCTACGAGGAGGCGGCCGCCCTCCAGGCCGAGCGGGGCTCCGACGAGCTGGTCTCCCGGCTGGTCGGCCGGTTCCACGAGGTGGCCCGGGAGTACGAGTACGTCCTGGTGCTGGGCAGCGACTACGCGGCCACCAGCCTCCCCGACGAGCTGGGGCTCAACGCGCGGCTGGCCAATGAGTTCGGGGCCTCGGTGATCGCCGTCGTGGGCGGGCAGAACCAGACCGCGGAGTCGGTCGGCGCCGAGGCGCACAACGCCTACCGGGCCTATGAGGCACAGGGCTGCGACGTGGTCTCCGTGGTGGTCAACCGGGTCGCCGCCGATGACCGCGCGGCCATCGCCGAGCGGCTGGGCTCCCGGCTGCCGGTCCCCTGCTACGCGCTGCCCGAGGACGCCGCGCTGTCGGCGCCCACCGTCACACAGATCGTCCGCACCCTGGGCGCCGAGGTGCTGCTCGGCGATCACGCCGGACTCTCGAGGGACGTACGGGACTTCGTCTTCGGCGGCGCGATGCTGCCCCGCTTCCTGCCCGCGCTCACCGAGGGCTGTCTGGTGGTGACGCCCGGGGACCGCGCCGATCTGATCGTGGGCGCACTGGCCGCCCACAGCGCGGGCGCCCCGGCCATCGCCGGAGTGCTGCTCACCCTGGACGAGCGGCCGGGCCCGGACATCCTGGCGCTCGCCTCGCGGCTGGCCCCGGGCACCCCGGTGGCGTCGGTGGCGGGCGGGTCCTTCCCGACCGCGGCCGAGCTGTTCGCGATCGAGGGCAAGCTCAACGCGGGCGCGCCGCGCAAGGCGGAGACCGCGCTCGGCCTCTTCGAGCGGCATGTGGACACCGCGGCGCTCACCGAGCGGATCGCGGTGGCCCGCTCCGGCCGGGTCACCCCGATGATGTTCGAGCACGAGCTGATCGAGCGCTCCCGCTCGCACCGCCGCCGGGTCGTCCTCCCCGAGGGCACCGAGGAGCGGGTGCTGCGGGCGGCCGATGTGCTGCTGCGCCGGGATGTGTGCGACCTCACCCTGCTCGGCGAGGAGGACACGGTCCGCAAGCGCGCCGCCGAGCTGGGCATCCAGCTCGCGGACGCCGATGTGGTCGATCCGCAGACCTCCCCGCTGCGGGAGCGCTTCGCCGAGAGCTACGCCGGGCTGCGCGCCCACAAGGGCGTCTCCTACGAGCTGGCGTACGACGTGGTGGCCGATGTCTCCTACTTCGGCACCCTGATGGTGCAGGAGGGGCTGGCCGACGGGATGGTCTCCGGCGCGGTGCACTCCACCGCCGCCACCATCCGGCCCGCGTTCGAGATCATCAAGACCGCGCCGGGCGCCCACATCGTCTCGTCGGTGTTCTTCATGTGCCTGGCCGACCGGGTACTGGTGTACGGCGACTGCGCGGTCAACCCGGACCCCGACGCCGAGCAGCTCGCGGACATCGCCATCCAGTCGGCCACCACCGCCGCCCAGTTCGGGGTGGAGCCGAGGATCGCGATGCTGTCGTACTCCACCGGCACCTCCGGCACCGGCGCGGATGTGGACAAGGTCCGCAAGGCCACCGAGCTGGTGCGCGAGCGCCGCCCCGACCTGCTGGTCGAGGGCCCCATCCAGTACGACGCCGCGGTGGACGCGGCGGTGGCGGCGACCAAGCTGCCCGACTCGGAGGTGGCGGGCAAGGCCACCGTGCTGATCTTCCCGGACCTGAACACCGGCAACAACACCTACAAGGCCGTACAGCGCTCGGCGGGCGCGGTCGCGGTCGGCCCGGTGCTCCAGGGTCTGCGCAAGCCGGTGAACGACCTGTCCCGCGGCGCCCTCGTCCAGGACATCGTCAACACCGTCTCCATCACCGCCATCCAGGCCCAGTCCCCGACGTCCCCGACGTCCCCGACGTCCCCGACACAGAAGGTGCAGTCCGCGTGAACGGCTCCCGCATCCTCGTCCTCAACTCCGGCTCCTCGTCGGTCAAGTACCAGCTCCTGGACATGGCCGACGGCACCCGGCTCGCCTCCGGCATCGTGGAGCGGATCGGGGAGGGCCCGGTCGCCGACCACGCGGCGGCCCTCAAGCAGGTCGCCGACGAGCTGGCCCGGCAGGACCTGGGCCTGGACTCACCGGAGCTGGCGGCGGTCGGCCACCGGGTGGTGCACGGCGGCACCCGGTTCACCGAGCCCGCGCTGATCACCGACGACGTGGTCGAGGAGATCGAGAAGCTGATCCCGCTGGCCCCGCTGCACAACCCGGCCAATGTCACCGGGATCAAGGTGGCCCGGGAGCTGCGCCCGGATCTGCCGCAGGTCGCGGTGTTCGACACGGCGTTCCACTCGACGATGCCGGAGTCCGCCGCGCGCTACGCGATCGACGTGGACACCGCCGACCGGTTCGGGGTGCGCCGCTACGGCTTCCACGGCACCTCGCATGCGTATGTCTCCCGCGCCACCGCGGCCCTGCTGGACCGGCCCGTCTCCGAGGTCAACACCATCGTTCTGCACCTGGGCAACGGGGCCAGCGCCTCGGCCGTGCGCGGCGGGGTGTGCGTGGACACCTCGATGGGGCTCACCCCGCTGGAGGGCCTGGTGATGGGGACCCGCTCGGGCGATCTGGACGCGGCGGCGATCTTCCATCTGGCACGGGTGGGCGGGATGTCCATCGACGAGATCGACACCCTGCTCAACAAGCGCAGCGGGCTGCTCGGGCTGTGCGGGGACAACGACATGCGCGAGATCGGCCGCCGGATGGGCGAGGGCGATCCGGACGCGCAGCTCGCCTTCGACATCTACATCCACCGGCTGCGGAAGTATGTGGGCGCGTACACCGCGGTACTCGGGCGGGTGGACGCCATCGCCTTCACCGCGGGCGTGGGGGAGAACTCCGCGGCGGTCCGGGAGGCGGCGATGCGCGGGCTCACCGCGTTCGGTGTCGAGGTGGACACGGTGCGCAACGCGCTGCGTGGCTCCGGGGCACGGCTGATCTCCGCCGAGTCCAGCCGGGTCGCGGTGGCCGTGGTGCCCACCGATGAAGAGCTGGAGATCGCCAGCCAGACGTTCGACCTGGTCAGCGACTAGCTGTCGTTTTGTTGCCGGTCCTTCTCCGGCCTGAAATATTCCGCTCCGAAACAAACCGATAGGATCAGCCTCATGCGCCGTTCCAAAATCGTCTGCACCCTGGGCCCCGCCGTCGACTCCTACGACCAGCTGAAGTCACTCATCGAGGCCGGGATGAACGTGGCCCGATTCAATATGAGCCACGGGAGTCACGCGGAGCACGAGGAGCGGTACCACCGCGTCCGCAAGGCGTCCGAGGAGACCGGGCACGCGGTGGGTGTGCTGGCCGACCTCCAGGGCCCCAAGATCCGTCTGGAGACCTTCGCCGACGGCCCGGTGGAGCTGGTCCGCGGCGATGAGTTCATCATCACCACCGAGGATGTCCCCGGTGACCGGACCATCTGCGGCACCACCTACAAGGGGCTGCCGGGCGATGTCTCCAAGGGCGACCAGATCCTGATCAACGACGGCAATGTGGAGCTGCGGGTCACCGCGGTCGAGGGCCCGCGGGTGCGGACCATCGTGATCGAGGGCGGGGTGATCTCCGACCACAAGGGGATCAACCTGCCGGGTGCGGCGGTCAATGTCCCGGCGCTGTCCGAGAAGGACATCGAGGACCTGAGGTTCGCCCTGGGCATGGGGTGCGACATGGTCGCGCTGTCCTTCGTCCGGGACGCGGCCGACGTCCGCGATGTGCACCGGGTGATGGACGAGGCCGGCCGCCGCGTGCCGGTCATCGCCAAGGTCGAGAAGCCGCAGGCGGTCGCCAACATGGACGACGTCGTCGCGGCCTTCGACGGGGTGATGGTGGCCCGCGGTGACCTGGCGGTGGAATACCCGCTGGAGAAGGTCCCCATGGTGCAGAAGCGGCTGATCGAGCTGTGCCGCCGGAACGCCAAGCCGGTGATCGTGGCGACCCAGATGATGGAGTCGATGATCACCAACTCCCGTCCCACCCGCGCCGAGGCGTCCGACGTCGCCAACGCGATCCTGGACGGGGCGGACGCGGTCATGCTCTCCGCCGAGTCCTCGGTCGGCTCGTATCCGATCGAGACCGTCAAGACGATGTCCCGGATCGTCCAGGCCGCCGAGCAGGAGCTGCTCTCCCGTGGCCTCCAGCCGCTGGTGCCGGGCAAGAAGCCCCGCACGCAGGGTGGTTCGGTGGCCCGCGCGGCCTGCGAGATCGCCGATTTCCTGGGCGCCAAGTCGCTGGTGGCGTTCACCAAGTCCGGTGACACCGCGCGGCGGCTGTCCCGCTACCGCGCGCAGCAGCCGATCCTGGCCTTCACCACCGACGCCGCCACCCGCAACCAGCTCACGCTGAGCTGGGGCGTGGAGTCCTTCGTGGTGCCCTACGTGGAGAACACCGACGCGATGGTGGACCTGGTCGACGCCGAACTGCTGAAGCTGGGCCGCTACTCCGCGGGCGACACCATGATCATCACTGCTGGTTCGCCCCCCGGTGTCCCCGGCACCACCAACATGGTGCGGGTGCACCACCAGGGCGGCGAGGTCAAGTAGCCCCCCCCCCCCGCAGCGCGGCCGGACTCCTTCGGGGTCCGGCCGTTGTCGTACGGGAGGAGCTCAGCTCATGGCCCAGACATAGCGGTCGTCGTCGAACGCCCGCCCCGCCCCCGGTCCTTCCGCGAACAGCCCGGCGACCACCGCCCCGTCCACCGTCCGGGCGCCGTCGGTCAGCCGGACCCGGGCCCCGGCCTCGTCCAGCACCTCGATGGCCTTGCCCGGCAGCACCTGGTCGGGACGGTGCTGGACCGCGAGGGTGATGGCGGCCTCCAGAGCGTCATCGGTGATCGAGACGCCGTGGTGGCGCTCGTACTCGGGGCGCAGCAGCCGCAGGATGGCCATCATGTCGTCCACGGAGGGCTCATCCACCGGGACCGGCTGGAAGAACGTCTCCAGCGCGGGCCGGTGCGCGGCCGGTTCGACGACGGCGATCACCCGCGCCCCGGACTCCCGCAGCGCGGACAGCGTGTCGGAGCCCTCGCCCAGCTCGGCGTCGTCGAGGAAGAGCACCGTGCTCGCCGGTTCGCGCAGCCGCTCCAGCGCCGTGCCCACCCGCTGGGGGTCGACGGCACACAGCCGCACCCCGGACAGCCCCGCCGGTGCCTCACCACGCGCCAGCCGCTGGGCCAGCCCCATGACGATCGCGGTCCGGCCCACGCCCGGCTCCCCCACCAGCAGGGCGCTGTTGCGGGACTTGCGCATCAGCACCTGCATCACCCGCTGGATCTCCCGCTCGCGCCCGGCCACCGGATCCAGCTGTGACCTCCGCGCGGCCTGGGTCAGATCACGCAGCGCGGTGGGCTCGGGCCGCTCCGCCTCCGGCGGCGGAGGCTTGAGCAGCTGGACGACCCGGTCGCGCAGCGTCCTGCCGCCGTCCTTGCCGAGGACGGTGGTGAGGATCTGGACGGCCAGTCCCTCGCCCTCCCGCACCAGACCCAGCAGCAGATGCTCCGGGCCGACATGGTCATGGCCGAGGGTGAGGGCCTCGCGCAGGGCCAGCTCCAGCACCTTCTTTGCGCGCGGGGTGAACGGGATATGCCCGGTCGGCGCCTCGGCGCCGGGCCCGACGATCTCCACCACCCGGGCGTGCACCAACTCCCGCGACACCGCCAGACTCTCCAGGACCTGGGCGGCGACACCTCCGGCCGCGAACAGGCCCAGCAGCAGATGCTCGGTGCCGATGGAGGTGTGCTTGAGCCCGCGCGCGTCCTCCTGCGCGGACACCACGGCCCGGCGCGCGCGGTCGGTGTAACGCTCGAACTGGTAGCCGGTCGCGGCGGCGGAGGCGGGCGCCGACGGCGATTCACCGGCGCGCACACAGCGGCGCAGCCCCTCCGTATCGGCCCCGAGCGACCGCAGAGCCTGCGCCCCGGTGGCTTCGCCCTCCCGCATCAGCCCGAGCAGAAGGTGCTCGGTGCCGATGTAGTTGTGGCCGAGCTGGAGGGATTCGCGCAGGGCCAGCTCCAGCACCTTCTTGGCGCGCGGGGTGAACGGGATATGGCCGGTGGACGTCACCGTGCCGGGTGGCACGGCCCGCTCCACCTGGCGCCGCAAGGCGTCCCGGTCGATCCCGGCGGCCTCCAGGGCCCGGGTGCCCGGGGTCCCGGTCTCGGCGATCAGACCGAGCAGGATGTGCTCGGTGCCGATGGAAGCGTGCTTGAGCCGCCGGGCCTCCTCCTGGGCCATCACGATGGCGCGCCGCGCCCCGTCGGTGAAGCGCTCGAACATCAACTCACCTCGCCGAGCAGGGCGGACAGATCGCTCAGGGCCCGCCTGGTGTGCGGATGGTCCGCGCCGAGGATCCGCTCGCGGTCGGCGGCCAGTTCGCGTAAGCGCGCCGCCGCCTCGTCCGGCTCCCCGGCCCGCGCCAGGTTGTGGGCCAGCACATGGCGGGTGCGCAGGGTGTGGACGTCGTCGGGGCCGAGCACCCGCCGCCGGTCGATCAGCAGCAGCCGGAGCAGCCTGATGGCCTCCGGACGCCGCCCGGACTCGCCCAGGTTGACGGCGAGGAACTGGCGACTGCGCAGGGTGTCCGGATGGTCGGCGCCGAGCACCGTCACCTGAAGGGCGTGGATCTCCCGCAGCGTCCCGGCCGACTCCGCCGGGGCTCCGGCTCCGCCGAGGCTGTGCGCGAGCCACTGACGGCTGCGCAGCGTCTCCTCGTGGTCGGCGCCCAACAGGTCCTGCTGCTCCGCCAGAAGGGCGCTCAAGCTCTCTGCCGCCTCCTCATACCGCCCGGCCTCGCACAGCGCCACGGCCGCCGCGTGGCGGGCCCGCCGGGCGCGTTCGGCGGTGCGGCCGTGGGCGCGGTTGCGGCCGAGGGCGAGCAGCGCCGCGTTCCGGCTGCCGCGCTGGAGCGGCTCGGGGAGCCCTTCGGCCCGCATGATGTGCTGGAGCCGCAGATACAGCTCCTCGATGCTGAGCAGCGCGGGACCGTCGTTCACCCCCTCACGCAGCAGCCGGAGCAGCCGGCCGGTGAACGCCGTCTTGTCCTCGCCCTCGAGCACCAGGGACACCTCGTCGTCCGGGGACGAGGCCATCACATAGGTGCCCGCGACCTCGATCTGCCCCGCCACGACGGCCTGCGGGGCGGCCATGGTGCCGCTGAGCGCCCGGCCGGAGAAGCAGTTGTCGAGGATGATGACCTTGGAGGCGGCCGGGCTGTCGAGCACCACGTCGCGCAGCTTGCTGTACTCCAGCGAGTCGAACTCGGGGTGGGCCCACTCGCTGTCGGTCAGCGACAGATAGAGCTCATGACGCTTGGCCCCGATCAGACCGTGGCCGACGTAGTACACCAGCAGCAGATCCTCCGCCGCGCGCGCCGCCGTCCGCAGGGCGCGCCCGACCTGCTTGATGTCGCCGACGTCCAGCAGCGTCGTGCAGTGCTCCGGAAGGACCGCGCCGTAGGCGGTGTCGGTGAGGGTGGCGGCCAGGTCCGCCACCGTGCGCCGCACCACCGTCAGATCGGGCAGCTCGGGATCGGTGTACCGGCTCGTGCCGATCAGGACCGCCCGGGAGCGCTCGGGGTCCGGCAACCGCACGCGCTACCCCCGCTCTTCGCGCAGCGCCTGGCGGAGGATCTCCTCCACCGCGGCCTTGCTCACATGCTTCGCCTCGATATCGATATGGCGGCCGTCGGGGGCATGGACGATGATCCGGACCTCCGACCTCCGGGGGTGGTTCAGCCACGCGCGCACCGCCCCCGCCAGCACCGGAAGAAGACCGCCCGCGCCGACCGACACCACCAGCAACTCGCCGAGCGTGCCCATCTGACCGGGCGCCGGGGGTGCCGATCGGGGCCGCACCCGCCCGGCAAGACGTGGTTCACCCCGCAGCCAGTCGGCGAGCGATTCCAGCCCCGCGCCCGGCTGCGCGCCGACCACCGACATCCAGCTTTCCACCCGCTGCCCCCGCTTCCCCCGACGTACTCCCGAGCGACAGGGAGCGCGTTCGTTCGGACACTCCCGGTAATCATAGGCCCCGGTACGCACGAATACGCCCGTGGGCACCAATTCGCAACGGAGTTGGTGCCCACGGGCGTTCCCTCCCGAAAGAGGGTTTTCTGCGGCTCCCGAACGGGTCGGTGTGATCGCGGGGTCAGCCCCCGGTCTTGTACAGGTGCATCCCCGGCACCGTCAGATCGCCGCCGAACTGGCCGGCCTGCGTGACGGTGACCTTGGTGAAGAAGACCTCCGGGAGGTTCAGCGGCGGCGGGCTCTTCGGACTGAAGGTGATCGGGATGATCCCCAGCAGATTGCCCGACAGCTCCTCGGTGTACATCGTCACCGTGCCGTTGCGGATGGTCGAGGTGGAGCCCTCGCGCGCCGCCACATGCGTGGTGGTGCCGGCGGGTCCGACGACCGTCTGGTGCAGGTCCTTGATGTCCACGCCCGAAGCGGTGAACTTGAGGACCTTCTTGACCTTCCCGCCGTACGTCTTGACCTCCACGATCCCCTTGTAGTCCAGACCGTGCAGGCTCAGCAGACTGCTCTTGAGGGTCCAGGGGTCGTCGGGCAGCAGACTGGACGTCGGGTCGGTCTTGGCGTTCTTGTACGCGTCGGCGTCGTACTCCGGGCAGGGGAAGGACTCCTTGCCGTCCTTGCCGCCGGACTCCGAGGCGGACGGAGTGGGCTTGGGCGTGGCCTTCTCGGCCGCGTCCTTGGTGTCCTCGGCCGTCTCCTTCGCCTTGTCGACGGTGTCCTGGGCGCCGTCGCCGACCTTGTCCACCGTGTCCTTGACCGGATCGGCGGGCGTCTCGGACGACGGTGACGAGGACGGAGTGGGCTCGCTGGACTCCGACGGGCTCGGCGAAGCGCTCGGCTCCTCCGACTCCGCGTCGTCCGGCGTGAAGATGTCCTTCAGCTTGTCCCCGACGCCCAGCGGGTCGAGCGGATTCGTGGACTCCGACTCCGACGGGCTCGGCGAGGCGCTCGGCTCCGCGGACTCCTCGTCGTCCGTGGAATCTGAGGACGAACCGGACGGCTCGGGCGTGGGCGTGCTCTTCGACGGGCTCGTCGAGGGGTCCGGCTGCTGGGCCGGGGTGTCTCCCTCGGAGCCGGAGGTGTCCCCGGAACCCTTGGGGTCCTTGGACTCCGCCGAATCCTTCGAGTCCGCCGTGTCCTTGGCGTCCTTGTCCGCCTCGTCGGGCTGGGACACACACGGCCCGGCCTTGTAACGGTCCTCGGGCCGGGGGCTCGCCGAGGCGAGCTGGGGGGTCAGCCCCATGCCCATGAGCACGGCGGTGGGCATGGCGGCCAGCGCTATGGCCTTGCCCGCGGGCACCTGAAGGCGAGTGAGCATCGACTTCCTGGGTGCCGCGTGCCGCGGTCCCGTTCTGGCCCGGCGCGCATTTGCGCCCTCCGGCTGCTCCTCGTCACCCCGCACGGTGCCTCCCATCGGTGGATTCCTGGTCCGGCGCGGAGCCGGCGCCGGCCGGTTCCGGCACGCCGTCACCGTCCTCGTCGTCCTTCGGCGCGGCACCCGACTCCTCGGCCGGCTGCGCCGAGGGAGTCTCGCCCGGTGCCCAGGCGACACTCATCCCGCCGCCGAACAGCGCGAGCAGGAATCCCATCAGGAAGCCGCCGATGTTGGACACCGGCAGCGACACCAGGCCGAGCAGGATCGAGGCGACTCCGGCGAACACCCGTACGGCGGGCTGGAACCACATGGTCAGGCCCAGGATCACCAACAGCACACCGATGATCAGCGACGCGGATCCAGCGGTGGTGGACAGGTTGATGGTGAACCCGCCCGCGCTGAAGTTGTTGTACGGGAAATACATGATCGGCAGCCCGGCCAGCAGGGTCAGCAGCCCTGCCCAGAACGGGCGCTGCCAGCGCCATGCGCGGAAGGACCTCCGCAGGTCGATACGGTCACGCGCCCCCGGCGACTCGGCACTCATTGAAAACAGCTCCCTGGGGCCGGCGATCGGTGCGATCGCGGTGTTGTACAGCGGTACTCGTTGCGCGGCACCTCCGCGCTGCTGGGCGATGCCGGGTGAGGGGCAGCGTCGCGGCCCCTCACCCCCAGCTCAGCGCGTCAGAAGCACTCGTTCTTGCCCTTGCTGACCTTCATCGAAAGGCCGGAGAGCTTGAACGTGCCCGCGCTGGTCGCCCAGGCGGTCTGCTTCACACCGGTGAGCGTGGCCGAGTCGGCCTCCTGGGCGAAGGAACCAGGAAGGGCCTTGTCGCCCTTCTTGATGCCCGGGCCCTTGGTCGAATCGCCCGCCGCGACACCGATGTTGATCCCGCGGAACGTCGCATCCGCGTCCAGCTGGTCGAGGTCGATGAAGAGGTTCTTCGCCTCGACCTGCTTGTCGCCGTTGCCGGCCGACAGCTTCAGCGACACATCGCCGAAGACCGGGACCGGGATCACGACGGACTGGCACAGACCCTTGATCTTGGCGTTCTTGAACGCCGAGACCGCGACCGGGATGTTCTTCCCGCCGTGCTGTGTGTCAAGGGCGCCGTACTGGACGAAGCCCTTACCGTCGAGCCGGTCGGCCGTGACCTTGAACTGCTGGCCGGACACGTTGAACGAAGCCGCGAGCGCACCCTGGGACAGGGCGACGCCGATCGCGGCCGTGGCAGCAACGCTCGGCACCATGACAACGGCGAACCGCTTCCATCTGGTCCCGCCACGAGCCAGAGACTCCATGACTTTCCTCCTTCTCGGACGTACATCTCCGGCCGGGGCCAAGCCCCGGACCTGGGATGGGAGAAGTGCTACGTCCTCGGGAAGGAGAGCGCCCACGTCTCACAGGCGCTTACCGCACCCGCAAACACCGGCGATCACCCCCGAGCGACAACCACTGGCCACGCTTCTCGCGCAACCTCCTGGACAGGCCCTGCCTGTTGGGGCAGAGACCCCCCTGTCCAAGGCCGACGCCACTGCCGCCGGCCTACTCGGTGGGGACCCAACCACGCCGCGGCGCCGACCGGATGCCGGGCTACGGGGGATGGACCGAGCTTGGCCGATCGTGGTCCATTCGGAGCGCGGGCACAAGGGGTTCGTTACTAGCGAGTAACGGACGGATAACCGTCGGGCTGCCGGACGGTCGCGGCCGGGCACACAGTGTCGCCGCCAAGTGACCGGAAAGAGAGGGAGATTTACTCCAACATCGGACAAACCGCGGGGGTGCATTTACTGGCAGTAACAGCGACCGCGTTTACCAAGTTTTGGTAAAGAGCGGTCGCTGTTTTGTTTGAGGAGCCCGAGGTCAGAACAGCACGCGCGCCAACGCACTACGCGCAGTGACCACTCGGGGGTCCTCACCTCCGATCACCTCGAAGAGACCGAGGAGATGGACCCGTGCCTTCTCCCGGTCCTCACCCACCGTCTTCCGCACCGCCTCCACCAAGCGCCCGAAGGCGTCCTCCACATGACCGCCCACCAGGTCGAGATCGGCCGCGGCGATCTGGGCGGAGACATCCGCGGGGCTGTCCGCGGCCGCCTTGCGCACCGTCTGCGCGTCCACTCCCTGAACCCGCTCCAGCAACTCCGCCTGCGCCAGGCCCAGCTTGGCCTCGCTGTTGGCGGGGTCGTCCGAGAGCACATTGCGGTACGCCTGGACGGCACCGCCCAGATCCCCCGCGTCCAGCGCCTCATGGGCCGCGGCGAGCGCGGCGTCGTACGGCGTGGCGGGCTGCTGCGGGACGGGCTGCTCGGCCTCCGCGGCCCCGGCATCGCCTTCAACAGGTGTACCCACAATGCCGAACTGCTGCTCCGCGGCCTGGATCAGCTGGTCCAGCACCTGGCGGATCTGCGCCTCCGGCGCGGCCCCCTGGAACAGGGGCACCGGCTGGCCCGCGATCACCGCGAAGACCGCGGGGATGCCCTGGACACCGAACTGCTGGAACAGCATCTGGTTGGCATCGACGTCGATCTTGGCGAGAACAAAACGCCCCGCATACTCCCCGGCCAGCCGCTCCAGGATCGGACCGAGCTGCTTGCACGGCTCGCACCACTCGGCCCAGAAGTCGATGACGACCGGCACCTCGGTGGAGCGCTGGAGGACGTCCTGCTGAAAACCCGCCTCGTCGACATCGAAGACCAGACGGACGGGCGCGCTCGCGCCCCCGGTGCGCGCCGCCTCGGCCCGCGCCTTCTCCGCCTTCTGCTTCGCTTCTCCGGCCGCCTTCACCGCGGCGAGGTCGACCACTCCACTCATGGACATGTTCCGTGGCTGCATGGTCCTATCCTCCCCTCTTCACGCGGTGAATGGAAAAGCGCATCAAACCGGCCCGCCGGCTCCCCAACCGGCGCTCATGGTCATCGCTCTTACGCTACGAGCCGTAGCGTAATCGGCCCGGACGTCCGCGTCACCCCCGCCCCCCGCCATCCGGCCCCGTTTGCTGGTGATCTCTCTCACCAGGTCTTCCCCCGTCACCAGTGGGTAAGGTCGCGGACATGAGCACGCCCGCACGCCGCACCGGGCGCCCCCGCAGCGCCGAGGCCGACCGCGCGATCCTCGGCGCCACCCGTGCCGCGCTGGTCGAGCTCGGCTGGGGAAAGCTGACGATGGGCGATGTGGCGGCGCGCGCGGGAGTGGCGAAGACCACCCTCTACCGCCGCTGGGCGGGGAAGAACGAGCTGGTCGTGGACGCGGTGGCGGCCGTCTTCGACGAACATCTGGAGGCGGCCGACCACGGCAGCCTGCGGGCCGACATCGAAGATGTGGTGGTGCGGTTCGCCACCCTGCTGGAGCGCCCCGAGACCAAGACGGCGCTGATGGCCGTGGTCTCCGAGGCCACCCATGACGAGGCGCTGGGGGCCCGGGTGCGCTCGGCCATCGTGGACCGGCAGAAGCGGCTGGTGCTGGTCGGCCGGGAGCGGGCCCAGCTGCGGGGTGAACTGCCGCCGGAGGAGGACCCGGCCGCGGCGGCCCGCAACGCGGACCTGATCTTCGATGTGATCGCGGGCTCGGTGGTGCACCGGCTGCTGGTCAGCGCCGAACCGGTGGACCGGGAGTGGGCCCGTTCCTTCGCCACCGTGCTGCTGCACGGACTGGCGGCGGCGAGCTCCGGCACGGGGACCGCCCCGGCGCCGGAACCCGCCCGGGAACACCGTCAGAAGCCGGCCGGCTCCGTGTAGACCCCCCACTCGTCGCGGAGCGCGTCGCAGATCTCCCCGAGGGTGGCCTCGGCCCGCACCGCCTCCATCATCGGCCCGATCATGTTGCCGCCGTCCCGGGCCGCGGCCAGCATCGCCTTGAGCCCCGCGGCGACCTTGGCCTCGTCCCGCCCGGCCTTGCGGCCGCCCAGCACCCGCACCTGCTCGCGCTCGACCTCATGGCTGACCCGCAGGATCTCCAGATCGCCGGTGACCGAGCCGTGGTGGCAGTTGACGCCGACGACCCTCTTGTCGCCCTTCTCCAGTGCCCGCTGGTACTGGAAGGCGGACTCGGCGATCTCGCCGGTGAACCAGCCGTCCTCGATCCCGCGCAGAATGCCCGAGGTGATCGGTCCGATCGGATGCTGTCCGTCCGGCACCGCCCGGCGGCCGCGCTCCTTGATCTGCTCGAAGATCTTCTCGGCGTCGGCCTCGATCCGGTCGGTCAGCGCCTCGACGTACCAGGAACCGCCCAGCGGATCGGCCACATTGAGGATGCCGGTCTCCTCCATCAGCACCTGCTGGGTGCGCAGCGCGATCTCGGCCGCCTGCTCACTGGGGAGCGCGAGGGTCTCGTCCAGCGCGTTGGTGTGCAGGGAGTTGGTGCCGCCGAGCACCGCGGACAGCGCCTCCACGGCGGTGCGCACCACGTTGTTGTACGGCTGCTGCGCGGTGAGCGAGACCCCGGCGGTCTGGGTGTGGAACCGCAGCCACTGCGCCTTCTCCGACGTCGCCCCGTACACATCGCGCATCCAGCGGGCCCAGATACGGCGGGCGGCGCGGAACTTGGCGATCTCCTCGAAGAAGTCGATGTGCGCGTCGAAGAAGAAGGAGAGACCGGGCGCGAAGACATTCACATCGAGCCCGCGGGAGAGCCCCAGTTCGACGT
This sequence comes from Streptomyces coffeae, assembly GCF_016741875.1. Lineage (GTDB taxonomy): Bacteria > Actinomycetota > Actinomycetes > Streptomycetales > Streptomycetaceae > Streptomyces > Streptomyces coffeae. Next base: position 27,296 of record NZ_JAERRF010000041.1, on the reverse strand, counting down.
AGCCGAAGCCGTCGGCGAGGGTGTACGCCAGCTCCTGCGCGGCCGTGGCCCCGGCCTCGCGGATGTGGTAGCCGGAGACGGAGAGCGGCTTGTAGGCGGGGATGCCGTGCGCGCAGTACTCCATCAGATCGCCGATCAGGCGCAGATGGGGCTCGGGCGGGAAGAGCCACTCCTTCTGGGCGATGTACTCCTTGAAGATGTCGGTCTGAAGGGTGCCGTTGAGCCGTGAGATGTCCACGCCCTGGCGCTCGGCGGCCACCAGGTACATACAGAAGACGGGGACGGCCGGGCCGCTGATCGTCATCGAGGTGGTGACAGCGCCGAGCGGGATGTCCTTGAAGAGGATCTCCATGTCGGCGGCGGAGTCGATGGCGACACCGCAGTGGCCCACCTCGCCGAGCGAGCGCGGATCGTCGGAGTCCCGGCCCATCAGGGTCGGCATGTCGAAGGCGACCGACAGACCGCCGCCGCCCGCCTCCAGGATCATCTTGTAGCGCTCATTGGTCTGCTCGGCGTTGCCGAACCCGGCGAACTGGCGGATGGTCCACGCCCGGCCGCGGTAGCCGGTGGGATACAGACCGCGGGTGTACGGGAACTCCCCGGGCCAGCCGATCCGCTCGAACCCTTCCACGGTGTCGCCCGCGGCGGGTCCGTAGACCGGCTCGACGGCGTCGCCCGAGAGCGTGGTGAAGTCGGCATCGCGCTTGCGTGCCGCGTCGTACCGGGCCTGCCAGCGACGGCGGCCTGCCTCAATGCCTTCGGCGTCCATGGCTCAAATTTACTAGGACGTCCAAGTAATTCTCAACGGCTGACCGCCCGGTGCAGGCCGATCGAGTGGTCTGCCGGACCGTTCTCGCAGGTCAGCGGTCCGGCAGAAACCGGCAGAAAATCGGGACACGGAGCCCCGGCAGACCGGGGCGGGCTCGATGCCGGCTCGGTGCGAAGCCTTACGCCTGAGCGGGCTCCGGCCGGGCGTCGGCGACCAGCGGGGCCACCTCGCGGTACACCGCGCGCTCGACGAAGAAGACCGCGGTCGGCACGGTGCCCGCCAGCAGCACCCAGGCCAGCTTGCCGAACGGCCACTTCGCCTTGGAGCCCAGGTCGAAGGCGAAGACCAGGTAGAGGACGTAGAGCCAGCCATGGGCGATACCGACCATGGTCACGAAACCGGCGGCGCCGTCCACGTCCAGCAGGTACTTGGCGACCATGCCGATCGTCAGCAGGATCAGCAGCACGCCGGTGACATAGGCCATCACCCGGTAGCGGGTCAGGACGCTTCGTTTCATGGCACTGAGCGTAACCGTGCGTTCCGGGGCGATCTTCGCCGCCCCCGCCTCGGCCGGGACGGACCCTAGTCCTCCCCCTCGGCCCCGTGCCCGGCCTCGTTCTCGAAGTCCTCCGCCGCGACCCGCAGCGGCCGCAGCATGGCGAAGATCCGGCCGCACTCCTCGGCGTCGTAGACCCCGAGTCCGAAGTCCATCGCCATCAGGTCGCGGGTGGCCGACTCCACCACCTCGCGTCCCCGGTCGGTGATCGAGGCGAGGGTGCCGCGGCCGTCGTTGGGGTTCGGCCGCTTGGCCACCAGACCGGACTTGACCAGGCGGTCCACCGTGTTGGTGACCGAGGTCGGGTGGACCATCAGCCGCTCGCCGATCTTCGACATCGGCAGCTCACCGGCCTGGGAGAAGGTGAGCAGCACCAGCGCCTCATAGCGGGCGAAGGTCAGTCCGTACGGCTTGACGACCGCGTCGACCTGGCCGAGCAGAATCTGCTGGGCCCGCATGATCGAGGTGATCGCGGCCATGGACGGCACGGACCCCCATCGCTGCTTCCAGAGTTCGTCGGCGCGGGCGATCGGGTCGAACGGCAGGCTGAGCGGCTTCGGCACATCCCCGACCCTACCGGCCGGTCATATCGTGGTCAGCCCCATCTCAAAGTTCGGTCCACTCCGTTCCGGGCCCGGTGCGCTCCGTCCCGCGGGCGCCGCGCCGCACCTCCAGCGCCACCAGGGCCGAGCAGACCGCCCCCAGCCCGCCCGACACCGCGGCGACCGTGGTCACCGGCGCGAACTCGGCCGCCGCCCCGGAGACCGCCATGCCCAGCCCCTGCGAGGTCATCATCCCGGCCGTCAGCACCGTCATCGCCCGGCCCCGCAGCTCCTCCGGTACCGCGGCGAGGAACCACTGGTCCAGGCCCAGGCTGTAGGCGATACCGCAGCCGGTCAGCACCTGGAGGGCCAGCGCCCAGCCGAAGGAGGGGTGGGCGGCGTACCCGAGGGCGGGCAGTGCCGCCGCCACCCCCACCGGCAGCGTCAGCCGGGCCCGCGCCCGCGGTCCGAGAGCCGAGCCCACCAGGACCTCGCTGACGATCGCGCCGACCGGCATCCCGCACATCAGCAGCCCAAGACCGACCGAGCCCAGGCCCAGCCCATCGGAGTACGGCGTCAGCAGAACCTCCGGCATCACCACGAACATCGGCGGCACCCAGGACAGCAGCAGCAGTCCGCGGATCCGGCGGTCGGCGAACAGCCGCCGGACGCCGTGCAGCGAATCGCTCAGCAGCGCCCCACCGTTCTCGTCCGCCCGCCGCCGCGCCGGGCGGGCCCGGGTGCCGAACCGCAGGATCAGCGCCGAGATCACCAGGGCCACCGCCGTGAGGACCAGGACGACGCGCGGCGACACCGTCGCCAGCAGCAGCCCGCCCACCGCGAACCCCGCGAGCTGCGCGCCCTGCGCGGTGATCCGGATGACCGAGCGGCCCAGGACGAAGGCGTCGCCCTCGCCGAGGATGTCGCCGAGCGTGGCCGAGCGGGTGCCGCTGAACACCGGCGAGACGGTGGCGGTCACACAGCGCAGGGCCAGCAGCGCGGCCACCGGCATCCCGGGGATGACCATGGCGGCCACGCACGCGGCGTCCGCCAGGTCGCACACCACCAGCACCCGGCGGGGCGGAAAGCGGTCGGCGACCGAGGACAGCAGGGTGCCGCCGATGGCGTAGGGCAGCATCGCGGTCGCGAAGGTCAGCGCGCTCAGCAGCGGCGAATCGGTCAGCCGGTAGACCAGGACGGACAGCGCGATCCCGCAGACCATCTCGCCCAGCATGGAGATCAGATGCGCCGCGAAGACGGCCCGGAACTCCCGGACCGCGAACACGGCGCGATAGCCAACGCTCCCCGGCGCCCGTCCGGTTCCCGTGTCGCCGCCGGGCGCGAGCTCGGGTCGGGAGGCATGCGCCGCGGCGGGTGACGACGGGACGGGGCCGGTCGTCCCGGGCCCGGGGGGTGTTGACATGGCGTCAGTCTTCCGGGCGCCGGGTGCGGCCTCTAGTGTTTCGTCCCGAGCCGAATCTCCGGGGGTGAGACGTGCCGCTGCATATGCTCTTCGGCGCCAAGGACCTGCTGCGCTGCCGGTTCGCCATCTCGCCGCTGGGCCAGACCCATGAAGCGGTCCGCACCCTGCGGCGACGGGAGCGGCACGGCTATCACCTGCCGTGGCTGCGGCGGATCAGCGAGGCGGCGGACGGGCTCGATCTGTCGGAGCTGTTGCTGCTGATGCCGCGGTACGGCGGCTACACCCCCGATTTCCTCGCGCCCCCGCCGGAGGCGCCGGACGTCTCGTTCGAGGACGAGGTGGCCCGGCTGCGGGCCACCGACCCCGCCACCGCCCGCCATGAGCTGGCCCTCTCGCTGGACTGCACCCCGGGCGCGGCCGACAGCCCGCGCGGCCGGACCATGCTGGACGATCCGGTTGCCACGGTGCGGCGGCTGGCCGATATCACCGAACGCGCCTGGCAGGCCCTGATCGAACCGGACTGGCCACGGCTGCGCACCCTGCTGGAGGCCGATATCGCCTACCGCTCACGGCAGTTGGCCGACGGCGGTCTGGAGCGGCTCTTCCAGGATCTGCGCCCCCGGATGTCCTGGGCCGACCGCACCCTCACGGTCCATATCCCGCACATCCCCACCCAGACCCAGACCCTGGACGGCCGGGGCGTGCTGCTGGTGCCCAGTGTCTTCGTCTGGCCGGATGTGGTGAGCGGCTTCATCCCGCCCTGGCAGCCGACGGTGATCTACCCGGCCCGCGGTGTCGGCGGCCTCTGGCGCGAGCCGGACGCCTCGGCGCCGGACACCCTGGTCCGCCTCCTCGGCGCCAACCGGGCGGCGATCCTGACCGGCCTGGAGGAACCGGCCTCGACAACCGCGCTGGCCCTGCGTCACCGCCTCGCCCCGTCGTCGGTCTCGGCGCATCTGTCCGTACTGCGCGCCGCCGGGCTCCTCACCTCCCGCCGCCAGGGCCACCAGGTCCTCTACGAACGCACCCCGCTGGCCCTGGCCCTGATCTCAGGCGGCTGAGGGGCGGAGCCCCGTCAGGCGGACAGATGGCGCTCCACCGTGTCCACCTTCGAGGTCAGGCCGTCCGTCACGCCCGGCCGGATATCGGCCTTGAGGACCACCGAGACCCGTGGCGCCCGCGCCTCCACCGCCGCGACCGCGCGCTTGACGACGGCCATGACCTCGTCCCACTCGCCCTCGACCGAGGTGAACATCGCGTCCGTACGGTTCGGCAGACCCGACTCCCGGACCACCCGCACCGCGTCCGCGACGTACTCCCCCACGTCCTCACCGACCCCCAGCGGGGTCACGGAGAAGGCGACGATCATGCGTTGACCACACCCTCGCGGCGCGCGCGGGCGGCGATCACGCTCGCCTCGGCCTCCCGCTTCAGCATGCGCTCGGCGAAGAAGCCGCCGGTGGGCAGTACGGCGAGGGCGAAGTAGAGGGCGGCGGTCTGCCACTTCCACTTGGTGCGGTTCCAGGCGTCGGCCCAGAAGACCAGGTAGAGGAGGAAGAGCACGGCGTGCACCCAGCCCATCACCGGCACCCCGTTGAAGTCGGTCGTCCGCTTGAGGACCGAGCAGATCAGCAGCAGCAGGAAGGACACGGCCTCGGGCGCGGACACCAGGCGGAGCCGGCGCAGCGCGGTGGCGGTCTTGAAGTCCACGGGAGCACCTTCGTATGAGGGGGACACGGCCAGGGCTTGTGAACCCATGCACAAGCCCTTGCCACCCATTGTGGCAGCCGCGGCGGCGATCACCGTTCCCGGGGCACCGATCGCCCCGATTGCTCCCTGTCCGTCGGCGTGGGGGACCGATAACGTCGGGTCCGTGGCTCAGTTTCGGCTCCAGGGAAGCAAGGTGCTCGCCGTCGACATGTCGGGCGACACCGTCAAGGCCAAGAACGGCGCGATGGTCGCGTACGAGGGGGAGATGACCTTCAAGAAGAAATCGGGCGGCGGGGAGGGGCTGCGCGGGATGGTGACCCGGCGGCTCACCGGTGAGCAGATGGCCGTCATGGAGGTGAAGGGGCACGGCACGTGCTACTTCGCCGACCGGGCGAGCGAGATCAACCTGGTCTCGCTGCACGGCGAGAAGCTGCATGTCGAGGCCGAGAATCTGCTGTGCACGGACGGCGCGCTGCGCACCGGGACAACCTTCACCGGGCTGCGCGGCTCGGCCCAGGGCAACGGGCTGTTCACCACGACCGTCGAGGGCACCGGCCAGGCGGCGATCCTCTCGGACGGCACGGCGATCGTGCTGCGGGTCACCCCGCAGACCCCGCTCCAGGTCGACCCGGGCGCGTACATAGCCCACACCGGAAACCTCCAGCAGCACTTCCAGTCGGGGGTCACCTTCCGTGCGCTGATAGGCGAGAGCGGGGGCGAGTCGTTCCAGATCCGCTTCGAGGGCGACGGTCTGGTGTACGTCCAGCCGAGCGAGCGCAACACGGTGGGGGGTGATCTCTGATGCCGTTCACGACCCTCACCTCGCGGATGGTGCAGGCCGAAGTCGCTCCCGGCCGGACGCTGTTCAGCCAGCGCGGCGCGATGCTCGGGTACCGCGGGGACGTGCGGTTCACGCCCAGCATCACCGGCGGCCAGGGCGGGGTGATGGGCATGATCGGCCGCCGGATCGCGGGCGAGGCCACTCCGCTGATGACGGTCGAGGGCCAGGGCACCGTGATGTTCGGCCACGGCGGTCACCATGTGGAGGTGATCGATCTGGCCGGGGACACCCTCTATGTGGAGTCGGACCGTCTGCTGGCCTTCGACGGCTCGCTGCGCCAGGGCACGATGTTCATGGGTTCCCAGGGCGGTGTGATGGGGATGGTGCGCGGCCAGGTCACCGGGCAGGGGCTGTTCACCACGACCCTGGAGGGCCATGGCTCCGCGGCGGTCATGGCGCACGGCGGGGTGATCCAGCTGCCGATCAGCACCGGGCGGCCGGTCCATGTCGATCCGCAGGCGTATGTCGCCCACCGGGGTGATGTCCGCAATAAGCTCTCGACGGCCATCGGCTGGCGCGACATGGTGGGCCGCGGCTCGGGCGAGGCGTTCCAGCTCGAGCTGTCCGGCAGCGGCACGGTCTATGTCCAGGCATCGGAGGAGAAGCTGTGAACGGCCCCGTCATCCATGACGCGCACACCCTCCCGGCCGACGACAACATCAATCCGTACGCCTTCAGCGTGGACCTCGACGGCCAGTGGTTCCTCCAGAAGGGGAAGATGGTCGCCTACTACGGGAAGATCGACTTCCAGGGCATCGGGCTCGGCCGGCTGGACCGGCTGATCGCGGGCAGCTTCCACTCCCCGCTGCACGCGGCGGACTGGGTGGTGGCCGAGGGCCGGGGCAAGATGGTGCTCGCGGACCGCGCGTTCGACGTCAACTCCTATGACCTCGACGACGGAAACCTCACCGTCCGCTCCGGCAATCTGCTCGCCTTCGAGCCCTCGCTGGCGCTGAAGCAGTCGATCGTGCCGGGCTTTCTGACCCTGATCGGCACCGGGAAGTTCGTCGCGGCCTCCAACGGTCCCGTGGTCTTCATGGAGCCGCCGCTGCGGGTGGACCCGCAGGCCCTGGTGGGCTGGGCCGACTGCCCCTCCCCCTGCCACCATTACGACCACGCCTATCTGCGGGGGATCGTGGGCGGCGTCCGGGCACACACCGGTCTCGGGGGAACGTCCGGCGAGGAGCACCAGTTCGAGTTCGTGGGGGCGGGGACGGTACTGCTCCAGTCAACGGAGCGGATGATGGACGCGATAGCCGTCGGAGAGACGGGGGGTACCGGTTCGTGAGCACAAGCGTGCGGAGTGTAACGTCGAACAGGTGACCTCTAGCCCGATACATCCATTGGTTCGGAATTCAACTTCTATAGGTAGAATACATCCCATGGAGACCGAAAACGGCACGCGCTGGCTCAGCGACGACGAGCAGCGCGCCTGGCGCACCCATCTGGACGTCAGCAGGCTGCTGACCTACCAGCTCGAACGAGACCTCCAGCCGTTCGGCCTGACCATGAACGACTACGAGATCCTGGTCAACCTCTCGGAGTCGGAGGACCACCGGATGCGGATGAGCGACCTGGCGTCCGCGACCCTCCAGTCCAAGAGCCGTCTCTCCCACCAGATCACCCGGATGGAGAACGCCGGGCTGGTCCGCCGGGAGAACTGCGAGTCGGACCGCCGCGGGCTCTACGCGGTCCTGACCGAGCACGGCTGGGACACCATGCGCAAGGTCGCGCCCCATCATGTCGACTCCGTGCGCAAGCACTTCATCGATCTGCTCAGCTCGGACGCCCTCGACGCGCTGTACGGCTCGCTGGTGCCCGTCGCCGAGCATCTGCGCGCCCAGCGCGGCCGGGCGTAGGACGTCACCGCCCGGGACCGCGCTCCTCGCCCGTCGCCAGCCGGAGTTCGAACAGGGCACCGCCCCCGGGCCCCTCACGCACGGTCAGCGTGCCACCGTGGCGCTCCGCCACGTCCCGCGCGATGGCGAGGCCGAGCCCGGCCCCGCCATCGTCGCGGCTGCGGCCCTCGTCCAGCCGTACGAACCGCTCGAAGATGCGCTCCCGTTCGCCCTCGGGCACCCCGCCGCCGTCGTCGGCCACCGCCAGCACGGCCCGGCCGCCCTCGGTGCGCACCGAGACCCGCACTTCGCCCCGCGCATGCCGCTGGGCGTTGTCGACCAGGTTTCCCAGCACCCGTGAGAGCTGGCCGCGGGAACCGGTCACCTCCGCCGGGGACAGCTCGGTGACCACCGGCACCCGGTCCCCGGTGCGCTGCGACAGCTCCTCGCGCACCATCCCGTCCAGCGCGACCCGCTCGGTCCTGGCGGGCCGCTCCCCGGCGTCCAGCCGGGCCAGCAGCAGCAGATCGGCGGCCAGCCGCTGGAGCCGCACCACGTCCTCCACCGCGCCCTCCACATCCAGCAATTCCGGATGGGCGGCGCCCACCTCCAGCTGGGTACGGAGGGAGGCCACCGGGGAGCGCAGCTCATGGGAGGCGTCCGCGACAAACGCCCGCTGCCGCTCGACCGACGCCTCCAGCGCCGCGAGCGTCTCGTTGGTCGTCCGGGCCAGTGCCGCCACCTCGTCGTGCGAGCCGGGCTCCGGCACCCGCCGGGACAGATCGGTGCTGGCGGTGATGGCGGCCATCTCCCGGCGGATCCCCTCCACCGGCCGCAGCGCGCGCCGGGTCACCAGCCAGGTCACCCCGGCCACGACCAGCAGCAGCAACGGCAGTCCGATCAGCATCGCCTGCCGCACGGTGCCCACCGCGCCCTGCTCGGTGGCCAGCGGGGCGCCCGCGTAGACGGTGACGTCCTCGCCGCGGGCGTCGGTGACCTCCACGGCCGCCCAGTGGTACTCCTCGGTCTCGCCGTCGATCCGGGCCGTGCCGGAGCTGTACTCCGGCTCCGAGGAGACCTCTCCCGTGTCGCCGCCGTCGGCATCGTCGGCATCGTCGGCATCGGCATCGGAGGGCGCCGCCACCGGCCGCACCGAGGAACTCCCGGTGCCCGTCACGGCCTCGAGGTCGTCGCTGACCGCCAGGACCCGGTGGTCCTCGTCCACGATCTGCACCGGGGTGTCCTCCCCGAGGTCCAGCTCCCGGTACGCCACCCCGCCGGCGACCTTGGACGCGACCGCGCGGGCGGCGGCCCCGGCGTCGACCTCGGCCCGGTCCACCAGATTGCCCCGCAGCACCACCAGCACCGCGATCCCCGCGGCCACCAGCGCCACCGCCACCACCACCGTCGCGCCCAGCGCGGCCCGCGCCCGTACGGAGCCGAAGACCTTACCCACGGAGCCGGTACCCCGCTCCCCGCACCGTGTCGATCAGCCCCGGGCCCAGCTTGCGGCGCAGGGCGCTGATGTACACCTCGACGATGTTGGGGTCGCCGTCGTAGGCGAAGTCCCAGACGTGCTCCAGGATCTCGGCCTTGGAGACGACGTCCCCCGGCCGCAGCGCCAGATGCTCCAGCACGGAGAACTCCTTGGCGGTCAGCGCGACCTCGCCGCCGTCCCGCTCCACCCGCCGGGCGCCCCGGTCCACCGACAGCGCGCCGACCCGCACCACCGGCGAGGCGGCCGACCCGCGGCGGCGCAGCAGCGCCCGCACCCGCGCCACCAGCACCACATACGAGAACGGCTTGGTCAGATAGTCGTCGGCGCCGGTGTCGAGCCCCTCGGCCTCGTCGTACTCGCCGTCCTTGGCGGTGAGCATCAGGATCGGCACATCGTTTCCGGCCGCCCGGAGCGCACCGCACACGTGGTAGCCGTTCATCCCCGGCAGCATGATGTCGAGGACGATCAGGTCGTACGCGCCCTCCTGCGCGCGGTGCAGTCCCTCGCGCCCGTCGTGCGCCACATCCACGGCGAAGCCCTCCGCCCGCAGCCCCTTGGCCAGCGACACGGCGAGCCGCCGTTCATCCTCAACGATCAGCAAACGCATGCGACCAGCCTCCCAAAGCGAACCTGAAGATCTCTTCAGGTGGCTTCAGCTCAGCTTCAGCATCGCTCCGTGAAGGTGGTGAACGTCCGAACAGCACTCGGGGAGGAACCCTCATGAAGCGCAACATCGTCATCGCCACCGTCGCCGCGGCCGCCCTGATCGGCGGCGGTACGGCCGTCGCCCTGGCGGACAGCGGGACGGGCAGCGCGCGGTCGTCGTCCGCCGGTGCGGCCGGTGCGGCTCCGGCGTCCGGGAAGGTGGCGAGCTACCACTCCGACGACCGGGACGACGCCGACGAGGCGGACCGCGGCCACGAGTCTGTCAGGACCGCCCGGGTGACGCTCTCCGACGCGGCGGCTACGGCCCTGAAGGCCGTGCCGGGCACGCTGTCCTCCATCGACCTGGACGACGACGCCCGCACCGCCGCCTGGGACGCGGAGATCCTGGGCAAGGACGGGAAGTGGCACGAGGTCACCGTGGACGCCTCCAGCGGCACGGTGCTGAACCAGCGCGTGGACCGTGCCGAAACCGACGACGCCAACGACGCCGGTGAGCGCACCACCCTGAAGAAGGCCGAGGTGAGCGCCGTCGAGGCGGCCCGGAAGGCCGCGACGGGCGGCGGCACCGTGACCTCCGTGGACCTCGACGACGACCACGCGCCGACCTGGGAGGTCGAGGTCGTGAAGAACCACAAGGAGCACGACCTGACCGTCGACCCGCAGACCGGCAAGGTCACCCGGACCGCGTCCGACGACGACCGGGACGGCAACGAGGCCGACGACCGCGACGACGACTGACCGGCGGAGGACCACACCACGCTCGTACGGCGGGCCCCGCGCACCGGGGCCCGCCCCCGCGCGTTCACGACCCTTCCGTGACCCCCGCCACCAGTTCGTCGGCGGCCGTGTACGGATCCAGCTCGCCGGCCACGACCCGTTCCGCCAGCGCGCCCAGGCGCCGGTCGCCGTGCAGATCGCCGATGCGCGCGCGCAGCGCCGTCACCGCGATCGTCTCGACCTCACCGGCCGCCCGCCGCATCCGGCGCTCGGCCAGCACACCGTGCTCCTCCATCCACGCGCGGTGCTTCTCCAGCGCCTCGACCACCTCGTCGATGCCCTCGGCGCGCGCCGCCACCGTCTTCACGATCGGCGGCCGCCAGTCGCCCGGCGACCTGGCCTCGCCCAGGCCCAGCATGTGGTTGAGCTCGCGGGCGGTGGCGTCGGCGCCCTCCCGGTCGGCCTTGTTGACCACGTACACATCGCCGATCTCCAGGATCCCGGCCTTGGCCGCCTGGATCCCGTCGCCCATTCCGGGCGCCAGCAGCACCACACTGGTGTCGGCCTGGGCCGCGATCTCCACCTCGGACTGGCCGACGCCCACCGTCTCCACCAGCACCACATCGCATCCGGCCGCATCCAGCACCCGGATGGCCTGCGGTGCGGCCCAGGCGAGCCCGCCCAGATGGCCGCGGGTGGCCATGGAGCGGATGTAGACACCGGGGTCCGAGGCGTGCTCGGACATCCGGACGCGGTCGCCGAGCAGCGCCCCGCCGGAGAACGGCGAGGAGGGGTCCACCGCGAGGACCCCCACCCGCTTGCCGATCCGGCGGTAGGCGGAGACGAGCGCTGAGGTCGAGGTGGACTTGCCGACTCCCGGGGAGCCGGTCAGCCCCACCACATACGCACCCCCGGCCAGCGGAGCCAGCGCCGCCATCACCTCGCGCAACTGCGGCGCATCGCCTTCGATCAGCGAGATCAGCCGGGCGACCGCACGCGGCCGCCCCTGCCGGGCCTGCTCCACCAGGGTGGGCACATCATTCATGGGTGCCGCGCTCCTCAACGCTCGTACCGCCGTATCCGATGGACCGGCGGCGGTTCAGAACCACTCGCCGGCGACCGCCGGGATCACGCCTTCTTCCCGTTCCCGGGCACCCGGATGATCAGCGCGTCGCCCTGACCGCCACCGCCGCACAGCGCCGCCGCGCCCGTACCGCCGCCGCGCCGGCGCAGCTCCAGCGCCAGGTGCAGCACGATCCGAGCGCCGGACATCCCGATCGGATGTCCGAGGGCGATGGCGCCACCGTTCACATTCACCTTTTCGGAGGAAACGCCCAGATCCTTCATTGACTGCACCGCGACCGCGGCGAACGCCTCGTTGATCTCGATCAGATCGAGGTCGTCGACGGTCAGCCCCTCCTTGCCCAGGGCGTGCGCGATGGCGTTGGACGGCTGCGACTGGAGGGAGTTGTCGGGTCCGGCCACATTGCCGTGGGCGCCGATCTCGGCGATCCACTCCAGGCCCAGCTCCTCGGCCTTGGCCTTGCTCATCACCACGACCGCGGCGGCACCGTCGGAGATCTGCGAGGAGGTTCCGGCGGTGATGGTGCCGTCCTTGGCGAAGGCGGGGCGCAGCTTGCCCAGGGACTCGGCGGTGGTCTCCCCGCGGATGCCCTCGTCCTTGGCGAAGACGACCGGCTCACCCTTGCGCTGCGGGATCTCCACGGGGGTGATCTCGGCGTCGAACAGGCCATTCTTCTGGGCGGCGGCGGCCCGCTGGTGGGAGCGGGCGGCGATCTCGTCCTGATCGGGGCGGAGGATGCCCAGCCGGGTGTTGTGCTTCTCGGTGGACTCGCCCATGGCGATGTTCTCGAAGGCGTCGGTGAGCCCGTCGTGGGCCATCGCGTCGAGCATCTCGATGGCGCCGTACTTGTGGCCCTCCCGCGACTTGGGCAGCAGGTGCGGGGCGTTGGTCATGGACTCCTGGCCGCCCGCGACCACCACGTCGAACTCACCCGCGCGGATGAGCTGGTCGGCCAGGGCGATGGCGTCGAGGCCGGAGAGACAGACCTTGTTGACGGTGAGGGCGGGCACGTTCATCGGGATACCGGCCTTCACGGCCGCCTGCCGGGCCGGAATCTGTCCGGCGCCCGCCTGGAGCACCTGCCCCATGATGACGTACTGCACCTGGTCTCCGCCGACCCCGGCCCGGTCCATCGCGGCCTTGATGGCGATGCCCCCCAGGTCGGCGCCGGAGAACGAGCGCAGGCTGCCGAGCAGCCGTCCCATGGGGGTGCGAGCACCCGCCACGATCACAGAGGTGGTCTTGGCGTTACTGGTCGTCGGTGCAGTCATGTGGTGCTTCCCTTCACGAGAAGAAGGAAGTTAACGAGGGTTATCGTCAATGTACTGACCGGTTACCCGCGCGGTCACCGGCCCATCGGTGTGATCGCGCGCACGTTGCGTAACCACCGGGAGGGCGGTGCACTGGTCCCATGCTGACGAGAATCGACCACATCGGGATCGCCTGCTTCGACCTCGACAAGACTGTCGAGTTCTACCGTGCCACGTACGGCTTCGAGGTGTTCCACTCCGAGGTCAACGAGGAGCAGGGCGTGCGCGAGGCCATGCTCAAGATCAACGAGACCTCGGACGGCGGCGCCTCCTACCTCCAGCTCCTGGAGCCGACCAGGGAGGATTCGGCGGTCGGCAAGTGGCTGGCCAAGAACGGCGAGGGGGTCCACCACATCGCCTTCGGCACCGCCGACGTCGACACCGACTCCGAGGACATCCGCGGCAAGGGCGTCCGGGTCCTCTACGAGGAGCCCCGCCGCGGCTCGATGAACTCCCGGATCACCTTCCTGCACCCCAAGGACTGCCACGGGGTGCTCACCGAACTCGTCACCGCGGCACCTCCTTCCGAAGCGGACCACTGAAGCGCACCACTGACCTACCCCTTCCCCGGCCGGTAGAGTGCAGGCTCGGCCGGGGCACGGGAGTCGGAAGGGTTTGGGGTCCGGCCCGGGCTTTGCCGATGATCTGACACCATTTCTTCGGAAGGGCCAGCTCCGCACCGTCCGGCATAGCATGTCGCCGGGCCGGGACCACAAGGAACCGCGAGGGACCGCGAGGTACGGAGTCGGCCGCCAATGCGACCAGGGGACGGATGGGACCGCGCAGTGCGGGGCTACGACCGCTACGAGCCTGACGATCAGCTCTCGAAGTTCGAGGCCGAGATGGAGCGGCTGAAGACCGAGCGGGAGAAGGCCGTCCAGCACGCCGACGACCTCGGCTACCAAGTCGAGGTGCTGCGCGCCAAGCTGCACGAGGCGCGCCGCACTCTGGCGACCCGTCCTGCCTACGACAGCGCCAACCTCGGCTACCAGGCAGAACAGTTGCTGCGCAATGCGCAGATCCAGGCCGACCAGCTGCGCGCGGACGCCGAGCGCGAGCTGCGCGAGACCCGCGCCCAGACCCAGCGGCTGCTCCAGGAGCAGGCCGAGCGGCAGGCCCGGCTCGAAGCCGAGCTGCACGCCGAGGCGGTGGCCCGCCGCCAGCGGCTGGACCAGGAGCTCGCCGAGCGCCGCGCCACCGTCGAGTCGCATGTCAACGAGAACGTCGCCTGGGCCGAGCAGCTGCGCGCCCGGAGCGAGGACCAGGCCCGCCGGCTGCTGGACGAGTCCCGGACCGAGGCCGACCAGTCGCTGTCGGCCGCCCGCGCCGAGGCCCAGCGGCTGGTCGAGCAGGCCCGTCAGCGGCTCGGTTCGGAGGCGGAGTCCGCCCGTTCCGAGGCCGAGGCGATTCTGCGCCGGGCCCGCGCGGACGCCGAGCGGCTGCTCAACGCGGCCGGAGCACAGGCCCAGGAGGCCACCGACCACGCCGAGCAGCTGCGGGCCGGGGCCTCCACCGAGACGGAGGAGGCCCGCCGCCAGGCCGCCGAGCAGACCCGCGCCGCCGAGCAGCGGGCGCAGGAGGCGGAGACGGCGCTGCGCGAGGCGCGCGCCGAGGCGGAGCGGGTCCTCAACGAGGCCAAGGACACGGCGGCCAAGCGGCTTTCGGCCGCCGAGACGGACAACGAGCAGCGCACCCGTACGGCCAGGGCGGAGGTCGCCCGGCTGGTCGGCGAGGCCACCAAGGAGGCCGAGGCGCTGCGGGCGGAGGCCGAGCAGCTGCGGGAGGACGCCCGCGCCGAGGCCGAGCGGATGGTCTCGGAGGCCGGGGACGACGCCCGTGCCCGGGCCGCCGAGGACTCGGCCGCGCAGCTGGCCAAGGCGGCGCGGAGCGCCGAGGAGGTGCTGACCCGCGCCTCGGAGCAGGCGCAGGCCACCACCAAGGCGGCGACCGAGGACGCGGAGCGGATCCGGCGCGAGGCCGAGTCCGAGGCGGACCGGCTGCGCTCGGAGGCGCATGACACCGCCGAGGAGCTCAAGGGCACGGCGAAGGACGACACCAAGGAGTACCGCGCCAAGACCGTCGAGCTCCAGGAGGAGGCACGGCGGCTGCGCGGTGAGGCCGAGCAGCTGCGGTCCGAGGCGGTGGCCGAGGGCGAGCGGATCCGCGCCGAGGCGCGCCGGGAGGCGGTCCAGCAGATCGAGGAGTCGGCCAGCACCGCCGAGGAGCTGCTGACCAAGGCCAAGGAGGACGCGGAGGAGACGCGTTCGGGCGCGACCAGCGAGAGCGAGCGGGTCCGCACCGAGGCCATCGAGCGGGCGAACGCGCTGCGCCGCCAGGCCGACGAGCTGCTGAAGCGGGCCCGGGGCGAGGCGGAGGAGCTGGTGACCTCGGCCGAGGAGCGGGCCGAGGAAGTCCGGTCGGAGGCCACCCGCGCGGCCGAGGAGCTGCGCGAGGAGGCCGAGCGGGCGGCGGAGGACCGCCGGACCACCGCAGAGGCCGAGCTGACCCGGCTGCACCAGGAGGCCGAGCAGCGGCTCGGCTCCGCCGACGAGGCGCTGAGCGAGGCGCACACCGAGGCGGAGCGGCTGCGCCGGGAGACGGCCGAGGAGATCGAGCGGCAGCGCGGGGAGTCCGCGGAGCGGCTGAACGCGCTGCGCCAGCAGGCCGAGGAGCAGGCCGAGCGGCTGCGCGAGGAGGCCGCGGCGGACGCGTCGAACGCGCGCGCCGAGGCCGAGTCGGTGGCCGTGCGGCTGCGCGGCGAGGCCGCCGCGGAGGCGGAGCGGCTGCGCGCCGAGGCACAGGAGACGGCCGACCGGGTGCGGGCGGAGGCCACGAGCGCGGCCGAGCGGATCGGCGCCGAGGCGGCGGAGGCACTGGCCGCGGCCCAGGAGGAGGCGGCCCGCCGCCGCCGTGAGGCCGAAGAGCTGCTGACCGACGCCCGGGACGAGGCCCAGCGGGAGCGGACCCGGGCGCATGAGCAGAGCGAGGAGCTGCTGACCGCGGCCCGCAACCGGGTCTCCGAGGCGCAGACCGAGGCGCAGCGGCTGGTCGAGGAGGCCGAGCAGCGCTCGTCGGACATGGTGGCCGCGGCCGAGCAGACCGCGCAGCAGGTGCGGGATTCGGTCGCCGGGCTGCACGAGCAGGCCGAGGCCGAGATCACCGGGCTGCGTACGGCCGCCGAGCACGCGGCCGAGCGCACCCGCACCGAGGCGCAGGAGGAGGCCGACCGGGTCCGCGCGGACGCCTACGCGGAGCGGGAGCGCGCCTCGCAGGACGCCACCCGGCTGCGGCAGGAGGCGCAGGAGGAGACCGAGGCCGCCAAGTCGCTGGCGGAGCGTACGGTTTCGGAGGCCATCGCCGAGTCGGAGCGGCTGACCACCGAGGCCCGCGAGGACGCGGGGCGGCGCCGTACGGAGGCGGCCGAGCAGGCCGACCGGCTGCTCGCCGAGGCCACCCAGGAGTCCGAGCGGCTGCGCACCGAGGCCGATGAGACGCTCGACGAGGCGCGCCGTGCGGCCAACAAGGCCCGCGCGGAGGCGGCGGAGCAGGCCGACACCCTGGTGAACGGCGCGAGCGACGAGGCGCAGCGGCTGGTGGCCGAGGCCACCGCGCGGTCGCAGGCGATGCGCACCGAGGCGTCGGACGCGCGGGCCACGGCGGAGCAGGACGCGGCGCGTACCCGGGCCCAGGCCCGCGGGGACGCCAACAACATCCGCTCGGAGGCCGCCGCACAGGCCGACCGGTTGGTCGGCGAGGCCGGGAGCGAGGCGGAGCGGCTGGTCAGGGAGGCCACCGCGGAGGCCGAACGGCTGCGCAACGAGGCGGCGGAGACCGTCGGCTCGGCCCAGCAGCACGCCGAGCGCACCCGGGCGGAGGCGGATCGGATCGCGGCCGACGCGGCGGCCGAGGCCGAGCGGATCCGCACCGAGGCGCAGGCCGAGGCGGACCGGGTGGTCGACCGGGCGCGCGAGGACGGCAACAAGCGCCGCTCGGACGCGGCGGAGCAGGCGGACCGGCTGGTCACCGAGTCCGCCGCGGAGGCCGAGCGGCTCACCGCGGAGGCGCAGGAGGCCGCGCTGCGGGCGGCGACCGCGGCCGAGGAGCAGGCGGACACGATGGTGGGCGTGGCCCGCACGGAGGCCGACCGGCTGGTCGCCGCGGCCACCGAGGAGGCCAACGGGCTGGTGGAGAAGGCCCGTACGGACGCGGATGTCATGCTGGGCGAGGCCCGGGGCGACGCCACCGCGATCCGGGAGCGCGCCGAGGAGCTGCGGACGCGGACCGAGTCCGAGGTGGAGGAGCTGCACGAGCGGGCCCGCCGGGAGTCCGCCGAGCAGATGAAGGCCACCGGCGAGCGAGTGGACAAGCTGGTCGCGGCGGCCACCGCGCAGCTGATGAAGGCCGAGGAGAAGGCCAAGTCGCTGGTGTCGGAGGCCAACAGCGAGGCCGGCCGGGTGCGGATCGCGGCGGTGAAGAAGGCCGAGGGTCTGCTGAAGGAGGCCGAGCAGAAGAAGGCCGACGCCACACGGGACGCGGAGCGCGTCCGGACCGAGGCCACGGCCGAGGCGAAGGAGATGGTGGACGAGGGCAAGCGCGAGCTGGAATTGCTCAAGCGGCGCCGCGAGGACATCAACGCGGAGATCTCCCGTGTCCAGGACGTGCTGGAGGCGTTGGAGTCCTTCGAGGCCCCCGCGTCGGGCGGCGCGGGAGCCAAGGAGAACGGCGGAGTCAAGACGGCGGCAGGTGCGGGTGCGACCAGACCGGGCGGAAAACGTTCCGACGGCTAGCGGCACACGCCGTGTCGTGTCCGAATCATCCCGACGAGTGACAAGCGTTGGCTCTTACTGCCACTCAAAAGGCTGGACATTCTCCAGATCAAACAGACGTTGACTCGATGACACGCCGCTCGGCCCCCTAGGATTCCCTCTATCACCTCACCGGTCTCTTTCGACAGGAACCCCATGAGCGACACTTCCTCCCCCTTCGGCTTCGAGCTCGTGCGGCGTGGATACGACCGCGGTCAGGTGGACGACCGCATTACCAAGCTCGTCGCCGACCGTGACAGTGCACTGGCCCGTATCACCTCCCTGGAAAAGCGCATCGAGGAGCTGCACCTCGAGACGCAGAACGCTCAGGCCCAGATCAACGACGCGGAGCCGTCCTACGCGGGGCTCGGCGCCCGGGTCGAGAAGATCCTCCGTCTCGCCGAGGAGGAGGCCAAGGACCTGCGCGAGGAGGCTCGCCGGGCCGCCGAACAGCACCGTGAGCTCGCCGAGTCGGCGGCCCAGCAGGTGCGCAACGACGCCGAGACGTTCGCCGCCGACCGCAAGGCGAAGGCCGAGGACGAGGGCGCGCGTATCGTCGAGAAGGCGAAGGGCGAGGCGGCCACCCTGCGGCAGGAGGCGCAGAAGGACGCCCAGTCCAAGCGCGAGGAGGCGGACTCCCTCTTCGAGGAGACCCGCGCCAAGGCCGCGCAGGCCGCCGCCGACTTCGAGACGAATCTGGCCAAGCGCCGCGAGCAGTCCGAGCGCGACCTGGCCTCCCGTCAGGCCAAGGCCGAGAAGCGGCTCGCGGAGATCGAGCACCGCGCCGAGCAGCTGCGCCTGGAGGCCGAGAAGCTGCGTACCGACGCGGAGCGCCGGGCCCGCCAGACGGTGGAGACCGCCCAGCGCCAGGCCGAGGACATCGTGGCCGACGCCAACGCCAAGGCGGACCGGATCCGCAGCGAGTCCGAGCGCGAGCTGGCGGCCCTCACCAACCGCCGCGACAGCATCAACGCCCAGCTGACCAACGTCCGCGAGATGCTGGCCACGCTGACCGGCGCGGCGGTGGCCGCGGCGGGCACCCCGGAGGACGAGGCGGTCAGCCGTGGCGTCCCGGCCCAGCAGACCCGGTGACGTCCGGTCACCCGGAGCGTTCCGTGCCCCGTGCCGCACCTCTGCGGCGCGGGGCACGCGCATGAGCACCACCGGCGAGTGAGCCGAAGGGGCGCGACCCTGTCGAAAGGGAGAGCGCGCGGAGGCCCCGAGGCACGAGGGGCCGAGCACGGTCGACCGTCGGCAGGGGCTTCAGCGCCCCGGCGGGGGTACCTCCCAGCGGTAGCTGGGGGAGAACCGAGCCCAAAAATCGGAGGCGAACCGAGCCCAAAAAGGGAACGTACTCCGGGGGGCGGCGGCCCGGTGGCGGGGGTGACGGGCCGCGCTTAGCGTGGCCGCATGATCGAGATCGAGGGGCTGAGCAAGACCTACGGCGACACACCCGCCGTGGACGGTCTCTCCTTCACCGTCCGGCCCGGTGTGGTCACCGGCTTCCTCGGTCCGAACGGCGCGGGCAAGTCCACCACCATGCGGATCGTGCTGGGCCTTGACCATCCGACGTCCGGCCGGGTCCGGATCGACGGACAGCCCTATGAGCGGCTGACGGACCCGCTGCGCCATGTCGGCGCCCTCCTCGACGCCAAGGCCGTACACGGCGGCCGTAGCGCCTTCCACCACCTGCTGTGCCTCGCCCAGAGCAATGGCGTACCGCGCTCCCGGGTCCATGAGGTGCTGGACCTGGTCGGACTCGGCTCGGTCGCCCGCAAACGCTCCAAGGGTTTTTCCCTGGGAATGAGTCAGCGGCTGGGGATCGCGGCCGCGATGCTGGGCGATCCATCGATCCTGATGTTCGACGAACCGGTCAACGGGCTTGATCCGGAGGGCATCCACTGGATCCGGAATCTCATGCGGGATCTGGCGGGCCAGGGTCGGACTGTGTTCGTATCAAGTCATCTGATGAGCGAAATGGCACTCACAGCCGACCATTTGGTCGTCATCGGTCAGGGACGACTTCTCGCCGATACCTCGATGTCCGATTTCATCACCCAGCATTCACGTTCCTATGTCCGATTGCGCTCGCCCGAATACCAGCGGCTGAGCGATGTTCTGGCCGCGGGCGGTATCACGGCGGTTCCCGGCTCCGACGGCTCGTTCGAGGTGGACGACGGCGATCCGGTGCGCCTGGGCCAGCTGATGGCCGACCACCGGCTGGTGCTGCACGAGCTGAGCCGGCAACAGGCGTCCCTGGAGGAGGCGTTCATGCGGCTCACCGCCGGGGCGGTGGAGTACCACGCGCATCCCGCGGGCGCCGATGAGCCCGCCCCCGCCGCCGCCTGGGGCGCCGACTGGCGGCCACGGAAGGAGTCCTGACGATGGCGGTGGTGACCCAGGTGCTGCGCTCGGAATGGACCAAGATCCGCTCGGTGCGCTCGACGGGGTGGACGCTGGGGGTGGCCGCACTGGTCACGGTCGCGCTCGGGGCGTTGATCAGCGCGCTGGTCCGGCATGACTTCGGCAGACTGTCCCCCCACGACAAACGGGTCTTCGACCCGACCTTCGTGAGCTTCGCCGGAACCGGACTCGGCCAGCTCGCGATGATCGTCTTCGGGGTGCTGGTGGTCTCCGGCGAGTACGCCACCGGAATGATCCGCACCTCGCTCGCGGCCGTCCCGCGCCGCGGGGTCCTGTTCTTCGCCAAGGTCACCGTGGCGGCACTGCTCGCCGTGGCGGTGTCCATGCTGACCAGCTTCGCCGCCTTCGCCACCGGCCAGAGCCTGCTGGGCCGGTACGGGACATCGCTGGACGACCCGGGGGTGCTGCGCGCGGTCCTCGGCGGCGGGCTCTACATGACGCTCATCACCGTGTTCTCGATGGCCGTCGCCACGATGCTGCGCAGCCCGCTGCTGTCCCTGGGCGTGCTGATGCCGTTCTTCTTCCTGATCTCGAACATCCTGGCCAATGTGAAGGTGACCCGGAAGTTCGGCGCATATCTGCCGGACCAGGCGGGCCAGCACATCATGCGGGTGATCCCGGACCGCGACGGTGCCCCGTACGGCCCATGGGGCGGCTTCACCATCATGTGTCTGTGGGTGGCCGCCGCCCTGGTGACGGGGTATCTGCTGCTCAAGCGCCGCGACGCCTGAGCGCTCCGCGGGACGTGCCGCGACGTGCCGTCGTTCGTCCGCGGCTGCCTCGTTGCGCCGCTGAGTCCTGACAGGGCCTGACCGAGCGGCGGCCGCGCGTAGGCTCGCGGTGTGACCGACCGCAGCCTCGCCGCCCTGGGCTTCGCCGATGTGCCCGCCCGGCAGCCGCTCAGCTACCCCGGCCGCCCCGTCACCTCCCCCACCCTGCTCACCGGCGGTGAGCTGTGGCCCCTGGACCCCGCGGCGGGACGGCTGGGCAGCTGGCCGGTGGCCGGCCCGGACGGGCGCCGCGTCCCGCTCGACGCCGAACTGGCCCGGCTCGGGGTGCCGACGGCCGGGGCGCGCACCCCGGTCATCGCCGTCGGCTCCAACGCCTCCCCCGCCCAGCTGCACCACAAGCTGTCCCGGCCGGACGCCCCATACGCGGTGCCGATGGTCCCGGTGGATGTCACCGGGATCGCGGTCGGCTGCTCGGCGCACATCGGGCGCTACGGCTATGTCGCCTCCGCGCCGTACCCCGCTCCACAGGCGTGCACACCGCTGGTCGTCAGCTGGCTCGACGCCGGACAGCTCGCGGCCGTGGACGCCACCGAGTACCCCAACTACCGGCGGGTGCTGCTGCCCGGCACGGACTTCCCGATGGTGCTGCCGTCCGGCGAGCGGCTGGGCGGCGCGTATGTGTACGCCGGGGTGCGCGGGGTGCTGCGGAACCCGGACGCGACGGCGCCGCTGCCCGGAGGCGGCGACCAGAGCGCGCTGCTGACCCGGCTGCTGGCCGCCTCCGCCCGGCTGCGCGCCCTGCTCGGCCCCGATCCGCGCTCCTGGGTCGGGCGCGCGGGCGCCGATCCCGCGGTGCGGGAGGCGGGCACCCGCGCCTTCCGGGACGAGGGCTGGGCGCTGCCGCAGGACGCGTTCGGGCGCTACGCCGAGGACGCCGGGGCCGCCAGGAACGGGGATCACGGGCCCCCCGGGGCTCGTGATTACGATGCGCTCTCAATCCTCCCGTGAGAGGAACCGTCAACACGCCGCTAAGCTCCTAACCCTCACGGGGGCTCGCGCCCCGGACCCATTTGCACGAGGGGCGGAGAATGATCGAGGCAGTCGGCCTGACGAAGCGCTACGGCGCCAAGACGGCCGTGTACAACTTGTCGTTCCAGGTGAGGCCCGGTGCCGTCACCGGCTTCCTGGGACCCAACGGATCCGGCAAGTCGACGACGATGCGCATGATCCTGGGGCTCGACGAGCCCACCGCCGGGCAGGTCACCGTGGGTGGCTACCCGTTCCGCCGCCTCCCCAACGCGCCACGCCAGGTGGGTGCCCTGCTCGACGCCAAGGCGGTGCACGGCGGCCGCAGTGCGCGCCAGCACCTGATGTGCCTGGCCCAGCTGTCCGGTATCCCGGCCCGCCGGGTGGACGAGGTACTGGGCGTGGTCGGCCTCCAGAGCGTGGCCCGCAAGCGGTCCAAGGGCTTCTCGCTCGGTATGGGCCAGCGCCTGGGCATCGCCGCCGCGCTGCTCGGCGACCCGCAGGTGCTGCTCTTCGACGAGCCGGTCAACGGTCTGGACCCCGAGGGCATCCTGTGGGTCCGCAACCTGATGAAGCAGCTGGCCTCCGAGGGCCGCACCGTCTTCGTCTCCAGTCACCTCATGAGCGAGATGGCGCTCACCGCCGACCATCTGATCGTCATCGGGCGCGGCCAGCTGCTCGCCGATATGAACGTCCGGGACTTCATCTCCTACAACTCGGCGGACTTCGCCCGCGTCCGCACCCCCGACGGCGAACCGGCGCAGCGGGAGAAGCTCACCTCGGCCCTCGGCGAGGCGGGCGGCCAGGTGCTGCCGGAGCAGGACGGCGCGCTGCGGGTGACCGGGCTGCCGCTGCCGCGGATCAGCGAGCTGGCGCACCAGGCGGACGTCCGCCTCTGGGAGCTGTCGCCGCACCAGGCGTCGCTGGAAGAGGCGTACATGCGGATGACCTCGGGCGCGGTGGACTACCGCTCCACCGCGGACCAGCGCGCCGGGCTCATGGAGCCGGTCCCCGGAATGCCGCCGCAGGGCGGTGCGCACGGCTACGCGCCGGGGATGCCGGGCCAGCCCATGGGGCCGGGAGGCTTCCCGCCCGGCACCGTGCTCCCGGGGTACGCCGAGCCGCCCGCGGCACCGCAGGGCCACGCCCCGGCGCCGGGCACCCCGCCCCATGGACAGCAAGCCGCCGCCGCGCCCGCGGCGCCGCCCACCGCGCCCCCGGCCTCCGCTCCTGATATGACCAAGCGCGACAGCGAGGACGCCCGATGACGACCCCCTACCAGCAGCCCCAGTCGGCGCCCGTCCCGCCGCAGACGCCCCCGCAGGCGCCCCCGATGCCCCCGCAGTCGGCACATCCGCAGCAGATGCCCCCGCAGGCGCAGATGCCCCAGCCAAAGATGCCGCAGCCGACGCCGCCGCCCCCCGGGGCCAACCCGTCCCAGCCGTATGCCGCCGTGGGCGCGTACACCTCGCCCATCCCGGTCCGGCGCACCCACTTCGGAGATGCCCTCGCCTCCGAGTGGACCAAGATCAAGTCGGTGCGGTCGACGATCTGGACGCTGAGCGTGATGGTCGCGCTGGTCGTCGGAATCGGGCTGCTGGTCTCCGCGACCACCAGCGACAAGGACTACGTCACCGCTCCCCCGACCCTCCCCGGCTTCGTCGGCACGCTGCTGGGCCAGCTGTGCCTGGTCACGCTGGGCGTGCTCGTGATCTCCTCCGAGTACGGCACCGGGATGATCCGCACCACCTTCACCGCCTGCCCGCAGCGCGCGCGGGTGCTGACCGCCAAGGCGCTGGTCTTCTTCACCCTCTCGTTCGTCACCACGACCGCCGCGCTGGCGCTGGTGGCGTTCGCCAGTACCGGGATGCACAGCGGTCCGGACGTCATGGAGCCCAGCGGTAAGCAGTGGCTGGGCGCGACGGTGGGTGCCGCACTGTACATGTCGCTGCTGGGACTGCTCTCGCTCGCCGTCGGCTCCATGCTGCGGCACTCCGCGGGCGCCATCGCCACGATGCTCGGTGTGGTGCTGCTCCCGTCGATCCTCCCGCCGTTCCTGATGATGTCCGACGGCCTTTTCGACCTGGGCGAGACCATGCAGAAGTACTCCTCGCCCCAGTCGCTGGCCTCGCTGTTCCAGGTCTCCGACGACCTGGGCAACGGTATGGCGCAGCTGGGCCTGGTGGCCGGAGTCACCGGCGCGGCGCTGATCGCCGCCTATTCGCTGCTGGAGAAGCGCGACGTCTGAGGCCCGTTCCGGGCGGCCCGGGTCACGGGCTCAGTACTTCGGTGCGTTACGGGACCGCTGGAGCTTGGCGCTCCGGCGGTCCCGTGCGTTCCAGCACGCCTTGTGCCAGTGGCGGCGGTCGTCGGCCCCCGAATGCTGCTGCCAGGCGACCACATGGGGCACCCCCGGCGGGATCTCCTGGTCGCAGCCGGGGCAGCGGTAGTGCTTGGTGGCGGCGGCGCCGCTGATCTGCCGCACCACCCACTCCTCGTCCTGCCAGCTCTCGGTGCGCTCCAGTCCGAAGCGGTCGGCGCCGTCGCGGCCGACGGGCTTCTCGCCGCCTCGCGGGCGGTTTCGACGTGGAGACACGGTGACACCTCGGCAACTCGACAACTCGGCAACTCGGCGATGCGACACGCTGGACGCTACAGGCTGTGACCAGCCTACGCTTTACGGTCACGCATCCGGAAAGCCGTCGTCCACTGTCACCCTCCGATCATCATGAAAACTTCTTGCCAAGCCGTGCCCTTGGCACGTGTCAGGCGTTAATGCCTTTGAGGGGGTGGGCCCGCGTCCGCGGACGATCCGCGACAAGGAGGCAGATGGCGATGCATGTGGGGGCTTTCATCCTGGCCGCTCAATTCCCGGGCCAGGGACAGCAGGAGGCGCTGCACCGGGCGGTGCGGTCGGCCGAACTGGCGGAGGTGGCGGGGCTGGACGCGGTCTGGCTCGCCGAGCACCACTTCGTTCCGTACGGAGTCTGTCCCTCCGCGGTCACCCTCGCCGCCCATCTGCTGGGCCGCACCCGCACCCTCGGGGTCGGCACGGCG
Organism: Streptomyces coffeae; assembly: GCF_016741875.1. GTDB lineage: Bacteria > Actinomycetota > Actinomycetes > Streptomycetales > Streptomycetaceae > Streptomyces > Streptomyces coffeae. Next base: position 2,299 of record NZ_JAERRF010000041.1, on the reverse strand, counting down.
GTGAGCGTGCTGCCCACGGCGCATCCCGTAGCGCTGGGTGAGCAGGCGGCGCTGCTGCATCTGGTCTCCGGTGGCCGGTTCACCCTGGGCGTCGGCCGCGGCGGGCCCTGGGTGGATCTGGAGGTCTTCGGTTCGGGCCTCGAGGCATATGAGCACGGCTTCCCCGAATCACTCGATCTGCTGTTGCGCTGGCTGCGCGAGCCCCGGGTGGGGGCGGACGGAGAGCGGTTCGCCTTCCGTGAGGTGCCGGTGGTGCCGCGTTGCGAGGATCCGCCCGGCGCGCGGGGGTCGGTCTCCCCGCCGGTGGTCGTGGCCTGCACCTCGCCCGGCAGTGTGCGGCTGGCCGCCGAGCGCGGGCTGCCCATGCTCCTCGGTATGCACTGCGGCGACGAGGAGAAGGCCGAGGCGGTCGCGCTGTGGCGGAGCTCCGCGCTCGCCGCGGGCCGTTCACCCGAGGAGGTCGAGGCGGCGGAGCATGTCTCGGCCGGAGTGGTGCAGATCGCGGATGCGCGCCCCGAGGCCGCGGAGACCCTGACCAAGGCGATGCCCGGCTGGTTACGGCAGGGGCTCGGCGCCCATGTCACGGTCGATGGGCGGCAGCGCCGGATGCGTGATCCGGTGGCCTATGCGGAGTTGCTGTGCGAGCTGCATCCGGTCGGTTCGCCGCGGCTGTGCGCCGACCGGCTGGCGGCCACCGCGGAGCGCACCGGAATCCGCCGGTTCGCGCTGCTGGTCGAGGGGTCCGGGGACCTCGCGACCACGGAGGAGAATGTGCGCAGGCTCGGTGGTGAAGTGCTGCCGCTCCTGTGCTGATACACCTCCCCCTGAGGGAGCGGCAGCGGTCATCGCGTCAGCAGTCGCGCAGTTCGGGCGACTGGTTCAGCAACTGCCCCCGAACCGAGGTGAAGCGCGCGAGGCGCTCATCCGCCGACGCGTCCATCGGGAAGACGGCCACCCGGTGACAGTTCTGAAAGGCCAGCCGGACCCCGAAGTGGCGCTGGAGCGCGCCGCGTATCGCGTCACTCGCCAGTGCGCGCAGCAGTTGACCGCGTGCCTGCTCGTCCGGCGGCGGCGTCTGGTTGTCGGCGAACTCCCCGCCGTCCACCTTCAGCTGAGCCACCAGGGAGCTGATCATCTCCCATGCGTAGGGTAGGGAGTTCCGGACGCAGTCGACGAAGTCCGCTTCGTCGACCTCGCCTCGCTCGGCCTGTTCGAGAAGGGCCGGTGAGACGTCGAGCGACATGGGTTCTCCTCTCGCGACCCCGCGGGCGGGGTCTCAGGGATGGGATGGGCGGATGGCGACGCAGCGTACCCGCCCGGCGACCGCCCGCTTCAACGGTAATTCGGCCACTCCACCCGCACCAGGAGAATGGGCACACAACCAGCCATTGCCGAACGGGTCCATCGCCGGACGAATCGCGTGGAGCCACCGCCGTCGAGTAGCGTTGCCGACCATGCGTCTCGTCATCGCCCGGTGCTCCGTGGACTACGCCGGCCGTCTCACCGCCCACCTTCCCTCGGCACCCCGTCTGATCCTCGTCAAGGCCGACGGCAGTGTGTCCATTCACGCGGACGACAGGGCCTACAAACCCCTCAACTGGATGTCTCCGCCGTGCACCCTCAAAGAGGGCGATGACAACGTGTGGACGGTCGTGAACAAAGCGGGGGAAAAGCTCATCATTACCATGGAGGAGGTCCTCCATGACTCGTCGCATGAACTCGGTGTCGATCCGGGCCTGATCAAGGACGGTGTCGAGGCCCATCTCCAGGAGCTGCTGGCCGATCGTATCGAGACACTCGGCGATGGCTGGACTCTTATTCGGCGTGAATACCCCACTGCCATTGGCCCCGTGGACATTCTCTGCCGGGACGCGGACGGCACGACTGTCGCCGTGGAGATCAAACGCCGTGGTGAGATCGACGGTGTCGAGCAGCTCACCCGCTATCTGGAGCTCCTCAACCGGGATCCCCATCTCGCCCCGGTGAAGGGGATTTTCGCCGCCCAGGAGATCAAGCCACAGGCGCGGGTACTGGCCACCGACCGCGGTATCGGCTGTGCGGTCCTCGACTACGACGCGCTGCGCGGTATCGAGGACGACAAGCTCCGTCTCTTCTGACGGCTGTGGGCGGCCGGTGACGGCTGTTCCGACGCTGCCGCCCGCCACACCCACGACTTCCCGCCATCCGACCGCATCCGCGCCCGGCGCGATGCGGTCGCTTCACTCGGCGCGGACACGCGGCCCCGACACTCCTGGGCCCTGTCCGGTGTGTCTTTGAGGAGCAGCCCGACGCCCCTAGG
>NZ_JAERRF010000040.1 GCF_016741875.1 Streptomyces coffeae | reverse complement strand
GGTTCGCCCCGGTGGCGTCCAGCGCGCGGCGGGCGCCGAGGACGGCGGCCTTGGTCTGGAGCAGGTCCTGGGTGGTCTCCACCAGCAGGGCGTCGGCCCCGCCGGTGATCATGCCTTCGGCGTTGGCCTGGTAGGCGTCGCGCAGCACGGTGTAGGGGGCGTGGCCCAGGGTGGGGAGCTTGGTGCCGGGGCCCATCGAGCCCAGCACCCAGCGGTCGCGTCCGTCGGCGGCGAACTCGTCGGCCACCTCGCGGGCGATCCGGGCACCGGCCTCGGACAGCTCGTAGACACGGTCGGCGATGTCGTACTCGCCGAGGGCGGCGTGGTTGGCGCCGAAGGTGTTGGTCTCGACGCAGTCGACGCCGACCTCGTAGTAGGCGGCGTGGACCGAGCGGACGATGTCGGGGCGGGTGAGGTTGAGGATCTCGTTGCAGCCCTCGAGCTGCTCGAAGTCGTCGAGGCTGGGCTCCTGCGCCTGGAGCATCGTCCCCATCGCACCGTCGGCGACCACCACGCGGGTGGCCAGGGCCTCGCGGAGCGCGTCGGCTCGGGCGGCGGATGTGGTCGATGGCATGTGCAAGGCCATGGATGTGCTCCCTGGGGTGCGACGGCTGTCGGCTTTGCGCCCCCACCGAGGGGACGCACCAGGCCAGGGTAGCCGCCGGGCGCGGAACGCCGCCGTCCGTTCCATCTGCCGGGACGGCACCCCCGCGCCCGGCCCGCGCCCGGCCATGGTGCAGGGTGCGGTGGGGACCGCTGTGAAGGCTGTGGCTGAGGCTGATCGTTTTCGTCCGACCTCCTGTACCGCAACGTCGGCATGGACCGATAGTGTTCAGCATTGTCGAACACGGTCGGGAGGTTGGCGATGGCTCGGAACATCCAGTCGTTGGAGCGAGCTGCGGCGATGCTGCGCCTGCTCGCCGGTGGTGAGCGACGTCTGGGGCTGTCCGACATCGCCTCCACCCTGGGGCTGGCCAAGGGCACCGCACACGGCATCCTGCGCACCCTCCAGCAGGAGGGCTTCGTCGAGCAGGACGAGGCGTCGGGCCGCTATCAGCTCGGCGCGGAGCTGCTGCGCCTGGGCAACAGCTATCTGGACGTCCATGAGCTGCGCGCCCGTGCCCTGGTGTGGACCGACGACCTCGCGCGCTCCAGCGGGGAGAGCGTGTACCTGGGCGTGGTGCACCAGCAGGGCGTCCTCATCGTCCACCACGTCTTCCGCCCGGACGACAGCCGCCAGGTACTGGAGGTCGGCGCCATGCACCCGCTGCACTCCACCGCCCTGGGCAAGGTGCTCTCCGCCTACGACCCGGTGGCGCACAGCGAGGTGGCCGAGGGCGAGCGCAAGGAGTTCACCCCGCGCACGGTGACCGCGACCGAGGAGTTCGAGGGCGTACTCGCACTCACCCGGGCCCGGGGCTGGGGCTCCGACGTGGAGGAGACCTGGGAGGGTGTCGCGTCGGTCGCGGCCCCCATCCACGACCGCCGGCGGCTGCCGGTGGGGGCGGTGGGGATCACCGGCGCGGTGGAACGGGTGTGCGACGACGGGGAACTGCGTTCGGAGCTTGTGGCGGCCGTCCGGGACTGCGCCCGCGCCGTCTCCCGGGATCTCGGCGCCAGCCGCTTCTGATCACGTCCGCCCAGGTCCGCACCCGTTCACAACGGTTTCACATACCCGCGATTTTTCCGCCACACGACCCTTGACGGGGTCTCCCCCGTGAAGAAAACTGCCGTGCATCGGTCGGCATTGTCGAACACCTAACGACAATATTCGCTATGGTGGACTCGCCGCGGGCCGACCAACGCCCTCACCTGAGGGCGCGGACCACCGGAGGGACCCGGGGTTCGCCTTCCCCTGGACGAAGGACAAAGGAGTCGCGGGTATGTCCAGCTCCGACATCTTCATCGGCGAGACCATCGGTACCGCCGTTCTCATCCTGCTCGGCGGCGGTGTCGTCGCCGGCGTTGTCTTGAAGCGTTCCAAGGCGCAGGGCGCGGGATGGCTCGCCATCACCTTCGGGTGGGGCTTCGCCGTTCTCACCGCCGCGTACATATCGGCCCCGCTCTCCAAGGCACACCTCAACCCGGCCGTGACCCTCGGCCTCGCCCTCACCGGCGGCACCGAGTGGAAGGACGTGCCGTTCTACCTGCTCGGCCAGATGACCGGTGCCGTCCTCGGCGCGGTCATGGTCTGGATCGCCTACCTCGGACAGTTCCACGCGCACCTCACCGACCGCGAGATCGTCGGCGGTCCGGGGGCGCAGGACACGGCCGCGGCCGATGCCAAGCAGGCCGCGAGCAGCGCGGGCCCGGTCCTGGGAGTCTTCTCCACCGGCCCGGAGATCCGGAACACGGTGCAGAACCTCCTCACGGAGATCATCGGCACCGCCGTCCTGGTGCTCGCCATCCTCACGCAGGGTCTGAACAACGCGGGCAACGGCCTGGGCCCCGTCGGTGTCCTCGTCACCGCGCTGGTCGTGGTCGGCATCGGTCTCTCGCTCGGCGGCCCCACCGGCTACGCCATCAACCCGGCCCGTGACCTGGGCCCGCGCATCGCCCACGCCCTCCTGCCGCTGCCCAACAAGGGCGGCTCGGACTGGGGCTACGCATGGATCCCCGTTGTCGGCCCGCTCCTCGGCGGTGCCCTCGCGGGCGGTATCTATGAGATCGCCTTCGCCTAGTCCCCACCCCTCAAACCCGCAGGAGAGCCAGAGAACATGACTGACACCCACACCACCAGCGCCTCTTCCCACGGCCACGGCCCGTTCATCGCGGCCATCGACCAGGGCACGACCTCCAGCCGCTGCATCGTCTTCGACCGCGACGGACGCATCGTCTCCGTCGACCAGAAGGAGCACGAGCAGATCTTCCCCAAGCCGGGCTGGGTCGAGCACAACGCGACCGAGATCTGGGAGAACGTCCAGGAGGTCGTCACCGGCGCCATCACCAAGGCCGAGATCACCGCCGCCGACGTCAAGGCGATCGGCATCACCAACCAGCGCGAGACCACCCTGCTGTGGGACAAGAACACCGGTGAGCCGGTGCACAACGCGCTCGTCTGGCAGGACACCCGCACCGACGCCCTGTGCCGTGAGCTCGGCCGCAACGTCGGACAGGACCGCTTCCGCCGGGAGACCGGCCTTCCGCTGGCGTCCTACTTCGCGGGCCCGAAGATCCGCTGGCTGCTCGACAATGTCGAGGGGCTGCGCGAGCGCGCCGAGTCCGGCGACATCCTCTTCGGCACGATGGATTCCTGGGTCATCTGGAACCTCACCGGCGGGGTCAACGGGGGGGTGCACGTCACCGATGTCACCAACGCCTCCCGCACCATGCTGATGAATCTGCACACCCTCGACTGGGACGAGAAGATCCTCGCCTCGATGGAGATCCCGGCCGCGGTGCTGCCGAAGATCCGCTCCTCCGCCGAGGTCTACGGCCGCACGGCCGACGGTGTCCTCGCGGGTGTGCCGGTGGCCTCCGCGCTGGGTGACCAGCAGGCCGCCCTGTTCGGCCAGACCTGCTTCGCCGAGGGCGAGGCCAAGTCCACCTACGGCACCGGCACCTTCCTGCTGATGAACACCGGCGACCAGCCGGTCAACTCCTACAACGGGCTGCTGACCACCGTGGGTTACCGGATCGGCGACCAGAAGCCGGTCTTCGCCCTGGAGGGCTCCATCGCCGTCACCGGTTCGCTGGTGCAGTGGATGCGGGACCAGATGGGCCTCATCAACAGCGCGGCCGAGATCGAGACGCTGGCCAGCTCGGTGGACGACAACGGCGGCGCCTATTTCGTACCGGCCTTCTCCGGTCTGTTCGCCCCGTACTGGCGGGATGACGCGCGCGGTGTCATCGCGGGTCTGACCCGCTATGTCACCAAGGCGCATATCGCCCGCGCGGTGCTCGAGGCCACTGCCTGGCAGACCCGCGAGATCGTCGATGCGATGACCAAGGACTCCGGTGTCGAGCTCTCCGCTCTCAAGGTCGACGGCGGTATGACCTCCAACAACCTGCTGATGCAGACCCTTTCGGACGCCCTGGACGCACCCGTGGTGCGCCCGATGGTCGCCGAGACCACCTGCCTCGGCGCGGCCTACGCCGCCGGCCTTGCCGTCGGCTTCTGGCCCGACACCGACGCCCTGCGCGCCAACTGGCGCCGGGCCGCGGAATGGACCCCCCGCATGGACGCGGACGTACGCGACCGCGAGTACAAGAACTGGCTCAAGGCCGTGCAGCGGACCATGGGCTGGATCGAGGACGAGGAGTAATACATGACCACCCTGCAGAGCGTTCCGTCTCTCGGAACGCACCCGGCTGCCGGTTCGAACCCGGGCCGCGCCGAAACCCGGGAACAGCTGTCCAAGGCTTCCTACGACCTCCTGGTGATCGGCGGCGGCATCCTGGGCATCACCACTGCCTGGCACGCCGCGCAGTCCGGGCTGCGGGTGGCGATGGTGGACGCCGGCGACTTCGCCGGCGCCACCTCCTCCGCTTCCTCCAAGCTGCTCCACGGCGGCCTGCGCTACCTCCAGACCGGCGCGGTCAAGCTGGTCGCCGAGAACCACTTCGAGCGGCGCGCGGTCTCCCGGACCGTCGCTCCGCACCTGGCCAACCCGCTCACCTTCTACCTGCCGGTCTACAAGGGCGGTCCGCACGGCGCGGCCAAGCTGGGCGCGGGTGTTTTCGCCTACTCCGCGCTGTCCGGCTTCCGCGACGGCGTCGGCCACGTGCTCAGCGCCGAGAAGGCCGCACGTGACGTCCCGGAGCTGCGCACCGACGGCCTCAAGGCGGTCGCGGTCTACGGCGACGGGCAGATGAACGACAGCCGGATGGCCCTGATGACGGTCCGGGCGGCGGCCGAGGCCGGTGCCACCGTGCTCAACCACGCCGAGGTCACCGGGCTGCGGATGACCGACGGCCGGGTCACCGGCGCGGACCTCAAGGACCGTACCGACGGCACCGAGTTCGGTGTCAACGCCCGGCTGGTGCTCAACGCCACCGGCCCCTGGGTGGACCACCTGCGCCGGATGGAGGACCCGGGCGCGGCCCCGTCGATCCGGCTGTCCAAGGGCGCGCACCTGGTGCTCAAGCGCACCGCGCCGTGGAAGGCGGCGCTGGCGACCCCGATCGACAAGTACCGCATCACCTTCGCCCTCCCCTGGGAGGACATGCTGCTGCTGGGGACCACCGACGAGGAATTCGAGGGCGACCCGGCCGATCTCGCGGTCAACGACAAGGACATCACCCAGATCCTGGACGAGGCCGCCTTCTCCATCCGCGACCAGCAGCTCTCCCGTGATCTGATCACCTACTCCTTCGCGGGTCTGCGGGTGCTGCCCGGTGGCCCCGGCGACACCTCGAAGGCCAAGCGCGAGACCGTGGTCACCGAGGGCAAGGGCGGGATGCTGTCCATAGCCGGTGGCAAGTGGACGACCTTCCGGCACATCGGCCGCACCGTGATGAACAAGCTGGCCGAGCTGCCCGGCCGTCCCCTCGCGGACGACATGGAGCCGGTCAAGCAGCTCCCCAAGCACATGCCGCTGCCGGGAATCGCCAACCCGCACGCCGTGGAGCACCGGCTGCTGGTGGACGGTGGCACCCCCGGCCCGCGGATGTCCGCCGACACCGCGCGCCACCTGGCCACCCACTACGGCTCGCTGTCCTTCGACATCGCGCGGCTGGCCAGCGCCGACCCGGCGCTCGCCGAGCGGATCCACCCGGACGCCCCGGAGATCTGGGCGCAGGTCGTCTACGCCCGCGACCACGAGTGGGCCGAGACGGCGGACGATGTGCTGCGCCGCCGCACCACCCTCACCATCCGCGGTCTGGACTCGGACGACATCCGGGGCCGGGTCGAGGACCTGCTGGCCAAGCGCGCCTGACCCCCGCGGGCCGCTTCCGGTCCGGACGGCCGGGCAGGAGGAACACTCCTTCCGCCCGGCCGTCCGGCTTTTCCCGAGCGTCTCAACTCGGCTCCCCAATGGTGCAGTTGGGAGCCTCGTATACCCTCCGGTCCGGTGGGGCGAAAAAGCAAGGGGATCGCTCTTGCCTTCTTCGGTGGCGCGCGCATCAATGACAGCGCCCCTCTTCTGACGGGCAGTCAGCACGTTCCGCTTCACGCACCTCCCCCACACCGGAAGGCACCCTCATGAGACGTATCACGCTCGGGATCAGTTCGGCACTGGGAGCAGCGGCACTGGCCACCGGGGCGCTCGCCCTGGCGCCGACGGCCACCGCGGTCACCCCCACGACCGCCACCATCACGGCCGACTGCGGGAACTTCGGCTCCGGATCGGCGACGCTCGTCGCCACGCAGAGCGGCACCTCCGCGACCATCACCCTGTCCTCGTCGGCGGTCAAGACGCCCATCGACGTGCCCGCCGGGTCGGTGAAGTCCACCCTGACGCTGTCGAAGAACGGCTCGGGGACCACCACCTTCACCGGCAACTCCAACCCGGCCATTCCGGCCAACTCCGATGTCACCACCGGCCCGCTGAAGGGTACGGTCGCGGCGGGCGACAAACTGGAGGCCAAGTCCCTGAAGCTGGTCGTCTTCGGCCTCATCACGGTGGACTGCAAGGCCACCTCGGCCCAGTCGCCGGGTCCGTTCACCTTCTGAGCCCGCTCAGCTCCGCCCGGCCCCGGTGAGCCTCGCCGGGCTCCGGCGGCGGCCCGGTGGCGCCCTCGGCAGACGCCACCGGGCCGGTCACGCCATAATGGACCCATAGATCGGATGTTTGCTCCGGGAGGTCCACCATGGCGGTCACCGACGAGGCGATCGAGAAAATCAAGGGCATGATCGTCTCGGGTGCGCTGCGCCCGGGCGACCGCCTCCCCAAGGAGAGCGAACTCGCCGCCGACCTCGGGCTGTCCCGCAACTCGCTGCGCGAGGCGGTACGGGCGCTGTCACTGATCCGGATCCTCGACGTACGGCAGGGCGACGGCACCTATGTCACCAGCCTGGACCCTCAGTTGCTACTGGAGGCGCTGAGCTTCGTCGTCGACTTCCACCGGGACGACACGGTGCTGGAGTTCCTCGCGGTACGCCGCATCCTGGAGCCCGCGGCCACCGCGCTGGCCTGCACCCGGATCAGCGACACCGAGCTGGACGCGCTCAGCGCCCAGCTGGACGCGCTGGGGCAGGAGCCATCGGTGGAGGAGCTGGTGGCCTGCGATCTGGAGTTCCACCGGGGCATCGTCCAGGCGTCGGGCAACTCGGTGCTCTGCTCGCTGCTCGACGGGCTCTCCGGCCCCACCACCCGGGCCCGGGTGTGGCGCGGACTGACCCAGGAGGACGCGGTGAGCCGCACCCTGCACGAGCACCGGGCGATCCTGGGCGCGCTGCGCGACCGGGACGCGGAGGCGGCGCGCTCCTGGGCGACGGTGCACGTCGCCAGCGTCGAGCAGTGGCTGCGCTCCACGCTGTGAGGAGGCCCCGCGGATCAGCCGTTCAGCCGTTCAGCCGTTCAGCCCGTAGACCCCGGCCGCGGTGCCGCCGAAGACCGCGTGGCGCTCGTCCTCCGTCAGCCGCAGCGCGGCCCGCTCCGCCAGGGCCACCACCTCGTCGTACGAGGCGGCCAGGGTGCACACCGGCCAGTCGGAGCCGAACAGCACCCGGCCGGGCCCGAACGCGTCCAGCGCATGCCGGGCGTACGGCAGGATCTGCTCGGACCGCCAGGTGCCCCAGGACGCCTCGGTGACCAGGCCGGAGAGTTTGCACACCACGTTGGGCAGGGTGGCGAGCGCGGCCAGCTGCCAGCCCCAGGGGTCGCGCTCACCGGCGGCGATGGGTGGTTTGGCGGCATGGTCCAGGACGAAACGGAGTCCGGGCAGCTCACGTACGGCGTCAATCGCCGCGGGGAGTTCGCGCGGGGTCACCAGCAGGTCGTAGACCAGGCCCGCGTCGGCCACGGCGGCAAGCCCGCGGCGGACGTCCCCACGGGACAGCCAGCATGGGTCCGGCTCGTCCTGCACTTGGTGGCGCAGGCCCACCAGCCGGTCGCCGCCGGGCCCGGCGGCCAGCGCGGCGAGCACCTCGCGCAGCCGCGGGTCGGTGAGATCGGCCCAGCCTACGACGCCCGCGATCCGGTCCGATCCCTCGGCCAGGGCGAGGAGTTCACGCGTCTCCTGGAGGGAGGAGCTGGACTGGACGAGGACGGTGGCGCCGATCCCGTGGGCGTCCAGATGCGGCGCGAGGTCGTGCTCGGTGAAGGTGCGGCGGATGGGGTCGGCCCAGGCGCCGTCCATCCACGGCTGCTCCCGGCGGGTCAGGTCCCACAGATGGTGGTGTGCGTCGATGCGCTGCGGCACGGGTCGCTCCTTCACGGTCGGACCGGCAGCGGGAGGTCTTCGTCGAGCAGCCCACGGCGCACCAGAGCCTGCCACAGCTCGTCGGGGATGTCGTGGCCGAACAGGGCGGCGTTGTCCCGGACTTCGGCCGGTGAGGCGCAGCCGACGACCGCGGCGGCCACGGCGGGATGGCCGAACGGGAAGCGCAGGGCGGCGGCCCGCAGCGGCACCCCGAATCCGGCGCACACCTCGGCCAGGCGCCGGGCGCGCTCGACGGTCTCCGCCGGCGCCGGCCGGTAGTCGTAGCGGGCTCCGGGGCCGGGCGCGGCGAGCAGGCCGGAGTTGTAGACGCCGCCGACCACCACCGAGGTGCCGCGCCGCTCGCACACCGGGAGCAGATCGTCGTAGGCGGTGCGCTCCAGTAGGGTCCAGCGTCCGGCGCACAGCACGACGTCCACATCGAGGTCGGCGACGAAGCGGGCGAGCACATCGCTGTGGTTCATCCCGAAGCCGATGGCCCGGACCACCTTCTGGTCGCGCAGTTCGGCCAGGGCCGGGAAGCCCGTCTCATAGATCTCACGGATGTGGTTTTCCGGATCGTGGAGGTAGACGAGGTCGAGGGCGTCGACCCCGAGCCGTTCCAGGGAGGATTCCAGGGTGGCGAGGATCCCGTCCCGGGTGAAGTCCCAGGCGCGGACGCGGTCGGGGGTGTCGGCGAACCCCTCCGGCTGGGCGGGCTCCCCGGGCGCGCGGGGCCGCAGCCGCCGCCCCACCTTGGTGGAGAGGGTGTACGCGGCGCGGTCGCGCCCGGCCAGCACCCGCCCCAGGCGCTCTTCGGAGAGGCCGACGCCGTAGTGCGGCGCGGTGTCCAGATAGCTCAGGCCCGCGTCCAGGGCGGCCCGTACGGTGGCCCGGGCGCGCTCCTCGGGCACCGGGGTGTAGAGGTTGCCCAGGGGTGCACAGCCGAGCCCCAGGGGCGGTACCCGGACGCCGGAGCGCCCCAGTTCCCTCAGGCCCTGTCCGGCGGATCTCATCGGGCCCGCGACGCCTGGCACCGCACCTCGCTGCGTTGTCGGAGTCGCCCGAGTACGCCCAGTACGAGGGCGATCCTCCGCCTTGCGATCCACGGCACCAGACGCCGCGGGCTGCTCCTCAAAGACCCACCGGACAGGGCCTGGTCCGCGCGGTATCCCCGCCATGGCCGCCTCCTCCCTCTCCGTTCCCCTCAATCCTGCTTCTCACCACTGGCGTAGCGGGAGATGATCAGCGCGACGATGATGATGGAGCCGTTGATGAACTGGTTCCACAGCGGTGGAACACCGCCGAGAGTCATCACATTGACCACCAGCTGGAGGGTCAGCACACCGGTGAGCGCGCCGAAGAGGGTGCCCCGGCCGCCCTTGAGGCTGATGCCGCCGATGACGGCCGCGGCGAACACCTGGAAGATCCAGCCGTTGCCCTGGGTGGCGGCGACCGAGCCGTAGTGGCCGGTGTAGAGGACCCCGGCGAACGCGGCGAGCAGCCCGCCCGCGCTCAGCACGATCCAGGTGATGCGGTCCACTCGGATGCCCGCCGCGCGGGCCGCCTCGGGGTTGCCGCCGATGGCGTACAGCGCGCGCCCGTGGCGCAGATAGGCCAGGGCGAGGCCGCCGATCGCGTAGAGGCCGAGGCAGAGCCATACGGCGGCGGGGGCGCCCAGCCAGTCCGCCTTGCCCAGGTAGCGGAAGGACTCGGGGACGTTGACGATCGACTGGCCCTCGGAGATGCCGACTTGGAGCCCGCGCAGCATGGTGAGCATGCCGAGCGTCGCGATGAAGCCGTTGACGCGCAGTTTGAGCATCAGGAAGCCGTTGGCGGCCCCGATGGCCGCGCCGACGGCCAGGCACAGCGGGATGGCCGTCCACACCGGCAGCAGCCCGAGCCCTTCGAACCGGGCGCCGTGCGCGGGCAGGACGAGCCACAGGGCGACCACGGGGGCGACCGCGATGGTGGACTCCAGGGAGAGGTCCATCCGTCCGCTGATCAGGATGAGCGCCTCGCCGAGCACCAGCAGTCCCAGTTCGGTCGACTGCTGAACGACACCTATCAGATTGTCCTCGGTGAGGAAGGCGGGCGAGACGATGAAGCCGATCACCCCCAGGACGAAGATCACGGGGACCAGGGACAGATCGCGCCAGCGCGCGATGTCCAGCCGCGGGCGGGCCCGGTCAGCCGGTCCTTCCACCACCGGCTCGATGGCCCGCTGCCGTGCGGTATCGGTCATGACGTCCTTCCTCCTGTGCCGTCGTGCCCGCCCTGGTGGCCCGTGTGCGTGGCGTCGCGCGCGCCGCCGGGTGCCCCGGCCATGTCCCGTTCCGTGGCTCGTTCCGTGTCCCGTTCCGCGATGCCTTCCATCGCCGCGACCAGTCCGCGGTCGGTCCAGCCGCTGTCGAACTCGGCGACCACCCGCCCGTGGAAGAACGCCAGGACGCGGTCGCAGACCCTGAGGTCGTCCAGCTCGTCGGAGACGATGACCGCCCCGCTCCCGGCCGCGGCGACCTCCCGCACCACCCCGAGCAGCGCGTCCTTGGACTTCACATCCACTCCGGCGGTCGGGCGGATGGCGACCAGCACACTGGGCTCGCGCGCCAGCGCTCGCGCGATGACAACCTTCTGCTGATTTCCGCCGGACAAACCCGAAACGGACTGCGAAGGCCCCGCGGTTTTGATGTCCAGCGAGGTGATCATGCGCTGGGCGAAGGCGCGGGTACGGGAGGGCAGTACCGTGCCGTACGGCCCGAGCTGGTCGGTGACGGTCAGGGTGGCGTTCTCCGCGACACTGCGCCCCGGTACGAGCCCCTGGCGGTGCCGGTCCTCGGGGACGTAGCCGATCCCGGCGTCGAGGGCGTGCGGCACACTGCCGGTGCGCACCGGGCGGCCGCGGACCGCCAGCCGTCCGCCGTCCGGGCGGCGCAGCCCCACCAGGGTCTCCCCCACCGCGGTGTTGCCGCTGGCCGTCGCCCCGGCCAGGCCCACCACCTCACCCGGCCGCACCACCAGGTCCAGCGGTGCGAACGCGCCCTCCGCGCACAGCCCTTCGGTGCGCAGCACCGGCTCCCCACCCGGCTCGGCCCTCCGGCGGGTGACCGGGGCGCGCACGGCCGCGCGGGAGTCGACCCCGGGCGCCCCGGCGGTGTCCCCGGTCATCGCCGCGACCAGGTCCTCCTTGGGCAGTTCGGCGACGGGGGCGGTCAGCACATGGCGGGCGTCACGGAAGACGGTGACGGTGTCGCAGAGTTCGTAGACCTCTTGCAGATGGTGCGAGATGAACAGGAACGCGACGCCCTGGGCGCGCAGTTCGGCCAGCCGGGCGAAGAGCCGGTCGATACCGCCCGCGTCGAGCTGCGCGGTGGGCTCGTCGAGGATGATCAGCCGTGCCCCGAAGGACAGGGCACGGGCGATCTCGACGAACTGCCGCTGCTCCACGCCGAGGTCCTTCGCTCGCGTCCGGGGGTCCACCTCGACGCCGTACTCGGCGAGTGTCGCGCGGGCGGCCTCGCGCAGCTCCGGCCAGCGGATGCGCCCGCTGCCCGGGAAGCGGCCCAGATAGAGGTTCTCGGCCACGGTCAGCTCGGGGACCACCATCGACTTCTGGTAGACGCAGGCGACCTTGGCGCGCCAGGCGGCGGTGTCGCCGTAGCGGGGTGCGGGCTCGCCGGAGAACGTCACCTCGCCCTCGTCCGGGCGTGCCATGCCGGTCAGGACGGAGACCAGCGTGGACTTGCCCGCCCCGTTGCGCCCGACGAGCGCGTGGGCCTCGCCGGGCGCCACGGCAAGCTGGGCTCGGTCCAGGGCGACGGTGGGTCCGAACCGCTTGACGATGCGCCGGGCGCGCACCGCGGTGGGCTGTTCCACAGCGGCCATGGCTACTTCTTCTTCTCGAGCTGGTTGGCCCACAGCGCCGGGTCGTCGACGTTCTCCTTGGTGACGAGCGGCGCCGGAAGCTGGTCCTCGAGACCGTTCTCGATCTTGACGATCTCCGAGCCGTGGTCGGTGCGGCCGGGCTTGAAGGTCTTGCCGTCCAGTGCCGCCCTGGTGTACTTCAGGGCGTATGTGGCGTAGAGGTCGGCGGGCTGGGAGAGGGTGGCGTCGATCTTCCCCGAGCGGATGGCGTCCAGCTCCTCGGGGATGCCGTCGTTGGAGATGATCGTGATGTGCCCGGCCGAACCCGCGGGCTTCAGCAGCTCCTTCTGTTCCAGCAGCGCCAGGGTGGGCTGGAGGAAGGCGCCGCCCGCCTGCATATAGATGCCGTCGATGTCCCGGTGCTGGGCCAGCAGGCTCTGGAGCTTGGCCGAGGCGACGTCGCCCTTCCAGTCGGTGGGCAGCTCGTGCACGGTGATGCCGGGGTACTTCTTCTTCATGCAGGAGGCGAACGCACGCGACCGGTCCCGGCCGTTGATGGAGCTGAGGTCGCCCTGGAGCTCGGCGACCCGGCCCTTGCCACCGAGCTTCTTGCCCAGGTATTCGCACGCTTTGGTGCCGTAGGCCCGGTTGTCGGCCCGGACCACCATGTAGACCTTTCCGGCGTCGGGACGGGTGTCCACGCTGATGACCGGGATCTTTTTCTCCTCCAGCCGCTCGAGGGTGGACGAGACGGCGCCGGTGTCCTGGGGAGCCATGACGATGGCCTTGGCGCCCTGGTCGCTGAACGCCTGGACGTTGGCGACCAGCTTGGAGATGTCGTTCTGCGAGTTGGACAGCGGCAGGGCGGAGACGGTGCCCTTGTCGATGCCCTTCTCCAGGTACTGCTGGTAGGAGTTCCAGAAGTCGGTGTCCGTGCGCGGCATGTCGATGCCGACCTTGCCGCCACCGGCGCCGTCGCTCTCACGGTTGCAGCCGGTGAGCGCGGCGGCGGCCAGCAGCACGGCGCAGGCGGCGGTGCCGGAGGTGCGCAATCTCGTCATCGGGTCCCGTCCTTGGTCGATCCTGGTTCATACGGTGCGGGTGTGGGGGTGGTCGGGGGGCTTCTCAGCGGTCCGGTTCTCCGGGAGGTTCGGGGCGCAGCCGCAGCCCCTGCATCCCTCCGTCCACCGCCAGCGCGGTGCCGGTGACGGCCGCGGCCGAAGGTCCGGCCAGATACGCGACGGCGGCGGCGACCTCCTGCGCGGACACCAGCCGTCCGGTCGGCTGACGGGCCTCCAGGGCGGCGCGCTCGGCCGCCGGGTCGGCCGCCCGGTCCAGCAGCCGCCCCACCCACGGGGTGTCCACGGTGCCGGGGTTGACGCAGTTGACGCGGATGCCCTCGCGGATGTGGTCGGCGGCCATGGCGCGGGTGAGCGCCAGTACGGCGCCCTTGCTGGCGCTGTAGGCGGCGCGCTGCGGCAGCCCCGCGGTGGCGGCAATCGAGCAGGTGTGGGTGATGGAGACACAGCCGGGGCGGTCGGCGGTGGCGGCGCGCAGATGGGGCAGCGCGGCCCGCGCGGTGCGCACCAGGCCCAGCACATTGACGTCCAGCAGCCGTTGCCACTCCTCGTCCGCGGTGTCCTCGACGGTGCCGACGGCGCCGATGCCCGCGTTGCCGACGACGGTGTGCAGGGCGCCGAACGCGGCGACGGTCTCGGCCACCGCGGCCCGTACCGCCTCGTCCGAGGTGACGTCGGCGGCGACGGGGAGGGTGCCCGCCGGGGCGCCGGTGGGGTCGCGGTCGAGCACCGCGACACGGGCGCCGCGGTCGCGCAGCGCCATGGCCACGGCGGCGCCGATACCGGAGGCGCCACCGGTCACCAGGGCGGCCAGCCCCTCGAAGTCGCGGGTGGAGTGCGGCTGGTTCACGGGTTCCCTCCTGTCGTACGGGCGGTCGTGGGCGCCGTGCGTTCCGTAGTTGCCGGGTGTTCCGTGGCCGATGTGGTGTGGGGGGTGCTGGGGACACGGCCGCGCCACTCGGGTCCGTCGGGATAGCGGTAGGCGGCGATGGACGCGGGACGCATCCGCGCGGAGAAGCCCGGCGCGGCCGGCGCCCGGTAGCGGCCCGCCTCGACCACCGCCGGGTCGGTGAAGTGCTCGTGGAGGTGGTCGACGTACTCGATGACCCGGTCGTCCCAGCTGCCCGAGACGGCCACGAAGTCGAACATGGACAGGTGCTGGACGAGTTCGCACAGGCCCACACCGCCGGCGTGCGGACACACCGGCAGTCCGTGTTTCGCGGCGAGCAGCAGGATCGCGAGGTTCTCGTTGACCCCGGCGACCCGTGCGGCATCGATCTGGACGAAGTCCACCGCACCGGCCTGGAGCAGCTGCTTGAACACCACGCGGTTGGCGACGTGTTCACCGGTGGCCACCTTGACGGGCTGTCCCGCGCGGATGGCGGCGTGGCCGAGGACGTCGTCGGGGCTGGTCGGCTCCTCGATCCAGTGCGGCTGGTACGGGGCCAGGGCGCGCATCCAGCGCAGCGCCTCCGGCACGTCCCAGCGCTGATTGGCGTCGACAGCGATCCGGACGCCGGGGCCGACGGCCTCACGGGCCAGCCGCATCCGTCTCAGATCCTCGTCGAGATCGGCGCCGATCTTCAGCTTGATCTGGCCGAAGCCGTCGGCGACCGCCTCCTGCGCCAGCTTGATCATTTTCTCGTCGGTGTAGCCGAGCCAGCCGGGCGAGGTGGTGTACGCGGGATAGCCGCGCTCGCGCAGACGCGCGGCGCGCTCGGCGCGGCCCGGTTCGGCGGCGCGCAGGATGGCCAGGGCCTCGTCGCGGGTGAGGGCGTCGGTGAGATAGCGGAAGTCCACCAGCTCCACCAGTTCCTCGGGGGACATGTCGGCGAGGAACTGCCACAGCGGTTTGGCGGCGTAGGTGGCGGCCAGGTCCCATGCGGCGTTGACCACCGCTCCGGCCGCCATGTGCATCACGCCCTTCTCCGGCCCGAGCCAGCGCAGCTGCGAATCATGCGTCAGATCGCGGTGCAGCGCGGCGAGTTGGGTGGCGGTGTACGGGGCGGGTCGGCCTACCACATGGGGGCGCAGCGAGCGGATGGCGGCCGCGGTGACGTCGTTGCCGCGGCCGATGGTGAAGACGAACCCGTGCCCCTCGGCCACGGCGCTGTCCGGGCCGTCCGGGGTGTCCGGACCGCCCGCGACCGGGGCGTTCGTACGCAGCACCACATAGGCCGCGGAGTAGTCGGGGTCCGGGTTCATGGCATCCGAGCCGTCGAGCCGCTCCGAGGTGGGAAACCGGATGTCGTGGACCTCGAGCTCGGTGACGACGGGACGCAGTATCAACGGGGCTCCCTGAACATGACGCGATAGAACATCGGACCTTTCGCGGTGATCCGATGTATAGCGCTGTTGTTCGCGTGACGTCCAGAGGTGCGGCGCAATTTTCGCGGGACAGGTCGGATGAATCTACGTGACGTGGTGTACGGGGGCTGCGGCGGGAGGCCCCCTAAGCCGTAGGCTTGGGTCGCACGCAATGGAACTGGAACCGGGGGCGGTACCGACCCGTCCGCCCCGGTCGGAAGGAGGCGCTGGGTGATCGAGCTTGAGGGGGTTCCCGAGCTGATCGACCCGGTCATGATCTGTGCCTTCGAGGGCTGGAACGACGCCGGAGACGCGGCCTCCACCGCGGTGGGGCATCTGGACCGGGAGTGGAAGGGCGAGGTCTTCGCCGCGCTCGACGCCGAGGACTACTACGACTTCCAGGTGAACCGTCCCACCGTGGCCCTGGACTCCGGGGTCCGCAAGATCACTTGGCCGACGACCCGGCTCTCCGTGGTGCGCGCGGACACCGGTGAGAAGACCCGCGATCTGGTGCTGGTGCGCGGTATCGAGCCCAGCATGCGCTGGCGGTCGTTCTGCAACGAGATCCTCGGCTACGCCCATGAGTTGGGCGTGGAGATGGTCGTGGTCCTCGGCGCGCTGCTCGGCGACACCCCGCACACCCGGCCGGTGCCGGTCAGCGGTGTCACCTCCGATCCGGATCTGGCCCGCAGCCTCGACCTGGAGGAGACCCGCTACGAGGGCCCCACCGGCATCGTCGGGATCCTCCAGGAGGCCTGCACCCACGCCGGTGTTCCGGCGGTGAGCCTGTGGGCGGCCGTACCGCACTACGTCTCGCAGCCACCGAACCCGAAGGCGACCCTGGCACTGCTCAACCGTCTCGAGGACCTGATCGGCGTGCGGATCCCGCTCGGCGAGCTGACGGAGGACGCACGGGCCTGGCAGCTGGGCGTGGACCAACTGGCCGCCGAGGACAGCGAGGTGGCCGAGTATGTGCAGTCCCTGGAGGAGGCGCGCGACACCGCGGAGCTGCCGGAGGCGTCGGGCGAGGCCATCGCCCGCGAGTTCGAGCGCTATCTGCGGCGGCGGGACGGCCAGCCCGGACCGGGCGGCCACGCCACCGAGAGCGGCGGTGTCGCGGACGGTCCGGGCACCGGTGGGTATCTGCGGGACTCCTCCAGCGGCCGTACGCGCCCGCGTAAGCCGTCCCCGAAGGACGAGGTGGCCCGGGAGGAGAGCGAGGGCTCCGACGGCGACGAGAGCGCCGCGGAAGGCACCGACGGACCCGACGGCCAGGGCGGCCAGAGCGGCCAGGACGGGAACACCGGGGACCGGGACAGCGGGGACGGCGACGACCGGCCCGGCGCCGGCGGCTAGCCCGCACACCGCACGACGGACGGGCCCGCACCGGGGAGTTCCCGGCGCGGGCCCGTCCGTATGGTCAGGGACCGGTCACCGCGCGGTCGGAGGACCGTCAGGGACGGTCAGAGCGCAACACCCAGCAGTGCGTCGACCGCGCGCGACACCAGACCGGGCGCCCCCTCGTCCGTACCCCCGGAGGATGCCTGCGCGGCGGCCCAGCGGTCCACCGCGGCCAGGGCGGACGGGGCGTCGAGGTCGTCCGCCAGCGCCTCGCGGATCTCCTCCACCAGCGCGTCGGCCGACGGCCCGTCCGGCCGCGAGACGGCGGCGCGCCAGCGGCCCAGCCGCTCCCGCGCCTCCCGCATGACCTCGTCCGTCCACTCCCAGTCGGCCCGGTAGTGGTGGGCCAGCAGCGCGAGCCGGATGGCCGCGGGGTCCACACCGTCGCGGCGCAGCGCCGAGACAAAGACCAGATTGCCCTTGGACTTGGACATCTTCTCGCCATTCAGGGCGACCATCCCGGCGTGCACATACGTGTGCGCGAACGGCCGCTCACCGGTGAGGACCTGGGCGTGCGAGGCGCCCATCTCATGGTGCGGGAAGGCGAGATCGGAGCCGCCGCCCTGCACGTCGAAGCCCATGCCGAGGTGGTCGAGGGCGATGGCCACACACTCGATGTGCCAGCCGGGGCGGCCGGGGCCGAGCGAAGCGCCGTCCCAACTCGGCTCGCCCTCACGGGCGGCCATCCACAGCATCGGGTCGAGGGGGTTCTTCTTGCCGGGGCGCTCGGGGTCGCCGCCGCGCTCGGCGGACAGCAGTCGCATCGCCTCGGCGTCGAGGCCGCTGACCGATCCGAAGGAGGGGTCGGACTCCACGGAGAAGTAGACGTCGCCCTCGAGCTCATAGGCGGCGCCCAGGTCGCGCAGCCGCTCCACCAGCGGCACGATCCCCGGTATGGCCTCCACGGCGCCGATGTAGTGCCGCGGGGGCAGCATCCGCAGGGCCGTCATGTCCTCGCGGAAGAGGGTGGTCTCGCGCTCCGCGAGCGCGGTCCAGTCGTCGCCGTTCGCCACCGCCCGTTCCAGCAGTGGATCGTCGACATCGGTGACGTTCTGGACGTAGTGCACCTGCCGCTTGGTGTCGAGCCACACGCGCTGAACGAGGTCGAACGCGTTGTAGGTCGCCGCATGTCCCATATGGGTTGCGTCGTACGGCGTGATGCCGCAGACGTAGATGCGGGCGACGGGGCCGGGGGTGAGGGTGATCGGCCCCCCGGTCGCGGTGTCGTGAATCCTCAGGTCGCGGCCACTGCCAGGCAGGGCGGGAACCTCAGAAGCGGGCCAGGCATACATGCAATGAGCGTAACCGGATGCCAGTTCCGGATACGAACCGGACCAGACCTGTTGGCCGGATAGGCACTCTTGCGCTCCTACCCCGAAGATGCTGTGTCCATGTACGACGGCCGCCGCGGGGTACGGACAGCGGCCGTCCGGCCCGTCCGCCTCAGACCGGGGGCCAGGGGATCGCGGGCCACTGCCCGCTGGGCTCGGGGTGCGCCTTGGTGCTCAGCAGCACGGCCACCCGAGCCCGCAGCGCCTCGATCTCGGCCGCGGTGATCAGCTCCGCCAGCCGGGCGCACAGCGGCCCGCCGTCGGCCAGCTGCTCCGCCAACCGGCCCAGTACCTCGAGCACATCGTCCGGAAGCGGCTCCCCCGCCCATCCCCACAGCAGGGTGCGCAGCTTGTCGTCCGCGTTGAAGGTCACCCCGTGGTCGATCGCGTAGAGCCGCCCTCCGGCGGCGGGCAGCAGATGGCCGCCCTTGCGGTCACCGTTGTTGATCACCGCGTCCAGGACGGCGAGTCGGCGCAGCCGTACGTCGTCGGCGTGGACCAGCAGCGCGGTACGGCCCTCGCCCACCTCGGCGAAGCCGACCGCCTTCCAGCCGGGGCCGGGCTCATCATCCTCTATCAGCGCGAGCAGTTCCGTACCGCCCCCGTCCTCCTGGGAGCCGTCGCTCCCGTCGGCCCCCGCCCCGTCCGATCCATCGGTGTCCGATCCATCGGTGTCGGCCACCTCGACCCACAGCTGGCACATCCCCTGCCCGTACGGACCGTCGCGCAGCACGGTGGGCGGGACCAGCCCCCAGCCGGTCGCCTCGGAGATCTCGTACGCGGCCACTTCACGCTGGGCCAGCGTGCCGTCCGGGAAGTCCCACAGCGGACGCTCCCCGGCCACCGGCTTGTAGACGCAGGGCGCGCTGTGGCCCTGGTACTCGACCGTGCAGTAGAGCACCGCGTTGGACGCCTCCCGGACCCGGCCGCGCACCGTCAGCTCACCCAGGGCCAGCAGCTCGGACGGCTCCGGGGGCGTCACGCTCCGCGGCGGTATCCGTTCTGGCGCGGACATACGTGTCCCTCCGGGTCGAGCGGCAGGCTGCACAGCGGGCAGGGCGGCCGGCCGGCGTTGACGACGTCCAGAGCGCGCTTGGCGAAGGCGCGTGCCTGGGTGCCGGTGAGCCGCACCCGCAGCATGGGCGGCCCGTTCACATCGTCCTGGAGCAGTCGCTCCTCGGCCTCGGCCAGGTCCTCCTCGGACTCGGCCTCCAACTCGACGAGGGCCTGTGCTTCGACGATCATCCGCTGTTCCTCGCCGTCCCAGGCGAGCGCCATGGTGCCGACCCGGAACTCCTCCTCCACGGGGGCCTCCAGCGGCTCGGTGTCGGCGAGTTCGGCGGGTGCGACGGCGGGGACCGGGGCGTTTCCGCCGGTGCGCCGGACCACCTCGTCGAGCAGTTCGTCTATCCGCTCGGCCAGTGCGGCGACCTGGGTCTTCTCCAGGGCCACGCTGGTGGTGCGGCCACTCGCGGACGCCTGGAGGAAAAAGGTGCGGCGACCAGGCAGCCCGACCGTACCGGCGACGAAACGGTCCGGCGGGTCATAGAGGAACACCTGACGGGACAACGTCCTGCTCCATTTGGTTCGACTGCTCGGCTGGTTGACTGCTGGTTGCTGACTGTCACGACTGCCCGGTCACGGCGGTCACGGCGGGTGCGCGCCGCGGCACCACCCTACTGCGCACGGAGATCACGTCGCGCCCGCCCACGGCGATCACGGGGCTCCCGCGTCGCCGCCCACCGCCGCGTCCCCGCCCTGGTCGCCGGGCGGGTGCTCGCGCGGGACCAGACCCGCGAAGTCACCGGTGTCCCCGAGCCGCACGAGGAACGGCCGGGTCGGGGTGTAGCGGATCGCGGTGACCGAGCAGGGCTCGACCGAGATCCGCTGGAAGAGGTCGAGATGCAGCCCGAGGGCGTCCGCGACCAGCGACTTGATGATGTCGCCGTGCGAGCACATCAGGTAGACCGCGTCGGCCCCGTGCTCCGCCTCGATCCGGGCGTTCCAGTCGCGCACCGCGTCGACCGCCCGCGCCTGCATGGCGCGCATCGACTCACCGCCCGGGAAGGCGGCGGCCGAGGGGTGCTGCTGGACGACGTTCATCAGCGGTTCATCGGCGAGCTCGGCCAGTTTGCGCCCCGACCAGTCGCCGTAGTGGCACTCGCCGATCCGTTCCTCGGTGTGCAGGGGCAGCCCGGGGCGGGCGGTGAGCAGCGGGGCCAGCGTCTCCTGGCAGCGCTGGAGCGGGCTGGTGACGGCGGCGGCGAGCGGCAGCCGCGCCAGCCGTCCGGGCAGCGCCGCCGCCTGTGCGGCGCCGCGCTCGTCGAGGGCGACACCGGGCGTCCAGCCCGCGAGGACGCCCGCGGTATTGGCGGTGGACCGGCCGTGCCGTACGAGGATCAACGTGGGCATGCCTGCCACCCTACGGCCACGGACCGGCACCTCAGGGGGTGTGCCCGCATCCCTCCCCGGCCCCCCGTGCGCATCGGAGCCAAGGGCGGCAGAATGCCCCGCGTGATCGTGGACTGTGCCATCTACCAGGACGGGCGCCGCACCGAGGGGCCCGCCGACTTCTCCGACGCCCTCGACCAGGCGCGAGCGGCAGGTGACTCCTTCCTCTGGATCGGGCTCCATGAGCCGACCGAGAAGGAGTTCGAGCTCGTGACCAGCGAGTTCGGACTGCATCCGCTGGCCGTCGAGGACGCCCTGCACGCCCACCAGAGGCCGAAGCTGGAGGTGTACGACGACTCCCTGTTCCTGGTGCTCAAGCCGGTCCAGTACAACGAGACGGCGGGCACCGTCACCGCGGGTGAGCTCATGGTGTTCGTGGGTGACTCCTTCGTGGTGACCGTCCGGCACGGGGAGGCCAATCCGCTCAGCACGGTGCGGGAACGGCTGGAGCGGGCACCCGATGTGCTGCGCCACGGGCCGACGGCGGTCATGTACGCGGTCTCCGACGCGGTCGTGGACCACTACCTCGATGTCGCCGACGAGCTCCACGAGGACCTGGACGGGCTGGAGACCGATGTCTTCGCGCCGGAGAGCGCCACCGGGCAGAACACGGCGGGCAGGATCTACGCCTTCAAGCGCGAGGTGCTCGAATTCCGCCGGGCCACGGGCCCGTTGGCCGAGCCCATGGAGCGGCTGGCGGGCGCCGGGGTGCCGTTCGTCCACGAGGGCTCGCGGCCGTTCTTCCGCGATGTCAGCGACCATCTGACCCGGGTGAACGAGCACGTGGAGGGGCTGGACCGGCTGCTGTCGGACATCCTCGCCGCCCATCTCGCGCAGATGGGCGTACGGCAGAACGACGACATGCGGAAGATCTCGGCGTGGGCGGCGATGGCCGCGGTACCGACGCTGATCGCCGGAATCTACGGCATGAACTTCGACCACATGCCGGAGCTGAAGGAGCCGTGGGGCTATCCGGCGGTGGTGCTGCTGATGGTCGGTGCGATCACGCTGCTGTACCGGATGTTCAAGCGCCGCGGCTGGCTCTGATCGGGCGGATCGGCTTGCTCCGAGCGAGCGGATCAGGGCGCCCGCCCGTTCCGGCAGCCCGCCCGGATTCGACAGCCGCCCGGATTCGGCAGCCCGCCCGAGGGCTTGTCCGGGGCTTCTGCCTCAGGCGAACTCGGGAGCCTCGGAGGCACTGGTCGAGGGGCCGCCCAGGGCGTCCCGCCGCTCCGGCATCCGCAGCGTGACCATACGCCGCCAGCCGCCCAGCCGCTCGACGCCGTACATGGCGTGCACACCCGCCGCCAGCACCGCGGCCTTCGCCGTGGACCAGCCCAGGATGCGCCCCATATGGGACATCACGGCGAGGCTCACATCCCGGTAGACCCCCATCTCGGCCAGCGCGCTCTCCCGCAGCGTCCGCTGGATGGTCCGGCCGTAACCGGCGGCGGCCAGCCGCAGCAGTTCCTCATGGCAGTAGGCGAGGTGATTGTCCTCGTCGTTCGAGATCATCTCCACCGCGCGGCCGATGACCGGATGGTCACCGAAGTACTTGCGCAGCATCAGCATCTGGGCGGAGGCCCGCTGCTCGGTAACCCGGCTGTGGGCGAGATAGACGACGATGTCGTGCTCGGTCAGCATCTCGTCACGGCGCAGCTTGTCATGGGCCAGCCCGATGCCACGCGCCTCCAGCAGCATGGTGTAGTCGGTCTCGCGCGGGACCTCCATGGGCTCCAGTCCGCGCTTGCGCAGCAGGGCGTTGAAGATCCGGCCGTGCTTGTCCTCGTCGGCGCCATGCCGGGTGATCTTGGGCGCGAGGGCGCGCTGGCTGTCGGGCACGAGGGCGGCGATCCGACCGTTCTCCCAGCCTCCCTGGGCCTCGCCGCTGGCCGCGATGGAGCAGAAGAGCCGGAACGACTCGTCGTTGTCGAGAATCTCCTGGAAGACGCCTTTCGCCGAGATCATCTCTGCCACCTCCGTGCGCTCCATGCACGACATTCGCGCAGAAAAAGTCAAATGCCGGGGGTGCGCAGCGGCAACAGGGGAGGGGTCCGACTCGTCCGTACGGGCGATTCCGGAGAAGACCGGGCGGGCGTAACCAGCCGGGGGCACAGGCGTTGTGCACAGTGACGGCCGTGGCGGGGAAGACCCCCGAGCCCCCACCACGGCCGCAGGACTTCTTCGGCGGCCTTACGCCAGTCCGGCCCGGTCCAGCGCCTCGACGCCCGCCCGCAGACCGGCGAGCCGCTCCTCGAGCGTGAAGCCCGCGGGGGTCAGCGACAGGGTGGTGACCCCGGCCTGGGCGTACGCCTGCATACGGTCGGCGATGCGCTCGACGGGGCCGATCAGCGAGGTGGAGTCGATCAGCTCGTGGGGCACGGCCGCGGCGGCACCCTCCTTGTCGCCGCTGAGGTACTTCTCCTGGATCTCGGCGGCCTCCTTCTCGTAACCCATGCGCTGCGCCAGCTTGTTGTAGAAGTTCTGCTTGGCGCTGCCCATGCCGCCCACGTAGAGCGCGGTGTACGGGCGGAAGTGGTCGGCGAGGCCGCGGACGTCGTCGCCGACGGCCATCGGGACGGTGGGCACCACATCGAAGCCCTCGAGGTCCTTGCCGATCTTGGCCCGGCCCGCGCGCAGTGAGCCGAGGGTGGTCTCCTCGGCGTGCTCGGGGGCGTAGAACAGCACCAGAGCGCCGTCGGCGATCTCGCCTGTCTGCTCCAGGTTCTTCGGGCCTATAGCGGCGATGTACAGCGGGATGTGCTCACGCACCGGGTGCACGGTGAGCTTGAGCGGCTTGCCGGGGCCGTCGGGCAGCGGCAGCGTCCAGTTGTCGCCGTCGTGCGTCAGCCGCTGGCGCGACATGGCCTTGCGGATGACCTCCACATACTCACGGGTGCGGGCGAGCGGCTTGTCGAACCGCACGCCGTACCACCCCTCGGAGACCTGCGGGCCCGAGACGCCGAGGCCGAGGCGGAAGCGGCCACCGGAGAGCGTGTCGAGGGTGGCGGCGGTCATCGCCGTCATCGCGGGCGTACGGGCCGGGATCTGGAAGATGGCGGAGCCGACGTCGATGCGCTCGGTCTGCGCGGCGACCCAGGCGAGCACGGTGGCGGCGTCCGAGCCGTACGCCTCGGCCGCCCAGCAGACCGAGTAGCCGAGCCGGTCAGCCTCGCGGGCGACCGCGAGGTTGTCCGCGTCCATCCCGGCACCCCAGTAGCCGAGGTTGATTCCGAGCCTCATACCGCACCTCTTACCGATCAGTAACGTCCCTGTTCCGGGGACTCTAGCGCGCGGGACCGCGATACGTCAGGGGGAGGTTATCCACAGGCCGCCACGGCTCGCTTTCCGGCCAGTAATCTCGACGTTCATGGAGCAAAGGCACCTCGGCCGCACGGGCCTGCGCGTCTCCCGGCTCGGGCTCGGCACGCTCACCTGGGGGCGGGACACCGACGAACACGACGCCGCGGACCAGCTCAAGGCGTTCTGGGAGGCGGGCGGCACACTGGTCGACACCGCGGATGTGTACGCGGACGGCGGCGCCGAATACCTCCTCGGGCAGTTGCTGGAGGGGCTGGTGCCCCGGCGCGACCTCCAGATCGCCACGAAGGCGGGCAGCGTGCCCGATCCCGACCGGCGCTTCGACGGCTCGCGCGGCCATCTGCTCGCCGCGCTGGACGCCTCGCTGGAGCGGCTGGGCACGGACTATGTCGACCTGTGGCAGGTGCACGCCTTCGACCCGGTCACCCCGCTCGAGGAGACCCTCCAGGCACTCGACATCGCGGTCAGCAGCGGGCGGGCCCGGTATGTGGGCGTCTCCAACTTCTGCGGCTGGCAGCTCGCGAAGGCAGCAACCTGGCAGCTGGCTTCGTCCGGCGCCCACACCCGTCTCGCCAGCACACAGATGGAGTACTCCCTACTCCAGCGCGGCGTCGAGCGCGAAGTGCTGCCCGCCGCCCTCGACCTGGGGATCGGGCTGCTCCCCTCGTCACCGCTCGGCCGGGGCGTACTGACCGGGAAGTACCGCCATATGACCCCCGCGGACTCCCGCGGCGCCTCCGAGCTCGCGGCCTTCGTCGCGCCGTATCTCGACGAGGAGGCGAGCCGAGTCGTCGAGGCCGTCGCCATAGCCGCCGACGGGCTGGCCACCACCGCGCTGCATGTCGCCCTCGCCTGGGTCCGCGACCGTCCGGGCGTCGCCGCGCCGATCGTCGGCGCGCGCAACGCCCAGCAGCTGAGGACGGCGTTGTCGGTGGAGACCCTTAGTCTTCCGGACGAGATCTGCCAGGCGCTCGACGATGTGTCGGCGCCCGTGCACCGCTATCCCGATCAGGACTGGAGCACCCTGTGAGTACCGACCGCCTCGCCGGCGAGGCCGCCTCCGCGCCCGAGGAGGCCGACACGACCCCGCGGACGACCGCGCCGGAGGCCGGGGAAACCGGGGAAGCCAGGGGAGCCGGGGGACGGGCGGAATCGGGGGCGGAGCCAGGGGGTTCGGAGTCCGCCGCCGTCCGGGAAACCCCGGCGACCGGGGGCGATGCCTCCGCGGGGGCGGGGCCGGAAGGGGGCCGACCGGCGAGCCCGGACGTGGAGAACGCCGATGGGGCCGCGGGCGGCCCGAGCCCGGCCGCCGGGACACCCGCGGCCGCGACGGAGCCGGGGGGCATGGGAGCCACAGCGGCGTCGGGTGACCACGGTCCCGCCGCGGGCGGGGGGAGCGCGTCCCCGCAGGGGGCGGATGCACACACCGGCGGGGATGCCGATGCCGAGGGCTCGCCGAGCCCGGCCGCCAGGGCCGGAGCCACCACGCCGGAGCCGGCGGGCACGGGTGCCGCGGCCGGGGCGGGCAACGCCTCCGGGGAGGCGGGTACGGACACCGGCGCGGAAGCCGAACCGGGGGCGGATGCATCAGCGGGGGGCGATGCAGAGGGGGCCTCGAGCGACACGGCGGGCCCCGGTCGTGAGGGGACCGACCGCGCCAACGACCGCACAGGGCTGACGAACGCGGGCAACGGACCCGCGCCGGACCGGGCCTCGGCCGGAGCGGCAGCCGGGACCGATTCCGGAAACGCGGCGGCCGCCGCAGCGACCGAGGGACGGCGGTCGGCTGCCGCCGAGGCTCTGGCCGCCGCGGTGCGGGCCGTGGAGAGTGGTGAGCGGTCGGCGGCGTCGTTCTTCAACGAGCCCGCTCCGACCCGCCGTCCGGCGCCCAGCCCGGCGCCCGCCGCGCCCCGGCCCCAGCAGGCTCGCGCTGACGCCCCCGGCGGCGGGGGCGTCCCGACCGGCCCCGGCCCCGGCGGTGTGGTCCGGGCGGCGCCCCGGCCGGTGCGCGGGCCGGACGGCGAGATCGCGGGGGCTGCCGACGTCCGGCAGGTGCTCGCGGCGGGCGGGGCACCCGAGACGCTGGCCGGGCGAGTGGCCGAGGTGCTGGGCGAGCGGGCGGCCGAGGCCCTGCGCGAGGACCCCTGGCAGCTCTTGGCGGTCCCCGGGGTCCGCCACGACCAGGCCGACGGCTTCGCGCGCGGCCTGCTCGGCCCCGACTGCCGACCGGACGACGAGCGCCGTGCGCGGGCGCTCACCGGCTGGCTGCTGGAGCGCGCCGCTCTCGAGGGCCACACCGCACTGGAGTCCGGTGCGCTGCGCTCCGCGCTCGCCAAGGTGGCCGTACCCGACCCGGACGAGGCGCTGCGCACCGTGATCGCGGACGGCGAAGTGCTGGTGTTCCAGGACGCGCTGGACACTCCAGGAGCCGCCCGCCCCGCCACCGCCGAAGACGAAGAGGACGCCGAACAGCCCGTCCGGGTCCTGCTCGGCCTGGACCGCTACGCGCTGGCGGAAGAGAGCCTGGCCGACGGTCTGGCCCGGGTCGCCAGTACCTTCACCGGACCGTCGAGCCCCCCGGAGGGATCGGCGGACGATGCAGGGGCCGACGAGCCGGGCACCGGTGAGCCGAGCGCGCCCGGCTGGGAGAAGGCTGCCGCCGCCGCTCCGTCCCCCTCCGCCTCCGAGTTGATCCGCACCGTGGGGTCCCACGGCCTGGTCACCCACAGCGGTGGTGAGGTGGCCCGCGCCGAACCGGCGGCGCTGGTCGCCGCCGCCCGCGCGTTGGGCCTGCGGGCGTATGCGGCGGCGCACAGCGAGAACGGCAGACGGCGCCTGGCCGCGCTGATCGACACCGACCCGTCCGGTGCCGCGGCGCCGTCGGCCGTCACCGTCGCGGGGCTGCTGTCCGGCGGGGAGGGTCCCGGCCGCGACGAGGCGGGGGCGCTGGCGCTCGATCTGCTCGCCGTTCTCGACGCGCCGCAGCTCGACGTGGAGACGGCGGCGATGCTCGTCGAGTCGCTGCCGGACGGCGCACGGCTGGTGCTGAGCGGAGATCCCGGGGTCCTCTGGTCCGCCGGGCCGGGCCGGGTCTTCGCGGACCTGCTGGCAGCCCGCCGCTGCCCACAGGTCGTCTCGCGCACCCCCGACCCCGGGCCGATCGGCGAGCTGGTCTCGGGGATCGGTATCGGCGAGCTGAACCAGGTAGAGGCGCCGGGCAAGGAGGTCGTGATCGTGCCCGCGCGTGACGCGGGCGAGGCGGTGCACCGCACCGTGCAGTTGGTCGCCGACTCGGTGCCGCGCGCGATCGGCGTTCCGGCTGAGCAGACGCAGGTGATCACCCCGGGCCATGGCGGCGCCGCCGGGACGCGTGCGCTGAACAGCGCTCTCAAGAACCGGCTGAACCCCGGCCCCGGCCGGTTCGGCGGCTTCGATCCGGGCGACCGCGTGGCGTACACCCCGGCCCCGGGCCGCACCGTCCTGGCCACGGTGGTGTCGGCGGACGCCGACGGGCTGCGGCTGGACTGTGCGGGCACCCCCGTGGTGGTGGGCCGCGAGGAGGTCGGCGAGCTGCTGCGGCACGGCTGGGCGATCACCGCGCACCAGGCAGCCGGATCGCGCTGGCCCGCGGCGGTCGTGGTGCTGCCGGGCGACGCGGCGTCCGCCCTGACCCGGGCCTGGGTCTACACCGCGTTCAGCCGTGGCGAGCGCCATCTGTCCGTGGTCCACGGCGTGGATGCGGCGCTCCCCCGGGCGGTGGCGGAGATCCCGTTCAAGGACCGCACCACCCGCCTGCGCGCTCTGCTCGAGGCTCAGGTGCCACCGGCGGGCTGACAGGAGACCCCCGGGCCGGGCGCCGGGACGCGGCCAGCGGGACCCCGAACCCGTGCCCGCCCGGGGGCGGGCTTCCAAGGCGCCGAGCACCGGAACGGGTGCCGAGGACGGGCGGTATCCGGAGGCCACGGTCCGCCCGGCGCGCACCAACTGTGGGCGCCGGGTTGGGCAGGTCGCCGCGGGGACACGACGGTGCCCGGAACGGTGCCTGCCCGCCGACCGGGCTCCCACGGCACGACCACCGGAACCGGACGAGGAAGCCGGGCGCCAGGCTGCCCGGCGCGCGGGCTTCCACCTCGATCGAGGGGCGAGGCTGCGTTCCGGCCGGGGCACGCTGCCGTGCAGGGGCGCGCGATGACGCAGCGGACGCCCCCACAGCAGCTCGGGCCCGGCCTCCCCGTAGCGCGGAACCCAGGAACACAGGCTGGGACCAACGGCCCCCGCGCCCGGGAGCGCGGCTCAGCCTCCCGGGCCCAGCACCTCGAGGTCTTCCTCGCCCTCCTCGTCGAAGACCGAGCTGACGTCGAAGCGGCAGACCACCAACTCCGGGTCGGCCTGGTCGAAGGGGGCGGACAGCCACTCCCCCGGTTCGGCGGGCTCCTCCGCGGCCGCCACCCACAGGGTGGAGTCGCCCTCCTCCAGTCCGAATTCCTTGTGCCGGGAGGCGATCTCATCCGGCTCGAATTCGCCGAAAAGCACCCCCAGCGCGGAGTGGACGCTCTCCCCGACGGCGGCCGGTTCGCCGCCCAGCCGACCGTTTCCGGCGGCGGAGTCCGGGTCGAGATCGGCGATCCGCTGGGCCTGCGAGAGCAGACGCTGCGGTTCGGCGATCGTGTAGTCCCTCCGGATCAGTACGTTCAGCACGCTGGGCTCGTCCGGCCCGGCATAGGCCGGCAGGGCGTCGTCCCCGGGGATCTCGAAGGGGGTGACCTCGTCGTAGGCGTCGTAGAGCAGTTCGTCGTAGACCTCGGCTGCCGCTGCCAGTTCGTTGAACGCGGCATACACGGCTGGGTCTGCTTCCCCCGACCGGCGTTCGACAGCGTCGAGGTGACGATCCAGTGCGGCTTTCACCGCTTCGGCGGCGGCGCGTACCTCGGCAGCGGATGGCTGCGCAGCATCAGACATAGTGCAGACGCTATCCGTAGCAGGGCAGTTCCCGCACAATAGATGCGATGCCGGAATATGAATTCTGCGACGTGTATGTGCCGCGTGGGGTCTCCCGCAAGGCGGCTACCCGCATGCTCACCGACCATGCTGAATACGGACACTGGGAGTTGGATCGTCTGAGGCTCAACCCCGACGGCAGCCGCAGGGTGCGGCTGCGGCGGCGGATCATCCGCCAGCTGCGCGCCACCTGGTAGGGGCAGCGGAACGGGGAGCGGGCCCCGCGCCAGCGCGGGGCCCGCCGAAAGTCACATCGCCCTCACACAGCGTGGTGCAACGTGGCGATATGTGACGCATGACGCACGGAGCGTGGGTCAGCGCCGTGCCACACGGGCACGGCGGTAGAGCACCGTGCCCGCAAGGAGCATTCCGGCGGCGGCCGGAATGGCCAGATCAACCGGTCCGGCACCGGTGTGGGCCAGCTGCTCGTCGCCCGCGATGTGGGAACCACCGAGGTTCGAGGACGGGTCGGACCCGTGGACTCCGGTCTGCTCCTGGCCGCCGGGCTGGTCCGAGTCATCGCCGGGGTTGTTGTCCCCCGGGTTGTTCGGCTGACCCGGGTTGTTCGGCTGACCCGGGTTGTTGGGCTGACCCGGGTTGTTGGGCTCACCGGGGTTGTTCGGCTCACCCGGCTCATTGGGCTCGCCAGGCTCATTGGGCTCGTTCGGCTCACCCGGCTCATTGGGCTCGCCCGGCTCGTTCGGCTCACCCGGCTCATTGGGCTCACCCGGCTCGTTCGGCTCACCCGGCTCATTGGGCTCACCGGGCTCGTTCGGGACCGCCTCGACCACACCGCAGTCGCCGCCGTCCGTGGAATTCCCGACCGCGGCCACCCCGATGTTGTTCCCGCAGGCATTGACCGGAACGTGGACCGGCGCCTGGACATTGTTGCCGGAGCCGATCCCGGACGATCCCTCAGTGCCGCCCTGGGCCTGGGAGCCGCTGGTCGAGCTGGAGCCGCCAGAGCCACCGGAGCCGCTGCCCGAGCCACCGGCCCGCTCACCACCACAGCCCCCGCCACCGGCGCTGTTCATCAGGCCGACGACGGACACCGTGTTTCCGCACACGTTCACCGGCACGTGCACCGGCGCCTGGATCGAGTTGCCCGACACGATCCCCGGCGAGTTCGCGGCACCGCCGTCCGCCCCCGAGCTCGCGTGGGCGTAGCCACCGGTCACGGCCAGCACGCCGCTCGCCGCCACTACGGTGATCAGGCCCTTTTTCGCAACCTGTCGCATAACTTCTCGCTCCCCTGCCTTCCGTTCCGGCCGGGATGCGTGCGGGCGTCTCCGCCCGCACCCCCATGCCCGAGCCGCTCCGGAGCGCGTGGCACGCCCTCCGGAACCACCCGGGATCACATCCCGGTGGACCGTGACCCAATGTCACATGATCGATGCGGTAGTTGCCGAAGGCGGGGCACTGCCCCCACCCCCTTTTCGGCATCGCGGCCCCTGTCAGGTGCCGCACACACCATGTAACGAGGAGGGAGCAATCAAGCTATCAAGCTACGACAGCATTCACTCTTTTCGGTTCTTTCGGTATGTGTGATCGATTAGGCCGAACCGGTGCGAGTACGTAACCCCGTCGGCGTTCGCACCGGTCACAGCCATGATCAGCACGGAGCGCGGCAGAAACCGGGCCGCGCTCCGGCAGCGGTTGAGCAGTGATCAGCAAGGGTTCAGCAGGCGTCCAGGAACCGGTCCAGCACCCTCACGCCGAACTTCAGCCCGTCCACCGGCACCCGCTCGTCGACCCCGTGGAACATCCCGGCGAAGTCCAGCTCCGGAGGCAGCCGCAGCGGCGCGAAGCCGAAGCAGCGGATGCCGAGGTCGTCGAAGGACTTGGCGTCCGTACCGCCGGAGAGGCAGTACGGCACGGCGCGGGCGATCGGGTCCTCGGCCTTCAGCGCCGACTGCATCGCGTCGACCAGCGCTCCGTCGAAGCTGGTCTCCAGCGCCTTGTCCGCGTGCACATCCTCGCGCTTGACCCGCGGGCCGAGGATGCGGTCGAGGTCAGCGAGGAACTCCTCCTCGTACCCCGGCAGGAAGCGCCCGTCGACATGGGCGGTGGCCTGCCCCGGGATCACATTGACCTTGTAACCGGCGCCGAGCATCGTCGGCGAGGCCGTGTTCTGCAACGTCGCTCCGATGAGCTTCGCGATACCGCCGAGCTTGGCGAGCGTCTCGTCCATGTTCTCCGGGTCGAGCGGGGTGCCGAGTGCGTCGGACAGCTCGTCCAGGAACGACCGCACGGTCTTGGTCACCCGCACCGGGAACTTGTGCCGCCCGAGTCGGCCGACCGCCTCCGCGAGCTCCGTGATCGCGTTGTCGTTGTTGGTCATCGAGCCGTGCCCCGCGGTGCCCTCCACCGTGAGCCGCATCCAGTGCATGCCCTTCTGGGCGGTCTCGATCAGATACAGCCGCAGGTCCTCGTTGACGGTGAACGAGAAGCCGCCGACCTCGCCGATCGCCTCCGTCACGCCCTCGAAGATCTCGGGGTGCTCATTGACCAGATGGCGCGCCCCGTAGACCCCGCCCGCCTCCTCGTCGGCGAGGAAGGCCAGCACGATGTCGCGCGGGGGCTTGCGGCCGGTGCGCAGCCGGTCACGTACGACCGCGAGCGTCATCGCGTCCATGTCCTTCATGTCGACCGCGCCCCGGCCCCAGACACAGCCGTCCACGATCTCCCCCGAGAAGGGGTGGTGGGTCCAGTCCTCGGCGTGGGCCGGCACCACATCGGTGTGGCCGTGGATGAGCAGCGCCGGGCGGGAGGGATCCTCGCCCTCGATCCGTGCCACGGTCGAGGCCCGGCCCTTGTGCGACTCGAAGATCTTGGGCTCGAGCCCCACCTCGGCCAGCTTCTCGGCGACGTACTCGGCGGCCACACGCTCGCCGGGCCCGGAGTGGTCACCGTAGTTACTGGTGTCGATACGGATCAGATCGCGGCAGAGGTCGACGACCTCGTCCTCGCCTCTGACCGCACCGGCCGTCGTCGCGTCCGAAAGCGACTCACTCACGCTGCCTCCTCCTGTTCACTGCCGCGGGGCGCCGCCCGCACCCGGGCCGGCCCGCGACGGGTCCACGAGCCATACTCCCTCGCCCGCCCGTCCAGCCCAAGGCGGCAATACGGTCGTCATGCCCCTGTAAACGCTCCCGCCGCCCCGGCGGGAGCCGTGCAGGGCGGGCGAGCACGTGTGATCGAGCACGCCCGGATGTTTGCTATGGTTTCCACGTCGGAACGGCCGCGGGCCGAACGACAGACACCTGGTCCGGGTGGCGGAATGGCAGACGCGCTAGCTTGAGGTGCTAGTGCCCTTTATCGGGCGTGGGGGTTCAAGTCCCCCCTCGGACACGCATCATTCCCCCACGGTTGCTCGTCGACCGTGGGGATTTTTCATGCGTCGGGTCGAGTGTGACCTCGGCACGCACGGTCGCTCATCGCGGGACATTCTGGCGCCGGGCCCCTTCGACACCGTGCGGGCCCGGCTTCGACTCTGGCCCGGCGCGTTTGGGTCTCGGCCATCCACAGGGTGATGAGGGTGGGGTCGGCGCCTGCGTCGAGGGCGGCCCGGTGGGTGGCCAGCTTGGCATCGCAGTCGGCGACGACCTCACGGGCAGCGGCGGCAGCGGGCTCTTGGTCGGGTGACGCTGCGGCTGTCGCCATGAGGTCGATGGCGTCGTTGAGGAATAGCTCCGCCTTTCTCAGAGAGCCAGCCCGCTCGGCGTGGCGGGCGAGCATCCGCTACAGGACCTCAGCGGCGGCTTCCGGAGGCGCTTCGGCCTCGCACGGGAGGGACCGTGCGATGTCCACGGTGCGCGGCGCCGAACGGTGGCTTGAGCTTTCAAGTTTCTTCCCTCAGGATATGTTTGGTCTCAAACAACTTTGAGCGCTTCGCCGTTCACACCCCCCACCCATGGAGTGTCACGATGTCTGCAGTTTCCGAGACAGCTTCAGTCCGGCGCGGCCCCTCGCCGTGGTGAGCGGCGTACTCGCGGCGATCGCCCTGTCGGCCCTGGCCAACGCTTTGATCGCGGTCGACTTCCTGCTCTTCGACGCCGGTGATGTGACCGGTACCGCGGCACTGCCGCCGATGCACGTCATGGTGGCCGTGATCGCCGCCACCGCGTACCGCAGGGTCATGCCGCTGCCCTCGGCCGGCTGAACGCGCTCCCTGCCTGCTCGGGCACCCCGGCCGCCGCGCGTTGCCGGATTGTCCGCGCCACCGGCCGGGCGGGCCCCCGGGTGTCACGCCGGTCGCACAGCGGCCGTGCGGGGCGCCGGCCATCTCGAAACCCACAGCTATTGAGAATTCAAAGACATGCCCCATGCTGCGGGGCACCGACGTCGACAGAGGAATCCTCGACCACCCCCACGGAAAGCGTGTTTTGCCATGCCCTTATCAGATATATCGGCCCCCGGCCACGGGACCGTCCTCATGGACGACCGCGCCCTCGATGAGTTCCTCGTCGCGGCCGTCGGCCAGTACCAACTGATCACCCCCGAGGCTCCGTTACCCTGCTTCGCCCTGCTCGTGGGCACCTCCGGCGAGACGGCCCACCACGTGCGGCGGGTCACCTTCGGCCGCAACGCCCGCACCACTGACCCAGCCGCCCGCAGCGAGTTCGCCGAGTCGATCATTCCCCGCTTCGGCCCCGCGTACGAGAACGAGTCCCGCGGCTGGTGGATCGATTCACGGGATCTGCTGACCGCCACCCGCGCGGCCGAGGCCGAGGGGCTGGAGATCCTCGGATCCATCCACATGCACCCCGACTGGCACCGCATCGGTCCACAGGCCGAACGAGGGCTCACGCTCAGCGAGTACCCGACACCGATGGACCAGCATGTCTTCGGCCACACCGGCTGGCCCGTCAACCTCATCTGCTATCTGGAGCGGCGCGGCGGCGCCGTCTATCACGCTCTCGCCGCCTGGGCCCCGACCGTCCGGCCGGAAGGCGGGTGCGTCGAGGTTCCGCTGCGGATCCGCACCGCCGCGATGACGAGCGCGGGAGCGTGAGCCCAGTGACCACCACCACCGACGACGAACGCGTCCGCGCCCTGTGGGACGCCATGACCCGTGCCTGGGCCGCCGGTGACGCCGGCGCCTTCGCCGCCGTCTTCGCGGAGGACTGCGACTTCACCACGGTGCGCGGCGAGAAACCGCCCGGCCGGGCCGGTATCGCCGCGGGCCACGATCAGCTCTTCCGCACTGCCTTCCACGCCACCCGCCTGGAGGTGCGCATCC
This sequence comes from Streptomyces coffeae, assembly GCF_016741875.1. Taxonomy (GTDB): domain Bacteria; phylum Actinomycetota; class Actinomycetes; order Streptomycetales; family Streptomycetaceae; genus Streptomyces; species Streptomyces coffeae. Next base: position 24,682 of record NZ_JAERRF010000040.1, on the reverse strand, counting down.
GGTCCGTCCGCCTGCGGAGGCCGGACCTCGCCACGGTGGACGTGGAGTCCAGCGTGGTCGCGGCCGACGGAAAGACGGTCGCCGACACCCATGCCCTCGCCGTCGTGGAACGCCTCGCGCACGACGGCGACGACGGAACCTGGCTCATCACCGCCTTTCACAACATGATCCCAGCCCCCCGACCGGCCACCCCTCCAGCCACCTGATCCCTGAGGAGTCCACACATGTCCACCACCCCCAAGAAGCCCAAGCTGCGTCACCTGGCCCTCGTCGCCCGCGACCCCGAGAAGCTCGCCGAGTTCTACAGCGGGATCTTCGACATGGAGATCTTTCACCGGGACCCCGACGGCAGTTGCTTCCTCTCCGACGGGTACTTCAGTCTCGCCCTGATCAAGCACCGCCTCGACGGCGAAACCCCGCTGGGCATGAACCACTTCGGCTTCCATGTGGCCGACACCGCCGAGACCTCGGCCGCTCTGGTCACCGCAGGAGCCGAGGAGCCCGCCGAGCGCTTCACCAACCGTCCCTTCGCGGAGTACCGGGCCATGGACCCCGAGGGCAACTGGTTCGATCTGTCCGCCCACGGCTTCGGCGGCCCCCGTCCCTCGGGCGAGTCGGACGACGACCAGTGACCGGGCGCCCGGAAGTGCCGGCCCCTGATCGCGGTGGCCAAGGCGTCGGCGAGGCTCCGGTCGTCGAGTACGGCGATGAAGTCCTCCATGTCCCGGTAAGCATCATGTGACCCCGCGCATGCCACATGCAGCCACCGCTCGGCGTCCTCCGGCTCGTCTCCATACCAGACCTCCCCGGAGTCCGCCGTCACCAGTCGGCACTCGCCGGTGTTCAGGTCGACCCAGCCACCTTCCCAGGCGGGATCGCCTTCCAGCAGGCCGGAGAGTTCGTCCAGGTCGACAGACAACGGACGCAGGAGAGGGGTGACGCCACCGATCGCAGCGTCAAGTTGATCTGCCAGTACCTCATCGCCTTCCCCATTCCGCGCATGCAGCGCCGCCGAGCATCGCACCGCCGTAGTGACCTGCCGTCCGCCGCGTAGCAGGCGGCACGGAGCGCCGCCAGATCGTGGTCGCTCCAGGCACCGTTCATGCCCGCGCCCACACAGCGCGCCCCGCGACCCGTTCTGCCGTCATCGTCATCATCGTCCCGCCACCGGTCATGGCGACTCATCCCTACGGACGACCGGCAGCATGCGCCCCGGCTCGACGGCGTTCGGCCGCAGGCGGCGGCCAGTAGGGTCCCGCAGGTGAGCGAGTACCAGCACTTCGAGTTCCAGGTCCTCGAGCGGCCACTGAGCCGCGAGGAGCAGGAACAGCTTCGCGGCCGCCTGTCCACCCGGGCGCGGATCACCGCGACAAGCTTCACCAACACCTACCAGTGGGGGAACTTCCGCGGCGAGCCGCGCCGCATGATCGAGCGGTACCTCGACGCCCACCCGTACGTCACCAACTGGGGTACGCACCGGCTGATGCTGCGGCTGCCCATGCAGCGCCTGCCGCTGCGCACCGTCCAGCCGCACTGTCTCGACGACCACGTCGACGCCTGGAACACCCGCACGCCTAGCGTCCTTGATCTGACCAGCGAGGATGAAGGAGGCGACTGGGCGGAGGGCGCCGACGACTCCCTGACCGCGCTCATCGATGTACGCGACCGAACTCGCCGCGGGTGACCCGCGGTCCCTGTATCTCGCCTGGCTGTCCGCCCTCGCCACGTGGGAACTGCAGGACGACGACGAAGAGGAGTACCAGGCCGTCACCGAGCCTCCCGTCCCGGCCGGCTTCGCCGATCTCACCGCCCCGCAGCGTGCGCTGGCGGACTACCTGCGAGTCGATGCCGACCTGCTCTCCATCGCCGCACAGGCCAGCCCCGCCGCCCCCGAGCGCACGGCCACACGAAGAAGGAACTCCAACTCCTGATCGCCGCCCTGCCGACAAAGGAAAAGGACGCGCTTCTGCTCCGGCTGGCCCTGGGACTGCTCGACGCCCCCACACTCGCCGCACTGAACGCCGCCGGCGTGAACAACGCCGAAAGGCCGAAGCCCGCGCCCAGCACCTGACGGCCCTACCGCGTCGGCAGCGGAGCGGACTTCCGGCAGCACATCACACGCCTGCGTGAGACGTACCAGCGCCGCCCCGGCCTCATCCACCGCCTGAACACCCACAACCTCCGGTAACGGACGGCACGGACGTCGAACTCCGGATAACGGCTCGGCGGCGGCTCGGGCGATCATCAAGAGCCTGAGCGATCTGCTTCAGCGCCACGCCAACGAACGACGACGCTCTGACGCCTGTCCTGTCGATCTCCGGAGCCGTCTCCGAGGCCAGCCAGGGCCGGGTGCTCTGTCAGGGGGTTCCAAACCGCGGCTACAGCAATGCCAGCACATTCGTGAGAGGCGTGAGCCGTGGGGCATTGGTCCAAGTCCCCCCCGGTCGAGTACTCACTCCATCACAAGGATTCAGAGTCCTTTAAGGAATAGGGTGGTCGCGATTCACGGGTCCTGCGCCGCCGGCGCCGGGACGCGTACTGTCCAGCAGCGATCTGCTCTCCTCGCGCGCTGAAGCGCCCCAGAACAACGGGGCCGAGTGCGCCATGAGCACGGCTGCCGCCCACCGGGGCTCCACGATGAGGAGGCCCTGGCGACCGGCCCACGGTGTGCAGGGTTGTTCCCACGGCTGTGACTGTGGTGCAGCGGGCCGATTCGGCACGCACATAAAATGGACAACAAGGTCACAATCTGCCCGACTGGTGCGAGAGGGAGTGAGCCTGTCGAAGCCGGCCGAAGTGTGGAGCACGAAGTCCGTGGTGGACGCTATGGGCAGGCGGGTCCTCAGGCGGAGCCGTCGGTTGTCCTGATCCTGTACGGGTTCGTCGAAGCGGAAGCTGTGGTCCAATTCGGCCGCGCGCTCAAGCCACCTCCGCAAGTTGTCCATCCACAACGCGGGCCGCGCGTGGGTGAACTCCGTGGCGTTCGCCGGCGGTGCGGACAGTAGGGCGAGTATGTAGTCGTTGATCACCACGGTCTCCTGCCTCTGCGGATCGGGACGGCGACACGCCTGCCGGCACGAAGGACCACATGCCCAACTCCGCACGCCCACAGCCGATTGGTCATGCGTTCTGACGCAGACCGTGCTTGTCGAACGCTGCGGAGATCGCCGGGTCGGAGAACACACCTTCCTGGGCCAGCATCCTCAGCGTGGGGGCCGCATTGTCGACAAGGCTTTCGCGGACCCGTGGCAACTCCACGGTCTCGGCCACCACGCGCGCTGGATCTCCAAAGACGTCAGGGTAGCCGGCGAGCATGTGCGTCATCGCAACCTCGTCCGGTCGCAGAAACGCCAGAATGATCTCGGGCAGCATGGCCCCGATCTTGGTCTGGAGTGGAGCCGGCATCTTCGGCCAGAGCGACTTGAACAGACGTCGGAAGTAGGCATGGTGCAAACCCTCGTCCGTCGCGTGGTCGGCGGCCAGTTCCCGTACCGCCTGCTGCACCGAGGGATCCTTCGGTAACTTGGTCAGACTCCCGGTGATCAACGTCTCGGATACGATGGAAAAAAACAGCTTCACAAGGGGCCGGTACACCGGAAGTTCCGCCGCATACAGGCGAGAGAGTTCCTGCAGGAAGTACGGCCTGTGTTGAATCGGTTCCACACCGGTGTGATCCCGGACCGTCGTCAGCAGGGCGTGCGACATCTCCGCGTGGGCTGCCTCGTCGGTGTAGATGCGGAGGAGGTCTTCCTTCATCTGCGCGGGCAGCCACGGGCAGAAATCTGGTGAGTGCAACAGTAGGCATGTCTCGTTCACCGGCCCCAATTCCAGCTGAACCGTGAACTCCAGGTAAACGTAGAGGGAGTGCACAAGAATCTCCTCCCGGACCTGTTGCGGGGCTGCCCGAACCTCCGGGTGAGCGAGCAGCGGGCACAGGTCGGGGGAAAAGTAATGCAATCCACTCGCGAACGCTACGTTCCTGCGCGGTTTCGATCGCACCCAGGACCGGTTATCCCACTGTTCGAAAAGTGAAGGGTAGCCGGATTCTTCTGTTCGGTTCACTGGATCCGTCCCGTCTCCATTCTTCCTTCAGCTCGCGGGCCGATCTGCCACATGAAACTCCAGCAACTGGTATTCGACATCGGCGAGGTGAGGGTGCTGTGCCGCGTGTAGCTGCTCGAACCGCAGTCCCGCGTTGTCGGCAACCTCGGTGAGGAGTTCGCGATTTCCCATGTTGCTGTAACCGAGCAGGAGTCGGCCGCCGGGTTCCAGATGGTCGGCCGCTGACCGCAAGAACTCCTGGTGCATGACGTATCCGGGGTCGAATATCGCGTGGTGCAGGGGAGTCTCGTGCGCAAAGTCCGTCGACGGTTCAATAAAGCTGGAACTCCAGAACACCAGGTCGAAGCGCGTATGGCGGTCCAGTGCGGAATACATGTCGCTGTGCAGTACATGCACCCGGTCGGCGACACCGTGCCGCGCCACATTCCGTCTGGTGTTCTCCACAGCTGTCTCGTTGATGTCCAGCGCGGTCACCCGAGCACAACCGCTGAGTGCCGCGGTCACGGAGATCACGCCGGCTCCTGCTCCGATCTCCAGGAAACTGCCGCCCGCGGGGTAGGGAAGCCACTCCGCGTAGATTTCCGTGGACGGGCAAAGGGTCGGCGAGAAAACCCCCTCCAGCAGCTCATATTCGCGGCCGCTCAAGGTGAAGGTGGAATCACGGTTCTCGGTGTCTGCGTTCATCCGGAGCAGGTTGTAGCCCCGGGTCAGACTGAGCTCGTCGCTCACTGGTCCTCCGTACGGTCAGTACCGCAGTTCCGGGTTGCGGATCTCGAACCACACAGCCAGGTCCAGGGCCTTCTCGAAAGCCGCTCGCGGGGCGCCGGCGATCTGGTGCGGCGACAGCTCGGCCGCCTCGGCGAGCTTGGTCCGGTCGAACAGATCGAATACCGGGCTGTTCGGCTCTTTGAGCAGGATCTTGACCTGCTCTTGCAGTGCGTCGCAGTACAGAGTGTCCTGGGTGGACGGGTAGGGACTCTTGCGGCGCTCCACCACCGACCGGGTCACCACGTCCTTGACCGAGGCGCGCAGCAGGCTCTTTTCCCTGCCGTCGAAGGTCTGCATCGTCCACGGCACGTTGTACAGGTACTGGGCCAGGCGGTAGTCGCAGAACGGCACCCGGGTCTCCAGGCCCACCGCCATCGCCATCCGGTCGACGCGATCCTCCAGCACACGCATGAAGTGGTTCAGCCCCAGGTGCAGCGACCGCCGGTACATCCGCTGTTCCTCGTCCTCGCCGTCCAGGTACGGCACGCGCGCGGTTGCCTCCCGGAAGCAGTCGGCTGTGTAGGCATCGGCGTCCAGAGCGGCCTGGAACTCGCCTGTCAGGTAGGCGGAGCAGTCGACCCGCTTGAGCCAGGTGGTGTGCCACGGGAAGGTACTGCCGTACCTCGCGGCTTTTGACTGATGCCAGACGTGGCCGGCGAAGATCTCGTCGGCGGCCTCGCCGCTGAGCGCCACGGTCACGTGCTCACGTACGGCTTTGAACAGCAGAAACATCGAGCCGTTGATATCGCCCATACCCCAGGGAAGATCCCACGCCGCCACAACGGAGCGCCGGAGGTCGGGGTCGGACAGCCTGCGATGGTCGAGCACGATGTCGTGATGCTCGGAACCAATGTGCGCGGCCATTTCCTTGGCGTACGGCGCGTCGGCGGAGTCGGCCATCTCATGGGGCTGGAAGTTCTCGCTCTGGCCGGGGAAGTCCACCGAGAAGGTACGGGCCCGCTCCCCCTTGGCGGTCAGGTGCCGACTGGCGAGCCCCGCCAGCGCACTGGAGTCGAGGCCGCCGGAGAGCAGGAGGCCCAGCGGCACATCGGCGACCAACTCGTGCCGCACGTTGTCTTCCACCATCTGCCGTACCCGGGCCACCGTCGTGTCCAGGTCGTCGGTGTGCTCCTCGGCGGACAGCTGCCAGTAGGTGTGCTCGCGCAGCCCGTTGCGGTCGAACTCGATGACCGTCCCGGGCGTCATCACCTTCATGCCGGCCCATACCGCGTTCTCGGAAGCCGTGAAGAAGCTGAAGAGCTGGCGCATTCCCTCCATGTCCACGACAGACTTGACGTCAGGATGCGCGAGAATCGCCTTGGGTTCAGATCCGAAGAGCAGGCCGTCCTTGGTCCGGTAGTAGTGCATGGGCTTCGTTCCCATGCGGTCCCTGATCAGAGTGAGCCGCTCGTACCGGGAATCCCACACCGCGATGGCGCACATTCCCACCATTCGTTCCGCAATTGCAGAACCCCATTCGAGGTATCCGCGCAGCACGACCTCGGTGTCACTCCTGGTACGGAATTTGTGACCCCGTTTGCACAGTTCATCGCGCAGGTCGACGAAATTGTAAGTCTCACCGCTATAGCTCAGAGTGACGGGCCCTCCGGGCGTATCCACCGTCATGGGCTGTGTCCCACCAGGCAGATCGATGATCGACAACCGACGGTGTCCGAGGGCCGCGTGCCTCGACAGCCACTGCCCGGAAGCGTCGGGGCCGCGGCAGGTCATGGAGTTGGTCATTCCCTCAAGAATGCTCTCCTCATGCGAGAGGTCCTGACGAAAACTGACCCATCCGGCGACACCGCACATCTGCCGTCCTCCTGGAAAGTTCGCTGGTCGCTGGCCTCGGAACGCCATGCAAGTGGTGGCCTGCGCACGACGGGGAATTCCGCAATTGCGGACGCTATACGTGAGAAAAGTACCTTGCGTGAGCGAAGCCGCACAACTACGTACCTCAAAGTGCGTGGCCATGGCCGAACGGCGGCACCAGTACCTGGGCGGGAGGTCACCCAGCCTTTAATGAGTGCCCGCGTCCTTAATGAGTGCCCGCACGTGAAGCGCCTTGCGCCTTTCGCGTACCTCAAGGTACCTACTTGAATCCGGATTGAACGGGATGTTCAAATAATCTTGGCCTGCGCCACAAGGGTCATACGCAGGAAGAGGGGAATAGTGGGACGCCTTATGCCGATCTCGACCCGCATCGGAGAACAATGGTCCCTTGCACGGGAAAGGACCACGCTAAAGACGTCGCCCACCGCTGACTCCCTGCCCGCCGCCCAGCAGCCCAACTGGCCGGACCCGGTCACGGCTCTTGCCATCCGCCGACGATTGTCGGCGCTGCCGGCCCTGGTCAGCGCCGACGAGGCCGGAGACTTGCTCGTACGAATGGCCCAGGTGCAGCGCGGTGAGGCATTCCTGCTGCAGGCAGGTGCCTGCGCGGAACCCTTCGGCAGGCATGCGGTGCGCAGCGCTGAGAGCGATCACCAGCTGATCAGCAGGATGGCCGACACCGTCACTGCCCGGCTGAAGCTCCCCGCACTGGCCATCGGGCGGGTGGCCGGCCAGTTCGCCAAACCACGGTCACAGCCTGTGGAGACGGTGGACGGGACGGCGTTGCCGATCTTCCGTGGTCTGCTGGTCAACGGGTCCGAGCCCGACGTCCGGAGCAGGCGCTCCGATCCCTTCCGTATGCTCGCCGCGTACCAGACCGCTCGCATGGTGCTGGACCGGTTACACCGACTCGACGCCGCGACGGGGCGGGACCGCTTGTGGGTGAGCCACGAGGCGCTGGTACTCGACTACGAGGAGCCCCTCACCCGGTTCGACCCGGTCACAGGCGAGTGGTTCGCCGGTTCGACGCATCTGCCGTGGATCGGCGAGCGGACCAGGCAGCCCGGCTGGGCTCATGTGTCCCTGCTGTCGGCCGTGATCAATCCTGTCGCATGCAAGGTCGGCTCCGGCATCCGCAACGAGGACTTGCTGGAGCTGTGCGAGCGCCTCGATCCGCACCGGCGGCCTGGGCGGCTCACGTTGGTCGCCCGACTCGGCGCGCGGCGGGTTCGGGAACGGCTCCCGGAACTCATCAACGTGACACGCCGTTCAGGCCACCCGGCGACATGGGTCTGCGATCCCATGCACGGCAACACGGTCGTCACCTCCAACGGGATCAAGACCCGGCACGTCAAGGACATTCTGGACGAACTCACCGGGTTCTTCGAGGTTCTGGGACGCGCGGGTCAGTGGCCCGGTGGAGTGCATCTCGAGGTCACCGGCGACCGTGTGACCGAGTGTGTCGGCCCTGGCGGCCCTGACAACGAAGCTGATGTGGCAATCGGCTACCGGTCGCTGTGCGATCCCCGTCTCAACGACACGCAGGCGATGCATGTGATCGAAGCGGTGGCGGATCTGGCCGCCCGTCACTGATCCGAACGGCGGGCACACGGCTCTGGAGGAGCAGCCTCAATGAGGACTCTGCTGATCGACAACTACGACTCCTACACGTACAACCTGTTCCAGCTGCTTGCCGTCGTCAACGGCGAGGAGCCGACAGTGGTGCGCAACGACGCTCCCGGAAGCGGCACGCTGGAATGGGACACGTTCGACAACGTGGTCATCTCCCCGGGGCCCGGACACCCCGGCAGGGAACGGGATTTCGGCGTCTCCGCGCGCGTTCTGGCCGAGGCGACCGTGCCGGTGCTGGGAGTATGCCTCGGGCACCAGGGGATCGCACTCGGCTCGCGGGCCGAGGTGGCGCCCGCTCCGGCCCCCAAACACGGCCATCTGACCACCGTCCGTCACGACGGGCGGGATCTCTTCCGTGGGCTGCCGCAGCATTTCACCGCGGTGCGGTACCACTCACTGTGCGTGCAGGAACCGTTGCCTGGCGAACTCGAAGGCATGGGCTGGTCCGAGGACGGCGTACTGATGGCGCTCAGGCACCGGCTCCGACCGCTGTGGGGGGTCCAGTTCCACCCCGAGTCGATAGCCACCGAATACGGATCGGAGCTCATCGCCAACTTTCGAGACCTGACGATCGAACACCGACCGCGGCCGGTGCCGATCACAAGCCGGCGACGCCCTGCCGCGGCGGACGTCGAGGTTCCGCACAACGCGAAGTACCAGCTGCACGTCAGCCTCTTCGAGTCCACCGTGGACACCGAGTCGGCCTTCTCTCAGCTGTTCACCGGCTCCTCGCGGGCCTTCTGGCTGGACAGTGCCCAAACCGACCCCGGGCGTGGACGTTTCTCCTTTCTCGGCGACGGCAGCGGCCCGCTGGCCGAGTTCGTGCGATATGACAGCGCCGAGGAAGTGGTCCACGTCGAACGGCAGGGCCAACTCCCCTGCCGCATACGTGGCAACGTGTTCGACTACCTTCAGGACCAGCTCCAGCAGCGCCGGATCGACCGGGCCGGGCTGCCGTTCGACTTCGCCTGCGGCTACGTGGGCTACTTCGGTTACGAACTCAAGGGCCGCCTTGATTCGCCCAACCGTCACCAGGCCCGAACACCTGACGCCAGTTGGCTGTTCGCCGACAGGCTCGTTGTCGTGGACCACCATGATTGTCTGACCTACCTGCTGTGCCTCGCCGAGAACAGCGTGGAGGGCGAGTTGTCCGCCAACCACTGGCTCGACGACACACTCACGTCCCTGCGCGAACTTCCGCCCGCCGAACCGGTGCGGTTGGTGATCACGGAGGCCACGGACGAGGCTCTGGTCGAGCCGTGGCTGATGCGGGACCGGAACCAGTACCTGGACGACATCGCACGGTGCAAGGACGCACTCGTTGCGGGAGAGAGCTACGAAATCTGCCTGACCACCGCTGCCGAGCTCCCTGCCCTCGATGACGCCTTCGACTTCTACCGGCGGCTGCGCAAGCACAACCCGGCACCGTATGCCGCCTTCTTGCGGCTGGACGACATGGAGATCGCGAGTTCGTCACCCGAGCGGTTCCTGAAGCTGGACCGGCAGCGAATCCTCGAGTCCAAGCCGATCAAGGGTACGGCCCCTCGCCATGCCGTGCCCTCGAAGGACGCCGAACTCAAGCTCGAACTGGCCAACAGCGCCAAGACACGAGCCGAGAATCTCATGATCGTCGACCTGCTGCGCAATGACATCGGACAGGTTTGCGAGGTGGGCAGTGTCCATGTGCCCAAGCTGATGGCGGTCGAAAGCTACCCGACGGTCCACCAGCTCGTCTCTACGGTCCGGGGCAGGCTCCGGCCGGGAGCTGACGCGGTGGACTGTGTTCGCGCCTGCTTCCCCGGCGGTTCCATGACCGGGGCTCCGAAGCTGCGGACCATGGAGATCATCGACGGGTTGGAGAAGCAAGCCCGCGGTGTCTACTCGGGGACGCTGGGCTACCTGTCCTGCAACGGCACGGCAGATCTGAACATCGTCATCCGCACGGTGGTCTTCGCCGACGGAATGATGCACATCGGCACCGGAGGAGCGATCGTGCTGGATTCCGACCCGGCTGAGGAGTACGCGGAGGTGCTGCTCAAGGCCGCGGCCCCGCTCCGTGCGTTGTTCTCTGTGGCCGAGCAGCCGACGGAGCTGCCGGGCGCCGGACCGACAAGGACTGCACAATGGTGAACATAGCTGCTGACCTGGCCGATCTCGCCGCGCGATCGGGCTGGCTCGATCGCGCCGCAGTGCACACCGCCGGACGCACCTGGACTCATGGGCAGGTGCACGAGTTGGCCGCCAGGGCCTCGACAGTTCTGGCGGATCACGGGGTCCGGCCGGGCGAACACGTGGTGGTTGCGCTTCCCGACGGGATCGGGTGGATCACCGCATTCCTCGGCACCGCCGTCCTCGGCGCGACCGCTGTCATCGTCAATCCCGACCTGACCGCTGACGGTCACCGGTTCATCGTCGACGACTGCAAAGCAGTACTGGTGGTGACCACAGCGGAACGGGCGGGCGGCTTCGACGGCACCGCTGTGATGGATATCGAGACGCTGATGACAACAGCCGAACACGCACCGGCCACCGAGCCCCGATCGCTCGACCCCGACGCGCGTCTCTACGTGCAGTACACGTCAGGGACGACAGGCGTCCCCAAGGGGGTGCCGCACCGCCACCAGGACGTGGCTGCCTATGCGAGTGCGGTGGGCGAAGAGGTCCTCCACATCGGTCCGGACGACGTCGGACTGTCCTTGTCGAAGCTGTTCTACGCCTACGGGTTCGGGAACGCCTTCGCCTTCCCGCTGTACACCGGTTCCTCCGTCGTGCTGCTCGGCGACCGGCAGACGCCGGGGGCGGTGCGTGAAGCGATCGCACGCCACGGCGTCACCGTGCTCTACGCCGTGCCGTCCGCTTACGCCAACCTGATCAGCAGCGGTGACCCCTCCGTGTTCGCCACCGTTCGTGCCGCTGTGTCGGCAGGCGAGAACCTGCGTCCGGGCCTGGGCCGCCGAATCTCCGAGTTCATGGCCGCGCCGGTGCTGGACCAACTGGGCTCGACCGAGGTCGGCCACGCATTTTGCGCCAACGGAGTGGACTTCTGCTGGCCCGGTACGATCGGCCGCGCTGTCCCCGGATACCGGCTCGAAGTGCGTGACAAGGCAGGCAATCCGGTTGCCGACGAGGTCGAGGGTGACCTGTGGGTCAGCGGCCCCACGGTGATGGCGGAATACCTCAATCGGCCCCAGGACACGGCTCGGACGCTGGTGGACGGCTGGCTCGCCACCCACGACCGCGTGGTGCGAGGCAAAGACGGGGCCTACCGGCACATCGGTCGCGCTGATGACATGGAAATGGTCGGTGGCGTGACTGTCTCCCCGCTGGAAGTGGAGGCCGTGCTGGGCGATCATCCCGCGGTGAAGGAAGTCGGCGTGACCGTGCTTGCGGATGCCCAAGGCATCACCCTGCTTCACGCCTTCGTCGTGCCCAGGGAACCAGTCGGCCGGCCTGATTCCCTGCCCGCTCAGCTCGTCGCCCTGGCGCGAGACAGGCTCGCGCCCCACAAGGTCCCGCGCGTCGTGCACCTGGTGGACGCGCTTCCCCGCACGCCCAACGGGAAGCTGCGCAGGCACATCCTCAGAAGCGGGAAGTGGTGATCGAAGTGGGCCTGCCCCCGAGAGGGGAACAGGTGTTCACATGGCGGGATGATTACTTGCGGCCGGCAGACCCCATGACCCCAACGGCACGGACACGGTTGTCTCTGGCTGATTCCTGGCTGCTCAGCAACGGCCGTGTGCGCCGCATCGACCTGCACCGGCAACGATTCCTGCGGGGCTGTGCCGCAGTGGGGAGCGTGTCCCAGGAGACCGCAGCGGCGTTCTGGCAGGCTGCCATCGGCAAGCTCCCCAAGGCCGGAGACTGGTTCCCACGCGTGGAGCTGCCCGCTGAGGAGCCGGCCGAGTTGCGTTTGCGGGTCCGGCCGTCACCGGCACGGAGCGGGCCGGTAACGGTGTGGGTACCGGGCACCACCGATCCCAGGACGGCTCCGCATCTGAAGGGACCCGACCTCGACGCACTCGACGCGCTGCGCGGGCGAGCGGTGGCAAGGGGCGCGCAGGAAGCACTTCTCACAACGGAGTCGGGCGTGGTCCTGGAAGCCGGATATGCCAGCGTGCTGTGGTGGGACAAGGACTGGCTCTGCGTTCCGTCCCCGAAACTGCCCGTGCTGGGTGGAGTCACTACGGCGGTGATCCAGGAACGGGCCGCGCAGCTCGGTGTTCCGGTCGGGCAGCGACACGTACCGGTGGAAGAGCTGGAAGGAAAAGAGGTGTGGCTGGTGAACGCACTGCACGGCATCAGACCGGTGCGGTCCTGGGTGGGGACGTCGATTCGGCCGGGGCCTGCCCTCCGCGCCCCCGAATGGCAGAAATGGCTGGCCGGCGAGAGCAGCGAGGTGCGGGGATGACCGAAGTCCTGGTGGTCGTCGACATGCAGAACGGATTCATCACCGCGGAGACGGCTTCCATCGTGCCCACAGTGGTCGACTTGGTCGAGCGCTGGGAGCACACCGGGCGGGATGTCGTCTTCACCCGGTTTCTCAACCCGCCGGGTTCACCCTACGAGCGGCTCATGCACTGGACCGGATTTCGGTCGCCTCCGGAGAACGAGCTGATCGCCGAACTCGCGGACCACGCAGCCCGCTCTTTCGCCGTGGTGGACAAGGCGCGGTACTCCGCGTTCACCGAGGAAATGGACAAGCTGGTCCGGCTCCGCAAGTGGACGGAGTTCGTAATCTGCGGGATAGCGACTGAGATGTGTGTGCTGAAGACGGCCGTCGACGCCTTCGAACGGGGCGTCAGGCCGCAGATTGTCACTGACGCGAGTCAGACGTACGCGGGCGTCGCGGCCCATGAGGCGGGGCTCACGCTTGCCGCACGGCTGATCGGATCGGAGCAGCTGACGACCGTGAGCTCCCTGTTGGGTTCCGATCACTCATCCGCAACGGTCTGACGAGGACACGCGACACTCCACCACTTGGAGGGAAGCGGCTGTGTGCTCCGCGGCAGCGCCCGGCCCAAGTGCTCCCGTGCGAAAGGCAGATCCGGCGGCGACCATGCGTACGTGTTCCGGTACGCGTCAGACGTGGCCTCCACGCTGCCGATAGGTCCGGTCGCGTAGGAGGCCACAGATCGCACGACGGCCCCATGACCGGCCGACCGGCCGAGGCTACGCCAGGGCGGCCGGTGGGTCGGCGGCGAACTCGACGGTGCGGGACCTGCGCAGCCTTCGGACGGCCTCGCGCTGGACCTTGCCTGATTCGGTGCGGGGCAGGTCGTCCACGAACTCCAGGAACCGCACGAGCTTGGGCGCGGGCAGATGTTTTTGCAGGTGCGCGAAGAGTGCCTCGGCGGTGGCGCGGCTGGCGTTCCAGCCGGCGCTGAGCACGACGTACGCCTTGGGTACCAGTGCCTTGCCCTCGGACACCGGTACCACGGACAGTTCGGCGACGGCGGGGTGCAGCACCAGCACGTGTTCCAGTTCGAGGGGAGCGATCAGCGCCCCGTCCAGTCCCTCGAACACATCCTTGCGGCGCCCGAGGTAGACCAGGGAACCGTCGCTGTCCCACCGGGCAAGGTCACCGGTCCGGTAGCGGCCGCCCGGGGTATGGCTGGTGGCGTTGTCCTCCGGGTCGAGGTAGCCGCGCATCATGCCGACGGGCTTGTTGGTCAGGTCCAGGCACAGCTCGCCCTCCTGAGCCGGCTCATCGGTGCCGGGCCTGACCACCACCAGCTCGTAGCCCGGTAGTGGGTAGCCCATGGAGACCGGGTCCGCCGAGGAGGAGGCGGTGACCCCGGCCATGGCGGTGACCTCGGACTGCCCGAACCCGTTGCGGACGGTCACCCCGGCCAGCCTGCGGACCTGTTCGACCACGTCGCCCATGAGCGGTTCACCGACGCTGACCGCGTGCCTCAACCCGGGCAGGCCGTCGGGCAACCCGGTCCGGATCAGTGCCCGCCAGATGCTGGGCGGCGCGCAGAAGCTGGTGATCTTCCCGGTCCTCAGTACCTCCAGCAGCCGCTGCGGGGTCGCGTCGGCATTGTCCATGGACACCACGGTCGCCTCGGCGTTCCAGGGCCCGAACAGCGAGCTCCATGGGTACTTCGCCCAGGCCGGGGCGGAGACGTTGAGGTGCACATCCCCCGGCTTCAGCCCGTTCCAGTACATGCTCGCCAGATGCCCGATCGCGTAGCTGACGTGCGTGTGCACCACCAGCTTCGGCCGCGAGGTGGAGCCGGAGGTGAAGTAGTAGAACAGCGGCTCGTCGGCCTCGGTGGGGCCCTCCGACACAAAGTCGTCCTCGTGCTCGGCCGAGGAGGCGAAGTCGACCCAGCCCTCGTGCTCCCCGCCCACGATGATCCTGGTCCCGAGCCCGTCCACGGCGAGCCCCGGCACGATCCGATGGTCGGCGATCACATGCCGGGCTCCGGCCCTGCCGATCCTGGTGCGCAGTTCCTCGGGCGAGATGGTGATGAAGGCGGGCGCGATAACGGCCCGGACCTTGATCAGGGCGAGCATCAGCTCCCACAGCTCGATCCGGTTGTCCATCAGCAGCATCACCACGTCGCCCCGGCGGATGCCCTGCGACAGCAGCCAGCCGGCAACCCGGTCGGAACGCCGGGAAAGCTCCTGGAAGGTCAGCTCCCCCTGTCCGACGATGCGCAGCGCCACCCGGTCGTTGCCTTCGGCGATCCGGTCGAACCATTCGGTCGCCCAGTTGAACTGCCGTGGCCGCGGCCACCGGAACGCCTTGCGCGCGGCGTCCTGGTCCTTGGCGTGGTGCAAAAGGAGGTCCCGCGCGGCACGGAACTCCCGGTACGCATGGTCTTGCCCGGACAACGTGTCCCCGATCACTGGAAGGTGTTGGACTCGGCCCGGCGCAGCACGCTGAGTGCTATCACGTCGGCGTCCCTGGAGAAGGAGGTGTGCACACCCGGCCGGCCGTTGCCGATCTGGGTGAACCAGCACACCCGCTCGGTCGGGATGCCCAGCGCGTAGAGGGCTCGGTGCGGCCGGCCGTCGGCGGCGATCACCCGACGCTCGGCCGGGGTGATGTGCAGTGCCCCGGTGGCAAACATCTCTTCGGTGTCGCCGTGCACGAAGTCGACGGCCATCCGCTCCTCGACCAGCTGCCGCATCAGCGGATCGGTGTTGCGGATCAGGCCGGCGGTCGGGATCCGGGAGTCGATGAGCACGTCGCAGTGCCTGCGCGAGCCCTCGACGACCGGGGATTCCAGGAAGAACCGGCCCTGCTCGGCGTCGCATCCGTGCAGCACGTCCGGCCCTACCACGTCGAGCACCCTGGCATCGATCAAGGCCAGGAACTGCGCGGTGCGTTCCAGCGGCGGGCCGGTGAACAGCGTCGAGGTGCGCGAGACGAACCGGCCGAGGAAGTCGGCCCGATGGGATCGCGGGGTCAGGCCACCGAAGTCCACGGCGTGCCGCAGCACTTCGCGGGAATCCCGGATGACGTCCAGCGCGGCCTTGAGCGGACTGTCCACGTTGCCCTGACCGGCCTCCGTGATGTCGGCGCGCAGGATGCGCCGTACGTCGGCGACCACGTCGGCACCGGAGTCGAACCGCTTGGCGTGCAACGGCCTGGAGAGCTGGTCCAGGTCGACCGGCTCCACGTCCTCGAGTCCGTGGCGCAGAACCACCTCGCGCCAGCTCGCCAGTTCCGGGCCGAGTGCGCACAACTCGGCGCCGACCGCCTCGGCACGCTCCGGCCCGTGCTGGGTCCGTGCCTGGGTGGTGTAGTACACGTAGTTGATTTCGGCCTGTAATAAGGACAGCACGTCCCGGTCGAAGTCCAGAGCGGGGTTGCCCCGGTGCACCGCGTTGCGCTCGCGCAGCCGGCCGATGGCGGCCGAGGTGAGGAACCTCGGCGCCGCGCGGCCGGTCACCCCCTTCTGGTTGCGGCCCCGCGAACGGATCGGCAATCCGCTGCGCGAGCCCGCGACCACCGAGGGCTCATTGCCGCTGGCCACGTAGCACATCGCCCCGTCGCCGTTCACCTTGAACTTCCCGCCCCGGCCGACGGTGAAGGACATCAGGATGTCGTAGAAGGACAGGCCGAGCCCCACGACGCCGACCGCAGCGCCGGGCGGGATCGACTGCAGTTCCAGATCGGCGGCCGAATCCCCGCTGAGGTAACGGAGTTCGGACCGGTCCTGTGCGAACCGCGCCAGCTCGGACTGGTGCTCGGACAGCTCCGCTGGGGCGTGCCCGGTGGTGATCACCACCGCGTCGACGGTCACGGTGCGCTCATCGTCCGAGGTGGACACGCGGAGTTCGTAAGCGTTGCCGTTCTCCCGCAACGAGGTCACCTTGCCGACCACTTCGACGACCTCGCCGAGCCCGGACATGGCTCGCACCACCGAGTCGTACACATACCGCAGGTACCGGCCGTAGGCGTACCTCGGTGCGTAGTCGTCATGGTCCAGTCCGGACAGTTCCGGTTCCGGCTGCGTGTGTAACCACTGCTGGAAGGACAGGCCGGCGCCCGGCCGGCATGGCTCACCGTCGAAGACCCCGGAGAACATGCTGATCTCACCGACGACGGTGTTCATCAGGAAGCTGGTCTCCTGGTCGGTTCGCCAGATCCGGCCCGCTCCCAGTTCCACCGCGTCGATCAGCCAGATTCTGACGCTCGGCGGCTCCGTCTCGGCCATCAGATTGGCCGCGATCCGCTCGACCACCGAGATCCCGCGCGGACCGGTGCCCACGATTGCGACGTCCAGCACCGTGTCAGTCAGGTGTTGCACGACCTGTCCCTCTCTATAAGGCTCGTCGTCAGCGCGCAGCCGCGCCCGGGTCGTCCATGGCCGGCAAGCGTCCGAGCGATGAGGCGATCAACTCGTCCGACGCCGCCATGTCGGTCATGTTCCCGCTGAGGAACTGCTGGTAGGCCGACAGGTCGAGCAGCCCGTGGCCGCTGAGGTTGAACAGGATGGCCTTCTCCCTGCCCTCCTTCTTGGCCAGCAGCGCCTCTTCGATCGCGCCCCGGATGGCGTGCGCCGACTCGGGGGCCGGAATGATGCCCTCCTCATTGGCGAAGGTGAGGCCGGCCTCGAACACCGGGCGCTGCGGGTAGGCCACCGCCTCGATCAGCTTCTGGTGATACATCGCGCTCACCAAGGGGGCGGCGCCGTGGTAGCGCAGGCCGCCGGCGTGGATGCCCGGGGAGACGAAGGTGTGCCCCAGGGTGTACATCTTGGTCATCGGCGTGATGCCGGTGTAGTCGTTGTAGTCCCATGCGTAGCGGCCCTTGGTGAGCTTGGGGCATGCCTCCGGTTCCACCGCGACGAACCGGGTCTCCAGGCCCTCGCGCACCTTCTCGTGGAAGAACGGCAGACAGATGCCGGAGAAGTTGCTGCCCGCGCCGACCGAGCCGATCACCACATCCGGGAAGTCGCCGATGGCACGGAACTGCCGGACCGCCTCCTGCCCGATCACGGTCTGGTGCAACAGGACGTGATTCTCCCCGCTGCCCACCGAGAGGTTGCAGCGCTCCACTTGGCGCGCATGCTCGAAGGCCTCCGCGTTGGCGATGGACAAGCTGCCGTCGGTGTTCGGGTCACGGGCCAGTGCGGCGCGGCCGGCCTCGGAGTTCTCGTTGGGGCTGGAGATGACCTTGGCCCCGTTCATCTCCATCATGATCCGGCGGTAGGGCTTCTGCTCGTAGCTGACCCGGACCATGTAGACGGTGCACTCAAGGCCGAAGATGCGGCAGGCGACCGCGAGGGCCGAGCCCCACTGGCCGGCACCGGTGCCGGTGGTCAGGCTGGTGATGCCGGCCTGCTTGTAGTAATAGGCCTGGGCCAGCGCGGTGTTCAGCTTGTGGCTGCCGGTGGTGTTGGTGCCCTCGTACTTGTAGTAGATGCGGGCCGGGGTATCGAGCAGCTGCTCCAGCCGGCGTGCCCGGTGGAGCGGGGTCGGCCGCCAGCGCAAGTACTCCTCGCGCACCGGCTGCGGGATCTCGACGAACCGTTCCTGGCCCATGCTCTGCCGGTACATCGACAGCGGGATCTGCGGGGCGACCGCGCCACCGCCCTCACGGCCCTCCGGCCTTGCCTGGCGCAGCTTCGCCGCGTCCTCAACGCCGGTGAGGTCGGACAGCACGTTGTACCAGTGAGTGGGAACGATTTCTTCAGCGGTCAGCGAGGCTTCTGCTGAATTCACCATGCGTTTCCGATCCTCGTTTCTAGGAATTTTCCACGTGCGACTGGACCAGCTTCACGAGATCGTCAACCCGCCGCAGCGCGGCCTCAAATACCTCGCTGTCACCGATCGTGATGCCACATTCCTTCTCGACTCGGACGACGATTTCAAGAATGGCCAACGAGTCGATTCCGATCTCGCGCAACTCGTCATCACTCTTGACTTCGGCCGGCGCGGCCGATCCGAGTACGGCTGCGATGATCTCGCACACCCGAGTGTCAACCTTCACAGGAGACGTCAAGGCAATCCCTCTTCCCTGGAGTTCTTCGCTTTTCCGGCTGTTCCGTTAGGCCATGGGCCCCGTCATCACTGCGGTGCGCAGCCCGAGCAGAAGCAGAACCGCCCCACTCACCCAGGCCAGTCCCACCCGCATCGCCGGCATGGCCAGCAGCCGCCGTGCCAGGCCGACCAGGGTGACCACCACCGCGTACCAGCCGGCGCTGATCATGATCTGCACGGCGGTCAGTGTGACCACATCGGCGGGCGAACCGCCGCCGACCGGCAGGAACTGCGGGATCAGTGCCAGGTAGACGGTGGCCATTTTAGGGTTGGCGGCACTGGTGACCAGCCCTGACCGGTAGGACCGCCACAGGTCGGCGCCGCCCTGCTCCTCAGGCGCCTGCTCCGGCTGGTGGCCGAACTTCCACCGGTTGCGCACCGTCGTCACCGCGAGATAGCAGAGGTAGGCGGCACCCACCAGCTTGAAGGCGGTGAACACCAGCGGAGAGGTCTGCGTCAGTGCGGCCAGCCCGAGGGCGGAGGCCACCGCCCACATAAGCAGCCCGGTGCTGCTGCCGAGAATGGTCACCAACCCGGCCCCACGTCCAAAACGCAGCGTCTCATTCACCAACACCATGAATGACGGCCCCGGCGCGGCCACCATCGCGAAAATCGTGGCGATGAAACCCCAAGTCACCATGAGGCTGCCGCAGTTTCCATCGTCTTTCGGCTGGAGGGCGCAGTCAACGCTTGTGCATCCAATCGAAACGACCCCCCTCCAAGGTCCATGCGAAAGCCCCGGATCTTGATCAACACCATTGGCACGCTATCTGCTGGGATGGCTCCAGGCAACAAGATGGAAATCTTCCGCTTCCCGTGGAACCATCCGAAGCGCAATGCACTCAAGCGCAGGCTTCATCGGCTCGGCCGCAGCTGCGACGACGCGGACGGCGGAGATTGGCGCTCCATCCTGCGCACCCTACTCTTTCATAAATTCCATCTCCCCCTTCGTCCAGTCGAAGTCGGTCCGCGCGCTGACTATTTTCTGCTCGTGCTCATCAAGCCATTCCCTGACACCGCTGACGAGTTGTAACAGGGTCATTCCCAGCTCGGTCAGTTCGTATCCGACCAATCTGCCGGTAGATTTCTTCGACGAAGTGAGGGGGCCTCTGACGTACCCGTCACGCTGAAGCTTGTGAAGCGTTTCGATGAGCACCTTGTGATTTATTCCTTCGAGCCGCCGGGTGAGCTCGTTGAACCGGCGCCTACCTCCGTCTAATTCGACCATAACCTCAAGTGACCACCTTGCGGAAAGGGTGCACAGGATTTCCTTGATGGGAATCTTCGTGCCGTTCTGCATCGGCGCTGAATCATGGATCGACTGTGTCACTGGGATCACCGCTTATTGCCGTGTTGGTCGCTGTTGATCACTTGGGAAGAACATTTTCGAAGCCAGTCCTCAACGAGACCGGCTGCGATTCCACTGTGCTGCTCCAGCATGGTGAAGTGGTTGCCGGGAATATCCAGCGCGACGTGGTCCAAGGTCCAGGAGGTCCGCCACTGACCTCCGTCCGCCTCCGCCTCCGCCTCCTGGACCATCGATTCCGATGCCCGCAGGAACAAGGTGGGCACGTCGACGACGGTGGGCTTCCACCCTTGGAACAGCCTCAGATACGCGCCCATCGCGGTCAGGCGGGTGTCGTCGACTGGAACATGTACGTTGTTGCGCTCGAGGATCGCCGAAATCAATGCGGGGGCGATGGAGTCTCGTTCGTCACCTTCGGACAGATCAAGCACGTCCGCCAGCACCACCCCTGCCGGCCCCGTCCCCTGCGCCTCCAGGTGTGCGGCCAGCGCGTGGGCCAGAATGCCGCCGGTGGAATGGCCCAACAGCACGAACGGCTCCGTGAGGCGGGCCTCTCCGAGCCCTGAGACCAATGCTTCCAGCAGAGCCTGCTGAGTTGCCGGCACCTGCTCATCACGGTTGAAGCCGGGCAGGGGCAGCGCCCACACATCGCGTTCCCCCCGGAACGGAGCGGCCAAGCGGGCGTACTGGTGCGGCCCCGATACTGCCAGCATCGAGGGCACGCAGATCAGGGCAGGTCCACGGCCACCTTCGCTGAGTCGAACAGGATTGCTCTCCACGCCGGTGTGGAAGGCGGGCCTGAACTGCGACATCTCGATGAGCAGTTCCAGGAACGCTCCTGCCTGGCGGGTATCGGCGGCCTGCCGAAGCAATGTGCCCATCACGAAAGCTGACGCGTCGGGAGTGGGCGCTCGCTCAGTGAGTTCGTTGCGCAGGTGTTGGGCGAGTGCCATCGGTGTGGAGTGGTCGAACAGTGCCGCCGGCGTAAGGCGCAACCCTGTTGCCGCAGTGAGTCCGTTCCGTAGTTCGACGGTGGTCAGAGAATCGAAGCCCAGCTCGAGGAACTCCCGGTCTGCTGGGACTTCGTGCGTGGGGCCATGTCCCAGAACCGCACGGATGTGGGTGCGCAGTAGGTCCAGCAGAACCAGGTCCTGCTGGTCAGCCGGCTTTCCGGCCAGCTGGTCGGACAGGGACGGCCCCGGGTCGGCCGCGACGGCTCGGCTTCCACGGGAGACGAGCCCCTTCAACAGGGCGGGTGCCACGACGTCAGTGTCGTCGGTGCGTCGCACGGTGGCCAGGTCCAGCCGGATGGGCACCATCACCGGTTTGCCCGCTGCCCGTGCCGCGTCGAACAGCGCGAGACCCTCCTCGTTGGACAGTGGCCGCACACCGGAACGATTCATCCTGCGAACGTCGACTTCCGCGAGGTCTCGGGTCATCGCACCGCTCTGTTCCCATGGCCCCCAGGCGAGCGAGAGCGCCGGAAGATCGGATGCGTGGCGCTGCTCCGCCAGCGCGTCCAGCATCGCGTTGGCGGCTGCGTAGCTGCCCTGGCCCGGTGCGCCGAAGATGCCCGCGGCTGAGGAGAACATCACGAACGCGGACAGGTCGAGGTCCCGAGTCAGCTCGTGCAGGTTGAGAGCGCCGTCCACCTTGGGACGCAGGACTTGGCTTATGTGCTGTTCGGTCAGTGCCGGGACGACAGCGTCGGCCAGCACACCTGCGGTGTGCACAACAGCGGTGAGCGGCTGGTGCTCGGGCACAGCCCGGAGTACTGCCGAAAGTGCCGCGGAATCGGCCACGTCGCAGCTCGCCTGGATGACGTTTCCGCCGAGCGCGGACAATTGCTCACCGAGCGCGCGGTCCGGGTCGCTTCTGCTGACGAGCAGAAGGTTACACACGCCGTGCTCGACTATGAGGTGCCTGGCCAGCAGCCTGGCCAGCGCGCCGTTGCCTCCGGTGATCAGGGTCGTGCCGTCGCGGTCCCATTCGGTGGCCTGCCCGAGGTCCCGCGCTGCCCTGGCCAGCCGGCGCGCGTGCGCCACACCGGCCCGGATCACCAACTGCGGCTCGACCGAGGTCAGCGCCGCCGGAACCGCGGTGGCGGAGGCATCGTGCTCGTCCACGTCGACCAGGGCGAACCTGCCGGGGTTCTCCGATTGGGCCGAACGCACCAGGCCCTGGACCGCGGCTGCTGCGAGGCCGGACCCGTCGTGCGTGCTCCGCGTAAGGAACACCAGGCGGGCGGTGGCGAGTCGTTCGTCGGCCAGCCATGCCTGGATCAGAGCCAGCGTCTTGGCCAGGGCGGTCCGAGCGGTGTCCGCCCGCGGTACCTCGACGATCACCGCCTCCGGCACCGCGATCCCGGATCCGATCTCCGCGACCAGCGCGGCCAGGTCGGGCAGCGAGCGTGCTCCGGTGGGCAGTTCGCCGGTGCCGAGCTGCACGCAGGAAACCGGAGCCGCCGTGACCTGCTCCGGCACCAGGTCCACATGGAACAGCGCGTTCGAGTGACCGCGGGACAGCGTCGGGACAGGCCGGGCCGTCAGGGACTCCGCTGCCGCCACCGCCCGGCCAGAGGCATCGGTCACCAGCACCGACACCGATGCCGGTCCCGTACGGCGCAACCGTACTCGCAATGCCCGGGCGCCCGCGGCGAACAGCGACACTCCCGTCCAGGCGAACGGCAGTGCCCCGTCCCCGCTCGCGATGTGCAGCGCGGCGTCGAAAAGAGCAGGGTGCAGCCCGAAGGAGCCGGCCTCGTCGTGGCGCTCTTCGGGCAGACTGACCTCGGCGAACAGGTCGTCTCCTTGCCGCCAGGCCGCGCGCAGTCCGCGGAACGCCGGACCGTAGTCGAACCCGTCGTCGGCGAGCCGGTCGTAGAAGCCGCTCAGGTCAACTGCGGTCGCTGACGCCGGCGGCCACGGCGCGAGCTCCTCGGTCCCGGCATCGACGGCGTGTTTCAGGACACCACTGGCGTGGCGTGTCCAGACACCGTGTTCGGTACTGCCGTACACCCGCACTTCCCGGCGCCCAGCCTCCTCGGGCCCGAGGGTCATCTGGAGTTCGACCTGATCCTGTTCGCGCAATGTCAGCGGTGTTTCGAGGGTCAGCTCCTCGACCGTGGGAATCCCGACCTGGTCGCCCACGTACAGAAGGAGATCGACGAAGGCCGTTCCGGGCAGCAAGGCTGTGCCCTGGATGAGGTGATCGGCCAGCCAGGTGTGCGTCCGCAGCGACAGGCTGCCGCTGAACACCAGCGTGTCCGGGTCATTGGCGAGGTGCACCGCGTGGGTGAGCAGGGCGTGGCCGAGCACGTCGGCACCACGTGGCGCGCTGGGCGTGTCGGCCAGCCAGTAACGCCGGTGTTGGAAGGCATAGGTCGGCAGTGCCTGCCTGCGCGTGTCCGTGTCCTCCCAGAAGGCGGGCCAGTCGACGCGCACACCCTGGGTGTGCAGCTGGGCAGCGGCGGCGACGATGCTCTGGGGTTCCGGCCGGTCCGCACGCAGCGCGGTGGCGAACACCGTTCCCTCGACGTCGTACAGGCAGTCCTGCCCCATCCCGGAAAGCGCCCCGCTCGCGCCCAGCTCCAGGAAGGCGCGCACGCCGTGGGAGGCAAGCCGGCGCATGCCGTCGTGGAATCGCACGGCTTCCCGCACGTGCCGGGCCCAGTAGTCCGGAGAGGACAACTGATCAGCAGTGGCAAGAAGCCCCGTCACATCCGAGACCACCGGGATCCTGGGTGTGTGGAACGTCATGCCGGCGGCAACGCGTCGGAACTCGTCGACCATTGCATCCATATGAGCCGAGTGGAAGGCGTGGGAGACACGCAGCCGCTTGGTCTTGCAGCCACGGCGCTCGAACTCCTCCTTGATGTCGAGCACCGACTGCTCGTCACCGGAGATCACCACGGCCGTTGGTCCGTTGATCGCGGCGATGGACACCCGGTCGCCTGCCGCGGCCACGCGCGGGGCGACGTGGTCCTCGGACGCCTGGAGGGCAACCATCGCCCCGCCCCGAGGGAGAGCTTGCATAAGTCGTCCGCGAGCCGCTACCAGTGCGCACGCGTCCGGCAGCGAAAGGCATCCGGCGACATGGACGGCAGCCAGTTCACCTATCGAGTGGCCCAGCAGGAAGTCAGGCTTGAGTCCCCATGAATCGACCAGCCGGAAAAGGGCCACGGAGATCGCGAACAGCGCCGGCTGGGTGTAACCGGTCTCGTCGAGGAGCCGTGCCGGCTCCGAGTCGGGTGCCGCGAACATCACCTGACGCAACGGGACGTCCAGGTGGGGGTTGAATGCGGTGAGGACCGAGTCCAACGCCGCTGCGAACACGGGGAATTCCTCCGCAAGCTGCCTTCCTGCCCCCAGCCGCTGGCTTCCCTGCCCAGGAAACAGGAACGCCGTCCGCCCGGCACGAACACTCGTGGTCTTGGCAGTCCTGAGCGCTGCCAGCAAGTCATCCCGGGTCTCACCCACCACCATTGCCCGGTGCTCGAAGTGGGCCCGCCCCACGGCCAGGGTGTATCCGACGTCAACAGGGTCGAGTTCGGGATGGGTGTCCAGGTAGGTGCGCAGTCGG
>NZ_JAERRF010000004.1 GCF_016741875.1 Streptomyces coffeae | reverse complement strand
ACTGTCCGGCGAATGAGCCGGAGGGCTGTGCAACCCGGGTGTCACCAGGGTCCGTTCCCCGCCGCGGCGATCGCGGCGGAGAACGGGCCCGGTGTTGTGATCACCCCTCCTCGAGCCGGGTGTCCTCGGGCCGGGTGAGCGGGATGCCCGCCCGGTACTCGACACCGTGCTCCGGTGGGATCGGCTCGCCGGTCTCCGCGTCGGTGCAGTACGCGGTGAACACCTCCGCCTCGCTCAGCGGCCGGAGCCAGCCGTCGTGCAGCGCCCAGCCGCGCACCCGGTCCCGCGCCCCGGGCAGTGAGCTGCGCAGCACGATGCCCCCCGGGCTCCGGGTGGCGATGCCGCAGGCCAGCACGGTGCGGAAGACCTGAGCGCCGGGCTCGGCCGCGCGCGCCGGGCGCTCTCCCCGCGCCTCGGCGTGCACCACCGCGACCAGCGAGGTGCCGCCCGCCGGGACGCTGCACACCAGATGGTGCACACCGAGCCCCGCCGCCTCCAGCACCGCGCGCAGCGCGGCGGCGGCCCGCTCGGCCGCCGCGCCGGCGATGCCGTCACCGGCGCCCGCCCGGGAGAGCAGGGCCGTGGCGTACTCCAGGGTGGCTCGCTCCTCGGCCGCGCCGATCAGGCGCGGCACCAGACGGTCCATCGGCTGTCCGTCGTAGGTCACGGTGCCGCCCGCGGCCGCCGTCTCCGCCGTGTAACGGGTGCGGGCGGCCGGGGTGTCGGGGTCGAGCCGGGCATCCGCGCAGAACTCCGCGTAGCCATCCGGATCGAAGAGGGCGACCGCCGTGTGTACGCCCTGCGCGGCGAGCGCGCGCAGCAGCCCCTCCATCTGCCGCACATAGTGGGGGTGGTCGTCGAACGTGAACGACGCATAGCGCCGCATGGCCGTGAAGTCCCGCTCGTCCGCCAACAGCGCCACGGTGCTGGGCACTTCTCTCCGCAGCGCCCGCCGCGCGGTGAGCCGCTTCGTCCTCCCCCGGCCGCCGCCGGGCCCGGCCCGGTGCCTGCCCCGTCCGCTCCGCTTCCTGCCGCCGTGCCTGGTGTGCGCCATGACTCCCCCTCAGCGCCCGTGGGTCAATGCTCACTCACCGTAACCGGGGCCACTGACAACGCTCCGTCGCCGCGGTCGCGGACCAGGTGCCGCTGGGCGCCGCACATCGCGGCCAGCCCGGCGCCGAAGCCGAGCCAGCCGAGGGGGCCCGCGGCGATCGCGGCGGTCACCGCGAAGGGGCCCACGCTGCGCTGCACGGCCTGGGCCAGACCGTGCACTCCGAGGTAGGCGCCCTGTGCGCTGGGCGGGGCGAGGGCGACGGACAGCTCCCAGGAGATGGTGGCGTGCAGCATCTCCGCGACGGTGAAGGCGGTCGCGGCGAGCACCAGCGCGGCGACCGCGAGCCAGGTCGCGCCGACGGTCGAGGCGGCCAGCGCGGCGCCGCCGAGGAGGAAGGCGCCCGCCAGCGGCCCCAGTGTGGCGCGGGCGGTGTGCGGGGTGGCCCCGAACCGCGCCAGCGGGACCTGGAAGAGCACCACGAGCACGTTGTTGAGGACGAGCAGCAGGGGCACCAGCTCATGCGGTGCATGGGTGGCGGTCGCGGCCCACAGCGGCAGGCCGATCTTGAAGACGGAGTCGTCGAGGAAGAGGACGGCCTCGGTGGCGGTGAAGGTGAGATACCCGCGGTCGCGCCAGGGGTTGGGGGGCGCGGCGGCGGGTGCGGTCCGCCGCGGCGTCTGGTGCTTGGTCCCTTCACCCCGGGGATGGGACGAGGCCACGACGCGTGTGGCCGAGGGCGGTTCGGCGCAGCCGAGGGTGATCAGGGCGGAGGCGACGAAGGAGAGGGCGTCGCCGATGAGGAGCCAGCGGTAGACGGCGAGGGAGCCGCCGGTGAGCGCCGCGGCCGCGATGAGTCCGCCGACGGCCCAGCCGGTGTTGGAGGCGGTGCGGTTGATGGCCTGGTAGCGGGCGCGGTCGGGGCCCGCGACACGGGTCGCGTAGAGCTTGGTGAGGACGGCGGAGGCGCGGTCACCGACGCTGCCCAGGGAGGCGATGGCGAGCAGCAGGCGCAGATCGGTGGTGGTGAGGAGGGCCAGCGAGGCGACGGCGCGCACCAGTTGGACGGCGATCAGCAGCGGGCGCAGCGGGACGCGGTCGGCGAGCGCGCCGCCGAGGGGCGGTCCCGCGATACCGACGGCGCCGGACACGCCGAGCAGCAGGCCGATTTCGGCGGTGGTGAGCCCGGCGGCGTAGGTGAAGTAGAGGGCGGCGGTGGCACCCCACAGTCCCGAGCCGACCCGGTCGACGAAGCTGACGACCAGCATCCGGCGGCCGTCCCGGCCGCCGGGGATGCGCTTGCCGAGCGGGATGCGCTCGGCGGGTGTGGTGCGCCTCCATGGCTTGCTCACCTGGTTTCCCCCTGAAGCGAGTTGACCCGTGGTCACGCGGTGACACGAGTTGACACGAGTTTTTGTATCGGTACAGAATGTTTTCTGTGGCGACACAATATGAGATCACTGGCACCACGGCCAAGGGAATCGCCTCATCGATCGAACAGGGCGTCGTGGACGGGGCGTTGGTTCCCGGCACCGCGCTGCCCCCGGTGCGCCGCCTGGCCGAGCGGCTCGGCGTCAGTCCCGGCACGGTCGCGACGACCTACAAGGAGCTGCGCCGCCGCGGGATCGTGATGACGCACGGGCGGGGCGGCACGGTGATCGCCGAGGCCCCCGCGGTCGCCTCACGCCGTCCGCCGCCGGTGCCCGACGGGGTGCGCGATCTGGCGGGCGGTCATCCCGATCCCGCGTTCCTGCCCTCGGCGCTGCCGTCCGCGCGGCTCTCCCCCGGCATCCGGTCGCACCGCGCCCGGCCCCGGCTGGCCGGACTGGAAGAGCTGGCCGGCGGCTGGTACGAGCGCGACGGCGTCCCGAGCGAGCACATCACCTTCGCCCAGGGCGCGCTGGACTGCATCGCGCGGCTGCTGTCGGTCGAGCTCACCCCCGGTGACGCGGTGGCCATGGAGGACCCCGGCTATCACCATCTGCTCGATCTGGTCCCGGCCTTGGGACTGCGCACCGTGCCGGTGGCGGTGGACGACGAGGGGATCCGGCCCGACGCGCTGCGGGCGGCGCTGCGGTCGGGGGTGCGCGCCGTCGTGTGCAGTCCGCGCTCGCAGAATCCGTACGGCGGCTGGTTCACGGAGGAGCGGCGGGCGGCGCTGCTGGAGGTGCTGGACGGCACGCCCGAGGTGCTGGTCATCGAGGACGACCACGCCGCGGACATCGCCGGGGTGCCGCTGCACAGCCTCACGACCGGGGGGCTGGCGCGATGGGCCCAGGTGCGTACGGTCTCCAAGCACCTGGGGACCGATCTGCGCTGGGGCGCGCTCGCCTGCGACCGGACGACGCTGGCACGCCACGACGGACGGCTGCTGCTGACCTCGGGCTGGGTCAGCCATGTCCTCCAGGAGACGGTGACCCGGCTGATGACCGACCCGGAGACCCGGGCCCTGGTCGACGGCGCGCGCACCGCCTGCGCGCTGCGGCGCGAGGCCCTGCTCACCGAGCTGTCGGCCCGTGGGATCGCCGCGCACGGGGCGAGCGGGATGAATGTGTGGGTGCCGGTCCGGGACGAGGCGGCCGTGGTCAACGGACTGCGGACACACGGCTGGTGGGTGGCCGCGGGGGCCCGGTTCCGGCTGGCGTCCGCGCCGGGCGTACGGATCACGACCGCGGGTCTGGCGGCCGCCGACGCGGGGCCGCTGGCGGCGGATCTGGCGGCGGTGCTGGGTGAGTCACAGGCGACGTACGGCGGATAGGTCCGCCGTACGTCGCCCCTGACCGCCGTACGTCACCCCTGTCCCGTCGGGCCGACCGCCGGGATCGCGGCTGTCAGCCGGTCTGTGTCCGCTTCTCCCGGGCCAACCGCTCGTAGAAGTACAGCAGTTCCGCGTTGTCCACCGAGCCGGGGTTGACGGCCTTGTCCATCGAGGTGCCCTGGAGGAGGCGCTTGACCGGGACCTCGATGCGCTTGCCGGTGAGGGTGTGCGGTACGCCCGGCACCTCGATGATCTCGTCGGGGACATGGCGCGGGGAGAGGTTCGCACGGATCGTCCGCTTGATGCGGTCGCGCAGCCCCTCGTCCAGCGTCGCGCCCGGCGCGAGATGGACGAACAGCGGCATCCAGTAGCCGCCGTCGGGCTGCTCGACACCGATCACCAAAGACTCGCGGATCTCGGGCAGCCGCTCCACCGCCTCGTAGATGTCGGCCGAACCCATCCGCACGCCCTGCCGGTTGAGCGTGGAGTCCGAGCGGCCGTGGATGACCACGGTGCCGCGGTCGGTGAGGGTGATCCAGTCGCCGTGGCGCCAGGCGCCGGGGAACATCTCGAAGTAACTGTCGCGGTAGCGGCTGCCGTCGGGGTCGTTCCAGAAGCGCACCGGCATCGACGGCATGGGCTGGGCAACGATCAGCTCGCCGACCTCGTCGACCACCGGCTTGCCCTGCGCGTCCCACGCCTGGAGGTCGGTGCCCAGGCCCGGGGCCTGGAGTTCACCGATGTACACCGGGAGGGTGGGTACGGCCCCGGCGAAGCAGCTGCACACATCGGTGCCACCGCTGACCGAGGCGATCCACATGTCCTCCGCCACCTCGTCGTGGATCCAGCGGAAACCGTCGGGCGGCAGCGGGGATCCGGTGGTGGCGACGCACTGCACACGGGAGAGGTCGAAGTCGCGGCCCGGGTGGACCCCGGCCTTGCGGCAGGCCATGACGTACGCGGCGGAGGTGCCGTAGAGCGTGGTGCCGGTGCGCTCGGCCACCCGCCACTGGGCGGCGGTGTCCGGGTAGCCGGGGCTGCCGTCGTAGAGGACCACCGTGGCGCCCACCAGCAGGCCGGACACCAGGAAGTTCCACATCATCCAGCCGGTGGAGGTGTACCAGAAGAAGCGGTCGGCGGGCCCGAGATCGCAGTGCAGGCCCACTTGCTTGAGGTGCTCCAGCAGGATGCCGCCCTGGGACTGCACGATCGCCTTGGGCAGTCCGGTGGTGCCGGAGGAGTAGAGCACCCACAGCGGATGGTCGAAGGGCAGCGGTGCGAAGACCGGCTCGACCGCTTCGCTCACCACCGCCTCCCAGTCGAGCGCGCCCTCCGGGGCCGGGGTGCCCAGCAGCGGGATGTGCACGACGGCGCGCAGGGTGGGCAGCTCGCGGCGCAACTCGGCGACGGTCTCGGCGCGGTCGTGCGTCTTGCCGCCGTAGCGGTAGCCGTCGACCGTGAACAGGACCACCGGCTCGACCTGCTGGAAGCGGTCCAGGACGCTGCGAGCGCCGAAGTCGGGGGCGCAGGAGGTCCATACGGCTCCGACGGCGGCGGTGGCGAGGAGGGCGATCGTGGCCTGGGGGATGTTGGGGACATAGCCGCTGACCCGGTCACCGGGGCGAACGCCCAGGCGGCGCAGCTCGGCGGCGACCGCGCCGACCTGGCCGCGGAGCTCCGCCCAGGTGACGGGGGTGACCTCCTGCGTCTCGTCGACGTGGAGGAGAGCGGGGGCGTCGGCGCGGGCCGGGTCCTCCCCCGCGCGCAGCGCGTGCTCGGCGTAGTTGAGGGTGGCGCCGGGGAACCAGCGGGCGCCGGGCATGGCGGGGTCCGCGAGCACTGTCTCGTACGGGGTGGTGAAGCGCACCTCGAACCACTCGGCGACGGCCGCCCAGAAGGTCTCCAGCTCCGCCACGGACCAGCGGTGCAGCGTGGCGTAGCTCGGGGCCGGGTCGTCCGGGGTCGCGGCGGGCGCGCCGTGCCGCTCGGCGGCCCAGGTGTGGAAGCGGGTCAGCTGGGACCGGGCGACCCGGTCCGCTCCGGGCTGCCACAGGGGCCTGGGCAGGGGGTCGGAGTGCGCTGAGGTGTTCATGTGTGTCGGCTCCCGGGCTGTCGGCGTGGGCCACGCTGCCCACGTCGTCCACGTCAACTGTGCGACGGCGTCGTGGCGGTCTGGTCTGGTCTCGTCCGGACTGATGCGTGCAGGCGGTGTGTACGGTGTGTGCGCTCTGTGCGGTCTGGGTCGGCTCGTCGGTGTCCGTGCAGGACGATGCCATGTGATCGATCCCCGCACCAGGGGCGCCACTCCACATCCGGCCGGGAAGGAGTGTGGCCGGACCACGGTGAACGGCAGCTGAACTGTGGTCTGCACCGGCTCCGTCAGTGGCAGGGTGAGCAGTATGGATGCGCGTGACCTGGTGCGGTCGGGGAAGCTGGTGCGGTCGGTGAAGGCGGTCGGTACGGCGCGGGGGCTGCGGTCGCTGCGGGCGGCGTGGCAGCGGCGGCGTTCGGACGCGGTGGGGCTGCCGCGGCGGGGCCCGGAGCTGGCCCGGGTGCCGGGTGTGGTGACCGGGGCGGATCCGCAGCCCGGCGGCGGCGTGGTGCGGTTCGCGCGGTCGTCGCTGCGGGTGCGGGTGACGACGGGCGGCGCGGTGTTCTGCGGCTGGGACGGGGCGGCGCCGGAGCCGTCGTACGCGCTGGTCCGGGGCTGCCCGGAGGTGGATGACCGGGCGGTGCTCGAGCCGGACACGGTCGGCGGCTGGCGGGTGGTGTCCGAGCGGGTCACGGTGGCGGTCTCCCGGCTGGGCGCGGTGGAGGTGCGGACGCCGGGCGGCGTGATGCTCCGCCGCGATCTTCCGCCGCGCTGGTGGGAACCGGCCGCCGCGGTGGCCGGATCGGCACCGGAGGAGCGGGACGGGCACGGGCCGGACGGGGAGCGGCCGGCCGGCGTGGGCGCCCGCTGGCAGCAGCGGTCCGAGGTGGCGGCGGACGCCCGGTTCTTCGGGCTCGGCGGGCGGTCGTCGGGGCCACGGCTGCGGGACGGCCGGTACCGGCTGTGGAACACCGACCCGGGGGGCGCCTTCCGGCCGGGTGACGATCCGCTCTCGCTCACCGTGCCGGTGCAGCTGGTGGTGGCGGACGCGGGCACCCATCTGGTGTTCCACGACAACTCGTGGGACGGCTCGGTCACCCTGCGGGAGGGCGAGGAGGGCGAGGGTTCCGGCCATGACCGTCCGGGCGGCTGCTGGACGCGGATGGAGGGCGGCCCGCTGCGCTACTGGGTGATCGTGGGCACCCCGGCGCGGGTGATGCACAGCTGGGCGTCGCTGACCGGCACCCCGGCGGTCCCGCCCGCCTGGGCGCTCGGCCATCACCACGCCCGGTGGGGCTTCGGCAACGCGGACGAGGTGCGCCGGGTGGTGGCCGGCTACCGGGAGCGCGGGCTGCCGCTGTCCGCGCTGCATCTGGACATCGACCACTACGCGGGGAACCGGGTGTTCACGGTGGACACCGAGCGCTTCCCCGATCTGCCCGGTCTCGCCACCGAGCTGCGGGGCGAGGGCGTACGGCTGGTGTCGATCGTCGATCCGGCGGTGAAGGCGGAGCCGGGTGACGCGGTGTACGACAGCGGCTCGGCGGCCGATGTGTTCGTACGCGACGCCCTGGGCCTGGAGGTGCGCGGCGAGGTGTGGCCGGGTGAGTCGGTGTTCCCGGACTTCACCGATCCGCGGGTGCGCAAGTGGTGGGGCGCGCTGTACGCGGAACGGCTGGCGCAGGGCTTCTCCGGGGTGTGGCACGACATGAACGAGCCGGTGTCGTTCGGCGCCTTCGGCGGGACGACACTGCCGCGCTCGGCCCGGCACACGCTGGAGGGCCGCGGTGGCGACCACCGGGAGGCGCACAACGTCTACGGTCTGACGATGGCGCGGGCCGGTTATGAGGGTCTGCGCGAACTGCGGCCGGAGGAGCGGCCGTTCCTCTTCTCGCGCTCCGGCTGGGCGGGATTGCAGCGCTACGGGGGCAGCTGGTCGGGGGACGTGGCCACCGGCTGGCCGGGGCTGCGTGCCTCGCTGGCCCTGGTGCTGGGGCTCGGTCTGTCGGGTGTGCCGTACTCGGGGCCGGACATCGGCGGGTTCACCGGCTCCCCGTCGCCCGAGCTGTATCTGCGCTGGTTCCAGCTGGGCGCGTATCTGCCGCTGTTCCGCACGCATTCGGCCCTTTCGGCGGGGCGCCGGGAGCCATGGGAGTTCGGGCCGCGGGTCCTTCGGTTCGCGGCGGCGGCGCTGCGTGAACGGCAGCGGCTGCACCCGTACTTCCTGACCCTCGCCCAGCTGGCGGGACGTACCGGTGCGCCCTATGTGCGGCCGGTGTGGTGGCGCACGCCCAAGGACCGTGCGCTGCGCGACTGTGAGGACGCCTTTCTGCTGGGCGACGCACTGCTGGTGGCGCCGGTGCTGGAGGAGGGTGCGGAGCAGCGTACGGTGCGGCTGCCGCGCGGCCGCTGGTACGACACGGTGACCGGGGTGGCGTACGAGGGGCCGGGCCGGGCGGTGCTGGACGCCCCGCTGTCGCGGATCCCGGTGCTGGCGCGGGCGGGCTCCGTGGTGCCGGTGGCGGGTGCCGACGGCGGGGTGGAGCTGGAGGTGTGGACACCGTGTCCGGGGCGCAAGGGCGGTGGCGGGGTGCTGGTCGAGGACCGGGGCGATGGCTGGGAGAAGACCGAGGTGGTGCGGTTCTCCACCCGGCTGCGCGCGGGCGAGGTGCGCGTGGAGCGGGAGGACGGGGCCGAGGTGGGCCATCCGGTGCGGGTACGCGGCCACGCACCGCGGAACGGGAGCCGGGGGCGCCGCTGAGCGCTCCGCGGGAACTGCCGCGAGGTGCCGTCGTTCGTCCGCGGCTGCGTCGTGGCCGGCCGCGCCCACGCGGCGGAGCCGCACATCGACACAGCCCCGCGCCCCTTCGGGGCAACCGAACCGCACCGGACGTCGGCGAGGCCGCTCAGGCCCTGTCCGGCGGATCGTGTCGGGCCCCTCGAAGATCCACCAGGCAGGGTCCAGGGGCAACGGGGCGCGCGGCGGCCGGGGTTGCCCGGGGCGCAGGCGGGCTGGTAGAGCATGGCCATGCCGAAATGTGCTGCCGCGCTGCGCGCCCTCGCCCTGCCCCTCGCCGCCCTGATGGCCCTGGCCTCCTCCGGTCCGGCGCAAGCGAAACCCGATCCGAAGGCCCCCGAGGAGTTCGTGGCGCTGAGTGATGTGGATCCGACGATCCTCCAGGAGATCCGGTACCTCACACCGCACAACTTCACCGGTGATCCGGTCGACGGCTATCGCCGCCCGATGTGCATCCTGACCCGTCCGGCGGCCGAGGCGCTCCACCGGGCGCAGACACGGCTGCTGAAGCGCGGTGACACGCTGAAGGTGTACGACTGCTACCGCCCGCAGCGCGCCGTGGACAACTTCGTGGAGTGGGCGAAGGACCTCGACGACCAGCGGATGAAGGATGAGTTCTATCCGCGGGTCGACAAGACCCGGCTGTTCGAGGACGGCTATATCGCCGAGAAGTCCGGACACAGCCGGGGCAGCACGCTGGATCTGACGATCGTGAAGCTGCCCGCGAAGCCCACCCGGCCGTATGAGCCCGGCGAGCAGCTCACGCCCTGCTACGGGCCGCGGAAGGAGCGGTTCCCGGACAACTCGGTGGACATGGGCACCGGATACGACTGCTTCGACACCCTCTCGCACACCATGGATCCGCGGATCACGGGAGCTCAACGGGCGAACCGGATGCTGCTGAAGACCACCATGGAGAAGCTGGGCTTTGTCAATCTGGCCGAGGAGTGGTGGCACTACACCTACAAGCCGGAGCTGTTCCCGGACACCTACTTCGACTTCCCGGTGGCACGCCGGTCGCTGACCGGCCACTGATGGTCCCGGTCTCTTCCGGCGCGTGACGCGTCCGAGGTTCCCCGTGGCACACTTCTGACGTACCGTCAGTTCAGTTGCGCCACTGTCCGCTGGACCGTCTGCCGGGAGGGGCCGTGTCCCATACCCGAACACCGGTGGTCACGGGGTGGTTCACCCCGGACGACACCACCGCATTCCGGCTGCTGGGCACCCGCTGCCGCCGGTGCCGCACCGTGTACTTCCCGCGCGAGGACGCCTTCTGCCGCGCCCCCGGCTGCCCGGGCACCGCACTGGACGAGGTACCGCTGTCCCCGCGGGGCCGGATCTGGTCGTACACCGACGGCCGCTACCGGCCGCCCGCCCCGTATCCCTCGGACCCCGACCGTCCCTGGCGGCCGTACACCCTGATCGCCGTGGAACTGGCGGCCGAGGGGATGGTGGTGCTGGGGCAGGGCGCGCCCGGGGTGACCGTGGCAGATCTGGCCGTGGGCATGGAGGTCGAGGTGGTGCCCGGGGTGCTGGCCGAGGAGGACGGGCGGACCCTGACCACCTGGCACTGGCGGCCGCTTCCCGAGGAGGCTTCATGACGGGCGATGTGGCGGTGCTGGGCGCCGGAATGCACCCGTGGGGCAAATGGGGCCGTGACTTCACCGAGTACGGGACGGCGGCCGCCCGCGCCGCGCTCGAGGACGCCGGTCTCGAGTGGTCCGCGGTCCAGTCCGTGGTCGGGGCGAACACCCTGCGCTGCGGCTATCCCGGACAGGTGGCGGGCGCGACCTTCGCCCGGGCGCTGGGCTGGCAGGGCGCCAAGGTCACCAGTGTGTACGCGGCGTGTGCGTCCGGTGCGCGGGCGATCGACACCGCCCGTGCCCAGATCCTGTCCGGGATGGCGGACACCGTTCTGGTGGTGGGCGCGGACGCGGCACCCAAGGGCTTCTTCGCACCCGCGGGCGGTGAGCGCCCCGATGACCCGGACTGGCTGCGCTTCCGGGTGCTGGGCGCCACCAACCCCGCCTATTTCGGGCTGTGGGCACGCCGCCGGATGGCGGTGTACGGCGATACGCCCGAGGACTTCGCACGGGTCAAGGTGAAGAACGCGGCCGCCGGGGCCCTCAACCGTTACGCCCGCTACCGCTCCCCCGTGACCGCCGAGGACGTGGCCGCGTCCGCGGTGGTCGCCGATCCGCTGCGGCTGCTGGACATCTGTGCCACCTCCGACGGGGCGGCGGCGCTGGTGCTCGGCAGCATGGAGACGGCGCGGCGGCGCGGGGCGCGGCGGCCGGTGCGGATCCGCGCGGTGTCGTCGGTCTCCCCGCGCTATCCGCGGACCGCGCTCGATCTGCCGGACATCGCCACCGACTCCGCCCCGACGGCCGGCCCGGGACCCGATCCGTTCCGTCCGTCCATCGCGCGGGCGGCCTACGAGGAGGCCGGGCTCGGACCGGAGGACCTGTCGCTGGCCGAGGTGTACGACCTGTCCACGGCACTGGAGTTGGAGTGGTACGAGGACCTGGGGCTGTGCGGCGCCGGGGAGGGGGCGAAGCTGCTGCGCGAGGGCGTTACGGCGCTGGGCGGGCGGATCCCGGTCAATCCCAGCGGCGGTCTTGCGTCCTTCGGGGAGGCGGTCCCGGCCCAGGCCATCGCCCAGGTGTGTGAGCTCACCTGGCAGTTGCGCGGCACCGCGGGAGACCGCCAGGTGGCGGAGGCACGGGCCGGAATCACCGCGAACCAGGGGCTGTTCGGGCACGGCTCATCGGTGATCGCGGTGTGCTGAGGGACCGTGGGCCGCGGCTGTCCGGCGTCCGGCCGTGACGGACACCGTTGCCGTTCATCACCTTGACGCCGCATAACCTCGGAGCAACACTTCTGCGGTGTCCGTCGGCGTCGCCGCGCGCAGGCTCCACCACGCTCACCCCCCATGGGCGATTCCGATGCATCCGCACGCTCGAAACGACCCAGCACGGAGGACCGGGGCACCGCGTCCCGGGCGAGGTCCTAGGAGCCGCCATGAGCAATGGGGACATCTTCACCGGTGAGGTCATCGGCACCGCGATACTGATTCTCTTCGGAGCGGGCGTCTGTGCCGCCGTCACCCTGAACCACTCCAAGGCCAAGGCCGCCGGGTGGATCGTCATCGCCTTCGGCTGGGGCTTCGGCGTCCTGGCCGGGGCCTACACCGCGGCGCCGCTCTCCGGCGCCCATCTCAACCCGGCCGTGACCGTGGGCGTCGCCGTCGACACCGGCGACTGGGACAAGGTGCCGCTCTACATCATCAGCCAGTTGATCGGCGCCGCCATCGGCGCGGTGCTCGCCTGGCTGCTGTACTACGCCCAGTTCGCCGCCAACGCCGAGGAGAAGAACGCGCAGCCGACGCTGGGTGTCTTCTCCACCATCCCCGAGATCCGCAATCCGGTGGCCAACCTGGTCACCGAGATCATCGCCACCGCGGCCCTGGTGCTTCCGCTGCTCGCCTTCGGCAAGGTCGACGGGATCGGCATCGGCCCGGTGCCCGGCAGAGGCGGCGACGGCACGGTGATCTACGGATCCGGTATTTCCATCCTGCTCGTCTCCTTCCTGGTGGTCGGGATCGGCCTGTCCCTGGGCGGGCCGACCGGCTACGCCATCAACCCGGCGCGCGACCTCGGCCCGCGCCTGGCCCACGCCCTGCTGCCCATCCCCAACAAGGGGACCTCGGACTGGGGTTACGCCTGGATCCCGGTGGTGGGTCCGCTGATCGGGGCCGTGCTCGCGGGTCTTGTCTTCAACGCAGCCTTCTGACCGAAGGAGACGCCATGCCGAACCGCTCGGACACCTATGTCGCCGCGATCGACCAGGGCACCACCTCCAGCCGCTGCATCATCTTCGACCAAGGCGGCCGGATCGTCGCCGTCGACCAGCGCGAACACCGCCAGATCTTCCCCAAACCGGGCTGGGTGGAGCATGACGCCACCGAGATCTGGGCCAAGGTGCAGGCCGTGGTGGCGGGCGCGCTCGCCAAGGCCGGGCTGCGCGCCGACCAGCTGACCGCGCTGGGCATCACCAACCAGCGCGAGACGACCGTGTTGTGGGATCGCGCCACCGGCAAACCAGTGCACAACGCGATCGTCTGGCAGGACACCCGCACCTCCGCCCTGTGCACCGAACTCGGCGGCGAACACGGCCAGGACCGCTTCCGGGACACCACCGGACTTCCGCTGGCCAGCTACTTCTCCGGGCCCAAGGCCGCCTGGCTGCTGGAACACGTACCCGGGCTGCGCCGCCGCGCCGAGCTCGGCGAGATCGCCTTCGGCACCATCGACTCCTGGCTGATCTGGAACCTCACCGGCGGCACCGATGGCGGGGTGCATGTCACCGATGTCACCAACGCCGGGCGCACCCTGCTGATGGACCTGGAAACCCTCCAGTGGGACAGCGCGATCCTGTCGGCGATGAGCATCCCCGAGGCGATGCTCCCGGAGATCAGGTCCTCGGCCGAGGTGTACGGCACGGCGGTGGGCCAGCTCGCCGGGGTGCCGGTGGCCTCCGCCCTCGGTGACCAGCAGGCCGCGGTGTTCGGCCAGACCTGCTACGGCGTCGGCGAGGCCAAGAACACCTACGGCACCGGGAGTTTCCTGCTGCTGAACACCGGAGACCGCCCGGTGCCGTCCAAGAGCGGACTGCTGACCACGATGGGCTACCGGCTCGGGGGTGAGCGGCCCGTCTACTGTCTGGAAGGTTCGATCGCCATCACCGGGGCGCTGGTGCAGTGGTTCCGCGACCAGTTGGGCATCATCCGCTCGGCCGACGAGATCGAGCCGCTGGCCGCGAGCGTGTCCGACAACGGCGGGGCGTATATCGTCCCGGCGTTCTCCGGGCTGTTCGCCCCGTACTGGCGCTCCGACGCGCGCGGGGTGGTCACCGGTCTCACCCGGTACGTCACCAAGGCGCATCTGGCACGTGCCGTACTGGAGGCCACCAGCTGGCAGACGCGCGAAGTGGTCGACGCGATGTACCAGGACTCCGGGGTGCGGATCACCACCCTCAAGGTCGACGGCGGGATGACCGCGAACGGGCTGCTGATGCAGCACCAGGCCGATGTGCTCGGTGTCCCGGTGATCCGTCCGGTGGTCTCCGAAACCACCTGTCTGGGCGCGGCGTACGCGGCCGGGCTGGCCACCGGGGTGTGGCAGGACCTCGACGAACTGCGCTCCCACTGGCAGCGGGACGCCGAGTGGTCCCCGCGGATGGGCGCGGAGGAGCGGGAGCGCGAGTACGGCAACTGGCGCATGGCGGTGGAGCGCAGCTTCGGGTGGCACAAGGAGGACCGGGACGCCGAAGCGTAGGCCCTTCCCCACCGCGCCACATGGCGACGGCCCGTACCCCGCACGGCGGGGTACGGGCCGTATCGCTCCTGCGCCGCGCGGACGTCCGGCTAGCGCTGTGTGGCCGAGGCCAGCATCGCGTGCTCGACGACCGAGATGAGCACCTCTTTGGCGGACTCCCGCTCGCGGGCGTCGCACAGGATGACCGGGGTCCCGGGGTCGAGATCGAGCGCATCGCGCACCGCCTCCTCGGGGTAGCGCTCGGCGCCCTCGAAGCAGTTGACGGCCATCGTGAAGGCGATACCGCGCCGTTCGAAGTAGTCGACGGCGGCGAAGCAGTCCTCCAGCCGCCGGGTGTCGGCCAGCACCACCGCGCCCAGCGCGCCGGTGGCCAGTTCGTCCCACAGGAACCAGAAGCGGTCCTGTCCGGGGGTGCCGAAGAGGTAGAGGACGAGGTCCTCGCGGAGGGTGATACGCCCGAAGTCCATGGCGACGGTGGTGGTTGTCTTGCCCTCCACCCCCGCGATGTCGTCGACCGGGCGGCCGGCCTCGGTGAGGAGTTCCTCGGTGCGCAGCGGTTTGATCTCGCTGACCGCGCCCACCAGGGTCGTCTTGCCCGCGCCGAATCCGCCTGCCACAAGTATCTTCAGCGTGACCGGTTCGACGATGGGAGAGCGGCCTAGGTCAGAGTGCCCGTAGACCATTGATCACCTCGCGCAGAATCCTCTCGTCCGGCAGTTCCGCCGGAGGTACGGGCCGGGACACTCGGACGAGTGCCGCGTGGAGCAGGTCACCGATGAGTACACGGACCACCCCGACCGGAAGGTCGAGTTCGGCCGCCAGCTCGGCGACGGACTGTGGGGTGTCGCGGCTCATTTC
Source organism: Streptomyces coffeae (assembly GCF_016741875.1). Lineage (GTDB taxonomy): Bacteria > Actinomycetota > Actinomycetes > Streptomycetales > Streptomycetaceae > Streptomyces > Streptomyces coffeae. The sequence goes on along the minus strand of NZ_JAERRF010000004.1, from coordinate 478,191 downwards.
GACGATGTCGATGTGCTCCGGGGACAGCGTCTGGTCAGTGACGGTCCGGTGGCTCACAGCGTCGGCGACGACGACCGCGATCAGATCGAGCTTTCCCTCCGCGGCGCTGCGGGTGCGTCCCCGTGTCATCGCATAGGGCCGGACCACCGGCCCCGCCGCGTCGTCGAACCAGCGGCCGGTCTGTTCCCCGCCTCGGGTCATGTCCCCCGGCCTCCGTCACCCGCCGGATCGCGGAGCGGAGCCCAGATGGGCCCCCACCCGCTTCACCAGCAGCGTCATCTCGTAGGCCACTTGACCGACATCGGAGTCGGCGTCGGCGAGCACCGCCAGGCAGCTGCCGTCGCCCGCGGCGGTGACGAACAGGAAGGCGTCGTCGAGCTCGACGATGGTCTGCCGCACCCGGCCGGCGTCGAAGTGGCGGCCGACGCCCTTGGCGAGGCTGTGGAATCCGGAGGCCACGGCGGCCAGATGCTCGCCGTCCTCCCGGGACAGATCGCGCGAGCCGCCGGTGGGCAGGCCGTCCCCGGAGAGCACCAGCGCCTTGCGGATGCTGCCCACCCGTCCGACCAGTTCGTCAAGCAGCCAGTTGAGTTCGCCCGACGTCCCTGCCGAGGCGTTCCCTGCTGCGGCGTTCGATGCGGTCATCGACCGTCCCCCTCATATGTCGTTCCTGGTGCTGTGTCCTGCGCGCCGGGACCGCTGCCCGTCTGACGCCGACCGCGCTGCCACCCCCGCTGGAGGGAGGCCATGGTGGCCCGGGCCTGTTCGGCCTCCCGTTGGGGATCGGTGTCCGCAGGGTACCTTTCCGCCTCGTCACGCGGCGTGGGGTCGTTCCTCAGCTGCGGAGCCAGGTTGGCCTGCCGGACGCGCTTGGGCAGTCCGGATGCCGAACGCTGCGGCGGTGCCGGGCGTTCGGGCGTCCGCTCCCCCGCCCAGGACGGGGCGCGGTCCTGACCCTGCCCCGGGATGTGCCCCGATCCGTACCCCTGTCCCGGCCCCTGTCCCGGCCCCGGTGCCTGTCCCCGTGTGACCGGGGCCGTTCCGCTGTCCGGGCCAGGTCCGGTGTCCGGGCCCGGCCGTTCGGCCCGGGAGGGCTGATCGACGCTCTGCGGGCGGGCATGCCGGCCGCCCGGGGTGCCTTCGACCGGGCGGCCGTGGTCGGAGACCAGCACCGGCGGGACACGGCGGGGCAGCGGGGCGGGACCACCGCCGTGGACCGGCGGCGGTCCGGCAGCGGGCTGGTGCCGCTCGGCGTCGGGGGCGGGTCGCTGGCTGGGCAGTCCGCGGGCCCGGAAGATCCCGCCCAGCTCGTCGTCCTCCTCGGTCTCTGCGGTCGCCCCGGTCTTCTCGGTCTGCCCGGTCTTCTCGGTCTGCCCGGCCGGGAAAGGCGAGACCGGCGCCTCGAGTTGGGCGGGTCCGCCCCGCGGCGGCCCGGTCGGTGCCGTGAGCTGCCGGAAGGCCGCGGAGGAGTCCTCCAACGGGGCGGTCCGCTGCTGGACTGCCTGGAGCCTGGTCTGGGGACCCGGCCGGTCGTAACCCTGGCCGCGGCCGCGGTCGTCGGCATCCTCACCGGGGTCGTTCTCGCTGAGCAGCCTGCCGGGGATGAGGACGACGGCGGTGGTGCCGCCGTACGGCGAGGGCTGGAGCGAGACGCGGACGCCCTGGCGCTGGGCGAGCCGGCTGACCACGAACAGACCGAGCCGGTCGGTGTCGGACAGCTCGAACTCGGCGGTCTCGGCGAGCCGGAGGTTGGCCTCCATGAGCGCCTCGGACGTCATCCCCAGACCGCGGTCGTGGATCTCCAGGGTGAAGCCCTTGGCGACCCGCTCGCCGTGCACCTGGACGGCGGTGTGCGGCGGGGAGAACACGGCGGCGTTCTCCAGCAGTTCGGCGATCAGGTGGGTGAGGTCGCCGACGGCCGGGCCGTTGACCGCGAGCCGCGGCATCCGGCGGACCTCGATCCGCTCGTAGTCCTCGACCTCGGCGACGGCGGCGCGCACCACGTCCATCAGCTGGATCGGCTTGCGCCACTGCCGGGAGGGTGCGGCGCCGGACAGGATGACCAGGCCCTCGGCGTGCCGCCGCATACGGGTGGTCATATGGTCCAGGCGGAACAGATCGGCGAGTTCGTCGGTGTCCTCGGTGCGCCGTTCCATGGCGTCGAGCAGGGTGAGCTGGCGGTGCAGCAGTACCTGGCTGCGGCGCGCGAGGTTGACGAAGACCTCGGAGACGCCCTGGCGGAGCTCGGCCTGTTTGACGGCAGCCTCGACGGCGGCCCGCTGGAGGGTGTTGACAGCCTGACCGACCTGGCCGATCTCATCGGGGCCGTAGTCGAGCCGGGGCGCCTCGGTCTCGATATCGACCTTGTCCCCGGCGCCGAGGCGGCGCATCACACCGGGCAGCCGGACGCTGGCGACCTCCTGGGCGTCCTTGCGGAGCCCGGACAGGTCACGGACCAGGGTGCGGCCGATGCGGAACGAGACGAAGACCGAGACGACCAGGGCCAGCAGACCGAGGATGCCGGCCGCGCCGGCCTTGAGCAGCACGCTGTTGGCGACCGGGTCGATACGGTCCTGGAGCCGGTCGGTGGCCTCGTCGCCGAGTCGGTCGTAGTCGTTGAGGACCGGCCCCGCGGCGGCCTCCCAGTGCTCCTGGTCCAGGGCCTTGATGGCCGCCTTGGGGTCCATCGAGGAGAGGATCTTGCCCTCGGCGACCCGCAGCGCGGCGGGGGCGGATTTGGTGCGCCGGTAGTCGGCGAAGACCTTCTGCTCCGAGGCGGGCAGGACCGGGAGGTTGGTGTCGTAGAGCAAGGTGCGCTCGGCGATGAGGTCGGAGATGGCCTTGAGGTCGGCCAGGGTCATCTTGCGCGCCGTCAGGGAGGAGACATACAGGGCGTCCTCCCGGGAGAGGGCCTCCCGGGCGCGGATCATCGCGACCAGTGCCCGGCCCTGCTTGTCCAGGTCGGTGTCGGGCACGGCATGCAGCGAACTGCGGAAGTTGTAGCAGAGGTCGACGAGTTGGTTGTAGTACTCATATGCTGCGATCCGGGTGATCTCGTTGTCCTCGACCTTCCGGCGCAGACTGTCGAGGCCGTCGGCCGCCTTGAGGATCGCGCCGAGCTGGTCCCGGGAGTCGTCGTTCATCAGGTCGCGCACATCGCCGTCAGAGGCGGCGTCCCGCAGGGTGTTGAGGACCTGGTCGGTCTTGCGCTGCTGGGTGTGGAGCACGGGGAGCGCGTCCGACCGGCGGGGATCCGCGAGCAGGATGAGCGTCTGCCGCCGCTCCTTCTGGACGGCGTGCACCGCGTCCTCCGCCGGCTGGCCCGCCTCGTCGATGATGTCGGACGCGTCCAGCAGCTGCATCGCCTCACGACCCGTGATCACTGTAGCGAAGGCCCAGATTGCCGTCAGTGAGACAAGCGGCACCAGCAACAGCGCCACGATCTTCCGGCGGATGGACTTCCCGCGAAAGCGCATGGCCTCCCCAACGTCAACCCCCTTGCGCGGGGGCGGTGTTCGATGTTCCGACAACGAGCGGGCGCGAGCCTACTACTGCAATATGGCCGTCTCGAAGAGCTGTCCGGTAGATGCAGTGATCCCCCCACCCCTGTTGATCAGGAGTTGTCGGGCCATTGTCCGACTTACCCCCCGGGGCTTGGCACCGACCTGCCGATCATCGGGTGCCCCTGGCACATGAGGCTTGGCCGGTTTTCCTCTCCCCACGGTCCGCGGAGGGGAACTTCCGGTGTCCGCCGTTCGTGACGTTACGGGGGACATCAACGGGGCATACGTCCCAAGTACCGCTATCTGGGACGGCGGGGCGGGGCGGCCGCAGGAAAGGGGTGAGCGCGTCATGGACGTCATGCACGACGCGATGGACAAGGATCGCGACATCCCGGCGCGGGCGGTCCGGCCGCTGTGGACCGAGGAACCGGCCCGCCGGAGGCGGCTGCCCGACCCCGTCCGTACGGCGGCGGTGCGGGCGGTGATCATCGTGGCGGTGACGCTGGTGCAGGCGATGGTGGCGGTGCTGTGCACGTTCGCGGGGTCGTGGTTCGCCTTCCCCGCCGTGCTCGCCACGGTGGCGAGCACGGTGGTGGCCACCTGGGGTGTGCTGGATGTGTGGGTGACCCGCCAGGTCTGGAACCAGCGCTACGGGGTGGTCTCCCGGCCCAGCAGCACGGCGCGGGAGCTGCGCCGTCAGCGCCGGGAGGCCCGCAGGGCGGGGCGGGTCACCTCCCGGCCGGCCGCGGAGCGCGGGCGAGCTCGCGGCGCAGCCGCATAAAGGGCCGGGGCCGGTTGACGCCGAGGACGGCGGTGGTGCTGCCGTCCCGTTCGTAGACGGCCAGGAGTCCGGCGCCGGGGTCGGCGGGGTCGCCCTCATCGATGCGGACGGTGTCACCGGGTTCGCGCCGTCCCGCGTACTGGATCCGGGCGCCGTACTGGTCCGACCAGAAGTAGGGCAGCGCGGTGTACGGCTCGACGGTGGATCCGGCGAGCAGATTGCGGGCGGCCACCGCGCCCTGTTCCATTCCGCTGGTCCAGTGCTCGGCGCGGACGGTGCGTCCGGTGCCGGGCCGGGCGAGACGGGCCACGTCCCCGACGGCCACCACATTGGGCAGCGCGGTGACACAGCCCTCGTCGCACAGCACCCCGTCGTCGAGTTTCAGGCCCGAGCCCTCCAGCCAGCCGGTGACGGGTCGCACTCCGATACCGACGATCACCACATCGGCGGGGAGCACCCGGCCGTCGGCGAGCTCCACACCGGTGACCCGGTCGGTCCCGCGCAGGGTGGCCACCTGGGTGCCGCACAGCAGGGTCACCCCACTGTTCCGGTGGAGCGCGGCGCAGGCCCCGGCCAGTTCCTCGCCGAGCTGTGGGACCAGCGGCAGCGGAGCGGCCTCGACCACGGTGACGTCCAGTCCGAGGGCGGCACAGGAGGAGGCGACCTCGGCGCCGATGAACCCGGCGCCGATCACCACCGCGCGGGCGGCGCCCGCGCGCAGCTCGGCGCGGAGCCGGGCGGCGTCGTCGAGGGTGCGCAGGGTGTGCACCCCGGGGAGCGCGGTGGCGCGCAGGGTGCGGGGCGCGGCACCGGTGGCGATCACCACCCCGTCGGTGCCGAGGGTGCGGCCGTCCGCGAGGCGCACCTCGCCCGCGGCGGGGTCCAGCACCTCGGCCCGGACACCGAGCAGCCACTCGGCGTCCAGCTCGGCCTCGTCCTCGGGGTCGGTCAGGGCGAGCGGACCGGGATCGCCGTCCGGGCCGCCGGGGCGGGTGAGGAATTCCTTGGACAGGGGCGGGCGGTCGTAGGGGCGGTGGCGCTCCTCACCGACGATGACCAGCCGCCCGTCGAAGCCGTGGGAGCGCAGGCCCCGCGCCGCGTGCAGTCCGGCGAGCGAGGCGCCGACGACGGTGACCGTCCTCATGCGACCGCTTCTTCCTGGACCGCGCGGACGGGCTCGCCGGGAACGGTGTGCACCGTGGGGTGGACATAGAGCATTCCGTCGACGACCGTGACAGCGTGGGTCCGTACGGGCTTGCGGGCGGGCAGGCAGGTGGGCTCGCCGGAACGCAGATCGAACAGCGCGGCGTGCAGCGGGCATTCGACATAGCAGCCCTCCAGCCAGCCTTCCGAGAGGGAGGCGTCCTGGTGGCTACAGGTGTCGTCGATGGCGTAGAACGCGCCCTCGGAGTGGAACACGGCGATCGGCCCGCCGATCTCACCGGCCTCGACACGCACCGACTCGCCCTCCGGCAGGTCCTCGATACGGCAGACGGGAATCATTGGCCCCCCTCACGTTGATCGGTATCATGCGTTCTGAATGGCGCATCGAATAGCGCGATGCGCAACAGAATCCAGATCAGGAAGGCAGCCGTCAAGAGTTCCCCGTCAAGGGGCCCCACGCGAAGCCGCCGGATGGTGAGATCAGACCCATGACGAACACGACCGAGGACCGGGCCGAGGAGAAGCGGGGGGCCTCCGGGGCAGTGCAATCGGTGGACAGGGCGGTCAGCGTCCTGGAGATCCTCGCCAAGCTGGGCGAGGCCGGAGTGACCGAGATCGCCGAGGAGCTGGGGGTGCACAAGTCGACCGCCTTCCGGCTGCTCGGCGTGCTGGAGAACCGCGGGCTGGTCGGCCAGGAACGAGAACGGGGGAAGTACTACCTGGGCGCGGGGGTGCTCAGACTCGCGGGCGCCGCCGCCATCCGCCTGGACATCTCGCAGGAGGGCGCCCCGGTGTGCCGGGCGCTGGCCGACGAGACCGGGGAGACCGCCAATATCGCCGTGCTGGACGGGGACGCGGCGGTCAACATCATGCAGGCGCGCGGCGCCGCGGCGGTCACCGCCTTCAACTGGCTGGGCCGCCGGACCGCGCTGCACGCGACCGCGAGCGGCAAGGTGCTGCTCGCCCATCTGACCGGCGAGCGGCGGGAGCGGCTGGTGACGCGGAAGCTGCCGCGGTTCACCGAGCACACCATCACCACCTCCGCCGAGCTGCGGCAGCAGCTGGAGACGGCCGCCGAGCGCGGCTTCGCCTACTCCTGCGAGGAGCTGGAGATCGGGCTGAACGCGGTGGCCGCCCCGGTGCGCGGCCACGACGGTGTGGTCATCGGGGCGATCGGCGTCTCGGGCCCGGCCTACCGGATGGCTCAGAGCCGGCTGCCCGACCTGGCCGAGTACGCCGTGAAGACGGCCGAGGAACTGTCCCGGAGGATGGGCTTCCCCGGCTGAGCACGGGAAGAAAAACCACCACCCGCACGAGGGGGCCGGATTCGTCCGGCCCCCTCATCGTCTTCGCGGAACGCCCCGCCGGGAGCGCCCGTCCGCAGCCATGCCCTCCCGGGTCAACGCTTCGCTCCAGGTGGTTTGCGCGTACCTCTTGACCGCGCGGGGGAACCACTTTCAGGATGTCCCCCATCGCGCAACACGCCGCGCTATACGCAACTCGAGGGTAACCAAGAGCGGTTGAACCGGTCGGTTTCCCCCCATATCGAGTCCGCCATGCCAGCTCCCCACGCCCGGTCCCTGCGAGCGCAGGAGAACAGAGGAGTGAGCCATGCCGCAAGAAGCCCGCGCCGTCGTCGCGGTCAAAAAGGGCGCCCCCGTGGAGGTGGTGCCGATCATCGTGCCCGATCCCGGCCCCGGTGAGGTGCTCGTGGCCGTCCAGGCGTGCGGGGTGTGCCACACCGATCTGCACTACCGGGAAGGCGCGATCGGTGACGAGTTCCCGTATCTGCTCGGGCACGAGGCGGCGGGGACCATCGAGGCCGTGGGCCCGGGCGTCGCCGGGCTCGCCCCCGGCGACTACGTCGTCCTGGCCTGGCGCGCCCCCTGCGGCGGCTGCCGCTCCTGCCGCCGGGGCCGTCCCTGGTACTGCTTCGACAGCCGCAACGCCGCCCAGCCGATGACGCTCGCCGACGGCACCCCGCTCAGCCCGGCCCTGGGCATCGGGGCGTTCGCCGAGAAGACGCTGGTCGCGGCGGGCCAGGCGGTCAAGATCGACCCGTCCGCGCGCCCCGAGGCGGCGGGCCTGATCGGCTGCGGGGTGATGGCCGGGTACGGCGCGGCCGTGCACACCGGCCAGGTCGGCAACGGGGACACGGTGGCCGTCATCGGCTGCGGCGGGGTCGGCAACGCGGCCATCACCGGGGCTTCGCTGGCCGGGGCGCGCCGGGTGATCGCGGTGGACATCGACGACAAGAAGCTGGACGCGGCCACCCGCTTCGGCGCCACCGACACCGTCAACTCCCGCGGCACCGACCCGGTCGAGGCGGTGCGCGAGCTGACCGGCGGCTTCGGCGCCGATGTGGTCATCGACGCGGTGGGCCGCCCCGAGACCTACCGGCAGGGCTTCTATATGCGCGACCACGCCGGGGTGCTGGTGCAGGTCGGTGTGCCGGACCCGGAGATGCGGATCGATCTGCCGCTGATCGACCTGTTCTCCCGCGGCGGCGCCCTCAAGTCGTCCTGGTACGGCGACTGTCTGCCCAGCCGGGACTTCCCCGTCCTGGTCGACCTCCACCTCAGCCGCAAGCTGGACCTGGAGGCATTCATCAGCGAGATGATCGCGCTGGACGAGGTGGAGCCGGCGTTCGCCAAGATGCAGCGCGGCGAGGTGCTGCGGTCGGTGGTGGTCCTGTGAACGGGGAGGCCCGCAACAGCCAGCGGCGCGTGGTCATCGTGGGCGCCGGTATCGTCGGCTGCTCACTGGCCGACGAGTTGACCGCCCGCGGCTGGAGCGAGGTCACCGTCCTGGAGCAGGGGCCGCTGCTGGCCCCCGGCGGTTCGACCTCGCACGCGCCCGGACTGGTCTTCCAGACCAGCCCCTCCAAGACCCTCACCGACTTCGCCGCCTACACGGTGGAGAAGTTCTCCGCCCTCGAGGTGGACGGGCTGTCCTGTTTCAACCCGGTGGGCGGACTGGAGATCGCCACCAGCGAGGAGCGCTGGGCCGATCTGCACCGCAAGGCCGGGCTCGCCGCCTCCTGGGGGGTGCGGGCCGAACTGATCGGCCCCGCGCGCTGCGTGGAGCTGTGGCCCCTGCTGGACCAGGACAGGATCCTCGGCGGTCTGCACACCCCGGACGACGGACTCGCCCGCGCCCTGCTCGCCTCCCGCGCCCAGATGGAGCGGGCCACCGAGCGCGGCGCCCGCTTCCTGGACCGGCACACCGTGACCGGGATCGAGCAGGAGGACGGCCGGGTCACCGGCGTGGTCACCGACCGGGGCCGCTTCGACGCCGACCTCGTGGTGTCCGCGGCCGGATTCTGGGGCCCGCTGATCGGCGCGATGGCCGGGGTGCCGGTTCCGCTGCTGCCGCTGGCCCACCAGTACGCCAAGACCGCGCCGCTGCCGGAGCTGGCCGGCCTCAACGACCCGCGCACCGAGGCGAACCGGCCGATCCTGCGCTTCCAGGACCGCGATCTGTACTACCGCGAGCACACCGACCGCCTCGGCATCGGCTCCTACGCCCACCGGCCGATGCCGGTCGACGCCGCCGAGGTGCCCGCCTACGACGACGCCCCGGTGATGCCGTCCTCGCTGCCGTTCACCGAGGAGGACTTCGCGTCCAGCTGGGAGGACAGCGTCGGACTGCTCCCCGCGCTCGGCGCGAGCCGGGTCGAGGAGGGCTTCAACGGCGTCTTCTCGTTCACCCCCGACGGGATGCCGGTGCTCGGCGAATCCCGTGAGGTGCGCGGCTTCTGGCTGGCCGAGGCGGTGTGGGTCACCCACTCCGCGGGCGTCGCCAAGGCCGTCGCCGAGTGGATGACCGACGGGCGGCCGTCCACCGATGTCCACGGCTGCGATCTGTACCGCTTCGAGGACGCCCAGCGCTCCCCCGCCTATGTGGCCGAGCGCGGTGCCCAGAACTTCGTCGAGGTCTACGACGTCATCCACCCGCTGCAACCCATGGAGTGGCCCCGCCCGCTGCGGGTCAGCCCCTTCCATGTGCGCCAGCGGGAGCTGGGCGCCTCCTTCCTGGAGGGCGGCGGCTGGGAGCGGCCGCACTGGTACACGGCCAACGCCCCGCTCGCCGAGGGCATCGAACTGCCCCCGCGCGACGCCTGGTCGGCCCGCTACTGGTCGCCGATCGCCGCCGCCGAGGCCAGGGCCACCCGGGAGCGGGTCGCGCTGTACGACATGACCCCGCTCAAGCGGCTGGAGGTCAGCGGACGCGGCGCGCTCGCCTTCCTCCAGCGGATGACCACCAACCAGCTGGCGAAGAAGCCCGGTTCGGTCACCTACACCCTGCTGCTGGACGAGGCCGGGGGGGTGCGCAGCGATCTGACCGTCGCTCGGCTGGCGGCGAACCGCTTCCAGGTGGGTGCCAACGGCGGTCTTGACCTGGACTGGCTGCTGCGCCACGCGCCGGACGACGTGCATATCGCCGACATCACCCCCGGCACCTGCTGCGTCGGGGTGTGGGGCCCGCTCGCCCGGGACCTGGTCCAACCGCTCACCCGCGATGACTTCTCGCACGGCGCGTTCGGCTACTTCAAGGCCCGGCAGACCTACCTCGGCCATGTCCCGGTCACCGCGATGCGGCTGAGCTATGTCGGTGAACTGGGCTGGGAGCTGTACACCACCGCCGATATGGGCCTGCGGCTGTGGGACACGCTCTGGGAGGCGGGACAGGAGCACGGGGTGATCGCCGCCGGGCGCTCCGCCTTCAACAGCCTGCGGCTGGAGAAGGGGTACCGCGCCTGGGGCCATGACATGACCACCGAGCACGACCCGTACGAGGCCGGGGTCGGCTTCGCCGTCCGGATGGACAAGGGCGACTTCATCGGGCGGGCCGCGCTCGAGGGCCGCTCCGAGGAGACCGCGCGGCGCAGGCTGGCCTGTCTCACCCTGGACGATCCGGCCGCCCTGGTCATGGGCAGCGAGCCGGTGTTCGTCGACGGCGCGCCCGCCGGCTATGTGACCAGCGCCGCCTACGGCTACACCGTCGGCCGCACGGTCGCCTACGCCTGGCTGCCGGCCGCGGCCGCCGTGCCCGGCACCGCCGTGCACATCGAGTACTTCGGCGAGAAGGTCCCCGCGACCGTCGCCGTCGAGCCCCTCTTCGACCCGCGGATGGCGCGGATCCGCCGCTGACCTCCCGGCGTCCGTGTCCCATCGACCTCTTCGACCCCGCGGCCGACCGCCGCGCACGCCTGAGGAGAACCCCATGACTGTGGCTCCCGAATCCCCCGCCGCCACATCCCCCAGTCTGATCACCACTCTCCCCGGCCACTGGTACACCTCTCCCGGCATCTTCCGCCAGGAGCAGGAGCACCTGTTCGAGGCCCTGTGGTACTGCGCCGTGCGCAGCGCCGATCTGGACCGGCCCGGAGCGTTCCGCACCGTGCAGGTCGGCCGGGAGAGCGTGCTGATCACCCGGAACCGCCGTGGTGAGCTGCGTGCGTTCCTCAACGTCTGCCGCCATCGCGGCGCCCGGCTGTGCACCGAGGAGTCCGGCACCGTGCGGCGCTCGCTCCAGTGCCCGTACCACGCCTGGACCTACGACCTGGACGGCAAACTCACCGCCGCCCCCAACCTCCAGAAGATGCCCGACATCGACCGGGTCGAGCGCGGGCTGATCCCGGTGGCCCTGCGCGAATGGCTCGGCTACGCCTGGGTGTGCCTGGCCGACGAACCACCCTCCTTCGAGGAGACGGTGATCGGGTCGGTGGCCGAACGCCTGGGCGAGGCCGAGGCGGTGGAGCGCTACGACGTGGCGGCGCTGGCCCTGGGCCGTCGGATCAGCTACGACATCCGGGCCAACTGGAAGCTGATCGTCGAGAACTTCATGGAGTGCTACCACTGCGCGACGATCCACCCGGAACTGACCGAGGTGCTCCCGGAGTTCGCGGACGGTCTGGCCGCGCAGTACTTCGTCGGCCACGGCGCGGAGTTCGCCGCGGAGGCCGAGGGCTTCACGGTGGACGGCAGCGCGGGCTTCGACCGGTTCGCCGGAATCGCCGAGGAGCAGGACCGCCGCTACTACGCGATCACGGTGCGCCCTCAGGTGTTCATCAACCTGGTGCCCGACCATGTGATCGTCCACCGGATGTTCCCGCTCGCCGCCGATCGCACCCTGGTGGAGTGCGACTGGCTCTACGCACCGGACGTCGTGGCCGCCGCCTCCGACCGAGATCTGTCGAAGTCGGTCGAGCTGTTTCACCGCGTCAACACCCAGGACTTCGACGCCTGTGAGCGCACCCAGCCCGCCATGGACTCGCGGGCGTACCGGCGCGGCGGAGTGCTCGTCCCCAGCGAGCACCACATCGGCGCGTTCCACCAGTGGGTGACCGACCATGTCCCGACCCCGACAGCGGAGGAATGCCCGTGACTGATCTCTTCATCGGTGGCCAGTGGACCGAAGCGATCGACCAGCGGACCAGGGAGATCCGGTGCCCCGCCGACGGCTCGCTGGTGGCGGTCGTCGACGAGGGCGGTGCCAAGGACGCGGCCGAGGCGGTGGCCGCCGCCCGGCAGGCGTTCGACCAGGGGCCGTGGCCCCACACCCCGGCGGCCGCCCGCGGCGATCTGCTGCTGCGTGTGGCGGATCTGCTGGAGCGGGACAAGGCCGGACTCGCCCGCGCCGAGTCCCTGGACACCGGCAAACGGCTGGCGGAGAGCGAGATCGACATCGACGATGTCGCGGCCTGTTTCCGCTACTTCGGCACGCTGGTGCGCACCGAGGTGGACCGGGAGGTGGACACGGGTCTGGAGCACGCCGTCAGCCGGGTGGTCCATGAGCCGGTCGGGGTCTGCGCCCTGATCACCCCGTGGAACTATCCGCTGCTGCAGACCTCGTGGAAGGTGGCGCCCGCGCTCGCCGCGGGCAACACCTTCGTCCTCAAGCCCAGTGAGCTGACGCCGAGTACGGCCATCGCCCTGATACGGCTGCTTCAGGAGGCGGGACTGCCGGGCGGAGTGGCCAATCTGGTGCTGGGCCCGGGGCCCGAGGCCGGGGCGCCGCTGACCGACAACCCCGATGTGGACATGGTGTCCTTCACCGGGGGGCTGCGGACCGGGCGGCGGATCATGGCCGCCGCGTCCGGCACGGTGAAGCGGACCTCGCTGGAGCTGGGCGGCAAGAACCCCAATGTGGTCTTCGCCGACGCGGACTTCGAGACGGCCGTGGACTACGCGCTCACCGCGGTCTTCCTGCACTCCGGACAGGTCTGCTCGGCCGGTGCCCGGCTGCTGGTGGAGGACTCGCTGCACGACGCCTTCGTCGACGAGGTGGTGCGCCGCGCGAAGGCGATCCGGCTGGGCGGTCCGTTCGACGCAGGGGCCCGGACGGGTCCGCTGATCTCGGCCGCGCACCGGGCCAAGGTCGAGGCGTATGTGGCGGCCGGGATCGCGGAGGGGGCGCGGCTGCGCTGCGGTGGGGCCCGGCCGGAGGACCCGGCTCTGGCGGACGGCTTCTACTATCTGCCGACCGTGTTGGACGACTGCCACAGCGGTATGTCGGTACTGGCCGACGAGTCCTTCGGGCCGGTGCTCACGGTGGAACGTTTCGCCTCCGAGGACGAGGCGGTACGGCTGGCCAACGACACCATCTACGGACTCGCGGGTGCGGTGTGGTCCGGCGACGAGGGGCGGGCCCAGCGGGTCGCGTCCCGGCTGCGGCTGGGCACCGTATGGATCAACGACTACCACCCCTATCTGCCGCAGGCGGAGTGGGGCGGGTTCAAACAGTCGGGGGCCGGACGGGAGTTGGGGCCCAGTGGTCTCGCGGAGTACCGCGAGACCAAGCACATCTGGCGCAACACCCGTCCCCGTCCCCAGGGCTGGTTCGCCTGACATTGGAGTCCGTTCATGTCCCCTTCCCAGGACGACGCCGAACTCGCGGAGTTCGGCTACCGTCCCGAACTGAAGAGAACGCTCGGCAACTTCCACACCTTCGCCGCCGGGATCAGCTACATCTCCATCCTCACCGGCACCTTCCAGCTCTTCTACTTCGGCTACGGCCAGGGCGGGCCCGCCTACTGGTGGTCCTGGCCGATGGTCTTCGCCGGACAGCTCATGGTGGCGCTCTGCTTCGCCGAGCTGGCCGCCCGCTATCCGGTCGCGGGCTCGGTCTACAACTGGTCCAAACGGCTGGGCAACGCCCATGTGGGCTGGCTGGCCGGGTGGATGATGCTGGTCGCCTCGATCGTCTCGCTGGCCGCGGTGGCCCTGGCCTACCAGCTGACGCTGCCGCAGATCTCCTCGTCGTTCCAGTTCATCGGGGACGGCAGCGGGCAGTACGACACCGCGACCAACGCGGTGCTGCTGGCCGCGGTGCTCATCCTCTTCACCACCCTGGTCAACGCCTTCGGGGTCAAGCTGATGGCCCGGATCAACACCGCGGGTGTCTTCCTCGAACTCATCGCCACCGTGGTGCTGATCGTGCTGTTCGCCGTCCATGTGGTGCGCGGCCCGGAGGTGGTCACCGAAACCGCGCACACCGGCTCCGGCCAGAGCCTGGGCTATCTGGGCGCCTTCCTCACCGCTTCACTGGCCTCCGCGTATGTGATGTACGGCTTCGACACCGCCGCCTCGCTCGGTGAAGAGTCCCTGGACCCCTCGCGCAACGCGCCCCGCGCGATCCTGCGCGCGCTCATCGCCTCGTTCGTGCTCGGCGGGCTGATCCTGCTGCTGGCGCTGATGAGCGTGGGCAGTCTGACCGGTGAGGGGCTGTCCACCGACGGACTCCAGTACATCGTGCTCGACGTCCTGGGCTCGACGGTCGGCAAGGCGATGCTGTGGTGTGTGCTGATCGCGGTGACCGTGTGCGCCCTGGCCGTGCACACCGCCGCCGTCCGGCTGGCGTTCGCGATGGCGCGGGACAACAACCTGCCCGCCGCCTCGCTGATGGCCCGGGTCAGCCCGCGGTTCAAGACCCCGGTGCTGCCCGCGGTGATCGTGGGGGTGCTCTCCCTTTGCGTCCTGGCCGTCAACATCCGCCAGCCGCAGATCTTCTCGGTGGTGACCAGCATCGGCATCATCATGATCTACCTGGCCTATCTGCTGGTGACCCTGCCGATGCTGGTGGCGCGGTTGCGCGGGCGGTGGACCCCGGCGGGCGAGGGGCGGTTCTCCCTCGGCCGGTTCGGACTGCCGGTCAATCTGCTCGCGGTGATCTGGGGCGCGGGGATGATGCTCAACCTCGCCTGGCCGCGGGACGCGGTCTACAACGCGGCTCCCCCGCACCACTGGTATCTGCGCTGGGGCGCGTTCCTCTTCGTGGGCACCGTCGCGCTCGGCGGCTTCGCCTACTACTGGTTCGTCCAGCGCCACCGCACGGGCGTACTGGCCGAGCACGCGGCCGTGGACGACTCCGAGCCGTCCGCCACCCCGGTCCCCGCCATCAGCGACTGAACGGAACGGTAAGGAGGAGAAGGCATGGAAGGCATGGAAGGCATGAAAGGCATGGACGAGTTCGACTATGTGGTCGTCGGCGGCGGTACGGCAGGCAATGTGGTCGCCGCGCGGCTGAGCGAGGACCCTTCGGTCACGGTGTGCCTCCTGGAGGCGGGCCCCTCCGACGTCGGCGACGACAACGTACTGCGGCTGGACCGCTGGATGGGGCTGATGGAGTCCGGCTACGACTGGGACTATCCAGTGGAGCCGCAGGAGTCCGGCAACAGCTTTATGCGGCACGCCCGCGCCAAGGTGCTCGGCGGCTGTTCCTCGCACAACTCCTGTATCGCCTTCTGGGCACCGGCCGAGGACCTGGACGAGTGGGCGGCGGGCGGCTGTACGGGGTGGAGCTCGCCGGAAACGTTCCCGCTCTATCGCCGTCTGGAGACCAACGACGCGCCCGGCGACCACCACGGCCGCGGCGGTCCGGTCACCATCCGCACCGTACCGCCCAAGGACCCCTGCGGGGCGGCGTTGCTGGAGGCATGCGCGGAGGCGGGCATCCCCACCGCCCCGTTCAACACCGGCACCACGGTGGTCCGCGGCGCCCACTGGTTCCAGATCAACTCCGATGAGAACAACACCCGTCAGTCCTCCTCCGTCGCCTATCTCCATCCGATCATGGGGAAGCGGCCCAATCTGGAGATCCGCACCGGGGTGCAGGCGAAGCGGCTGGTGCTGGAGGAGAACCGGCGCTGCACGGGCGTCGACTGCCTCTCCCCCGATCTGATCCACACCCTCCGGGTGCGGGCACGGCGGGAGGTGATCGTCTCCTGCGGCGCCATCGACTCCCCGAAGCTGCTGATGCTCTCCGGGATCGGACCGGCGGACCATCTGCGCGCGTTCGGCATCGAGGTGGCCGTGGACGCGCCGGGCGTGGGAGAGAACCTCCAGGACCACCCGGAGGGCGTGATCATGTGGGAAGCGAAGCAGCCCATGGTCACCAGCTCCACCCAGTGGTGGGAGATCGGCATCTTCGCGGACACCGAACCGGGCCTGAACCGGCCGGACCTGATGTTCCACTACGGCTCGGTGCCGTTCGACCTGAACACCTACCGGCGGGGCTATCCGACCTCGGAGAACGCCTTCTGCCTCACCCCCAATGTGACGCGCGCCCGGTCCACCGGCACGGTCCGGCTGCGCACCCGCGACTTCCGCGACAAACCCCGGGTGGACCCGCGTTACTTCACCGATGAGCACGACATCCGCGTCATGACGTACGGGCTGCGGCTGGCCCGGAAGATCGCGGCCCGGCCCGCGCTGGCCGAGTGGGCGGGCGCCGAACTCGCCCCGGGTCCGGAGGTGACCACCGACGAGGAGCTGTTCGGCTATATCCGCGACACCCACAACACCGTCTACCACCCGGCGTGCACGGTGAAGATGGGAGCCCCGGGCGACCCCTCGGCACCGCTCGACCCCCAGCTGCGGGTGAAGGGGGTGACCGGACTACGGGTCTGTGACGGCTCGGTGATGCCGCATCTGGTCGCGGTCAACCCGTGCATCACCACGATGATGATCGGCGAGAAGTGCGCCGAGATGATCAAGCAGGGGGTCTAGGTTCCGTCGTCAAAGGGGGCGTCCGGCCGCGAGCGGCGTCTGGTGCGGTGACTCGCAAGGCGGAGGGTCGCGTGATGCGTACTTGCGTACCGAGCATCGTAGCTGGTCAGCGGGCAGAAGACAGCCCCGCCCATACGCAACGGGGGCGTACGCACAGACGGGGCAGCCGACGCACTGAGCCTTGCTTGAGCCGTCCTCAGCGGGTCGGGGGCACTCGTTCGGGACCGCAGCGGCTATGCCGAACGCCAGGACTGCTAGTTGCGCTTCCTGGTGAGCCGCGCGATCAATCCGGCGTTTTCCGCAAAGACCCTGCGGCTGAAGGCTTCCAGCTCAGGGTCACGCACCTTCCACGAGTGTTCGCGGGCATGGTCCAGGTAGAGCGTGCACGCGTCGTCCCCGTCCGGGCTGCCGGGGATCCCGCACCATGTCAGGGACTCGAACCGCATCGTTCCGTCCGGTGTCCAGCGCGCCCACAGTCCTTCTCGCGGCTTGTGCTTTTCCCAGTCCCATACGAAGGCGGCGTGTCCGTCTTCGTGCCAGACGCCAAGCTCACACCGGACCGTGTCGGGGGCATAGGCAAGGTCGCTGTCGGTGACCCGCTTCTGTCCGGCGAGTATGGCTATCAACAGTTCGGTGAGCGGCACTTCGGCCGTGGCCGTGCACTGACGCATAGGGGTACTTCCGTTTGTCGTAGGGAAGCCCCGTCCGCGCGCCACGGGGGCAGCACACGGACGGGGCGGCCGACTCGCTGAGCCGTCTTGCTCGCCGTCACTCAGCGGGCCGGGGGTTTCACGCGTGGGCCAGGCACGCAGGGCAGGTGACGGCGCGCTGCCACTCGTAATTTCCCGTTCAAGCGTCTTCCGGTCCTTCATTGCCACGCTCCCGCCTCGAAATGGTACGGGCGTGTGATGTGCTCCCGGTACTCCAGATGGTCAGGGTTGGCCTTGAGGTGCTTTGCAGCCCACGCCGTACCCTCTTCGGACTCTTCTGTCGTCGGCCCGCTCTCGTCGCACGTCTTGCATTGCATGGTGGACATGATCGGTTCCGATTCCGGCCGGAGATCGGGCCGGATCGTAAATTCGCGGAAACGGTAGGTGGCTCGAGTCATGCCCGACCCCTTCCGGCGCGAACGCTCCTCTTGTTGTGGTCGGGGTGCCGCTTCAGCAACACGTCGCAGTCGGTGACCTTGCTCATGTACCGCGCTTTACGCGCCGCTTGCTTCTCGCGCTCAAGGCGGGCGCACTCCGCACAGTTGGTCGTCATGACGCGCCCACCGCGCGCCGTGCTTCTTCCAGCCGTCGCGCTATCGGGCATGACTGCTCGGGCGTGCAGGTCTCGCACTCTGCCCTGTGCATGAGATACGCCGACTGAAGCTGTTCACGGTCAGCGGTACGAGGGTGTTCGGAGACTTCGCGCTCAGGCACGGCAGACCACCGCCGGGCGAAGATCTTCGGGGCGTGCCTGCCATTCCTTGCCCCCGTGCCGGGGCCTGAGCATGGCGTACGGTCCGCCCCGGCCCATGTAGACCCCCAGGCGGTCGGTGGCCGTATCTCTCACCAGCGTCCCCACGTTCGGGTGACCGTGGCTAATCTTGCTCACGGCTGCCTGTCCTTTCTCTCTGGTGTGCAGGTGGCCCGCGCCCCCGGACGTTCGCCCGTCGCGGGGGCACCCTGCTGGGCGCGTTGCACGTGTCCCATGAGCTTCGAGGCAGCCGATCCCCGACAGAACCGTGAACGGGGAACCCCGCAAGCGACTTTGGGGAACCCCGTTACAGAGAACTTACGCGCCTGTTCCGCCCACATTTTGAAACCTAGTGTCGCGAGCCATATCGATATCGATTTTTCGCGTTGGGCTGCTGCCCACATGAGCAGGTAGCGCAGGTACACGCTGTCCGCATCAGCTGGGAATGGCTCGCTTCCTTCCCACGCCCGGAAATCCGTGGTGAAAATCCGCGCTGCCTCAGGATGCTCCGAGAGCACCGCCAACACGTCTGAACGGTCCGGAGCATCGACCGTCAGCAGTGCGGCAATACGACTCTCTACGGTCCCCGTGACGCGTCGGCGTCCTCTCCTCTGCGCCATGGTTCAGCGCACCCCCCCCAACGGGCTCGTGCCATAGCGCGGGCAGCCGTTGAACGGTCGGTGCCGCTCATGCTTGCTCCCGCCGTTTCCGCATCGGGTAGTACCGTCTTGATGACTGCCCCGGCACCCCGACCGTCACCGTGGCCACCGTGGGCGGTCTGGCGACGGTCACCCAGCCGTACGCCACCACCTCCGGCAGCCCGTACACCATCACCGCCAACTACAACGGCGACGTCAACTACGCGGCCTCCGCGGGCAGCACCACGCAGCAGGTGACCAACTAGCCGGCAGGAGGGCCGAAGCGGCGCGCGGGGCCCTGTCCGCCGCATCGGCTCATTCCTTCGGATCGGCGGTGTCCGCGGGCCCGGCGGTCTCCGGCCGCTTGTACATCCGGGTGGCCGTGATCTGGCCATGCACCTGCTCGCCCTCGGGGTCACGCTCGGGCAGACCCGGCCGCAGATGCTCCTCGACGCTGATGTACTTCAGCCCGGCCCGCAGATCCGCGTCATTGCGCAACCGGATCACCAGCGGGAATTCGGCCAGCGCCGTGGTGTCGAACAGGCCCGTGGTGTACAGCAGCTGTACACCCAGGGCGTCCGCGACCGCCCGCTGGAGCTCCAGCAGATAGGTGGCGTTGGCCCGGCCGATGGGGTTGTCGAGAAAGAGCGTGCCCGCGTGGCGGTGCTTGTCCCGGCCGCGGTCATTGCTGCGCAGCGCGGCCATGGTGCAGTACAGGGCGATCGCGGCGGTCAGCAGCTGACCGCCGGAGAACACATCGCCCATCTGCCCGACCGGCACCCGCTCGGCCCGCAGCACCGCGTCCGGCTTGAGGATCTCGACCGCCACACCGCGCGGCTGGAGCGCCGCCTGAACTCCGCGCAGGAGGAGGGACATTCCGTCCCGGCGCAGATCGGAGTTCTTCTTCACGGCGGAGCGGGTGGCCTCGTCGATGACCTCGCCCAGCCGCTCCGTCAGCGTCGCCTGGTCCGGGTCGTCGAAGCGGATCCGCAGGAACTCCTGGCCCGACCACTCGCCGAGGCCCTCCGGGAGCCGGGAGAGCCGCTGGGCCGAACGCAGCGTGGCCAGACAGGATTCGACCAGGCCGCGCAGCCGGTCGACGATGCTGTCGCGGTTGCGCTCCAGCTGCTCCAGCTCGTCGGTCAGCACCCGCAACCGGGGGGCGAACGCCTCGGCCCAGGCCGCGGCGTGCTCGGGCAGGGCCGCCGCGGGCAGTTCCCGGATCTGCTGGCGGGCCGGGGTGCGCACCTGCTCGTAGCGGGTGGAGTTGGCGTGCCGGACGAGGACGTCGCTCGCCTCCCGGACGGCCGACTCGGCCTGCGAGAGATCGGCCGCGCAGCCGCGCAGCGAGCGGCGCGTCTCGGTCGCCGCCTGGCGGGCCTCGGTGAGGTCCCCGGTGTACGGCTCGGGGCGCTCCCCCTCGTCCTCGCCCGAGCCCGGTCCGTCGCGCAGCAGGTCCCGCAGCAGCGCGGCGGTCTCGTCGAAGCCACCCGCGGCGTCCTCGGCGGCGCGGTGGGAGCGCAGCAGCTCGGCGTGGACGGTGCGGGCGGTGTCCAGCGCGTCGGTACGGGCGGCCAGTTCGGTGGTGGCGGTGCGCAGCAGCTCCTTGGCCCGCTCGGCGTCGGCCGGGACCATCTCCTCGGGCAGCTCGGTGTGCGCGTCGCCGTCGTCGGCGGGCGCGAGCCGCTCGGCATCGCCACGCAGCCGTCCCAGCTGCTCGCTCGCCGCCGACGCGCGCGTCTCCAGCATCTGGACCAGCGATTCGGCGCGGGCCGCGGCGGCCTGGCGGGAGGGGCCGTCGGCGCCGTCGGTGCCCTCCAGAAGCTGCGCGGCGCGGGTGCGGACCTTGTTGGTGAGCCGGTCGAGGGCGGCGAGAGCCGCGCTCTCGTCGCTTTCGGCGCGGGCCTGTTCGGCGCGGAGGTCGGCGCCCACGCCGACCTTCTCGTACACCTGGGAGGCGGCGCGGTACGCCTCGCGGAGCGCGGGCAGCGAGGCGGTGGGCGGTTCGGTGTCCTCGCCGAGGTCGTCGGGCGCGCCCGCGATCTCGGCCCGCTCGGCGCGCAGGGCGCGGGCGGTACGGCGCGCGTCGTCGGCCGCGCGCTGGGCCGCGCGCCGGTCCTCGTCGGCCGCGCGGGCCCGGTCCACACAGGCGTCGGCCCGCTCCTCCGACTCGGCGGCCTCGTCGGCCAGTTCGCGCAGCCGGGTCTGCCAGGCGGCGCGTCGGCGCAGCCGGTGCGCCAGACCGGCCAGCGCGTCGGCCACGCGGCGGGCGCGCTGGGCCGCCTCCTGCCGCTCGTCGCGGACCCGGGCCGCCTCGGTGGCGGCCTCGTCGGCCTCGGCACGGGTCGTCCGTAGCTCCACCAGCTCCCGCTGTGCGGTGTCGGCGGACTCCCGCGCCTCCTCGGCCGCGGCCGCCAGCTCGGCGAGCCGCCCCTGCGGGCAGCCGGTGCGCCAGGACGCGAGCCGCGCCGACAGCGCACGGTCCCCCGCCAGCCGGGCGGCGAGCGCTCGAATCTCCTCGTCCCGCGCGGTGGCGCGGGCGCGCAGCTCCCGCCGCTCGTCGTCGGCGGCGCGCTCATCGTGCATCGCCGGGTTCGGCGGCACCAGGAACACTCCGCTGTCCTGTGCCCCCGGCGCGGGCGTCGGCGCGAGCAGCGCGGCGGCGGTGCCGACGGCCACGGCGGACCGCGGCAGCAGCGACGCCTGTCCCAGCACCTCGCGGGCGCGGGCGTGGGTGTCCGGGTCGGTGATCACCACACCGTCCACCAGCTCGGGGCGGGCCGCGAGTACGGCGGCGTGGTCGACGGGGTCGACGGCCTGGGCGAGATAACGCCACCCGGGGAGCGCCGGAATGCCGTGCTCACCGAGGAACTCGACGGCCGCCAGCACATCCGGGCTGGGCGGCAGCAGCCCGCCGTCGCCGAGCGCGCCGAGGATCCGTGAGTCATCGGCGGCGGCGGTGCGCAGCTCGAACAGCTGCCGCTCGGCGGACGCGACGCCCTCGTCGAGCAGCTCGCGCAACGCCTCGGCGTTCCGGTCCAGCTCCTCGGCGGTCAGCGGCCCTTCGGGGCGCGGCAGTGCGGGCGCGGGCCGCTCCTGCCGCGGGCGCGGAGCGTCCGCGGCGTCCTCCCCCAGCTCGGGATCCCAGCAGTCGGCGTCGTCGGCGGAGGTGTCGGGCGTATCGGGGTTCTCGTCGTCTGCGGACTCCTGACCGTCGGCTCGGGGTGCGGGCGGCGGTACGGAACCGGAGCCGGAGTCGGACGTCTGCCGCTCGGTCCCGCCCTCGACATCGGCCGAAACCCGCCCGGTCGGCCGCGACTCGGCGGCCACCGCACGACGGCGACGGCGCTGCTCGCCCTCGCCCCCGTCCCGCTCCTCGGCCTCGTTCCCGTTCTCGACCCGGACGGTCACCCGCGCGGGCGGAACGGACTCCGCCGCCAGGGTGCGGCTGCCGCCCTCCCTCTGAGCGGGAGGGCGGCCCTCGTGGCCCCATGAGTCGGCCTCCGGGGCGGACGTCCCGGCCGGGTGGGCGGCAGCATGGGCACGGGGGCCGCCCGGATCCGTGCGGTCCGCGCCGTCCGTGCCCGACGGGCCGCTGTCCTGGCCGGTTCCGGCCGCACGGGCGTGCTGGTCATCGACGTCCCGTCCCCCGGCCGGGGTCAGGTCCGGAGCCATCGGATCCACCGTCGCGGTGGGGACGTCACCGTCCGGATGCACGCCACGGTCGGTCGGCCCACCCGTCCCCGGCGCCTTCACGCCGCCCTCGTCCTCGGCGTAGGTGGGGGACTCGGCGCGGAAGGCGTCCGGGAGTTGGGCAAGCCCCAGCATGTCGTCCGCGTCGGGATCGTCGACCGGGACCGTGATCCACCCGGCCCGGCCGGAGTCGGCGGCCAGCGGGCGGTGGGTGCCGCGGGGTGCGGGGACGGGGGCCGACGGCTGGGGCAGGCCGAGCAGATCGACCAGGCGCTGTTCGGCGCCGAGCGCCTCCGCCGTACGCCGCTCCCCCTCGTACGCCGACTCCGCGGCCCGCGCCGCGTCCGCCGCGCGCGCGGCGGCCAGTTCGGCGCGGGCCTGTTCGGCGGCGGCCGACCTGGCCTGGTCGGCGGTGCGGCGAGCCGTCTCACGGGCGGCGTCCCAGGCCGCGGCCGCGGTCTTCTCCGCGTCGCTCGCGGCGAGCGCGGCGCGGGCCGGGTCGGCGTCCGGGGCGGAGTCGTCGAGCCATCCGGCCCGCACGGCCTCGGCGGTCTCCTGCTCGACCTCGGCGAGCCGCTGCCGCAGATGCTCCGCGTCGCTGCGGGCGCGCTGGGCCGCGGTGGCGGCGGAGGTGGCGTCGCGGTGGGCGGACTCGCCGGTCTCCTGGAGGGCGGCGGAGCGCTCCTCCTCCTCGTTGGCCACCCGTTCGCCGTCCTCGGCCGCCGCGTGCAGGGCGCGTACGAGGTCGGCCGCGGCCTTCGCGCGGGCGGCGAGGGCGGGGGCGGCGTCCCGCTCGGCCTCGCGGATGGCGGCGGCCACGCGCGCGGAGCGGTCGGCGGCGGCGCGATGGCGCAGCACCGTCTCGGCGGCCTGCCAGGCGGAGTGCAGAGTGCGGGCGTCGTTCAGCTCCCGGCGCTGCGCGGCGGCGCCCTTCTCGGCGGCGGCCAGCGCCAACGAGGCGTGGCGGTAAGCGAGTTCGGCCGCGACGAGGTCGCTGCGGCCGCGCGCCGTCTCGGCCTCGGTGACGGCGTGTGCGGCGGAGGCCACCTGCTGGGCCAGCTCGGCGGCGCGGCCACGCTCCTCCGCGCCCCGCGCGGAGAGGCGCCGGGCGAGCGTACGGGTGCGGCGCTCGGCGCCCGCATGCACACCGCGCGCCTGCTCACGGCGGTCTGCGGCCTCCGCGATCCGCGAGAGCAGATCCAGCGAACCAGCGGTGAAGTCCCGTTCGGCCATCAGCTCAGCGCGGCGGCCCAGCTTGTGCGCGAAGCCGTGGACAAGATCGGCGAGCCCGTCGGTGTCGCGGGTGTCGGTGACGGCGCGCAGCAGCAGATCGGTGAAGTCGGAGTCGTTCTTGACAGCGAAGAGCCCGGCCGCCTCGCCCTCGTCGGCGTTCATCTCCCGCTGGTAGCGGAAGAGTTCGGGGTCCAGACCGAGGTCGCCGAGGTGTTCGTTCCAGCGCTCGTGGATCTCCACCCAGACCGCGTCCAGATGCGGATACGCCTTGCCCGCCTCGGTGAGCGCGTCGCGGAACCCCTTCATGGTGCGGCGGCGGCCGCGGGCGGTGGAGGCGCCCTCGGCGACGGGCCGCACCGCGGCGGACTCGGCGACGGGCAGCGAGTCCAGGCTGAGTCCGGGGCCGGGCCGGAAGGAGTACCACGCCTCGGCGAACTTGCGCGGATCGTTGGAGACCTGACGGCCGCGCCACTCGCTGACCTTGCCGACCACGACGGTCTCACCGGTGACGGTGTGCTGCCACTCCAGGGCGACATGGCCGCAGTCGTCGGCGAGCAGGAACTTGCGCAGCACACCGGAGCTGGCGCCGCCGAGGGTGTTGCGGTGGCCCGGCAGCATCACCGAGAAGATCAGCTTGAGCAGGACGGACTTACCGCCGCCGTTCTCCAGGAAAAGCACGCCCGCGGGGGCCGGGCGCCGGGGCGGGCCGACCGGCTCCTCCTCGAAGAACTCCGCCTGGGTGGGCGCGGGGCTGGGCACCGGCTCGCCGACTCCGCGCAGGTCCAGCACGGTGTCGGCATAACGCGCACCGGCCGGCCCGATGGAGTAGAGGCGGACCCGGGACAGCTCGTACATGGCGGCAGGACTCTCGTTGTCGTCAGGGTGGCGGGTGGATCGTCAGTCGTCAGTCGTCAGTCGTCAGTCGTCAGTCGTCAGTCGTCAGGAATGGAACGGCAGACCGGCGTCCGCGACGAGGTCGAGGTCGTCGGTGTCATCGGGCGGCAGCAGGGTCGCGCTCCCGTCGCCGACGGGCACGACGCCCAGCTCCAGCAACTCGGTCATGGCGGCACCGGCCGCCATGTCGCGCACCTGGAGCTGGTAGCGGGCGGTGGTGCGGTACGCGCCCCCGGCGTCGTCCCCGGTGCGCTGGAGGAAACCGGAGTCGACGAGGAAGGCCACGGCCTTGCCGACGATGCCGGTGGTCGAACCGGCCAGTCTGCGCGCGTCCTTGGTGGCGCCGGTGGCGCTGCGCCGCGCGTACACCCGCCAGGCGGCCTCCAGGCCGGGCGCGTCGGTGGCGGGATCGGTGTTGTCGCCCTGCTCCTCGGCCCGCTCCTCCAGACGGCGGCACGCCTGGCGGACGAAGGCATCGACCCCGTTGACGGTGATCCGGCCGATGTAGCCGTCGTCGGCGAGGTCCTCGGGGCGGGGGAAGGCCAGGGCGGCGACGGCGAGATGGGCGAGGCCGTGCAGAAAGCGGTCGGCGGAGTCGGTGTTGGCGCGGCGGGCGTAGTCGCCCATGCGGACGGCGAAGACGGAGTCCTCGGCGGCGGTGACGGCCATCCCGGCGCGGGCGGACACCTCCAGCACGATCAGGCCGAGTCCGGCGGCGACGGCGTCGGTGAGCCGGGCGAAGGCCGGTTCGTCGCGGTGGCGGCGGAGCAGCTCGGCGTACTCGACGTCGCGCGCGGGCAGCAGCTTGGGCTGGAGCCCGAAGGCCACCAGCCGCGCGGCGTCGGCCGCGTCGGCGGGGGTGACCCCGCCCGGCGCGCCGCCGGGCGCCGGTGCGGGGTCCGGCTGCGCCGCCTCGTCGAGGGCGTCGTACTCGGTCACGGGTGAAGCTCCTTGCGCGGGGCGTACTCACGGTTGACGAAGGACACGGCGGCCCGTCGGGCGTCGCGCGGCATCAGGCCACCTCCGCCCGGTCCGCGGCCATACCGGCGGCGTCCAGCAGAGCCGTGCCGACGATGAGGTCGGCGCCGCCGAACTCCGGGTCGTCCAGCTCGGTGCCGTCGTCGACGGCGAAGAGCAGGCGCTGCTCGCCCTGGCGGTACGCGGTGCCGACCGGAGGACTCGCGGCGTGCACGGCCAGGAGGGCGATGAGGTACGGGAGGTCGGCGTCGCGGCGGCGGGCGTCGGCGAGGAGGCCCGAGAGGCGGCGGGGGGCGTCGGCCGGGAGGTCGAGCAGCTCCATGGCCGTCGCGAGCTGTTCCTCGCTGAAGCGGCTGTCGTCGGGGGTGGCGATCAGATCGGGCTCGGGCATCTCCGCGCCGAGGTGCTCCCGCTCCACCGGCGGGGTGAGCAGCATCTCGACCAGGTCGCCCATCCGCACCGAGGTCGGGGTGCGCAGGCCCGCGCCGCGGGCGAAGAAGGCGTCGGTGACCCGGCCCGCGCGCTCCACGGGGAGCGGGAGCAGCGGGGCCAGCAACTGTCCGTAGAGGTCGAGTCCGGCGCGGGCGGCGGGCGTGGCGAACGCCTGGCGGTCCTGCTCGGCGCGGAACAGCGGCCCGGCCTCCAGCAGCCGGGACTGGAGCTGGGTGTGACGGCGGATGCAGTCCTTGACGATGTCGACCAGCTCGGCGGCGCGCCGCTTGTGCTCGGAGTCCCGTCCAGAAGCAGCCTCGTCGCGCGCCTTGCGGATGTTGGTGAGGATCGCGTTCTCGTGGCGGTAGCGGTCGGCGACGTGGTCGAGCGCCTCGTTGATCATCTCGGGGACGGTGCTCAGCCAGTCGACCGCGCGGACGTTGCGCCGGGTGGCGTCGAGGGTGCGGCGCAGGGTCTCCGAGTACTGGACGGTGCGGTAGCGGGCCTGCTCGGCGGCGAGTTGGGCGTCGGCGAGACGGCCGCGGCTGATCAGCACCTCCAACTTGACCTCGGCGGCGATCTGGGCGCTGGTGACATCCGTGTCGAGGGCGCCGACCAGAACGTTGACCGCCTCGTCGGTGGTGCGCAGATAGACGGTGCCGCCGGGTCCCGGCACCTCCTCGATCAGCTTGAAGTCGTAGTCACGCCGGACATATGCGCCGTCGGGGCCGAAAGTGCCGTAGACCGCCCGGAAGCCGCGGTCCACACTGCCGACGTTGATCAGGTTCTCCAGCACCCAGCGGGCGACGCGCTCGTGCTCGGCGGCGGGGCGCGGGGGAGCCTGGGCGGCGATCCGGGGCAGCAGCTTGGCCACTATCTGGTCGTGGTCGGCTCCGGTGTCGAAGTCCATGTGGAGCGTGACAAGGTCGATGGCGGCGAGGGCGACCTCGGCCATCGCGTACACCCCGTACTCCCCCGCCAGATTGGCCTTGCGCGCGTCGAGGTCATGCAGCGGCGCGGTGCACGCGAGCGCGCGCAGCCGCCGGGCCAGGCCCTCGTCGGCGGCCGGGCCCGGTGCCGGGCGAGCAGGCCCGGCATGGCCGTTGAGCTGGGGCGCAGCGACCCCGGGGGGTGGAGATGTCACGTCGCACAGAGTAGGCCGTCGCACCGACAACGGACGAAACGGCACGGAGATCCCGCTATGACGCGGAGATCCCCCGCCGGTTGCGTACGCGGGTGCACGCATGCATGCGCGTCCACGCGCGCGATACCGGCGCGTCTCCCGCGACTCACCGGCCCGTCAGTCTACGGCCCCGTGACCGGGTGGTCCGTCCTTGGACAGCCTGCGCAGCGCGGCGGGATCAATGGGTGGCTCCTTCGGAGATGCGCAGATCCGTCCCGGTGTGCGCCCCCGTGGTGACGAGGACGCGGAGCGCCTCGGCGGCCGTGGCGACGGGCAGCGACGGCTGGTCCCGGTCCACGACCTGTCCGGGGGCGTACGGGAGGTGGACGAAACCGCCGCGCATCGCCGGCCGCCGGGTGGCGATCAGATGCGCGAGTCCGTAGAAGACGTGATTGCACACGAAGGTGCCCGCGGTCTGCGACAGGGCGGCCGGGATCCCGGCCGCCCGCACCGCGGCAACACACGCCTTGACCGGCAGTGGCGCGAAGTAGGCGGCGGGGCCGCCCGCCACGACGGGTTCGTCGATCGGCTGCTGTCCGGCGTTGTCGGGTATGCGGGCGTCGTCGACGTTGATCGCGACCCGTTCGACGGTGATCCGGGAGCGGCCGCCCGCCTGCCCGACGCACAGCACCAGATCGGGGTCGGCCGCCTCCACCGCGGCGGCCAACTCCTCGAGAGCGGTGCCGAAGACACAGCTCAGCCGCGCGGTGATGAGATCCAGGCCGGGCGGCGGAGCGGCCGCGACCAGGGAGACGGCCTCCCACGACGGATTGACCTCCTCGCCCCCGAAGGGTTCAAAACCGGTGAGCAGCACCCGGGTCATCAGAACTCTCCCTGATCAGAAGGCGAACCGGTCAGAAGACGAACCGGTCAGAAGGCGAAGAGCGAGATGATGGCGATGTTGCAGACCAGCAGCGCACCGGCGGTGGGGATCTGTGCCTTGATGGGCCCGTACTGGTCCTTGAGTTCCAGCAGCGCGGCGGGCACCAGGTTGTAGTTGGCGGCCATGGGGGTCACCAGCGTTCCGCAGAAGCCCGCGAGCATGCCGACGGCGAGCACCACGGGCGCGTCCCCGTGCATCTGCTCGATGAGTACGGGCCAGCCGATGGCGGCGGTCATCACCGGGAAGGCCGCGAAGGCGTTGCCCATGATGGTGGTGAACAGGGCCATGCCGATGCAGTAGACGGCCACGGCGATGTACTTCTGGCCGTCCGGCAGCAGCTGTTCGGTGATCTTGCCGACCTGGTCGCCGACCCCGGCCACCTGGAAGATGGAGCCGAGTACGGCGAGCAGTTGGGGCAGCAGCAGCGCCCAGCCCATGGACTCCAGCAGCGACCGCCCGGCGTGCAGCGGCACGGCGGGCCTGCGCTCGCGGACCACGACCATGGCGACCAGCAGCCCCGCGACCGCGCCGAAGCCGAGGCCGAGGATGGTCTCGCTGCCTTCTTCGAGCACCGGGGTGCCGCCGATGTGCCAGTGCTTGACGGCCGAGGCGCAGATGACGGCGACCAGCGGGATGGTGAGCGCGGGGATGAACAGCCGGTTGCCGAGCCGGGCGGCGGAGGCGACACGCTGTTCGGTGGTGGTGGTCCGCGGGACCCCGCGTCCGGTGAGGTTCAAGCCGCCGAGGCAGACCATGGCGAGGACGGCGACGCCCAGCGGCTCGGCGGGGGCCTTCTTCTCGGTCACCCAGGAGCTGTAGAAGAAGCAGGCGCCCAGCAGTCCCCAGAAGGCGGCGGAGCCATGGCGCTTGGGATTGCTGCGGTCGAAGGCCATCTGTGCGGCCATCGCGAGGAAGACGGCTCCGACGAGCCAGAAGAACCACTCGGCCTTGATCACTTGGCCTCCTCCACGGCGCGGCTGCCCACGGCAGCGGACGGTCCGCCCGAGGCGGCGATCTGGCTCTCCAGCGAGCGGTCCAGGCGCAGCAGCCGGGAGCCGTGGATCAGGAAGGCGCAGACGGCGGTGGGGATGGCCCACAGCGCGAGCTGCAACGGTTCCAGGTGGGTGTGGTAGGTGGAGTTGACGAAGCCGGTGATCAGCAGGATCGAGCCGATGGCCAGGAAGCAGTCCTCGCCGAAGAACAGCCCGACGGTGTCGGAGCTGGCGGAGTAGGAGCGGATCCGCTCGCGCACCTTCTCCGGCAGCGGACCGTGGCGCCGCTCGGCGGCGCCTTCGGCCATCGGCGCGACCATGGGGCGCACGCTCTGGGCCGGGCCGCCGATGCTGATGAGGCCGAAGGCCGCGGTCAGCTGGCGCAGCGCCAGGTAGAGCGCGAGGAACCGGCCGGTGGTGAGCTTGCCCAGTTTGCCGATGAGGGTCCGGGCCTGCTCCTGGAGCCCGTGGCGCTCCAGGAGGCCGATGACCGGGAGGGTGATGACGAAGATCGTCACCGAGCGGCTGGAGGCGAAGCCGTTGCCGAAGGCCGCGAGGACCTCCTGGGGCGACAGCTTGCCCAGCAGCCCGGTGGCGATACCGGCGACCCCGACCACCAGCAGGGGATTGCGTCGAGTGGCGAATCCGAGGATCACCACCAGAACGCCAAGGAGAACGATCATGCGCCCCGCCTTCCGCGTGCAGGACCCCACGACGGCGTACGGAGCACGACGGCGTGAGGAGAACGCACCGGAGGCTAGATGTTCGTTCAACGATCCGACAAGAGTCTGAAGCCGACTTGTTCTCGTTCCGTCGGATCGTCCATGGCGGCGCAGGCCCTAGGCGCGGGCCACCTTCTGCGCGTAGGCCTCGACCAACTGCCGCTGGGAGTCGTCCAGATAGGAGGCGAGCAGCCGCTCGGCCTCCACCGCGTCCCCGGCCTGGAGCACCTCCAGGATCTGCCGGTTGCGGACCAGGTACGGCGCGTGGAAGCGGCGGGGGTCGGCCATCACATGGAAGACCAGCCGCAGCTCGGCCAGGACGGCGCGCATCAGCTCGTCGGCGCGCGGGCTGCCCGCGAGGCCGACGATCGCCTGGTGGAAGCGGATGTTGGCGGTGGACAGGTCCTGCCAGGACCGGTCCTGCACGGCGCGCTCACCGGCCGCCACCGCCGCCTCGACCGCCTCCAGCGGGTACGGCGGCTCCCCCAGACCGCGCAGCGTGGCGCATTCGACCAGCCTGCGCAGCCGGTAGAGGTCGTTGAGGTCGTCGACGGTCACCACCCGGACGAAGACCCCGCGGTTGAGCTCGTGCACCAGCAGCCGTTCATGGGTGAGCAGCCGGAACGCCTCGCGCAGGGTGTTGCGGGAGACGCCCAGGGCGCCCTTGACGCTGTCCTCGGACAGCCGGGTGCCGGGCGGGAAGAAGCCCTCGGCGATGCGGTCGCGGAGGATGTCCGCGACCCGCTCCGCGGTGCTGGTGCGGCCCAGCAGCGCCCGGTCGGCTTCCAGTCCCGGGACCCCGGAGCCCTCCGAGACGTCCGACGCCTGCGCAAGCCGACGTTCCGCGCCTTGCGTCCCGTTGGCCCCGTTGTCCCCATTCGCCACTTTTGCTCCTCTTTGCGGCTTCGCGCATTCCGTATCGCGAGAAGTCAAGCCCAGAAACAAGAACGGGACAACAACACTCTTGTCGGATCGTTCAACGATCGCCTACCTTGACGCTCAACCACATCGCCCGCGTACTCTCCCCCACCCGTACGCGATCCGCACGCCCGAACGGACGGATATGACCGCACCCTTGGCGAACTCGTCGATCGATCTCAACGCCGACCTCGGCGAGGGCTTCGGCCGCTGGCAGCTCACCGACGACGAGGCCCTGCTGTCCATCGTCACCAGCGCCAATGTCGCCTGCGGCTTCCACGCGGGAGACCCGTCGACCATGCGCCGGGTGTGCGAGCTGGCGGCCGAGCGCGGTGTCCGCGTCGGGGCCCAGGTCTCCTACCGGGACCTGGCGGGCTTCGGGCGGCGTGCCATGGACGTCCCGCCGCGCGAACTGGCCGATGAGATCGCCTACCAGATCGGCGCGTTGGAGATCTTCGCCCGCGCCGCCGGATCGCGGGTGTCCTACGTCAAACCCCATGGCGCGCTGTACAACCGCTGTGTGCACGACGAGGCGCAGGCCGCCGCCGTCGTCGAGGGCGTACGGCTCGCGGCGGGCGGACCGCTGCCGGTGCTGGGCCTGCCCGGCTCCCGGCTCCACGAGGCGGCCCGCGCGGCCGGACTGCCGGTGGTCGCCGAGGCCTTCGCCGACCGCGCGTACACCGCGGCGGGCACCCTGGTACCGCGGACCGAGCCCGGCGCCGTGGTCTCCGACCCCGGCACGGTGGTCAAACGCGCCCTGGGCTTCGCCCGCGACAACGCCGTCACCTCCGTCGACGGCCGGCGGATCGAGGTGGCGGTGGGCTCCTTGTGCCTCCACGGCGACACCCCCGGCGCCGCCGACCTCGCCCGCCGGGTGCGGAGCGAGCTGACGGCCGCCGGCGTACGCGTGGCGGCGTTCACGTGACCCTCCGGAGCCTGCCCGTCGGCGACCACGGGCTCCTCGTCGAACTCGGCAGCGGCGACGCGGCCGAGGCGCTCCACGCCGAGCTGCTGCGCCGGGTGGCCGACGGACGGCTGCCCGCGGTGCGCGAGATCGTGCCCGCCGCCCGCACCGTGTTCCTCGACGGCCTCGAGAACCCCGGCCACCTCGCCGCCGAGCTGCCCGGCTGGGACATACCGCCCCTCACCCGCGGCGACGGCGCCACCCTCGAGATCCCGGTGGGCTACGACGGCCCGGACCTCGCCGAGGTCGCCGGGCTCTGGGGAGTCACCCCCGAAGAGGCCGTACGCGTCCACAGCGGTACCGAGTTCCGCGTCGCCTTCTGCGGATTCGCGCCGGGCTTCGGCTATCTCACCGGGCTGCCGGAGCGGTTCGCGGTACCGCGCCGCGCCACCCCGCGGACCAAGGTGCCGGTGGGCTCGGTCGCGCTCGCGGGCCCGTACACCGGCGTCTATCCGCGCTCCTCCCCCGGAGGCTGGCAGCTCATCGGCACCACGGACACCGTGCTGTGGGACGCCGCGCGCGAACCGGCGGCACTGCTGACGCCCGGCACCCGCGTCCGCTTCGTCCCGCGGGAGCCCACGGCGGTCCCGCGGGAGCCCACGGCGGGGGAAGGGGGCGGGGCATGACCGACAGCGCCTTCGCGGTGGAACGGGCAGGCGCCCTGACCACCGTCCAGGACCTGGGCCGGACCGGCCACGCCCATCTCGGTGTACCGCGCTCCGGCGCCCTCGACCAGCCCGCCCACCGGCTGGCCAACCGCCTGGTGGGGAACGCCGACGGAGCCGCCACCCTGGAGACCACGCTGACCGGCTGTGCGGTACGGCTGCGCCGCACGGCGACCGTGGCCGTCACCGGCGCGCCGTGCCCGGTCACGGTCGACGGCCGCCCCGCCGCATGGGGCGCGCCCGTGCGGGTACCGGACGGTGCGCTGCTGGAGCTCGGGGCCGCCACCCATGGCGTACGCAGCTATCTGGCGTTCGACGGCGGGGTCGGGGCCGAACCGGTGCTCGGCAGCCGCGCCACCGATGTGCTCTCCGGGCTCGGTCCGGCTCCGCTCGCGGACGGTGCGGTGCTCAGCCTCGGGCCCGCGGGGGAAGCGCCGCCCGGGGTGGACGGGGTGCCCCACCGGGGCGTACCGCGGGAGCTGGTGCTCCCGATGGTGCTCGGCCCGCGCGACGACTGGTTCACCCGCGCGGGGCTGCACACGCTGACCACCGGTGACTTCCGGGTCTCGGCCGCCAGCAACCGGATCGGGCTGCGGACCGAGGGCCCCGCCCTGGAGCGGGCGCGGGACGGTGAACTGCCCAGTGAGGGAATGGCGCTCGGCGCCATCCAGGTGCCGCCCGACGGCCGTCCGGTGCTCTTCCTCGCCGACCATCCGACCACCGGTGGCTACCCGGTCGTGGGGGTCGTCCCGGAGCGGTGCCTCGCCGCCGCGGCGCAGGCCGCGCCGGGCACCCCGGTGCGGTTCACCCCGCTGGGCCGGGTCTCGTGGGGGCGGCCGAACCCGGCGTAACGCACATAGTACACATAACCCCCATGGCCGTCGCGACCGTTCAGCGGGCGGCGCGACGGCCTCCGGCGTGTGCCACGGCCCGCTCCCGGGTCCGCTCGGCGTTCCTGGCCCGGCGCTGTCCCCGGCGGCGCAGTGCCCGGCGCTCCTCCTCACCGGTGCCGCCCCACACCCCGTGGGTCATCCCGGTCTCGAGCGCGTACTCCAGGCACGCCCGGGTCACCGGGCAGTGTCCGCAGACCTGCTTGGCCCGTGCCTCCTGCTGCTGGGCGGCAGGACCGGCGACCCCCACCGGGAAGAACAGCTCGGGATCCTCGTCCGTGCACGCGGCGTTCCGCCACCACTCCATGGCTGCCCCTTTCCGTGATTTCGGTCGTGTGCTGTGCATTCGGTTCCGGCTGCCCGTCCTCGGCCTCGCCGCACACGGTCCGCGGGGCGGGCGCCCGTGGTCACGCGGGCGCATCCGGACGGGTTCGATACGTCTCGGGTTACCGATGCCCGCCACCGCAAACGGTCTTGAACGCGCCATACGTCACAACGGGGGAATCAACCTACTCACGGCTCCCGCTGCCGCAACCCCTCGGTCACGCAGTTCTTCGGGCAATTCTTCGAGCACTACCTCAGTCGCGCAGTTCCGCCGGCAGCCGGACGGCCGGCAGCAGGACCTCCTCGCACGGCCCGAGCACCCCGTCGCGGGCCACCGAGGGGCAGCTGAACGCGTTCGGGTGGTCGACGGTCGCCCCAGGCCGCGTCACTCCGCCGGGGGCCCGTATCCGCCGCCGCCCGGGGTGCGGACGACGAGGATGTCGCCGGTGCCGACGTCCGCGGTATCACGGCCGTCGAGGTGCTCGGCGGAGCCGTCCGCGCGCTCGATCAGATTGGCGCCGAGCCCGCCCGGCTCACCGCCCGCCATCCCGTACGGGGCCACCCTGCGGTGGCCGGTGAGCAGGGCGACGGTCATGGGCTCCAGGAAGCGGATGCGGCGGGTGACGCCGTGGCCGCCGCGCCACCGGCCGCGGCCGCCGCTGCCGGTGCGGATCCCAAAGCTCTCCACCCGCACCGGATAGCGCCACTCCAGCACTTCGGGGTCGGTCAGCCGGGAGTTGGTCATATGGGTCTGCACCGCGTCCGCGCCGTCGAAGCCGTCGCCCGCGCCGGAGCCGCTGGCCACGGTCTCGTAGTACTGGACGCGGTCGTTGCCGAAGGTCACGTTGTTCATCGTGCCCGAGCCCTCCGCCTGCACGCCGAGGGCCGCGTAAAGCGCCCCGGTGACGGCCTGTGAGGTCTCCACATTGCCCGCGACGGTGGCGGCCGGATGGACCGGCGCCAGCATGCAGCCCTCCGGGATCCGGACGTCGAGGGGTTTGAGACAGCCGCTGTTGAGCGGGATGTCCTCGGCCACCAGGGTGCGGAACACATAGAGCACCGCGGCCATCACCACCGAGCTGGGCGCGTTGTCGTTGCCCTGCCGCTGCGGTGAGGTGCCGGTGAAGTCCAGGACGGCGCCCCGGGCCGCGCGGTCCACGGTCACGGTGACCTGGATGACGGCGCCGCCGTCCGTCTCGTAGCGGTACGCACCGTCGCCGAGGGCGGAGACGACCCGGCGTACGGACTCCTCCGCGTTGTCCTGGACGTGGCCCATGTAGGCGTGCACCACGTCCAGACCGAACTGGCCGATCATCCGGCGCAGTTCCTGGATGCCCTTCTCGTTGGCGGCGATCTGGGCGCGCAGATCGGCGAGGTTGGCGTCCGGGGCGCGCGATGGATACGGCCCCCCGGTCAGCAGCTCACGGGTCTCCCGCTCGCGCAGCACACCGTCGCGCACCAGCAGCCAGTTGTCGAAGAGCACCCCCTCCTCCTCGATGGTGCGGCTGAAGGCGGGCATGGAGCCGGGGGTGATCCCACCGATCTCGGCGTGGTGTCCGCGCGAGGCGACGAGGAAGAGCAGACCGGTGCCCGCCTCGTCGAAGACCGGGGTGACCACGGTGACGTCCGGCAGATGGGTGCCGCCGTGGTACGGGTCGTTGATGGCGTACACATCACCCGGCCGCATCGTGTCCCCGTTGCGGCGCAGCACCTCCTTGATGGACTCGCCCATGGAGCCCAGGTGCACCGGGATATGGGGGGCGTTGGCGATGAGATTGCCCTCGGCGTCGAACAGGGCGCAGGAGAAGTCGAGCCGCTCCTTGATGTTGACGGAGTGGGCGGTGTTCTCCAGGCGCAGACCCATCTGTTCGGCGATGGCCATGAAGAGGCTGTTGAACACCTCCAGCATCACCGGATCCACCTCGGTGCCCACGGCCACCGTGCGCGGACGGGGCCGGACCCGGGTGAGCAGCAGATGGCCGCGTTCGCCCACGGCCGCCTGCCAGCCGGGGTCGACCACGGTGGTGGCGTCGTCCTCGGCGATGACCGCGGGTCCGGTGACCCGGTCCGACGGGCGCATCCGGGCGCGTTCGTACAGCGCCGTCCGCTGCCAGGTGCCTCCGGTGAACATCCGCACGGTGGCGACGGGCGCCACCTCGCCCTCCCGGGGCGGCTGTTCCACCGCGTGGCCGCCGGTGGGCCCGGCCGCGCCGGTCGCCTCCACCGACACCGCCTCGGCCACCAGCGGCTTGTCCATGGTGAAGGCGTAGCGGGTGCGGTGGGCGTGGACGAACTCCCCGGCCATCGCGGGGACGGTGTCCAGGGGGACGGGGAGGGTGGAGTCGGTGCCCGCGTAGCGCAGATGGACCCGGGCCTCGGTGGTCACGGTCTCCTCCGGGACCCCGTCGGCGAGCAGTTCGGCGCGGGTCCGCTCGGCGAGCCGGGTACACAGCTCGCGCACCCGGGGCAGCGACTCCTCGGACAGCTCGGCCTCGACGGCGTGTTCCCGCATGGCGGTGGCATCCGCGACCCCGATGCCGTACGCGGAGAGCACACCCGCCAGCGGCGGCACGATCACCGTGCCGATGCCCAGCGCGTCGGCCACCGCGCAGGCGTGCTGACCGCCCGCGCCACCGAAGCTGGTGAGTGCGTAGCGGGTGACGTCGTGGCCGCGCTGTACGGAGATCTTCTTGACCGCGTTGGCCATGTTGAGGACCGCGATGTCCAGGAAGCCCGCGGCCACTTCCTCCGGGCCGCGCCGGTCGCCGGTGGCCTCGGCGATCTCCTCGGCCAGCCGGGCGAACCCCTCGCGGACGGTGTCCGCGTCCAGCGGCTGGTCGGCGTGCGGGCCGAACACCGCCGGGAAGTGGTCCGGCTGCACCCGGCCCAGCATCACATTGGCGTCGGTCACGGTCAGCGGGCCGCCGCGGCGGTAGCAGGCGGGACCGGGGACGGCACCGGCCGAGTCCGGCCCCACCCGGTAGCGCCGTCCGTCGAAGTGCAGCACCGAACCGCCGCCCGCGGCCACGGTGTGGATGTTCATCATGGGCGCCCGCATCCGTACCCCGGCCACCTCGGTGCCGAAGACCCGCTCGAACTCGCCCGCGTAGTGCGACACATCGGTCGAGGTGCCGCCCATGTCGAAGCCGATGACCCGGTCGTGACCGGCCTCCTCGGACGACCGCGCCATCCCCACCACACCGCCCGCTGGCCCGGACAGCACCGCGTCCTTGCCGCGGAAGTGGGCGGCCTCCCGCAGCCCGCCGTTGGACTGCATGAACATCAGCCGGATACCGCGCAGTTCGGTGGCCACGTCCTCGACATAGCGGCGCAGGATCGGCGAGAGATACGCGTCGACCACGGTGGTGTCGCCGCGCGACACCAGCTTCATCAGCGGGCTGACCTCGTGGGAACAGCTGATCTGGGTGAAGCCCAGCTCCCGGGCGGCGGTGGCCAGCGCCTGTTCGTGCGCGGTGTGGCGGTAGCCGTGCAGCAGCACGACGGCGGCGCTGCGGAAGCCGTCGCGGTGCGCGGTGCGCAAGCCCTCGGTGGCGGCGGCGAGGTCGAGCGGCCGTACGACGCCGCCGTGGGCGTCCACCCGCTCGGGGATCTCGATCACCCGGTCGTAGAGCGCCTCGGGCAGGACGATCCGGCGGTCGAACAGCCGCGGCCGGTTCTGGTACGCGATCCGCAGCGCGTCCCGGAACCCCTCGGTGACCACGAGGACCGTCGGCTCGCCCGTGCGCTCCAGCAGGGCGTTGGTGGCGACCGTGGTGCCCATCTTGACGACGGCGATCCGGTCGGCCGGGACCGGCTCCCCGGCCGTGAGCCCGAGGGTCTGCCGGATTCCGACGACGGCGGCGTCCTGGTGGCGCTCGGGGTGGTGGGACAGGAGTTTGCGGGTGACCAGACGGCCGTCGGGGCGTTTGCCGACGACGTCCGTGAAGGTCCCGCCACGGTCGATCCAGAACTCCCAGCGACCCGTCATCCTGCCATTGTCGCAGCGTGGGGTGGGGTGGGGCGGGGTTTGCCGGGCGGCGGTGCGGTGCCGGGTGCGGTGCTGGACGCGGTGCCGGGCGCGGAGACGGGTGCGGTGCTGGACGCGGTGCCGGGTGCGGAGACGGGTGCGGTGCTGGACGCGGTGCTTTCGGCGTTGTGGCGCGGTTCGCCGCCCAGGGCGGCGAGCGCGGCGAGGGCCGCCTGTTCGTCCCGGCTTTCGAGGAGGTGTTCGGTGCCCATCAGCCGATGCCGCCACTCCAGCGCCGCGAGGGCGAGCAGTCCGGGCAGCAGATCGGTGCAGCGGTCCGCGACCCAGCGGGTGCCGCGGGTCGCCAACCACCACGCGGCCGCGGCGGCCGAGGGGGTGGGGCCGTCGAGGACGAGCGACGGCCGCTCGCCCATGGCGATGCCGCGGGTGGTGAGCGCGGTGTGGAACTCCCGGGCCAGCAGCCGGTGGCCGAGTTCGCTGGGGTGCAGCCGGTCCACGCTCCACGCCCGCCGGTCCGCCACCCAGGAGTGCTCGCCCAGCTCCACATGGATCGTCTCGTACCGCGCGGACAGGGCACGGACCACCGTGTTCACGGCGCCCATCCGGCGCCCCAGCGGACGGGCGAGCGCGGACGGCAGCCCGAGCATCCGCCCCGGGTCGGGCAGACAGGCGGTGAGCACCACGGCGCCGTCCGCGCGGAGGGCGCCGATCGTGTGGTCGAGGGCCTGGGCGACGCGGTGGATGTCGAAGGAGTCGCGCAGTGTGTCATTGCCGCCGACCACGACGGACGCCAGATGCGGACGGGCCCGGCGGGCGGCGGGCAGCTGCTCCTCGGCGACATCGGCGGCCAGCGCGCCACTGCGGGACACATTGACCAGCTCCACCTCCGCCCCGCCCCGCGGCCCGGCCGCCTCCGCCAGCAACGCGGCCCACCCGCGCCACCCGCCCCCGGCCGCCGGATCCCCGAGCCCCTCGCTCAGCGAATCTCCGAGCGCGGCGAACCGCACGGGCCCGCGGGCGGTGTCCCCCGCGGCGACGGCCGAGGATCCGGCACCCGGCGCGCACGCGGCACCCGCAAGGCGCCCGGACCTCGCGGTGTGCGGCGTCGCGGCGGGCTCGGCGGCCGGGGAGAATCCGGCGCCGGGGCTGAGGGCCGGAGATGGGGCGAGGGGCGGCAGGGGGCACAGGGCAGGGGCGGTCCCGGGCTCGGCGGCCCAGGAGGATGTGGCACCCGGAACGAGAGCCGCGGACGGGGCGGCGGGCGGCAGGGTGCGCAGGGCTGTGCCCGTTTCGGGTTCACCGTCCGGGAGGGGCTCGGGCCCCGGAGCCGGTGTTCGCGTGGGGGCGGATGCGGGCTCCGGCGGATCCGCGACGGTCACGGGCGCGGGCTCCGTCGGCTCCGTCGACCGTCCGGCGTCCGGCCGCCGCCCCTCCCCCGCCATGGCGCGGGACGCGCTCACCGCACACCGCCCATGGCCTCGTGGGCGGGCCGGTTGGCCGTGGGGCAGTGCGCCACCGGG
The DNA here is from genome assembly GCF_016741875.1 of Streptomyces coffeae. GTDB lineage: Bacteria > Actinomycetota > Actinomycetes > Streptomycetales > Streptomycetaceae > Streptomyces > Streptomyces coffeae. The sequence continues at coordinate 439,353 of NZ_JAERRF010000004.1, read as the reverse complement.
CCGTACCCGGGCCGGGGCGCGGCCGGGTCCGGGGCGCCGTCGCACGCGACACCGTCGGATACCTCGTGGTGCGCCGGAACGCCGACCGCCGGCTCGCCCTCCCCCACCGGGGCGGCGTCGAGCGGCGCGTCGTGGGCGGCCAGGAAGGAGGCGACCGCGGCGGGCCAGCCGTAACGCTCCGCCCGGGCCCGCGCCGTGGCGCGGCGCAGCGGCTCCGAGCGGTCCAGGATCCGTTCCACCGCGTCCGCGAAGGCCGGTCCGCTGTCGGCCGCCGTCACACCCGCCGCTCCGACGATGGCTGGGAGCGCGGAGAGCTCACTGACCACCACGGGCGAACCGCATGCCAGCGCCTCCAGCGCGGCCAGTCCGAAGGTCTCCGCCGGGCCCGGCGCCAGGACGACGTCCGCGCTGGCCTGGAGCGCGGCGAGGTCGGCACGGTCCGCGACATGGCCGAGGAAGGACGCCGGAAGCCCTTCGGTACGGGCACGGGCCTCCAGCCGTCCACGGAGCGGGCCGTCGCCCGCGACCACAAGCGCCGCCGGGATCCCGCGCCGCCGGAGTTCGGCGAGTGCGTCGAGGGCGCGGCCCGGGCGCTTCTCCGGTGACAGGCGTGAGGCCAGCAGAAGCAGCACCGCGGCATCGCCCCGGTGGCGGTCGCGCAGCCGTGCGTCATGGTGGGCGGGGTGGAAGTGCTCCAGGTCAACGCCCAAGGGGGCGCGTACGACATTCCGCGCGCCGATCCGTACAAACTCGCGCGCCGCCCACTCCGTCGTACACACGATCCGCGCATACGCCCGTGCGGTCCGCCGGTTGAGCCGGTCGGCGGCGCCCTGGGCGAACGCCTCCGGCACACCCCAGGTGCGCAGCACGGCGTCCGCGCTCTCGTGGGAGACCATCACGGCGGGAACGCGGGCGCGCCGCGCCCACTCCCCCGTCCAGCGCAGCGTGGTGCGGTCGGAGACCTCCAGCCGGTCGGGAGCGAGCGACTCCAGCAGGGCGCTCAGCCGACGCCGGTCGGTGAGGACGCGATAGCCGCCGGTGCCGGGGACGCACGGCCCGGGGAGGGTGATCACCCGTCCCTGGCGGGTGTCTTCGTCGGAGGCGCGCTCGCCCGGCACCACCAGCACCGGTTCATGACCGGCTGCCCGGTAGCCCGCGCCCAGCTCGCGCAGCGCGGTGCGGAGGCCGCCGGAGGCGGGGGTGACGAAGTTGGCGAGCCGGACGATACGCAGCGGGTGCTGGGTCCGGGGCTGGATCTGGTCGCCGGTCATGCCGCCACCGCCGTACGGGTCATCAGCACGTCGGCGTAGTGGTCGACCAGCTGGTCGACGACGGCTCCCCAGGTGCGGCCCTCGACCGCGTCCCGGGCGGCACGTCCGAGCGACGCGCGCAGCCGGGCGTCGGCCGCCAGCAGCGAGACGGCGTCCCGCACCTCGGTGGAGTCGCCGGGCGGCACCAGCAGTCCGGTCCGTCCGTGGTCGACGAGGTCGAGCGGGCCGCCCGCGGCGGGCGCGACCACCGCGACACCGCTGGCCTGCGCCTCCTGCACGGTCTGGCAGAAGGTCTCCTGCGGTCCGGTGTGGGCGAAGACGTCCAGCGACGCGAAGATGCGGGCCAGTTCCTCGCCGGTGCGGCGGCCGAGGAAGCGGGCCTGGGGCATCGCCGCCCGCAGCGCGGGCTCGCTCGGCCCGTCCCCGACCACGACCACCCGCACACCGGGGAGGGAGCAGAGCGGGGCGAGCAGTTCGACGTTCTTCTCCGGGGCGAGACGGCCGATGTAGCCGACGATCAGCTCGCCGCCGGGCGCGAGGGCACGGCGCAGCTCGGGGTCGCGGCGGGACGGGTGGAACCGCTCGGTGTCCACCCCGCGCGGCCACAGCCGGATCCGCGGCACCCCGTGCTCCTCGAGGTCGCGGGCGGCGGCGGTGGAGGGAGCGAGGGTCCGGTCGGCCGCGGTGTGCACGGCCCGGATCCGCCGCCAGGCCGCGTTCTCCCCCGCGCCGAGGTAGGTACGGGCGTAGCCGCCCAGATCGGTCTGGTAGACGGCGACGGCAGGTATCCGCAGCCGCAGCGCGGCCGTCATCCCCCGCGCCCCGAGCACGAAGGGGCTGGCGAGGTGGACGAGGTCACTGCCGTGGGAGGTGATCGCGGTGGCGAGGCGGCGGCTGGGGAGCGCGACGCGCACCTGCGGATAGCCGGGCAGCGGGAGGGACGGAATACGGACGACGGGGTACGGATGCGACCGGTCGAGCTCCCCCTGGCTCTCCGGTGGCTCGTCACCGGAGACGGCGGGTTGCCCTCCGGGCGGACCGGCGGGGGCGATGACCATCGGCTCGTGACCGAGCCGGTGGAGGTGGTCGGCGGTCTGGAGCGTGCAATGAGCGACGCCGTTGATGTCGGGCGGGAAGGATTCAGTGACGATGGCGACTCGCATACCGGTGTTGTCGGCGTACGAAGGGTGGCCCCGGCATCGAGCACGTTTCGTGCCGTGGAACGTCCCATGAGCGTTGGCCCTCACGGCCCGCGGAAGGGGTGGGTGGCCCCGGTCATGGCCCGCCATCACCGGACGAACCCACCCGAAGCCGAGCCGCGCGGTGCGCGGTTTTCCTCGGCGGGGCAGGTGACATGTGCGACTCGCGAGGGCACGCATGGTGACGACGCGAGGAAAGACGCACGGCCCGCCGACGAGGTTGCCTGCCCCGGCCCGACACACGTCCGGGCCGGAGGGCCCACCGGGATCGCGCCGGGTGGCGTCGGCGCCATGCGCCGGAAGGCGGCGTCCGGATTGCCGTGGGCGGCCACCGGCGCCCCGTCGCCGCGCCGCGGCGCGGGCGACCGAGCGGACCGGGCCCGGCGCGGACTGCGGCCAACCCGCCGGAACTCCGCGCAGACGCCGACCCCGCCCACCGGGTTGCCTGCCCCGGCCGGGCTCACGTCCCGCCGGAGGGCAACGCTGGGGTCGCGGCGGGTGACTACAGGCACCCCGCCCGCCCCGACGCACCAGCACGCTAACCCTCCCGCCAGGGCCACCGGACACGTCAGAGCCCGGGACGGCAGCGGCACGGTGGCTCCGAGACCACCCAGGCGACTCCGCCCGGCGGGGCCTGTCGGGGTCGGGCCGCGGCGCAACGGGCGAATGCCGCCTGGGGCGAGGTGGCCTTGGGCCATGCCAGACCCCCCGACTCACACGACGAGCTCGGTCGCGGACAGCGGCGCCGACGACAGCGAGGTGACTCGCCCGTGCCGCACACGGATCGCGACCCCACGCGACCCCAACGGATGACGGGCACCGCGGCGAGGCCCGTGCCGGACGGTGTCGGACCCGACCGCCGGACGGACAGGCCGCAAGCGTCGCGGGCGCCGACGACGGCGGGCGAGGTGGACCCGGGGCAGGCGGACGCCGGGCGTCGGTCAGACGCCGGCCGCGTCGGGGCCGATGCGGCTGCGGACGGCGGTTTGCACGTCCGCCTCCTCCGCGGGGTCGGTGGCCAGGCGGCGGAGCTGCTCCACGACGCGGGCGTCGGCGGTGGCGGCGTGGTGGGCGGCTACTTCGCGGGTGCTCTCCTCGCAGTCCCAGAGGCACTCGACGGCGAATCCCGCGGCGAATGACGGATCGGTGGCGGCGAGGGCTCGGGCGGCGCGGCCGCGGAGGTGGGACGAGGCGGTTTCGCGGTAGATATGGCGCAGGACGGGCGCGGCACAGGTGATCGCCAGGCGTCCGGCGCCGTCGACGAGGGTCCACAGGGCCTGGGCGTCGGGGCCGTCGCCACGGACCGTGCGGCGGAGGGCGGAGAGGACGAGGGGGGCGTCGTACTGGCCGCCGCGGCAGGCGAGCATCGCGGCGGCGGCGTCGCCGAGGGCGTCGGGGCGGTGGGCCCAGACGCGGGCGTGGTCGAGGGCGGTGATGCTGCGCATCCGCTCGAAGGCGGAGAGGGCCGCCTGGGAGACCAGTTCGGTGGCGTCCGGCTCGGTCACGGCGAGTTCGATCAGGTCCAGCACCTCGGGATCGCCGGTCTCCGCGAGGTGCCGCAGGGCCGCCGCGCGGGCCGCGTCCGGGGCGGAGGCGGCGGCGGCGAGCAGCTCGGGCCGGTCCTCGGGGCCGGCGACGGCGATGAGGATACGGGCCGCCGCGTCCGGGGTACGGGCGCTCGGCCGCAGGTCGTGCTCCTGCTGGGCCCAGCGGAGGACGTCGTGGACGCTCCAGCCGGGGCGCGGGCCCGTGGGCCGCAGCTGGCGCTGCCAGCGGTCGAAGGAGCCCCGCTCCTGCGCGGCGCGCACCCGCTGTCCGTACCGCGGGTCGTCGGCCCACAGCCGCCAGGGCCGGGGTTCATAGGCGCCGCGCATGGCGGCGGCCAGTTCGGCGTCGCCGTCGGGGCCCTCGGGGAAGCGGGCGAGGATCGCGGGGGCGAGGGCGCGCAGCCCGGTGTCGTCGTCGCGCAGGGCCAGCTCGTCCAGGGCCCATTCCCAGTTGGACCCGGCCGCGGCGTAGCGGCGCAGCAGCCGCAGGGCGTCGAGCCGGTCGTAGGAGGCGAGGTGGCCGAGGACGGCCAGGGCCAGCCCGGTGCGCTGCTCGTCGGTGTCGAGCAGGTCATCGGGGTGGAAGAGATGCTGTTCGATCGCGTCGAGGCCGGCGTCGAGGTCGAGACAGAGCCGGGCGTAGTAGAGGGAGCGGTTCTCGACCTGCCAGTCACGGCGGGGGTCGCGCAGCACGCAGTGGTGCAGTGCCGCGAGCGCCTCGGCCCGCGGCGCCGCGAGGGCGTGCAGGGTCCCGTCGCCGCGGCCTCTCTGGAGGAGGCCGAGCAGGGTGCCGCTGGGCGCTATGTCTGGATCGAACATGAGGTCAGCATCCGGTGCGGGAGGTTCGCTGGCAACGGGATTTCCGTCGTCCGGCATTCTTGCCGGAGTCCGGGTGCGGTATGCCTGCTGGACGCCCGGACTGTAGGGATTCCCTGAGCGTCGCAGCCTACCGGAACCAATTCTTCCGGCGGATGCGGGCGAAATGTCCCAGGACAGCCGCTGGCATATGCCAGAAGCACCACCGGATCGGGTATTGCCAAACCGGTTACGGGATGTCGCAGCCTGTGCAACAGTCGTAACCGGTCCAGCCCCATGAATCCGGCCGCGCCGCGCCCGTATCGGAGAACGTCATGCCGCCCCCCCGCTCCGCGGACCAGCCCGCAGTCCAGCCGCCCCGGCGCGGCACGGTCGACGCCCTCATCTCGCAGACCGAGCGGCTCCGTGGCCGGGTCGACGCCGTCCGCAGAGACACCTCGGTCGATCTGGACGGGGACCACGACCCGCAGCTGCGCTGGCAGCGCGCGCTGTGCGATCTCGCCGTCCACCATCTGGACGACCTCGGCCAGCATCTGGGCCAGCTGCGCGAGGGGCTGCCCGCGGACCAGCCGGAGCGGCCCGGGGCGCGGACCGTACCCGGGCCCCGCACCGAGGAAAGCGGCACCGGGGCCGCGGGCGAGGCCGCCGCGGAGCCGGGCGGCACCTCCGCCGCGCGCGGTTCGCTGCTCAGCCGGGTCGGCAGCGCGGAGTGGAATCTGCTCACCGACGAGGTGATCTGGTCCGAGGAGCTGTGCCGGATCTTCGGCCGCACCCCCGAGGACGGCGGACTCACCCTTGACGAGCTGCCCTCCTGGGTCTTCTCCGAGGACCAGCAGGCACTGACCGCGATGGTCACGGACTGTCTGGTGGACGGAAAGCCGATCGACGGGGAGTTCCGCGTGGTGCGCGCGGACGGCGCGGTCCGCACCATCCATATGGCGGGCGAGCCCGTCTTCGACGCCGACGGCAGCACCGCGTCCATGTGGGCCGTGCTCCGGGACGTCAGCGAGCTGCGCCGCAGCCAGCGGGCGGTGCGCGAGACCCAGGACTCGCTCCAGCGCCAGCGGTACGCGGCCCGCACCGAGCACCGGCTGGCGGTCGAGCTCCAGGAGGCCGTGCTGCCGCCCTGGCGCGGTTCGCTGCGCCTCCCGGACAGCACCGCCCCGGGGGCACCGGCCCAGGATCCCGGCCTCGACGGCCTCGACCTGGCCGCGCACTACCTCCCCTCCGAGACCAGCGCGCGGATCGGCGGCGACTGGTACGACGCGCTCGAGCTGCCGGACGGCCGGACCCTGCTGAGCGTCGGCGACCTCACCGGCCATGGGGTCGCCGCGACCTCGGGGATGGCGATGCTGCTCGGCGCCGTCCGCGGCATGGCGGTCGCCGGGATCGAGCCGGGACCGCTCATGGGGCGGCTCAACCAGCTGCTCGGGGTCTCCTCGCAGCCCGCGCTGGGCAGTGCCGTCTGCGGCCGGTACGACCCGCGCACCCGCACCCTGGTGTGGGCGCAGGCCGCGCACCCCGCCCCGCTGCTCTTCCGCGGCGGGAGGGGGCGCGCGCTGACGCCGCCGGGCGGAGTGCTGCTCGGCGCCACCACCGGAGCCGCGTACACCCAGGCCGAAGAACGGCTGGAGCCCGGCGACCTCCTGCTGCTGCACACCGGCGGCCTCGCCCAGGACGCCGAGGACGCCACCGAGCGGCTGCTCACCCTCGCGCCACGGTTCGCCGCCGCCCGTGGCGCACAGGACTGCGTACGGACGGTCGTTGAGGCGTTCGGTGACGAGCGCCGTGAGGGCGACGCCTGTGTACTGATCGCCAAAGTCGGCTCCTAACGATCAGACACTCCACCGGCACTCCACCAGCACTCCACCTCTGCTCAACTCCGCGCGACGGGAACGGCGTTGATCCTCAGAGCCAGTGGGGCGGCGGTTGCTAGACCGCCGCGCTCCTGGCCGTGTCGCCCGCCCCTTTCACTCCAGGACCCGCCCCCTTCGCTCCCTTGGTGGCGGTGCTCTTGGGCAGCGCCTGCTGGATCTCCTCCCGCAGCTCCCGGATCGGCCGGGAGGACGCGTACCGGGCGGTGAGCCCGTACATCTCGCGCAGCCGGTCCCAGGTGCGGTGGGAGGAGTTCTGCTCGATGGTGTCCAGCGCCTGTCGTGCGTGGCGGTCGCCCTGTGCCGGGTCGTCACCGATGAAGCAGGCCGAGGCGATGGAGATGTGATCGAAGATCTGCGACCGCTGACGGCCGCCCTCCCGCATCCGCAGCGCCTCCTTGGCGTGGCGTTGGGAGAGCGAGGCGACCGAGGGGTCGTGCTCGGCGAGGGTGCGGTAGATCAGCCCCTGCATCCCGTGCATATCCGCCTCGTTGAACAGCTGCATCCAGCTCGGCGACGGTCCGCGGTCCCGGTCCGAGACAAACAGCTCCTCCGCCTCGCCCAGGGTGCGGCGCACCGCCTGGCCGTGCCCCATCGACGCCTGTGCCCACGCCTCGATGGTGCAGAACATGGCGCGGGTACGGGGCAACGCCTCGTCGCCCGCACCGGACTTGGCCAGCTGCATCAGCTCCAGGGCGTCCTGCGGGCGGCCGATGTGCACCATCTGGCGGGCGGCCCGGGACAGCGCCTCACTGGCGCGCGGGCGGTCGCCGCCCTCCCGGGCCGCGTGCGCCGCCATCACGAAGTACTTCTGGGCGGTGGGTTCGAGGCCCACATCATGGGACATCCAGCCGGCCAGCACGGCCAGATTGGCCGCCACCCCCCACAGCCTGCGCTGGAGGTGCTCGGGGTGGTGGTGATAGGCGAGCATGCCGCCCACCTCGTTGAGCTGGCCCACCACGGCCTTGCGCTGGAGTCCGCCGCCACGCGCCGCGTCCCAGGCGCGGAAGACCTCCACCGAGGTCTCCAGCGCGTCGATCTCCTGGGAGCCCACGGGGGCGGCTTCATAACGGTCGAAGCCCGCCGGCTCGGCGGACAGGGGCTGGTCGGTACGGGGGGCGTCGGAGGCGAGGGTGGGGTCGGAGAGCAGCCAGTCGCTCATGGCACCTGTGATGGCGGATCCCGCGGCGAGCGCGGCGCCCGCACCCACCAAGCCGCGTCGGTTGAACATAAGGTCCATTCCCGTGAATTCGGTGAGGACCGCGGCCGTGGACTCGGGGGGCCAGAACAGCCCATCGGCGGACTGCCCCTTTCCCGCGCGCCCCCCTCGTCCGAACCCGAGGTCCTCGATGGTCACGACACGACCGAGACGCTCGGTGAACAGGGCCGCCAGCACCTTGGGCACGGGATCGCGCGGCGTCTCGCCGGTGTCGATCCAACGCCGCACCCGCGAAGTGTCGGTCGCCAGCTGCGGATGGCCCATGGCCGCCGCCCGCCGGTTCACGAGCCTCGCGAGCTCGCCCTTGGACCAGCCGGCGAGGCCGAACAGGTCCGCAAGACGGGTGTTGGGTTCCCTCGTCACGTCAAGCCCCCAGGTTCCTCGGCTGGCTCGACAGTAACGGTCCCGTCACGGGCCGTGCGACTATTCGCCAGGGTTCGCCAGGGTCCGCCAGATGGTGTGCCACCTGCGCGCGGGTGTGGTGTAGAAGCGCGTTACCCGGCCCGGTGGCGGCTCGAGCGAAATCGACCGCATTCCCCAGGGTGCGGCCCCGTCACGGGGCCGGGAGCGTACGCATTCGTCGGCACACGAAGGGATCTGTCTCGCCCATGTACGCAGCATCGTCCTCCGTGTCCGTCCCACCCCGGCCGTACCGGCGGCAGCTGCCCGGCACTGGGCCGTACCTCGATCCCTCCCACAGCGGCCGCGCCCGGCGGACCGCCGCCCTCGGCCACGTGCCGCCCCGCGGGAGACTCGACGTGTCCGGTCCTCAGGGTGCGCAGCTGCGCACCGCGATCGCATCGGTCCATCGCATCTGTCCGGAGTTCAATCCGGTGCAGGTGCTGCGGCGCAGCGGACGGAGCGTGCTCCTGGTGGGCACCACCGGCCGCACCACCGCGGTCGCCAAGTGCCTGCTGGACCACTCCCCGGCGTGGGCCGAGCGGTTCCGCCGGGAGATAGCGATGTACCGGGCGTTCGTGCGCCAGCGGCCGCCCGTACGGGTGCCCCGGCTGATCGCCGCCGACCCGGACAACTGCGCACTGGTCATCGAGCGGATGCCCGGCCGCGTCGCCGCCTCGCAGCGCCACCCCATGGAGCCGCCGCAGCGCACCGACATCCGGGCCGCGCTGAGCGCCATCTGCCGGATCAACCAATGGCGGCCGCCCGCGGACCTGTTCGACGCCCCGCTCGACTACGCGGCCCGACTGTCGCGCTACCACGAGCTGGGGCTGCTGACCGACCGGGACATGGGCGACCTCCAGAAGCTGCTGCTGGGTCTTTCGCACGCCCCCGGGCGGCAGGCGCAGGGACAGTTCTGCCACGGTGACGCCCTGTTGAACAACGTCCTGCTGTCCCCCTCGGGCGCGGTGCTGCTCGACTGGGACCACGCGGGCTGGTATCTGCCCGGATATGACCTGGCCACACTGTGGACGGTGCTGGGCGACGCCCCGGTGGCCCGACGGCAGATCAGCCAGCTGGCGCAGGCGGCGGGCCCGGCCGCGCGGGACTCCTTCCTGGTGAATCTGATGCTGGTGCTGACCCGGGAGATCCGCCAGTACGAGACCGCCGTGCAGCGCACCATGCACGACCCCACCCCCGTGGCGCCGGGCGCGATCCCGGCGGGCGAGGAGCAGCGGTTGCTGCTGCGCCGGCTGCACGACGACTGTGCGCTGGCCCGGCGAGCGGTACGAGCCGCGGTCGGTACGCGGTGAGCCAACGGCGCGTCACCGGTCTGGACCGGTGACGCGCCGCAGGCGGCTGACGTGCGAACACCCGTCTGGGCGCATCTGATTGACGGATGGCCTGGCAGCGGATACCTCTGAGTGGCCCGGCTCGTGCTCGGCCCGCCTTGAGGAGGCTGCCATGCCAGGATCCGCACAGGACAGCGCCCACGACTCGAACAGACCGGCATCCGGCCCCAGCCGGCGAACCACCGTGCGGGCCGCGGGTGCCGCGGCGTCCGCCACCTTTCTGCTTCCCCTCGTCTCCGCGACCCCGGCCGCCCATGCCGATCAGCCGCGGCCGAGTGGCGGCGACAGCCTTCAGCGGGCCTTCGCGGCGGCAGCCGATGAGCACGGCGTTCCGCTGAGTGTGCTGCTGGGTGTGGCGTATCTCCAGTCGCGTTGGGACGGCCACGGCGGGGCGCCCAGTGTCACCGGTGGCTACGGCCCGATGCATCTCACCGACGCGCACACCGCGCTGGCCCGTACCCCGCACCACAGTGAGGGCACCGAGGACGCGCGCGGTGATCTCGCCCGTCCGTTGGGGGTCCCCCGCATCACGGTGCCCGAGCCGCGCCAACTCCCGGCGCGGCTGCGTACGGTGAGCCGGGCGGCGAAGCTGACCGGCTTGTCCGCGGAGGCCCTGCGCAGCGACATCACGGCCAATGTGCGAGGTGGGGCCGCCCTGTTGGCCGCCGAGCAGAGACGGCTGGGACTGCCGCTGAGCGAGGACCCGGCCGACTGGTACGCGGCGGTGGCGGCGTACCCGGGCGCGGACCACACCGCGGCGGCGGCCGCCTTCGCCGACGAGGTGTACGAGGTGATCCGCGGCGGTGCGGCGCGGACGACCGGCGACGGCGAGCGGATGGCACTCGACGCGCACCCCGAAGTCGCCCCCGCCAGACGGCAGTTGCGCACGCTCGGGCTTCCGTCGCCCGCGCGCGATCCGCAGGTCGAGGCGCCCAAGAACGTGTCCTGCGAGTGGATCCCGGCGCCGTACGAGCAGTTCGGGGACAACGACTACGGCAACCACGACCTGGGCAACCGCCCCGAGTCCCAGCGCATCGACTACATCGTCATCCATGACACCGAGGGCCCCTGGGACACCACCATCAAGCTGGTCCAGGACCCCACCTATGTCTCCTGGCAGTACACCCTGCGCTCCTCCGACGGCCATATCGCCCAGCATGTGCCGCTCAAGGACGTCGCCTGGCACGCGGGCAACTGGTACGTCAACGCCAAGTCGATCGGGCTGGAGCACGAGGGCTTCCTGACCGCGCCCGACGCCTGGTACACGGAGGCGATGTACCGCGCGTCGGCCCGTCTGGTGCGCTATCTGGCGCGACGGTTCGACATCCCGCTGGACCGCCAGCACATCCTGGGCCATGACAACGTCCCGGGGACCACCACCGCCACCATCAGGGGCATGCACACCGACCCGGGCCCCTACTGGGACTGGGCCCACTACTTCACCCTGCTCGGCGCGCCCTTCCGGCGCACCGCGGGTGCCTGGGGCGGACTGGTGACCATCCGCCCGGACTACGACACCCACCAACCGGTGTACACCGGCTGCGACAAGCCGGGGCAGCCCTGTGCCCCGCACGGTTCCTCCGCGGTGCGGCTGCACACCGCGCCCAGCGATGACGCACCGCTGGTCAAGGACATCGGGCTGCGTCCGGACGGCTCCGACTCCACAACGGGGGTCAATGACACCGGCGCCCGCGCCACCACCGGCCAGCAGTTCGCGGTCGCCGGGCGGGAGGGCGACTGGACGGCGATCTGGTACCTGGGCGGGCAAGCGTGGTTCCACAACCCCAAGCGACAGCCCACCGCGGTGCACGCCAAGGGTCTGGTGGTCACGCCCAGGGCGGGGGCCACGGAGGTTCCGGTGTACGGCCGGGCCTATCCGGAGCAGGAGGCGTATCCGGAGGGGGTGCCGGTGCAGGCGGTTTCCCCGCTGCCGTACAAGCTGCTCGCCGGGCAGTCGTATCCGCTGGGGCTCAGGACACCGGGCGAGTATCTGTGGGCGACCACCTTCGATCCGGCGAGCCACCAGGTGGTGCGCGGCCAGGACGTCTACTACCAGATCCAGTTCGGGCACCGGGTGGCGTTCGTCCGCGCCGCCGATGTCACGGTCCGCCGATCCGGGAAGTGAGACCGACGGGGCGTCAGACGCGGTCGGCGCCCCGTGCCGGGCCTGCCGGGTCTGCCCTCGGCGCCGGTCGTCAGCGCTGCTGGAACATCTCCGCGGGCAGCGGCTTGAGCAGCCGGTAGAGGTCGTCGGTGATGGGGCGGTCCCAGCTGGCGATGGTGACCAGCACACCGTCGTCGCGGTCGAACTGGGCACAGGAGATCCGGCCCTCGGAGACCTTGATCCGGCGCACGATGAGCAGGTTGTCCTCGTGCATCACCGGGCTGTCCTCGATGTCGACCACATGCACCGGCTCCTCGTTCCCGAGGGCGGCGAGCAGCTGGGTCACCTCGAAGGGGACCTGGCCCTCTTCGACCTCGCGGGCCGGGGAGCCCTCGGGCAGATTGCCGATGATCATCGCCGGGCCACGGCCGCCGAACAGGTCGTAGCGGAGGAAGACACCCTGGCAGCTGCCGTCCGGCGCGGGCAGCAGCCCCGCCCCGAGATCGCCGGGCCAGTCCCCCGGATCCATGGCGAGGACATCGAAGTCCGGCCCGGTGGGCGTGGCGGCGCTGCGGCGGCGGAGGAAGGACATGCGGATATGGTACGTGCCCGCTCGGCGTTCCCCCTGCCGGGGAACGTACGCATCGGATGCGCGGCCCGTCGCCTACGGGGGGCTCCTCGGGGCCGCTGAGCGGCCCCTGAGCCCCGCGGCGACGCCCCCCAAGCCCGGCTGCGGCCGACGCGACGCGGGCGGCCGGGTCGGCCCGCGGGCCAGTGCGGCTCGGCTGCCGGAACCTGGGCGGAGCTGTCAGGGGCCCGGATCAAGGCCCCGTGGCCGCCGGTGGTCCGGCCCGGCCGGGCCGTCAGTGGTCGGATCGCTGCGCCGGGGGCCGGGTGGCGGCGAGGCCCAGGAGTTTTGCCAGCCCGGTGCGGTCGGTGCCGACCTTGCGGTAGACGCCGGAGAGTAACCGGGCCACATCGCGGTCGTTCAGCCCCGTCTCCTCACAGATCCGCTCGTCCGTCCAGCCCTGGGCGGCCCGCTCGGCGACGGCCTGCTCCTGGGAGGTGAGCGGGCTGGTGTGGTCGACGCGGAGCTGCATGGGGCGCAGCCCCGCCGCGGACAGCTCGTCGCGGGCGCGGGTGGCCAGCGCCTCCGCTCCGCATTGGACCGCGCCCTCGAGACCGCGGTAGAGCCGGTCGCCCGCTTCCTGGGGCAGGCCGATGCGGCGCAGCGCGGCGCCGTGGTCGACCAGTGCCACGGCCAGGTCGTAGGCGGACGGTGAACGCTCGAGATGGCCGACGGCCTCGGCCAGCAGCTTGATCCGCTCCGATCCGTGGGCCACGGCCGCCGCGGTGTGCAGGGCGCGTCCGATGGCGGAGTGGGTGCCGAACTGGCGGGCGCGGCGCACCGCGTCGTCGGCGACCTCGGCCGCCTCCCGCGGTTCGGTGAGCGCCAGGGCCTGGGAGAGGTGCAGCTGCCAGGGGCACCAGGCGGGGTTGCGCATCCCGCGCCCGTCCATCCGGCGGCCGACCTCGGTGAGCTGGTGGCGGGCCTCGCGGTGCATATTGGCGGCGAGCAGCAGTTCACCGCGGACGGCGGGCACATCGGGGCAGAGCACGGCCTGCGGCAGGATCTCCCCGCCGTGTCCGGCCGCGAACTCCTGCGCCTCCTGGACCCGGCCGCGGCAGATCAGGGTTTCGATGAGGGTGCCGACGGCGGTCCAGTGGGCGGGTGTCGAGGAGCCGACCAGATCGGCGATCCTCATCCCCTCGCGGGCCAGTTCCTCCGCCTCGTTCAGCGCGCCGCGGCGATAGCGGGCGTAGCCGAGGAGGGTGATGCCGAACGCCAGGTGGGACCCGCGCCAGCCCTTGCGCTCGCATTCCGCGATGCCTTTGTTGAACAGGTCCTCCGCGCGTCCCGGCTGGTCGCAGTGGAGGAAGATCAGCGCGACCAGGATGGGGACCTCGAAGCCCCAGTCGTCATCGGTCCAGCTGAGGCCGTCGCCGAGGGCCTCCTCTGCGTAGTACAGGGCGGTGGCGGCGGGTTCGCCGCGGGTCATCGCGTCCCAGGCGCGCAGTCCCAGCAGATAGCGCTCGGCCATGCCGCGGCCGGTGAGGTGGTCGGCCAGCCGGGCGAGTCTGCGGGAGCGGGCGGGCGACTCCTTCTCGTCCGCGCGGAACATGTTCCACATGAACTGTTCGGTCTGCATCCGCAGCCGGGTGCGGGCGCTGGTGGCCCGCCCGGCCTCCGCGGCGACGATCTGCGCGGCCTCCTCCATACGGCCGCTGTGGCCGTACGCCTGGGCCAGCCGGTAGGTGATGGCCTCGCGCAGATCCGTGTCGAGCGCGGGTTCCTCCAGCGCGGCCCGCAGATGGTTGACGGTGACGGAGGGCTCGGTGAGCTGGGCGGAGCAGCCCAGTTCGTAGAGGACGGCGGCGCGCTCCTCGAGGGCGGGCGGCTCCCGCAGCGCCCTGGCCAGGCAGCGCCGCCCGGCGTCGGGTGCTCCGGCGCGCAGATACTCGCGGGCCGCGGCCCGCAGATGGCGCACCACCCACGGGTCGCTCTCGGGGTGCATCTCCAGCAGATGGCGGCCGGCGGCGGTGGATCCCAGTCCGGCGCCGAGGACGACGGATGCGGCCTGTCCGTGCATGGCCACCCGCAGCGCGCCGGGGATCGCCTGGTAGATGGCGGTGGCGATGCGCGGGTGGAGGTATTCCAGGGGCTGCTTCCCCGGACCGCCACGCGGCGGGGCGAGGATACGGGCGTCGACGAGCCGCCCCACCACATCGGCGGCCTCGGTCTCGCTGAGCCCGGCGACACTGGCGCTCAGGCCGGGGGTGGCCTCGATCCCGAGGACGGCGACGGCCCAGGCGAGGCGTACGGCGGCGGTGCCGAGCCGGGTCAGCCGGTCGTTGAGCCCGCTGTCCTTGGCCGAGGAGACCAGTTCGCGCAGCGCGGGCAGATTCTCCGACTGCGGTTTCAGCTCACGGTCGCGGATCTTGGCGGTGAGCTCGATGACTTCGAACGGGTTGCCACCGGTCATCGCCCAGCATTCGCGGCAGAAGGAGTCGTCGGCCTCCTCGCCGAGGACATCGCGGACGATCCTGCCGACTCCGCTCGGGGTGAGCGGCACCAGCACATGCGGCCGTGAGCCCTGGCGCTCGGTGAGCCCGCGGACCCCGGCGGCTTCGGCGGACAGGTCCTCCGGGCGGTAGCCGACGGCGAGCAGCAGGGGCAGGTCCACGGTGCGCGGCGCGAACCGGGTGAGCCAGTCCAGGGATTCGGTGTCGGCCCAGTGGACGTCGTCCAGGATCATCACGACCGGGGCGTATTCCACCGCGAAGCGGGTGACCAGCCAGTCGAGGCCGTCGCGGACGCCCTGCGGATCGGGTGCGCCACTGCCCTCGGAGACCACCAGACCGACCGCGGGTGCCACGATGTCGTACCAGCCGCCCAGGATCCGGCGGTGCTCCTCCTCGCCGGTGGCCGCCAGCACGGGCTGGAAGAGCTGGCGCACCACATGGAAGGCCGCGCCCTGTTCGTGTTCGCCGCCGCGCGCGGACAGTACGGTGCAACCACGGGCGACGGCTCGGCGCCGCATCTCCGCGAGCACCGCGGTCTTGCCCACGCCGCCCGGCCCCGCGAAGGCGATCACGCCTCCGGCGCGCGTCCCGCAGTGCTCCCCGGCACGCGTACCGCACAGGTCCGTCAACGCCTCGTCCACCGCGCCGAGTTCGCTCTCCCTTTCCAGCAGTGTCAGGCGCGCCTGGTTCTGTCGGCTCATGTCCTCCGCCACGTTCTTCCCCTCCGGCAGGTAACGCCGAGCGTAGCGCGTCTGGCACGCTCCGTAGCCCCCGCTCCGGCGTTTTCCCCATGGCATTGCCACGGGCACGCACCATTTCAACTCGTCCTCTATCGATGGCACGTTTCGCAGGCGAGGATGGCCGGATTCATCGGGTTGCCCCGGTGCCGTGATGCCCTGTGGTATATGCGGCGCGGGTGATCCACTTCATGGAGGGGGGCGGTTTCGCATCATGACCACACGCGCTTCGCGGTCTCACGCCCGGCAGTCGGCACTGCTGCGACGGGCGGCCCTTTTCGACTTCCCGGCCTCCGCCGGCCTCAGCCCGGATGCGGAGGCCGCCAGACTGCACACCGTCCAGTGGCTGGCGCGGTTCGGTGTCTTCGAGGGGGCCGAGGACGCCGCGGAGTACGACGCGCTGCGCTTCGACGTGCTGACGGGGCTGTTCTACCCCGGGGCCAGGGGCGCGGATCTCAATCTGGGCAATGACCTGGTCGGCTGGTACTTCGTCTTCGACGACCAGTTCGACGGTGAACTGGGCCACCGCCCGGAGGCGGTGGCACGGCTGGTGGGCGATGTCGTCCGGATCACCGAGGAGCCCCTGGACACCCCGGACGCGCGGGAGGCGCCCGGGGACGGGTACGAGCGGCCGGGCGGGCCGCTGCTGGCCGGCTTCCGCGACCTGTGGCGCCGGATCAACTCCGGCCGCTCACCGGTGTGGCGGGCACGTTTCCGCCATCACTGGCTGGAGTATCTGCACTCGTACCACCGCGAGGCCCTGGAGCGCACCGGTTCCGGTGGCGGTATGCCGCGCTCGGTGGACGCCGTGCTCGCGTTACGCCGCCACTCCATAGGAGTGCAGCCGTGTCTGGACCTCAATGAGCCCTTCGGCGGCTACACCCTCCCCGACGCGCTCCACGGCGGCCATCCACTCGCCAAGATGCGGGAGGCCACCGATGACGTGGTGGTGTTCACCAACGACATCGCCTCCCTGGACAAGGAGTTGGCGGCCGGGGACGTACACAACAGCGTGATCGTCCGGCGGGAGCGGACCGGTGGCGATCTGGAGGACGCGGTGCGCCATATCGCCAACCTCGCCAACGCCCGCTACCGCTGGTTCGAGAAGACCGCGGCCCGGCTGCCCAGGATGCTCTCCCGGGCCGGGGTGGGTCCGGACGTACGCCGGAATGTGCAGTCCTACGTGGACGGCATGCGGAACGTGATGAACGGCAATCTGGGGTGGTCGCTGCGGACGGCCCGCTACGACGAGCGGGGCATCGAGGCGGTGAGCCGGGGACGGCAACGTCCGTGGGCGGGCCTGGCCGAGTCGGACGCGCTGGTGCACGCGGGGCGCACACCGGGCTGACGCTCACCACCGGACTCACGGACGGACGGGTCGGTGCGCACGGCGGCAGGCCGTGCGCACCAGACTTTCTCCAGGGAGAAACACCTACTCGGCGGCGCGGTGGCGGCGGTGATGGCGGGCCACCCGGGCGCGGTTGCCACAGGAGGGTTTGCACCACTCCTGCCGGGCGTGCTCCTTGACGAAATAGCGCACACAGCGCGGTGCGGGGCAGGCCCGCAGCCGCTTTCGCTCCTCCCCGCCCAGCAGTGCGATCGCGTCCCCCGCGAGCGCCGCGAGCAGCCGGTCGCGCTCCGGCGCCGCGTCCGCCCGGACCGTACGCACCGCGGGCGCGCCCCCCTCGGGCCACTCCAGCCGCGGCGCCCCCGGGGCCGCGCGGGCCGCCGCGTTGAGCCGGCCGAGCGCGCCGGTGTCGACGGGCCCGGTCGTCCCGGTGCGTACGGCGTGGGCGAACAGGGTGCGCACCGCGGCGCGCAACTCCGTGACGGCGGTGAGGGTTTCGGGGTCGGCGCTGAAGGCGCGGGCGTCCAGGGCGTCGCCCAGCGGTCCGGTGTGCTCCCGCACCCATGCGGTGAGTCCGTCGGTGGTCTCGAGGTCATCGGCGACGCCTCCCTTGCCGTCGTGGTGGATGGTGACGACGAGGGCGACGGAGAGCCGTGGTGCGGACATGTGTTAATGCTAACCTCTCGCTTTATCCATTAGCTGAGGTCTGGGGGAATCGTATGGACCACAACGAGGTGCGCACCGAAGTCCTGGCAGGACATGGGCGGTTGCGCGGTCTGCTGACCGGTCTGACGGAGGTTTCGGTACGCGAACCGAGCGAGTTGCCCGGCTGGAGCCGGGCGCATGTGCTCTCCCATGTCGAGGGCGTGGGGCGGGCGTTCGCCCGGCAGGTGCGCTACGCCCTGAAGGGCGAGCTGGTCGAGGTGTACGACGGGGGCCGCCCGGCCCGGGACGCCGCGATCGAGGCGGGTGCCCCGCGTTCCGTCGACGCGCTGCGCACCGCGGTGGCCGACGCGCTCGCGGAGGCGGAGGACGCGTGGGCGGCGGTGGGACCGCGGGACTGGGCGCGGCCCGTGCGCCACCGCGACAGCGATGTGGCGGCCGTGCTGCGGGCGTGGTGGCGGGAGTTGGAGATTCACACCGTGGACCTCCGGCTCGGCCGGGTCCCTGGGGACTGGCCGCGTGCGTTCTGTGCCCATGCGCTGGACTTCCTGGCCCCGCGCGCGCCCGAGGGCGTCCGGCTCACCCTGGAGGCCACCGACGGGCCGGAGCGGCGGGAGCTGGGGGCGGGAGCGCCGCTGACCGTCCGGGGCCGTCTCGGCGATCTGACGGCGTGGATGGCGGGGCGTGAGGTCCCCGGACCGCTGGACAGCGGCTCCACGCCGCTGCCGGAGCTGGCGCCCTGGCCGTAACGCCGGACACCACCGGCCGGGCCGCCCGGCGGCCCGGCCACGGTCCGTTGCTCGAAGCGCGAGGCTCAGGCCGTGTCCGACGGACCCCATCGGACCCGCGCCGCCAGGCACCTCTCCTGCGGCTTGCGTTCCTCCCCCAGCCACCGCTGGGGGACTCCGCACCGGAATCCGCGGGCCGCTCCGCAACGGTCCGCCGACGGGGCCTACGTGAGGTCGAACTCGCCGTCCCGCGCGCCCAGGACGAAGGCCCGCCACTCGGCCGGGGTGAAGATCAGCGCCGGGTCCTCGGGGCGCCGGCCGTGGCGCATCGCGATGAACCCCTCCACAAAGGCGATCTCCACATCGCCCACGCCCTGGCTGCTGGAGCGCCACTGGGCGCCCGTGAGGTCGAGGTCGGGCTTCTCCCAGCCGGAGGTGAGGGGGTGTTCGGTGGTGGTGATCTCGGCCACGCCTGGCTCCTCCCGGATCGTCGTCCGCGCCCCACCCTAGCGACCGTGGGCCGGTGCCGGACAGGCCACGAAAGAAGTACGCTCAACCGGGGGGCGGCGCGTCCCCCACCACCCACATGGAGAAGAACTGGGAGCCCCCGCCGTAGGCGTGGCCGAGCGCCGTGCGCGCCCCCTCGACCTGGTGCTCCCCCGCCTCGCCGCGCACCTGGAGCGCGGCCTCGGCGAAGCGGATCATGCCGGAGGCCCCGATGGGGTTGGTGGACAGCACCCCGCCCGAGGGATTGACCGGCAGCTCGCCGTCCAGCTCGGTCACCCCGGACTCCACCAGCTTCCAGCCCTCGCCCTCGGCGGCGAAGCCCAGGTTCTCCAGCCACATCGGCTCGTACCAGCTGAACGGCACATACATCTCCACGGCGTCGATCTGACGGCGCGGATCGGTGATCCCCGCCTGCCGGTAGACATCGGCCGCGCAGTCCCGCCCCGCGCGCGGGGAGACGCAGTCCTTGCCCGCGAACAGGGTGGGCTCGCTGCGCATGGCACCGCCGTGCATCCAGGCGGGCGGACGCGGCGCGCGGGCGGCACCGGCGCGGTCGGTGAGCACCATGGCGCAGGCGCCGTCGGAGGAGGGGCAGGTCTCGGAGTAGCGGATGGGGTCCCACAGCATCGGGGAGGACCGCACCTTCTCCAGGGTGAGCCCGTGCTCGTGCAGATGGGCGTAGGGGTTGCGCAGGGCGTTGCGGCGGTCCTTGTAGGCGACGAGCGAGCCGGTCCCGGCGGGCGCCCCGGAGCGCCGCATATACGCCCGCACATGGGGCGCGAAGAAGCCGCCCGCCCCGGCCAGCAGCGGCTGCTGGAACGGCACCGGCAGGGACAGCCCCCACATGGCGTTGGACTCGGACTGCTTCTCGAAGGCGAGGGTGAGCACGGTCCGGTGGATCCGGGCGGCCACCTGGGCGGCGGCGACCAGTGCGGTGGAGCCGCCGACCGAGCCCGCGGTGTGGACGCGCAGCAGGGGTTTGCCGACCGCGCCGAGCGCGTCGGCGAGGTACAGCTCGGGCATCATGACGCCCTCGAAGAAGTCCGGGGCCTTGCCGATGACCACGGCGTCGATGTCCGCCCAGGTCAACTCGGCGTCCTCCAGGGCCCGCAGGGCTGCCTCGCGGACCAGTCCGGCGAGGGAGACGTCCCGGCGGGCGGCGGTGTGCTGGGTCTGGCCGATTCCGACGACGGCCACCGGCTCCTTGCTCACTGCGGGTCTCCTTCCAGGACCGCCACCAGGTTCTGCTGGAGGCAGGGGCCCGAGGTGGCGTGGGCCACGGCCCGGTCGGAGCCGCCGCGGTGGATGGCGGCGGCGGCCTCTCCGAGCCGGATCAGCCCGGCGGCCATCATGGGGTTGGCGGCCAGCGCACCGCCGGACGGATTGACACTGACGTCCTCGCCGAGCCGCAGCTCACGGCGGAGGATCACCTCCTGCGAGGTGAACGGGGCGTGCAGCTCGGCGGTGTCCACGGGCGCGTCGAAGGCGCCCGCGCGCTCGGCGGCCAGCCGCGCGGAGGGGGAGCGGGTGAGATCGCGTACGCCCAAGGCGTGCGGTTCGACGCGGTGGTCGATGCCGCGGATCCAGGCGGGGCGGCGGCACAGCCGGCGGGCGGTGTCCCCGGCGGCGAGCACGACGGCGGCCGCGCCGTCGCCGATCGGCGGGCAGTCGTGGCGGCGCAGCGGCCGCACCAGATACGGGGTGTCGAGCAGCCGCTCGGGCCCGGCCGAACCGGCGAGCTGGGCATGGGGGTTGTCCTCGGCGGCGCTGCGGGTGCGGGCAGCGACCCCGGCCAGCGCACGTTCGTCGGTCTCCCCCGCGTCGATGAGCGCCTGCGCCTGGAGGGCGGCCAGCGAGACCGAGTCCGGCCACAGGGGCGCCAGGTAGTACGGGTCGAGCTGACGGGTGAGCACCTCGCGCAGATCGCCGGGCGAGGACTTGCCGTAGGAGTAGACGAGCGCGGTGTCGGCCTCTTCGGTGAGCAGCTTGGTCCATGCCTCGTACAGCGCCCAGGCGCCGTCCATCTCGACATGGGACTCGGAGATCGGCGGCCAGGCGCCGACGCCGTCCAGGGCCATGGTGAACGAGAAGGCGCGGCCCGCCAGATAGTCGGAGGAGCCGGAGCAGGTGAAGCCGATCTCCCCGGCGGTGAGCCCGACGTCGTCCAGCACCCGGCGCAGGACGGGCAGCAGCATCTCGACCTCGGACACGTCCGCGGTGTCGGGGCGGTGGTCGCTCTGCGCGAAGGCGACGATGGCAACCTCTCGCATCTACAACAGCTCCTTGTAGGTGTCGTAGTCGGCGTCGGGTTCGCCGGTGGGCCGGTAGTGGTCGGGGTAGCGGCCGTCCTCGGTCCATACGGGCGCCACCCGCAGCCCCATCCGCACCTGGTCGTAGGGGATGCCCGCGATACGGCCGTGGAGGGCGAGTCCGGCGCCGTCCAGGGCGATGTGCGCGTAGACGTACGGCACCTCGATGTCCAGGTTCTTGGCCTTGATGTTCACGATGCAGAAGGTGGTGACGGTGCCGTGCGGGCCGACCTCCACCTGTTCGGCGGTGGCGACCCCGCAGGTGGGGCAGGCGCCCCGGGGCGGAACATAGACCTTGTGGCAGGACGGGCAGCGCTCCCCGACGGTCCTGCGGTCGGCGAGGGCGGCCAGGAAACGGGACTGGGCGCGGCCGGGCGCGTAGGTGTAGTCCAGCCGCGCGGGCGCCACGATCCCGCGCACGGGGTCGGTGAACGCACCACGGTGCGAGGCGGGTTCACTCGCCTCGGCCGCACCCGTTTCCGGTGTGAAACAGGCGATGTCGGTGATGGCGCCGGTGCGTTCCGGGGCCCAGCGGATCCGTACCCGCATCCCGGTGTGCACGGCCTCGGGCCCGGGTGCGTCGAGGGCGTGCAGCAGGGCGGTGTCGGCGCCGTCGAGCCGTACCAGCGCCCAGGCGAAGGGGGTGTCCAGAGGCTGGCCGCGGCTCGGCGACGGGTTCCAGGCCCAGGTGGTGACGGTGCCGGTGGGGGCGACCTCGACCAGGTCGCGCAGCTCGTCGGCGGTGACCGGATCGTATTCGACGGGCGGTACGAGCACCCGGCCGTCGGTGGTGCGGACCCCGAGCACGGTGCGCTCGCGCAGCCCGGTGAGGAAGGCGCTCTGGACCGGTCCGAGGGAGCGGGTGAAGGGGAACTCGACGACCAGGGGGGCCTGGAGGGCCTCGGAGGACGGAGCCGGGGTCATGGGTGGGTCTCCTTCTGTCCGGCGGTCCGGACCGGTCGGATGCGCATCGGCCGCGCACGGGAGCGCGTAGCCGCTGGTCAGGCCCGCCGGTAGACCGGTGGCCGCTTCTCTGCGAAGGCCTTCGAGCCCTCCTTGGCGTCGGCGGTGTCGAACACCGGCCAGCCGCGCTCGAGTTCGGACCGCAGCCCCTCGGTCTCGGTCATCCCGGCGGTCTCGTAGACGGACTCCTTGACCGCCTCGACGGCCAGCGGACCGTTGGCGTTGATCAGCGCGGCGATCTCCAGTGCCTTGTCCAGCGCCGCGCCGTCCTCGACGACATGGCCGATCAGCCCGATCCGCGCGGCTTCCTCGGCGGCGTAGGGGCGCCCGGTGAGCAGCATCTCCAGGGCGTGGGTGCGCGGCACCTGCCGGGCCAGCCGCACCGTGGAGCCGCCGATGGGGAAGAGTCCGCGGCGCACCTCGTAGAGGCCGAAGGTGGCACCGTGCCCGGCGATCCGGATGTCGGTGCCCTGGAGGATCTCGGTGCCGCCCGCGACACAGTGGCCCTCGACGGCGGCGATCACCGGTTTGCGCGGCCGGTGGTGGCGCAGCATGGCCTTCCAGTGGAGGTCCGGGTCCTCCTTCAGGCGGGCGCGGTAGTGGTCTCCGGCCATCCGGCCGCCGCCCGCGAGTGCCTTGAGGTCCATTCCGGCGCAGAACACACCGCCCGCGCCGGTGAGCACCACAGAGCGCACGGAGTCGTCCGCATCGGCCTCGAGCCAGCCGTCGTACAGCCCGACCAGCATCGGCAGCGAGAGGGCGTTCTTCGCCTCGGGGCGGTTGAGGGCGAGTACGAGGGTGGCGCCGACGCGCTCCACCACGAGGTGTTCGGTCCCGCTTGTCACGGCAGTCCTCCCGTCTCGACGCCAACAGGTTGCAGGAGCCGGGGTGCGACTTCAAGAGTTAGCTGACGTCTCGTCAGATTTCTTGGCCGCGGCTCTTCCCACCTCTCCCCCGCGGGTCTGTAATGAGCGCCGAGCCCGCCCGGTACCAGGTCAGGAGGAGCCGTGGAGTACAACCTTGCCGACCTGTTCGAGTCGATCGCCGACACGGTGCCCGGCCGGGAGGCCCTGGTGTACCTGGACCACCCCGGCACCGGACGGGAGCGGAGGCTCGGCTATGCGGGGCTCGACGAGGCGGCCAACCGGATCGGCCACCATCTCCTGGACAGCGGGATCGGACCCGGTGAGCATGTCGGGCTCCATCTGTACAACGGTGTGGAATACCTTCAGACCGTCCTGGCCTGTCTGAAGATCCGCGCGGTGCCGGTGAATGTGAACTACCGCTATACCGAGGAGGAGTTGGTCCACCTCTACCGCGACGCCGACCTGGCCGCACTGGTCTTCGATGCCGAGTTCGACGAGCGGGTGGCGGCCGCGGTGCCGAGGACCGACACCCTGCGCCACCTGCTGCGGGTCGGCGGGGGCGACGGCCCGGGTCCGGCGTCGGCCGTGCCGTTCGCCGAGGCCGAGGCGGCGGGTTCGGCCGCACGCGGTTTTGCGCCGCGCTCCGCGGACGACCGCTTCATCATCTACACCGGCGGCACCACCGGGCTGCCGAAGGGGGTGATGTGGCGTCAGGAGGATCTGTTCTTCTCCGGACTCGGCGGCGGCGCTCCCAGCGGTGAACCCATCGGCCGCCCGGAGGAATTGGCCGAGCGGGTGGCGGCGGGCGGCGAGGGCCTGGTCTTCTTCCCCGCCCCGCCGCTGATGCACGGCACCTCCACCCTCACCACGTTCGTCGCCCTCCACTACGGGCAGAAGGTGGTCCTCCACCGCAAGTTCACGCCCGAGGAGGTGCTGAGGACGGTCGAGAAGGAGCGGGTCACCAGTCTCTCGCTGGTCGGTGACGCGATGCTGCGCCCGCTGATCGACGCGCTGAGCGGGCCGCTGAAGGACATCGACCGCTCCTCGCTGATCACCGTCAGCAGTTCGGGCGCGATCCTGTCGGACACCGTCCGCACCCGGTTCGCCGAACTGGTGCCGCACGCGATGCTGCTCAACAACTTCGGCTCCTCGGAGTCCGGTTTCAACGGTACGGCCACCGAGGACTCCGGCCCCGAGAAGGGCTTCCGGCTGCGGGTCAACACCCGTACCACCGTGGTCGACCCGGTGACGCTGGAGCCCGCCGCGCCGGGTGTGCCCGGCCGTCTCGCCCAGCACGGCCATGTGCCGCTCGGCTACTACAACGACCCGAAGAAGACCGCCGAGACCTTCTTCGCGGCGCGCGGTGAACGCTGGGTGCTGCTCGGGGACATGGCGACGGTCGACGAGGACGGTGTGGTCACGGTCCTGGGACGGGGCTCCCAGTGCATCAACACCGGTGGTGAGAAGGTCTATCCGGAAGAGGTGGAACAGGCCCTCAAGGCCCATCCGGACGTGTACGACGCGCTGGTCGCGGGGGTCCCGGACGAGCGCTGGGGCAACCGGGTCGCGGCCGTCGTCCAGCCCCGGGACGGGGTGACGTCGCTGACCGCCGACGCGGTCAGGGAGCACTGCCGCACCCGGCTCGCGGGCTACAAGATCCCCCGTACCGTCGTCTTCACCGACCGGATCCAGCGCTCCCCCAGCGGCAAGGCCGACTACCGCTGGGCGCGGGCCACGGCCGCCGCCACGACGACGACCGACGCCTGAACGTCCCTCTTCTCAGCGGGTGGTGGCCGTCGAACGCTCGCACACCGACGGCAGCGAACGCCCCAGAGCGGCCGTGTGCAGGGCGTCCAGCCGCTTCTCATGGACCGTGACCACCGCCCCGGCCGTCAGCCGTCCCGCGCAGGAGGGGGCGGTGCGCGCGGGGGCCGAGTCGGCGATGGCCCGCACCAGTTCGCCGTTGATCCGGTTGATCTTCAGCCGGACCTGGGAGAGATCCGGGCGCTCGGTGGGCGCCTGCGACGGATCGGCGTCCCAGCGGCGGTAGAGGCCACGCTGCACCAGCTTGCTCGCCTCGATCTGGTCGCGGAAGATCCGTACGGTCCCGGCCGGGTCGGCACCCAGCTCCGTGGCCTGCCGGGCGACCGCGTCCAGCACCTGCTTCTCCCGCGCGGGGTCGTCGATCGGGCTGTCCGTACCCCACTTGGCGGCGGCGACCTCGTCCGCGATCAGCAGCCGCTCGGCGGACAGTCCGGCCAGCGGCAGCAGCCGGGAGGGGGCCGCGGCGGGACGGTCCGGCGCGGTGGCGGCCGGGGCCGCGACGGCTCCGGCCGCCCCGGTGGCCAGCACGGCTGTGGTGAGGGCCGCGATCAGCGCACGGCGGGGGGCACGGGGGGAGGGTCGCACGGGTGAACCTCTCTCGGCGGACGTTCGGTCTGCGGGGCTCTACTGTTCCAGGAACGCGCCGACGGCGGCCAGGAACTCCTCGGGGCACTGCTGGTGGACCAGATGGCCCGCGTCGATGGTGACCAGACGGCAGTCGGGTATTCGCTCGGCCATGTCGGCCAGCAGCTGTTGCGGGATATGGCTGGCCGGTCCGCCGCCGATCACCAGCGTCGGGGCGGTGATGGCGGCGAGCCCCTCGGTCCAGCCGGGGTCGGGGGCGTTGCGCGCTTGGGTGAACTGGGTCTTGACGGCCCAGTCGAAGACCAGCCGCCCCGCGGGCCGCGGCGGCACCGGGAGCGGCGGGTCCTGGGGCAGCAGCGGCGGGGCGTCCTCCAGCACCAGCCGCTCCACCAGGTGCGGATGGCTCTGGGCGAGGAGATAGGCGACCACCCCGCCGTAGGAGTGGCCGATCACGGTGACGGAGTCCAGGCCGAGCGCCGCCAGGAATCCGGCGACGTCGTCCCGCACCGGCTCCAGGGCGTAGTCCCCCGGCCAGTCGCTCGTACCGTGTCCGCGCAGATCGAGCGCGTACACCCGGCGGCCTGCGGCGAGCCGCGGCGCGACGGTGAGCCAGTCGACGCCGCCCTCGCCGAGGCCGTGCAGCAGCAGGACGGCCGGGTCGCCCGTGGCGCCCCACACCCGGTACGCCAGCTCGATCCCGTCCACCTCGACCGTGTCAAGTGTGTGCATACGGCAGAGGATACGGCCGGATTACCCGTGGTCACATGGGGCGCACATGTCCTTCCCAGTACGGTTCACGCAGCCGCCGCTTGTAGAGCTTGCCGTTGGGGTCGCGCGGCATCTCGGCGATGAACTCCACGGACCTGGGGCGTTTGAAGCCCGCGAGCCGCTGGGCGCAGTGGGTGAGGAGCTCTTCGGCCAGCGCGGGTCCGGGCGCGTGTCCCTCGGCGGGTTCCACGATCGCCTTGACCTGCTCGCCCCAGTCGTCGTGCGGTACGCCGAAGACGGCCGCGTCTGCGACGGCGGGGTGGGTGAGCAGCGCGGCCTCGATCTCGGCGGGGTAGATGTTGACTCCGCCGGAGATGATCATGTCGATCTTGCGGTCTCGGAGGAAGAGATAGCCGTCCTCGTCGAGGAGTCCGAGGTCGCCCACGGTGAAGTAGTCGCCGATGCGGTTCTTGCGGGTCTTGTTCTCGTCCTGGTGGTAGGAGAAGCCTCCGGTGCTCATCTTCATGTACACGGTGCCGACTTCGCCGGCCGGGAGCCGCTCGCCGCTGTCGTCGAAGACGGCCAGTTCGCTGATGGGCCACGGTCTGCCCACCGTGCCGGGCTTCTTGAGCCAGTCCTCGGCGGTGGCGAAGGCGCCGCCGCCCTCGCTCGCCGCGTAGTACTCCTCGACACAGCGGCCCCACCAGTCGATCATCGCGCGCTTGATGTGGTCGGGGCAGGGCGCGGCCCCGTGAATCGCGTGGCGCATCGAGGACACGTCGTAGGAGCGCTGGACCCCTTCGGGGAGGGCCAGCAGCCGGTGGAACTGGGTGGGAACCATATGGGTGTGGGTGCAGCGGTGGGTGTCGATGAGCCGCAGCATCTCCTCGGGCGTCCAGCGGTCCATGACCACCAGGGGATGGCCGATGTGCAGGGAGGAGGCCGCGAATTGGAGCACGGCGGTGTGGTAGAGCGGTGAGCACACCAGATGGACGTGGTCGGGCACCTCGGCCCGGGGGGCGATGCCGAAGAAGCGGAGGAAGCCACCGAGATGGCTCTCCTCCGGGAGTTTTCCGGTCAGCGGACGCCGGATTCCGCGCGGGCGGCCGGTGGTGCCGGAGGTGTAGTTCATCACCCAGCCCAGTTCGCGGTCGGCGGGCGGCCGGCCCGACTGGCCGTTGAGCAGGGCGGGGTACGGGCGGAACCCCTCGATGACGCCCACGGCGTAGCGGCGGTCGGCGGGCATCCCGGCCTGGTCCGCGGCGGCGGTGGCGCGCTCGGCGTACCGCTCATGGGCGATCAGCACCTTGGCGCCGGAGTCGGCCACGATCCAGGCGATCTCGGGGCCGACCAAGTGGTGGTTGACGGGGACGAGATACAGCCCGGCCTGGGTGGCGGCGAGGGCGGCGGTGAGGAACTCGGGCCCGTTGGGCAGCACAACGGCGAACGCGTCGCCGCGCCGCAGCCCGGTGGCGCGCAGTCCGCCGACGAGGCGGTTGCACGCGGTGTGCAGCCGCCCCGCGGTCCACTCCTCGCCGTCGGGGGCCACCAGGACGGTACGGTCCGGCTCCTGTGCGGCCTGGGCCCAGAAGCCGTGCGGGATCTCGCTCATCGGTCCTTCGCCCTCCTCACGGCCGTCCGGTCAGGCCCGTCCGGCGATGCGGTTGATGCGGTCGATGGCACGCTCGAATCCTCGGGTCAGGTCGTCGACGACGG
Source organism: Streptomyces coffeae (assembly GCF_016741875.1). Taxonomy (GTDB): domain Bacteria; phylum Actinomycetota; class Actinomycetes; order Streptomycetales; family Streptomycetaceae; genus Streptomyces; species Streptomyces coffeae. Next base: position 411,534 of record NZ_JAERRF010000004.1, on the reverse strand, counting down.
CCTGGACACTGCGCGTGGTGGTCATCCGCCCGACGATCTGACCGACCGGGGTGCCGAGCAGCGGTTCCACCTCGTACTTCTGGATGCGCGAGACGGCCTCGGCGACCAGCAGCCCCTGAAGCGGCATGGGCAGCGGATCCGGCCCGTCCGGGTCCTCCCAGGCGTCCGTCCACGCGGTGCGCAACTGGCGGGCGGGTTTGCCGGTGAGGGCGCGGGAGCGCACGGTGTCACCGGATCCGGCCGCGAGCAGTTTGCGGGTGAGGGCGGCGGAGTGCAGTTCGGCCTCCTCGGTGGTGAGCCAGACCGAGCCGAGCCAGACGCCCTGGGCGCCGAGCGCGAGCCCGGCGGCGATCTGTTCACCGCTGCCGATCCCTCCGGCGGCGAGCACGGGCAGCGGATCCACGGCGTCCACCACCTCGGGGGTGAGCACCATGGTGGCGATCTCGCCGGTGTGGCCGCCCGCCTCGTAGCCCTGGGCGACCACAACATCGAGCCCCGCCTCCTGGTGACGGCGGGCATGCCGGGCGCTGCCCGCGAGCGCGGCCACCAGGGTGCCGTGATGATGGGCGCGGTCGACCACATCGGCGGGCGGTGAACCGAGCGCGTTCGCCAGCAGTTTGACCGGATAGTCGAAGGCCACGTCGAGCTGGCTGCGGGCCACCTTCTCCAGCCAGCCGGTGATCCGCCAGCCGGACGCCTCGCCCTCGGCCAGCTCCGGCACCCCGTGCGCGGACAGGGTGTCCGCCACGAACCGGCGGTGGCCCTCGGGGATCATTCCCTCGATATCGGCCTCGGTCACCCCCTCCACCTGGCGGGCGGGCATCACCACGTCCAGGCCGTAGGGCAGTCCGCCGGTGTGCCGCTCCATCCAGTCCAGATCGCGCGCCAGGTCCTCGGCCGCGCCGTAGCGCACCGCGCCGAGCACCCCGAACCCACCGGCCCGGGTGATCGCCGCGGCGACGGCGGGGAACGGTGTGAAGCCGAAGATGGCGTGTTCCACGCCCAGCCGTGTGCTCAGCTCCGTTCTCATGGGCGGCAGGATGCCGCAGGGCGCCGGACGAGGGAAGAGTTTTTCTGACGGAACGTCAGATCAGATGGAATCAGGCCGGGGTGGGCTCGCCGTCAGGGACGCCCGGTCAGACCTCGGCGCGCTCCAGCACGGCCATGGCCGCGTTGTGCCCGGGGATTCCGCTCACCCCGCCGCCGCGTACCGCGCCCGCCCCGCACAGCAGCACATTGGGGTGCCGGGTCTCCACGCCCCAGCGGCCCGCCCCCTCCTGCGCATAGGGGAAGGCCAGGTCCCGGTGGAAGATATTGCCGCCGGGCAGCCGCAGTTCACGCTCCAGGTCCAGTGGACTCTTCGCCTCGATACACGGCCTGCCGTCGGCATCGGTGGCCAGACACTCCGTCAGCGGCTCGGCGAGATGGGCGTCGAGCTGCGCGAGGGTGGCCTCCAGCAACGCGGCACGGGTCGCGTCGTGGTCCGCCGTGAACAGCCGCGCCGGGGTGTGCAGTCCGAACAGGGTCAGCGTCTGGTAGCCCTGCGCGGCGAGTTCGGGGCCGAGGATCGACGGGTCGGTGAGCGAGTGGCAATAGATCTCCGACGGCGGGCGGTGCGGCAGTTCCCCCGCGGCGGCCTGCCGGTAGGCGTCCTCCAGCGCGCCGTACCCCTCGGCGATGTGGAACGTCCCGGAGAACGCCTCGCGCGGATCGGTCCGCGGATCGCGCAGCCGGGGCAGCCGCCGCAGCAGCATGTTCACCTTCAGCTGCGCCCCCTCGGCGGGTGGGGTGGGCGGCTGCTCGCCCAGCAGCCGGGCCAGCTCCCGCGGGGCGGCCCCCACCAGTACGTACCGGGCGGCGGCCACGCCCTCGCCCGCATCGCCCGCGTAACTCACCTCCGCCGCTGTGCCGTCGGTGGCGATCGCGGTCACCTCACGTCCGGTCTCGATCCGCGCGCCCGCCGCGCGGGCCGCGTCCGCGAGCGCGTCGGTGAGCGCCCCCATCCCACCGACCGGTACGTCCCAGTCACCGGTGCCGCCGCCGATCACGTGGTAGAGGAGGCAGCGGTTCTGACGCAGCGACGGATCATGGGCATGGGCGAACGTGCCGATCAGCGCATCGGTGAGGACCACACCACGGACGAGGTCGTCCTCGAACGCGGCCTCGATCGCCTCGCCCACGGGCCGCTCGAACAGCGCCTCCCACGCCCGGTCGTCCCCGATCCGGGCCCTGAGCGCCTCCCGGGTGGGCAGCGGTTCGGTCAGCGTCGGGAAGACCCGTTCGGCGACCCGCTGGGTCATCCCGTAGAAACGCTGCCAGGCGGCGAACTCGCGCTCGGAACCGGTCAGCCGCGCGAACGCCTCCCGGGTGCGCCCGCCGCCCGCGGTGTCCACCAGCAGCCCGGTCGGCCGCCCGTCCCGCACCGCCGGGGTGTACGACGACACCGCGCGTTTGCGCACCGCGAACCGCAGGCCCAGGTCGTCCACGATCCGCCGCGGCAACAGGCTGACGAGGTAGGAGTAGCGCGAGAGCCGTGCGTCCACCCCGGCAAACGGCCGCGTGGACACGGCCGCTCCCCCCGTCCGCCCAAGCCGCTCCAGCACCAGCACACTGCGCCCGGCGCGAGCAAGATAGGCGGCGGCGACCAGCCCGTTGTGACCGCCGCCGACGATGACGACGTCATACGCATCGTGGTGAGGCATGCCCTCTGCCTAACACGCAACGATCTCCAGGGCCAGACCGCCGGTGCGGCGGGGACGGCCGGTGGGGGTGGGTACCGCCGGTGCGGCGGGTGCGGCAGGCACGCCCCTGTACGCCGGGTACGGCGGTGCCCGGCCGTCACACCCCCGCCCCACGGCGGGGCCCGAACGGGGCCGGGTGCGGCGGCGGGTCAGCAGCCGCGTGGGGTCAGCCGTAGGCGCGGGGCTCCGCGCATGCGGGGTGGTGCGGCTCGGCGACCGCGGGGTGGCGGTCGAGCTGTTCCAGGCAGTGGGCCTCGTCCATACGGCTGGCCACCGTGTCGGGGTGGCTCGGGCCCAGCACGCGGGTCCGGGCGCGGGCGACCCGCCGGTATCCGGCCAGCGCGTCCGACCATAGGCCCAGCCAGCCGAGCGCCACGGCCACCTCCCGCTCGCTGACCAGGGTGTCCGGATGGTCCGGGCCGAGGGCGCGCTCGCGCAGGGCACAGACCTCGCGCGCCTCGGCGAGCGCCTCCGACCAGCGGCCGAGTCGGCCGAGGTTGACGCCGAGGCCGTGCCGGGCGCGCAGGGTCTCCGGATGTGACGGGCCCTGGGCGCGGGTGCGGTCGGCGACGAGGGCGCGGTAGACCATCAGCGCCTCCGGGGCACGGTGCAGACGCCCCAGGCTGATCCCGACCTCGTAGCGGGCGGCGAAGGTGTCGGGGTGGTCCGGGCCGAGCGTCCGGGTGCGGGCCGCGGCCACCTCGCGGTAGCCGCTCAGCGCCTCCTCCCAGCGGTCGAGCCGACCGAGGGCGTACGCCACCTCGGAGCGGGTGACCAGGGTGTCGGGGTGTTCGGCGCCCAGCACCCGGGTCCGGGCGGCGGCCACCTCGCATGCCATCCGGTGGGCCTCCTGATGGCGGCCCAGACGGCCCAGGTTGAAGGCGAGGTTGTGGCGGCAGCGCAGGGTGTCGGGGTGCTCGGCGCCCATCGTTCGCTCACGGGTGGCGAGGACGGCGGTGTAGATCCCGTGAGCCTCGGTGTGATGGCCGAGGCGGCCGAGGGTGAACGCGGTCTCCTGCCGGGCGGCGAGCGTATCGGGATGGCCGGGGCCCAGCACCCGTTCGCGGGCCGCCGCGACCTCGGCGTACGCGCGCAGCGCCTCGCCGGGGCGGTCCAGACCGCCCAGGGCGAACGCCATCTCGTAGCGGCTGGCGAGGGTGTCGCGGTGGTCGGGGCCGAGCAGCCGCTCGCGCTCGGCGGCGACCGCGCGGTGCAGCTCGGCCGCCTCCTGCCAACGGCCGAGCCACCCCAGCCGCAGTCCGGCCTGGTGCCGCTCACCGAGCCGGTCGGCCTCGGGCCCGTGCCCGTACGCGTCACCGGGCGGACCCGGGGGCGCGGCGTACACCACCGCGGGCGGGCCCGCCCAACGGCCGTCGGCGGGAACGGCGTGTCTCGCGGCGGGCCATGACATAGGCGGGGCCTGTGCCCAGGCGGCCGAGCTCGCGCCACAGCCGTCGGGCGATACGGGCAGCCCCGGTGAAACGGCACCCGGCGGGGCGGGCGGACCCGGCGGCACGGCGGGCACCGCGTGGGGGCCGGTCCAGGCGCCGGTGAGGGCCGCGGGCGGGTCCGCCGGGGTCGGCAGCGCCGCGTCCGGGCCACCCGCCCGCGAACCGATGGTCATCCTCAGGGCCCAGGCCGGAAGCCGTGGCCCCGGCCCCCGGACGACGTCCCCACCGGGCGCCGGGAACCGAGCGGTCCGCGCCACGGCGATCCGCTCGGCGAGGTCGGAGGCGTCGCGCGGGCGGCGCTCCGGGGTCTTGGCGAGCAGATCGAGCACCACCCGCTCGAACCGCTCCGGCAGTTCGGGGCGGTGGCGTCTCGGCGGGGCGGGCGGGGTGTCCCGGTGGCCGACCAGGATCGCCCAGGCGTCGCCGAGGTCGAACGGCGGTGCCCCGGTGGCCAGTTCGTAGAGCACACAGCCCAGCGAGTACAGATCGCTACGGTGGTCGACGGCACCGCCCACGATCTGCTCGGGCGACATGTAGTGCGGTGTGCCCATGGCCACGCCGGTGCCGGTGAGCCGGGAGGTGAGGCCGATGTCCTGGCCGGGGCGGGCGATACCGAAGTCGCAGAGCTTCACACTGCCGTCGGCGAGCCGCATGATGTTGGCCGGTTTCAAATCCCGGTGCACGATGCCCTGTTGATGGGTGTAGGCGAGGGCCGCGGCGACCTGACCGGCGATGTCCAGCACATCCGGCACCGGCAGCGGATGGTGCTTGTTGTCGTCCAGCAGCTGGCCGAGGTTGCGGCCCTCCAGTAACTCCATGACGAGGAAGAGCACGCCCTCGTCCTCGCCGAAGTCATGGACCACGGTCACCCCGCGGTGCTGGAGCGCCGCGGCGACCCGCGCCTCGCGCCGGAAGCGCTCGCGCAGCACACCGGTGACCGCCTGGTCGTACTGTGGCCCCAGCGGTTTGAGGCATTTGACGGCGACACGACGGCCGAGCGCCTCGTCCCGCGCCCGCCACACCTCGCCCATTCCCCCGCGCCCGATCAGGTCCAGCAATCGGTACCGGCCCTGGATCAGCCTGGTGTCCGCCATTCTCCCCCTGCCTTCGGCGGAAGGTGCCCCCTTCCACCGCCCCCGTGGAAGCCGGCCGCGCGTCTCGCCGCGCCCGGCCCGTCCCCGCCGTCCAGTATGGCCGCGTTTCTGCGGAGTTTGTAGGGCGAGGGCCGGGTGCCGGGGCCGAGCCGCTCCATGGCGCGCAGGATGTGTTGGGGCGGAAGCTGCCAGCGCGCCTGGGGCGGAATGCAGCGCAGCGCCCTGCCCGTCACCTTCAGCCGCCGGGTGACAACGGCGGGAGCGGGCGCGGGACGGCCGTACAGGGCGTGGGCGTACGAGGGCAGGGAGGCATAGGCCAGCGCGGCGAAGCGCCCCCAGATCGCCTCGCGCGCCGGGACCAGCAGGGCATGGACCGGAGGTCTGCGCAGAAAGGCGTCCACCTCGCGGGCCTCGGGGGAGGCGGTGAGCCGGGGGCGCACCATGGTGAAGTACGCGGCCAGTTCCGCGGTGTCGGCGGGAACGGCGGCGGGGTCGAGGCCGACCAGCCGGGCGGCTTCGGTGTTCTCCGCCACATAGTCGTCCGCCTGGGCGCCGGTGAGCGGATAGCCGGAGCGCCGCACCACATGGAGGTAGGAGTCGATGGCGGCGCAGTGCACCCACAGCAGCAGATCGGGCTCGTCGACACCGTGCCGGGCGCCGGTGGCGGGATCGGTCAGGGAGAGCCTGCGGTGGATGCCGCGGACCCGGGCCCCGGCGCGCTCGGCGGCCTCGGTGGTCCCATAGGTGATGGTGGCGACGAAGCGGGCGGTGCGGATCAGCCGCCCCCAGGCGTCCTCGCGGAAGTCGGAGTTCTGGGTGACACCGCGGACCGCGAGCGGGTGCAGCGCCTGGAGGTACAGGGCGCGCACCCCCGCGATCCACATCATCGGGTCACCGTGCATCTGCCATGTCACGGAGCGCGGGCCGTACAGCCCCGCGTCGGTGCCGTGGACGCCGTGGGAGCCGGACAACGGGGCCGCCATGACCACCACCTCCTGCGGGCCAGGCTATCCCCGGCCCGGCGGGCCGGACCTCGGCGCCTGGTGGGACCACACCATCGGTCACGACGCGTTGCGGAGCACCGAATGACGCCCCCGTCTGAGTTCATTGCCGCGATGGCGACTTCCTGGTGGCCGCGGCCCAGTCGTATGCGAGCAGATACCGAAACCGGCGGTTGCTCGGCTCCGCGTCCTTCTCCCCGACCGCTGCCGTCCAGTGCCGACAGGTGGCCATCACGAACGCCCGAACCGCTTGCTCGTCTGCCTCGCGCCAGCTCGTGAAGTTGCCCAACCACGCCAGGGCCTCGGTCGGAGACTGCTCGCACTCCATGAGCCGTACCGCGGTGTAGGCCGGGTCCACCCAGGCCGGGCCGATCGCGGGCATGGCCCAGTCCACCACGTACGCCTTGCCCGCATCGCTGTTGATCAGAATGTTGTGCGGGTTCGTATCGGTGTGCAGCAGACAGGTGCCCGCCAGGCGCTCGGCCTCGCCGGGCTCGAGAAAATCCTCGAGCCGGTCCGCCAACTGCGGAATGGGGAAGCCGGGGGTCGGCAGGTTCTGCATGCGCTGGAGCGTGAAGGTGACGGCGTCCATATCCGCGGATCCGGGGCCAAGGTCGGCGTGCTGGCCGGGAACATGCGTGAATGCCAGTGCCAGCCAGCCTCCCGCGTCAAACCGGTGGCGGATGGTGGGACTGATACCGCCGACGGTGGGGTTGATCTGCTCCTCGCAGCGGAGTGCCGCCATCCCGTCCACGTCGCTGTGGCGGACACCCCTGAGGAAGAGGGTGCCGTTTGCAGTGGTGAGAATCAGGGCGACGGCGCAGTTCAGGCCCTCCGCGACGGTCTCCGCTGCGGCCACCGCTCCCGTGCGATCCTCCACCGCGGTGCGGAACTCGCCCGGAAGGTCGTCCCACTCAATGCGCTCGATCACGCCTTCTCCCTCGGGTGCGGGATCGGGGTGCCGATTGCCCGACACCCCTTCCGGCTTCTTTTCTACTGGGTGGCGCCGCACTTGCGACAGCGGTTCTTGCCGCTCCAGCCCACCCATTCGTGGTTGCAGTTGCTCAGGGTCATTCGTCCTCCTCAGGTCGGTTCCTGCATTGACATCCCGTCCGGCTCCGTCAGTGGCCAGGCGGGGGTCTGGAGGGTGGACCGCTGGGACCGTCTGTCCAGTACGGGGCCCAGGCCACCCAGCGGCCCACCCCGGTCTACGGGGTGGCCTCCCGGGCCTGCCGAGTGGCCGCGTTGTACGCGGCGAGTAGGCCCCCGCCGGTCTCGCACACAGCCCCGGGCGTCCGGCACGCCAGGCAGCACGCGGCGTGCTCGATCGCCGCACGCCACTCCTCCTCGGCCGCGGGCAGGGCCGCGCTCTGCCGCCCGTCCATCAGACGCCCGGGCCGCGGCGCAGCGCGTCGAGAAGTACCAGCGGGTCGTGCCGCCGGTACTCGGGGGCGTGGCGGGCGCAGGCGTACACGGCGCCACCGATACTGCCGCCTTCCGCACCGACGAGCACCGGTTCGTCGGTCGGCAGCTGACAGCGGACGCAGAGCTGGCGCCCTTCGACGCGGGGGCCGTGTTCGATGTGGTCGGCGGCGGCAAGGGCTTCCCGGAGCAGCCGGGTGTCGGTCAGGTACCGGCCGGGGCCGAGCGGTACGCGCCAGTGGGTGTTGCCCTTGTGGGAGGGCTCGGTCCAGTCGACCGGTGGCACGCCGAGGTAGGTCACTTCGTCGGCCAGTTCGCAGAGGACGCGAGTTCCGCGGAGGTGCCAGCCGGCGGCAGAGCCAATGGCGATGAGCCAGTAGAGGGTGCCGTAGCTGTCTTGGATGACGGCCCCGGTATCGTCGCTGAGGAGTTCGAGGCCGCGTTCCCCCACGGGCGGCGAGACGCGGACCGCGTCCCACCACTTCCCTACGGGTAACGCCTCGACGCCCCCGGAGGGCGGGGGTGTCCACAGCAGGTCTGCGGCCTTCATAGGGGTGCCTCCGACAGTGCGTCTCGCCTCTTGCGTCCAGACAAACGCGCACACCACGCCGCCGTCCCCACCGCATGCATCACACGCTGCGCCTATGCAGAACCTGCATACGCATGCGAATGGGCCGCTACTGTGGGTATCTCCTTATTGAGCCACGCCACCGCAGACCGGGACCGTGTATGGGGCAGTTAGCGCAGCATTCCAGCGCAGGTGAAGCCATCTCTGCCGCTCGCCGCGCACGTGGGTGGACCCAGCAGCAGCTGGCCGATATGTGCGGGTACAGCCAAAGCACCATCAGCCGCCTGGAACGCGGCCGGCAATCAGCACGCGACGTCGATGTTCTCGCGCTCGTCGCCGACCGGCTCGGTATGGCCCCCTCCCAAGTCGGGCTGGCCGGGAACACACCACACAATGCTGACGTGAATCGACGCGACTTCCTGGGCACAACCACCGCAGCAGCAGCCGGTCTTGCCATCCTTCCCGCGGCCAGTTCCACGACCCGTCGCCCGGTCAATCCAGCCGTTGTTGGCCACCTCCAGCAGCTCCGCGCCACGCTGGTCCAATCAGACGGGCTTTACGGACCACACGCCGCGATCAGCGCCGTTCACGACCACCTCGCGGTCATCGAGCAGCAACTGCTTCCCGCGGCGCGGAGGCCCCTCCGACGGGAGATCCTCCAAACTGGCGCTGAGTGGGCCGAGTTCGCTGGCTGGCTCTACGAGGATCTCGGCCGCCCCGAGGAAGCCTTATGGTGGTCCGACCGGGCGATGGAATGGGTGCAGGAAGCCGACGACCCCGTACGGCAAGCCTTCATTCTGATGCGCAAGGCACAGCAGTCCGTCGGGCTCGGGCAGCAGCAGCGGGCCGTCGGCCTGGCGTCGGCCGCCCTGCGAGTACGCGGCGATGTACCCGCACGTATCCGTGCTTCTGCCCACCTCCAGGCAGCACATGGTCATGCCCTCATTGGAGGCGAACTGCCAGCCCTCCGAGCGCTCGACGCTGCCCAGACCCTTGTCGAGGGAGACGAGACGGTAAGCGATCAGCTTGGCGGCTACTGCAACCACGCATACGTCCATGCTCAGCGGGCAACGTGCTACCTCAAGCTCGGCAAGCCGACGGACGCTGTGACCACCTACCAGCAAGCCATCGACCACTGGCCAGCCATTTACCAGCGCGAGCGGGGCCTACATCTGGCCCGGCTCGCTACCGCGCACGCCGCCGACCGGGCCCCGGACGCAGCCTGTGCCACTGCCATGGCAGCGCTGGAGATCAGCCGAGAGACGGAGTCCCGCCGCACCACTGCAGAGCTCCGCCGAGTCGTCACCGGCCTGGCGCCGTGGCGCCGTAACGCAATGGTGCGAGAGCTGTCCGAGGCAGTCGCAGCAGTGTGACTAGGCTGCCCGGAATCAGGATCTGTCTGGAGGACCCCATGCACATCAGCGAGCTGGTCGGCGCGGACGAGTGGCACAAAGTCGATGGACGGCCGTTCGTCGTCTACAAATACGCGGCCACGCTGGACGGCCGGATCGCCGCGGCGGACAGCACCAGCCAGTGGATCACTAGCGCCGAGTCCCGTGCAGAAGTCCACGCGCTACGCGCAGCCTGCCAGGCAACTGTCGTCGGGTCCGGCACCCAGCAGGCCGATAACCCCCACCTCGCGGTGCGTTCGATGAAGGATGACCCCAAGCTGAAGGTGGCCGTACCGGTTAATGAGCAGCCGTGGCGCGTGATCGTCGACACCAACGCCCGGACCCCGGCTGATGCCCGGGTCCTCGATGATGCCGCACCCACGATGATCGCCGTCGCAGAGGACGCTGACGCATCCCACCTGGACGACGTGGCCACCGTCGTAAGGCTGCCCCGAGCACAGGTCGGCGTGGACGTGGAGGCGCTGCTCCGTGAACTGCACCAGCGCGGCGTGCGTGGGATGTTCCTTGAGGGCGGCCCTACTCTCGCCGCGTCGTTCGTGTCGGCTGGCCTGGTCGACCGCATCGTTGCCTACGTCGCCCCAGCGCTCCTTGGCCGCGGTAAGAGCGGACTTGAAGGCGGCACCATCGAGACGATGGACGACATCCTTCGATGTGAGTTGGTGGACGTAGCGCGGTCTGGCCCAGATGTCAGGTTGATCGCGCGCCCGCGCACCTGATCGGCACCTACCGAGAACATGACGAGCGCCCCCTCCGGCCAGGCCAGAGGGGGCAATCGATCATCCAGAGCCGACGCCGGTCCGGCGCAAGTGCGGCCGGTGGGCGTCAACGTCGGGCCGGACTCCGGCGCCGGGACGCCGGCCGGGACCGGGTGCGTCACCGGTCACGGGTCTCCCTGCCCGCCAGGAGTCCGGCCACGCGACGTCGTCGATCGCCAGCCATGGCGCGGCGGCGACTGCAGTCGGCGTAAGCCCCGTGAACGCCTTGACGTCGCGGTGCAGATGGGGCTGGTCGACGTAACCGCTCTCGGCCGCGACACCGGCGGGAGGAAGACCCGCCGCGAGCAGATGGGCCGCATGGTCGAACCGCACCAGCTGGGCGGCCCGTTTGGGGGTGATGCCGAGCTGCCCGCGGAAACGCGCCCACAGGCGCTTGCGGCTCCAGCCGACCTCCTCCGCCAGGCCGTCGATACGCACCCGGCCACGGCCGGCAACCGTCCGCCTCCAGATGTGGGCGACCTCCGGATCGACCCGCAGACCGTCCCCGGTCCGCCGGCGGACGACGTCCGCCACCATCGCGAACCGCTCGCCCCACGACCCGGCGGTACGCAGCCGCTCCTCGATGCGCACGGCGTCGCGGCCCCAGACGTCCGCCAAGGACTCCACGCTCCCGCCGGCCCCGGCCGACGAGCCGAGCACCGCGGCCGCCACACCCGGCTGCAGCCGGATCTGCAGGCACTCGCCCACCAGGCCGGACGCCCGCAGCTCCCCGGGAGCCAGGCCGATCACGACACTGCCGCGTCCGTGCCGGCCCTGGGTGTCGCAGACCAGGCCGCGATCGTCGCTCAGATCGATGAGCAGGGTGACGGACGGATGCGCGACCATCGCGATATCGACGGGTGCGGCGACACGCTGGCGGAATCCGGCCATGCTGATGCCGGGCAGCCGGTCCGAGGGCACCGGTACCGCGATCTCCACGCCCGACCACACGGGTGGTACGTACCGCGACGACACGGCACCACTCTAGGCCGGGCCTGCCGACGCGGTTCCGGAGCAAGGGGTCACGAAGTCCAGCAGCAGCCGGCCCACTGCCTCGGGCGCTTCCAGCATGGGCATGTGACCAACGCCCGGCAGCATCTCGACCCGCACGTCCGGCACGATGTCGTACTGGCGCGCCGACGCCGGATCCCACCGGGGATCGGCAGCGCCGAAGACCACGAGCACCGGGAGCCCGAGGGCGGTGAGCCGCTCGGGCACGGACTGCTCGGCGAGGTACGCGGAGTTCTCGCGCAACACGTCGCGGAACGCGCGGTAGGTGGTGCTCCGCAGGTCGGCGACCATGCCGGGCGGAATGGCCGCAGGGCCGGCGAGCGTGGCACCGATGCTCTTGCGGAGCATCGCGTCCGAACGCCGCCGCCACAGCAGCGGCCCGAAGGGCGGTGCCAGCAGGGCGCGGAGGATGGCCGGCTGTGGCAGGAGCGCATCGAGGCGCGGGCCGGTGCTGATCATCGCCAGCGAACCCACCAGGTCGTGGCGCTGCTCCGCGAGCGCGGTGGCGACGTATCCACCGCTGGAGTGGCCGACCACGGTGACGGCGCGCAGCCCGAGTTCGTCGAGCAGCGCCGCCACGCGGCCCGCCTGGGCCGCAACGTCGTAGGACCTGGCGGGCGGGGACTGGCCGCAGCCGGGGAGGTCTATCCGGACGACATGATGACGGGCGGCGAGGGCGGGGACCACCGGTCCCCAGGAGGCGCCCGAGGCTCCGGACCCATGGATGAACAGCAGTGGCGGCGCGTCCCGCGGTCCGTCGCGGTCCACATGCATCGGCTGCGCGGGCTGTGCGTCGTGGTCGGTCATAGGGCGATGGTGCGGGGGCGGCGGCTGCCGGTCTTGTACGAATGTCGCGAACGGCCGGCGGCGGGCGCGGCCCCGCATCCGCCCCACCCCGGCGGCACGCCGCACCAGGCCGGCTGTCCCTTCTCACCGGGTGACGACCGCTGTGCACATCACCAGGGCACTACGCCGGCGTCATCGAAGAACTGGCCGGTCGGGCCGTCGTCGGGCAGGATCGCGAGTTTGATGGCGATCGCCGCGCCCTGTTCGGGGGTGCGTACACCGTGGAAGCCGTTGAGGTCGGTCGCGACGTAGCCGGGGCAGCCGGCGTTGATCAGGATGTTCGTGCCGCTCAGGTCCCGGGCGTACTGGAGGGTGACGGCGTTCAGGAACGTCTTCGACGGCGCGTACGCGACGGCCACCGGACCCGTCCTCTGCTCAGCAGTGGTTCCTGACTGCAGGGTGAGGGAGCCGACACTGCTGGACATGTTCACGATCCGAGGTGAAGGAGAGCGGCGCAGCAGCGGCATCATCGCGTTGGTGACACGGATGACGCCGATCACGTTGGTCTCCACGACCGTCCGGATGGTGGCGGGATCGATCCGGGTGGGCTCCTGCGGCATGTGGCCGGCGATGCCGGCGTTGTTGACGAGCACGTCGAGGCGCCCGGCCTGTTCCTCGATCAGCCGTGCGGCGGCGATGACGCTCGCGTCGTCGGTCACGTCCAGTGGTACGCCGAACGCGTCGACGCCGGCCGTACGCAGTCGCTCCACTGCGGCCTTACGGCGCTGATCGTCGCGGGCACCGACTCCGACGCTCCAGCCGAGGGCGCCAAGGCCCGCGGCGATCTCGTAGCCGATTCCCTTGTTCGCGCCGGTGACCAGCGCAATTGTTCGTTCACTCATGGGGACCATGCTGCCCTCGGACTCCGGCGGGGGGCCAAGACCGATCGGGTGGGCAACGATACCGTCCAGGTATTGATCCGGGGTAGCGTGGCCGGGTGGAGACCCGGGAACTGCGATATTTCATCGCTGTCGCTGAAGAGCTGCACTTCGGGCGCGCCGCGCAGCGGCTCGGGATCGCGCAGCCGCCCCTGTCACGGGCGATCCAGCAGCTCGAACGCCGGCTCGGGGTAACGCTGCTGGATCGGACCAGCCGCACCGTCACGCTGACCGAGGCCGGTTCGGTGCTGATGACCGAGGGCCGGGCGGCCCTCGGCACGGTCGACGCCGCTGAGCGCCGGACCCGCCACGCCGCCCTTTCCGCGACCGGGCGTCCCGGCCTGGTCCTGGTGACGAAAGCCAGCGCGTCCCGCGAACTGCTGGCGGAACTGCTCGACGCGTACGCCGCCGAACCCGGCGCGGTCGCCGTCGACGTCATCCTGTGCGGCCCGGCCGAGCAGGAACGACTTCTGCGTGAGGGCCGGGCCGATGTGGCGCTACTGCACCGGCCGTTCGACTCGACGGCCGGGTTCGACACCGAAGAGCTCAGCACGGAGGGCCAGGTCGTGGTCCTGCCGGCCGGGCATCCGCTCACTGTCCGGGCCCATGTGCACATGGCCGACATCACCGGGCTGCCGGGCCTTCCGCTGCCACGTTGGCCTGGCCCGGACGGCGCCTACCTGCCCGGCCCCGGCCCGCGGGTCCGTGACTTCGCGCAGTTGTTGCAGCTCGTCGCGCTCGGCCGGGCTTGCGCGGTCTCACCGGAGTCGTGCCGAGCCCAACTGCCCGGTGACCTCGCCGCCGTGCCCGTGCTGGACGCGCCGAAAGTCACCACCGTGATCGCCTGGCCACCGCACAGTCGGTCCAGAGCCGTCGCCGACCTTGTCCGCACCGCGACACGTCTCCAGTAGTTCTCAGACCTGTGGTCACATCGGCTCAGCGCCGCACCCTCGGCATCCCCAGTCCGATCCAGGAGATGATCTCCCGCTGGACCTCGTTGTTGCCGCCTCCGAAGGTGAAGACGACGCTGCTGCGGTAGCCGCGTTCCAGTTCGCCGTGGAGCACGGCGCCCGCCGAGCCCTCCTTGAGTGGCCCCGCCGAGCCGACGATCTCCATCAGCCAGGCGTAGGCGTCGCGGCGCGCCTCGGAGCCGTAGACCTTGACGGCGGAGGCGTCCTGCGGGGTCAGGGTCTCGCGCTGGAGGGCGTCCACCATCTGCCAGTTGAGCAGCTTCATGGCGTCCAGCCGGGTGTGGGTACGGGCCAGCCGGGCGCGGACCCAGCCGAGGTCGATCACCCGGCGGCCGTCGGCGAGCTTGGTGTCGGCCGCCCACTGCTGGACGCCGCGCAGGGCGCGGATGGCCATGGTGCCGTGGGCGGCGAGGGTGACGCGTTCATAGTTGAGCTGGGTGGTGATCATCCGCCAGCCCTCGTTCTCCTCTCCGACCCGGCGGCCGACCGGCACCCGGATGTTCTCGTAGTAGCTGGCGGCGGTGTCGTGGGAGGCGAGGGTGGTGATGGGGGTGCAGGAGTAGCCGGGGTCGTCGGTCGGCACCAGCAGGATGCTGATGCCCTTGTGGGGTTTGGCCTCGGGGTCGGTGCGGACCGCGAGCCACACCCAGTCGGCGGTGTCGCCGTTGGTGGTCCAGGTCTTCTGCCCGTTGACGACGTAGGTGTCGCCCTCGCGCACCGCGCGGGTTTTCAGCGAGGCCAGGTCGGTCCCGGAGTCGGGCTCGCTGTAGCCGATCGCGAAGTCGATCTCGCCGGAGAGGATCTTCGGCAGGAAATACGCCTTCTGCTCCTCGGTGCCGTAGCGCATCAGCGTGGGCCCGACGGTGTTGAGCGCCATGAGCGGCAGCGGTACGCCCGCCTGGGCCGCCTCGTCGAAGAAGATGAACTGTTCGACCGGGCCGAGGCCGCGTCCGCCGTACTCCTGGGGCCAGCCGACGCCCAGCCAGCGGTCGTCGCCCAGGCGCCGGATGGTCTCGCGGTAGAACCGCTTCTGCCCGGCGGGATCGGCGTAGCGGGCGTAGGCATTGTCGGGGACCAGCTCGGTGAAGTAGGTCCGCAGTTCGGCGCGCAACCGCCGCTGCTCAGGGGTGAATTCGAGGTCCACGGCCCCTCCTCGAGTCTCACGTGCGCCGCGACGGCGGCCTGGGAGTGTCCTGGGATCGAGGGGCACGGTAGAACGTGTTCCACCAATACGGAAGGGGCCGGACCGACAGGATCCGACGGTCCGTCAGTTCGCTGCCGGCCATCGCGACGCCGGTTCTGTCCCACCTCCTCCGCGAGGTCCCCGGTGGTCGACGTTCAGTCCTGGTCCGCACGGGGCGGCACGGGAGCGTTCTCGGACGGCACGGGAGCGCTCTCGGGCGGCTCGGCGGCATCGCGGGGCGACTCGGCGGCATCGCCGGGTGGCACGGCAGCCTCGCCGGGCGGGGTCTCGGTCCGCGACGGGTCGGCGTCATTGCCCGGCCGTACGATCCGCACCGGCTGCCCCGGGCGCCAGGTGCGCAGCACCAGTCCGGAGTCGTCCACGGAGGTGTACACCACCTCGGCCACCTCGGCACGGAAGAGGTGGAAGGGCTCCGGGGGGTGGACCGCCTCGGCGTAGCGGGCGATGACCTCGGGGTCGGTCACCTCGACCGCCCGCCCGCTGATCCGTGCGTCGCCGTCGAGCATTCCGTCGTCCGGACCAGGGTTGGCCTGGAGCGAGAACCGCGGGTCGCGGCGCAGATCCAGCGCCTTGCGCGACTCCGGCAGCATGCCGAGCCACATCTCGCCGTCGCCGAAGGCCACTTCGAGCGGGGTCAGCCGCGGAGCGCCATCCTTGCGCAGGGTGGCCAGCACATGGTGGCGGTACTGCCCGAAACGGTCCTGCACGGTGGCGGCGAATCCAGGCTCCGCCGACCGGAATCCGGACCAGCTGATGGTGAGGTCGGGTGTCATGGTGCCCATGCTGCCGGGCTTACCCGACGTCTCCTGTCCGAATTTCCGGGCCTTCATCTCCCGCGCCTGCTCGACCGGCACACGGACGTTCCACTCGGTACCGGGCAGCGGAAAGGCGACCCAGTCGCGGGCGTAGGACGGGGGGCGGCCGCCCTTGCGCTTGGTGAGCAGCGCGGTGGGTTCATGGGCGGCCCGGCGCAGCAGCGCGGGGGTGCTGGTGGACTTGTTGTTGCCGCGGGTCTGCGCGGAGGAGCAGCCGGCGTGGTACGCGACGGGCAGGGCGCGGTCGCCGATCAGCAGACAGGGCGGCCGCAGCCCCAGCCGGGCCAGTGCGTCGGCCGCCGTGCGGTAGCGCCCGGTGACGGTGTCGGACTGACCTGCGGCATGGCTGAGTACGAGGCATTGGCTGACCAGTTGGAGGGTGATGACCACCCCGAGCGCGATGGCCATGTGCCGGGGCGACTTCGCGATGCGCACCACGCGGAACACCAGCCCGGCGATGGGCAGCGCGAGCAGCGCATAGGAGGGCATCAGGAAGCGCGGGGCGGAGTAGTCGATGAGCAGCAGATAGGGCACGGCGAGCGCGCCCGCGCAGATCACGGGCAGCAGCGTCGTCGGCAGCCCCGGGACGCGGCGGGGATCGGGCCGCCCCAGCCCGACGCGGACGCGGGTGCGCTGCCGCTGATGCTCCCGTAGCGCGGCGATCACGGCGGCGGTGGTGAGCAGCGGCAGCGCGAGCCACCACACGGTCAGCTCCGGGTGGCGCAGTGGCATTTCGCAGGGGCGGCACAGCTGGGGCCCGTTCAGGCTGCGCAGCGCGGCGCCGACGGCGAAGTGGAGGCCCATCCCGCCCTCGACATCGCTGGATTCCGCCAGCCGCTGGGCGATGCCCCCGAAGCGCTCGTACGCCTCGCCGATCCACTGGGCGGCGCCGAGCAGCAGTCCGCCGGCCACGGCCGGCAGGGCGGGCCGCCAGGCGCGTACGGCGATGGCCCAGACGAGCAGGGGCAGTCCGAGCCAGCCGCCGTCGGGGGTGCGGACGAGGGTGGCGCCCGCGAGGACGGCGGCCAGCCACCAGCGGGCGTTGCGGTCGGCGGGGACACGCAGGAACCACCCGACGGCGGCCACGGCGCCCAGCGCCACCCACAGGTTCGGCATCACCGCCGGCCCGCTGATCATCGTGATCCACAGTCCGGAGAAGAGCAGGGCGGCCAGCGCGACCGTGGTCCGGGGCAGCAGCCGGGTCCAGACCCGGAAGGAGGCGTAGAGCGCGAGCGCGGAAAGCACCGTCAGGAGTGCCCGGAGCACCGGAATGGAGGAGGTCGCGGCCACGATGGGGGAGACGAGCAGGCTGATGCCGCGCGAGCGGGGGGCACTGAAGAAGGCGGGCGGATTGCGCGGGTCCACCTGGGAGACGTAGACGGACTCGTCCCAGCCCAGCGCATGGCCGGTGTGCGGGATGACCACGGCGAGCTGGGCCACGGCATAGCCGAGGGCCACGAGGCCGAGCCAGGGCACAGGGCGCCGGTACCGCGGCGGCTCAGGCGTATGCGGGCGTGGGCGCGCGGCATTGGCCGCCGGTGCGGCAGTATTCTCCATGCGCGCACCATATGATGTCTATGTACCATTTCCGGCCTATTAGGCCGTTCGGCTCCATGTCCAAGGGGTGCCATGTCAGCGCCGGATCCGTAGGCTGTTTGAGCGGTGAACAGCCCCCACCCGGCGGAGGACGGACACACCCATGAAGATGCTCATCAACGTCGCCGAATCGGTGGTTTCCGACGCACTGCGCGGCATGGCCGCCTGCCATCCCGAGCTGACGGTGGACGTCGAGAACCGCGTGATCGTCCGGCGGGACGCGCCGGTCGCCGACAAGGTGGCCCTGGTCTCCGGGGGCGGATCGGGACACGAGCCGCTGCACGGCGGATTTGTGGGGCGCGGCATGCTCGACGCGGCCTGCCCCGGCGAGGTTTTCACCTCCCCCGTGCCCGATCAGATGGTGCGCGCCGCGGCCGCCGTGGACAGCGGCAAGGGCGTGTTGTTCGTCGTGAAGAACTACACCGGCGACGTCCTCAACTTCGACATGGCGGCCGAGCTCGCCGAGGACGAGGGCATCCAGGTGGCCAAGGTCCTGGTCAACGATGACGCGGCGGTGACCGACAGCCTGTACACCGCGGGCCGCCGCGGCACCGGCGCCACCCTGTTCGTGGAGAAGATCGCGGGCGCCGCCGCCGAGGAGGGCATGCCGCTGGAGCGGGTGGAGGCCATCGCCCGCCGGGTCAACGAGCTGTCCCGCAGCTTCGGGGTGGCGCTGAGTGCCTGCTCCACCCCCGCCAAGGGCGGTCCCACCTTCGATCTCCCGCCCGGTGAGCTGGAGTTGGGCGTGGGTATCCACGGTGAGCCGGGCCGTGAGCGCAGGGCCATGATGACCTCCCGCGAGATCGCCGACTACGCGGTGCACGTGGTACTGGAGGACCTGCCCCCGGACAACCCGGTGCTGGTACTGGTCAACGGCATGGGGGCGACCCCCCAGCTGGAGCTGTACGGCTTCGCCGCCGAGGTGCACCGGGTGCTCGGCGAGCGCCGGATCGCGGTGGCACGTACGCTCGTCGGCAACTACGTCACATCACTCGACATGGCGGGCGCCTCGGTCACGCTCTGCCAGGTCGACGAGGAACTGCTGCGGCTGTGGGACGCGCCCGTACGGACCGCCGGGCTGCGGTGGGGCTGCTGACGGGCCGACCGACCCCCGTACGTACGCTGTCGCCGTTCGCTATCGACCGAGGAGGCGTCTGTGTCCAGCAGTGAACCCGCCGTCGAACACGTGCTCGACACCCCTTTCTTCCACCGCTGGCTCACCGCCGCGGCGGCGTCCGTGACCCGTGACGCGGCCCGGCTCACCGAGTTGGACTCCGCGATCGGCGACGCCGACCACGGCACCAATATGCAGCGCGGCTTTGCCGCCGTGGCGGAGGCGCTGGACAAGGAGCGGCCGGGCTCCCCCGGGGCCGCCCTCATCCTGGCCGGACGCCAGCTGATCTCCAAGGTCGGCGGCGCCTCGGGGCCGCTGTACGGCACGCTGCTTCGCCGTGCGGGCAAAGCCCTGGGCGACGCCGAGGAGATCACCCCCCAGCAGCTGACGGACGCGCTGCGGGCCGGGGTGGACGCGGTGGCGCAGCTCGGCGGTGCCGCGCCCGGCGACAAGACGATGCTGGACGCGCTCTTTCCCGCCGTCGAGGCGCTGGCCGGCGGGGGGTCGTTCGCGGCGGCGGCCGAGGCCGCCGAGAAGGGCGCCCTGGCCACCACACCGATGCTCGCCCGCAAGGGCAGGGCCAGCTATCTGGGCGAGCGCAGCATCGGCCACCAGGACCCGGGTGCCGCCTCGTCGGCGCTGATCGTCGCGGCTCTCACGGAGGCCGCCCGATGAGCGGGGAATCCCAGGAGAAGCGAGTCGGCATCGTGCTGGTCTCGCACAGCGCCGCGGTCGCGGAGTCCATAGCGGAGATGGCGGCCGGGCTGGCCGGCGGCACCGACGCCCCGGTGCGCGCCGCCGGAGGCAACCCGGACGGCGGACTGGGCACCAGCCCGGAGCTGATCACCGAGGCGGCCCACGCGGTGGACCAGGGCGCGGGTGTGGCGGTGCTGGTCGACCTCGGCAGCGCGGTGCTGGCCGTGAAATCGCTGCTGGCCGAAGGCGACGAACTGCCCGAGGGCGCGCGGCTGGTGGACGCGCCCCTGGTGGAGGGGGCGGTCGCGGCGGTGGTCACCGCGTCCACCGGGGCGGATGTGGACGCGGTCGCCCAGGCGGCCTCGGAGGCGTACGACTACCGCAAGGTCTGATACCGCGAGATATCGGGGCGGTGGCCTCCGGGTGGGTACGCGGGCCCCGGGGGCGCCGCCCGGCGCACCAGCGGATACCCCATGCCTCCTTCAACAAAAAGCAGCGTATTAGTGCGCCGGCTCCTTTTCTTCACGCCCGCACATCCGGGGGCGTCTCCCCGTTCTACCGCCGACGGTTCGTCAAGGGGAACACTCTTCCGGTTCTGTCGAAGATGTGACTAGAATGCGCACGTCCGCGGGGGACAGGTTGGCGGCACTCAAGGGGAATTCATGGGCGCATATCAGTGGGCCCTCTCACCATGCGCGGAAATGTTTCGACCACGGCGGCCGATCTGTTTAGTCATGCGTCTGACCTGCGGCCACGAACAGCGCGCGGTATCTCGGCCGATGGTCGTCCGCCCTGTGGAACGCATCCCGTAACAGGGCCCGAAGCCGACCGTCCGGCGATCCGCCATTCAGCACGATTCCGCGGCTTCCGCATGTGTGTTTTCCCTCTCTCACTCAACCGATTTCATATTCAGGCGTGGAGGAGCCTCATGACCACACCCACGCTCACCCCCGACTTCTTGGATACCGACACCATCCGCGGTGCGGTGGAGCGCGTTCTCGACGAGTTTCTGGCCACCAAGTCCCGTAGCCCCGCACCTCCCCGACTACCCTCGCTCGCCGGGCTGCTGGGGGATTTCCTGTCGGGCGGAAAACGGATTCGGCCGCTACTGTGCGTCACCGGCTGGCGGGCCGTCGGCGGCGGCGGTGACCCGGGCCCGGTGTTACGCGTGGCGGCCGCTCTGGAGATGTTCCACGCCTTCGCGCTCCTCCACGACGACGTCATGGACGACAGCCCGGTCCGCCGCGGCCGTCCGACGATGCACCGCACGCTGGCCGGGCTGGGCGCCACCCATCCGGGCCCGGAGCGGATCGAGCGCTCCGGCGTCAGCGGCGCGGTGCTGCTCGGCGATCTCGCGCTGCTGTGGTCGGACGAGATCCTGCACACCGCGGGGCTCACCCCGGTGCAGCTGGCCGCGGTGCTGACGCCGCTCACCACCATGCGCACCGAGGTGATGTTCGGTCAGTTCCTCGACCTGTGCGCCACCGGCACGCTCACCGACGACGTCGAGTCCACCCTCACCGTCAACCGCTACAAGACCGCCGGCTACACCGTGGAGCGCCCGCTGCACATCGGCGCCGCCGTGGCGGGCGCCGGGCCCGAGGCCATGGACGCCCTCACCCGCTACGCCCTGCCGCTCGGCGAGGCGTTCCAGCTCCGGGACGACCTGATAGGGGTCTTCGGCACCCCGGAGTCGACCGGCAAGTCCCCGCTGGACGATCTGCGCGCGGGGAAGAACACCACCCTCACCGCTCTGGCCCTGCGCGCCTCCGACCCCGTCCAGGACGCCCAACTGCGCGAACTGCTCGGCGATCCGCTGCTGGACGAGAAGCAGGCCGCCATCGTCCGGGAGATCTTCGAGGCCACCGGCGCCCGGGAGACCGTGGAGCGGATGATCGAGGACCGCAGACAGCGGGCCCTGCATGCGCTGGACGCCGCCCCGTTCACCCCGGACGCGGTCACCGCGCTGCGCCGGCTGGCCCGGATGACCACCGTGAGGACCTCATGACCACCGACCTCTTCACGGCCGGGCCCGCCGACCTCGGCACGTCCAGCCTGCGCCCGTACCGGCAGGAGTGCACCCGCCGGTTCGCCGAGCTCTTCGACCGCCGTATCGGTCACCGGCCGGTCCCCCGGATCCTGACCCCCGAGGAGCTGCGCGAGGTCATCGCCGCGTGCAACGCGGCCGTGGCGCCCCTGGGCAAGACGGTCTCCGACGAGCGCTGGATCTCCTATATGGAGGTGGTGTGCTGGTCCCAGAGCGACCGTCACCTACGGGACACGGAGGCGTTCAAGGCCGTCTGCGTCCTCAACTGCGTGACGTTCGTCTGGGACGACATGGATCCCGCCCTGCACGACTTCGAGCTGTTCCTGCCCCGGCTGCGCGCGATCTGCGAGCGCTACTACGACGAGGAGGACGCCTGGTTCGCGTACGAGGCCGCCCGCGCCTTCGTCACCAGCGACCACATGTTCCGTGACTCGCCGCTCAAGGCGGCGCTCTGCGGGACCTCCCCGGAGCAGTACTTCCGCTTCCGGATCACCGACGTGGGCGTCGACTTCTGGATGAAGATGTCCTATCCCGTCTACCGGCACCGGGAGTTCACCGAGCACGCCAAGACGGGCCTGGCCGCCCGGATGACCACCCGGGGTCTCGCCGTCGTCAACGACTTCTACTCCTACGACCGCGAGGTCTCGCTGGGGCAGATCACCAACTGCTTCCGGCTGTGCGACGTCTCCGACGAGGGCGCGTTCAAGGAGTTCTTCCAGGACCGGCTGGACGACATCGCCGAGGACATCCGGTGCATCCACGCGTTCGACGAGGTCAGCCGGGACATCCTGCTGGACCTGGTGTACGGCAACTTCATCTGGACCACCGGCAGCGAGCGCTACCGGGCGGCCGTGAACCACGTCAACTCGCGCATCCAGTAGGGCGCCGCACAGGAAGGACTCTTCACATGAGGACCGCGCAGCGCACGGTCACCCGCGACTGGCAGGTCGCCACCGCCCCCGGCGGGCTCCCGCTGATCGGTCACGCCCTGCAACTGGCCCGGCGCCCCCTGGGCTTCCTGTCCTCCCTGCCCGCCCACGGCGATCTCGTCGAACTCCGGCTGGGCCCCCAGCGGGTCCAACTGCCCTGCCATCCCGAGCTGGTCCAGCAGGTGCTCCTCAACGGACGCGTCTTCGACACCGGCGGTCCGGTGAAGGACAAGGCCCGGCAGATCCTCGGCAACGGCCTGATCACCGCCGGACGGGCGGACCACCGACGGCAGCGGCGGCTGGTGCAACCCGCCTTCCACACCGCCCGGGTCGAGGGCTACGCCGAGGTGATGCGGCATGAGTGCGAGGCGGTGGCCGGATCGTGGACCACGGACCGGGTGGTCGACGTCAGCCGGGAGATGCAGGCGCTCACCACCAGGGTCACCGCCCGCGCACTGTTCACCACCGATATGGCGCCGCACGCCGTGGCCGAGGTCCAGCGCTGTCTGCGGACCGTCGTCCAGGGCGCGTACCACCGGGCGATCGACCCCACCGGACTGGTCTCCCGGCTTCCGCTCCACGCCAACCGCGCCTTCGCAACGGCCCTGACCCAGCTCCACCGGCGCATCGACCAACTGATCGCCGACTACCGGGCCACCGGCGGCGACCGCGGCGATCTGCTCTCCGCGCTGTTCGCCGCCCGGGACGAGGAGACCGGCGAACGGCTGTCGGAACGCGAGGTCCACGACCAGGTGCTGACCCTGCTACTGGCCGGGATCGAGACCACCGCCGCCGCCCTGACCTGGACCTGGTTTCTGCTGGGCCGGAACCCGGCGGCCGAGGCCCGGCTGCACGCCGAGGTCGATCAGGTGGTGGGCGACCGGCCCCCTGGCCACCCCGATGTGCCCCGACTCGGCTACACCCAGCGGGTGTTCACCGAGGCGCTCCGGCTGTTCCCGCCCGCCTGGATCATCACCCGCACCACCACCGAGAGCACGGAGCTGGCCGGGCGCCGGCTGCCCCCGGGGTCCGATGTGCTGATCAGCCCCTACATGCTGCACCGCGACGGCAGGCTGTTCCCCCGGCCGGAGTCCTTCGACCCCGACCGCTGGCTTCCGGAGCGGGCCAAGGACGTGACGCGCGGGTCCTATCTGCCGTTCGGCGCCGGAAGCCGGAAGTGTGTCGGCGATGTCTTCGGCATGACCGAGGCGACCCTCGCGCTGGCCACCGTCGCCCGGCGCTGGCGGCTGCGCCCCGTGCCCGGCACCAGACTCCGTCCCCGGCCGCAGATGAGCCTCACCTCCGGCCCGCTGGCGATGATGCCGATGCCGCGCTGAGGACCCGGCTGACGCCTCCTCACGGGCCGCGGCGGCACCCTGCCGTGGCCCGGTCTCTGTCCATTATCCCTCTCCGACCACGGGAAATGGGGGTCTTTCCCCAGTCCCGCGATTTCAAACATGAACCGGAGAGAGTTCCCCGTTTAGTGTTAGGGTTTCCGCTCATGGGCGACCGTGTGAACAAGGTGACTCCGTTGCGCCGCGATGCGCAGCGCAACCGCGAGATGCTGATCGCAGCGGCCCGGGAAATCTACGCCGACCAGGGCGTGGACGCACCGCTCGATGACATAGCCCGGCGTGCCGGAGTCGGCAGCGCCACCCTCTACCGCCGGTTCGCCGGCCGGGCCGAGCTCATCGAAGCCGTCTTCGGCGAGTCTCTCAAGGACATTCTGCGGGCCGCGCTGGAGGCCCGGCAGAGCATCGACGCCTGGGGCGGACTCGTCTCCTACCTCGAGCGGATCTTCACCCTGCTCGCCACCGACCGGGGCACCAACGACCTGATGACCACCAACATCCAGGGTGTGCCCTCGCTCGACAGCCTCCGGGCGGAACACCGCAAGACCATCGATGTCCTCCTCCGGCGTGCCCAGAAGGACGGGGCGGTCCGGACCGACATCACCGCCGAGGACTTCCTCTTCCTCACTCTCATGCTGGGCCGCACGGTCCCCGGCGCGGCGGCCGCGTCCCCCTCGGCCTGGCGTCGCTATCTGGCCCTGCTCCTCGACGCCCTCCGCCCCGAGGCGGCCGGTCCCCTCCCGGCCCCGGCGCTCACCCAGGAGCAGTTCGCCACCGCCGTAAGCCACCTGGGCAGAACCCGCCGCGCCCGCCAGGCGCGCACCGAACACTGAGCGCTCCGCGGGAAGTGCCGCGAGGTGCGGTCGTTCGTCCGCGGCTGCGTCGTGGCCGGCCGCGCCCACGCGGCGGAGCCGCACATCGACACAGCCCCGCCCCTTCGGGGCACAACCGAACCGCACCGGACGTCAGCGAGGCCGCTCAGGCTCTGTCCGGCGGAACTTCGCGAGCCCGGCGGGCCGGTGTCATGGCCGCCAGGCGCACACCGCGGCAGCGAACTGTGGCGTCCCACCACATACGCCGCTGACCTGCGCCTTCCTACGGTGTGGCGGTCGGCTCGGCCGCGCCGGTGCTGGTGACCGCGCTGCGGCTGGTCCAGGGGTTCGCGTCCGCGTTCGAGTCCTGGGGCTGGCGGGTGCCGTTCCTGCTGTCCGGGGTACTCGTACTGGTCGGCTTGTGGATTCGTCTCTCTGTCGATGAATCACCGGTCTTCCAGGCGGCGTTGGCCCGGGCCGAGGCCCGGAAGGCGGAAGCCCGGAAGAACGCCGAGGCCGGACGGCAGCCGGACGCGGCCGAGAAGACGCCGCTGGTCGGCGTCCTGCGCCAGCACTGGCGGGATGTGCTGATCACCATGGGCGCCCGGATGGCCGTCGGACCGGATCGGGCGGCGCCCGGTGTATCTGCTGGGGGCGGCGGGCGTGGGCGGCTGGGCCTTCCCGTTCCTCCTCCTCATCGACACCCGGAACTTCGGGGCGCCGCGGGGGCGGTGGACGCGGCGGAGCGCGCGCGCCCCGTTCGGCCTCGGCCCCGTAACGCGCGCGTCTGGTCACGCACGTGTACGGACGCGGGTCCCGGACGGTCCGGGGCCCGCGTCGTGACGTCCGTACTCCATATCGGCGTTCAGCGGGCCGAGGCCAGCCGGTGCAGCCGCAGCGCGAGCTGGATCTCCAGGGAGCGGGACGGCGACTGCCAGTCGGGGCCGAGCAGTCGCCCGACCCGCTCCAGCCGCTGGGCGACCGTGTTGACGTGGACGTGGAGTTCGTCCTTGGTACGGGCCGGGCTCATCCCGCTCGCGAAGTACGCGTCCAGGGTGCGCACCAGGTCGGTGCCGCGGCGGGCGTCGTAGTCCAGGACCGCGCCGATGGTGCGGTGGACGAAGTCCTGGACCCGGGCGCCGTCCCGCGCGCCGTCGCGGGTGGCGCCCAGCAGCAGTCCCAGGAAGCCGAAGTCCTCGGCGGCCGCGCCCTGTCCGGCCCGGCCGAGCACCCGCAGCGCGGCCAGACAGCGCCGCGCCTCGGCGTAGCCGGAGGCGACCTCGCCGGGCCGGGCGGCGGGCTCGGGCACCGGAGCGGAGGCGCCGACGGTGACCGGCGCGCGCAGCGCCGTGCCCAGCTGGCGGGCGGTCCGCCGGGCCAGGGCGTCGGCGGTGTCGCCCTCGGCCAGCGGCAGCAGCAGCACGGTGCCGCCGTCGCGGGCGGCGGCCAGGCCGTGCCCGGTGGCGGCCAGATGGGAAGCGGCGGACCACAGGCGCTGCCGGTCGGCGGCCTCCTCGGCGGGCGCGCCACCGCCCGGACCCACGACGCACGCACCGGCCGTACCTGCCGTGGCGGGCGCGTCGAGGCCCGCGGCGAGGACCACATGGGGCGCGTCCAGGTCCGCCCGCAGCCGGGCGGCGCGCTCGCGCAGCAGCCGTGGCTCGCGGTCGGGGGTGTCGAGGAGGTCGTCCAGCAACTCGCCGCGCACCCGCTGTTCGGCCTCGCCCGCGGAGCGCCGGGCGAGCTGGAGCAGCGAGGTGACCATCGCGGCCCGCTCCAGGGTGCGCTGGTCCACCGGGTCGAGGCCGGGGTGGCCGTGCAGCACCAGCGCGCCGAGCAGTTCGCCGCCCGCGGAGACGGCGGCGATCCAGTCCTCACCGTGCCGGACCGCGTGGCCGTCGGACCGCGAGCGGTCCACGGCCGCCGCGGGCGCCCGGTCGGCGTCGACGAACTCCACCGAGCCGCTGAGCACTTCGGCCACCGCGTCGGCGACATCGTGCACCCCGCCGCCGCGCAGCACCAGTTCGGTCAGCCGGTCATGGACGTCGGAGGCGCGCTCGATCACCCCGCTGCGGTCCCGGATGATCTCGTTGGCGGCCTCCAGTTCGGCCAGCGCCGTACGGGTCTCGGCGAGCAGGTTGGCCGTGTCGAGCGCCACGGCCGCGTGGGCGGCGAACGAGGCGAGCAGCGCGATCTGCTCCCGTTCGAAGACCCGGGCCCGGCGGTCGGCCGCGAACAGCACCCCGATGACACCGCTGCCGAGCAGCAGCGGCACCCCGAGGATGGCGACCAGACCCTCGTCCCGGACGCCCGCGTCGATGGAGTGGGTGTGCTGGAAGCGGGGGTCGTCGAAGTAGCTGTCGGTCACATAGGAGCGGGCGGTCTGAGCCACCAGCCCGCCGAGCCCCTCCCCCATGCCGACCCGCAGCTGCTGGAAGCGGGCCGAGACCGAGCCGTCGGTGACCCGCATATAGGTGTCACCGGCCGTCGGGTCGTGGAGCGTCAGATAGGCCACCTCGGTGCCCAGCAGCGAACGGGCGCGCTGGACGATGGCCTGGAGCACCGCGTCCAGATCGCGCAGCCCGGCGAGGTCATGCGCGGTCTCGAAGAGCGCGGACAGCTCGGCCTCGCGGCGCCGCCGTCCCTCCAGCTCACCGCGGACGCGGAGGGCGAGCAGCTTGGCGCGGTCCAGCGCCGCGAGCCGCCCGGCCGGGGCCTTTTCGGCGCGGGCGCGCAGCCCCGGGCGTTCGTACGCCTCGGGGGGCGCGCCGCGCGCCAGCAGTTCCAGGTACGGGGTCTCCGGCTGATCCTCGGCCATGGTCCCAGGGATACTCCCGCCGGGTGCGGCGGCGCCAGCCGTCGGACGTGCGGAAAGGCGGTCCAGCGCCCTGGTGGGGAGCTCTCCGGGCGGGCTTCCGCTCGGTGCGCGTCCACTCCGTGGGCTTCCGCTCCGTGGGCTTCCGTTCAGTGGGCGGTCCATCCGCCGTCCATGGTGAGCGAGGCGCCGGTGATGAAGGAGGTGTGCGGACCGCACAGATAGGCGACGGCCTCGGCGACCTCCTCCGGTTCCACGAGCCGCTTGACCGCCGCGTCGGCGAGCATCACCTCGCTGATGACGCGCTCCGGGGAGATCCCGTGGGCCTCGGCCTGGTCGGCGATCTGCCGTTCGACGAGTGGGGTGCGCACATAGCCGGGGTTGACGCAGTTGGAGGTCACCCCGTGGGCGGCGCCCTCCAGGGCGGCCACCTTGGACAGCCCTTCGAGCCCGTGTTTGGCGGCCACATACGCCGCCTTGTAGGGGGAGGCGCGCAGACCGTGCACGGAGGAGATGTTGACGATCCGGCCCCAGCCCTGGCCGTACATATCCGGCAACGCGCCCCGCACCAGCCGGAAGGGGGCCTCCAGCATCACCGTGAGGACCCGGGAGAAGACCTCGGGCGGGAAGTCCTCGATGGGGCGGACGAGTTGGAGCCCGGCGTTGTTGACGAGGATGTCGGTGCCCGCGGCGGCCCGTTCGGCGGCGTCGAGGTCGGTCAGGTCCAGGGCCCATGCCTCGACGGTGCCCGGCCCGGCGGGGCCGGCGGCCACCAGCCGGGCCAGCCCCTCGGCGTCCAGGTCGACGGCGCGTACGGTGGCGCCCGCGGCGGCCAGCCGCAGGGTGCACGCCCGGCCGATGCCCCCGGCGGCGCCGGTGACCAGTGCGGTGCGGCCGGTCAGATCGAGGGCGGCGGAGCCGGAGGGGATGGGAGCTGAGGGGGTGGCGGCGCTCATGAGCGGCAGACTAGACAGCGACCGCGCCCGCACCGATGTGGCCGGGGCACATACTTCGGTCCCCGGTGATGGGCGGTCACTCCGCGCCGACGGGCTCGAACCAGGTCGGTCCGTCGCCCAGCGCCTCCTTGATCCGGATCAGCGAGAAGTCCTCCATCGCGGGCAGCGCGTCGAGCGCGAACCAGCCGACCTCCAGCGACTCGTCGTCGTTCACCCGCGCCTCGCCGCCCACGGCCCGGCAGCGGAAGCAGACATCCACGAACTGGCACTGGTCGCCGTTGGGGTACGTCATCGGGTCCAGGGTGCGGACGAGGACGATCCGCTCGGGCACACAGCGGACCGCGGTCTCCTCCTCCACCTCGCGCACCACGGCCTCGGCGGGCTGTTCGCCCGGCTCGGGGATGCCGCAGATGATCACCCAGCGGCCGTTGTCGGCGCGGCGGCCCAGCAGCACCCGGCCCTCATCGTCGAAGACGACCGCGCTCACGCCCGGCAGATACAGCAGCTGGTGGCCCGCGGTGGCCCTGAGGTCACGGATGAAGTCGGGGATCGCCATGCGGTGAGGGTATCGGGCGGGCCAAGGCCCCGCCCCGGCGGTCACGCCCGCGCACCGAGTGTCCGTTTCACTACTGACACATCGTTTCTGCGCACCATATACACATACCTCAGTACAAGCGCTACCGTTCCCGGTGTCATGGCCCGCATCCGGTCTCCGGCCGTGGTCGCGGTGCCGTCACGACGGGGGGTTCGACGGATGACGTCATCAGTGGTGGGACCGGTCGTGCAGGGAGAGCAGGGACAGCACAGACCGGCCCGCGGCAGCACACCCGACATCGCGGGCGCGGCGGTTCTGGGCGGCTGCGCGGTATGGGCACTCATCGCGTCCGTGGGACGGACGGCCCGCCCCGAGGGGGTGCTGCTCGCCGTACTGGCGGTGGCCGCCGGATACGCCTGCGGCCGGATCGCCGGATCGCTGCTGCCGGTCGCCGCCACGACGGCCGCGGCGCTCGCGGGGTTCGGCCTGGCCTGCGCCACGACGGCGGGACTGCCCGGTCATGAGGGCGTGGACGCCGCGCAGTGGACCCTGGCCACCGGTGCGGCCTGCTGTGCGGCATGGGCGGCGCGGCCGGTCCTCCTGCGCTCCGCCCTGTGGCTGCTGGCCCTGGCGATCGCGGTCACCGCCACGGTGGGTGGCGGGACGGCGGGCGGGCTGGCGAGCACCGCCGTACTGCTGTGTTCGTTCACCGCCGCCCGGCTGCGGCAGCGGCTGCTGGGCCTGGCGGGTCTTGCGTTCATCGCCGCGGTGACCGTCGGGGGCTGCTGGGCGGTGGCGGCGAACGCCGTCCCGGGCGGACTGCCACCCGCGCTGCGGCAGCAGCTGACCGAGCACCGGGTACGGCTGTGGCAGGACGCCGCCCGGATCGCCGGGGAGAACCCGGTGCGCGGGGCGGGCCCGGACCGCTTCACCGAGCTGAGCCCCACCGCCATGGAGGCGCCGGACCCGCGGACCACACCGCACTCGGCCCCGTTGCAGCAGGCGGCGGGCGAGGGGGTACCGGGGGTGGCCCTGCTGGGCGCGGCCTTCGGCTGGATGCTCTACGCGCTGTGGCGCTCCCCCCGGTCCACCCCGGTGGTGCTGACGGCCGCGGCGGCGCTCACGGCTCTGGCCGTCGAGGCGTCCTTGGGCAACGCGCTGAGCTTTTCGCAGGTGACGGCGGGTGCGGGACTGCTCGCCGGACTGGCCACGGCCAGCCGCCCGGACCATGCGCCGACGCCGCCTCCGTAGGCCCTGTCCTGCCGATCTTCGCGGGCCCGCGACGCCTGGCACCGCGCCTCGCCGCGTTGTCGGGATCTTCCGAGTACGCCCAGTACGAGGACGACCCTCCGCCTTGCGATCCACGGCACCAGACGCCGCGGGCTGATCCACGAAGATCGACAGGACAGGACCTAGCCGGCCGAAGCGCCGGTCAGACCTGTGAGGCGGGCTTCGCGATCATCCGCAGCCGCTGGCGGATCACCCACACCGCGGCCTCCGCGTCGTCCACCGTGACCGTGAAGACGCGTCCGTCCCCGAGGCGGACCACCAGGCCCTCACCGCGCCGCACCACCACCGCCGTGCCCTTCTCGGGCCGCCAGCGATAGCCCCAGCCGCCCCACTGGCAGGGGGTGACCCGGGAGGCGACATCGACGTCGACCACTTCCCTCAGCGGAATGCGGCGGCGCGGCAGCCCCATATGACCGCAGCGGATCTCCAGGGTCTCCGCGTCGATCCGGACCGCCACATGGACGAAGGCGATGGTGCCGAAGAGCATCAGCAGTCCGGCGGCGACACAGCCGATGACCGACATCAGGAGCGGAGCGATACCGGAACCCCACGGGGACGCGACGGCAAGGTCGATACCGAGCGCCAGACACGCGGCGCCCGCGGCGGCCAGCACCCACTGCCCACGGTTGTGTGCATGCCCGGTCCAGACCGCGGGCGGCTCCCCGGCCGGGGTCCGCTTCCCGTGCTGGTGGTGGTGCCTCATAGTTGGCAGGGTACTCACGTTCCGCTACCGCGGCACCAGATCACACCGTTTCCGCCGGTGGAAGCGGGTTTTGATCAGCCGCGCACGGTGCTGACGGGTGCCAGCAGAGTGCCCTCGGCGTACGCCAGCGCGGCCCGCGGCAGCTCCTCCTCGCGCCCGCTGTGGATGACCGTGAGCCCGCCGCGCGCCGAAACGTCCTGGTCGGTCGGCAGCGGATCGGCACCGATCCGGCGCAGCGCCTGGGCGGCGACGGGCCCGGCGGATCCGAGCAGAACCAGCGCGGGGGCGTCCGGCTGCTGCACGGCGGTCCGGATGCGGTCGGCGACCAGCTCGTAGTGGGTGCAGCCGAGGACGACGGTGGTCACATCGCGCGGGGTGCGCTCGGCGGCGACGGCCACCGCCTGGTCGATGGCGTCGAAGTCGGCGTACTGGACGGCGTCCGCGAGACCCGGGCAGGCCACCGGGGTCACCTCGACCCCGGCCGCGAACTCGCGGATCAGGTTCTCCTGGTACGGGCTGCCGGTGGTGGCGGGCGTGGCCCAGATGGCGATCGGGCCGCCCCCGGCGGCAGCGGGCTTGATCGCGGGCACCGTGCCGATGACCGGCAGCGCGGGCTCCAGCTCGGCGCGCAGCGCGGGGAGCGCGTGGACGGTGGCGGTGTTGCACGCGACGATCAGCACATCGGGGTCATGTGCGGCGGCGGCGCGGGCGCAGGCCAGCGCATGCTCGGTGACGTCCTCGGGAGTGCGCGGCCCCCACGGCATGCCGTCGGGGTCGGAGGAGAGGACGAGATCGGCGTCGGGCCGCAGACGGTGCACCGCGGCGGCAGTGGCCAACAGGCCGAGTCCGGAGTCCATGAGCGCGATCTTCACCCGGTCACTTTAATGGATCGGCCCCGTTGGCCCGTCGCCCGGGCACCGCTTCGGGCAGACTGCGGCGGGTGAGCGAGCTGACGTGGATCGCCGCCGCGGCCCTGGCCGCTTGGCTGTGGCTGCTGCTGGGCCAGGGGTTCTTCTGGCGTACGGACGTCCGGCTGCCCCGCACCGGCCCGCCGGAGTCCGGCACCGACGACGAGCCCGGCTGCTGGCCCTCGGTGGCCGTGGTGGTGCCCGCGCGGGACGAGTCCGCCGTGCTTCCGGTGAGCCTGCCCTCGCTGCTCGCCCAGGACTACCCGGGGCGGGCCGAGATCTTCCTGATCGACGACGGCAGTTCGGACGGCACCGGCAAGGTGGCCCGCGAACTGGCCGACGCCTGCGGCGGACTGGCGCTCACCGTCGACTCCCCCGGCGAACCGGAGCCGGGCTGGACCGGCAAGCTGTGGGCGGTCCGGCACGGGATGGCCCTCGCCGCGCGGCGCGAGGAGGCCGGGACCGGTGCCGCCGAGTATCTGCTGCTGACGGACGCCGACATCGCCCATGAGCCGGATTCCCTGCGGAAGCTGGTGCGGGCGGCCACGGCGGCCCGGCTCGACCTGGTCTCGCAGATGGCCCGGCTGCGGGTGGCGACCGGATGGGAGCGGCTGATCGTGCCCGCGTTCGTCTACTTCTTCTGCCAGCTGTACCCCTTCCGGTGGGTCAACCGGCCCCGGGCGCGCACCGCGGCGGCCGCGGGCGGCTGTGTACTGCTGCGCCGGGAGGCGGCCAAGCGGGCGGGGATCCCGGAGACCATCCGGCAGGCGGTCATCGACGACGTGGCGCTGGCCCGCGCGGTCAAGCGGTCCGGCGGTGCGATCTGGCTGGGCCTTGCCGAACGGGTCGACAGCGTCCGGCCGTACCCCGGTCTCGGCGACCTGTGGCGGATGGTCGCGCGCAGCGCGTACGCCCAGCTGCGCCACAATCCGCTGCTGCTGGCGGCGACGGTCGCGGGGCTCGCGGTGGTGTACCTCGCGCCGCCCGCCGCCGTGTGCGCCGGGCTGCTGACCGGAAGCGCCGTTCCGCTGGCGCTGGGCGCGGCGGCCTGGGCGCTGATGGCCGGGACGTACATCCCGATGCTGCGCTACTACCGGCAGACGCTCTGGCTGGCGCCGCTGCTGCCCCTGACGGCCTTTCTCTATCTGCTGATGACCGTGGACTCGGCGCTGCGGCACTACCGCGGGCGGGGCGCGGCCTGGAAGGGGCGCACCTACGCCCGCCCCAGCGCCGCGCCCTGAGCGCCGCACCCGCCCTGACGGCCCCACTGCCCGCGCGGGGAGCTCATTTGCGGCCGGGTGTCCAGTTCATCCCCCACCCGTAGGCGTAGTCCAGGGTGCGCTGCGGGCTGACACCGCGCTCCGGCACCAGATAGCGGGCCTCGCGCTGGACGACGAGGTCGCCGCCGTTGTTGGTGATGAGCGCCAGGGCGCAGACCGGGGACGGGACGGTGCACTCGTCGAGCGAGAAGTCCACCGCCGCGCCGAACTGCGGCTGGAGGGTGACCGTGGCGTTGAGGTTGGCGAAGCTGCGCGCGCCCTCGTAGATGGTCACGAACACCAGGATGCGGCGGAACGCGTCCTTGTGGTCAAGGTTGATGGTGAGGTTCTCGCCCTGCGCCCGGGCGCCGGTCCGGTCGTCCGCGTCGAGCTGGATGAACGGCGGCTGGTGCAGGGAGCCGAAGGAGTTGCCGAGCGCCTGCACCACGCCCTTGCTTCCGTCGGACAGCTCGAAGAGGCAGCCGAGGTCCAGGTCGAGGTCGCTGTGCATGGCCATGGCCTTGCCCAGCTTGGCGCCCCACCCCTTGAACTGCTTGTGGATCTGCCAGTTGAGGTTGACCCGCATCGCACCGGAGGTGCCGCCCTGCTTGGTGAGCGAGACGGACGGGGCCTGCTTGGTCAGCGTGACCTTGCTGAGGTTCACCGGCGCTCCGGGAGCCGCGGGGGCCGGGGCGGGCGGCGCCGGGGGCGCGGGCGGCGGGAAAGCCGCGGAACCGCCGCCCATCGGCGGCGGCGGAGGGGGCGGGTAGGCGCCGACGGGCGGAGCGGGAGTCGTGGGCGGAACCGGCGGCGCGGCGTACGGGGACGCGGTGGGAGCCGGAGGCGCGGCGGGAGCCGGGGCGGCCGTCTGCTGGGGTTCGTCGACGCTGATCCCGTAATCGGTGGCGAGCCCGGCGAGCCCGCTGCCGTAACCCTGGCCCACGGCGCGGAACTTCCAGGTGCCCTGCCTCCGGTAGAGCTCACCGAGGACGAAGGCCGTCTCGACGGTGGCGTCCTGGCTGTCGAAGCGGGCGATCTCCGCGCCGCCCGAGGCATCCACGACCCGGATGTTGAGGCCCGGCACCTGGCCGAAGCTCCCGCCGTCGGCGGAGCCCGCGAGCACCACGGTCTCGATCTCGGGCTCGACCGTGGACAGATCGACCGCGAGGGTGTCGGTCACCGTGTCCCCGGCGGTGCGTTTGCCCTCGTGGCGGACGGCGCCCGAGGAGTGGGTCGCCTGGTTGTAGAACACGAAGTCCGCGTCGGAGCGGACCTTTCCGGAGACCAGCAGCAGCGCCGAGGCGTCCACATCCGGTACGCCCGGGCCGGTGCGCCAGCCGAGCTCGATCCGCACCGACGCCGCCGGCACCGGTGTATTGCCGCCCTTGGACATCGACATGTCGTCCCCCTGCCTTTCTGTTCACGCAGCTGCGGGCCAGTCTGCCCTGCGCCACTCTTCCGTGTGACACCGGAGTCCGACCGCGGGTAACCCGCTGAAAACGCGCTCTTTACGCGATCTCAACGCACCACGGCGACCGATTTTCCCGGGTTAGCAATGATTGATGCGCCGCGACGCCTCCCAACACTGAAAACAACCCTCCTACCGGACTCCCCAATGAGCACATCGTGGGCTTAACTTATGGGCTATGACCTCCCCCCGCAGTACCTACGGCGGCGGCTACTACTCCTCGCCGTCCTTCCCGGACACCCCCATCTACGACAGCCTCGTCGCCGAGCGGGGGACACCGCAGATCGCGCCCATCAGGGTGCCGTCCGCGTACGACACCGGAAGTCACCTTCCGGCCCTGCCCCCGGCGCTGCCCGCGCTGCCGGCCGGTCCTTCGCACCACACCCCGCCGCCCGGCTACCAGCAGCCCGCGCCGCAGCCCATGGGGTTGCAGCAGGCGCAGACGCCGTACATCCCGCCGCAGGCGGGTCCGCGCGGCTACCCGGGTGCGCAGCCCCAGCGCCCGGCGGCGCCCTCGCCGATGGGATACGACGCGATGCGTCCGGCGATGCAGCGCCCCGCGCCGCGTCCGGCCCCCGCGCCGTCCCCGTATGACGACCCGTACGGACGTCAGCAGCAGTATCCGGGCGGCCGGCCGCCGCAGCCGGGAGGCGGCTACTGAACATCTTCGGGAGGTGAGCGGCCGGGCCATGGTGCCCGGCCGAGGGAAGGATCGGGCCGGACGGGCATTCCCCGTCCGGCCCCTGTTCTGGGGGCCGTTCGGCCCCTCCCGGATCGGTTCGGTCCCGGCGATCCTGGACAGGCTGTTCCACGAGCCACCCCATATGCGGGGACGGACCGGGCTCTCACCCCACTGCGGTGATGAGCGACATCGACCGGCCGCCCCCGTTCCGCGTGGGGCGCGAGGCAGGAGGGGAGCCTGCCTCACGCCCCACGCGAGGGTCGGCGGCCGGCGCGGCGGCGGCTCCGGTGTGCGCCCGGGGCTCACTGCCCGGTGCCGCGCTCCTTCATCCGCTCGGCGATGACCGCGGCCTGGATCCGCCGTCCCACACCCAGCTTCGACAGGATCGAGGAGATCCGGTTCTTCACCGTCTTTTCGGCCAGGAACAGCCGTTCGGCAATCTGCCGGTTGGTCAGTCCGTCGCCGATGAGCTCGAGGATCTCCCGCTCTCGCGGTGAGAGCCGTTCCAGCTCGGGGGGTCCGCTGGGCTCCGGTCCGCGCAGCCGGGCCATCACCCGCGCGGTGGCTCCCGGGTCGAGCATGGACCGCCCGGCGGCCACCGTACGGACGGCCGAGACCAGGTCGGAGCCGTTGATCTGCTTGAGCACATAGCCCGCGGCCCCGGCCATGATGGCGTCGAAGAGCGCCTCGTCGTCGTCGAAGGACGTGAGCATCAGACAGGCGAGTCCGGGCAGCCGGGTCCGCAACTCCCGGCAGACCTCGATCCCTTCGTGGTCACCGCCGTCGCCCGACGAACCGAGCCGTACGTCGAGCACGGCGACCCGGGGCCGTACGGCGGGGGCACGGGCGATGGCCTCACGGGCGTTCGCCGCCTCGCCGACCACCCGCAGATCGGGCTCGGCGTCGAAGAGGTCGCGCAGTCCGCGCCGCACCACCTCATGGTCGTCGAGCAGAAAGACCCCGATGGGCTCGGCGGCTGTGGCGGCGGGGCCGTCGGGGCCGGTGGGATCGGCTGTCTCGGGCACTGCACTCCTCACATGGCACGCGGGGCGCCGGTCGTGATCCAGCTGCCCAGCTTTACGGCCTGACGCGCGGAAGCGTAAGGGCCGTTCGGCCCTCAGGACCGCTTCTCGGCCGCCAACGGGGTGATGACCTTCCGCAGATCGGCCTCGCTCAGCGGCCGCAGCGCCCGAGCCGCGATCCGCCCCTTCCGGTCGAGGAACACCGTCGAGGGGATGGCCTGCGGGTTGACGCTGCCCCGGGGGAAGGCGAGCACCAGCTTGCCCATCCGGTCGTAGAGGCTGGGATACGGCACGTCGTACTTCTTCTCGAAGGCACGGGCCGCCTCCCGGCTGGGGTCGCGGGTGTTGATCCCCACGAAGCGGACCCCCTTGGCCCTGGTCTCCTCGGCCACCGTGGTCAGGCCCGACGCCTCGGCCCGGCACGGCCCGCACTGGGAGGCCCATATGTTGACCACCACGACCTCGCCCCGGTAGGCGGCGGTGTCGAGCGGTGTGTCCTCCAGGGTCCTGCCCGACAGCCGGAGGGGCTTGCGCTCGTCCGGGGAGATCCGGCTGAGCCCGCCGCTGTCCGCGGAGCCGGACGGTGTGGAGCCGGAGCCCTCGCCACCGCAGGCGGACAGGGTCAGGGCCGCGGCCAGCAGGGGAACCCCGTGGCGCAGAAGGTGACGGATGCTCATGTGATCAGCTTGGCACGCCCCGGCCCAGGGGCCCGGCGGGGGTTCCGGCTGCCGTGGCCCCGTCGTCAAAGGGGACCCTAGGGCGTCATCCCCCCGGCGTACGGTCCGTACAGGTCCAGCAGCCGGGTCCGGGCGCTCTGCAACCGGCGTCCGATCACCTGGGCGCAGGCCAGCGCGAGGGCGTAGCCGAGCTCGGGGTCCTCGTCGCACAGCCGGCGCACCGCCTCCGCGTCGAACTCATGCGCCCGCACCGGGCTCAGCGCCTCCGCCCCCAGATGCCAGGTGTCCGGGGGGAACAGCCATGACCAGCCGATGAGCTCCCCGGGGCCGAGGGTCTCGATCACCGCGGCGCGACGTCCGGGGACATGCAGATCGAGGGTGACCGCGCCGGTGCGGATGATCCAGAAGCGGTCGGCCTTGCGGCCCTCCTCGAAGATGCGGCCGCCCGAGGGGAAGGACACATCGCGGGCGAGCGCCATCACGCGCTCGCGGTGCTCGGCCTTCAGCGCGCTGAGAAGTCCCATCATGACCTCACCCTGCCGTCTCCGCTTCCGCCTCGCGCCTCGGCGGTGACCGTGCGTATACGAGGTGTCTGATCCAGATCGGTATGCCGGTGAACGGCTTTCGACTCACCTATACCCATTTCCGGTCAGGTTTCCGATAGGACACGTCATTTTTGATCGGCGACGGTGTTGGCGGCCCATCGGCCCTACCCTCGGCTGCTTCACCGACCCTGTGATGTCGCTCGTCCTCGTCAAAACGGGAGGCACTGGTGCTAGCCGACCCTCGTCGTCGGTCCGCCAACCGAGCCGGAGACCACCTGCTGAAGCGCCGTTTCACCGCCGGCGAGCTGCCCCGGCTGCGGGTGCAGGTCGAGGAGTGCGCGGCCTGGGCCGGGCTGTGCGAGGCCCGGCGCGGAGACTTCGTCCTGGCCGTCGACGAGATCGCCAGCAACGCCATCGAGCACGCGGGCGGCACCGGATCGCTGCTGCTGCGGCGGGTGGGCGATGAGCTGGAGTGCCGGATCTCCGACTCCGGCCCCGGCTTCTCCGAGGACCTCATCCCGCAGATCCTCCCGGGGCTGGACGGCGCGACCAGCGGCCGCGGGCTGTGGCTGACCCGGCTGGTCACCGACCGGTTCGCGGTCAGCGCGGGGGCCGTGGGCGCCGTGGTGACTCTCGCGATGAGGCTGCGATAGCCCGGCCGGGGCGGACCCGGCCGCTCCTCCGCAGCGCCGCGGCCGGGCTCGCGCGCTTTTCGCGGCTACCCGCGTTTTCCAGGGACACGAGGGAAAGAACTCATCCATGCGCTGACATGAGAGGCGGTGGGCACGGGTGGAACTTCCCGTGGTCGTCGGGGTCGACGGTTCGGACAGCGCCTCCGGCGCGCTGGACTGGGCGGCCGGGATGGCCGCGCTGCGGGGGACCCCGCTGCGTATCGTCCACGCTTCACTGTGGGAGCGGTACGAGGGCTGTCTGCCCGCGTCGTCCGCCGGTCGGCCCACCGAGCGGCTCCGCGGTGAGACGGTGCTGGCCACGGCGGCCGAACGGGCCGGGCGCCGGGCACCGGAGCTGAAGGTGATGACCGACCTGGTGACCGACGACCCGGTCACCGCGCTGCTGCGGGCCGGGCAGAGCGCGGAGGCGGTGGTCGTCGGATGGCACGGACGCGGTGAGTTGGCGTCGCTGCTGCTGGGCTCGGTGGGGCTGGGCATCGCGGCGCGCGCGCACTGCCCGGTGGTCGTGGTGCGCGGCCGGGCGGAGAGCGTACGGGGCGGGGTGCACCGGGTGGCCGTGGGGATCGCCGAGCGTGAGCCCCCGGGCGCGCCCGGACGCGTACCGCCGCACTCCCCCGCCGTCGCCTTCGCGCTGCGCGAGGCGCGGCTGCGCGGCGGAGCGCTTGAGGCGGTGCACGCCTGGCGCTGCGCGGGCCCCGACGACCACGGCCCGCGCGCGGCGCGCAGCGCGGAACACCGCGCGGGGCGCGGTGAAGAGCGTGAGGGCCAGGGCGTGCGCCGGGGGCGCGATACGGCGCGGGACGGCCACGACGGGCGCGCGGACCATGCCCGGCACGCCACCGGTCTGCTGGCCGAGGCGCTGGGCGGCGCGGCCGGGCGGCCCCCGGTGCCGGTGACACACCGCGCGGTGGAGGCCCCGGCGCGCAAGGCGCTGCTGGACGCCTCGGCCCGGGCCGATCTGCTGGTCATGGGTGCCCGGCGGCGGCAGGGGCACTTCGGAATGCAGCTCGGTCCGGTCAACCACGCCGTACTGCATCATGCGCACTGCCCGGTGGCGGTGGTTCCGCAGAACTGACCACCCGATCCGTGGAGCTGACCAGCCGTCAGCGGGTCTCCGCCGCGACCGCCGTACGGGCCCGCTCGCCCGATGGTGACCGCGCGTCGATGCCGCGGATGCCGGAAGCCCGGCCGACCCGAGCCGGGCGCGGAGAGGGACCGGGTCCCCCGCGCGGTGCGCGCGGGGCCCCGGTGCCAGGCGTTCGTGCCCCGCGCGGTGCGCGGGCCGCGCGGACACCCGGCGCCCCGAGGTGTCCGGGGCCCGGCATCCGGCCCCGTGGCCGAGTTCCGCCGATCGCCGCCCGGGGCCGCACCGGGCCCCGATATCCTGCTGGTGAGCGGCTCATGGGGGGTATGGAGGCCAAGTGTCGGGCACTGCGGATCACGGACGCCATCCGGCACTCCCCCAACTCCGTCTCGATCAGCTCCTCGACGAGCTCCAGGCGCGGCTGGACGCCGCCCGGGCCACCCAGGGGCGGATGCACAGCCTGCTGGAGGCGGTGCTCAGCGTCGGCCGCGAACTGGACCTGGAGCAGGTGCTGCGGCGGATCGTGGAGTCCGCCGTGGTGCTGGCCGACGCCGAGTACGGCGCGCTGGGCGTGGTCGACCGGCACCGGCTCTCCCAGTTCCTGCCGGTGGGCATATCCGAGGAACTGGTCCACCGGATCGGCCCGTTACCCAGCGGCCACGGTCTGCTCGGCGAGCTGATCCGCCATCCGCAGCCGCTGCGGCTGACCGATCTGTCGGAGCATCCGGCGAGCCACGGCTTCCCCGAGCACCATCCGCCGATGCGCTCGTTCCTGGGGGTGCCGATCCGCGTCCGCGACGAGGTGTTCGGCAATCTGTATCTGACCGAGAAGCGCGGCGGCGCCCAGTTCGACCCCGATGACGAGGCGGTGCTGACCACCCTGTCGGTGGCCGCCGGGATCGCCATCGACAACGCCCGGCTGTACCACGAGAGCAGACGGCGCGAACAGTGGCTCGAGGCACTGGGGGTGATAACCCGTACGCTGCTGGCGGGCACCCCGGCCAACCAGGTGCTGAGCCTGATCGCCCGGCTCGCCCTCCAGGTGGCCCTGGCCGACTCGGCGGCCGTCCTGCTCCCCGTCGCGGGCACCGACAGCCTGATGGTGGAGGTGGCCGAGGGTCATGACGCGGAGCGGGTCGGGGGTCTTGTGGTCCCGGCCGACGGTTCGCTGGCCGGGCTCGCGGCGCGCACCGGCCGTCCGGCGGTCGCCACCGACGTCCGGGTGGACGCGCGGGCCCGGGCCTGGCCGCTGCCCGACCAGGAGAGCGAGTTCGGCCCGCTGGTGGCCGTCCCGCTGGTGGCGAACGAGCGCTCCTCCGGCGCGCTGCGGCTGTGCCGGCTGGCCGGGCGCCCGCCCTTCGACGACAACGAGGTCGAGCTGCTGTCCGGGTTCGCCGCGCAGGCGGCCCTCGCCCTCGAACTGGCCCGGCACCGCGCCGAGTCCGAGCACATGGCGCTGCTCCAGGACCGCGACCGGATCGCCCGTGACCTCCATGACCTGGCCATTCAGCGGCTGTTCGCGACCGGGCTCACACTCCAGAGCACGGGTCGGCTCATCGAGCGTCCGGAGGCGGCGGAGCGGGTGGGCCGGGCGGTGGACGACCTGGACGAGACCATCAAGATCATCCGCTCCACCATCTTCGCCCTGCGTACCGTCGGGGACGAGAACGGTGAACCGGCCACCCTGCGGCGGCGGCTGGTCAAGGCCGTCCGATCGGCCTCGGACGCGCTGGGGTTCGCGCCGTCGCTGCTGATGGACGGCCCGGTCGACACCGATGTGCCGGACGACCACGGCGACCAGTTACTCGCGGTCCTGGCCGAGGCACTGAGCAACACCGTCCGGCACTCCCACGCCCAGCGGGTGGACGTACGGCTCACCGTAGACACTGGCACCAACACCGGGATCACCCTGATGATCACCGACAACGGAGTGGGTCTGGGCGGTGCCACCCCCCGCGGCGGACTGGTCAATATGCGCTCCCGGGCCGAACTGCTCGGCGGCACCCTGCGGATCGAGGCCCCCGAGGCGGGTGGCACCCGGCTGATCTGGCAGGTTCCGCTGCCCCTCGACGGCCCGCCGGTGGAGCGGAAGCCATGAGCCCGTGATATTGCTCTCTCTTCACTGAATGCGCGCATATCCCGCCCGGCATACGGTATTTACGGACGGGGAAGGGGGGTGTGACCTATGAGGATGATCCGGGGACTCTGGCGCTGGCGCCACAATCCGCTGCGCCGCAGCACCGACCTCGTGGAGGCCACCGCCACGCTGATCGCCGTCCTGCTGATGCTGACCGTCGCCCCCACCGTCGGTGTCGTGGCGGGCTCCATCGCCCATGACGCCCTGGTGAAGGCCGCGCGGGAGCAGCGCGCCCAGCGGTATCTGATACTGGCCACCGTCGTCAAGGTGCTCCCCCATCCCCCCGTGGACTCCGACCCCGAGACCTCCTCCGCGCGGGACGCCCACCGCCGCGTCTTCGCCCGGTGGACCGGCCCGGACGGCAGCAAGCACCGGGGCCCGCTGGGCACCCACCCCGGTGCCGACCCCGGTGAGCGGTTCCATCTGTGGACCGATGAGCACGGCCGTCCGCGCGGCCGCCCGCTGGACACGGCCACCGCCGCCACCCATGCGGTGCTGGCCGGAATCGGCGCCACCGCGGTCACCGTCGGCCTGGTGGACGGCACCCGGCGGCTGGTCGTATGGCGGCTGATGCGGCGGCGTTACGCGGAGTGGGACACCGCCTGGGCCCGAGCCGGACAGGACTGGGGCCGGGCCGACGCGGGCAGCTGAGCGCGCCGCATCGACGTGCGCCCGATGCCGCCGTGTGCCGCGCGTAGACGATTTGTCATCACGACACCAAGTCCACGCGGGCCTCATGGGGAGGTCAACTCATCGCGCCCCACGCACGCTACGGTGGGGCATTCACATGCGCAGCGCCACAGTCGCGAGTCGCGCACATCCGGCTTGACCACGAGGTGGGGGCACAACAGCACCATGGCACAGGGCTCGGTCGTCCAGGTGACACACAGCGGAACGTCGCGGTGGCGGCGCCGCACCGGAGAGTACGCCTCCCTCACCGCGGCCCTGGAGGCCGCGGGCGACGGCGATGTCCTCTCCATCTCGCCCGGCACCTACCGCGAGAATCTGGTGGTGGGCCGGGCCGTCACCCTGCGCGGGCCCGAAGGCTCCTCGCGCGGATCGGTGCGGATCGCCCCGGCCGACGGCGTCGCGCTGACGATCGGAGCCTCCGCGGTGGTCCAGGACCTGTGTGTGGAGGGCCAGGACGCCGCCGCCCCCGCGCTGCTGGTCGAGGACGGCACCCCTGAGCTGATGGATCTGCGGGTGGCGACCCGCTCGGCGGTCGGCATCGAGGTACGCGGCGGCGCCCGGCCCACGGTGCGCCGCTGCACCGTCGACAACCCCGCGGGCATCGGAGTCAGTGTGCTGGACGGCTCGGGCGGGGTGTTCGAGGAGTGCGAGGTGGTGGCGGCCGGGCAGTCCGGGGTGGCGGTGCGCGGCGGCGGCCGTCCCCGGCTGGACCGCTGCCGGATCCACCACGCCTCGGGCGCCGGGCTCACCCTGACCGGTGAGGGCAGTTCGCTGGAGGCCGTCGGCTGCGAGGTGTACGAGATCCGGGGCGCGGGGGTGCAGGTCTCCGCGCGCGCGACCGGTCATCTCACCGACTGCCGGGTGCACCGCACCACCTCCGACGGGGTGAATCTGGACACCGACGCGGTGCTGACCCTCGCCGACTGCGAGATCCATGACATCCCGGAGAACGCGGTCGACCTGCGGTCGCGTTCGGTGCTCACCCTCACCCGCTCCACGGTGCGCCGGTTCGGGCGCAACGGCCTCTCGGTGTGGGACCCGGGCACCCGGGTGGACGCCAACCAGTGCGAGCTGCACGAGAGCACCGGTGACTATCCGGCGGTGTGGGTGAGCGACGGTGCCACCGCCGTACTCGACTCGTGCCGGCTGCGCGACGTTCCCGACGCGCTGTTCGTCCTGGACCGCGGCTCCCGGGTGGACGTCGTGGACAGCGATCTGTCCCAGGTGCGGAAC
The DNA here is from genome assembly GCF_016741875.1 of Streptomyces coffeae. Classification (GTDB taxonomy): domain Bacteria; phylum Actinomycetota; class Actinomycetes; order Streptomycetales; family Streptomycetaceae; genus Streptomyces; species Streptomyces coffeae. Next base: position 368,123 of record NZ_JAERRF010000004.1, on the reverse strand, counting down.
ACGGCGGTGTCGGTGAGCGACGGCGCCATCGCCCAGCTCGACGACTGCCGGATCCGGGAGGCGGCCACGGGCGCGTGGTTCCGTGACCACGGCAGCGGCGGCACCCTCGCCAACTGCACCATCGACGGCGCCTCGACCGGGGTGATCGTCACCAAGGGCGCCGATCCGACCGTGGAGCGCACCACGGTCTCGGGGCCGACCGAGGCCGGTTTCTACGTCTCCGCCCAGGGCCGGGGCACCTTCCACGGCTGCCGGGTGACGGGCAGCGGCGGCTACGGCTTCCACATCATCGACGGCTGCCGCACCACCCTGACCCGGTGCCGCACCGAGCGGTGTGCCCGCGGCGGTTTCGAGTTCTCCGAGGAGGGCCCGGTCGTCGAGGACTGCACCAGCGACGAGAGCGCGACCAAGGCCCTCCCCTCCGCCCCGGCCGCCCTGGCGCTGCCCCCGGCCACCTCGCCCGCGCGGGAGACCGTCACCTCCACGGCCGGGCTGCTGGGCGGCGTTCCCGCGCCGCGCCCCACCCAGACCGCCGTACCCGCCGCCGAACCGCCGGTCGAGGTCCGTCCGTCCACGGCCGTGCTGGGCGAACTCGACGCCCTGGTGGGGCTGGAGAGCGTCAAGCGCGAGGTGCGGGCGCTCACCGACATGATCGAGGTCGGACGGCGCCGTCAGCAGGCCGGGCTCAAGGCCGCCTCCGTCCGCCGCCATCTGGTCTTCACCGGCTCCCCCGGCACCGGCAAGACCACGGTCGCCCGGCTCTACGGCGAGATCCTGGCCTCGCTCGGGGTCCTGGAGCGCGGCCATCTGGTGGAGGTCTCCCGGGTGGATCTGGTCGGTGAGCACATCGGCTCGACGGCGATCCGCACCCAGGAGGCGTTCGACCGGGCGCGCGGCGGGGTGCTGTTCATCGACGAGGCGTACGCCCTCTCCCCCGAGGACTCCGGGCGGGACTTCGGCCGGGAGGCCATAGACACCCTGGTGAAACTGATGGAGGACCACCGTGAGGCGGTGGTGGTGATCGTCGCCGGGTACACCGTGGAGATGGAGCGCTTCCTGTCCGTCAACCCCGGTGTGGCGTCCCGGTTCTCCCGCACCATCACCTTCGGCGACTACGCCCCCGAGGAGCTGCTGCGGATCGTGGAGCAGCAGGCCGAGGAGCATGAGTACCGGATCGGCGACGGCGCGGCCGAGGCGCTGCTGAAGTACTTCACGGCGATCCCCAAGGGCCCGGCGTTCGGCAATGGCCGCACCGCCCGGCAGACCTTCGAGGCGATGGTGGAGCGGCATGCGGGCCGGGTCGCCCAGCTCGCGGACCCGACCACCGACGATCTCACCCTGCTCTATCCGGAGGATCTGCCGGAGCTGATCTGACCGGCGTCGTCGTCTGACCGGCGTTCTCCGGGGAGGAGCAGCTCTGTTCCGGGAGCCGGGCCAGCAGTCCGGCCCGCTCCCGGTCGAAGAGGGGGTCGGCCTGGTACTCCGAATGCCCCAGGATCGGTGCGGGCAGCGGGTGTTCAGGGGTACGGCCGTAGGCGAGCGGATCCTTCAGGGCACCGCGGTCGACCTGCGGGCCGGGGCCGTCGGGCAGCCGGATGGGCCCGCCGATGGGGTCGGTGTAACGCCACAGATTGCGCCAGCACCGCACCTCGCCGTGGAGCGAGAGCAGTGGGGCGGGCCCGAAGTAGGCGGGGAACCAGCGGCCGTACAGCCGCTCCAGCGGTGAGCCGTAGGTGAGCAGCGCGACCTGACCGCGGGTGCGGGGGTCCAGCTGCCAGACCGCGGCGGCGGCCAGCACACTGCCCTGGGAGTGGCCGGAGATGACCAGCCGCCCGCCGTAGGTGCCGGTCCAGGTCTGCATCCGCCAGGTCAGATCGGGGACGGCCCGCTCGGCGTAGCAGGGGGGCGCGAAGGGGTGGGCGGCGCGCGGCCAGAAGGTGCCGACGTCCCACAGGATGCCGATGGTGCGGCGGGCCGAAGGGCTGCGGTAGGCGCGGCGGGCCCAGGTGACCATCATCAGGAAGGCCAGCCCCATCATCCAGGAGCCGATCGCCTGACAGGTCTGGGCGGCGGCGTCCACCGGGCCGGGGGTGCCGTCGGCCGCCCGGCCGGGGACCTCGCCGGTGGCCCAGGCCCCGGTGACGGCCAGGCCGCCGGCCAGCAGGGTGCACAGGGCGATCGGGCCGACGATCCAGGGCGCGGAGTCGGTGACCCCGGCACGGGCGATGGTTCCGGCGATCCGGCGGGTGCGCACCCCGTCGGGCCGCTCCCCCGGATAACCGTCCATGATCGTCGGGAGCAGCCCCTTGCGTACCCGCCAGACCCGGACGGTGAAGACCAGGACCAGGACCAGCAGCGCGAGCAGCAGGACCGGTATGGCGGTGGCCAGCCAGGACAGCAGCACGGGCGGGGCGACTTCGGGCCGCCCGCCCATGCCCGGGGTGGCGCCGCCGTCCAGCCAGTCGGCGATCCGCTGGGCGACGCCTCCGGCCAGGACGGCGCCGAGTCCGCAGGCGAGGGTGGCCACGGCGGGTCCGGCGAGCCCGTACAGCGGGGTGCGCCCGGCGGGGGCGGCCCGGTAGAGGGCGAGGGCGCAGCCCGCGATGGCGAGGATGAGCAGGCCCTGCCCGATCGCGATGACGCAGAAGGTCTGGTTGCCCGGCAGCTTTCCGTGGGAGACCCAGCCGGGGCGGGACCATCCGGCGTACAACGAGGAGAGCACGAGCACCCCGAGTGCGGTGCCGGGCAGCGCGGTGATGGTGATCCGGTCCAGTGTGTTGTCGACCTTGCTCTCACTGCGGCCGCGGTGGCACACCACGAACACCACGGCGACCGCGACCGCCGTCAGCAGGGCCAGCAGCGCCCAGCCCGCGGCGTCCAGCAGCCCGCTGCCGCCGGGCCTGCGGTCCTGGGTGGCGGCGGCGGTGGTCAGGGCGGCGGCGATGGTGAGGAAGCCCGCGGCGGTGTGCGCGGCGCGCAGCCGGGCGACGATCCTGCGGCCGTACCAGAAGCCGGGCAGGCACAGCCCGGGGCGGTTGCCCGCCTCGGGGGCGGACTCGTCGACCGAGTGCTCCAGCGGGGCTTGCGACTCGTAGGCGCTCCAGGTGCGGTTGGACAGGTACCACAGCAGCCCGGTGAGGGCGGTGGGGAGCACGGCGGCGAGGGCGAGCCTGCGGCCGGGCCTGCTCCACCAGCCGTGGTTCCCGGGCGCCATGAAGCCGAGCCAGGACTTGGCGTCGGCGCAGGCGTCGGCGCCCCCGCACTGCCAGGCGACCAGGTCGAGGGCCACCTCGCAGACCCCGGCGATCAGCGTCACGGTGAGGCTGAGCGCGACCAGCCGCACCAGGAGACCGTAGCCGCGCACGGTCCGCTCGCTCCGGTCGGCGGCGGGGCGCATCCAGTGGACGAGGTTGGCGACCATGAACGGCAGTAACAGCAGCCACAGGGCGCGGGAGCTGTTGCCGGAGGTCAGATTGGACCAGACGTACGCCTCACGGACCGGGCTCTCGCGGTCCTCCCGGGGGCGTGTCTCGGCGTCGGCGTCGTCGGTCCTGCGGTGGACTCCGGCGGTCTCGTCGCCGGTGACCCGGACGGTGCGCGGGTCGCCCAGCATCTCCTGGGGAGTGGTGCCGCCGACGCCGTGGACCAGCAGCTCCAGATCGGGTGGCGGTCCCGCGCCGCGGATCTCCCGGGCGCTCTCCAGCCGCTCGGCCGCGGCCGCCGTCCGAGCCGTGTCCGCCGCTGCCGTGTCCGTCGCGCCGTCCGGTGTGCTGCCGCCCACGGTCGATGTCACCGCGCCCCCCGATTCCGGTGATGCCACCGTGTCCCCCGATCCCGGTGTGGTCGATCCCGGTGTGATGCCGTTCGTTCCCGTTCAGGATTCTTCCCAGCGGTCCGGGGACCGGACCCCGACAGGCCGGGCGTGGCGAAATCGTAATGCTCGTGCGCTCCGGTGATCGGGTGTCCCGGGCTCGTGCGAAGATGAGCCCGCGGGCCGTGCGCGCCGACGGGAAGGAGACGAGGCAGGGTGAGCGACAACCAGAACCTCCTCGCGGAGCAGCGGCGTGCCCTGATCCTGGACGAGGTCAGACGGCGCGGTGGGGTGCGGGTCAACGAGCTGACGCGCAAGCTCAATGTCTCGGACATGACGGTCCGTCGCGATCTGGACGCGCTCGCCCGGCTGGGCGTGGTGGAGAAGGTGCACGGCGGCGCGGTGCCGGTCGCCGAGGCGAGCACCTACGAGCCGGGGTTCGAGGCCAAGTCGGGCCTGGAGCTGAGCGCCAAGGAGGACATCGCGAAGGCGGCGGCCGCGATGGCCACGCCGGGCACCGCGATCGGTCTCGCCGGTGGTACCACGGCCTTCGCGCTGGCGCAGCAGCTGCTGGACGTCCCGGATCTGACCGTGGTGACCAACTCGGTGCGGGTCGCCGATGTCTTCTACAACGCGCAGCGGGCCGCGACGGCCGGTGGGCCCGGCCCGCGTCCGGGCGCGGCCACGGTGGTGCTCACCGGCGGGGTACGGACCCCGTCGGACATCCTGGCGGGGCCGGTGGCCGACGCCGCGGTGCGCTCGCTCCACTTCGATGTGCTGTTCCTGGGCGTGCACGGCATATCGGTGGAGGCCGGGCTGTCCACGCCGAACCTGGCCGAGGCGGAGACCAACCGGCACTTCGTACGGGCCGCGCGGCGGGTGGTGGTGATCGCCGACCACACCAAGTGGGGCATGGTGGGCCTGAGTTCGTTCGCCACGCTGGACCAGGTGGACGCCCTGGTGACGGACTCGGGGCTGCCGGAGGACGCGCGGGCGGAGATCGCGGAGTATCTGCCGGAGTTGGTGGTGGCGGGCGAGGCCAACGGAGCCGCAGACATCTGACGGGTCGACAGTTATCGTGTGTCCATGACACACCGGCTGCGTTCCGTCGGGCTGGAGTACGCCGAGACCGCCCCGCTGCGGCTGGTCTTCGTCGCCGAGGCCCAGGCCCCGCCCGGGGCAGTGTTCACGGCCCTGGCCGACACCGAGGGCTGGCCCCGGTGGTTCCGTCAGGTGAGCGCGGCGCGGGCCACGGACGGCGGCGAGGGCCGCGAGATCCGGCTGCGGGGCGGTGTCCGCTTCCGCGAGACGGTGATGGCCGCGGAACCCGCGAAGCGCTACGCCTACCGCATCGACGAGACCAACGCCCCGGGGCTGCGGGCGCTGTTGGAGGAGTGGACCCTGGCCCCGTCCGGCGGCGGCACCATGGTGCGGTACGTCTTCGCGCTGGACGGCCCGCCGCCGCTGCGCTTCGCCGCGCGGCTGGCGCGCCCGGGGGTGGGGCGGACGTTCCGCGAGGCGGTCCGGACCCTGGACCGCCTCCTGGCCGACGGGTAGCGGCTGGCGGCTAGCGACTAAGCGGCCTCGCTGAAGTCGGGTGCGGTTCGGGTTGCGCCCCGAAGGGGCGCGGGGCTGTGTCGATGTGCGGCTCCGCCGCGTGGGCGCGACCAGCCACGACGTAGCCGCGGACGACTGACGGCACCTCGCGGCACTTCCCGCGGAGCGCTCAGCCGGACCAGCGGCCGGTGGTCAGGAAGACATCGATCGTCTTCGCATAGGGCTCGATGTCGAGCCCCTGCTCCGCCAGCCAGCCATCCGAGTAGTACTTGTCCAGATAGCGGTCGCCCGGATCGCACAGCAAGGTCACCACACTGCCGGTGCGCCCGGCCTCGACCATCTCCGCGACGATCCGCAGCGCGCTCCACAGCCCGGTCCCGGTGGAGCCGCCCGCCTTGCGCCCGATGGCCTGCTCCAGGGCGCGCACCGCGGCGACGCTCGCCGCGTCCGGGACCTTCATCATCCGGTCGATCGCGCCGGGGACGAAGCTGGGCTCCATCCGGGGGCGGCCGATGCCCTCGATCCGTGAGCCGCGGTCACTGGACGCCTGGTCGTCCTGGTGCACCCAGCCGTCGAAGAAGCAGGAGTTCTCCGGGTCGGCGACGCACACCCGGGTGTCGTAGCTCATGTAGTGGACGTAGCGCGCGATGGTCGCCGAGGTGCCGCCGGTGCCCGCGGTGGCCACCACCCAGGTCGGTTCGGGGTAACGCTCCAGCCGCAGCTGCTGGTAGATCGACTCGGCGATGTTGTTGTTGCCGCGCCAGTCCGTGGCACGCTCGGCGTAGGTGAACTGGTCCATGTAGTGGCCGCCGGTCTCCACCGCGAGGGCGGCGGACGCCTCGTACATCGTCCGCGGGTCGTCCACGAAATGGCATCGGCCGCCATGGAATTCGATCAGTCGGCACTTCTCCCGGCTGGTCGTGCGCGGCATCACCGCGATGAAGGGCACCCCGATCAGCTTCGCGAAGTACGCCTCGGACACGGCGGTGGAGCCGCTGGACGCCTCGATGACCGGCTTGCCCGGCCGGATCCAGCCATTGCACAGCCCGTACAGGAACAGCGAACGGGCCAGCCGGTGCTTGAGGCTGCCGGTGGGGTGGGTGGACTCGTCCTTCAGATAGAGGTCGATCCCCCACCGCTCGGGCAGCGGAAAACTCAGCAGATGGGTGTCGGCGGAGCGCTGGGCGTCGGCCTGCACCTTGCGGACGGCCTCCTTGAGCCACTCCCGGTAGCCGTGGTCGCTGCGGTCCACGTCAACCGTGTCGATGACCCCCCGTGTTGTGCTGTCCACGCTGCTCCTCGTACTGGTGCCCGGCCCGGGTCGCGCGATCGGGCCACTTCGATCCTAAGTGGACCCTGGTGCGCCCTGGTGCGCCGGGCCGGTCACGTGCACACTGCGCAACAGGGAGAATGAGAGGCAGCGGCACGCGTGCCAGTCGGAGCCACCGGGGAGGCGGTCGTCATGGCCGATACCGAGTTCAATGCCAGAGGGGTGCGGATCGAGCGGTTCCTACGCTCGGTGACGCGCGCCGGGCAGGTCCTGATCAAGGACGGCCGGCTCCAGCTGCTGACCAGTTACGGCCGCGAGATCGACAGCGCCCCGGTCCAGTCGGTCCGCGCGAGCAAGCCGTGGTTCGTGGACGGCGACCAGGCCATGGCCACCGTGAACGGCACCCGTTACCGCCTCACCCTCGGCGAGCAGGACACCGCCGCCAAGTCCACCGGGCCCGCCGCCGCCAGCCGCTTCCTGGACGCGGTGCGGTCCGCCCGGGGGCACGGCCGGAAGAAGTGAACCGGCCGAGTTGCGCATGCGCGCGCAGGGGCCGACCCTGGACGAGTATCAGTATCACTGAGAGTCAACAAGCGGTGACGCTGAGAACCGGCCCACCGGTCGCGCGCAGCAGCCACCACTGCTGAACGTGTTCGTCGCCCGCACCTGAATCAGGCTAGCCCCAACTTCTTCAGGGAGTCGCAGCCGTGATCAGTCGTCCTAGCAGGCATTGCACGGTGGAGCTGCAAGCCCTGCCGTCGCGGATCGGTCAGGTCCGCAGAATCGTGTCGGCGCAATTGCGCTACTGGCATCTGGATCCGCTCATCGACCCGGCCGCGCTCGGTGTCACCGAGCTGCTGACCAACGTGCACCGGCATGCCGAGCCGGAGAAACAATGCACGGTGGAGATCGTCCTGATGCTGGACCGGCTCACCGTCTCGGTCCGCGACCAGGATCCCCGGCTGCCCCGCCTCCGCACCATCGACCCCGTCTCCACGCACGGCAGGGGGCTGGCCCTGGTCGCGGCGGTGAGCCAGAGCTGGGGCATGCACGCCCGTGACGACGGCAGCGGCAAGGTCGTGTGGTTCACCCTCGCCGTGCCGCAGCCCACCACCGCCGCTACGTCGCCGTTCGCGGTGTACGGAGCGGGCCGTACCGCGCCGCCGCGCGGTGTGGACCTCACCCGGCCGGTCCAAGCCCCGGTCGGCGCCCCGGCACCGGCCTCGGATCCCGTCCAGGCTCCCCCGGCCCAAGCCCCGGCACCCGCGTCCGCGGTGCGGGAGCGTACGCCCGCCGCCCGATCGGCCGTATCCCACTGAAGAAGCGATCCGTCCCGCCGCCCGGGAAGCGGGACGGACCCGAGAGCGACTGCCGGACGGGACCGGCGCCCCGCCGGGCCGCGGTCAGCCCGCCCCAAGGCCCGTCTGCAAAGAGGCCGCCCTGCTCCCCACACCTGGCACGGCGCCCCCAGCCACCGCTGGGAGGTGCCCCGCGTTGTCGAAAGGCGCCCGAGCACGCCCAGCACGAGGGCGATCCGCCCCGTGCGGGCCTCCCCCAGCCACCGCTGGGAGGTGCCCCCGCACCAGAGCCGCTCACGGCCGGGCGCCCCCCTGTGACGACGGACCCTAGGCCCGCGGTCCGAACCGCTCGTCCAGGACCGACAGCCGCCGCCAGTACTCCTCGCGGGTGTCATCACCCGGAGTGTAGGCGCTGGAGTTCTGTACCTACTAGTGTGTACAGTGCGTTTATGACCACTCCGGAACGCCTGATCGAGAGCACTCGGGAGCTCCTCTGGGAGCGCGGCTATGTGGGCACCAGCCCCAAGGCCATCCAGCAGCGCGCGGGCGCCGGCCAGGGCAGCATGTACCACCACTTCAGCGGTAAGCCGGATCTGGCGCTCACCGCCATCCGCCGCACCGCCGAGGAGCTGCGCGCCGTCGCCGGGTCCTGTCTCGACAGCCCTGGGGGCGCGTACGACCGCGTCCGCGCGTATCTGCTGCGGGAGCGCGAGGTGCTGCGCGGCTGTCCGATCGGACGGCTGACGATGGACCCGGACGTGATGGCCGACCCCGAGCTGCGGAAGCCGGTCGACGAAACCCTCGACTGGCTGCGCGGGCGGCTGGCGGAGGTGCTCGCCGAGGGGCGCGAGCGCGGGGAGTTCACGGCCGGTCTCGCCCCGGAGCCGATCGCCGCGACGGTCGTCGCGACGGTCCAGGGCGGCTATGTGCTGGCCCGCGCGGCGGGATCGGCGGCGCCCTTCGACAGCGCGGTGGAGGGGCTGCTCACCTTGCTGGCGGCGTTCAAGGCGCCTGTGTGACCCGCCTGCTCACGGCGCTTGGGTGAGGTGCCCGCCGACGGCGTCCCGGTGAGGTCTGCTCACGGCTCCCGTGCGAAGCCTGCTCACGGCGCGCGTCATGGTGCCCGCTCATGGCGCCCTCAAGGCGTCCGTTTTCCCATCCCGGTAAAGGAATTCCTCATCGTGGAGATCACCCGAAATCCCCGCCACAGCGAGCGCGGCCCCGCGGACCGCTTCACCGGTTCCGTCTGGCTGGACGAGATCGCGGCACCGGCCGAGCCCTCACGACTGCGGCTGTACAGCGTCCACTTCGCCCCCGGCTCCCGCACCGCCTGGCACCGCCATCCGCACGGCCAGGTCCTCCATGTCACCGAGGGACGCGGGCTCGTGCAGTGCGAGGGCGGCCCGGTCGAGGAGATCCGAGCCGGGGACACCGTATGGATCGAGGCGGACGAGAAGCACTGGCACGGCGCCGGGCCCCGGACCTTCATGACCCATCTCGCGCTGGTGGAGGCCGCGGAGGACGGGACGACGGCCGTATGGGAGGAACTCGTCGGCGACGCCGCGTACCCGGCCGTCTGAGCCGGACCGGCCGATCCGCTCCCCGCCGTCCACCCTCCGACAGGAGTTCACCCATGTACGCCATGCAGTACCGGATCACCCTGCCCGCCGACTACGACATGAAGATCATCCGCCGCCGGGTGGAGACCAAGGGCCCGCTGCTGGACGACTTCCCCGGGCTCGGCCTGAAGGCGTACGCCATCAGCGAGCGCGGGGTGGACGGCGCGGCGGTGAACGCGTACGCGCCGTTCTATCTGTGGGCCGCCCCCGACGCCATGCACCGCTTTCTGTGGGGCCCCGGATTCCAGGGCCTGGTCCAGGACTTCGGGCGGCCGGTGGTCGAGCACTGGGCGGGGCTCGCCTTCGCGCGGGGCCCGGCCGCGACCGCCGTACCGCGGGCGGCCACCCGGCGCACCGAGCCGGTCCCCGCCGGTGCCGACCCGGCCGCGGCCGTCGAGGGCGCGCTCACGGAGCTGCGGCGGCGGGCGGGCGCGGACGGCGTCCACACGACGGCCCTCGCGATCGACCCACGCGGATGGGAGCTGGTCCACTTCACGCTCTGGGAGGACTCCGCGCCGCCCTCGGAACCCGGTGACCGCTACCAGGTGCTCCACCTTTCGGCGCCCGGCCTGGACACGCTGCCCGAAGGGCGGCAGTGGTGACCGCCGTCCGTACGGTGCTCGGCGATGTCTCCGCCACCGAGCTGGGGATCTGTGATGCCCACGACCATCTCTTCATCCGCAGCACGCGTTGCCCGGCCAGGAGCTGGACGACGCGGACGCGGCCGAGGCCGAGCTGCGCGCCTTCCGCGCGGTGGGCGGCGGCACGGTGGTGCAGTGGACGCCCTACGGGCTGGGGCGGAGGGCCGGGCGCCTGCCCGCGCTCTCCCGGGCCACCGGCGTGCGGCTGGTGGCCGCCACCGGGATGCACCAGGCCGCGCACTACCGGCCGGGCACGGTCGAGGACGTCCGCGAACGGCTCGCCGAGCTGTTCGTCGAGGAGCTGACGCGGGGCATCGGCGGCAGCGGCCCCAGGGCCGGTCTGATCAAGGTCGCCGGGGGCTTCCACGGCCTCGACGCCCACGCCCGCCACACCATGACCGCCGCGGCCGACGCCCACCACCGCACGGACGCACCGATCGCCGTCCACCTGGAGCTGGGGACGGCGGCGCTGGACGTCCTGGACCTGCTGTGCGGGGAGTTGGACGTACCGCCGCACCGGGTGCTGCTCGGCCATCTCAACCGCTCGCCCGATCTTGTGGTCCACCGGCAGGCGGCGGCCGCGGGCGCCTTCCTCGTCTACGACGGGCCGTCCCGCGCCCACCACGCCACCGACTGGCGCCTTCCCGACGCGCTCACCGCCCTCGTGGAGGCGGGCCACGCCGGGCAGTTGCTGCTGGGCGGAGACACCACGACGGCCGGGGCGCGTTCGGTGAACGGCGGCCCCGGTATGCCGTATCTGCTGCGCCGCCTGCGCCCCCGGCTCGAACTGGCCCTCGGCGCACAGGTGATGGCCCGGATCCTCACCGAGAACCCGGGCCGCGCACTGGCGGTGAACTGGCCCGCCTGATGCGCGGCCGGCACCGCACCTCGCCCCGGGCCCCGGAACCCGCTACGCCGCGCCCAAGGCCGCCAGCGGGTCGTCGAGCACCTGCTGCCAGGCCAGTTCCGCCGCGCCCACCAGGCTGTTGTGGTCCAGGGTGCACGGCAGGATCGGGACGCCCCCACTACGTCCCCACAGGCTGCGCTCGGCCACCATGGACCGCAGCCGCTCCGGATCGGCCTCCAGGAGTTCGCAGTGCAGCCCGCCCAGGATGATGCGGTCGGGGTTCAGGATGTTGACGAGCCCGGCCAGGCCCAGGCCGAGGCGGTCGATGAGCAGCTCGGTCGCGGCGCGTACGGACGGGTCGGCGTACCCGTCCCGGAGCAGGTCGCGGGCCTGCTGGAGCAGGGAGACCTCGGGGCCCGGTGCGCGCCCGGCCGCGGTGAGGAAGGCGAGCGGGTCGGCCTCGATGTCCAGACAGCCGCGGCTTCCGCAGTGGCAGGGCTGCCCCTCGGGGTTGACGGTCAGATGGCCGACCTCGAGGGCCAGCCCCGCACTGCCCGTGTGCAGCCGTCCGTCGAGGACCAGCGCACCGCCGACGCCCCGGTGACCGGTGCCGACGCACAGCAGATGAGCGGCGCCGCGGCCCGCGCCGTGGCGGTGTTCGGCGAGGGCGGCGAGGTTGACATCGTTGCCTGCCAGGCCCTCGACCGGCTCCCCGGCGGGGTTGGTGACACCCACCGCGGCCAGGCTGCGGGTGAACAGCTCGCGCACCGGCGCGCCCGCGGGCCAGGCGACGTGCAGCGGGTTGAGGGCGGTGCCCTCCGGCTCGGCGACAGCGGACGGGACAGCCAGCCCCGCACCCACACATCGGCGGCCGGATTCCCGCAGCAGCTCGACCCCGGCCTCGACCACCGCGTCGATGACATGCGCCGGGTCGGCGGGGACGGTCATGCACCCCGGGGCGGTGGCCACGATCGTGCCGCCGAGTCCGACGAGCGCCGCGCGGAAGCCGTCGGCGTGCACCTGGGCGGCGAGCGCGACGGGGCCGCGCGGGGCAATCTCGAGGCGGTGCGAGGGCCGTCCCTGCGCCCCGGCGGATCCGAGCGGGCGGGAGTCGACCTGGATCAGTCCGAGCGCCTCCAGTTCGGCCGCGACGGCTCCCGCCGTCGCGCGCGTCACCCCGAGCTCGGCCGTGAGCACCGCGCGGGTGGGGGCGCGGCCGGTGTGGACGAGCTCCAACGCCGGTCCAAGAGCGCTTCGGCCGCGCTCAAGCCTTGTCCGTGTCTGGGTCACGGTCCTATTCTCACTTTGTGCCGACACTAAACAAAACATGGACGGCCGCTTCGGGGATGCCGCCTTCCGTCACCACGGATCGTGACCTCGCCCGACTCCGGGCCGCCCTCACCGTGTTCTTCGCCCTCGACGGCTTCGTGTTCGCCGGATGGGTGGCGCGGATTCCCGAGATCAAGGAACAGACCGGCGCGTCGGAGGGCGCGCTCGGACTGGCCCTGCTGTGCGTATCGGCGGGCGCCGCGGCCACCATGATGGCCACCGGTCGGCTCTGCCGCCGCTTCGGCAGCCATACCACGACGGTCGCCGCGGCCGCCCTGTTCGCGCTGAGCGTCGCGCTGCCGCCGCTGACGCACTCCGTACTCGCCCTGGGGCTGGTGCTGCTCGTCTTCGGCACCGGGTTCGGCGGGCTCAACGTCGCCATGAACAGCGCGGCGGTCGACCTCATCGCCGCTCTGCGCCGTCCGATCATGCCCAGCTTCCACGCCGCCTTCAGCCTCGGCGGTGTGATCGGGGCGGGACTGGGCGGGCTGATCGCCGACCACCTCTCCCCCGTCCGTCACTTGGCGCTGCTGGCGGCCGTCGGGCTGGTGCTCACGGTGGTCGCCGGACGGGCGCTGATATCCCTCCCGGCGCCCGCGCCGAAGCAGAAGACGCCGAAGCAGAAGACGACGGAGCAGAAGGCGCCGAAGCAGAAGACGACGGAAACCCCATCGACCTCGCCCGAGCGGCCGAAGGCGGCGCGCCGCCTCGTCGCCGTCTTCGGCCTGATCGCCCTGTGCACGGCGTACGGCGAGGGCGCGATGGCCGACTGGGCGGCGCTCCATCTGCACCAGGACCTCGACGCCTCCGCGGGACTCGCCGCGGCGGGCTACTCGGTGTTCGCCCTGGCGATGACCGTCGGACGGCTGTCCGGCACGGCACTGGTCGAACGGCTCGGCCGCACACGGACGTTGGTCCTGGGCGGGTCCACGGCGTCGGCCGGAATGCTGCTGGGCTCGCTCGCCCCGACGATCTGGGCGGCCCTGCTCGGCTTCGCGGTCACCGGGCTCGGCCTGGCCAACATCTTCCCGGTCGCCATCGCGCGGGCGGGCGCGCTGACCGGGCCGGGCGGCGTTGCCGCCGCCTCCACCCTCGGCTATGTGGGCATGCTGCTCGGCCCGCCGACGATCGGCTTCCTCGCGGACTGGCTCTCGCTGTCCGCCGCGCTCACCACGGTCGCGGCGCTGGCGGCGGTGTCGGCCGTCATCGCCTACGGAACGCGCAACGCCGCCCGTGCGACGGGGAGCTGAGCCTCCGTTACCCAGCCCGCCCCCTCCGGTCCACCGCCCGGCACACATCTGCCGGGCGGCCCGGTTGTCGGTGGCCCCTGGCAGAATCCCGACATGGACATCAGTGAGCTGATCGACAGCCTGAACCGCGAGGGACACCTGCTGGCCGACGCCGCGGCCGCGGCCGGGGCCGACGCCCCGGTACCCACCTGCCCCGAGTGGCGCGTCCGCGACCTGCTGAGCCATCTGGGGCGGGTGCACCGCTGGGCGACCCGGATCGTCACCGAGGGCGTGACGGAGCCGTCGCAGGCGACCTTTCCCCCCGAACCCCAGCTGGACGGCGACGCGTTGCTGGAGTGGTTCCGCGAAGGCCATCGCACCCTGGTCGAGGCGCTGCGCACCGCCGATCCACAGCTGAAGTGCTTCACCTTTCTGCCCGCACCCTCCCCGCTGGCATTCTGGGCCCGGCGACAGGCCCATGAGACGGCGATCCACCGGGCCGACGCCGAATCGGCGCGGGGCCTGGAGCCCTCGTCCGTCACCTCGGCCTTCGCCGCCGACGGACTCGATGAGCTGCTGGCCGGATTCCATGCCCGGGAGCGGAGCGGGATGCGTACGGACTCCCCGCGCACCCTCCGGCTGCGGGCCACCGACCATGACGCGGTGTGGACGGTGTGGCTGTCCGACGGGGTTCCCCGCACCGAGCGCCATGACGACGGGATGGCGGACTGCGAGCTCTCCGGGCCGGTCGCCACGCTCTATTTCGCCCTGTGGAACCGGCTGCCACTCAGCGCGCTGAGCACCACCGGCGATCCGGAGCCGGCCCGGCTGTGGCAGGAGCGCGGGGCCATCTGAGAGTGAGCGACGACATCGGAAATGGAGTTACCGGTGAGTAACAAAACATGTTAGCTTCCCGCCATGTCTCGTCGATCGCTGTCCGCACGGACCCTGCGCCACGGAATGAACATGTGGCCGCCCTACCTCTTCGCCGGTGTGCGGGTGCTGCACCTCGCCGACGACTGGAGCAACGCACGGGTCCGGCTGCGGCTGCACCGCCACAACCGCAACTATGTGGGCACCCACTTCGGCGGCTCGCTGTTCGCGATGGGCGACCCCTTCTGGATGCTGCTGACGATGAACCGCCTCGGGCGGGACTACATCGTCTGGGACAAGGCCGGGGAGATCGAGTTCGTCTCGCCGGGCCGCGGAGACGTCTTCGCCGAGTTCAAGCTCACCGAGGACCGGCTCGACGAGATCCGCGCCGCCACGGCGGACGGCGGCAAGGCGTTGCCCTGGTTCGAGAACGATGTGGTCGCCGCCGACGGTACGGTCGTGGCACGCGTACGCAAGCAGCTCTATGTGCGCCGTAAGCGTCATGAGGAGCACCCGACCGGCACCGCGTGATGCCACCCGACCGACCTCAGTGAGGACTGGATGACCGGACCCCGTCGTCAGAGCGACCGCGACGCGCTCACCGTGGAGCTCGTCTTCGCCCTGGTCACCGGCGGTCTGCTGGCCGTCGTCCTGTTCTTCGCCCTCGCGGGCCCCGTGCTCTTCGGCGGACTGGGCGACGGCCATGAAGCGGTCTGGGTACGGACCGCCGGGGTGGTGGCCGCCGCCGGATTTGCCCTCCGCGTCGTCCAGGTCCTGTGGTGGCAGCCCCACAAGAGGCGTGGATGACCGAGGAGGACCGGGACCGGTGGTGCTGTGCCGGACCGCGCTGGGACCGTTCCGGGGCCGCGCTGGTGTGGCGCCATCCGGTCCGCGGTGAGCGGATCTCCCCGCTGGGCCCGGACCGTCCGCTCGCCTTCACCACCGGTGCGCGGCGCCGCTGCGTCGGGGTGCGCCGGGGCGACCGGCACACCCCCTGCCCGGCCGGTGCCGAGGTGGCCGCGTCGGCCGTCTCGGCACAGTGCCCGGAGTGCGCACGACTGGACCGCTCGTACTCGGTGGCCGCCGACACCCGTACCGATGATCCCCGCCCGTACGACGTCTACCTCGCCTGGTTCGGCCCGGAGCTGATCAAGGTCGGGATCACCGCGGCCGAGCGCGGGGGCGTACGGCTGCTGGAGCAGGCGGCGCTCTCCTACGCCCTGCTCGGCCGCGGTCCGCTCATGGCCGCGCGCCGCGCCGAAGCCGTGCTGGGTGCCGCGCTCGGGGTCCCGGACCGCTTCCCCTACGCCGCCAAGCGGGCCGCGCGCGAAACACCGCCGGCTCCGGAGCGGCGCGCCGCCGGGCTGGCTGCCCTGCACGGCCGGGCCCGCGCGCTGCCCGGTCTGCCGGAGTCGCTCACCGTCGCGGACTTCGCCCCCGTCCACCACGACGCCGTCTTCCACCTGGACCGGGTACGGCGGCTGGACGGCGTGCTGCGGATCACCGCCGACAGCACAGTGGCCGGCCGTATCGACGCCGTCGCGGGCCCCGATATCCACCTGACCGCGACGGACGGCCGCGCCCTGCTGCTGGACGCCCGCCACCTGGCGGGTCGCCAACTCGCCTCCGCCCCGCCACACTCCGCGACCTCGGCACCGGTGATCGCGCCGGAGCGGGAGTCCGAGGGCCCCGACGCCCTGTTCTGACGCGGTCCGGCTCAGCTCAGCCGGCCCGGTTCAGCCGAGTGGGCGGGCTCAGCCCAGCCAGCCCGGCCGGACCAGGCCGGACTCATAGGCGAGGACGACCAGTTGGGCGCGGTCGCGGGCGCCCAGCTTCACCATCGTGCGGCTCACATGGGTCTTGGCAGTCAGTGGGCTGACGACCAGACGGCGGGCGATCTCCTCGTTGGACAGTCCGATACCGACCAGGGCCATCACCTCGCGCTCCCGCTCGGTCAGCTCCGCGAGCACCGAGGCGGGCGCGGGCGCCTTGGAACGGGCCGCGAACTCGGCGATCAGCCGGCGGGTGACCCCGGGCGACAGCAGGGCGTCGCCCTCGACGACGGCCCGTACGGCGCGGAGCAGTTCATCCGGTTCGGTGTCCTTGACGAGGAAGCCGGAGGCACCCGCGCGGATCGCCTCGAAGACGTACTCGTCGAGTTCGAAGGTGGTCAGCATGACCACCTTCACCTCCCCCAGCGCGGGGTCCTCGGTGATCCCGCGGGTCGCGGCCAGCCCGTCGAGCAGCGGCATCCGGATGTCCATCAGGACGACGTCCGGGCGCTGCTCGCGCACCAGGGCCAGCGCCTGTTGACCGTCGGCGGCCTCGCCGACCACCTCGATGTCCGGCTGCGCGGACAGCAGGGCGCGGAAGCCCGCGCGGACCAGCACCTGGTCGTCGGCGAGAATGACGCGGATCACCCGGCTCACCCCGTTCACGGTCCCTCCTCCTCCGGCGTGGCCGCCACCGTACCGGCCGGACGGCCCAGCGGGATGCGGGCGAGGACGCGGAAGCCGCCGTCCGGGCGCGGGCCCGCCTCGACGGTGCCGCCGAAGGCCGCGGCCCGCTCGCGCATGCCGACCAGGCCGTTGCCACCGCCCGCCGTACCGCGCGTCGTTCCCTCCCCGGCACCGTCCGTGGTGGCCGGGCCGTCGTCGTCCACCCGCAACTCCAGCTCATCCGGGGACCAGCGGAGCCGGACCCGGGCCGTCCGCGAGCCGGAGTGGCGGACGATATTCGTCAGCGCCTCCTGGACGATCCGGAACGCGGCGAGATCGGTGCCCGGTGGCAGCGCGGCGCGTCGGCCCTCCTCCGCCAGCTCCACCGTCAGCCCCGCGCTCGCCGCCTGCTCGGTCAGCTCGCCGAGTCGGTCCAGACCGGGCGCGGGCGAACGCGGCGCGGCGCCGGAGGTCCGCAGGGTGTCCAGCACCTGCCGGACCTCGCCCAGCGCCTCCTTGCTGGCCGCCTTGATGGTGGTCAGCGCGGTACGGGCCTGCTCGGGGTCCTGGTCGAGGAGGGCGAGGCCCACCCCCGCCTGGACGTTGATGACCGAGATGCTGTGGGCGAGGACGTCGTGCAGCTCACGGGCGATCCGCAGCCGCTCCTCATCGGCCCGGCGGCGCGCCGCCGCCGCCCGCTCGGCCCGCTCCCGGGCCCACTGCTCACGCCGTACGCGGACGAGTTCGGACGCGGCGACGATCGCCGTCGCCCAGGCCGCGACCCCCAGCTCCAGCCCCCAGGAGGCCGGACCGTCGCCGGACGGTGGCAGCCAGCGGTAGAGCCAGTGCCCGATCAGCAGATGCCCCGCCCACAGCAGCCCCAGCGCACTCCAGGCCGCGATCCGCCGCCCCGCGGCGACCGCGGCCAGACAGGCGATGGCCACGCTGAGGAACACCGGGCCGTACGGATATCCGGCGCCGAGGTAGACCAGGGCCACCACCGCCGTGCCGAACACCGCCAGGCGCGGGTGCCGATGACGTACGAGCAGCAGCGCGGGCCCGGCGAGCAGCAGCGCGATGGCGAACGGACCGAGGTCCGGCCGGGCGGGCTGATCGTGCGCGGCGAACCGGGTGCCGACGAGTTGGACGACCGCGACGGCGACCGAGGAGCGCCACGGCAGCCGCCCGCCACCCGATGGCTCCTCCCCCTCCCCGGCCCACCACGGCGCCCGGCCGCGCAGCCAAGGCGGCCCGAAGGGGCGATGGCCATACGGCGGCCACCGCCGCCCCGATCCGGCCGTGCCGGACCCGGTGGCGCCATCTGCGGGCCCGCAGCCCGTACCCCCGCTTGTGTGCGCGGCCCCGTCCGCCGGGTCCGCCGCGGCGAGCCCGGCGGCGGCGTCGCGGTCCCGCCCTCCGGCCGGCCCGCGGCGCGGGTCGCGTTCCCCCGGTGAATCGTGCATACCGCCACGCTAGACGGCTCCGACCTGCCGCGTCGTCCACCGAACGCGGTGGCCCGGCGTACTCCCCCGGGAGTAGCCCCCGGCGGGGCGCGCGGCCCGCGGCACAGGAGCAGGGCGTCCCGGCTGCCCGGCGCCACCCGGCGCCACCCGGCGCGGAAGTAAACCCCCGCTAGCCGCGGTCCATCGCCATCAGGGCGCGGCGCGCTGTCGGGTGGGTGCGGACGAGCTCGGCGAGGGTCGTGGTGCCGCGGGTGATCTTGGTGAACGCGCGCCAGGCCGGGCGGAATCCGGTGAGCGCCGCGTGGAAGACCCCGGGGCGGCGGGCGAAGGCCGCGTACATCCGGCGCCCGACACCCATCTCCACCCCCAGCCCCGCCTTGATCGCGAAGGCGTAGTTCAGGGCCTGGCGGCGGGCGTCGACCGCGTCGTGGGCCTCGGCGATCCGGACCGCCCACTCACCCGCGAGGCGCCCCGAGCGCAAGGCGAAGGAGATGCCCTCGCGGGTCCACGGCTCCAGCAGACCGGCCGCGTCCCCGCACACCAGCACCCGGCCGCGGGAGAGCGGGGAGTCTTCGGATCGGCAGCGGGTGAGATGGCCGGAGGAGATGCTCGGTTCGAATCCGGCCAGGCCGAGCCGGGCGATGAAGTCCTCGAGATAGCGCTTGGTCCCGGCGCCTTCGCCGCGCGCGGAGATGACGCCGACGGTCAGGGTGTCGCCCTTGGGGAAAACCCACCCATAACTCCCGGGCATGGGGCCCCAGTCGATGAGCACCCGCCCGGCCCAGTCCTCCGCGACGGGCGGCGGGACCGGGATCTCGACCTCGAGACCGAGGTCCACCTGGTCCAGCTTCACCCCGACATGGGCTCCTATGCGGCTGGCGCTGCCGTCCGCGCCCACCACGGCACGCGCGAGCAGCGTCTCGCCGTCGGCGAGCACCACGGCGACGGTGCGGCGGTCCGGCACCGAGGGGCCGTGCTGTTCGACGCGGGTGACGGCGGCACCGGTGCGCACCCGGGCGCCCGCGTCCTTGGCCGCCTCGACCAGACCGGCGTCGAACTCCGGCCGGTTGATGAGGCCGAAGAGGGCCTGCTTGGAGCGGCGGGTACGGGAAAGCTTGCCGTTCATCGAGAACGTCACCGCGTGCACCCGCTCGCGCAGCGGCAGTTCGAAGCCCGGCGGAAGGGCTTCGCGGGACGGACCGATGATGCCGCCGCCGCAGGTCTTGTAGCGGGGTAGTTCGGCCTTCTCCAGCAGCAGCACCCGGCGTCCCGCGCAGGCGGCGGCGTAGGCGGCCGAGGCACCCGCGGGGCCCGCGCCGACCACCACCACGTCCCACACCGACTCGTCGCCTGGCGCTGCCGAAGGCTCTGCCGGGGACTCCCCGTTCCGGTCCGTGTTGTCGCTGCTCACGTGTGCTTCCGCTCCCACTCGGCCGACCTGATCACCCTGCGTTCCCCCACCGTTCGCATCCTACGGCGCGGTGGTGCGTGACCTCGCTGTGGGATGATCGCGGCACCGGATCAAGCCGTACACACGTGCCCATCACAGCACAGGAGTGTCCCCCATGGAGCAGGCACCACACCTTCCGGCCGCGGACCAAGCGGACCACACAGCGCTCGCCGCGACCGTCGCCGCCCTCCAGCCGCGCGCCAAGCGGGAACTGGCCGAATTGGTGGCGTTCAAGTCGGTCGCGGACCCGGCGCAGTTTCCGCGCAGTGAGTGCGAGGCCGCCGCGAGATGGGTGGTGGAGGCCCTGGAGGCAGAGGGTTTCCGGGACGTGGCGCTGCTGGACACCCCCGACGGCACCCAGTCCGTCTACGGCCTGCTGCCCGGCCCGGCGGGCGCGCCGACCGTGCTGCTCTACGCGCATTACGACGTGCAGCCACCGCTGGACGAGGACGCCTGGCTCACCCCGCCGTTCGAACTGACCGACCGCGACGGCCGCTGGTACGGACGCGGCGCGGCGGACTGTAAAGGTGGCTTGATCATGCACCTCACCGCCCTGCGCGCACTCAAGGAGCACGGCGGTGTCCCGGTCAACGTCAAGGTGATCGTGGAGGGTTCGGAGGAGCAGGGCACCGGCGGTCTGGAACGCTACGCGGAGGCGCATCCGGAACTGCTGGCCGCCGACACGATCGTGATCGGCGACGCGGGGAACTTCCGGGTCGGGCTGCCCACGGTCACGGCCACACTGCGCGGGATGACGCTGCTGCGGGTATCGGTGGACACCCTCGAAGGCAATCTGCACTCCGGCCAGTTCGGCGGGGCGGCCCCGGACGCGCTCGCCGCGCTGATCCGGATGCTGGACTCGCTGCGCGCCGAGGACGGTTCGACGGCGGTCGAGGGCCTGGCGTCGGACGCGGTGTGGGAGGGACTGACGTATGAGGAGGAGGACTTCCGCAAGGACGCCAAGGTGCTGGACGGGGTCGAGCTGATCGGCGCGGGCACGGTCGCGGACCGCATCTGGATGCGCCCGGCCGTCACGGTGCTGGGCATCGACTGCCCGCCCGTGATCGGCGCGACCCCCTCGGTGCAGGCGAGCGCGCGGGCGCTGGTGAGCCTGCGGGTACCGCCGGGGGTGGCAGCGAGCGAGGCGAACCGGCTGCTGTCCGAGCACCTCCGGGCCGCGGCGCCGTGGGGGGCCAGGGTCGCGGTGGAGCAGATCGGCGAGGGCCAGCCGTTCCGCGCGGACACCAGCAGCCCGGCGTACGAGGCGATGCGGGTGGCGATGCGCGTGGCGTACGACGGCCAGGAGATGGCGACGGCGGGTCAGGGTGGCTCGATTCCGCTGTGCAACACGCTCTCCTCGCTCTATCCGGAGGCGGAGATTCTGCTGATCGGGCTGAGCGAGCCCGAGGCGCAGATCCACGCGGTCAACGAGAGCGTCTCGCCGGAGGAGTTGGAGAAACTCTCGCTCACGGAAGCGCTGTTCCTGACGGCGTACGCGGCGGGCAAGCGCTAGGCCCACGCGCGGCCGGCCCGCCCTCAGGCGGTTCCGGCCGCCCGGCCGCCCGGCCGGACGGCGTGAGCCGCCCGCCGTGGCGGCCGGAACCAGCGCCCAAGGCCGGGCCGACCGTCGGCCCGATTCGGTCACCACGGCCCAACCCGGCTCGGCGCCAGGCCACTTGGGGGCGCGAGCCTTCGGCGAACTGCTCGGCTGCGGTCTGGTCACCAGCGCCGGATCGCCACTCCACTGGCCGCCGGAGTGGCGGTCCAGCTCACCGGCGAGGGTGCACCGGATACGCCGTCGAGTCCGCCGGGCGGGCGCAGACGTGCGGCGCGCCGGTCCGACACTCCGGCCGGGTCAGCCGGGGCCCGGTCGCCTCAGCCGGTCGCGCTCGGCCCGCCCCGGCCGGGCCGACCGTCGGCCCGATTCGGCCACCACGACTCAACCCCGCCCAGCGCCAGATGACTTGCGGCGCTCCGGTCACCCACACGGCCCCCGCCACCTCACACCCGCCCCCAGGGACCCAGCCAGCCGCGGTCAGCCCGCCCCTCAGCCCGCCGGGCGCGGCACTCCGGCCGGGTCGGCCGGCGGGCCAGCAGGCGGGTGGACCGGCGGATGGGCCGACGAGTCGGCCAACGTGGCTTCCAGAGTCGCCGCGTCCAGGGGGCGGCCCGCGGGGACGCCCGCCTCGAGGTAGAGGGGGCAGCCCTGTTCGCGGGCGCGCAGCGCCCAGCGCAGGCGGTGCAGGCGTACCGGGGGCAGCAGCCCGGCGGCCTCGCTCTCGGTGACGAAGCGCCAGCCGCGCAGTTCGGAGCCGGGCAGTTGCAGTTCGCGCGCGGCCTCCGTGGTGAGGCGGTCGCCGTCGAACAGCAGCCGCAGACCGCCGAATCCGGGCGGCTGGGGCCGCTCCCAGTCGGCGACCAGCAGCCGCAGCGGGGCGTCGAGCCGGACCCCGAGTTCCTCGGTGACCTCGCGCACCCCGGCGCACATCGGGGGCTCGCCCGGCTCGACCACTCCGCCGGGGAACTCCCATCCGGGCTTGTAGGTGGGGTCGACGAGCAGCACCCGGTCGTCCTCGTCGAAGAGCAGTACCCCGGCCGCCAGGGTGGCGGCCGTCGGCTCGGGGGTCTGCACGATGTCGCAGTTCCCGGCGCCGTCGCGCACGGCGTCCGCGATATGCGCGGCCGTCTGACGCGGGGTGAGCCCGGTGGTGTCCACGACATGGGCGTCGGTGGTCAGCCAGCCCAGGGCGGCGCGGTAGGGCGCGAGGTGATCCAGACACCAGCGGCGGACGGACTCGCTGGCGTCCGTGTCGCCCGGGATCTCCTCGCGCTTGGCTATTCGCTCGCGAAGGATCGTTTCATCGGTGTGCAGCAGGACATGCCGGACCGGTATCCGACGGGCGGCGAAGCCACCGAAGATCTCATCCCGGTACTCCTGTCTGAGGACCGTCATCGGGACCACCAGCGGACCCCCGACCTCCGCGATCAGAGCCGCTCCGGTGTCCACGACCAGCCGCCGCCAGGAGGGCAGGTCCTGGTAGTCGGACACCTCCTCCCAGCGCTTGCGGGGCAGCAGCATCCGCAGACCGTTGCCGACCAGCTCCGGGTCGTAGAACGTGCTGCCGGGCATGAAGTCCACCAACTCGCGGGCCGTGGCGGTCTTGCCCGCGCCGAACGCACCGTTCAGCCAGACGATCACATTTCCCCCTATTCCATCGCCTCCTGACAGTTGCCCGCATCACCCTGTCACGGAAACGCACGATCGCACCGGAGTGCGGGATCCCGCCGGATCGCGCCGCCGCGGAAACCGCGGCGGCGCGAACGGGCAAGGAGGGGAAGGAGGTAAGGGGGATCCGCTCAGCCCTTGCTGGCCCCGAGGGTGAGTCCGGCGATGAAATGGCGCTGGAGCAGCAGGAAGACCAGCACCGTCGGCAGCGCCACGATCACCGAACCCGCCGCCAGCAGGTTGTAATCGGTGAAGAACTGCCCGCGGAGGTTGTTCAGGGCGGAGGTGACCGGGAGTTTGTCCCCGTTGGAGATGAAGACCAGCGCCCACAGGAAGTCGTTGTACATCCAGGTGAACTGCAAGGTCCCCAGGGCCGCCAGGGCCGGGCGGCACAGCGGGAGGGTGATCCGCCAGTACTGCGTCCACACCCCCGCGCCGTCCACCCGCGCCGCCTCGACGAGCTCGATCGGCAGCGTCCGCATGAAGTTGGCGAGGACAAAGACGCAGAAGCCGACCTGGAAGGCCACCTGGACGGCGAGCACGGCCCAGTAGGAGTCGTACATCGTCATCGAGTCCGACATCCAGTACGGCAGGTTGATCTTGTTGAAGAGCACATAGAGCGGGGTGACGATCACCTGCTGCGGCAGCAGATTGCCCGCCGTGAACACCATCAGCAGCACCAGTCCGCCGCGCATCTGGAGCCGGGTGACCGCGAAGGCCACGAACGAGGCCAGGAACAGCGTCAACAGCACCCCGGGCACCGCGATGATGAGCGAGTTGACGAAGTACTTGCCCATACCGGAATCGCTGAACGCCTGCTTGTAGTAGTCGAACGACAAATGGCGCGGCAGCGAGAAGTAGCCGTGTTCGGCGGTCTCCTCGTACGGGCGCAGCGACGCGTAGACGGCGAGCAGCAGCGGGGCGAGGAAGGCCAGCGAGACGGTCATCAGGAAGGCGTGTACGCCGAGCCTGCCGGGACGCACCCGGGGACGCTTGCGCCTGGCCGGTTCCGCGGGGGCAGTGGGCCGTACGGGGGCCGTGGGCGTGGTGACGGTCATCCCTTCTTCTCCCCTCGCAGCTCCTGGACCAGATAGGTCACGATGAATCCCAGGGACACGGTGAGCAGGACGACGGCGACGGCGGATCCGAATCCGATTCTGCTGGCCTCACCGATGATGTTGTCGGTGACCAGGACGGAGAGGAGTTCGAGTCCATTGCGGCCGTGATTGATGGCGTAAACGATGTCGAAGGCGCGCAGCGCCTCGATGACGGTGATGACCAGGACGATCACATTGACCGGCCGCAGGGTGGGCAGCACGATCCGGAAGAACGTCTGCACCTCGCCGGCCCCGTCGATCGCCGCGGCTTCCTTGAGCGAGGCATCCACGGATTTCAGCCCGGCCAGATAGAGGATCATCACATACCCGGTGTGCCGCCAGGCCGCGGCGATGAGCACCATCCAGATATTGAGGTCGGGGTCGCCGAGCCAGTCCACCGGATTGTCCTTGTTGCCGAGGACGGCGTTGAGCGCACCCTGGTCCCGGGAGAAGACCAGTTGCGCGATAAAGCCCACGATGGCGAGTGAGAGCACCACCGGCATATAGATGGTGGACTGGTAGAACCGGCTGAAGCGGACGCCCCGGTCGATGAGCACCGCGAGCAGCAGTCCGAAGGGCGTGGCGACGAGACCGAGGAAGGCCAGCCAGAGGAGATTGTTGCGAACGGCGGGCCAGAACGGCGGATAGTCGTTGAAGAGGGCCTGGTAATTGTCCGTGCCCACCCACTTGATGTCGCCGATTCCGTCCCAACTGGTGAAGGACAGGCCGATGGAGGCCAGGGTCGGGCCCCAGATGAGGACCAGATCGATCAGGATGGGTATGCCCAGCAGCACACCGATGACGGCGAGGTCGCGGCCTGTGAACTTCCGCGGCCCCGTCCGTCCTCCGGCACGCCGCGCGGTCTTGAGCGGCACTGCGCGATTCTCCTAGCTGGCGGCGAAGATGGTCTTCTTCTGGGACTCGATGTCCTTGGTGAGACCGTCGATGTCGTCGGGCTTGTTGATGAACTGCTGGATGGCCCGGATCATGACCTGTGAGGCGAAGTCGGGGCGGGTGTCACGGTCCATGAACTGGGATATCTGCTTGGCGCCGGAGACCAGTTCGGCAGCCTTCTTCTGGAGCGTGTTGTAGGAGGAGGTGGACGCCTCCTTGTGGACCGCGACATTGTTGGGGTCCCGCATCAGGTACTTCTCCTCGGCGGCCGGAGTCGCGAGATACTTCAGCAGCTCCTTGGCCTCCTTCTGCCGCTTGGACTTCTTCGACAGCAGGAAGCCGTCGATGGGGGCCTCGACCGCGTCCTGGCCGTAGGCGGAGTCGATCTCCGGGAAGGGGAAGAAGTCGAGGTCGGACCGGTCGGCGTCGGAGAACTGCTGGCCCGGGTGGGGCAGTCCGAAGACCGCCATCCCGGACTTCTTCTGCGCCAGGCTCTGCGCCGCCTCCTGCCAGGTCCGCCCGTTGGCGCCCTTCTGGTGGTACGGCATGAGACCGCGCCACAGGTCGAAGACGTTTTTGACCTTGGGATCGGTCCACGACTCCTTTCCGCTCATCAGCGAGATATGGAAGTCGTAGCCATTGGCGCGCATGTTGAGGTAGTCGAAGGTACCCATGGCCGGCCAGCCGTCCTTGTCGCCGAAGGCGAAGGCGTCGAGGCCGTCCTTGTCCATGCGCTTGGCGAGGGCCCGGTACTCGTCGAAGGTCTTGGGTATCTCGTAGCCGTGCTGCTCGAAGACGCTCTTCCGGTAGAAGACCGCCCACGGGTAGTAGTAGTACGGCACGAAGTACTGCTTGCCGTCCTTGCCCGTGGACTGCGCCTTGAGCGCTCCGGAGAATCCGTCGAAGTCCTCCCAGAGGTCGCTGATGTCGGCGAGCAGCCCCTGCTGGGCGAAGAACTGCATGCGGTATCCGGCGAACCACATGAAGACGTCGTCCGGTGTGCCCTTGAGATAGCGGTTGATGTTCTCCTGGAACGACTCGTGGTCAACGGTGTTGACCTTGACGCCCTTGTCGGACTTCTTCTCGTAGGCCTTGAACACCTCGGCGAACGCCTTGCGCGGAACGGCGTCCGAGGCGTTGGAACCGATCTTGACTTCCTTGCTCGGACCGCCGCAGGCGGTGAGCAGCGTCGGGAGGGCGACCGCCCCGGCTCCAGCCGCGGTACCCCGAAGCAGCGCACGGCGGGAGATCCGATGTTCTGACGATGACTGTGCCATGTCCCCCTCCACGGAGGTTAAATCCAACACAAACGAACGTGAGTGAAGGGATCACACCCCTCAGCAGCTCCCTCGTCAAGGGTTTTGCCGAGTTATCGGGCAACTGTTATCAGTTCGCTTCCAACAGACTCCAACATGCTCTACCGTAAACGCTCGTAGCTGTTGCGACCATGACAGGCCGCAACGGGCACCGAGAGCAGAGGAGCCGTACGGTGCGCCATTCGCCTCGTTCTACGATCTGGTCAAGATTCATAGGATGTCTCGGAGCAGCCATCCTTACCGCGGTGGGCCTGTCCGTCCCCGCCGCCGCCCATCCATCCCCTGCCACCAAGGCCACGGCGGCAACGTCCGCCTCGGAAACCTCATCGTCCGCGGCAGCCGAGGACGGACTCGCCCTCACCCCTCCGATGGGTTTCAACAACTGGAACTCCACCCACTGCCGCGATGAGTTCAACGAGGAGATGATCAAGGGCATCGCCGACCTCTTCGTCTCCAAGGGGCTGAAGAAGGCCGGCTATGAGTACGTCAACCTCGACGACTGCTGGGCACTGCCCGACCGCGACGCCAACGGCAAGCTGGTGCCGGACCCCAAGCGCTTCCCGGGCGGCATCAAGGGCGTGGCCGACTACGTCCACTCGAAGGGGCTGAAGCTCGGCATCTACACCAGCGCGGGCACGCAAACCTGCGACCGGCTCGGCTTCCCCGGAGCCCTCGGCCATGAGGAGTCCGACGCCCGGCAGTTCGCCGACTGGGGCGTCGACTACCTCAAGTACGACAACTGCAACAACTGGGGCATCGACGCCAAGCAGCGCTACCGCGCCATGCGCGAAGCGCTGAAGAAAGCATCCGAGGCCACCGGCCGCAAGATCGTCTACAGCATCTGCGAATGGGGCGAGAACAAGCCCTGGGAGTGGGCCAAGGACGTCGGCCAACTCTGGCGCACCACCGGCGACATCAGTGACAACTGGGGCAGCATGCTGAGCATCGCCAAGCAGAACCTGCCCCTCGCGGAATACGCGGGCCCCGGCCACTGGAACGACCCGGACATGCTCGAGGTCGGCAACGGCGGAATGACGGACACCGAGTACCGCAGCCACTTCTCCCTCTGGTCGATCATGGCCGCGCCGCTGCTGATCGGCACCGATCTGCGCAAGGCCACCCCCGAGACCTACGAGATCCTCGGCAACAGCGAGGTCATCGCCGTCGACCAGGACCAGCTGGGCAAGCAGGGGAAGGTGCTCTCCTCCCAGAACGGGCGCTGGGTGATCGCCAAGGAGATGAAGGACGGCAGCCGCGCCATCGCCCTGTTCAACGAGACCGACCGGCCGCAGCACATCGCCACCACGGCGGCCGAGGCCGGACTGCCCCAGGCTCCCGCGTACAAGCTGCGCGATCTGTGGCAGCACCGGACCTACCAGACCGCCGGTACCGTGTCGGCCACCGTCCCGGCCCATGGCACCGTGCTCTACCGCGTCTCCGCCGACAAGAACTGGGCCGCGTACCCGCCCGCCGCCGACCTCGGCCTCAAGGGCACCGCGCTGGCCGAGGCGGGGACCCCGGCCAAGCTGGACACCACCTTCACCAACCTCGGCCGGGGCGCTGCCCGTTCGGTCGCGGTCAAGGTCACCGGTCCGGAAGGCTGGAGCGCCAAGGCCACCTCACCGTCCGGCGCCACCTCGCTGGGTTCCGGCAAGACGCTGACCACGCACTGGCGGCTCGCCCCGCCCGCCGGCGCCAAGCCCGGGGCGTACGACCTGAAGCTGCGGGCCGACTACCGCTCTCCGAGCGGCGCGCAGGGCCGTACGGAGCTGTCCTCGACGGCCCACGTCGTGGTGGCACCGCCCTCCGGGAGCTCCTCCGCGGGCGATCTGCCGTGGGTGAGCGCCACCAATGGCTGGGGCCCGGTGGAGCGGAACACCAGCGTCGGTGAGAGCGAGGCGGGCGACGGCCATCAGCTGACCATCGGCGGCACCACGTACGCCAAGGGCCTGGGCGCCCATGCGCCGAGCGAGATCACGTATTACACCGGCGGCCGGTGCTCGACGTTCTCCGCGCAGGTGGGCGTGGACGACGAGAAGAACCAGAATGGCACCGTCACCTTCGAGGTGTGGGCCGACGGCAAGAAGGCGGCCTCGACCGGCACCCTGACCACCGCCGACTCCGCCAAGGCGATCTCCGCCGCCGTCGACGGCGCCGAGACCGTACGGCTTGTGGCGACCGACGCCGGTGACGGCAACGACAGCGACCACGCCGACTGGGCCGACGCGACCTTCAGCTGCTGACGTCGCCCCCCACCGAGACGGGCTCCTTCCCGCCCCTGCCCCGCCTCAGCACACGGGCAGCCCGGGAAGGGGCCCGTCGTTCTCACCGCCCTTGGCGAAGGAGCAGTTCGCCCCCTGGCGCAAGGTGCCCGCCCTCACCGGGATTCCCGGAGGAGGCCCCGGCCTTCGGGCCGGGGAGCGCGGAACCGGTCCAGCCCCCGTTCCTGCGCCGCCACGGCGGCCGCGCCGACCAGTCCCGCGTCGGTGCCCATCTGCGCCGGGACCACCTCGAGCCGCTGGACGTACGACAGGGTCGCGTAGGAGCGCAGGGCGCGCCGCAGGGGCGCGAACAGCACCTCGCCCGCGCCCGCCACCCCGCCGCCGACCACCGCGATCTCGATCTCGACCAGTGCGGCGGTCGCGGCGATCCCGGCGGCCAGCGCCTGTGCCGCACGGGCGAACGAGCCCTGCGCGACCGGGTCCCCGGCCCGCGCGGCGACGGCGACGGCCTCGGCGGTGGTGTCCCCGTCCGGGCCCGGGCGCCAGCCGCCGTCCAGGGCCCGGCGGGCGATATTGGGGCCGCTGGCGATGCGCTCGACACAGCCGCGCGACCCGCAGGGGCACGGGTCCCCGTCGAGGTCCACGCTGATGTGGCCGATGTGTCCGGCGTTGCCGGTGGGGCCGGGGTGCACCCGGCCGCCCAGCACCAGTCCGCCCCCGACACCGGTGGACACCACCATGCACAGCGCGCCGGTCCGGCCGCGGGCCGCGCCCTGCCAGTGTTCGGCGGCGGTCATCGCCACCCCGTCGCCGACGAGGGTGACCGGCAGTTCGCCGGTGATCTCCCGGACCCCGGCGACCAGCGGGAAGTCACGCCAGCCGGGGATGTTGACCGGGCTGACGGTGCCCACGGAGGCGTCCACCGGGCCCGCGCTGCCGATCCCGACGGCGGCCACCCGTGCCCAGTCCTCGGTGGCCGTCATCTCCCGCAGGACCGCGGCGACCTCCCGCATCACCGTGGCGCCGTCCTCCCGCGCGGGGGTGGCGCGGCGGGCCCGTACGACCGGGGTGCCGTTTCCGTCCACCAGAGCGCCCGCGATCTTGGTCCCGCCGATGTCCAGTGCGGCGATGAGGTCACATGGCATGGATGTCGACTCTCCTGGTGGGCCCGGTGCAAGGGTGTGCGGGACCAGTCTTCCCTGCCGCTGACAACGTTGTCCAGAGGCTATGCTCGACACCCCTCCGCCACCACGACCAGCGACGGGACGAGCGCACCGTGACCGACACCGCCCCGGGCCCCGCCGGCCGCACCACTCCCCACCGCTACGGCACCCGGCCCACGATGAAGGACGTCGCCGCCCGCGCCGGCGTCGGGCTGAAAACCGTATCGCGCGTGGTCAACGGCGAACCGGGGGTCACCCCGGACACCGAGCGGCGGGTCCAGGAGGCCATCACCGCGCTCGGCTTCCGCCGCAACGACAGCGCCCGCATCCTGCGCAAGGGCCGTACCGCCAGCATCGGCCTGGTCCTGGAGGATCTGGCCGACCCCTTCTACGGTCCGCTCAGCCGCGCCGTGGAGGAGGTCGCCCGTGCCCATGGCGCGCTGCTGATCAACGGCTCCAGCGCCGAGGACCCGGAGCGGGAGCAGGAGTTGGTGCTCGCCCTGTGCGCCCGGCGGGTGGACGGTCTGGTGGTCATCCCGGCCGGGCACGACCACCGTTATCTGGCCCCGGAGATAGCGGCGGGGGTGGCCACGGTCTTCGTCGACCGCCCGGCGGGCCGCATCGACGCCGACGCCGTGGTCTCCGACAGCTTCGGCGGGGCGCGGGAGGCCGTCGCCCATCTGATCGCCCACGGCCACCGCAGGATCGGTTTCCTCGGCGACCAGCCGGGCATCCACACCGCCGCCGAGCGGCTGCGCGGCTATCGCGCCGCGATGGCCGAGGCCGGGCTGCCGGTCCATGACGCCTGGGTCTCGCTCGGCCCGACCGATCCGGCGCGGGTACGGGCGGCGGCCACCGCGGCGCTGGAGGGCGCGGAGCGGGTCACCGCGCTCTTCGCGGGCAACAACCGGGTGACGGTCACCGTCGTCCGGGTGCTCGCCGAACGGCCCGCGCCCGCGCCCCCGGTGGCTCTCGTCGGCTTCGACGACTTCGAGCTGGCCGATCTGCTCTCCCCCGCCGTCACCGTGGTCGCCCAGGACGCCGCCCAGCTCGGCCGTACCGCCGCCGATCTGCTCTTCCGCCGCCTGGACGGCGCGGGTGGCGAACCCCGCCGGGTCGTGCTGCCGACCCGGCTGATCCCCCGCGGCTCCGGCGAACTGCCCCCGTCCGTCTCCTGAACGGACCCGCCCCGGTTGCTCCGTGCGCCGACCGCCCGCAGGGTGGGGGCGGAGGACCGGGACCCCCGGCCGCCGGGACGAGGGAGACGTGATGAGCGGGCGCCCAACGCGGACGATCTGCGCGGTGAGCCTCATGGCCGTGCTGGCGCCGGCCGCCGTCGGCTGCTCGGACGAGGGTGGCACCCCGTCGTCCGCGGTGTCCCGGGCCTCCGCCGCCGTGGCGTCGGCGACCGCGTCGGCCAAGGCCGAACTGGACAAGATCAAGGGCGGGCACGAGGCCACCCGCGATGTGCGGGCGGGCCCGGTGTCGTTCAACGGCCAGGGGCGGGCCATGACCCGGCTGACCGTCACCAACTCGGGGAAGCAGACGGCCTCCTACGCGATCCTGGTCAACTTCCGCAACGCGGACAAGGACCTGGTCGACGCCGTGGTGGTGACCGTCCCCTCGGCCGCGCCGCGCACCCCCGTGAAGGCCGCCGCGCGCAGCCACCGCAAGCTCTCCGGAAAGATCACCGCACAGGTCGGCACCGCGGTGCGCTACTGAGCGCCGCGGCGCCGGTACCGATGTTCGGGGCGGCACCTTTCGAACCGCCCCTCGCTCCGGTGCTCCTCGTCGTCTCGTCCCCCGGCTCCTCGTCCGTTGCCCGGCTCAGGCGGCGAGCACCTTGGCCTTCGCCCGCTCGTACTCCTCGGCGGTGATGTCACCGTGGTCCTTCAGCTCCACCAGCCGTGACAACTCCTCCGCGCGGCCGGTTCCGGCGGTCGTGCGCACGAACTCCCGGAAGTCCTCCTCGGCCTTCTCCGCCCGCGCCATCTGGCGCTGTCCCATGCCCTTGCCACGGGCCATGAGATACACGAAGACACCGAGGAAGGGCAGGATGACCACGAAGACCGTCCAGCCGGCCTTGGCCCAGCCACTCAGCGAGTCATCACGGAAGACGTCGCCGAAGACGTGGAACAGCAGTATCAGCCACAGGACCCATAGGAAGATCCACATCGTGGTCCAGAACACATTCAGCAGTGGGTAGTCCATCGTCTGCCTCCCGTCGGACACGCCCGCCCGGGGGGACCCGAGGGCCCCACCCGGGCCCACATCTCCAGACTACGTCCGCGGACCGGACCGCCCCGGTCGGCGCAAGCCCGGATGCCGGACGGGCGCGGGTGCGTGGGAATGGGGAGTGGAGAGACGAAGGGCGGCCGATGGAGCTCCAGATCCTTCCGCTCGCCATCACCATGATGGCGGGTCCGCAGATCGTGGCCGATGTGATCCTCGTGACCACGCGGCGGCCGGTGCGTGTCTCGCTGGCGTTCCTGCTGGGCGTGGCGATCGCGACGACGGCCGGAGTCGCCCTCACCCGGGGGATCTTCGCGCTGCTGGGCAACGCGGTGTCCCCGGGCAGCCCCGAGCAGCCCGGGTCGGCCGCCACCGTGCTCCAACTGGTGCTGGTCGGGCTGCTGATGGCGGCCGCGGTGAAGAACTATGTGAAACGCGAGACCGTGGAGCCGCCGAAGTGGCTGGGCACGCTGATGGAGGCCGGTCCCGGCAAGGCGTTTGTCACCGGGCTCCTGATCATCCTCTGTATGCCGTCCGACATCGCGGTCATGCTGACCGTGGGCGCCTCGCTGGAGCAGCATGACGCGGGTCTGGTGGAGGCGCTGCCGTTCATCGGGCTCACCGTGCTGATCGCCGCGCTGCCGCTGCTGGTCTATCTGCTCTTCGGCAACCGGGCGCGGGAGGCCATGCCCCGGCTGCGGGAGTGGCTGAACAGTCACAGCTGGGTGGTCAATATCGCGGCCTGCCTGATCTTCATCGTGCTGATCCTCACCTGAGGCCCGGCCGGGACCTCATGGGGCCTCGGCGCCTCAGCCCTTGAGACGGCCGCGGCCGGCGCCGCCGGTGCGGCCGGTCGCGGCCAGCAGGGCGATCACCGCGAGCGCGGCCAGCAGGATCAGCACCAGGAACACCACGGTGAGCACGGTGGGGTGGTTCCCCAGGGCGAACACCCCGACCGGCACCAGCAGGGCCCCGATGGTCAGCCCCCGCCGGTGGTCCGCCGTCCAGGTCCCGGCCCGTCCGGTGCGCATCCCGTGGGCGGCGCCCCAGCGCGCGGCGGTGTCGGCGGCGTGCTCGGCGGTGCCCCGCACCGCGCGCGGCAGCCGTCCGGGCCCGGCGAGATACGCGCCGAGGGCGACCACGAGGCAGAGCACCAGGACGGTGACCACGGTGACCCGCAGGAAGTGCACCACGGTGTCGAAGATGGCCGAGGCGGCGGCCCGGGAGAGCACGCTCGGCGGTACATGGTCCAGGTAGTAGCGGCGGCCCACGACCAGGGCGAGCACCAGCAGGAGCGAGGCGGCCGCGGCGCCCAGGGCGGCGCGGGCCAGGGCGCGGCGGCGCCGGTGGGCGAGCAGTACGCCGGTGCCGCCGAGGGTGAAGGTCAGCAGCGGGAGCCAGTTCCCGGCCAGGTCGAGCAGCCGGGCCGAGCGTCTGATGGTGTCCAGCTGGTCGGAGTGGAAGAGGATCAGCTTCTGGTTGATGTCGGGGATGCCCGCGGCGGACGGGAACCCGGCGGACATCAGCTGGTGTCTGACCCGGTCCACGGCGGGGCCCACGTTGAGCACGACGGTGTCGCCCTCGACGCCGACCGGTCCGTGGCGCTTGCCGGTCAGGGCGTCCACGACGGCGGTATGGGCGGCCCGGTTGGCACCGGTCCACACCGCGGCGAACTGCTCGCTGTGCACGATGTGCGCGGCGACCTTCCGCACCGCCCGGTCGAGGGCGGAGTCCAGTTGCGGGGCCAGCCCCTCGACGGTGTCGGCGGCCTTCGGCGGAAGGCCCTGGGCGCGCATCCAGTCGGCGACGTCCTCGGTGAACTCCTGGCTGTTGCGGCGCATGTCGACGGCCTCGCCGACCCGCTGCACGGCGGTGTCCTGGATGGCCGGGTCGGTGGCGAGCGGGGCGACGGTCGCCACGAAGCGGTTGGTGTCCAGGACGTTGTCGTGGACCCATACGGTCAGCACCGACGCCGGGACGAGCAGACAGGCCAGCAGGATCAGCAGGGTCGAGAGGGTGCTTCTGACGAGCTGTCCGGGCCCCCGCGGCCACGCCCCGGCGCCGTCCCGCCCGGCCGGGGCGGACGGCTCCGGCGGGGGCGTACCCGGCGGGTCGTCATGGGCGCTCGCCATGCCACCATCTCCGGCCCTCCCCGGCGGTGCCGCATCCCGGGTGACACGTCCGGGTGAGCAGATGTGGCCGGGCGGGTCAGGCGTCCGGATGACGGGCGAACGGGGGTACGGGCGAGGGGTGGCCGGAGGTGTTCCGGGAGCCGCGCCGGGGTAGGGCCCGTCTTCACAGGGGCCGCCCTGCTCCCGACGCCTGGCACGGCGCCCCCAGCTACCGCTGGGAGGTGCCCCCGGCCGCGTTGTCGGAGTCGCCCGAGTACGCCCAGCACGAGGGCGATCCTCCGCCTTGCGATCTTCCCCCAGCTACCGCTGGGAGGTGCCCCCTGCACCAGACGCCGCTCGCGGCCGGACGCCCCTGTGAAGACGGACCCTAGCCCGCGGACGTCCCCGGGGCGCGACCGGCGAGCGCGTCGAGCTCGGCGCGGGCCAGTCCGGTCAGCCGCTCGACCTCGGCGGCGTCCAGCGCCCCGCAGTCCAGGCCGCGCAGCAGATGGCCGCTGAGCGCGCGGGCGGTGGCGGGTTCGTCCATCACGGCGCCGCCCGCGCGCCGTACATAGGCGGACAGCCGCTCCGCGGCGGCCTCCAGGCCCTCGCGGTAGAAGCCGTAGACGGCGGCGTAGCGGGTGGGGAGATGGCCGGGGTGCATGTCCCAGCCCTGGTAGTACGCACGGGCCAAGGAGCGCCGGACGAGGCGGTGGTGGAGCCGCCAGGCGTCGTGGACGCGCTCGGCAGGGCCGATGGGCAGGACGTTGGTCGAGCCGTCGGAGAGCCGGACGCCGGTGCCCGCGGCGGCCACCTGCATCACGGCCTTGGCGTGGTCGGCGACGGGGTGGTCCAGGGACTGGTGGGCGGGGCTGACCCCGCAGGCGGCGCTGTAGTCGAAGGTGCCGTAGTGCAGTCCGGTGGCGCGCCCCTGGGCGGCGTCGATCATCCGGGCGAGGGTGGCGCGGCCGTCGGGGCCGAGGACGGCCTGGGTGGTCTCGATCTGGATCTCGAAGCCGATCCGGCCCGGGGCCAGTCCGCGGGCCCGCTCGAACTCCTCGCACAGCCGCGCCATCGCGGTGACCTGCTCGGGATAGGTGACTTTGGGGAGGGTGAG
Organism: Streptomyces coffeae; assembly: GCF_016741875.1. Lineage (GTDB taxonomy): Bacteria > Actinomycetota > Actinomycetes > Streptomycetales > Streptomycetaceae > Streptomyces > Streptomyces coffeae. The sequence goes on along the minus strand of NZ_JAERRF010000004.1, from coordinate 332,920 downwards.
CAGCAGGCCGTCGGGGAGTCCGGCGGAGTTCATCAGCCCGGTGAGGAAGATGTCCAGGGTGCGGATGCCTCGGTCGCGGACGGCGGCCTCCATGCACTTCATCCGGATACCGAGGTACGGCGGCGCGGTGCCGTCGGCGTGGGCGGCGGCGACCAGGGAGGCGGCGCGGGCGGCCGCCGCGTCCTCCTCGGCGTCGGGACGTGGGCCGTAGCCGTCCTCGAAGTCGATGCGCAGATCCTCGACCGGTTCGCGCTCCAGCTTGGCGCGCACCCGGCGGTGCACGGGCTCGGCGAGTTCACCGGGGAGACCGAGGACGGCGGCGAAGGAGGCGGCGTCGGGGGCGTGTTCGTCGAGGGCGGCCAGCGCCTGGTCGCCCCAGGAGCGGACGGTGTCGGCCGCGAAGGCGTCGGCGGGGACGTAAACGGTGTGGACGGGCTGGCGGGTGCCGGGGTCGCCGGGGTAGCGGCGGGCGAGTTCGGCGTCGACGGCGGCGAGCGAGGCCGCGATGCCCTCGCGTACCGCACCCGGAAGGCTGGTCTCCACCGTCTCGCGCCGGACCATTCCCGCACCTCCACGCCTCGACCGCACGGATCCACGCTTTCAACAATTCGTTGAATGAACGTATCCGGGCGGCAGGGGCGGGTCAACACCCGCGCCCGGCGGGCGGGAACGCGCGACGACAGCCGTGGGGCCCCGTACGCGGTGTGCGTACGGGGCCCCACGGGCGGGCTCGGCGGAGATCAGCCCTTGCGGGACTTGACCTCTTCGGTGAGCTGCGGGACGACCTCGAAGAGGTCGCCGACCACGCCGTAGTCGACCAGGTCGAAGATCGGGGCCTCGGCGTCCTTGTTGATGGCCACGATGGTCTTCGAGGTCTGCATACCGGCGCGGTGCTGGATCGCGCCGGAGATGCCCGCCGCGATGTACAGCTGCGGCGAGACCGACTTGCCGGTCTGGCCCACCTGGCTGGTGTGCGGGTACCAGCCCGCGTCCACCGCGGCGCGCGAGGCGCCCACGGCGGCGCCCAGCGAGTCGGCGAGCGCCTCGACGACGGGGAAGTTCTCCGCGCCGCCCACACCACGGCCGCCGGAGACCACGATCGCGGCCTCGGTCAGCTCCGGACGGCCGGTCGACTCGCGCGGGGTGCGAGAGACGACCTTGGTGCCGGTGGCCTGGTCACCGAAGGAAACGCTCAGCGGCTCCACGGTGCCCGCGGCCGGAGCGGCCTCCGGGGCGGCCGAGTTGGGCTTGACGGTGATGACCGGCGTGCCCTTGGAGACCCGGGACTTGGTGGTGAACGCGGCGGCGAAGACCGACTGGCTCGCCACCGGGCCCTCGTCACCCGCCTCCAGGTCGACGGCGTCGGTGATGATGCCGGAGCCGATGCGGAGCGCGAGCCGGGCGGCGATCTCCTTGCCCTCCGCGGAGGACGGCACCAGCACGGCGGCCGGGGAGACGGCCTGGTACGCCGCCTCCAGCGCATCCACCTTCGGGACCACCAGGTAGTCGGCGAACTCGGGCGCATCGGCGGTGAGGACCTTGACCGCGCCGTACTCGGCGGCGGTGGCGGCGGTGGCCTCGGCACCGGCGCCGAGGGCCACGGCCACCGGCTCGCCGATACGGCGGGCCAGGGTCAGCAGCTCCAGGGTGGGCTTGCGGACGGCACCGTCCACATGGTCGACATAGACGAGGACTTCAGCCATGGGAATCGCTCTCCTGCGAAATGCGAGATGTCGGGGGCGGTAGGACGGCGCGGCTCAGATGAACTTCTGGCCGGCCAGGAACTCGGCGAGCTGCTTACCGCCCTCGCCCTCGTCCTTGACGATCGTGCCCGCGGTGCGGGCCGGGCGCTCCGTGGCGGAGTCGACCGCGGTCCAGGCACCGTCCAGACCGACCTCGTCCCCGTCGATCTCCAGGTCGTCCAGGTCCCAGGAGGTCACCGGCTTCTTCTTGGCGGCCATGATGCCCTTGAAGGACGGGTAACGGGCCTCGCCCGACTGGTCGGTCACCGACACCACGGCCGGGAGCGACGCCTCGAGCTGCTCGGTGGCCGTGTCGCCGTCGCGGCGGCCCTTGACGGTGCCGTCCTCGACCGAGACCTCCGACAGCAGGGTGACCTGGGGAACGCCCAGGCGTTCGGCCAGCAGCGCCGGAAGGACACCCATGGAGCCGTCGGTGGACGCCATACCGCAGATCACCAGGTCGTAACCGGTCTTCTCGACGGCCTTGGCCAGCACCAGCGAGGTGCCCAGCACATCGGTGCCGTGCAGATCGTCGTCCTCGACGTGCACGGCCTTGTCCGCCCCCATGGACAGCGCCTTGCGCAGCGCGTCCTTGGCGTCCTCCGGACCCACGGTCAGCACCGTGATCTCCGCGTCGTCCGCCTCGTCGGCGATCTGGAGCGCCTGCTCGACCGCGTACTCATCCAGCTCCGAGAGCAGGCCGTCCACATCGTCGCGGTCGACAGTCAGGTCTTCGGCGAAGTGCCGGTCGCCGGTGGCGTCGGGCACGTACTTCACACAGACAACGATCCTCAAGCTCACGCCGGCTCTCCTACTGCATCGTCTCTTCCGGGCTGCCTTGTGCTGGCAGCATAGGCGCCTTCGGGGGCGGTATCCGTTCGGTTCCCGGTCGGGGCGGCCCCCTGCACCGAACGAAATATTACTCGCCAGTACACCCAGCTCGTTCCCGGTTCGCAAGCCGTATGAACTGTGACGTTGCCAACGGACGATCAGCGGGGACTTCTCAGTCCCGAAGTGCGTTGAAGCGACCCTGGTGGTACAGCAGCGGACGGCCCGCCCCCGCCGGATCCCCAGCGGTCACCTCGCCGATCACCACATGGTGGTCACCGGCGGGTATCCGGGCCGCCACCCGGCACACCAGCCACCCCAGCACCCCGTCCAGCAGCGGCACCCCCTCAGGCCCCGGGCGCCAGCCGGTGCCCGGCCCGAAACGGTCCGCACCGCTGCGGGCGAAGGTCTCGGCCAGCTCCCGCTGGTGCTCCCCCAGGATGTGCACCCCGACATGCCCGGCCTCGGCGATCACCGGCCAGCTCGAGGAGGCGGTGCCCACACCGAAGGAGAGCAGCGGGGGCTCGGCGGCCACGGAGGCGAGCGAGGTCGCGGTGAACCCCACGGGCTTCTCGCCGCACGCGGTGATCACGGCCACCCCGGCCGCATGCCGCCGGAAGACCGAGCGGAGCAGCGCGGAGGGGTCGGCGGCAGCGGAGAAGTCGGAGAAGGCGGAGGGGGGTTCGGACGCGGCGAGCCGGGGCGTGCCCAGTGCGGGCGTTGCCGTCATGGAGGTGCCCTTCTGCGGGAGAGTACGAGCGGGGGGAGCCGTTGATTCGTCGTCGCTCACCCGCCCGGACAGCGTGCGCCCGCGGTCCGCAGCAGATCCACGTGCACGGGTCCGTAGAGAAGGAGTCCAGGCCGCATGACGTTCACCCTGACGATGCCCGGAGCACACCGTCAAGTGCGGGCCGGGATGGGGGTCGTCACACCGCATCACCCAGCGCCGCGATGACATCGGCCCGGCGAGGCTGTCCGGAGGCGCGGCGGACGATCCGGCCGGAGGCGTCCAGCACCAGCACGGTGGGGGTCCGGACCACGTCCAGTGCCCGCACCAGCTCCAGATGCGCCTCGGCGTCGATCTCGAGGTGGACCACGCCGTCCACCATCGCGGCGACCTCGTCCAGCGTCCGCCGGGTGGCCCGGCAGGGCTGGCAGAAGGCGCTGGAGAACTGGACGAGCGTCGCCCGCCGCCCCAGCTCCCCGCCCAGCTCGGCGGCGCTCAGCCGCCCGCTCCGGTCCGCGTCGCGCACCCTGGCCGTCCTTCCTTCACCCGTTCTTCGGCCGCCCGTGGGCCGTCCCTCATACAGCGTTCCCGCAGCCACGAAGATTCCGGACGTGATGAGGATCTCCCGGCAGGGCCGTGCCGCGCGGTAGCCCCAGAACCCGACATCGGGCAGCATCTGGCAGAAGCCGCAAACCTACGGCCGCGTAACTCCGCCGGGAGAGCCCTCCCCGGAACATCGACGAAGGGTCCCTCTATGGCAGAGCTCGTCTACCCGCCGGTCGTCGGCGTCGCCCGCACGATGTTCAAGGCGCTGGATCTGCGCTTCGACATCAAGGGCACCGAGAATGTCCCGCAGCGGGGCGGCGCGGTTCTGGTCAGCAACCACATCGGCTATCTCGACTTCGTCTTCTGCGGGCTGACCGCCCTTCCGTCGAAGCGGCTGGTGCGGTTCATGGCGAAGGAGTCGGTCTTCCGGCACAAGGTGTCCGGACCGCTGATGCGCGCCATGAAGCACATCCCGGTGGACCGGGCGGCGGGTCTGGACGCGTACAAGCACGCCCTGAAGGCACTGCGCTCGGGCGAGATCATCGGGGTCTTCCCGGAGGCGACCATCTCGCGCTCGTTCACCCTGAAGAACTTCAAGTCCGGCGCGGCACGGCTGGCCCAGGAGGCGGGCGTTCCGCTGCTGCCGATGGCGCTGTGGGGCACCCAGCGGCTGTGGACCAAGGGCCACAAGCGGGCGCTGGGCCGCAACCACTTCCCGATCACCATGCGGGTCGGTGAGCCGATGGAGGCCGATCCCAGCGAGCCGTCGGACACCCTGACCGAGCGGCTGCGGGGCCGGGTCCAGGAGCTGCTGGAGGCGGCGCAGCGGGCGTATCCGGTGCGGCCGAAGGGCCCGGACGACACCTGGTGGGTCCCGGCCCACCTCGGCGGTACGGCGCCCACCCCGGCCGAGGCGCTGACCCTGGACCGCGGACGCTAGGCCCTCACCACGACGTATGAGGGGCGGGCCGCTTTCAGCGGCCCGCCCCTCATACGTCGATCGCCCGGCGCTATGCCTTGCCCATCTCTTCCTTCAGCGCCGCGACAAAGCCGTCGACGTCCTCCTCCGTGGTGTCGTAGGAGCACATCCAGCGCACATCGCCGACCGCCTCGTCCCAGAAGTAGAAGCGGTACCGCTTCTGGAGGCGCTCGCTCACATCGTGCGGCAGCCGGGCGAAGACCGCGTTGGCCTGGACCGGATAGAGGATCTTCACCCCGTCCACCTCGCGGACGCCGTCGGCCAGCCGTCGGGCCATGGCATTGGCCTGGCGGGCGTTGCGCAGCCACAGATCGCGTGCGAGCAGCGCCTCGAGCTGGACGGAGACGAACCGCATCTTGGAGGCGAGCTGCATGGACAGCTTGCGCAGATGCTTCATGGCGCGCCCGGCGTCCGGGTTGACCACCACGACGGCCTCGCCGAACAGCATGCCGTTCTTGGTGCCGCCGAACGACACGATGTCCACGCCCGCCACATTGGTGAACGACCGCATCGGCACATCCAGGGACGCGGCCGCGTTGGCTATCCGGGCCCCGTCCAGATGGACCTTCATCCCCCGCTCATGGGCGTGGTCGCAGATGGCCCGGATCTCGTCCACCGTGTAGACGGTGCCCAGCTCGGTGTTCTGGGCGATCGAAACGACCTGTGGCATCGCCCGGTGCTCGTCGTCCCAGCCCCACGCCTGGCGGTCGATGAGGTCGGGGGTGAGCTTGCCGTCCTCGGTGGGCACGGTGAGCAGCTTGAGCCCGCCGACGCGCTCGGGGGCGCCGCATTCGTCGACGTTGATATGCGCGGTCTCGGCGCAGATGACGGCGCCCCAGCGGTCGGTGAGGGCCTGGAGGGCGACGACATTGGAGCCGGTGCCGTTGAAGACCGGGAACGCCTGGGCGTCGGGGCCGAAGTGGCTGCGCATGACGAACTGGAGGTGCGCGGTGTAGTCGTCCTCGCCGTAGGCGACCTGGTGGCCTCCGTTGGCGAGGGCGAGCGCGGCGAGGATCTCCGGATGCGCCCCCGCGTAGTTGTCGCTGGCGAATCCGCGTATCTCGGGGTCGTGATGGCGACGGGCGTCGGTCCTCACGGCTTGGGGGTCAGCCACAGGCGGGTTCCGTTCACTTCCTGGGCGGGCCGGTCCCAGACCCCGGTGATGGCCTCGGCCAGCTCCTTGGCGTCCGTGAAGCCCGCGAACTTCGCGTTGGGGCGTTCCGCGCGCATGGCGTCGTGCACCAGCGCCTTGATCACCAGGATGACAGCGGCGGCCGACGGTCCGCCCTCGCCCCCCAGTTTGCGGAAGGAGTCGCCGAGCGCGAGCGTCCATGCCTCGGCGGCGGCCTTGGCTGCGGCGTACGCGGCGTTGCCCGCGGTGGGCTGGGACGCGCCCGCCGCGCTGATCAGCACATAGCGGCCCTTGCCGCTGCGCTGGAGGGCGTCGTGGAAGGCGAGCGAGGTGTGCTGGGCGGTGCGGATCAGCAGATTGTGCAGGGTGTCCCAGTCGGCGAGCGGGGCGTCGGCGAAGGTCTTGCTGCCGCGCCAGCCGCCGACCAGGTGCACCAGGCCGTCGACCCGGCCGAACTCCTTCTCGGTGCGGTCGGCCCACTCCCGGGTCGCCCCCAGGTCCAGCAGGTCCACGGTGTCGCCGGTGACGGTGGCGCCACCATGGGCGTAACGCGCGGCGTCCACCGCCTCGGCCAGCCGGGCCGGGTCGGCGTCGGAGGCCACGACGGTGGCTCCGGCCTCGGCGAGCCGGAGCAGGGTGGCGCGGCCCGCGGGGCCGGCCGCCCCCGCCACCGCCACGACCGCGCCCTCGAGCGGGCCCTTGCCGCCCGGCTCGTTGGGGGTCGGGCTCGACGTCGGTGTGGTCATGGTCGTTGCCTCCTCGGTCTTTCCTGCCGCGTGTCCGTCCGTCTGTCCGCCGACGGGGCTCACGCGGCCACCCGCACATCGGCGTCGGCCGTGATCCCCTTGGTGGAGGCAACCACGTCACGCAGCTTCTTGGCGAGGGCCTCGTAGAACATGCTCAGCGGAAACTCGTCGGGAAGCACGTCGTCGACGAGCTTGCGCGGCGGCTGGGTCAGGTCCAGGGCGTCGGGGCCCTTGGCCCATACCGAGCCGGGGTGCGGTGCCAGATAGGTGGACACCAGCTCGTACGCCTTGAACCAGTGGACCAGCTTGGGGCGGTCGATACCGTCGCGGTAGAGCTTCTCGATCTCGCCGCACAGCTGATTGGTGACCTGCGAGGCGCGGGACCAGTCGATGTGCAGGGTGTTGTCCGTCCAGCGTACGACGTCGTGCTGGTGGAGGTAGGCGAAGAGCAACTGGCCGCCGAGGCCGTCGTAGTTGCGGACGCGGTCGCCGGTGACCGGGAAGCGGAACATCCGGTCGAAGATCACGGCGTACTGGACGTCGCGGGCCTGGGCGACACCCTCGGCCTCCAGCTTCACGGCCTCCTTGAAGGCGGTGAGGTCACAGCGCAGCTCCTCCAGGCCGTACATCCAGAACGGCTGCCGCTGCTTGATCATGAAGGGGTCGAAGGGCAGGTCACCGTGGCTGTGGGTGCGGTCGTGGACCATGTCCCACAGGGCGAACGCCTCCTGGCAGCGGTGCTGGTCGGCCAGCATCTCCGCGATGTCCTCGGGGAGTTCGATGCCCAGGGCGCGGACGGCGGCCTCGCTGACCCGGCGGAAGCGGGCGGCCTCGCGGTCGCAGAAGATCCCGCCCCAGCTGAAGCGCTCGGGGGCCTCACGGACGGCGATGGTCTCCGGGAAGAGCACCGCGGAGTTGGTGTCGTACCCGGCGGTGAAGTCCTCGAAGGCGAGGCCGAGGTAGAGCGGGTTGTCATAGCGGGTGCGCTCCAGCTCGGCCAGCCAGTCCGGCCAGACCATGCGCAGTACGACGGCTTCCAGATTGCGGTTCGGATTGCCGTTCTGCGTGTACATGGGGAAGACGACCAGGTGCTGGCGGCCGTCGGTCCGCCCCTGGGCGGGCTGGAAGGCCAGCAGCGAGTCCAGGAAGTCGGGCACCTCGAAACCGCCGTCGGCCCAGCGGCGCAGATCGGCGACCAGCGCACGGTGGTACTCGGCGTTGTGCGGGAGCAGCGGGGCCAGCTCCTCGATCGCTTTGATCACCCGATCGGCGGCGGCCGCCGCGGTGGCCCGGGAGGGCGCGCCCTCGGCGTCGAAGTCGATCGAACCGTCCTTGGACTGCCACGGGCGAATCGTTTCGACAGCATCCTTCAGAGCCGGCCACGCCGGGTGCTCGACAACACGCTCCGCAGGCAGAACGCCACCGTCCGCTATGGCGGACGAAAGGATTTCCGTCATGACCTCTCCTTCGCCGAAGAAACTATCGTGATCCCACGGTATCCAGGGACGCTTGCTTCACTCAAGAGGTGTTACCGGAAATTGTCCTGCCTCACACCCGTGGTACCGCTGTTTTTCCTGCCCCATACGGGCCGGCCCATGCCCCGGCCGTGCTTCAGCCTTCCTGTCACGGTCGGCCGTTAGGCTGTGCGCCCGTCCGGGCAGCCCGCCGCCACCACCCCCGTCAGCGGCCGACAGAACAGCGAGACAGCCTTGTCTTTTCTCACCATCGGACACCGTGGAGTGATGGGCGTCGAGCCGGAGAACACCCTGCGCTCGTTCGTTCGCGCCGAGCACGAGGGTCTGGACGTCATCGAGCTGGACCTGCACCTCAGCAAGGACGGCGCGCTGGTGGTGATGCACGACGCCGAGGTGGACCGGACGACCGACGGCACCGGGCCGATCAGCGACCGCACCCTCGCCGAGCTGCGCGAGCTGGACGCCGGGGAGGGCGAGCGGATCCCGGTCTTCGAGGAGGTCGTGGACGCGGTGCGGGCCCCCCTCCAGGCCGAGATCAAGGACGTGGCGGCCGCGCGGGCGCTGGCGGAGGTCATGACCCGGCGCAATCTGCTGGACCGGGTGGACGTCATCTCCTTCCACGACGAGGCCCTCGCCGAGATCCGCACCCTGCTGCCGGAGGTGCGCACCGCGCTGGTCGCCAGCCGCTACGGCCTGGACGTGATCGACCGGGCGCGGACGGTGAGCGCCGGGATGCTGGTGCTCAACATCCGCAGGCTGACCCTGGAGCTGGTGGAGCGGGCCCATGCCGCCGACCTCAAGGTCATCGGCTGGACGGTGAACACCCCCGACCATCTGAAGCTGGCCCGCGGCCTCGGCCTGGACGGCGGCACCACCGACTTCCCGGAGATCCGGCGGGCGGCGCGCTACACGGCGTGAAACGCGCCGCGGGCCCGCGGAACCGCCGCATCGGATGCGTAGGGTCGCGGACATGGTGCACGTACTGAGCAGCCGCACACTGCTGCGGCCGACGGACCCCGAGCGCTCCCGGGCGTTCTACGGCGAGGCGCTCGGGCTCGCGGTCTACCGCGAGTTCGGGACCGGCCCCGAGCGCGGCACGGTCTACTTCCTGGGCGGCGGCTTCCTCGAGCTCTCCGGCCGCTCCGACACCCCGCCCGCGCCGGGCCTTCAGCTGTGGCTCCAGGTCGCGGACGCGGCGGCGGCGTACGAGGAGCTGGCCGCGCGGGACGTGGAGGTGCTGCGCCCGCCGGTCCAGGAGCCGTGGGGGCTGGTCGAGATGTGGATCGCGGACCCGGACGGACTCAAAATCGTTATCGTCGAGGTGCCAGAGGATCATCCGATTCGCTACCGGCCAGGGGTCTAGCAGCGGACACAGCAAAGCCCCGCCCGGCGCCACGGGGGGGACAGCGCACGGACGGGGCCGTTGTTGGGTTGCTCACTGATCTACGGGACGATGCCCTTGCCTCCGCAGCTGTTGCACGGCACGGCGTACGCAACGCCCCCGTGGACAACGACTGTCGCCACCATCCGCGGGCCGCGCTTCCGGGTGCAGCCGCAGGCGCTCTTGCGCTGCGGATCCGACGCCCGCTGTAGCTTGTCGACGAGCGCCACCAGCCCCGCTCGCTTTGGGTCTACCCACTGTATCGACATGACCACCTCCCGTGATGATGGTAGCTACGGCCGGAACTGCCCGTCAGGTCTTCCTCAGTTCGGCCCGCTCGGACCGTCCCCGTCCGGATCCCCGGTGCAGGTGCCTTCCGGGTCTGCGGGACGGTGCTGACAGCTCGCAGCAACGGGGACGGACGTGTCGGACGGCGCAAGCCATAGAGCGTCGTCGATGGTGTACCCCGCCGCGATGATCCGTTGCTGCGTCTTCGTCAGTGACTCGGGGTCGCGGTTGTCGGGGTCCGGGCGCTCCGGCGTGTGATGGACGAATCGGCCGACCTTCTTACACAGACGCTGGTAGACGCGGGTGTTCAGGATCAGCGCGTGCCACCCCTCGTCGACGACCCTGGAGGGCGCGAGCGGTTCCGGAGCGTTCGCGACGGCCGCCACGAACTTCGTAGCCTCGTCGACGATGCGGCCGGCCAGATCGGCCCCCATGTCGGGGTTGTTGGTCATGACCGTGTCTGCGACGACTGCGCGATCCTCGGCGGACAGCAACAGAGCTGTACCGTTACTCATGCGCGTACCTCTTCTCAGTTGGTGGTGCGCCGCCCTCGTCCCGGTTGCTGGCCTCCAAGCGTGCGACCGGGATGAGGTCATTGGACTTGCCGGACGGAGCCCCGGCGGAGTGTGACGTCCGTGCCGGGGCCCCGCCGTCCGCACGCCGGACGGGGATTCAGGCGTCCAGCGAGCGGAGCTTTGGGGAGGTGGTGGCCCGCAGGCAGGGCGGGAGAGCGGACCACCACCTACGGCCCGGGTGGGAGTACGCGTGACGCGACCGGGCCGGTCCTGTCTGCCGTGACGCCCCCATGACGCCGACAGACAGGGGCTTCTACTCGGGGTGCTGCGCGGGGCCGTCCGTGAGGCGGTCGAGCTGCCGCTGACGGCTCTCGGCGACCATTACAAGATCGTCTAGAGCGCGCTGCATGGTGACGGTGGCCGCCTTGATGTCACCGAACGAGCTGAAGGGGTCGGCTAGCAGCATGGATACCGTCCGGCTGGTCAGCCGCGCTTCGTCCTCGTACGTCAGATCGTCAGACATGACGCACCGCCGACGAAAAGTCGTCCTCCGACATCCCGTCGACCACCGAGACGCATACTCCGTCGATCTTGCTCACCATCTGGCGCAGCTCCGCGCGTACCATGTCGTCCCTGGCGATCCGGTCCCAGCTCGCGACCAGGCATACAGGCTGCGCACCCTGCGCCTCGTGCTCCATCGCGGCCAGCATGCCGACCCACGCGCGGCGACGAGGACTCACGGCGTTTTCTCCGCGGTCCACCCACTGACCGGCCACCTGCCAGCCCAATTCCGCGGCGTACGCGCGACAGATGGTGATGCGCGGGTCCGCATTGTCCGCGCTGGTGATCTCTCGGTCGTAGATGTATGCGATTGCGCGCTTACCGTCGTCCACCGTCCCGCTCCTCGGTCATCCTGGTTGCCGTCTGTGTTCAGGTAACTACGCGAGGACTGTGATCAGTTCACACAAAAGTTGCACAACGGGCCGCCAGATCTCCCTGGAGGGGCGGACGAACGGGAGTTCACGTGGGAGCCTGGAGGCATGCACAGCACACCGTCAGCGGGTGAGAACATCGGGGTTCTGCGCAAGGTGCGCGGGATCAATCAGGCAGCTCTGGCACGGAGAATGGGTATCTCACTCTCCTACTTGAGCAAGATCGAGACAGGTCTTAGGCCAGCCACTCCCCCGCTCGTGGCGTCGGCGGCTGCGGCACTGAGCGTGACGACGGCGAGAATCTATGGAGACCCCTTCGCCGAACCATCCACACAGCACGAGCTGTTGAACGGACTACGCACAGTCGTCCGACGACACACCCTTCCGCGGGAAGATGTACCGCCCCCTGACGAGCTCACGGCGTCGCTCCGGAAGGCCGCTCAACTGCGCGCGGACACGGATTATCTCGGGCTGCTCCGACTCCTCCCCCCGCTTCTCGGTCAGTCGACAGCAGCCGCCATGGAGTCAGACGGGGACGCCACTGCATGGAGCCACGTCGCTGACGTCTATAGCTGCGCGTACGCCGTAGCACACCGATTCCGCCAGCCCGACTTGGCCGACATGATCGTCAGTCGTCAGACGTGGGCGGCTCAGCAGACGTGGAACCCGTCGGCCGAAGCTGCCGCAGCGTGGAATGAAGCCGGGACTTACCAGTCAGCCGGTGAATACGCCGACGGCATGGCGATCATTGAACGTGCGATCACGCGCTATGAGTCGGCGCCCGGAGACGGGCTGGAGCACGTCGTCCACCTCGGCTCTCTCCACCTGCGCGGCGTTGTCCTTGCCTCCCGACACAAGGATGAGAACGCAACTGCGGATCATGTGCGGAGGGCGCGAGCACTCGCCGAGCACATCAACGGGCCCGACATACTTCAGCACAACCTCACATTCGGGCCGGGCAACACGGAGCTGTATGCCCTTGCGGCTCAGATCGAGCTCAACGCGCCGGACAAGGCGGCCGAAGTGGCGGCTCCGCTACTGAAGAACCCTCCCGCTGGTCTCAAACCGTCGCGCGTCGGACGGCTGGCCATTGACACCGCCCGTGCCCGACTGGCGACGAAGGACCTTGTTGGAGCGGAAGAGGCGCTGAAGTATGCGTACCAGGTGGCTCCGCAGATGGCGGAGATCCACCCGATGGCGCGGGAGGTGCTGCGGGTGCTATGGACCATGCACCAGCGCAGCCGACCGGATCTGCTGGCCATGGCGAAGCGGTCCGGACTGACGGATTGATACGAAACGCAACAGCCCCCGCCGGAATCCCGACGGGGGCTGCGGTGTTGCGGTCATGAGGTCTGGCGGTCGCCAACGGGCCGGCGCTGGTCCATCAGTTCTCCTCACGCGCCGACGAGTCGACGGCTTTGATAAGTCTTGCACTCGGCCAAGTCCACGCGGACCGTGGTCGATGTCGGCCCCGGATGCCTTCGGACGTGCCCGTTGAACGCCCACCCGCGGACGGTCCCCTCCGCGACGCCCAGCGCCTCAGCAGCGTCCGCGTATGACACCAGAACGGTCCCGTGAGGCTTTTCCGCGCGCTCCTCCGCTCTTCCTCCACCGGAGGCGCGGGAGGCTCTGAGGCAGCCGCCTGTGGCATCTCCGCGGGTGCTTCACACTCCTCCCCCGACGTCGGCCGCGAGTGGACGAGCAGCGTGCCCCCGAGGAACGCCACCGCCGGCCATCCCGCGACGATGACACGGAGGGAGTTCGGCGGTTCGGTCAGGTCCATCACGCCCGACGTCATGATGTTGGCGCTGAGGCTCGCAGCCATCGCGACGAGGAACCACAGCCAGGCGTTGCCGTCGCGCCGCACCGTCCGCATCCCTCGCCATGCCGCGACGAGCAGCAAGTCCACCGACACCGGGTACGCCCACGCCTTCCATCCGGTCTGGCCCGCGGCTTCTGCGATGTCGTGAATGTGGGCGTAGGACTGTCATAGCCTGAGTGTGCGCTAATAACAGAGTCATTGTGGTCTGGAGACCCGGACGGCGTGCGGATCACGGTCGTGGAGGTCCCGGAGGACCATCCGCTGCGCTACCGGCCCTGACACCGGCAGGGGTGGGCCCGTGCCCGCGACAGGGCGTACGGGTACGGGTCAGCCGGGCTGGCCGCTGTCCTTCATCTCACCCCAGCCGTGCCAGCGGTCGATCCCGATCCAGGCGCTGACCCGGGCCCGGTCCCGCTGCGGGTAGTCCTGGCCGATGTAGTGCCGGGCCAGCCGGTCGATATCGGCCAGGTCCGTGTCCTCACGCAGTTCGACAACGCGCCCGATGACGCTGATGTGGGTGTACCAGTTGTGCTCGTCCAGCACGGTGAGGGTCACCCGTGGGTCGTCGCGGATGTGCTGGAGCCGCTTGCGCCCCTCGTCCATGTTGACCAGGATCCGGCCGTCGTCCCATAGGTACCAGGTAGCCGTGGACACCGGCTGGCCGTCGGGCCGCAGCGTGGCGATGACGGCGCTGTTGGCCTTCTTCAGCATGGCGACGGCGGCCTCGGGAAGCGGGGGGTTCGACACGGGCTCTCCTTCGGTGATCCATGGGCAGCGTGTTCACCGTGCCACACCCCGGCGCCGCCGGAACTCCGCGAGCCAGCCCCGGATCTGCGCGTCGTCATGGAGCGGGCAGCCGTCCGGCCCGGGAAGGTCGACCCCGTACAGCAGCTCCAGCGCCCAGCGGCTCGGCTCGTCCAGGGCGAGCGTGTCATCGGTGAGCCACTGGGCGGCTCACCGGTCGGCGGCGTCCCGGCTCAGCCGCCCCTCGACCAGGGCGATGAGACGGGCCTCGATCTCGTCGTGGATGTCGTGGATGTCGTGGTTGTCGTGGTTGTCGGGGACGGGGTGGACGTCGTGGTCGGGGTGGACGGGGTGGCTCACCCGGCGGTTCCTCTCCATCCGCCGCACCGTAGCGCGTGGCCCGGATGCCCTCGGTGCGCTCCCCCACTGCGCCTGTGCGCTCCCGTAGTCCGGAGCGGGCCGGGGAATCCTGCCGGTACACATCCGTCCCGGGAGGTGTGCTGTGCACGGACCGCCGCTCGCCGGCTGGCTGTTGGTGGTGCTGTGCGCGGCCAGCGGTGCGTACTGCCTGGTGCGGATGCGGGGCGAGCCACCGGGCGCGGGGCGGCGGGGTGCGGGGGCCGAGGCGCTGATGGGCTGGGGGATGGCGGTGATGGCGGTGCCGTCCGCCGTGCTGGATCCGCGGCCCTGGGGGCCGCCCGCCTTCGCGGTGGTCTTCGGTGTCGCGGCGGCGCGGGCGCTGCTGGCGGTGCGCGGGGGCGCGGGGTGGTCCGGACACCATCTGCACCACGCCATAGGGGCGTTGGCGATGGTCTATACGGCGCTCGTCATGGCACCGGGCACCACCGGCGGCCATGACCACGCCGGTGCCATGGCGCAGGGGCGGATGGCCGCGGGCGTACCACTGCTCACCGGGGCGCTGCTCGCCTACTTCGCCGTCTATGTGGTGCGCTGCGGGCTGCGGCTGGTGCCACTCACGGACAGCGGCGCGGACGGCGGCGCACACCGCGGCACCCGCCCCGTCGCCTGGTCGCGGCGGCCCGAGCTGGGCCATGCGTGCAGGCTCTCGATGGCGATCGGGATGTTCGCCATGCTCCTCACGCTCTGAACCATGCGCGGACGCGCCGTGGTGTGCGTCACTTCGCCCGCGGGACCGTACCCCGGCCCGACTCCGCGCCCATAGGGTGACGGCCATGATGGTCCCGCTCGTACTGATGGGCCTGGGCGCACTGGCGGCGGCAATGGCGCCACGCCTGTTGTCCCGCTCCGACTGGGTCGACCGCGAACCTGTACTCGCCCTCTGGGTGTGGCAGTGCGTCGTCGTCGCCGTGCTGCTGTGCTGTGCGCTCACCATGGCGCTCACCGCCGCGGCCGCCTCGGGGGCCGTACGCGGGAATGTCTTCGCGGCCGCGCCCCACGGCGTGGTGGAGGCGTACGCGCTCAGCGGCTACGGGCCGTGGGCCGCGCCGGTGGCCCTCGCGCTCGCCTCCGGGGCGGTGTGGAGCGCGGTGATGCTCACCCGCGAGATCGGCCGCGGCCGTGCCTCGCGCAAGCGGCACCGGGCCGAACTCCTCGTCCGCTCCCCGGCGTTGCCCGGCGAGGAGCCCTCCGGGGACCGTCTTGTCGTACTCGAGAGCGACCGGCCCGACGCCTGGCTGCTGCCGGGCGCCACTCCCCGACTCGTCATCACCACCGCCGCGCTGCGCCGCCTCAAAGGCCGTCGGCTCGATGCCGTCATCGCCCATGAGCAGGGCCACGCGCGCGCCCGGCACCACTGGCTCCAGCACTGCTCGGGAGCGCTGGCCGGCGGCTTCCCGCAGGTGCCGGTCTTCGCGGCGTTCCGTGACGAGGTGCACCGGCTGGTGGAGCTGGCCGCCGACGACTCCGCCTCGCGCCGCTTCGGGCGGACCACCACCGCGCTGGCGCTGGTCGAACTCAACGAGGACCGCGGGGTGTTCGGCCCCTGCCCCAGCGGTCTCGCCCAGGTGCCGCAGCGGGTGGACCGGCTGCTGGCGCCCGCCTCGCGCATGGCGGTGGGGCGCCGCTGGCGGCTGACGGCCGCGGCGGTGCTCGTCCCGGTCGTACCGCTGCTGGTGACGCTGGTGCCGGCGCTGCGGGTGCTGGGCTGAGGCTGCGGGTGCTGGGCTGAGGCTGCGGGTGCTGGGCTGAGGCTGCGGGTGCTGGGCTGAGGGAGCCCGCCCGCCCCGTCGTGCTCCCCCGTCGCGGCCCGCCTGCCACCACCCTCCTGGCACCCGGCCCGGCCCGTCGGCGATCATCGGGGGCATGCAGCCGCCGTTCCGCCACCCCGGTCGCACCTCGGCCGTGCTCCTCGCGCTCTTCCTGCTCCTGCTCGCGCCGGTGGCCGCCTCCTGGGGGCCGCTGGACCGCGCCGACCGGGACATCGTGGTGTCCCTGCACCACTCCGCCGTGACGCACCACGGCTGGACCGAGACCGCCCGGGTGCTGTCGGACTGGGTCTGGGACCCCTGGACGATGCGTGCGCTGCTGGCGCTGGTGGTGGGGTGGTTACTGTGGCGCCGGGAGTGGCGGCTCGCCGTATGGGTCGCGGCCACGGCGGCGCTGGGCACCCTGCTCCAGCAGGGGATCAAGGCGGCGGTCGGCCGGGAGCGTCCGCACTGGCCCGATCCGGTGGACTCCGCGCACTACGCCGCCTTCCCGTCCGGCCACGCGCTCACCGCTGCCGTCGCCTGCGGTCTGGTGCTGTGGGTGATGACGCTGCACGGAGCGCGGGACCAGTGGCTGCGGCTCATGGCCGTGGCCGGTGCGGTGTCGGTGTCCGGCGTGGGCTTCACGCGGCTGTATCTCGGGGTGCATTGGCCCAGCGATGTGCTGGGCGGCTGGCTGCTGGGGGCCGCGCTGGTGTACGCCGCGGCCGCCGCGTATCCGTACACGGTGCGCGGCGGCAAGCCTGGAGAAGACGGACGGTGACCGGGGAGGCCGGAGGCCGGTCCCTCGTCCGCCCGTATTCTTGACGGGCCCCGCGTCGGCCACTGCTCCACCACCTGCTGCGCACCGCCGGTCCCCAGCAGGTGGTGCTGGACTCGGCGCCCAGCGATGTGGCGCACGTTGTACGAGCAAGTTGTACGAGCAGGGCAGGAGGCACGATGCTGACGCTGCGATCCGACGAGGCGTCCCTTGCCGATGCCCGGGATCTCGTCGGCGCGTTCCTCGCCGAACACTGCCCGGCCGTGGACGCGTCGGCGGTGAAGACCGTCATCAGTGAGCTGATCACCAACGCGATCCGGCACACCTCCGGCTCCTGGTCGCTGACCGCGACGCTGGCCGACGGCGTCTTCGTCGTCGGCGTCCACGACAGCAGCAGCAGTCCGCCCGTTCCGCGTCCCGGTGTGCCGGACGGCAGCGGCGGCTGGGGGATGCACATCATCAGCCGTCTGGCCCGGCGGATGGAGGTCACGCTCACCGCGCAGGGCAAGACCGTCACCGTCCAGTGGCCGGTCACCGGCGACCGCATCTGAACCGGGGTCCGCCGCACTGGCCGTTCACACCGACGCGCAACTCCGTTTCCCCATGGCATAGTTGATCAAGGAGTGGCTGTACCAGATACCACTCGCGGTCTCCCGCTGGGCGATAACGGTGAAGGGTGAGACATGTGGTGGAACCGCTGAGCGCCGACGGGCGGGGTGGGCCGCTCGGAGGTGTGCTGTTCGACTTCTCCGGGACGCTGTTCCGGATCGAGTCCGCCGAGTCCTGGCTGCGGGCGGCGCTGGAGGAGACCGGGACGGCCCTGCCCGAGGAGGAGTTGGCGCGGCACGCGCGCGATCTGGAGGAGGCCGGTGCGCTCCCGGGCGGTGCGCCGCCGGTCGCGGTCCCGCCGGAGCTGGCGGAGGCATGGAGCGCCCGGGACCGTACCGCCGAGTCGCACCGGGCCGCCTTCACGGGGCTGGCCCGCCACGTGCCGCTCCCCCACCCCGAGTTGTACGACGCCCTGTACGCGCGCCACAGGCAGCCCGCCGCCTGGCGGCCGTACCCCGATGCCGCCGAGGTCCTCGGTGAGCTGCGGCGGCGCGGGATACGGATCGCGGTGGTCAGCAACATCGGCTGGGATCTGCGCCCGGTCTTCCGGGCCCACGGTCTGGATCCGCTGGTGGACGCGTATGTGCTCTCGTACGAGCACGGGACGCAGAAGCCCGACCCCCGCCTGTTCCGGGCGGCCTGCGACGCGCTGTCGCTGGCCCCGCACGAGGCCCTGATGGTGGGCGACGACCGGCGCGCCGACGGCGGTGCGGCGACCGTGGGGTGCCGGGTGCATCTGGTCGACCATCTGCCGGTGGACCGGCGGCCGGACGCTCTGCGCGCGGTCCTGGAGCTCTTCCCGGACCGCACCACACCCCCCTGAGCAGCGCATCGTGCCGTGGTGCGAAGCCGTCGGTTCGGACGATCCCCCGCGTCGCCCGAACCGACGGAGGCAACAAGCCATCCTCCGGTGATCGCCGGACAGCCGGATGCCGCTCTGAGTATATTGGCTCCGAGCCAGCCAACGCAGGAGTAAGCATGTCCCCCCGCAGCGCATCGGTCAATGAGGAGTTGCGCCGCCGTTCCCAGGCCCGTCTGCTGGAGGCGACGGTCGAGCTGGTCGGCGAGCGCGGGTACGAGGCGACGACGCTCGGCGACATCGCCGACCGGGCCGGGGCGGCCCGGGGGCTGGTGTCGTACTACTTCCCGGGCAAGCGGCAGCTGTTCCAGACCGCCGTCCACCGGCTGATGCACACCGAACTGGCCAGGGCGCTGGAGCGCGAGCCGGTCCCGGAGGGCGAGGGGTCCGGCCGGGAGCTGCTGGCACGGGCGATCGACGCGATCCTGGGGCTGGCCCGGGACCGGCCACGGCTGATGCGGACGCATATGGCGGGAATCCTCGCGGCCGAAGGGTTCATTCAGTGCGCCGAACAGCAGCGGCTGGCGGGGCTGTTGCGGGAGGTGGTGGTCCGCTACGGCTCCGAGGACCCCGACGAGGACTACCGGCTGCTGCGGGCGCTGCTGATGGGCGCGGTGGTGGCGGTGCTGCTGCCGGGGGCGCCGATGGCTCCGGGGCGGCTGCGGGCGGAGCTGTTCCACCGCTACGGACTGGACTGGGAGCTCGGTGACCCGCCGGGCGAGGAGCCGCCCGGCGGGCAGATCTGACCTCCGGGGCGGACCGTCAGCGGTAGTCGGGCTGGGTCTGCACATTGAGCTGAGGCAGCCGGACACCCCGGGCGCTGTCGGTGCGCTTGTCGTCGATCTTCAGGACATCGAGGCCCTTGGCGATGTCATTCGAGTAGATATGGCCGTTGTAGTAGTACGCGGACCAGGCACCGCCGCCGATGAGGGTGTCGGTGGAGAGCGGGCCGCGCTCGAAGTAGCCGATCTCCTCGGGGTGGCTGGAGTCGGTGAAGTCCCAGATGGACACGCCGCCCTGATACCACGCCTGGACCATGATGTCGCGGCCCTTGGCCGGGATCAGCGAGCCGTTGTGGGCGACGCAGTTCTCGGTGTCGGCCTGGTGGCGCGGGATCTTGTAGTAGCCGCGGAAGACCAGCTTGCGCCTGTCGCCCTTGCCGGTGATGTCGTAGATGCCGTCGGCGCCGCGGTTCGGACCGATCCGGTCGTTGCAGGTGGCGCCACCGCCGCCGCCCAGCTCATCGGTGAACACGACCTTGGTGCCGCGTTCGTTGAAGGTCGCCGAGTGCCAGAAGGCGAAGTTGACGTTGTCCTCGACGCGGTCGATCACCCGGGGCTTCGCGGGGTCGGCGATGTCGAGGAGGATGCCGTCGCCCATGCACGCGCCCGCGGCCAGCTCCAGGTCGGGGAAGGTGGTGAGGTCATGGCAGCCGGTGGTCTGGGAGACACCGGGGTTGGTGGGGCCGCCGGGGTTGCCGCCGTCCGGGAAGAGCACGGGGAAGTCCACCACCGCGGCCTTCTCGGGGGCCTGGCGCGGCACCTTGATCACGGAGATGCCGTCATGCGGCGGCCGGCAGTCCGGGAAGGTCTCGCTGGGCGAGTAGGAGGAGACGTAGATGTAGACGTTCCTGCGCTCGGGCACCAGGGTGTGGGTGTGTGAACCGCAGGAGGTCTCGACCGCGGCGACGTACTTGGGGTTCCGTATGTCGCTGATGTCGAAGACCTTCATGCCCTCCCAGGAGGACTTCTCGGTCGCGGGCTGGGTGGTGCTGGCGCAGGAGTTGTCGTTGCGCGAGGAGTCGGTCGACAGGAAGAGCAGATCGCCGGAGACCGAGACGTCGTTCTGCGCACCGGGGCAGAGCACCTGGCTGACGACCTTCGGGCTCTTCGGCCGGCTGATGTCGTAGATGACAAAGCCGTCGTAGTTCCCCGCGAAGGCATAGCGGCCCTGGAAGGCCAGGTCGGAGTTGGTTCCCTTGAGGTCCTGTTTGGGGATGTTGGCGAGGTGGCTGACGTTGTCGCTGTGGACGATCTCGTCCACCCCGGGGATCTCGCCGTTCTCGATGGCGGACCGGGTGTCGTTCGCCTGACCCTTCGTCACCCGCTCGCTGCGCGGGGCGTCACCGGGGTCGGGGGTCGCGGCCGCCGGTCCGGCCGCCAGCAACGAGGCCACCAGGCCGATGGCTGCGAAGGCCGCTCCGAGGTATCTGCGCCGGTGCGGGGATCTGTCCCACGGCTTCACTGCGTCCTCCCATGTCCTCTGGTTCCGTTCGGGGTTGAACGGTTCGGGGACGAGGGCAGTATCGCGCCTTCCATGTACATAACAACAGTGAGCACCATAATCGTCAGAAGAATTTCCCACCGCCCCGGGAGGCAACGTGTCGCACCGCCGTACGTCGCTCCGCACCGCGTCCCTCACCATCGCCGCGGCCACCGCCGCCCTGGCACTCGCCCTCGCGGGGTGCGACGGACGGGGCGGGGAGAGGGCCGATACGGGCAAAGGGAAGGACGGCGGCCCGGCAGTCATCGCACCGGGCGCGCCCGGTGAGCCGGCCCGGACCCTGTCGGCCGACGAGGCGGCGAAGGCGGGCGACGACGACTCCCCCAACTCGGCGGACCGGGCCTACGTCCGCATGATGATCGAGCACCACCGGCAGGCCCTGGTGATGACCGCTCTGGCGCCCGACCGGGCCGGATCGGGAAAGCTCAGACGGCTCGCGGAACGTATCGCCTCCGGCCAGCAGCCGGAGATCGACGCGATGGAGGGCTGGCTGAAAACCAACGGGGGCGGCCGGACGGGCGGACACGAAGAGCATGGCGCGATGCCCGGGATGGCCACGCCGGAGCAGCTGGACGCGCTGCGCGCCGCCAAGGGCGCCGACTTCGACCGGCTCTTCCTCAAGCTGATGATCGCCCACCACCGGGGCGCGGTCACCATGGCCACCGATGTGCTCGGCAAGGGCAACAACGTCCGGGTGGAGGAGATGGCGGGCGACGTCATCGCGCAGCAGAGCAGCGAGATCCTGCGGATGCGGGGGCTGGCGTAGCGGGGGCCGGAGCCGTCTCACCGGCCGTCAGCCGAGGGCGCCCGCCCGGCGGTGCCCCGTCACCCGTGCCGGTCACAACGGCGCACCGGCAACTCCCACCGGCCCCCTCCAGGTGGGATGCTGGAGACATCCTCCGGAAGGAGCTCCTCCGTGCTGCGTGTCGCGGTCGTCGGATCCGGGCCGAGCGGGGTGTACACGGCCCAGGCGCTGGTCCAGCGGGAATCCGTCCCCGAGGTGATGGTGGATGTGCTGGACCGGCTGCCCTGCCCCTACGGACTGGTGCGCTACGGCGTCGCCCCGGACCACGAGAAGATCAAGTCGCTCCAGAACACCCTGCGCGCCGTGCTGGAACACCCCCGGGTGCGCTTCCTGGGCCATGTGCCGGTGGGGCCGCCGCCGCTGACGCCCGAGCGGCTGCTGGGGCTCTACCACGCGGTGGTCTACTGCGTCGGGGCGGCGACCGACCGTCGGCTCGGCGTCCCCGGTGAGGATCTGGCGGGCAGCGCCTCGGCCACCGAGTTCGTCTCCTGGTACAGCGCCCACCCCGACGCGCCCGGCGAGGCCTTCGGACCGGGCGACGCCTTCGCGCTCGGCGCCCGCTCCGCCGTGGTGATCGGGGTCGGCAATGTGGCGGTGGACGTCGCGCGGATCCTGGCCCGCGGAGCGGAGGAGCTGCGCCCCACCGATGTACCGCACGCCGCGCTCGGGGCACTCGCCGACAGCCGGGTGACCGATGTCCACATGGTCGGCAGACGCGGTCCCTCGCAGGCGAAGTTCACCACCAAGGAGCTGCGTGAGCTGGGCGCACTGACTGGTGCGGAGGTGCTGGTGCGCCCCGAGGAGCTGGCGCTCGATCCAGCGTACGGCGATCCGTCGGGGCTCCCGGGGCACAGTCGGCGCAATGTCGAGGTGCTGCGCGCTTGGGCACAGCGGGAGCCGCTGGGCCGTCCGCGCCGGATCCATCTGCGCTTCTTCCTGCGCCCGGTGGAGTTGGTGGGCGAACACGCGGTGCATGCCGTGCGCTTCGAGCGGACCGCCCCGGACGCCGGGGGCGGGGTGGCGGGCACCGGGGTGTTCGAGGAGATCGAGGCCCAACTGGTGCTGCGGTCGGTGGGCTACCGGGGTGTGGCGCTGCCGGGGCTGCCGTTCGACGCCGACCGCGGCACGGTGCCCAACGCGGCGGGGCGGGTGCTGCGCAACGGGGCGCCCTCGCCCGGTGAGTACGTGGCGGGGTGGATCAAGCGCGGACCGACCGGCGTGATCGGCACCAACCGCCCCTGCGCCAAGGAGACCGTGGCCTCGCTGCTGGCCGACGCGGAGACGCTGGCGGCCCGCCCGGTGGCCGAGGACCCGCTGCGGGAGCTGCGCGCGGCCGGGCTGGAACCGGTGCAGTGGCCGGGGTGGCTGCGGATCGAGGCGGCGGAGGCGGCGCTCGGGGAGACGCTGGGGCGCCCGACGGTGAAGATCCCGGATTGGACGGGACTTCTCGGCGCGGCGCACGGACGGGACTGACCGCCACCACGATCGGGGGCGCCCGCGGCCATGGGCCGGGCGGCGCCCACTGCCATGGATCGGGCGCGCACGGTGCTCCGCAACCCTGGCTCCGGCTGCCACGGACCGGACCCACTCGCCGCCGCGGACCCGGAGCGCCAGTTGCTCCCCAACCCGGCTTCCGCCTGCCACGGATCCGGCGCACCCGCCGCCATGGGCCCGGCGCGCAGGGTGCTCCGAAACCTGGTTCCTGGCTCCCACGGATCGGGCGCCCCCGCTGCTCCGAAACCCGGCTCCTGGCTGCCACGGAGCCGGCGCGCCCGCCGCTCAACCGGCTTCCGGCTGCCACGAATCGGACCCAACCACCGCCACGGACCCGGTGCGCCCGCCGCTCCCAAATCCCGCTTCCCGACTGCCGCGAATCGGACCCAACCGCCGCTCCCAGACCCCACCTCCGGCCGCCGCGGATCGGGCGTTCACTGCCACGGATCCGGTCCCAGGGGTTGACACCGGTCACCAGCGGCCCTGAAATCAACAGATTGTTGAATCCTTTTGCGTCGAGTCCGCCACCCCCCACCCCAGGGACCGGGATTTCCGGCCCTCCCCTCTTCCCCGCCGTACCGCGCAAGGAGCAGCCATGACAGCCGAACGCCCCGCACGCCATCCCGTGGACGAGATACCGCCGGCCGGCCGGCTCGCGGCCCTGGGCCTCCAGCATGTGCTGGCCATGTACGCGGGGGCGGTGGCCGTGCCCCTGATCGTCGGCGGAGCGATGAAGCTCTCCCCCACCGATCTGGCCTATCTCATCAACGCCGATCTGCTGCTGTGCGGCATCGCGACCGTGCTCCAGTGCGTGGGGCTGTGGCGGTTCGGTGTCCGGCTGCCGATCATGCAGGGCTGCACCTTCGCCGCGGTCACCCCGATGGTGCTCATCGGTACCGAGGGCGGCGGGCTGCCCGCGATCTACGGTTCGGTGATCGTGTCCGGACTGGCGATGATGCTGCTGGCACCGGTCTTCGGACGGTTGCTGAGGTTCTTCCCACCGCTGGTGACCAGCACGGTGATCCTGGTCATCGGTCTGTCGCTGCTGCCGGTCGCGGGCAACTGGGCGGCGGGCGGCCAGGGCGCGCCGGACTTCGGGGCGCCGAAGAACATCGGGCTGGCCGCCGCGGTACTGGTGCTCGTGATCGCCATCCAGCGCTTCGGGCCCGGCTTCCTCAGCCGGGTCGCGGTCCTCATCGGCATCGTGGCCGGGACCGCGGCGGCCGTACCGCTGGGGTTCACCGACTTCTCCGGGGCGGGCGACGCCGGGTGGGTGGGCGTCTCCACCCCGTTCCACTTCGGTACGCCGACCTTCGAGGCGGCGGCCGTGGTGTCGATGCTGATCGTCGCCGTGGTGACCATGACCGAGACCACGGGTGACTTCATCGCGGTGGGCGAGATGACGGACCGCGCCGTAGACGGGCGGCGGCTGGCGGACGGACTGCGCGCGGACGGTGTGGCGACGATGCTCGGCGGTGTCTTCAACACCTTCCCGTACACCGCCTTCGCGCAGAACGTGGGCCTGGTGGGGATGACCCGGGTGCGCAGCCGGTGGGTCGTGGCGGCCGCGGGCGGGATTCTGGTGGTGCTCGGGCTCGCGCCGAAGCTGGGCGCGATCGTGGCGGCGATCCCCGCGCCGGTGCTGGGCGGGGCGGGGCTGGTGATGTTCGGTACGGTCGCCGCGAGCGGGCTGCGGACGCTGGCGGGGGTCGACTTCCGGGACAACCACAACCTCACGGTGGTGGCGGTGTCGGTCGGGATCGGGCTGCTGCCGGTCGGAGTGCCGGGGATCTACCGGGAGTTCCCCGACTGGTTCCAGACGGTGATGGACAGCGGGATCAGCGCGGGCTGTGTGACGGCCATCGTGCTCAATATGCTCTTCAACCACCTGCCGGGCGGACGGACCGCGGCCACGGGCCCGGCTCCGGCCTCCGCCTCAGCCCCGGCCTCCGGCTCAGCCCCGGTCACCGCCGACGCGCCCGTCCTGAAGGACGGCGGCGCCCAGCACACTGTCGAGCAGACCGGGAAACAGCGCGTCTAGGTCCTCGCGGCGCAGGGCGTTCATCTTGGCGGTGCCGCGGTAGATCTGGTGGATCACCCCGGCCTCGCGCAGCACCCGGCAGTGGTGGGTGGTGGTGGATTTGCTGACGGGCAGGTCGAGGACCGAGCAGGAGACCTCGCCCGGTTCCTCCGCCAGCGTCCGCACCACCCGCATCCGCGTCGGGTCGGCCAGCGCGTGCAGCACGTCCTCGAGACGGATCTCCTCACGCCGCGGATGCTCCAGCGAGCGGCCGGTCGCCGGGGCCTGGGGCGTGATCTGCGTCTGCACGGCTGCTCCTCGTCACCTGGGCTGTTCACCCCTATCGTACGAGACCTATCGTAGTTTGACGCTCTTCGTAAGATGCTGGGTTCGCAGGGTGACGGAGGACCGCCGGCGGCCTCGCCGGGCGGGTGGCACCGGCTTCCGTGCGATGCTCACCTCGGCTGGGCCGCGGCGGCGCGGTCGGCCACCCGGTCCCGCCACGCGGGGAGGAGGGCGATGAGCATCAGCGCGGCGGTCAGGGCGAAGGCCCGCGGATAGCCGACCGGACCGGCCAATGCCCCGAAGCCCACGGCACCCACCCCCATCCCCGCGTCGTAGGCGACGTTCCACAGGGCGCTGACCGCGCCGTACCCGGAGGCCGTGACCCGGGCGTACATCAGGGTGAGAGTGGCGTTCTGGGCCACCCCGAAGCCGGTGCCGAACAGCGCCACGCCGGCCACCAACGCCACCGGATTGCCGGTCAGCGCGGTGATGAGAATTCCGGCGGCCGACGCGAGCAGACCGGGCACCACCAGTCCGGCGGGCCCGTGCCGGTCGCCGTGCCGCCCCGCCGCCCAGCGGGCGGCGGTCGACGCCGCGGGCTGGACGAACAGCGCCACCGCGACCAGCCCGGTGTAGGTCGACGGCACGGCCGACGGCAGGAAGGTGACCACGATCCCGGCACCCAGCGCGGTGGTCGCGAACACCAGCGTGGGCCGCAGCAGTCCGGGCGTACGGAACCCGGCGACCATGCCCAGCGGACGGTCCGGTGTCGGCTCCCGGTCCGGCAGCCCCGGCACCACGACGATCGCGGCCAGCGCCGCCACACCCCCCGCCACGGCCACCGGGGTGTAGCCGAAGTGGGTGGCCAGCCATACCCCCGCGGGCAGACCCACCAGCGAGGGCACCCCGGCCACGATGCCGGTCAGCGCCAGCCCCTCGCCGCGCCGCTCGGGCGGGATCAGCGACACCGTGAGCGCGCCGCCCGCCACCACCGTCAGGGCAAAACCGAGTCCGCGCAGCAAACAGACCGCCACGATCCACCCGATGTTGTCGAACGCGGTCAGCACCAGCGCGGGCGCGCCGAGCAGCACCAGACCCACCGCCAGGGAGACGCGATAGCCGTAACGGTTGACGAAGCGCGGGGTGATCAGCTCCCCGGCCACCGTGGCCAGCATCAGCGCCCCGGTGGCCAGCCCCGCGGCGTTGCTGCCACCACCGGAGGACTCCTGTGCGTAGAGCGGAACGACCGACAGCAACAGGAAGAAGCTCGTCGAGGCGCCGATCACGGTCACAAAGCGCAGCAGCAGCGCCCGGGTCACCAGCCGCGGCCGGACGACGGCGGCGGGGCCGGTACCCGTGCCCGTGCCGGAGGTCTGCGGATCCGCCGATGAGGTCATACGAGGAACGCTAGGGAGCCGGGCGGATCACCGGTAAGGTCCAGTTCCATGCCGCTGGAGTGGTCCGGTCTGTCACCGGATCTGTTGCTGGTTCTCGACCGGGAGTGCGGGGAACCGCTGCGATCGCAGGTGGAGCGTCAGATCCGGGACGCCATCCGGTCCGGGCGGCTCCAGGTCGGCGAGCGGCTGCCGTCCTCCCGTGAACTGGCCCGCCGTCTCGGGCTGTCCCGGGGGCTGGTGCAGGACGCTTACGCCCAACTCCAGGCCGAGGGCTATCTCGTCGCCCGGGTCGGCTCGGCCACCCGGGTCGCGGCGGGCACCTGCGCCCCGCCCACCCCGGCCCGCCCTTCCCAGGAATGTTCCCGGCTGGTGGCGGACTTCCGTTGGGGTGTCCCCGATCTGAGCGGCTTTCCGCTGGCGGACTGGCTGTGGGCGATGCGGGACGCGGGGCGAACCATGCCGGTGTCGGCGCTCGACTACGGCGATCCGCGGGGCAACGCGGTGCTGCGCGAGGTGCTGGCCGGATATCTGCGCCGGGTGCGGGCGGCCTCGGCGGATCCGCAGCGGATGGTGATCTGTTCCGGCTATGCCCAGGGGCTCGGGCTCGCCCTGCGTGCGCTCGCCCAGTGCGGGGTGCGCACGGTGGCGTACGAGAATCCGGGCTCACCGGCGACGATCTCCTCGGCGGTGGCCTGGGCGGGGCTGTCGTCGATTCCGGTACCGGTGGACGAGCACGGTATCGACGTCACGGCGCTGGAGGCCACCGACGCCCGCGCGGTGGTCGTCTCCCCGGCGCACCAGTGGCCGACCGGAGTGGTGCTGGCGCCGGAGCGGCGGCGGGCGCTGATCGCCTGGGCGCGGCGTCGGGACGCGGTCATCATCGAGGACGACTATGACGCGGAGTTCCGCTACGACCGGGAGCCGGTCGGAGCGCTCCAGGGCCTGGCCGCCGACCGGGTGATCGCCATCGGCACCGCCAGCAAGTCGCTCGCCCCGGGGCTGCGGATCGGCTGGCTGCTGTGTCCGTCGGCCGTCGTGGAGCGGATCGCCGAGCACAAGCAGCTGACCGACCGCGGCTCTCCGGTGCTCGAGCAGCTCGCCCTGGCGCGGATGATCGAGTCAGGCCGCTTCGACCGCCATCTGCGCCGGATGCGCACTCTCTATGAGACCCGACGCTCGGCGCTGGTCAGGGCGCTGGGCAGCTATGCGCCCGAGGTGAAGGTGACCGGTCTCGCGGCCGGTTTCCACGCGGTGGCGCACCTGGGCGGCCACGCGGATGAGCGCGCCGTGGTCACCGCCGCGCGCGCCCGGTCCGTGGGCCTGTACGGGATGAGCGCATGCCGTGCGGGCGGGGCGGCGGAACCGGTGCAACTCGTTCTCGGCTTCGGCAATGTGGGCGAACGCGCCATCGCCGAGGGCATTGCCGCAGTGGGCGGTCTGCTCTCCGGCACCGGGGCCGGCCGTACCCGGTCGGGGCGCGTCACATAGGCTCCTCGCCGAACAGGTGCGGAAAGTAGTTGATGTCGCGGGTGAGGTCGGCAAGCGGCGAACCAGCGGGCGTCCCGGAGCCGTCGCGACCGTACAGCAGCTCGTGGTGGCGGCGCAGGGTGGCGCGGGACAGTGGCAGGGCACCGGCGGAGAGATAGCGGATGGCGCCCTCGGCGTCGCGCTTGGGCACGATCGCGGAGCGGGCGAAGCGGCTGGCGCTGAAGGGGATGTCCAGGGTGCCGCGGGCGAACGCCTCGACGATCGCCGCAGCCGGATCGCGGTCCCGCGCCAGCACCGGTTCGACGATCTCGGCCACCTCGGCCAGGATCCAGCCGCGCTCCTCGCGCACCCGGTCCCGGTCCACCGAGAGCAGACCCCCCAGCAGCGGGGAGTTGGCACGGCCGGCCAGCCGCAGCCCGTCGATATTGGCCCGGGTGCCGGGAATCCCCGCCGCCTCCTCGTAGGTCTTGGTGATGAGCTTGGAGGCGCCGCCCAGCCGGGCGACCAGCGCCCCGTAGAGGATCAGGTCCTCCGCGTGGCCACGCTGCCGGGGGAAGACGCCCATGAACTCGTGCAGCACCGGGTGCACCTGGACCTCGGCCGGGAGATGGTTCCGCGCCAGGACCGGAATCGCCTCGAGCGCGGCCACGTCCTGGATCAGATGGCCGCCCTGCGGATAGGCGATGGACACACACTTCACCCCCGCGCGGGTGGCGAGGACCGCTTCCAGGACGCTCACCGCCAGACTGATCGAGGGCGGCACCAGAACGGCGGTGAGCGTGCCGAACAGTTCGCGGTCGACCACCACACCGAGGTCGGCCAGGGCGCCGCAGCTTCGGTCGACGGCCTCCCACGCGGCGAGCGACGACATGAGCGAAACGTCCTTGGAGTAGGGCAGGTTGTACGAGATCCCGCCCCCTTCGAACGAGGTGATCCCGCCGGCCACCGCCACGTCGAACAGCGCCCGCGGGTCCGGTGAGCCGTGCCGGACCTCCAGCGGCGCCCCGACTGCCTCGTTCAGCTCCCGGCCGCGCCGCCAGCCGTGGTTGACCAGGGGGTAGCCGTTGAGGTCCCGCGGCCGGGCGGCCAGGGTGCGGGCCGCCCGGTCGAAGCGACGCAGCCGGGTGTGGGAGTCGATGGTCAGGGTGAGGACGTCCGGTGCGGCCGCCGCCTCCAGGGCCAGCAGCAGCGCCTTCATCTCCGCGTGGCCGCCGACCCCGCAGCGGGGCTGGAGGGCCACCCGGCCGCGGTCGCGAGCTCCGGCCAGCACCGCGGCCACGGTGGGCTTGCCCAAACCGGTGATGTACGCGGCCGACTCCCGTAGTCCGGGAAGGACTCCGGGAGCCGCGGACGACGGACTCACGACACCGGGGAGCGTGCCAATCGCGCCTCCTCCGCGCGGGTTTCGCGCAGCCGGTCCAGCACGGCCGGCAGATCGTCGGGGTCCTCGACGATCAGGTCCACGCCCAGGTCGTACAGGCGTGAGGCGGACGAGGGATCCTTGACGCTGCCCACCGACAGATTGCCGCCGACGACGACGGGACAGCCGATGCGCCCGGACCTCCTGGCCTCCGGGAGGTCCCTGAGGTCCTCGTGCACATGGCCGTTGAGGCTGCCGATGAGGACCGCCTCCGCCTCCGGGTGTGTCCGGTACGCCCTGGCGAACTCCTCCACCGGGGTGCACGCGCCGAGATTGACCACCTCGAAGCCCTGTCCGCGCAGCGCGTAGGCGATGAGCTGATTGGCCACCACATGGCAGTCGCTCGCGGCCACCCCGAGGATGACCAGGCGGCGCCCGGCGGTCCCGTCGAGCCCGGTGGGCTGCGCAACGGTCTGCGTCATCTGGTCCATGCCTCTCGTGGATCTCGGGAGGTGCGATGGGCGGCGGCGGCCGGATACCAACGGACGTATCGAGCATTCCCCCGGTGATACCTCTTGCTCCGGGCCGCCCGCGCCCCGGCCCGGAGCGTCGCCTCACAGGGCCGCGAGGCGTCCGCGCAGGGTGTCCAGACCCATCGGACCCAGCTTCAGCGCGGCGGTGTGGAACGCCATCGCGTCGAACGTGGCGCCCTGACGGGCACGTGCGTCATCGCGGGCGGCCAGCCACTGCCGCTCCCCCAGCTTGTACGAGGGCGCCTGGCCCGGCCAGCCCAGATAGCGGTCGATCTCATCACGGACCTGGTCCTGCTGGGTGATGGTCCTGGTGAGCATGAACTCCAGCCCCAGTTCGGGGGTCCAGCGCTCGCCCTCGTGGAATCCGGTGCCGACCGGGATGGGCAGCTCCAGATGCATCCCGATGTCCACGATCACCCGTGCGGCCCGGAACAGTTGCCCGGCCAGCATGCCCAGCAGATCGCCGTTGTCGTCCAGCCGTCCCAGCTCGCGCATCAGCCGCTCCGCGTACAGCGCCCAGCCCTCGCCGTAGCCGGAGACATGGCACATCAGCCGCTGGAACCGGTTGAGCCGCCCCGACTGGTGGACGGCGGTGGCCACTTGGAGATGGTGGCCGGGAACGCCCTCGTGGTAGACGGTGGTGACCTCGCGCCAGGTCGGGAAGTCGGTCCGGCCCGGCGGGATCGACCACCACATCCGGCCCGGCCGGGAGAAGTCGTCCGTCGGCCCGGTGTAGTACGCGCCGACGATCCCGCCGGGGGGCGCGATCAGACACTCCAGCGCCATCAGCTCATCGGGGATCTCGAAGTGGCTGCCGCGCAGATCGGACAGCGCCGCGTCGGACAGCCGCTGCATCCAGTCCCGCAGGGCGTCCGCGCCCCGCAGCCGGTAGTGCGGGTCGGCGTCGAGGGCGGCGGCCGCCTCGGCGGGGGTGGCGCCCGGCCGGATCCGGTCGGCGATCTGCTTCAGCTCGGTCTCGATCCGGCAGAACTCCTCCCAGCCCCAGGCGTAGGACTCCTTGGGGTCCAGCTCCGCGCCGGTGAAGTAGCGCAGCCACAGCGCGTAGGCATCGGGGCCGACGGCGTCCCGGGCCGGGGCCACGGGAGCCAGCCCCTCACGGAGGAAGCGGGCCAGCCCGGCGAAGGCGGAGGACGCGGCGGCGGCGCCCGCGTCCAGGTCGGCACGGAGGGCGGACGGCACCTGCGCGGGGGCGACCAGGGTGGCGAAGTGGCCGTCGGCCCACGTGTCGCACTGGGCTGCGGTCTTGGTGACCTGGCGCAGCGCGGAGACCCGGCCACCGGCCGCGGCGTGGCGGAGTCCGGCCTCCAGGCCCGCTATGGCCTCCGGCATCCGGGCCAGTCGGCTGGCGATCACCGACCAGTCGTCGGAGGTGCGGGTGGGCATCACGTCGAAGAGCATGCACAGGGCCTGTACGGGGCTCTCGATGACGTTGAGCGCGGCGCTGTCGAGCCCGGCCTCATGGATCTCCAGATCGAGGCCGACGCGCTCGGTGAAGGTGTCGCGGGCGGCGGCTTCGGAGTCGTCCTGAGGAGTGGCGGCGCGGATCGCGCGGAGAGCTGCGGCATGGAGTTCGGCGCGCGCCCGGTGGCCTTCGGACGAGTAGTCGGTGAGGCGGTCGTCATGACCGGGGACACCCAGGTAGGTCGCGGCGTTGGGGTCGAGAGCGGCGTAGTCGTCGACGTAGCGGTCACAGAGCGCATGGATGGTGCCGGAGACCGAGTCAGCCATGGGGGCGACGGTACCCGTTCGGCACCTGACGCGGCGAAAGGGATGCTGAGCGCTTCACAGGTATGGCTCATTGTGGTGGGTGGCGGGACGCCGATCCGCCGGCACACCCCTGCCCGGTCCGGGGGGAGGTCCCCCGGACCGGGCACGGCGGGCCGAAGGTACGGTCGCGACCCGCGGATCAGCCGATCGCGTACCCGTACGGCTCGGGCGCGTGCACCCGGCCGCCGAGCTCCTGTGCGGCGTGCCGGGCGAAGGAGGGGTTGCGCAGCAGTTCGCGGCCGAGCAGGACGGCGTCCGCCTCACCGTTGGCGACGATCTTCTCGGCCTGTCCGGCCTCGGTGATCAGTCCGACGGCGGCGACCGGCAGCCCGGTCTCCCGGCGCACCCGGGCGGCGAACGGCACCTGGTAGCCGGGCTCGACGGGGATGCGCACCCCGGCCGCGTTGCCGCCGGTGGAAACGTCGAGCAGATCCACGCCGTGGTCCTTGAGCAGCGCGGCGAGCGCCACGGTGTCGTCCGGCGTCCAGCCGTCCCGCTCCAGCCAGTCGGTGGCCGAGACGCGGAAGAACAGCGGAAGCTCCTCCGGCCACACCGCGCGGACGGCGTCGACGACCTCGAGGGCGAAGCGGACGCGGTTCTCCAGGGAGCCGCCGTAGCGGTCGGTGCGGTGGTTGCTGTGCGGGGAGAGGAACTCGCCGATCAGATAGCCGTGGGCGCCGTGGATCTCGGCGACCTCGAACCCGGCGGCGAGGGCGCGCCGGGCGGCGGCCGCGAACTGCTCGACGACCTCGCCGATCTGCTCCTCGGTGAGTTCGCCGGGCACCGGGTGGCGCTCGTCGTAGGCGATCGGGCTCGGGCCGAGCGGCTGCCAGCCCTGCTCCTCCCGGCCGAGCGGGGCGCCGCCCCGCCAGGGGGCGTCGGTGCCGGCTTTGCGCCCGGCGTGGGCGAGCTGGATGCCCGGAACGGTGCCGTGCCGCTTGAGGAATCCGGTGATCCGGCGGAAGGCCTCGACCTGCTGGTCGTTCCACAGCCCGAGGTCGCCGGGGCTGATCCGGCCCTCGGGCGAGACCGCGGTGGCCTCGACCAGGATCAGTCCGGTGCCGCCGGTGGCGCGGGCGGCGTAGTGCGCGAAGTGCCAGTCGTCCGGGATTCCCGCGCACTCGCCGCCGGCCGCGCTGTACTGGCACATCGGTGCCATCCAGACGCGGTTGGGGATGGTCAGCGACCGCAGGGTGACGGGCTCGAAGAGGGCACTCATGCAACGTCTCCAATCGACCTCGCACGGCCGGACCGACCGCGCTAGTACGATACTCATCGTATTACGACGTCTGTCAAATTACGAAGCCCCTCGTACAACGACACCTCTCGTACAACGCTTCCCTTCGCCCGACACCGTCGATTCCTGGCTCCCTCCGGGGCGCCGATGTCGGTGGCGGGGTGCAGACTCTGTGGTGACGGACACACCCACCTCGTTCCATCACCCGCACCTCTCCGCACCTCAAGGAGTGAGCCGTCATGGACGACGTCCTGCTCGCCCTCGGCACCCGCAAGGGCCTCTTTCTCGCCCGCCGGACCGGATCCTCCGGCGGGGACTGGGAGTTCACCGGCCCGCACTTCCCGATGCAGGCGGTGTACTCCGTCGGTATCGACACCCGCCGCGACCGCCCACGGCTGCTGGCCGGCGCCGACAGCTCCCACTGGGGCCCCTCGGTCTTCCGCTCCGACGACCTCGGGCAGAGCTGGCACGAGCCCGCCCGGCCCGCGGTGCGGTTCCCCGAGGGCACCGACACCTCGCTGGAGCGGGTGTGGCAGCTGCATCCGGCGGGCCCCGCGGCGCCGGAGGTGGTGTGGGCGGGCACCGAGCCGGGCGCGCTGTTCCGCTCCGCGGACGGTGGGGAGAGCTTCGACTTCGTCCGCGCGCTGTGGGACCACCCGCAGCGGCCGCAGTGGGGTGCGGGGTTCGGCGGCCAGGCGGTGCACACGGTGGTCACCGATCCGCGCGACGCGGACGCGGTGGTGGTCGCCGTCTCCTCGGGCGGGGTGTACCGCACCACGGACGGCGGGGCGAGCTGGGCGCCGTCCAACAACGGGCTCAAGGCGGAGTTCCTGCCCGACCCCTATCCGGATTTCGGTCAGTGTGTGCACAAGATCGCCCAGGACGCGGTCGACCCGGACCGGCTCTATCTCCAGAACCACGGCGGGGTGTACCGCAGCGACGACGGCGGGGCGCACTGGACCGAGATCGGCAAAGGGCTGCCGGCCGACTTCGGCTTCGCGATCGCCACCCATCCGCGGCGCGGCGGGGTCGCCTACGTCTTCCCGGTGATCGACGGCGGGGACCGCTATCCGCCCGACTACCGCTGCCGGGTGTACCGCACCGACGACGCGGGCGCGTCCTGGGCCGAGCGGTCCACCGGGCTGCCCGGCGAGCACCACTACGGGGTGGTGCTGCGGGACGCGCTGCGCACCGATGACGCCGACCCGGCCGGGGTCTACTTCGGCAATCGCAACGGCGAGGTGTACGCCAGCGCCGACGAGGGCGAGAGCTGGCGGCAGATCGCCCGGCATCTGCCGGATGTGCTGTGCGTCCGGGCCGCCGTCATCGGCTGAGCGGGACCGGCTTCGCGCCCGGCCGGAAGTGATCCACAGAGCGGCACACGACCACACGCTGAGCCACTAGAGTGACGCGGTGTGGCAGCGCGACCCTTGAATGAAATTGTCGAAGCGGGCTGGGCCAAGGCACTTGAGCCCGTCGAAGAGCGCATCGCGGCGATGGGCGACTTCCTGCGGGCCGAGATCGGGGCGGGCCGCACCTATCTCCCCGCCGGAGCCAACGTCCTGCGCGCGTTCCAGCAGCCCTTCGACGAGGTGAAGGTGCTGATCGTCGGTCAGGACCCGTATCCGACCCCGGGTCATGCGGTGGGGCTCAGCTTCTCCGTGGCACCGGAGGTCCGGCCGTTGCCCGGCAGTCTGGAGAACATCTTCCGGGAGCTGCACACCGACCTCGGGATGCCCCGTCCGTCCAACGGCGATCTGACGCCCTGGACCCAGCAGGGCGTACTGCTGCTCAACAAGGCGCTCACCACGGCGCCGCGCCGTCCCGCCGCCCACCGCGGCAAGGGCTGGGAAGAGGTCACCGAGCAGGCCATCCGGGCGCTCGCCACGCGAGGCCGCCCCCTGGTGTCCATCCTGTGGGGCCGGGACGCCCGCGCGGTGCGCCCGCTGCTGGGCAGCCTTCCGGCGGTCGAGTCCGCCCACCCCTCCCCCATGTCGGCCGACCGGGGCTTCTTCGGCTCGCGGCCGTTCAGCCGCGCCAATGACCTCCTGGTACAGCAGGGAGCGCAACCCGTGGACTGGCGCCTTCCCTGATGACTTCGGCCATGGTGGCCGAAAGGTAGTCTGCCCGCCATGACGACACATCCGAACACCCCTGCGGGCTGGTACGCCGACCCGCAGGGCACGCCCAGCCAGCTGCGCTGGTGGGACGGCGCCCAGTGGACCGAGCACACCCACCCCGGGCAGCCCGGCCAGGTCCCGACGCAGCAGGCGGCGCAGCCCCACCCCAATCCGGCCAAGGTCCAGCACCAGGTGCAGCACCAGGCGCATGTCGCCCCGGCCGTGGGCGGCGGCGGCACACTGTTCACCGAGCCGGTGCTCGTGGTCAACCAGAAGGCCAAGCTGATCGAGCTCACCAATGAGTACAGCGTCTTCGACCAGCACGGCCGCACCATCGGCTCGGTGGTGCAGGTCGGCCAGAGCACGCTGAAGAAGGTCGCGCGGTTCGTCTCCAGCCTCGACCAGTTCATGACCCACACGCTGGAGATCCGGGACGCGAACGGACAGCCGCACCTGGTGCTCACCCGCCCCGCGAAGTTCATCAAGTCCAAGGTGCTGGTGACACGCCCGGACGGTCAGCCGGTGGGCGAGATCGTCCAGCAGAACGCCATCGGCAAGATCAACTTTGGCATCCATGTCAACGGCCAGCAGATCGGCGCCATCAAGGCGGAGAACTGGCGGGCCTGGAACTTCGCCATCGTCGACCACACGGACACCGAGATCGCCAGGATCACCAAGACCTGGGAGGGCCTGGCGAAGACCATGTTCACCACGGCGGACAACTACGTCCTCCAGATCCACCGCCAGCTCCCCGATCCGCTGCTGAGCCTGGTGGTGGCCACCGCGCTGACCGTGGACACCGCGCTCAAGCAGGACGCCCGAGGGTTCGGCTGAGCCGGTGGCCGACACGTATGTGCTCGGCATCGACTCCGGAGGGTCCGGCGTACGCGTGGGGGCGGCGTGCGTCGCCCCGGTGTCCGGTGGCTCCACGGAGAAGCCGCTGACCTGGTCCTCACCCACTCCGGCCGCCGTGGGCGAGCACGGGATCGACGCGGCCGGACTGCTGTCCCGCGTGCTGCCCGCCGCCCGGGAGCTGCTGCGCGGGGCCGGGGTGCCGCGGGTGGACGCGGTATGTGTCGGCGCGGCGGGCATGGCCTCGCTGGGTGACGATCTGCGCGCCACGTTGCCGGACGCGCTCGCCGACGCGTTCGGCGCCCGCCAACTGGCCCTGGCGGCCGACGCGGTGACCGCGTACGCCGGGGCTCTCGGCCAGCGGCCCGGCGCGGTGGTCGCCGCGGGCACCGGCATGATCGCACTCGGCGCGCTGCCGGAGGGCCGGGGTACGGACGGGCACCCCGGCGGCTGGCGACGGGCCGACGGCTGGGGCCATCTGCTGGGCGACTGCGGCGGCGGGGCGTGGATCGGCCGCGCGGGCCTGGAGGCGGCGATGCGCGCGTACGACGGCCGCGAGGGCGGATCGCGGCCGCTGCTGGAGCGGGTGGAGGCGGTGCTCGGGCCCGCGGCACAGCTGCCGGGGCAGCTGTATCCGCGACCGGATCGCCCGGCCGTCCTGGCCTCGTTCGCCCCCGAGGTCGGCCGACTGGCCGACGCGGACCCGGTCGCGAACGGAATTCTGCGGGACGCGGCCCGCCATATCGCGCAGGCGGCGGAGGCGGTGTGCCCGCGGGTGGAAGCAGCCGAAGTGGCCCTCACCGGCGGCCTGTTCCGCATGGGCGCCCCCCTGCTGACCCCCCTGCACAGGGAGTTGACGACCCGGCTGCCGGAGGCCCGGGTGTCGGAAGCGGCCGGAGACCCGCTGGACGGCGCCCTGTGCGTGGCGTCGGCGCTGGCGAGGAACGACCTGCGGCTGCCGAGGGACGCGGCACTGCTGCACATCGTCGACCTCGGCTAGGCCATGGCATTCCGCGCGGCGGCCGGAAGGCCGTGCCGAACGGGCTGCCGCGCATCACCATCCGTCCGGAATGCGAAGCTACCGCTCCGCATTCCGGACATCAGGGCCGTTCTCCGAACATCTCCGACCGCTCAGCGCACATCAATGAACAGAGCTGCTCGGCAAAAGGGGACAGATAACGCCCTGTCGCACCCCTCCCGAACAGCCGAGCCCATGAAGCGACTAACATGCGGCGCCATGAGCTCCCCCACTGGGCCCGCGTCCGGCCTGCCAGTACGAATGCCGCGTCCCCGCCAGCCCGGACGGCACCGCCGGCCGGAGCCCGCCGCCGCACCCCTCGGCGCGCCTCCGCTGGTGCTGGCCGTCCCGGGCACCCCGGAGGCGGCCACCCGGAGCCTGGCCGAGGAGGTCGTGAGCATAGCGCGCTCCGAACTGCCCGGCCTCGACGTCCACATCGGTTACGTGGACGGTGACGGCGAGGAGTTCCCTCAGCTCGAGAGCGTGCTGACGCTGGCCGCTCAGGACCGCGCCGAGCGCGTCCGCCAGGCGACCGAGGCCGCCAAGGCCGCCGCTGCCGCCACCGCGGAGGCCATTGCCGCCGCCGAAGCCGCGGGCGAGGAGATCCCGCCGCAGCCGCCGGAGCCCGCCATCCCCACCGACGGCCCCGCCGCCGTGGTCGTGCCGCTGCTCGCGGGCCCGGACAACGCGCTGCTGCGCCGGATACGCCAGGCCGTCATGGGCAGCGGCTCCGCCGCCGAACTCACCGACGTCCTCGGCCCGCACCCGCTGCTCGCCGAGGGTCTGCACGTACGGCTGTCGGAAGCGGGTCTGGCCCGCGCCGACCGCGCCCGGCTCTTCACGGTCGCGACCGCGGCGGACGGCATCATCCTGGCCACGGTCGGCGGCGAGGAGGCGGCCCAGGCCGGCGGCATCACCGGCATGCTGCTCTCCGCGCGCCTCGCCGTACCGGTGATGGCCGCGGCCCTGGACGAGGACGGCGCGGTCGTCCGCGTCGCCGAGCAACTGCGCTCGGCCGGTTCCGCCCGGCTCGCGCTCGCGCCGTACCTCGTCGGCCCGGAGGTCTCCGCCGGGCTGATCGACGCGGCGGCCGAGGAGGCGGGCTGCGCCGCGGCCGAGGCGCTCGGCGCCTACCCGGCCGTCGGCAAGCTGGTGCTGGCGAAGTACGCGGCGTCGCTGGGCATCACGCTCCCGGGCGCCTCGGCGCGCTGACGCGACCCGATCACCACGCTGGGCGGCGGTCCGGAGGAAACCGGCCGCCGCCCCACCGCTCCATGACCACCGGCGTCAGCCGAACACCACACAGGAGGCCGCGGGCACCTCGATGGACCCGGCCCGGCTCGGCACGCCCGTCGTAGGGTCGACGGTGAACCAGGTGACGTCGCCCGAGCGTTCGTTGGCCGCGTACAGATGCCGTCCCGAGGGACCCAGTACGAGGTCCCGGGGCCAACTGCCGCCGCAGGGGATCGTGGTGACCGGCTCCGGACGGTCACCTGAGGCGTCGAGCGCGAAGGTGGTGACCGTGTCGGCGCCACGGGCCGCGGCCCAGATGAACCGGCCGTCCTCCGAGACCACCGCCTCGGAGGGGAAGCTCTCCCCCGCACCGCCCGCTCCGCCCTCCGGGAGCACCGGCGTCTCACCGAGCGGTTCGAGCGTGCCGTTCGCCGCGTCCCAGCGGCAGGTGGTGATCGTCGGCTCCAACTCGTTGATCACATACGCGCGTTCACCGCGCGGATGGAAGGTGAGATGGCGCGGGCCGCTGCCGGGCCGCATCCGGACCGCACCGTGCGGCCGGAGCCCGGGCAGACGGTGGATCCGTACGCTGTCGGTGCCCAGGTCGACGCTGAGCAGCCAGCGGCCCGAGGGGTCGGGCCGTACGGCGTGCGCATGCGGGCCGCGCTGCCGTTCGGGGTGGGGCCCGCTGCCCTCGCCCTGGAACATGGCCGTGGGTTCCCCGAGCACACCGCCGTCGAGCACCGGGAGCGCGGTGACGCTGCCGGACACATAGTTGGCGGTGAACAGCTGCCCGGCGGCGAGCGCGAGATGGGTGGGCCCGGCACCGCGTACGGACACCGGCCCGGCCAGCAGTGCGGGCGGTCTGCCGGGGTCGGCGACCGTGAGGGCCGCGGCGACGCCGTCGTCGGTCTCGCGCACCGCGTAGAGGAGGTCCCCGCCGGGCGCGAGGGCGAGATACGAGGGGTTGGCGACCGCGTCCGTGGTGTGCCGTGGGCGCAGCGCACCCGACTCCGCGTCGAGCGAGGCCACGGTGATCCCGGCACCGCCCTCCGAGGTGAACGACCCGATGTACGCCCGCTGCCCCATGTCCGTTCCGGCCATCGCGCCGCCCTTCCGCCGACTCCACTGCCGGGCCGACGGTAGCAACCAGGTCTGGACCAAGCGGGTCCGGTGGGTCGTGTCCGGACACTTGGCCGCACCGGACCCTGGCGGGGCGCAGTGTCAGACCCGCGCGGGCGCCCGGGGGTGACCGCGCAGCGGCGCCGCGAGCGTGGCCAGCGACCGCTCCAGGTCGTGCAGATGGGCCAGGGCCCGGTCCACGCTCGGATGCGGGGCGGGGTGGGCCGTGACGGCGGCGGGCTCGGCGACCTGCTCGGCGCCGGGGCCGGTGCTCATCAGCCGCCCCACCGCGGTCTCCACCCGGCGGCAGGCGGTGATCAGCCGCGCGTCGTGGGACGCGTCCGGGTCGGCGGCCAGCTCGGCGAGGCCGCGGACCTGTCGTGCGCAGTCGTCGAGCCCGACCATGATCTGCCGGGCGCGGGCCCGGCGGGCGCGCAGCGGGCTGAGGGGATGCAGCAGCGGGGCGACCGACATCCGCAGCCGCCCGAGCACCACCTCCAGCTCGGCCACATGCGGTGCGGGGTCGGCGGCCGGGTCCCCCGCGAGCCGCCGCGCGGACGCGGCGGCGCACTGCCGTACGCACTCCAGGGCACCGCGCACCCAGGTGTCGCTGGCGGCGTGCGTGGTGACCGGGAGGACAACGGCGACGGCGAGCGCCGCGCCCATCGCGCCCACGGCGGTCTGCTCCAGCCGCAGGGTGAGCAGCCCGGGATGGAGCACCCCGAGCAGCCCGTACAGCAGCCCGGCCATGAGGGTCACGCACACCATCATCCAGCTGTAGGACAGCGGGGCGGTGTAGAAGATGCCGAAGACACAGACGGCGACGAGGGCGGCGGTGGGCGCGGGCGCGCCGTGCAGCGGTACGGCCACCACCAGTCCGGCCGCGATCCCGCAGCCGGTGCCCAGCACCCGGCGGAAGCCACGGACCAGCGTCTCGCCGCGCGAGGCGGTGTTGACAAAGATCCACCAGGCGGTGCCGACGGCCCAGTACCAGCGCTCGCCGGAGACGGCCTGACCGACGGCGAGCGCGAAGGCGCAGGCGACGACCGCCTGGAACGCCTGCCGGGTGGCGGGCCTGGCCAGGCCGCGTCCGCCCGGCGGCGTGGGGGCCGCGGGCGGCGGATCGCGCCGCTCCAGCGGCCATACGGCGAACCGTACGAGGGCCGCCGCCAGCACACCGGTCAGCACCGCCGCGGTCAGCACCGGCAGCTCACCGGGCAGCGCGTGCAGGAACTGCGCCGCGAAGAACATCATGAACGCGAAGATCCCCAGGGCGTTGCCCCGCGCTCCCCAGCGCCGGGCGGCCACCCCGCAGAAGACGACGGCGAGGAAGGCCGCGTCCCGTGGCCCCGCCCGCCCGTGCAGCTCGGCGGCGAGGGCGAGCACCGGCAGACCGACGGCCGGGAGCGCGGCAGTGGTGACGGCCTGCCGCCGCACGGTCGGATCGGCCACGGTGAAGAGCGCGAGCAGCGCGGCGAGCCCGGCCGCGATCACGGCGGGCAGCGGAAGCCCGGCCACCGCGGTGACCGCGACGGCGAGCCCGACGCCGAGGACGGCCCGCGTCGAGACACGCAGCCGCGCGAGCCCCGGATCCGGCGCCATGAACATCCTCTTCAGCACTGCGTCCCGTTCCCTTGCCCTCGCTCCGCGGCGCACTGTCACCGCGTGAAAACCGCATGAAAAAGGCGCCGCGGGGGTCCGCAGCGCCATCGACGGACCCATCACAGCACCCGGAGGGCCTCTGGCTCAACAGAGCCCGGATTCACTGGGCCATTGGCCCAGTCCCCGGCGGATCGGGAGGACCGGGGCGGGCCATTGGACTATGTCCGCCGACACACGTGTCCAGGGACCGTCTGCCGACAGCGGCTCAAGCGTGCAGCACACCGCCGCCCAGCAGCCCGAACAGCAGCACCCCCACGACGATCCGGTAGATCACGAAGGCGTTGAAGGAGTGCTGGGCGACATACTTCAGCAGCCAGGCGATCGAGGCGTAGGCGACCGCGAACGACACGGCGGTGCCGACGGCGAGGGGAGCCACGGCCGCCCCGGCGCCCACCGCGTCCTTCAGCTCGTACAGACCCGCGCCGGTCAGGGCCGGGATCCCCAGGAAGAACGACAGCCGGGTGGCCGCCACCCGGTCCAGGTCCAGCAGCAGCGCGGTGGACATGGTCGCGCCGGAGCGGGAGAAGCCGGGGAAGAGCAGCGCCAGGATCTGTGAGCTGCCGACGAGCAGGGCGTCCCGGAATCCGGTGTCGTCCTCGCCCCGCTTGTGGCGGCCCCGGCGGTCCGCGGCCCACATCACGCCGCTGCCCGCGATCAGCGACCCGGCCACCACCCACAGCGAGGCGAGCGGCCCCTCGATCAGCGGCTTCGCCGCCAACCCGACGGCCACGACGGGGAGGGTGGCGAAGATGGCCCACCAGCCGAACCGGTAGTCGTGGCGGTAGCGCTCCTCCGGGCGGACCAGACCGCGGGCCCAGGCCCCGGCGATGCGCATGATGTCCTGGGAGAAGTAGACCAGGGCAGCCGCGATGGCCCCGCCCTGGATCACCGCGGTGAAGGCGACGACGGACCGGTGGTCCACCGGGATGCCCATCAGTCCTTCGGTGATCTTCAGATGTCCGGTGGAGGAGACCGGGAGGAATTCGGTCACGCCTTCCACCACGCCGAGAACCGTGGCCTGTCCGATGCTGATCGCGCCGCTCACAGCCGTGAGTATCGTGGAACGACAGGGCCGCGCCGCAGACCGACACAGGCGCCCCGGGTACGAGACAGCACATGAGGAGCCGGCAGCCGATGGCAACAGCGGTGGACGCGCTCGACGCGAAGATCCTGCGACTGCTGCTGGAGCAGCCGCGCACCAGTGTCCGGGAGTACGCGCGGATGCTGGGCGTCGCCCGGGGCACGGTGCAGGCGCGGCTGGACCGGCTGGAGCGGGACGGGGTCATCACGGCCTACGGTCCTTCGCTGTCGCCCGCCGCGCTCGGCCACCCCGTCCTGGCGTTCGTCCACATCGAGGTCACCCAGGGCCATCTGGACGAGGTCGGCGACGCGCTGGCCGCGCTGCCGGAGATCATCGAGGCGTTCTCCATCACCGGTGGCGGGGATCTGTTCACCCGGGTGGTGGCGCGGGACAACGCGCATCTGGAGGACGTCGTCCAGCAGCTGATCCGGATGCCCGGCGTGGTCCGGACGCGTACCGAGATGGCCCTCCGCGAGCGGGTGCGCTACCGGACGCTGCCGCTGGTGGAGGCGGTGGGCCGGTCGGCACCGGCGGCCCGTGCCCAGGAGCCGCCCCGGCGACAGCCCTGAACGCCTGCTGGGCAGGCTTGTCTTCCTCGGCGGCCAGGGCGAGTTCGACGCCAAGACCGCCTACGCGTGGACCGT
The DNA here is from genome assembly GCF_016741875.1 of Streptomyces coffeae. Lineage (GTDB taxonomy): Bacteria > Actinomycetota > Actinomycetes > Streptomycetales > Streptomycetaceae > Streptomyces > Streptomyces coffeae. The sequence goes on along the minus strand of NZ_JAERRF010000004.1, from coordinate 290,227 downwards.
CGGCCGCGGCTGACACCCCGACATGTCCCCACCTGACCGCTGGTGAGAGGATACGCGCGCCCGAACAGTCAGCTGAGGAGATGGAGGGCGTATGGGACGACTTGGGGGCAAGGCGGTGCGCCGCTGGGGAGCGGCGGTCATCGCGTCCACGGCGGCGTTGTCGGTCGCGGTACCGACGGCCACCGCACAGGCCACCGCGCGGACGGCCGCGGCCGGGCCGTCGGGGATCCAGGCCAAGAGCGCGTATCTGCTGGACAATGGGCCCAACAAGCAGCTGTGGGCCAAGGGCGCCGACACCAAGCGCCAGATGGCCAGCATCACCAAGATGATGACGGCCGTGGTGGTGCTGGACACCCGCGGGGTGAACCTCGACAAGAAGGTCACCGTCCGGCAGGCGTACCTGGACTACATCGAGCGCAGCGGCGGCAGCGCGGCCGATCTGAAGAAGGGCGACAAGCTCACGGTCCGTCAGCTCCTCTACGGGATGCTGCTGCCGTCGGGGTGCGACGCGGCGATGGCCCTGGCCGACACCTTCGGCACCGGCAACACCACCGCCAAGCGCACCGCGTCGTTCATCTCCAAGATGAACAAGAAGGCCGACGCGCTGGGGATGTCCAGGACCCACTACGACTCGTTCGACGGCATCTCGGACCACAACGCCAACTACACCACCGCCCGGGACCTGGCGAAGCTGGCACATCACGCGCTCGGTAACGCCACCTTCCGCACGGTGGTGAAGTCGAAGGACACCGAGCAGAAGGCACCGGCGGCCAACGGCCGTACCCGCACCTACTACTGGTCCAGCACCAACAAGCTGCTGGGCTCGTACAACGGCGCGATCGGCATCAAGACCGGCACCGGCAGCCAGGCGGGCAAGTGCATCGTCTTCGCGGCGAAGCGCGGCGGCCGCACGGTCATCGGTGTGGTGCTGAACGACGCCAAGCGGTACCCGGACGCCACGAAGATGCTCGACTGGGCGTACCACACCCGAACCCAGGTGACCTGGCGCAAGCTGCCCGCGGGCACACCGCAGGACTGACCGGCCACTGATACGATGGCCACTATGCAGCGTGCCGCGATCGCGATGACCGCGATGACGACGACGCCGGACCAAGTCCCGGCGCGCTGATCGATGTCCTGATCCGAAGCCCCGGGGCGAGTGCCCCGGGGCTTCGCGCTGTGGTCACTCGCCCGCCGTCCGCGAACCGCGAACCGCGATCCGCGATCCGCGAGGAGACCACCATGAACGACCGCCCTCGGAACGACCACGGCGCACCCGACCACCGCAGACTCGGCCGTGAACTCGACCTGTTCGACACCGATCCGCTGATCGGCGCGGGGCTGCCGTACTGGCTGCCCGACGGCGCCGCGGTGCGGCACTCCCTGGAGGAGTACATCCGCGCCGTCGAACGGCGGGCGGGCTACCGCCATGTGTACTCCCCGGTGCTCGGCAAACGGGAGTTGTACGAGATCTCGGGACACTGGGCGCACTACAGCGACGACATGTACCCCCCGATGGACGTGAGCGGTGAGCAGGTGGTGCTGCGGCCGAGTCTGTGTCCGCACCATGCGCTGATCTACCGCTCCCGCTCCCACAGCTACCGCGAACTCCCCCTGCGCATAGCCGAGTTGGGCGGTATGCACCGCTCCGAACTCTCGGGCGTGCTCGGCGGGCTGACCCGGGTCCGGGCCATCCAGCTCAACGACGCACATGTCTTCTGCACCCTGGACCAGGTGGCCGACGAGGCGCGGGCCGCGCTGGAGCTGATCCAGGAGGCGTATGCGGCACTCGGTATCAGCCCGGCCCGCTACCGGCTCTCCCTCCCCGGTCCCGGCGGGAAGTACGTGGCCCGCCCCGGAGATGTGGCAGCGCGCGACCGCGCTGCTGACCGAGGTCCTTCAGCGATGCGGGCTGCCGTACGAGGCGGCCGAGGGCGAGGCCGCGTTCTACGGGCCCAAGATCGATGTCCAGCTGGCCGACGGCGCCGGACGGGAGTTCACCCTGTCCACCGTGCAGATCGACTTCCACCAGCCCGAGCGGTTCGATCTGCACTACATCGGCGCGGACGGGGCGAAGCACCGGCCGGTCATGGTCCACCGCAGCATCATCGGCAGTGTGGAACGCGCGGTGGCCCTTCTCATCGAGACCTACGGCGGTGCGTTCCCCGCCTGGCTGGCCCCCACCCAGCTGGCCGTTCTGCCGGTGCACGAGGACCAGCTGCCGTACGCCGAGGAGTTCGCCCTGCGGTGCGCCGAACTCGGGCTCCGCGCCGAGGTGGCGGGGCCGGAACGCGGCAGTCTCGGCGCCCGGATCCGGGCCGGCCGCCTCGTCCCCTACCAGGCCGTCATCGGTGCCGAGGAAGCCGCCGACGAGCACATCAGCCTGCGTCTGCGGGACGGCCGCCGCCTCGGCCCGCACCCCGCCGATGAGGTCCTGGCCCGGATCGGCGCCCTTGTCGGCTCCCACAGCCCCGCTCTGTGGGAGGACAGCGGCCTGTCCGTCAGCGCAGTCGCCGGTGGCCGTCGTCGGTGACCTTCTCGGTGATGCCCTGGCGGTCGAGGTGTTCCAGCAGGGGAACCACGACGCGTCTCGGCGCGGACAGGGCGGTGCGTGCGTGGCTGACGGGGAAGGGCGCGCGCAGGCTCTCGAGTACGGCGGCGGCTTCCACGACGGCCGAGGGGGTGAGGTAGACGTCCGGCGCAAGGCGTACGAGCACACCGTGCCGGGTGAGCGCCTGGAGTTGGGCCGGGCCGACCCCGAGTTCGCGCCAGCGCTGGGCGGTCGGTGCTCGCCAGCGCGCCGAGGCCAGTTCCCGCTGGGCGACGTCGGCTGCCGGGCGCAGTGCGTCCGGCAGCGCGGTGTCGGCCATGCCGATACGTCCCTGCCGTTCCCTCAGCTCGGGCGGGATGATGAGGTCGATCAGCCGGGTGTCGGGCAGCCCGAGTGCGTCGCGTATCCGGTCCCTGGTGAGTTCCGGTGCGGTGGGGGACCGTTCCTGGTGGGTCCGCACCAGGTGCAGCAAGCGTTCCGTGAGATGCCGGTGGTGTTCGGGGTCGATCAGCCATGCGTGCTCGGCACGGGTGGCGGGCACGGGCACGCCGAGACGGCGCAGATCCGCCGTGCGGACAAGCCCGCGGCGGGCGAGCTCGGCGGCCAGGTGCGGCCTCCCGGTCGCGGACGCCAAGGCGGCCCTGCGCCGCCCTGCGGCGCCCCGGCCGGTGATGCGCTCGGCCATCGGGTCCAGCACGGTCGCGCCGAGCAGCCTGCGGGTTCCGGGGTCGCGCAGCACGAGCCGGTCGCCCACGTGCAGCGGCAATGGTGCGGACAGCCGGAGCTGGGCGAGGTCGTCGGAGAGCCTTCGCAGCCGGGCCGGGCGACGGGCGGTGCCGAGGTGGCACATGACCTCGCCGGGCAGTGGCGCCGGATCCGCGTCGTGTGTGTGCAGCCGGAGATCGACCAGCGTGCTGCTGACCCATGCGTCCGGAGTGAGCAGGGCGGTGCCGCGGGGCACCGCGTCGACCGGTACACGCCGCAGGTTGACCGCAAGGCGGGTGGGCCCCGAAGCCGAGGACACGTCGCGCTCGCACACCTGAAGCCCGCGGACGGTGGCGGCAGTTCCCGGTACGCCGGAGGCGCACAACTCGACCCGGTCTCCGACGCGCAGCGTTCCGCCGAGCAGGGTGCCGGTCACCACGGTGCCCGTGCCGGAGACGGTGAAGGCCCGGTCGGCCCACAGCCGGACCGGCCCCGGACGTGGTGAGCGGTCCGGCGTGAGCTGGTCGAGCGCGGTACGCAGGGCGTCGAGGCCCTGACCGGTGTGCGCGCTCACCGCTACCGGAGCAGCGGTCCGCAGACCGCGCGCGAGCAGTTCGCGCCGGGCGGTGGCCGCCGCGGGTTCGGGATCGGCCAGGTCGCAGCGGGTGATCACGAGGAGGATCTCCGGCACGGCGAAGGCCGCCAGTGCGTCGGCGTGTTCGGCGCTCTGTGCGGACCAGCCCTGATCCGCCGCCACCACCAGGAGCGCCGTACGGACGGGGCCGAGACCGGCCAGCATGGTGTGCAGGTAGCGCTCATGTCCGGGTACGTCGACGAAGGCGGCCCGCCGCCCGCTCGGCAGATCGCACCAGGCGAACCCGAGGTCCAGAGTGAGCCCACGGCGGCGCTCCTCGGCGAGCCGGTCCGGGTCGCGGCCGGTCAGCGCGTGGATCAGGGATGTCTTGCCGTGGTCGACATGGCCCGCGGTGGCTGCGACGATCATGACGCACCGCGCACGGCGAGGACGACCTGGTGGTCCCGGAGCGGGTCGATCGTACGGAGGTCGAGCAGGCAACGGCGGTCGCTCACCCGGCCCACGATCGGCGGTGTCCCCAGGCGCAGCGCCGGGCCGTACCGTTCGGGCAGGCTGAGCGCCACGCTGGGCAGCACCTCCTCCGGCGCACCGCCGCCCCCCACCATGGCCGTCGAGTCCACCACACCGACGTTCGGCTCCGCTTCCCGCAGTTGAGCCGCCATGTCGTCGGCGCGCGCCCGGAGATCGGCCAACTGGGCGTGCAGCGCCTGCGATACGGGTGGGCGGGGGCCGCATACGGTCGCTTCGAGCGCGGCCAGCGTCAGCTTGTCGGTGCGGAGCGCGCGCGCCAGGGGGTGCCGGGCCAACCGCTGGACCAGTGCGGCGTCGCCGAAGATCAGGCCGGCCTGTGGGCCGCCCAGGAGCTTGTCCCCGCTGGCGGTCACGAGTGCCGCACCGGCTCGCAGGGTGCTGCGTACGTCGGGTTCCCTCGGCAGTGCGGAGTCGCGTCGCAGCAGCCCGGAGCCGACGTCGACGACGAGCGGAACGTCCAGCGCGGAAAGGGCGGCGGCGTCGACCGACTGCACAAAACCGGTCACCGCGAAATTGGACGGGTGCACCTTCAGCACAAACGCGGTGTTCTCACCGACCGCCGAGGCGTAGTCATCCAGCGTTGTCCGGTTTGTTGTGCCGACCTCGCGGAGCCGGGCGCCGGTGCTCTCCATCAGCTCGGGCAGCCGGAAGCCGTCGCCGATGGCCACCAACTCGCCCCTGCTGATCACGATCTCCCGCCCCTGGGCCAGCGCGAGCGCCGCCAGCGCCAGTGCCGCGGCGTTGTTGTTGACCACATGCGCGTCGCCGGCCTCGGGCACGGCCGCCAGAAGCGCCTCTCGTGCCCCGCGGCCACGGCGTGCCCGGGTACCGGAGGAGAGGTCGAACTCGACGTCGGTGTTTCCGGCGGCCGTGACGACGGCGTCGACGGCCGCGGCCGACAGTGGGGCACGGCCGAGGTTGGTGTGCACGATGATGCCGGTTGCGTTGATCACTGGCTGGAGGCTGCTCGCGGTTCCCGGCAGGGTCCGCCTGACCTCGGCGAGCACCTCGCCCGGGGCGATCTCGCCACGTCGGGCCCGCTCTTGTGCGTCCCGGATGATGCCCTTGACCACCGCGCGTCCCAAGTGGGCGATTCCGGAACGGAGTTCGGGCGCCGCGAGCAGTACATCGGTGCGCGGAACCTGGCGCCTCGGATCAGCCATGGTGCACACCCCGGGTGGAAGTCTGGCGGAGGCGGACGGGAATCGAACCCGCCTGGCCGGGAGTCCCGGCCACGTCGGTTTTGAAGACCGCGGGCGCCACCAGGCGCCGGACGCCTCCAGGCCGAGGTGTGCCCTCGGTGCGGAGAACGTGTGGTTGGCTGAAGCCATGGATCACGTGGACAGCGCCAACTACCGCCTCACACAGTACACGCGCGGCGGTGGCTGCGCCTGCAAGATCCCGCCGGGCGAACTGGAGGAGGTGCTCGCCGGTCTCGACCAGCCTTCGGAGCAGTTGGTGGTCGGCGCGGAGCACGGGGACGACGCGGCCGTGGTGGCCATCGACTCCGCGCGCGGCGTGGTGGCAACCACCGACTTCTTCACGCCCGTTGTGGACGATGCCTATACCTGGGGCCGGATCGCGGCGGCCAACGCCCTTTCCGATGTGTACGCCATGGGCGGCCGACCGGTGGTGGCGGTCAACCTGCTGTGCTGGCCCCGGGAAACACTTCCCATGGAGCTGGCCGCCGAAGTGCTGCGCGGCGGGACCGACACCGCTCGCGCCGCGGGCTGCCCGGTCGGCGGCGGGCACAGCGTGGACGACCCGGAACCCAAGTACGGCATGGCCGTGACCGGCGTGGTGGACCTCGACCGCTTGCTGCGCAACGACACCGGCCGCCCCGGTCTGCCGCTCTCGCTGACCAAACCGCTCGGCATCGGGGTGCTCAACTCCCGGCACAAGGCCACCGGAGAGGTCTTTCCCCAGGCGATAGCGGCGATGACGGAACTCAACGACCGGGCGAGCGCGGCCGCCGTTGCGGCAGAGGTGCGATGTGCCACCGATGTCACGGGATTTGGTCTGCTGGGTCATCTCTACAAACTGGTCCGGGCGAGTGGGGTCTCGGCGGTGCTGCACGCCGACGCGGTCGACTATCTGGAGGGGGCGCGGGAGGCGGCGAAGGACGGCTTCGTCAGCGGCGGCACCCGGCGCAACCTCGCCTGGGTGGAGCCGCATGTCGACTTCGGGGCCGTGGGCGAGATCGACCGGCTGCTGCTGGCCGACGCGCAGACGTCAGGGGGGCTGCTGGTCGCCGGGGAGGTGCCGGGTGCGCCGGTGATCGGCGAGTTGGTGCCCGCCGGGCCGGTTTCGATCAGCGTTCGCTGATCCTCCGGGGTCGGCGAGCAGAGGCAGTCCGACCAGGAGGACTACGGCCACCATCAGCCCGCCCGCGACAACGGCCGCCATCCACAAGGGCGGTGGCAGCGGGTCGGTGCCGGTGGCAGCGGTGCACCAGCCGCCGACCCCGCCGAGGCCGGTCGCCAGCGCGCGCACCACGGTGTGCGCGCCGAACCGGTCGTGACTGTTCAGGCAGCCGCAGCGCGGATGGCTGCCGCGGGCGAGTTGCACACCCGCGTAGCAGGTGAAGATCCCGCCCAGCAGGGCCATACCGAGCATCGGCAGCCACATCGGTGGCAACGCCAGTCCGGCGCGGGTCGACGGTGGCAGCACAAACGCCATCGCGCCCAGGGCCACGGCGAGTTCGGCCACCGGCAACGCCCACGCCAGCCAGGCGGCATGGGCGGCCACCGGGCGCCCCTGCTCGCTCAGCACCAGCGTGAACGCCGGGCGGTGGCGCAGTTTCCACCACCCGGCGTTCAGCAGGACGAACCCGCTGCCGAGGGCGCCGACGGCGCCGAGCAGCGTCCAGTTCATCGTCGGTAATCTCCTTGACAGTCAAATGTGACGGTCGATGTGACGGTCAATCCAGCAGTGGCAGCACCAGCACCGCCTGTCCTGCGGCGAAGGCCAGCACCAGGGTGCCCTTCAGCCACTTCTCCCAGGTGGCCCAGGCCAGATCCCAGTCACCGCTGGCGCCGTAGTACTGCGAGCCGATGGTCATCGCGGCCCGGCCGAGACCGAACGTGGCACCGGCCGCGAGCGCCGTGAGAGGCCCGGCGAGACCCGCCACAAGCACCAGAGCCGCGTAGGGAAGGCCGGACGGTACGTAGGTACGCATGCCGGTGCCCATCTCGATCCCGAACTGAAGCGGACCGAAGAAGCGGCCGTGCCGGAACACGGTCTCCGGAACCAGCCGTGCGTTCTGCGGCAGGGAGAACCGCGGCCACCCGAATTCCCGGGCGGCCAGCACCAGCAGCACCACGACGGTGGCCACGGCCACGGCGGTCACCGGCAGCACCGCGCGCAGCACGGAACCGATCAGCATCACACCAAGGCCACTGATCACTCCGCCCAGCACCAAGCCGAGCGAAAACGCGTAAGGGGGCAGACCTCGCCAGACCGACGAGCCCAGCACGGAGGCTGAGTTGCGGCTTCAAGTGGAGCCGCTGGTCGCGAACCCGGCCGCGGCGCCGATCAGCGCCCAGGGCCACACCGCGTCCGATCCGCCGGTGGGCAGCGGCAGCGACATGGCCACACCGGCGACCGCGGCGATCACGATCACGGCCGCGGCGGTCGCCGGGTGCCACGTCAGGCGACGAGCCAGTCTCATGACACCTGAGCCCGGCACATGCTGAGGACGCCCGCGCCCTGACCTTCGGCGGTCACCCACCGGTACCCGTCGGAGCACCGGTAGACCTTGCCGTCCGGAGTGGTCCACCGCCACGCGTTCTTGGGCTGGCCCTCACCGCACGCCGAGGAGGTCGGCTCGTAGGTGTAATCCACGCCGTTCTCCTTCCCGGTGCCGGAGCGGAACCAGCCGTCGGCGTCGCAGTAGTCGCTGGAGATGGGCCCGCCGTAGCACGCTCCGGCGGCGTTCTTGAACTGACCGCCGACGTCCTTCTCCTCCTCATAACCGCTCGGGTAGGCGTCCTTGCAGTCGTTGCGGTCCCACCCCGCGAGCCCGCTCGGACTCTCCTCGGCGAAGGCCCGTCCACTGTTGCCCCAGGTGAGGGAGAGCGCCCCCACGGTGAGCGCGGACGCGGCCACGCCACGCAGCACACTCCGGCGAGAGGCGGGCTTCTTCAGGGCGCGCAGCGCCGTGGTGGGCCGCAGCTCACCGTCGTGGCTCTGGTTGACCAAGGGTATGTCGGCCAGTTGTGACGTCATCACGACGTCCTTTCCATCAGAGGGGCGGAGTTGGTGGCAGCGAGCGCGCCGGCGACATCGCGTTCGCTGCTCGGAAGGTGCAGTGAACCGACGGTGCCGTCGGCGCCGACGGTCAGGATGACGGGCGGCGTCAGATGGGCCAGTGACGACCATGCGTCGCTGTCCTGGACGAGTTCCACCTCGTCGGGCAGCGACGACCACCGCTCCGGCGGCTCATAGGTGAGCAGCACCGGCCGGAAGTCCGGTGTGGCCCGCTCCGCGAGGACCGCGGCGGCGTGCCGGCACAGGGGGCAGGTCGCGTCGGCGACCAGCACGGTTCGCTCCCGGCCCGGCTCCGCGACGCGTTCCACGAACGCCGGGGGAAGCACCAGCTCGGCGGGGGGTGCCGCGGTGGCGGCCCGCTCGTCGAGCCGTCTGCGCAGCATCCGCACTTCCCGCAGCACCGCGGCCAGGGCGAGATAGAGAATGACGATGGCGATCCAGCTGAGGATCACCAGGGCGAGGGTGGCAGACATGGATCGCGCGCTCGCCTCAGGCCTCGTTCCAGGCGGCGTCGATCCCGTCCACCCAGTCCAGCAGGGCCCCGGTGTCGAGCCCGCCGCCCTGGGCGATCCGCACCTCGGCGGCGCCCTTCGCTCCGGCGACGACGTACAGATAGTCGTGCTCGCTGGTGGAGCCGGCGCGCCCGGGAAGCGGCACCCGCCACATCTCTCCCCCGCGCCGGGTGGACTTGCCGCGGTGCTTGGGCACGAGGTTCCGGGCCTGCTTCTGCCCGGGAACGACGATCGTGCCCCGGTCGGCCACCATGACCGCCACCTGCTCCGTCGCGGTGTCCCCCTGGGTGAAGCGTTCCGGGCGCACCCGCATGCCGCGCGGGTGGTCCTGGATCTCCAGGGTGTCGAACAGGCCGATCAGCTTCTTCCGGCTCGGCGGAGGGCCGGTGAAGAACGTCATCAGCTCGTGGTACCGCTCCTTCAGGGTGACGATCGTCATGCTCCCGTCCGCGGTGGCGGCGACCACGGTCTCCCGCCCCTTGACGACGAACCGGTCCGTCGGGGCCGCTTTGATCATGTGCGTGCGCACGAACTCGTGATAGCCGCGAGAACCGATCTGGAACGCGCGGCTGTAGGCGCCGCCGACGAACCGCACGTTGGTCGTGACCGCCTGCACACGCGCGTCGTCGGCGAGACGCAGTGCCAGTCTGTCGCCACTGGGGGCCATGAGTTTCAACGCCGAGCCTGCCACCTGATCACCTCGATGAGATAAGCAACGGATAAGCGACGACAGGAGATTCGCCGCTCGGAAAGGCGGAATACCGCCGCACCATCAGCGTTGCCGCCGCGGACCTTCGGCGCCTCTCGGCGGGTACCGAAGTATTTGTCCATCACGAGTCGTTCAGGCCGAAAGGCCACGAGGGTTCCAGAACGCCCCCGTGAGATAGGTCACAATAGCTACTGCCGAGTTGGATCAACTCGCCATTCTCCCGGCGCATCCTTCCCGAATAGGAACCTCCGGAAATTGCTTTCAGGGCAGGGCCAGTTAGTTGAGTAGCCACATAGGGGAAACCGGGTACCTCGCGGGTCGCGAGGGCCAATTGGGCGCCATCGACGCGTTACGCGGTGCGACTCTGCGCGGACGGGGCACGGGAGTGCTCGTTCAGGGCGCGGCGGGGGTGGGCAAAACGGCGCTGCTGCGCGCGGCGTGCGAGCGGGCCCGGCGCGCGGGAGCGCTCGTCGTCGAAGCCCAGGCAGACCGTTGGGAGGCCGACTGTCCGCTGGGCGTCGTCCGGCAGTTGTTCGCGGGTCTGACGGAAACCTGTTCCGCGTCCGGCCCGGAGGAGCTGTACGACCGGACGATGGCTCTCGCGGCGGGCCGACCGCTGGTCATCGCGGTGGACGATCTGCGGTGGATCGACGACGCCTCGGCACGGTGGCTCGCGTATCTGCTGCGCAGGCTCCGTGACCGTCGTGTTCTCGTCCTCGCGACCACAAGCCTGCCCGCGGACCTCATCGACGTCGGTCTGCTGAGCCGTTTCGAGCACCACATCATGCTGGACGGGCTGTGCGCCGAGGTCATCGTCGACCTGGCGGGAGACATGCTGGACACCCCGGTCGAGAAGGAATTCGGCAGAGCGTGCCAACAGGCCACCGATGGCACCCCGGTGCTGGTGCGCGCGATGCTGCGCGCGGTGCGGGACTCGGGGCGGCCGGTGAGTTGTGCGGTCCTGGGCGAGGTGCTGGCGAGCCCTCCACCGGAGGTGCTGACCTGGCTGCGGGGAACGCTGGCGACGTGTGGTTCCGGTGCCCGCGCGTTGGTCGAGGTGCTCACGGCGCTCGGCGAACCGGTCGAACTGGAACTGGCGGTCGCCACCGCCGAACTGGCCACCGTACGGGTGGCACCACTGACCGACGCGCTGGTGGCCGCGCGGCTGCTGGGCCGGTGCCGCGACCGGGTGTCCCTGCGGCCGCCGCTGGTCCAAGCGGCCGCGCTGGCCGGCCTCGCACCGGGCGCAGGCCAGGCGCTGCGCGCCAGGGCGGCACGGCTGCTGCACTCCCGAGGGGCGCCCGCCGCCGATATCGCGGCGCATCTGCTGCGGTCCGGTCCGCTCGGCGAGCCATGGGCGGCCGATGTGCTGTGCGCGGTGGCCGCGCAAGCCACGGCGGAGGGCGACACCGACCGTGCCCTGGACCATCTGCGGTCGGCGCTGCGGGAGCCGATGAGCGCTCAGCAACGTTCGGAGCTGATGGTGCACATGGGGTCCGTGCAGTCACCGGCCGATATCGCCTCGGCCGTCGGCTATCTGCGCCGGGCCCTGGACATCGCCCCGGACGTCTCGGTCCGGGCCGGCGCCGCGCGGCGGCTGGCCGGTCTGCTGTGTGTGAGCGAGCGCCACCGGGAGGGTATGCGGGTGCTGCGGAACGCGGCCGAGCCGGCGCATGGCCTCTCTCCCGAGGTGGCGGTGAGCCTGGAGGTCGAGGAGGCGCTGCTGGGCATGCTCCATCTTCCCTCCTCCGACCCGGCGTTGACCCGGCTCTGCGACCGCGCGGATCGCACCGGCTTCGCCGACGTCGACGACCGCGCCGACCTCGACGGCCTCGACAGGGCGCCGGAGAACGACGCGCTGGGCATCTTCTGGTCGGTCCGCGCGATGGCATCGGGCCGAGAGCGGCGGCACGTGGTCCAGTTGGCCTCACGCGCCCTTGACCACGGCCTCGCGCAGATGGATGAGGCGTCCCTCCAGCACCCGGTGAGCGTACTGACGCTCGCGGTGGCCGGGGAACTCCACCTCGCCCTGCACCACGCCGACCAGGCCGTCGGGCATGCGCGCCGTACCCGTTCCGCACTCGGTGGCGCCCGTGCGCTCGCCGTACGCAGCGAGGTCAACTACCGGCTGGGCCGGCTGCACGACTGCCAGAACGACGCTCGCGCCTGCCTGGACACGCTCGCCCGGTTCGGCTCACGACGGGCGGACGGATTGGCCATGGCCGCGGCCGCGCGGCTGGCGGAGACCCTGGCCGACAGCGGGGACATGGACGGGGCCGGGCAGGTGATCGGCGATGTGCTGGAAGGAGCAGCCGTGCCCGCGAGCCTGCTGGGCATGTGGCTGCTCACCAGCCGGGGGCGGTTGCACCTGGCCAAGGGCGAGACCCGGGCGGGGATGAACGACCTGCTGGAGACGGGGCGGCGGCTGGAGTCCCTGCACGTGGCCAATCCCGCGATCCTTCCGTGGCGGTCCCTGGCCGGGATGGGGTACGCGGCCGTGGGGAAGAACGCGGCGGCCCGTGAACTCGTCGAGGAGGAACTGACGCTGGCGCGTCGGTGGGGGAGCGAGCCGGCCATCGGCACGGCGTTGCGGGCGGCGGGCAGAGCGGCGAAGGGAAGTGCCGGGGTTGCCTTGCTGCGCGAGGCCGTCGACACGCTGGCACGCTCCGGTGCGTCCCTGGAACATGCGCGTGCCCTCGCCGACCTCGGCACCGCGCTGCGCACGACCAACCAGCTCGCGGACGCTCGTCACCATCTCCGCCAGGCCGCGACGCTGGCGGAGCAGTGCGGTGGGTTGACGTTGATGCGCCTGGCCCGCGCCGAGCTCGTCGCGGCCGGCGCCCGGTCCCGGAGCGGGGCCCACTGCGGGGTCGCCTCCCTCACCCCGACCGAACGCCGGGTGGCGTCCCTGGCGGCCGGGGGGCTGAGCAACCGGGAGATCTCCGAGCGCCTCTTCGTCGTACGGCGCACAGTGGAGCTGCACTTGAGCAGCACCTACCGCAAGCTCGGCATCCGCGGACGGGTGGAATTGCCCGGGGCGCTCATCGATCACGCGTAGGCCGTCCGTCCGGGCGAGTTCGGGCCGATGCTTTAGCTTTCACCGGGCGACTGGATTTCGCACCCTCGTGGCCGGCTTTCGCTGGAACGAACCCTCCCGCCGGACGGCAATGCCCCCGAACGCTTCGCGGGCCGGCCGCCGCTTCCGGCGCCGACGGAAATTCCCTGCGGTCCGGACATTCCCCTGCGCGGAAGACCCCGCAATTCCCTGAAGCGTGGCCGAAAGCAGATCATCGAAGTGGAGCCCCAACCGAGAAAGCTCAGCCGCACCTGGCGGCGGGGGTTGTCGACGTTGGTGTCCGCCAATCTCCGCAAAGACAACCCCAGGCAGCCGAGAGATCGCCGAAAGCGCCTGCGTCGCCACGGTGCCCGGCGCCGGGGCAAGACCACCGTCGAGGAGGTGGAGGCCGTCGCGTCACGGCTGATCGCGGACGGCCCGGTCATGCTCACGGTGGACGACGGATACGGGGGCCTCGGCAACGCCGTCGACGGAGCCATGCCGACCGGGCGGCGGGGCTACGACCGGCGGCGCGGCTTGCCGCGCTTGCCGCCCTTGGGGCCGCCGGAACCACTCCGCGAACTGGTGCGGGCCGCCCTGCCCGCTGTGGGCTTCCCCCGTGCGCCACCAGTGTCCGGGCGCTTGCGCCCCGGCTGCGCCGGGGTGGCCGGGGCCGGCTTGCGGCCCCGTGAGCTGTTGACGGTCCGCCCGCGGACGATCCCGATGAGGTCCTCCACCAGATCGGTGGTCGCGTCCTCCGGCCACGACAGCGCGATCCGTGACTCCGGGGCGTCGGTGACCGGACGGTAGGTGAGGTCCCTGCGGTGGTGCAGGCGGGCGAGGGACTGCGGCACCACCAGCAGTCCCACTCCGGCCGCCACCAGCGCGATGGCGTCCGCCGTCGTGGCGGGGCGCTCGATCGCGGGCCGTCCCGGCAGACGCTCCCAGTCGAGCACGTCATCGAGAGGGTGCAGCACGATGTCATCGGCCAGATCCCCGGCGGACACCTCGTCGACGGCGGCGATGAGGTGGTCCTTGGGCACCACCACGACCGTCGTCTCGGTGTAGAGGGGGATGGCGCTGAACACCGTCCGGTCGACCGGCAAGCGCACGAAACCCGCGTCGGCGGCGCCGTCCCGCAACACACCGGACGCTTCGGCGGTGGACACCGGGACGAGGGTCAGTGGCACGTCGGGCAGCCGCTCGTTCCAGATCCGCACCCACTTGGAAGGCGTCACCCCGGGGACGTAGGCGAGCCGGAACGACGGGGATACATCCGAGCTGGTCACCCCGCCAGGCTACCGGCCGTGGTCGGAGGCACGCACACACGCTCGATACGCTGGAGTCCATGAAGTCGCACCAGACCTCCCAGACGATGAAGCCCGCGACGGCGGCGAAGAAGCTGGGTGTGTACCTCCAGGCCACCCCCTCCGAGTTCCAGGAGGGTGTCGTCTCGCGCGCCGAGCTGAACGCGCTCCAGGCCGATCCGCCCGAGTGGCTGCGGGAACTGCGCCGCAACGGCCCGCACCCCCGCCCCGTGGTCGCGGTGAAGCTGGGCATCTCCATCGCGGGTCTCGCGCGCGGCGGAGTCACCGAACCCCTCACCACCGAGCAGATCGACGCCCTGAAGCAGGACCGGCCCGAGTGGCTGGAGAAGGAGCGCGCCACCCAGGCCGAGGTGCGCAAGGAAGCGGCGCGGATCAAGGAGAAGAACGCGGCGCGGCAGGACGGCTGATCACGTCATACGCATCACATCACGCGCATCAGCCGAGGAAGCTCAGCCGCACCTGACGGTGGGGGTGCGGTGACCTACCGTAGTCTTGGACGAGCAGGGTGACCAGGTCGATGCGCTTCATGGTGGGCTCCTGTTCCGTGCGGGACGGCCCCGGGTGTACCCCGAAAGAGGCCCCCGCACATGCCGACGGAATGCTGCGGGAACACCGAGGGGGCTCCCACGCCTGGCCGGTGTGGGAGCCCCCTCCCGTCATCTGCGGTGGGACGTCAGCCGATGTGGCTGTGTATCCACTTCCGGTGCTCCGCTTCTGGTGCTCCGCGACACTCGGGTAGATGTCGGGCGTCGAGGCGCAGTCACCGACGGCACGGCTGGTCACGCCGGCGAGCCGCCAGCGGCCGTCCGCCTTGGCCAGCGCGGGCGCGCCCGAGTCGCCGCCGCACGTCCCGGCCTTGCCGCCCGGGTTGTCGGTGCGGAAGTCGCCCTCGCGAATGCCCCAGGCGTCCCCGTCCGTTTGGTTGGAGATGCACTTGGCGGTGTCCGGTCGTCACGCGGATTCCCTCACGCAAAGCCTGACGTTCGACGCCTCCGGCCAGCGGCCGACCGACAAAAGTTGCTCCTCGGGAGGCAGGAAATCACCCCAGGAAGCTCAACCGGACCCGACGGTCCGTGTTACTGATGTTCGTATCCACGAGGCACACCGACTGCCAGGTGCCGAGGGCGAGCTGTCCGTCGATGACCGGCAGCGTGGCATGCGGCGGGACGATGGCGGGCAGCACATGGTCGCGGCCGTGGCCGGGGCTCCCGTGGCGGTGCCGCCACCGGTCGTCGGCGGGCAGCAGATCGTGGAGCGCGGCGAGCAGATCGGTGTCACTGCCCGCGCCGGTCTCCAGGATCGCCACACCGGCGGTGGCATGCGGCACAAACACATTGAGCAGTCCGTCGCGCCCGTCCGCCACCTCCCGCAGATAGGCCGCGCAGTCGGCGGTGAGGTCGGCGACGGTCTCGCGGGAGCCGGTGGTGATCTCGAGGACATGGGTACGGAAGGTCATGCCCCCATCCTCGTACCCAGCACCGACCGTGCGTTGGACCGCATCGCCTTCAGATCGCGCCGTACCGCCTCGTACGTGGCCCGGTGGCGGGTGGCTCTGTTCACGAGATCCGACAGCAGATGTTCAGCAGGACGGGGTTGCGTCGCGCAGGCTGCGGAAGAAGGCTCGGATGTCGCCGATGAGCAGGTCGGGCTCTTCCATCGCGGCGAAGTGGCCTCCCCGGTCGAACTCCGTCCAGCGGACGATGTTGTTGGTGCGTTCGGCGATGTGGCGCAGGGCGATGAAGTTCTCTTGCGGGAAGGAGGCGAACGCGGTAGGGGCCGTCGAGGGCTCCGGCGGCTTTCCCCAATAGGCGGCGTGAGCGCGCTCATAGTAGATGCGCCCGGAGGAGCCGGCGGTCCCGGTCAGCCAATACAGCATCACGTTGGTCAGGAGATGGTCGCGATCGACGGCGTCCTCCGGCCGGTCGACGGAGTCCGTCCACTCCTTGAACTTCTCGGCGATCCAAGCGAGCTGGCCGATCGCGGAGTCGGTGAGTGCGTAAGCGAGGGTCTGCGGACGCGTGGACTGGATGTCGGCATAGCCCTGCTTGTCGCGGCTCCACGCCTGCATACGCTCCCAGGAGGCCCAGGTGCGCTCACGTTCCGCAGGGCTGAGGGCGGCGAGTTCCTCCTCGGTCGGCTCGGCTGTCGCCCCGGCACCGGGGATCAGGTTCAGATGGACGCCGATGACGTGGTCGGGGCAGATGCGGCCCAGTTCGCGGGAAATGGCCGCTCCCCAGTCGCCGCCCTGCGTCCCATAACGGTGGTAGCCCAGACGGCGCATCAACTCGGCGAAATCAGCCCCAACACGGTGGTACTCCCAGCCCCTCTCGCGGGTGGGGCCGGAGAACCCGAAACCAGGGATGCTCGGCAGGACCAGATGGAAGGCGTCCGCAGGATCGCCGCCGTACGCCCGAGGATCGGTGAGCGGTCCGGTGATCCGCTCGAACTCGACGATGGATCCGGGCCAGCCGTGCGTGATGATCAGCGGCGTGGCATCCGGTTCCGGGGAGCGGATGTGTGCGAAGTGGATGTGTGCGCCGTCGATCGTGGTCATGAACTGCGGCCACTGGTTCAGGCGAGCCTCCGCCGCCCGCCAGTCGTACGTGTGCCGCCAGTAGTGCGCGAGTTCCCGCAGGTAGTCACGCGGAACGCCGTAGGCCCAGCCGGCATCGGGCAGTTCGTCCGGCCAGCGGGTGCGGTCGAGGCGGTTCTTCAGGTCGTCCAAATCGCTGTCGGGGATCGAGACTCGGAACGGTCGGATGCTGTCGTCCGGTGATGTCGTCATGGTGGTGCAGCTTAGGTGGGTCTGCCGCTTTCAAGATCGGCAATTTGTGTCAGCGCGACGCCGCCTTCTCTGCACCGGCAGAGACCGGCAAAAGATACCCCTGCGAGTCGGGTTACCTGACTCGAACAGTGATCAGCCAGGACGCCGTCCGAAGCGATGAACATCTGCTGTCGACGGTCCGCCTCACCGTTGCGGCCGCCCTCGGGGACCTTGTGGGGCGCTTCGCCCTGCACCGCGGCGTACTCCCGCTCCGTCATGGGGCGGCCGTCCGGTTGCAGACGGTACTTCTTCCTGGGGTCCCAGCCCGTGAGCCGGCGAGCGACACCGCCACCCCTCCGCCCCCGCAGCCCGCCACCGCCGCGATCAGCAGTGCCACCGCCATCGCGCGTACACACGTCACCACTGTCGGCGCCCTCCCCGGGTGCGTCCCCCGCCCCTGGCCACTGGGCCCTATCGCCCGGCCGGGAAGATCCCGCGGCCGATCCGGGTTGGTGGAAGCATGAACAACGTGGATGTGGTGGTCGTGGGTGCCGGGCAGGCGGGGCTGTCCGCCGCGTACCACCTGCGGCGGGCGGGGTACGAGCCGGGCAGCGGATTTGTGGTGCTCGACCACTCCCCCGGGCCGGGCGGCGCGTGGCAGTTCCGTTGGCCGTCACTGACGTACGGCAAGGTGCACGGGATGTACGACCTGCCGGGTATGCGGCTGACCAGCGACGATGCCGACGCCGAGCGGCCGTCGTCCGAGGTGGTGTCCGCGTACTTCGACCGCTACGAGCACACCTTCGGCCTCCGGATCGTACGGCCCGTCCATGTCACCGCCGTCCGTGAGGGCGACGGCGGACGGCTGGTGGTGGAGACCTCGGCCGGGAGCTGGTCCGCGCGGGCGCTGATCAATGCCACCGGCACCTGGGACCGGCCGTTCTGGCCGCGCTACCCCGGGCAGGAGACCTTCCGGGGACGTCAGCTGCACACCGCGCAGTACCCCGGCCCCGAGGCGTTCACGGGGCAGCGGGTGATCGTCGTGGGCGGTGGCACCTCCGGGGTACAGCATCTGCTGGAGATCGCCGAGGTGGCGGCGGAGACGACCTGGGTGACCCGGCGGCCGCCGGTCTTCCGTGAAGGGCGGTTCGACGAGATCCGGGGACGTGCGGCCGTCGCCATGGTCGAGGAGCGGGTACGGCGCGGGCTGCCGCCGCAGAGTGTGGTGTCGGTGACCGGTCTGCCCATGACGGAGGCGATGCTGCGGGCCCGGGAGAAGGGTGTCCTCGACCGGCTGCCGATGTTCGACCGGATCACCCCGACCGGGGTGAGCTGGGACGACGGCCGGACCGTGGACGCGGACACCATCCTCTGGGCCACCGGCTTCCGCGCCGCGATCGACCATCTGGCACCGCTGAGGCTGCGCGAGCCGGGCGGTGGTATCGCCCTGGAGGGCACCCGTGCCGTCCGGGACCCCCGGATCCATCTGGTCGGCTACGGGCCCTCGGCGAGCACGGTCGGCGCCAACCGCGCGGGGCGGGCCGCGGTACGGGAGATCCAGGCGCTGCTGGACACCGTCCCGGCCGTCGTCTGAGGGCGCCCTCGCCGTTCGCCTGGCCGTTCGCCTTCGCCGGGGTCCGGTACCGGCCCGGCAGCGGGACATGGCGGGCGCCCCACCCGAGCCACGTGTCCGAGCCGCGCACGCTCCTTCACAGCACCCAGCCGCTGCGGCAGTATGAGCCCCCAGGTGATCATTCGGCCTGGGACCGGGCCGCTGCCCGGCCGGAGGAGGAAACATGCGCGTAGGGCTCTTCATCACATGCGTGAACGACACCCTCTACCCGCGCACCGGCCAGGCTGTGGTCACGCTCCTCGAACGGCTCGGTGTCGAGGTCGGCTTTCCCACCGAGCAGAGCTGCTGCGGCCAGCCCCAGTTCAACACGGGCTACCGCCATGAGACCGAGCCGCTGGTACGCCGCTATGCCACCGCCTTCCGGGACTACGACTACATCGTGGCCCCGTCCGGCTCCTGTGCCGCGATGGTGCGGGACAACTACCCCCGCATCGGTGCGAAGGCCGCCGCGGAGGGCCGTGGCCAGGAGCTCTCGGAGGCCGCGGCGGCCGTTGTCCCCAGGACGTACGAGCTGACGGAGTTCCTGACGGATGTGCTGAAGGTGACCGACGTCGGCGCGTACTACCCACACACCGTGACGTACCACCCCACCTGCCACGGGCTGCGGATGCTCCACCTCGGCGACCGCCCGCGGGCGCTGCTCGACGCCGTCCGGGGCCTGGACCTGGTGGAGTTGCCGGGCGCGGAGGAGTGCTGTGGCTTCGGCGGTACGTTCGCCGTGAAGAACGCGGCCGTGTCGGCGGCGATGGGCGCGGACAAGGCGCGCAACATCACGGCGACGGGCGCGGAGGCGGTGTGCACGGTGGACAACTCGTGCCAGATGCACATCGGCGGCACGCTCGCCCGGCAGGGCTCGACGGTGCGCCCGGTGCATATCGCGGAGATCCTGGCCAGCACGGAAGGACACGTGTGGTGAGCGAACACCACACACGAACACCCGAGACGAGAGAACACCCCACACGAGAAGCCACTCGGCGAGAAACCCGCGGGGAAAGGCCACCCCGGTGAAAGGAGACCCCCGGTGAGCGGACCCGGCCACGCCACCTACCTGGGGATGCCCGCCTTCCCGAAGGCGGCCGACACCTCCACCCGTGACACCCAGCTGCGTGCCAACCTCCGCCACGCCACCCACACCATCCGCGCCAAGCGCGCCACCGCGGTGGCCGAACTGGACGACTGGGGGAAGCTGCGCGCGGCGGGCGCGGCCATCAAGGACCGTACGCTGCGCCATCTCGACCACTACCTGGAGCAGTTGGAGCGCTCCGTCACCGCGGCCGGTGGCCAGGTGCACTGGGCGGCGGACGCGGACGAGGCGAACCGGATCGTCACCGAGCTGGTGCGGGCGACGGGCGAACGGGAGGTCGTCAAGGTCAAGTCGATGGCCACGCAGGAGATCGGGCTGAACCACGCGCTCGCCGCGGCGGGCATCACGGCGTACGAGACGGACCTCGCCGAGCTGATCGTGCAGCTCGGCGACGATCTGCCGTCCCACATCCTGGTGCCGGCGATCCACCGCAACCGCGCCGAGATCCGGGACATCTTCGCGGCGAAGATGGCGCGGTGGGGCCGACCCGCCCCGGACAACCTCACCGACGCGCCCGCCGACCTGGCGGAGGCGGCCCGTCTCCACCTCCGCGAGAAGTTCCTGAACGCCAAGGTGGGCGTCTCGGGCGCGAACTTCATGGTGGCGGAGACGGGCACGCTGGTGGTGGTCGAGTCCGAGGGCAACGGACGGATGTGCCTGACCCTCCCCGAGACGCTGATCTCGGTGGTCGGCATCGAGAAGGTGGTGCCCACGTTCCAGGACCTGGAGGTGTTCCTCCAGCTCCTCCCCCGCTCCTCGACCGCCGAGCGGATGAACCCGTACACCTCGACCTGGACCGGCACCACGGACGACGACGGCCCGCGCACCTTCCACCTCGTCCTGCTCGACAACGGCCGTACCGACACCCTCGCCGACACCGTGGGCCGCCAGGCGCTGCGCTGTATTCGCTGTTCGGCGTGTCTCAATGTGTGCCCGGTGTACGAGCGCGCGGGCGGCCATGCGTACGGCTCGGCCTACCCGGGCCCGATCGGCGCGATCCTCACCCCGCAACTACGTGGCACCCAGAGCGAGCTGGACGCCTCACTGCCGTATGCGTCGTCGCTGTGCGGGGCGTGCTACGAGGTGTGTCCGGTCGCCATCGACATCCCCGAGGTCCTGGTCCATCTGCGCGAACGCGTCGTCGAGGGCGGCCCGGTCTCGGTACGCGGCACCCGTACGGTCATCAAACCCGCCAAGGGCCACGCCGCCGAGCGCGCCGCGATGCGGGCGGCGCGCTGGGCGCTCGACCACCCCGGGGTGCTGCGCACCGGGCAGCGCCTCGCTTCCCGCACCCGCCGTTTCCACCCGCGCCGGCTGCCCGGCCCGGGGCGCGCCTGGAGCGACACCCGTGAACTGCCCACGGTGCCCGCGGAGTCGTTCCGCGACTGGTGGCAGCGGACCCGCGCCACGAACGACAGGAGCACCCCATGAGCTCACGCGACCTCGTCATGGCGAGGGTCCGCCGCGCGCTGGCCGATGTCCCGCGCGCCGAGACCCCGTCGGAGGTGGCGGTCGAGCGTACGTATCTGCGCCGCCACGGCGACCGCACCCCGGCCGAGACCGCCGACCTCCTGGCCGAGAACCTCGCCGACTACCGCGCCGTGGTCCACCGCACGCACACCGCCGCCCTCCCGGCCCTGATCGCCCGCCTGCTGACGGCCCGCAACGCCACCACGGTGGTCGTCCCGCCGGG
The DNA here is from genome assembly GCF_016741875.1 of Streptomyces coffeae. GTDB lineage: Bacteria > Actinomycetota > Actinomycetes > Streptomycetales > Streptomycetaceae > Streptomyces > Streptomyces coffeae. Next base: position 268,798 of record NZ_JAERRF010000004.1, on the reverse strand, counting down.
CCTCCCCGCGGACTGGCTCTCCGCCACCGACATCCGCCGGATCCCGGACACCGCCGATCTGACACCACACGACCTGGACGCGGTGTCCAGCGTGGTCACCGGCTGCGCGGTGGCCATCGCCGAAACCGGCACGGTCGTCCTGGACGCCTCCCCCGACCAGGGCCGCCGCCGCATCACCCTGGTCCCTGACCACCACATCTGCGTCATCCGCGTCCCCGCCCAGGTCGTGGACTCCGTCCCCGAGGCCCTCGAACGCCTCGACCCCGCCCGCCCCCAAACCTGGATCTCCGGCCCCTCCGCCACGAGCGACATCGAACTCGACCGAGTCGAGGGCGTCCACGGCCCCCGCACCCTGGAGGTCGTCCTCGTCACGGAGGACTGACGCTCCGGTCCGAAGCGCGGATTCACCACCGGCCACGGCCAATTCCCCACCCCCAACCCGAACACGTGACCATCGCCACAGCGACACTCCCTCTCCCAGAGTCACCTCACGTCGCGCAGCGTCATACCGTACTGTAGTGCCCATTTATCGGGCACCACCACGAGCTGCGGCCGAGCACACAAGGGGGGCGGTGCGCCGACATGGGACTGGCGGACGAGATCAAGCGAATACGGGCAGCGGAGGGGGATCCCCTCGCGCTGGTGGGCGAGTTCCGGCGCACGGCGGTGCTGGTGCCCGTTGTCGACGATGTGTTGATGTCGGCCCATTACCAAGGGATCCGCTGGATCTACGCGTTTACCGATGAAGCCGCGCTGGCGCGCTTCGCGCTGGTTCGGGGCTCGGCTCCCGACGAGCCGTGGGACTACGAGCGCGTATGGGGGGCGCGGTTGCTGGACGCGGTGATCCCGGCGCTGGACGGCCCGGCCGGGGTCGCGGTGGACGTGGCCGACGCGGCGGCGTCGATGCTCTTTCCCCCGGCGCGGGGGATCGTGCCGGACGCGGTGGCGGTGGACGTCGGGCACGGGACCGCGATGACTCCGGTCGGGGAGGGTGTCCGATGAGCGGAGGCGGCAAGGAACCCGATCTGGCGCTGAGCAAGCAAGGGTTGGAGGCCATCACCAAGGGCCTGCGCGGGGCGATCGACGAGCTGCGGGAGATCGCGTGGGCGTCGGACGCGGCGATGGGCGCGGGGTTCGAGGAGTTGTCGCTGACCGGGATGGAGATGGGTCACGGCGGCCTGTCGAAGGACTTCGAGGACTTCTGCGAGCGCTGGGAATGGGGCGTACGAGCGCTGATCCAGAACGCGAGTCAGCTGGCGCAGAAGGCCGGGCTGGCCGCCGGGACGCAGTGGGAGGAGGAGCAGTACATCGCGGGGACCTTCAAGGTGGCGGCGAACTCGGTGGCGGGCAATCCGCATCTGACCGAGGACGAGGTGGTCAAGAAGGACTGGGACGAACTGTTCTCGGAGGAGACCTACACCCCTGACTACAGCGCGGAGTCGTTCAAGGAGGGGTGGAACGAGAGCAAGCAGACCTGGGACTCCACCGCTGACGCCATCCGGGAGAAATCCTCAGTGAGCGAGGTGGTGCAGCAGTCGGCCAAGCACAAGGAGGGCCGGGACTGATGGGGCTGGGCGACTTCATACCGGACAAGGTGGAAGGGGCCTTCGAGAAGGGCACGGAAGCCGTCGGCGACGGTATCGAGTGGGCGGGTGACAAGACCGCCGACGGGATGGACAAGATCGGCTGGGAGGAGGGGGCCGACTGGGTTCGGGACAAGTCGAAGTCCGCGGCGAACGCTCTGGGGGCCGATGTCGATGAGCTGGAGTTGGGGCAGACCGATGAGCCCAAGAAGCTGATCTACGGAAGCCCCAGCAAGATCCGTTCCACGGCCGACCATCTCACCGACTTCCAGAAGGCGTTCGACAAGGTCGGGGACGGCCTGCGGAAGCTGGAATCGGGGCACTGGAAGGGCCAGGCGGCCGAGGCGTTCCGGAAGAAGGCCGCCGTCGAGCCGAAGAAGTGGTACAAGGCCGCGCTCGCATGCGAGAAGGCGGCCAAGGCCCTGGACTCCTTCGCCGGGACGGTGGAGTGGGCCCAGCGCAAGGCACGTGAGGCGATCACCGAGTACGAAGCGGCCGAGAAGGCGTCGACGGCGGCACGGGCGGCCCACAACAAGTCGGTGGACACCTACAACTCCGCGGTCGACACCTACAACGCGGCGGTGGAGGACGGTAAGGACCCGGGCGCGAAGCCGAAAAAGCCGGGAGACTTCCACGACCCGGGCCCGGCCAAGGCCAAGCTGGCGCAGGAGAAACTGGACGGGGCCCGCAAGCAGCGCGACAAGGCGGCCGGTATCGCGCGCAAGGCGGTCCAGCTGGCACGGAACGCGGCTCCGCCCAAGCCCGCCTACAGCGAACAGGTCAAGGACGGGCTGACCGGGCTGAAGCTGGACGCCACCCATATCACCGCCGGGGCGATCAAGGGCGCCGCGGGAGTGGTCAACACCGTCCGGGGCCTCAATCCCATCGACCCGTACAACCTCACCCATCCCGCGGAGTACTTCACCAACCTCAACAACACGGCCGCCGGGCTGGTCCAGGTTGCCAATGACCCGGTCGGCGCCGGGAAGGAGATGCTGAAGGGGTTCGCGAAGGACCCCAGCGAAGGTTTCGGCCGATTGCTGCCCGAGGTGCTGGGCACCAAGGGTCTGGGTGCCACCAGAAAAGGAGTCGGCGCCGCCAAGACCGCCACGAAGGTCCGGCGTGGCAAGAAGGCCGCAGCCCGGGACGCGACGCGGGACCGGGGACCCGGTGAGGGCACCACCAAGCCGAAGGACAAGGAGGACGGCAACACCGACCCCATCGACCTGGCCACGGGGAAGATGTATCTGCCGCAGACGGACATCCGCCTGCCGGGCACCCTCCCACTGGTCTTCCGCCGCTACGTGGAATCCGGCTACCGGATGGGGCGTTGCTTCGGCACGTCCTGGTCGAGCACGGCCGACCAGCGCCTGGAGATCGACGCCGAGGGCGTGATCTTCGTCAGCGAGGACGGTCTGCTGCTGGAGTATCCGCATCCGGCGCCCGGACTGCCCACGCTTCCCAGTGCCGGGCCGCGGTGGCCACTGGAGCGGGACGCCCAGGGCGACTACACCCTCACCGATCCCGCCACCGGGCACGTACGCCACTTCGGCTGCCCGCGGAACGAGAGCGGGGACGGCGAGGAGGGCGACGGGATCGCACGGTTGGAGCAGATATCCGACCGCGGCGGCCAGTTCATCACGTTCGACTACAACGCCGAGGGCGTCGCGACGGCCATCACCCACAGCGCGGGATACGAGCTGAAGCTCACCACCGCCGAGGGCCGCGTCACCGCTCTCCATCTGGCGGGTGCCGCCGAGGACGGCGGCGACCAGGAGCTGATCCGCTACGCCTACACCGACGGCAACCTCACCGAGGTCATCAACTCCAGCGGTCTGCCACTGCGCTTCGCGTACGACGATGAGCGACGTGTCATCTCCTGGACCGACACCAACGACCGCCGCTACGACTACGTCTACGACAACCGGGACCGCTGTATCGCCGAGGGCGGCGAGGCGGGTCATATATCGATCCACCTCACCTACGACGAGGTCGATGAGGCCACCGGCCATCGTGTGACCACGGTGACCACGCCGGAGGGCCACACCACGCGGTACCTCGTCAACGACGCGGGGAAGGTGGCCGCCGAGATCGATCCGCTCGGCCACACCAGCCGTTCCACGTACGATCGCCACGACCGGCTGCTGTCCCGTACCGATCCGCTGGACCGGACCACGCGCTTCGAGTACGACGAGGCGGGCCGCCTCACGCGGTTCACCGCCCCGGACGGCACCGAGTCGACGGCCACGTACGACGACTTAGGGCTGCCAACCTCGCTCACCGGCCCGGACGGCGCCACCTGGACCCAGACCTGGGAAGAAGGGGGCCGTCGCACCTCGGCCACCGACCCGGCGGGGCACACCACGCACTACGCCTACGACAACGATGGCCATCTGTCGGCCATCACCGACGCGCTGGGCGAGACCACCCGGGTGCGTTGCGACAGGGCGGGCCTGCCGGTGGAGATCACCGACCCACTGGGTGGTGTGATCCGTTACGAGCGCGATGCCTTCGGCCGCCCCGTCAAGATCACCGACGCTGTCGGGGCCACCACCGAGCTGGTGTGGACGGTGGAGGGCAAACTCACTCGCCGCACCAACCCCGATGGTTCCACGGAGAGATGGACGTATGACGGGGAAGGGAACTGCACCACCCACACCGATGCCATCGGTGGCACCACGCGGTTCGAATACACCCACTTCGACCTGCTCACGGCCCGCACCGGGCCGGACGGTGTCCGCTACGAGTTCGAGCACGACGCATCGCTGCGGCTGACAAAGGTCACCAACCCGCAGGGGCTGACCTGGGCTTACGAGTACGACCCGGCAGGCCGACTGGCCGCCGAAACGGACTTCGACGACCGCACGCTGAGGTACGCGCACGACGCGGCCGGTCAGCTGGTGGCGCGTACCAACCCGCTGGGTCAGACCGTCACTTTCGAGCACGATGTCATGGGCCAGGTGGTCTGCAAGACGGCCGAGGACCGCACCACCAGCTTCACCTATGACCCAGCAGGCCGCCTGACGTCGGCTCTCGGCCCTGGCACGGAGGTGGCCTACCAACGCGACCGCCTGGGCCGGATCAAGTCCGAAATGGTGAACGGCCACGTCCTGGCCCACACCTACGACGCCCTGGGCCGCCGCACCCGTCGTGTCACCCCGACCGGTGCGATCACGACGTACGCCTACGACGCGGCGGGCAACCGCACCGAGCTCACCACCGGCGGTCGCACACTCGCCTCCGAACACGACGCGGCAGGCCGCGAGACCACACGCCGTATCGGTGACTCCCTCACCGTCGCCAACACCTGGGACCCGCTGGGCCGCCTGACGACTCAATCCTGGACCGGCGCGTCCGCTGAGACCCCTCTCCAACACCGCGCGTACACCTACCGGGCCGACGGCCACCTCACCGCGGTGGACGACCAGTTGTCCGGCCGCCGCACCTTCGACCTCGACGCGGCCGGTCGGGTGACGACCGTCCGGGCCACCGGCTGGACGGAGACCTACGCCTACGACGAGGCGGGCAATCAGACAAAGGCGACGTGGCCGACCGAACAACCCGCCCACGAGGCGACGGGGTCCCGCGCGTACACCGGCACCCGCATCACCCATGCCGGCAAACTCCGCTACGAGCACGACGCGGCGGGCCGCCTCACCCTCCGCCAGAAGACCCGCCTCTCGAAGAAGCCCGACACGTGGCGCTACACCTGGGACACCGAGGACCGACTCACCTCGGTCACCACCCCCGACGGCACGGTCTGGCGCTACCTCTACGACCCCTTCGGCCGCCGCACCGCCAAACAACGCCTGGCGGCGGACGGTGAAACCGTCCTGGAGCAGACGGACTTCACCTGGGACGGCCCCACCCTCGCCGAACAGACCACCACAACCCCGGACCTCCCCCACCCGGTCACCCTCACCTGGGACCACGACGGTCTGCGCCCGATAACCCAAACGGAACGCATCACCGACGCCACCACCCAGCAGGAATACGACGCCCGCTTCTTCGCCATCGTCACCGACCTGGTGGGCACGCCCACCGAACTGGTCGACGATTCAGGCGACATCGCCTGGCACACCCGCTCCACGCTCTGGGGCACGACCACTTGGGCGACGGACAGCACTGCCTACACGCCACTCCGCTTCCCGGGCCAGTACTTCGATCCGGAATCCGGCCTCCACTACAATTTCCACCGCTACTACGACCCAACTTCCGCCCGCTACCTCAGCCCCGACCCCCTGGGCCTGACCCCAGCCCCGAACCCGGCGACGTACGTCCACAACCCTCACACCTGGACCGACCTCCTAGGCTTGGCTCCGTACCCCAGCGATGTGGCCCTCGGGACTCGCAAGGAGGGGAATTTGAAAGAGTGGGCGGAGTCGAGAAACTACACACACTTCTTGGATGAGACACGGGATGGCGCACTATCTTCTGTGCGCGACGTAGCCCACGAACATCCAAATACCCACATCCACGTGGTAATGGATGGGTGGCGCGGCCACAAGGACCAACTCACCGACAACGTAGACGAACTATTCGAGGCAGCCTACCGCCGAGGCAAGGGCGACAATTGGTACACCACCGAACGCGAAATGGCCATCCTCGGAGATTCGATAAAATGGGAGAACCGAGAATGGGAAACCATAACCTTCTACCATAAAGGCGCACGCGCTGACGTAAAGTATCCATCATTCCTTTGGGAGACGAAATAGATATGCAGAGACTTGCGAGCTGGGAACGTAGTTTTCGGGTCTGGCACTACACAGTGAGTTACTCACAATTGCTGCTACGCAGCGTCAACATTGAGGGCGAGGAGTCTCGCATCGACATCCTTTTCTCGAACGTGGAAAGGATGGACATCATCTGCGATTTCGAGACTCTCGCCATCGAAAAAATCAGCGCCTCGGAGGCCCGCAGCGATTTTGGACTCGACATCCCGCGCTCGGCAACAAGCCACGTTTTCCTGTTGAATCATGGAGATGCGTATGTCCAAGGCACTCACTGCGAGTGGCATGAAGATCTAGGCGGACCTCGCAGTCCGTCCAAATTTGGTCCACTGCGCGGCGTTGAATGAGTGTTGCCAGCGAAGCGTCTCGTACACGGTGACCTCCGTCTCGTTGCGAGCCAAGGCCCTCATCCCTCCTGACGTCCCAGCCCTTGCATGGCAGCGACAGCAGGGCATATGCCACCCCGCCCCAGATCTGAACCCCCGTGCCGAGGGTGCGGTGTTGCTCACATCACCGGCTCATCAGGCCAGTTGAGAGGTGCGGAGAGGTTTAGACCCAGTGCGCGGTGTCAGTGGCTGCCACTATTGTGGGGGTCATGTGTCCGACTCCTACTCCTCCTCAGCCCGCCTTACCGTCCACGCCCCTCTCCACTGACCAGGCCAACGAGGCCATCCGCGTGTTTCTGCGGGCGCGTGCCGGGCGGGCGTTGTGCCCGGCGGAGCGGGCTGAGTACGGGCGGTTGTTGCGTGTGTATACGCGGGCGTTGCGTGGGGAGATGGAGAAGGCTGCCTGAGTGAGGGGCGCCGGAGGGGCCGGCGCCCATCAGATCTGGGGGCGGGGGCGGCGCGGTGCGCGCAGTGGGGAAGGCCGTTGTGGGGGCGGCCGTGGTCGCGTTGGTGGGCGGAGCCGGGTTCGGGGCGTACAACCTCTACAACGGGGTGACCGGCGGCAACACCGCGACGACGCATGACGGACCGGTGACCGCGTCCGAGGTCCGGGATACGGCGGACCACTTTCTCGACGCGTGGGCGGACGGCAACGACATGCTGGCGTCCGACTTCACGAACGACGCGGAGTCGGCCCTCGGCGCACTGGGCGGGTTCCGGGACGACGCCCGGGTGAAGAGGGTGACGCTGACGCCGGGCGAGGCGACGGGCACCACGGTGCCGTTCCGGGTCAAGGCCGAGATTCATTACGGAAAGACCCGTTCGACCTGGAGCTACGACTCGCGGCTGACCGTGGTGCGCGGCCGGACGACCAACAAGCCGCTGGTCGACTGGGCGCCTTCGGTCATCCATCCCAAGCTGGCGGAGGGCCAGACGATCCGGACGGACCTGGCGGAGAATCCGCCGATCCGGCTGCTGGACCGGCAGGGCAAGGAGCTGCGGCAGAAGCGCTATCCCTCGCTCGATCCGCTGCTGACCTCGCTCCGGGCGCGGTACGGGGACGATGTGGGCGGTACGGCGCAGGCCGAGGTGTGGGTGGTGCGGTCCGACGGGACGGCCGGGGACACGCTGCATGTGGTGACGGAGGGCAAGCGGGGCACCCTGCGGACCACGCTCGACGCGACCGTGCAGAAGCGCGCCGAACAGGCCGTGGCCAAACGTTCCGGCGCCTCCGTGGTGGCGCTCCAGCCCAGCACCGGGGAGATCCTGGCGGTGGCCAACTCCGACCGGGGCGAGTTCAACGCGGCGTTGCAGGGGCAGACGGCGCCCGGTTCCACGTTCAAGATCATCAGCGCCGCCACCCTGCTGGAGACCGGCGCGGTGACTCCCGGCCGCCGGGTGCCCTGTCCGAAAACGGCGGCGTATCAGCAGGGCATGACGTTCCACAACGTCGAGCACAGCGAGAATCCCAGCGCCACCTTCGCGCAGGACTTCGCGGCTTCCTGCAACACGGCGTTCATCTCGCTCGCCGGGATGATCCCCGACGACGCGGTGGCCCGGGAGGCACAGTCGGTGTTCGGGATCGGGCTCGACTGGCAGGTGGGTGTGCCGACGTTCGACGGTTCGGTGCCCGACGGCAGCGGGGACGACAAGGCCGCGGCTCTGATCGGCCAGGGCACGGTACAGATGAATCCGCTCACCATGGCCTCCGTGGCCGCCACCGCCCGGACGGGCGCGTTCCAACAGCCCGTTCTGGTGTCGCGTTCGGTGGGCCACCGGCAGCTCGCCACCAGCGACCGCGCGCTGAGCCCTGCTGTCGTCCAGCAGCTGAAGGGCATGATGCGGCTGACGGCGACCAGTGGCACCGCCGCGCGGGCGATGTCCGGGCTGACCGGGGACATCGGCGCCAAGACCGGCTCGGCCGAGGTCGACGGCCAGCCGAAGACCAACGCCTGGTTCACCGCCTACCGCGACGACATGGCCGCGGCCGCCGTGGTCACCCAGGGCGGCCACGGCGGCGACGCCGCGGGCTCCGTCGTCCGTGAGGTCCTCACCGCTCACTGAGCCGCGACAGGCCGCGACAGGCCGTCACCGCGAGGTTCCTCTTACTTCCTACAAGGGTTGTGCAAAGGGGTTGTTCAAGCCGGATCCGCGCCCCTACGCTGACGCCTCACCGGCCGACGCCCACCCGGCCAACCACTCTCGGCCAACTCCCGTCCTCGGAGACGATCAAGACGTGAAGCGCACCTCCCGCGACATCCGCACCGCGAACCGCTATGAAGTGCTGCGCCATGTCATCGCCGAGTCCCCCGCCGTGTCCCGGCAGCATCTGGCCTCGGCGACCGGACTCAGCCTGGCCACCGTCGCCACGCTCGTCGGTGAACTGCTGCACCTCGGGGCGATCACCGAGGTCGGCTACGAGGACTCCGACGGCGGACGGCCGCGCGGGCTGGTGGCCGTCAACGCCCAGGGCGGCGCGCTGATCGGGGTGGATGTCGCGGAAACGTACATCCATGTCGAGGTGTTCGACCTCTCCCTCACCGTGCTGGCCCGCGCCGACGAGGAGTTGCGTCCCGAGCGCCCCGGGGAACGCGAACCGCGCCAGGTGATCGCGCGGATCGCCGCCGCCGTACGGGCGGTCGTCGAGGCGGCGGCGATCCCCGACGACCGGGTGCTGGGGGTCGGCGTCAGCATGCCGGGGCAGGTGGACCGCGAGGGCGGGGTGTCGGTCTTCGCGCCCAACTGGGACTGGCACGACGTCCCCGTGCTCGACCTGCTGGCCGAACATCTCCCCTACCCCCTCCACCTGGACAATCCGCTGCGCGCCTGCACCGTGGCCGAGCTGTGGTTCGGGGCGGCCCGCGGGCGGGAGCACGCGGTGGTGGTCAACCTCGGTACGGGCGTGGGGGCCGGGCTCGCCCTCGGCGGCACCCTGCACCGCGGGGCGAGCAACAGCGCGGGCGAATGGGGGCACACCACCCTGGTGCTGGACGGACGGGTGTGCCACTGCGGCGCCCACGGCTGTGTGGAGTCCTACGTCGGCGCCCCCGGCATCATGCAGAATCTGCGCGAGCTGAGCCCCGGCAGCCCGCTGCTGCACCCCGACGACCAGACGGCCACCGTCGAGGCGCTCGGCCGCGCGCTCGCCGACGGCGACCCGGTGGCCGTGAAGACCGTGCGGGACACCGCCCGCTATCTCGGCGCGGGCCTGGCCGACCTGGTCAATCTGCTCAACCCCGAAGTGATCGTGCTCAGCAGCTGGGTGGCGGCGGGGCTCGGTGAACCGCTGCTCACCGAGGTGCGCGCCGCCGTCGCGGGGCGTGCGCTGCGCCGTCCGCTCGCGAGCACCGAGATTGTTCTGTCCCCGATACCGACCAACCCCGTGAGCCTCGGCGCCGCCACCTTCGCCCTGGAGGGCTGGCTCGCGTCGACCGGGCGCAAGAGCCGTACGAACACCAGCACCACTGCCGCAGCAATGATCCGCAGCACACCCTCGTGACGACGGAAGGGTTGCCATGCCACCGACCCGCACGCCGCAGACCCGCACCCGGAAACGCGCACTCCTCTCGGGCGGAGCCACCGCCCTCGTCCTCATCGCCTCCCTCTCCCCCGCCGACCCCGCCAACGCGGACACTGCGGAGAACGGAGAGAACACAGCCACCGCCCACGTCTCCTCCGCCCCCGCCCAGACCATCGACAACATCGGCGCCTCCGGCGCCTGGTGGGTCAACGACCTGGCCGCCTTCTCCCCCTCCGGCCAGGCCGAGGCCGCCCGGATGCTGTTCGGCCGCGACGGGCTCGCCCTGTCCGCCTACCGCTACAACATCGGCGGTGGTGGCACCGGTGTGACCACGCGCGAGCGCGCCCCCGACGACTTCCTGAAGGCAGGCGACGGCAAGGCAGGCGGCGGCTACGACTGGTCCAGGGACCCCGGCGGCCGTGCCTTCCTCCGCTACGCCGCCCGATATGGCGTCAAGGATCTGATCGGCTTTGTCAACAGCGCCCCGGCCCGGTGGAAGACGAATGGGAAGAGCTGCGGCGGGTATCTCGAATCCGCCGACGAGAAGAGATTCGCCCGCTACCTCGCCGATGTGACGGACCACTTCGCGAAGAAGGGCATGGCTCTGGACTACATCAGCCCCTTCAACGAGCCGACGAACAGCTTCGCCGAATGCGGACAGGAAGGCATGCTGGTCGGGGTCGATCAGCGCGACGACATCGTCCGGGCACTCGGCGCCGAGCTGGACGCGCGCCGTTCCCGCGTCGGCATCACCTCCGACGAGTCCAGCAGTACCGAGGACTTCGTCACCCAGGTCCCGCAGTGGCTGAACACCCCGGGCACCGCCCGCTACGTCGACAAGCTGGCCCATCACACGTACAACAACCCGAGCGACACCGCCCGCGCCGAGGTGGCCAGGACGGCCAAGGCACTGGGAAAGACGTCCTGGTCCACCGAGATCTGCTGCTTCGGCAAGGGCGGTACGGACTGGGCCCAGGAGTACGACCCCACCATCGACAACGCCCTGTCGATGTCGCGGATCATCCACAAGGACTTCACCGTGGCCCATGACGCGGCGTTCCAGTGGTGGACGGCGCTGTCCAACAAGATGGGCGCCGATCCGGAGACCGGTGCCGGTGCCAAGAACGACCAGGGCTGGAACGACGGACTGATCTACTACGACCCGGAGTACGCCGCCAACGGCAATCAGAAGCTCTACCCCACCAAGCGCTATTACGCGCTCGGGCAGTACAGCAAGTTCGTACGCCCCGGGGCCGTCCTGCACGAGGTGACCGGCGCGCCGAGCGATGTCGAGGTCACCGCCTTCCGGCAGCGGAGCCGCTGGATCCTGGTGGTCAACAACCACCGCGACGGTACCGCCGGGCTGACGCTGGACCTCGGGGCCGGACAGCGTCTGTCCGCCGTCTCCGCGGTGCGGACCTCGGCCACCGAGAACTGGGCCGGGGCTCGGAAGCCCACCGTGTCCGGCGGCACGGTCTCGGCCTCGCTGCCGAGCCGTTCCATCACCACCTACGTGCTCGACCAGCGCGGCCACGACTGACCCGACCGAAGGCTGACCGAGGAGAACGATGAGCTCCACGCAGCACACGCCGCATACGCCACACACGCAGCACCCACCGCACCCGCCGCTTCCGTACTACGAGGACGTCTCGCCCGGCAGCGGAGGGCTGCCGCCCCGCGCCTGGTCCGCCGAGACCGACGCGGCGCGGCTGAGCCTGAACGGCACCTGGGCCTTCCGGCTGTCGCCGACCGCCACCGCCGAGGACGGCTCCTTCGCCCGCCCCGGCTACGACGCCTCGGGGTGGGACGAGATCCCGGTGCCCGCACACTGGGTGCTGCACGGCCACGGCGCGCCGATCTACACCAACCACCTCTATCCGTTCCCGGTGGACCCGCCGAGGGTGCCCACCGAGAACCCCACCGGTGACCATCTGCGCGGCTTCGACCTGCCCCCGGGGTGGCCGGAGGGCGGCGACGCGGTGCTGCGTTTCGAGGGCGTCGAGTCCTGTGCCCGAGTCTGGCTCAACGGGGAGGAGCTGGGCACGTTCAAGGGCAGTCGGCTGCCGCACGAGTTCGCCGTCGGGGGGCTGTTGCGCCCGCGCGGCAATGTGCTGGCGGTGCGGGTGCACCAGTGGTCCTCCGGCAGCTATCTGGAGGACCAGGACCAGTGGTGGCTGCCGGGGATCTTCCGCGAGGTCACACTGGAGCACCGCCCCGAGGGCTGTCTCGAGGACTACTTCGTCCACGCCTCGTACGACCACGTACGCGGTGCGGGCACCCTCCGGATCGACGCCGACCCCGGTGGCCGGGTGACCGTGCCCGAACTGGGCCTGGACCTGGCCACCGGGGAGAGCGTCAGCGTGCCCGTGGAGCCGTGGACGGCGGAGACCCCGCGGCTGTACGAGGCATGGCTGACCACGGTGGGCGAGAGTGTTCCGCTGCGGATCGGCTTCCGCACCGTCGTGGTCGAGGACGGGGTGCTGAAGGTCAACGGCAGGCGGGTGCTCTTCCGCGGGGTCAACCGGCATGAGTTCCACCCGGAGTCCGGCCGCGCGGTGGACCTGGAGACCATGCGCGCCGATCTGGTGCTGATGAAGCAGCACAACATCAACGCCGTGCGCACCAGCCACTATCCGCCCCATCCGGCCTTCTTCGGGCTCTGTGACGAGCTGGGGCTGTGGGTGATCGACGAATGCGATCTGGAGACTCACGGCTTCGTCGAGATGGACTGGCGGGGCAATCCGGTGGACGACACCCGCTGGACCCCGGCACTGGTCGACCGCGCCGCTCGCATGGTCGAACGCGACAAGAACCATCCGTCCATCGTGATGTGGTCGCTGGGCAACGAGTGCGGCACCGGCCGCGGGCTGTCCGCCATGGCCGACTGGATCCGCGAGCGCGACCCGTCCCGGGTGATCCACTACGAGGGCGATCTGTCCTGCGCGGACACCGACATCTACTCACGGATGTACGCGCCGCACGACGAGGTCGAGCAGATCGGGCGGCGCGTCGAACCGCCGTGGGGCGATCCGGAGCTGGACGCCAAGCGCCGTCGGCTGCCGTTCATCCAGTGCGAGTACGCGCACGCCATGGGCAACGGACCGGGCGGACTCAGCGAGTACCAGCGGTCGTTCGAAGCCCATGAACGCTGCCAGGGCGGCTTTGTCTGGGAGTGGATCGACCACGGTCTGGCCAAGCGCACCGCCGACGGCACACCGTACTTCGCGTACGGCGGGGACTTCGGCGAGGAGCTGCACGACGGCAACTTCGTCTGCGACGGTCTGGTCTTCCCCGACCGCACCCCCTCACCGGGACTGACCGAGTACAAGAAGGTCATCGAGCCGGTCCGGATCGACGGCGACGGCGCCGCGGGCTCGGTGCGGATCGCCAATCACCATGACTTCGCCGATCTGTCCCATCTGGTCTTCTCCTGGGCGTACGAGGCCGAGGGCGATGTGCTGGCCTCCGGCGAGCTGGCGGTGCCCCCGCTCGGCCCGGGGCTCGCCGCCGAGCTCAAGCTGCCCACGCCGCCGGAGACCGAGCCCGGCCAGGAGACCCGGTGGACCGTGGAGGCGCGGCTCGCCGCCACCACGGCGTGGGCGGGCACGGGCCATCCGGTGGCCTGGGGCCAACTCCCCGCCCGGGTACGGACCGAGCAGCCGCACCCCACCGCCCCGCAGGAGGCGCCGCGCCGCGACACCGGGCGGATCGGACTCGGTCCGGGCACCTTCGACGCCGCCACCGGTGAGCTCATGGCGCTCGGCGCGCTCGCGGTGAGCGGGCCGCGGCTGGATGTCTGGCGGGCGCCCACCGACAACGACAACGGCGCGTCCTGGCAGCCCGACGAGCGCTACGGGCTGATCTGGCGGGAGCTGGGGCTGCACCGGATGAAGCACCGGGTGGACGCGGTGGAGCCGGACGCCACCGGGCTGACGGTGCGGGTGCGGGTGGCCGCCGCGGCAACCGACCTCGCCCTGGACACGGTCTACCGCTGGACCGCCGCCGGGGACCGGCTGCGGCTGGCGGTCTCGGTCACCCCGCGCGGTGAGTGGAGCTGTCCGCTGCCGCGGCTGGGGCTGCGGATGGGGGTCCCGGCCTCGTTGGGTCAGGCCGAGTGGTTCGGCGGCGGCCCCGGCGAGGGATACCCGGACACCAGGGCGGCGTGCCGGCTGGGGCGCTGGGCCCTGTCGGTCGACGCGATGCAGACGCCGTACGTCCGGCCGCAGGAGAACGGGGCGCGGCCGGATGTCCGCTGGGCGCGGCTGTCCGCGCCCGACGGGCGGGGGGTGCGGATCGAGGGCGCCCCGCCGTTCTGGTTCACCGCGCGCCGCTGGACCGGTGAGCAACTCGCCGCCGCCGCGCACACCCCGGATCTGGTGGCGTCGGAGGACACGGTGTGGGTCAACCTCGACCACGGTCAGCAGGGCATCGGAAGTCTGTCGTGCGGGCCCGGGGTGCTCGAGCCGTACCGCCATAGGGCCGCACCGGCGGAATTCACCTTTGCCTTCTCCCCGTTGGAGTGAGCGCCGGCCGCCCCTCGGCGGGCCGCGCCACGCGGCCCGCCGAGGGGTCCGTACAGCGGGCTCGCCGAAGTCCGGTGCGGTTCGGGTGCGCCCCGCAGGGGCGCGGGGCTGTGTCGTTGTGCGGCTCCGCCGCGGCTGTGTCGATGTGCGGCTCCGCCGCGTGGGCGATCAGCCACGAGGCAGCCGCAGACGAACGACGGCACCTCGCAGCACTTCCCGCGGAGCGCTCAGCGCTCCGCGCTCCGCAGCGCATCGAGCGCCTTGTCCGCGTGCACCGTCATCCGGAACTCACTCTTGACGATCTCCAGCACCCGGCGATCGGTGCCGATCACAAAGGTGACGCGTTTGGTCGGTACGGCCGCGAGTCCGCGCTTGACGCCGAACCGCTCCCGTACGGTGCCCTCCGGGTCGGAGAGCAGCGGATAGCCGAAGGAGTGGCGGTCGGCGAACTCCGCCTGCCGCTCCACCGAGTCGGCGCTGATGCCCACCGGCTGTGCGCCCAGCGCCCTGAACTCCGCCGCGATATCGCGGAAGTGGCACGCCTCCTTGGTGCAGCCGGGGGTCATCGCCGCAGGGTAGAAGAAGAGCACCACCGGCCCGTCCGCGAGCAGTCCGCTCAGCGTACGGGCCGTGCCGGTCTCGTCGGGAAGTTCGAAGTCCTCGACCACATCTCCGATGTCCATGGGAGCACGCTACTCGGCGGCAGGACGGCCCGTTCATCGCGGTCGGGATCGTGATCCCGGCCGCGGCCCCGCGCGGGTGCGGGGCCGCGGCCGGTGTGGGGGGTGAGGGTGCGGTACGGGGTGGGTCAGTTGCCGCCGGTCACCTTGACGTAGTCGACGACGAGCGCCTGCGGGAAGGTGGTGCTGCCGTCCGGGTCACCGGGCCAGTAGCCGCCGACGGCGAGGTTGAGGATGAGGTAGAAGGGGTGGTCGAAGACCCATCGTTTGCCGCCCAGATCGGCGGGGGTGCGGGTCTGGTAGACCTGTCCGTCGACCGACCAGGTGATCTTGTTGGGGGACCAGTCGACGGCGAAGGTGTGGAAGTCGTCGGCGAACGCGGCTCCGCCCGGGAGGGTGTAACCGGCGCCGATACCGCCCGAACCGGAGTAGCCGGGGCCGTGGATGGTGCCATGGACGGTGCCCGGCTCGAAGCCGACGTTCTCCATCACGTCGATCTCACCGCAGTCGGGCCAGCCCGCGCTGCCGATGTCCGTGCCCAGCATCCAGAACGCGGGCCACATCCCCTGGCCGCGCGGCACCTTCAGCCGGGTCTCCACATGGCCGTAGGCGGTGGTGAAGGTGCGGGCGGTGGAGAGCCGGGCGGAGGTGTACTCGCACCGGCCGTACCAGCAGTTGTAGTCGGCCGGGTTTTCCTTGCGTGCGGTGATGACCAGGTTGCCCTGGCCGTCGAGCGCGGCGTTCTTGGTGCCGTCGGTGTAGTACTGCCGCTCGTGGTTGTTGACGTTGTCGCCGGTCTCGTAGCCCCAGCGGGAGCTGTCGACGGCGCTGCCCGCAGGGCCGTCGAAGTTCTCGGTGAAGGTGGCGGCGGAGGCGGTGGTGGTCTTCTCGGTGTGCGGCCCGGTGGCGGTGGCCGGGGCGGTGAACCAGGGGGTGGCGGCCAGCGCGGTGGCCGAGAGCAGGCCGATCACGGTGGTGCGCAGGGTCGTTCGCATGGAACCGTGGTGCCTTCCTGTGGGGGGTGGGCCGGTGGTCGCCGGTCCGGGGAAGGTGCTGCGGCCGGTGCCATCACGGCCGGTGGTACATCGGTCCGGTGGGACATCCAGGGAGAGTGTTGTCGTCCCGAACGGCCCGAACGGCCCGAACGGGCCGCTGGGGCACGGGAGTCCGGGGCGGATGCGCGCCGTCGGCGAGGAAGCGGCGCACCGGGAGGGTCGCGGCGCCGAGTGCGACACCGTCCGGTCCCAGCCGTCCCAGCGCGATGGTGGTGTGGGCGTACGGCCTGCGCAGCGCCTGCGCGGCCACCGACTCCCGGATCCTGGGCAGCATCCGGGCGCCGAACAGCAGTCCGGCCCAGCCGCCGAGGATGACGCGCTGCGGGTTGAAGAGGTTCACCAGATTGGCGACCCCGGCACCGAGGTACACCGCGGCCTCCTCCAGGACACGTTGTGCGGCGGGTGAGGTGCCGGCCGCGGCCAGCAGCGCGGTGAACGCGGACTCCTCGTCCTCCCCGGGGACCGGACGGCCGCGCCGGGCCCGGCGGAAGCGTTCCAGGACCGCTTCCGCGCCCACGTACGCCTCCAGACAGCCGCGGGCGCCGCACCGGCAACGGCGGCCCCCGGCCTGGACGGTGGTGTGGCCCCACTCCCCCGCGCTGCTGGTGGCACCGCGGTAGGTGGTTCCGTGGGTGATGACACCGGCCCCGACGCCGGAGCCGATCAGCGCGACCACCACATGCTGGGCGCCGCGCGCGGCACCGAACCACAGCTCGGCCTGGCCCATCGCGGTGGCGCCGTTGTCGATGAACAGCGGCAGCGCGGTGCCCGCGCGCAGCAGCCGCTCCAGCGGCACCGCCTCCCAACCGAAGGACTGGCCGTGGACGAGGGGGTCGGGTCCGTGCTCCACCACGCCGGAGACGCCGATGCCGACGCCGAGGATCGCGGACGGTGGCACACCGGCGCTGTCGATGACGGTGTCGAGGCCGGTCAGGATGTGGCCGACAACGATGTCGGCGTCGTGCCGTCCGGCGCGCAGCGGAGAGTCGGCGGCGGCCCGCTGGTTCAGGGCCAGGTCGAACAGCGCGATACGCACCCGGGTTTCACCGATGTCGACGCCGATCACGTAGCGGTGCGCGCGGACCAGCCGGAGCCGGGGCGGGTCCGTGTCCGGCTCGATGAGGACGCCCTCGGTGAGCAGTTCACCGACAGCCGTGGCCATCGTGCCGGCGTCAAGGCCCGTACGCAGGGCGAGTTGATCTCTGCTGAGCGGAGAGTTGAAGTACAGCGCCCACAGGACCGAGGAGCGGGCGTCACGCCGCGCGTCACGCGCGGCGGTGCGCGGGTGGAGCTGGGCCGTCTGGACCGTCATACATCACCTCCCGGGGAGTCATAATGTCCAGCCGGGTTCCGGACATGTCAACAGGTCTGGACCTTCTCGTTTCAAAGAACTTGAGACGACGCGGGCCTCAACTCCCTTGAAACGGACAGAAGTCGAACCCACCGACCATCGGAAGCTCAAACGTCCCCACCGGTGGCGAGGAAGCGGGCCAGCGGAAGGGTGGCCGCGCCCAGGGCCACGCCGTCCGGTCCGAGCGCGGCCGGCTCGATCTCGGTCCGGGCCAGCGGGCGGCGCAGGGCGTAGGAGGCGGTGGCCTCCCGGATCAGGGGGAGGGCGTGGGCGCCCAGCAGCAGTCCGGCCCAGCCGCCGAGGATGATCCGCTCGGGATTGAAGAGGTTGATCAGGTCGGCGATGCCCGCGCCGAGGTAGGCGACGGTCTCCTCCAGTGCCTCGCGCGCCCGGGGGTCGGTTCCGTCGGCGGCCCGGAGCAGCGCGGCGAACGCCTCCTGCTGCCCGGCGGCGGGCACCGGGGCGGCGCTGGACGCGCGGTCGCCGCCGGATCTCCCGGCCGGCGCGATACCACCGCCGCCCCGGCCTCTGTCCCGGTACCGGTCCAGCACCGCCTGTGCGCCGATGTACGCCTCCAGGCAGCCGACCGCCCCGCATCGGCAGGTGCGCCCGCCGACCTGGACAACGGTGTGGCCCCACTCCCCCGCGCTGCTGGTCGCGCCGCGGTACGGCGCCCCGCCGGTCACGATGCTCGCGCCGACGCCCGAGCCGATCAGCGCGATCACCGCGGTGTCCGCGCCGCGCCCGGCGCCGAACCACATCTCGGCCTGGCCCTGCGCCGTGGCGCCGTTGTCGACGAACAGCGGCAGCGCGGTGCCCGCGCGCAGCAGCCGCTCCAGCGGCACCGCCTCCCAGCCGAAGGTCTGGCCGTGGACAACGGCCTCGGGCCCCCGCTCGACGATGCCGGGCACCCCGACCCCCACACCGATGACCGCTTCCGGCGCCACCTCGGCCTTGGCCAGGACCATCTCGAGTCCGGTCAGGATGTGATCGACGATCGGTCCGATCTCATAGCGATGAGGAAGTAGCGGATGCTCCCATCGGGCGAGTTCGGTCAACACGAGGTCGAACAGCTCCACCCGGACGTGAGTTTCACCGACGTCGACCCCGATGAGGTGGCCGCTGCCGGGGGCGACCCGCAGCAGCGTCCGGGGGCGCCCGCCGTCGGAGTCCACCGAACCGGCGTCCTCCACCAGCCCGTCGGCGCACAGATCGGCGACGACATTGCTGACGGAGCCCGCACTGAGCCCGGTGAGCGCCCCCAGTTCCCGACGGCTCACCGGCCCCCGGAAGTACAGCGCGCGCAGCAGCGTCGAGCGGTTTCCGCGCCTCAGGTCATGTACGGTCCACCGGTTCTCGGCCATCGGGCTCCTTCCCCCGCCCCGAATCTACCGGCCCCTACTCGACCCCCGGCGCCCCGAACAGGGTGAGCAGATCCTGCCGCCCGAACATCCGCGCCGTCTCGACCGCCGAGGGCGACCCGGCCCGTGGATCGGCGCCGCCGGCCAGCAGCACCCGCAGCACCTCCTCCTCACCCTTGAAGGCGGCCCCGGCGATGGGCGTCTGCCCCCGTTCATTGACCCGGTTGGGGTCGGCACCGCGCTCCAGCAGGGCCGATACGGTCGCGGGGTGGCCGTAGTAGGACGCCAGCATGAGCAGTGAATCGCCCTTGTCGTTGGTGAGGTTGGCCGGGACGCCCGCGTCCACGTAGGCAGCGAGGGTGTCCGTGTCGCCGTGCCGGGCCAGGTCGAAGACCTTGGCGGCCAGTTGCAGCACCTCAGGGTCGTGGGCGGGCTCGGTCTCGGGGTTCGGTTCGCTCATGGCGTCTCGCCTCCGGCTCTGCTTCCGGCTTGTCCGTGTACGTGCTTGTCCGTGTACGTGATCACTTCTACGCGATCACGTACACCCTACGGAGGGCAGGGCTCCGGAGAGGACCCCGCGCCGGAGCCGCACCGGCCCGCCATGGAGCCCCACCGCACACCCATTGTGATGATTACACCGATAATCAACCCATTTGCACCTTTCCCTAGATGGATACATGCTGTGAGCCTGGAACAACTCATGGTGACCGTCCCCCACCAGCCAGGAGACCGTGATGATCCTCTCCATTTCCGGTGTCGTACTACTCGGCATCGTCGTCTTCGTGTTCTTCCGCAAGGACGGCCTCAAGGGGTCCCACGCCGTCGTCTGCGCCCTCTTCGGCTTCTATCTGGCGAGCACCGCGATCGCGCCGAGCATCAAGGCGGGCGGCGCGAGCCTGGCCAGCCTGCTGGGCGGAATCAAGATCTGACGTGACCCGGCGACCGCTCCCCCGACTCCGTCTCGGCAGTGCCCCGGCCCCGCTGCTGCGCGGCCGCGACTTCGCCCGCACGGCGGCCGACAGCGCCGCCGATGTGCTCCACCCCCTGATCGCGCTCACCCGGGGGCTGCGAGTGATGGCCTCCGCCGTGCGGCGGACGTGGGTGGAGCTGCCGGGTGAGCGCCGCGGCCCCGCGCTGTTCCTCGCGGCCGCAGCCGTGTTCGGTGTCTTCCTGCTGCCGTACGGGCCGCTGGTGGCGGTGGTCTGCGTGTTGGGAGCGGCGTGCTGGGCAGGCCGGGAGCGCGCCACCGCCGCACCGGGCGGTGGCCCCGGCCCGGACGGCACCGAGCGGCTGCGCACCCTCTACGAGGCGCTGGTGCCGTACTTCTCGGCGCCGGAGGACCCCAGTCCGCTGTACGCCCACGGCGGGGACTGGTCGAGCGCCTTTGAGGCCTACGCATTCGACGAGGGCGGGCGGCTGTCCCGGCTCCAGCTCCGCTACCCCGCGTACTTCACCGATGCCGAGCCCGGCTCCCGGGCCCGGATCGAGCAGTTGCTGCACGCCAAGTCCGGACGCGGCCGGGAGTACCTCTTCGCATGGGACGAGGAGGCCAACCGGCTCACCCTGACGGTGCTGCCCCCGCTGTCCACCACCATCTGCGCCCAGCACTTCGTCACCACCCCCGGCGAGACCGTGCTCGGCTTCACCGACGCCTCGTCCGTGCAGCGCACCCTTCCGGTGCTCGAAGGCGAAGGTGCCGCCACCGGTGAGGGCGGTGCGAGCCGGGCCGTGGACGGCGGCAGCGGCTCCGGGGGCGGCCGGGGCGGCACGCCCGCCGCGGCCGCGACACGCGACGTCCCGCCGGTGGTCTGGCGCACCGGACCGCGCTCCACCGAACCGCACCTGCTGGCGCTGGGCCAGCCCGGCAGCGGCACCACGACCCTGCTGCGCTCCATCGCGCTCCAGGCGCTGCACCACGGGGACGTCCTGGTGGTGGACGGCAGCGGCACCAGCGAGTACGCGTGTCTGGGCGGACGGGCCGGGGTGCTGGCCGTGGAGTGCGGTCTTGCCGGGACGCTGGCGACGCTGGAGTGGGCGGGGCACGAGACCGAGCGGCGGCTCATCGCCGCCAACCGCGCACGGCAGCTGGGCCATCCATTGCCGGACGACATCCAGCGTCCGCTGTGGATCCTGCTGGACTGCCCGTCGGTGCTCAGCCATCTGGCCGCCGCCGACAGCCGCCCCGATCCGCAGGAGCTGCTGGCCGTACCGCTGCGGCACGGCCGGGCGGCGAACGTACGGGTCGTGGTGGCCGACCAGCTCGACGCGGCCGACGGGCTCTCCGAGGCCGTACGGACCCACACCCGGGCCCGAGTGCTGCTGGGCCCGGCCTCGTTCGACCAGGCCGCGGCGGTCCTCGGCATGCCCCCGCACACCACGCCGACCCCGGAGATGCCCGCGGGCCGCGGTTACGCCCGGCTCGGCACCGGCCCGGTGCACCGGCTCCAGGTACCGGCCACCCCGGATCCGTACGACGACGCGACGAGCGAGGCACAACGGCAGGCGGTGCTCAGGCTGCTGCCGCGGCCGGAGACCCCTCCGGCGGAACAGCCCCGGACCTCGGCTCCGTCCGGCGCCTGAGCCGTCGCCGTGGCGTCACAGCGGCCGACGCCCCGGGCTCAGGCGACGTACGTCCGCGGGGCCTCGGCCTCGGTGACGGCGCCGGTGGCGACCCGTTCGGCCGCGGCGGCCAGCCGGGTGGCGGCCTGCTCGGCGACCGCACCGCCGACGGTGAACGGCAGCCGCACATAGCCCTCGAAGGCCCCGTCCACCCCGAATCGCGGCCCGGACGGCACCCGCACCCCCAGCCGTTCGCCCGCCTCCGCGATCCGCGACCCGGAGAGGCCGCCGGTGCGGACCCACAGCGCGAGCCCGCCGTGCGGCACGGTGAACTCCCAGTCGGGAAGGTGCCGGCGCAGGGCGCCGACCAGCGCGTCGCGGTGGCCGCGCGCGAGCTCGCGGCGGATCGCGACGGCCTCTTCCCAGCCGCCGGTGTTCAGCAGCCAGGTGACGGCGAGCTGTTCGATGACGGGGGTGCTCAGATCGGCGTAGGCGCGGGCGGCGACGAGGCTGCGGATCACCTCGGGAGTGGCGCGCACCCATCCGATGCGCAGCCCGGCCCAGAAGCTCTTGCTCGCCGAGCCGACGGTGATCACGGTGCTGCCCGCCGGGTCGAAGGCACAGAGCGGAGGCGGCAGTTCCACGTCCTCGTCGAGGCACAGTTCGGCCATGGACTCGTCGGCGACCAGCACGGTCCCCGCCGACCGGGCGGCGTCCACCAGCCTTCGGCGCTGCTCCTCGGTCGCGAGCGCGCCGGTGGGGTTGTGGAAGTCGGCGACCACATAGGCCATACGGGGCGCGGCGGCGCTCAGCACCTGGCGCCAGGACGGGATGTCCCAGCCGCCGAGCCGGTCGGCCATCGCGACGGGGACGAGCCGGGTGCCCGCCTCCCGCATCAGCTGGAGGATGTTGGCGTACGACGGGGATTCGACGGCGACCCGCTCACCGGGGCGTACCAGCAGCCGGGAGGCGGCGGCCACCGCGCCCATGGCACCGGTGGTGACCATGATCTGCTCGGGCATGGTCGGGATGCCGCGCGCGGCGTAGCGGTCGGCGAGCGCCTGGCGCAGGGCGGGCAGCCCGGCGGGGTAGTCGCCGTGGGTGCGGGCATGGGGCGGGAGCTCGTCCAGGGCGCCGCGCATGGCGCGGGTGAGCCAGGGCTCGGGGGCGGGCAGCGCGGCACAGCCGAGGTCGATCACGGAGGCGGCGTCCTCCGGCGGCAGCGGGTCGAGCCCCCGGGTGGGCAGCGGGCTCCCGGCGGGCATCGCGGTCCAACTCCCGGCACCGCGCCGCGACTCCAGGAACCCTTCGCCACGCAGTGCCTCGTAGGCGGTGGCCACGGTGGTGCGGCTGACCGCGAGCGCGGCGGCCAGTTCACGCTCGGCGGGGAGCCGGGCGGCGACCGGAACCCGGCCTTCCAGGATGAGCAGGCGCACCCCGCCGGCCAGGGCGCGGTAGGCGGGCACCCGGCGGCCGCCGTTGAGGGAGGCGCCCGCGCGCGCGGGCACATGCTCGCGGGTGTGCTGTGATCCGAGCAGCCGCGCCAGTTGCGGTGCCCCCACCGCGGAGGTCCACGGACTCATCGCAAGCGGTCCACCTTTCCCGGATTGGCCATGGAACCGGCCTGGCTCCGGACCACAGAGTGTCATGCCACCGCCCACCGCAACCAGGGCGGGACGACCCATGAGGGAAGACGCATGAGAAAGAAGAACGAGGGCGCGTTGCACGCGGACCCACCGGGGGGATCTCGCCGCCTCGTCCGCCGTCTCACCCAGCTCTACATCGGGCTCGTGCTGTACGGCGCGTCAATGGGGCTCCAAGTGCGGGCCACGCTCGGTCTCGACCCGTGGGACGTCTTCCACCAGGGCATCGCCAAGCGGGTCCCGCTCTCGTTCGGCACGGTGATGATCGTCGTGGGCGCCGCCGTCCTGCTGCTGTGGATACCGCTGCGACAGCGGCCCGGGCTGGGGACGGTGTCCAATGTGCTGGTGGTGGGACCGGCGGTGGACGCCACGCTGTGGCTGGTGCCCACCCCCGAGACGCCGGCGGTGCGCATTCCGCTGCTGGTGTTCTCGATCGTGCTGTGCGGCGCGGCCACCGGACTGTACATCTCGGCGCGCTTCGGCCCGGGGCCGCGGGACGGGCTGATGACCGGGCTGCACGAGCGCACCGGCCGTTCGGTCCGGCTGGTGCGGACCGGGATCGAGGTGGCGGTGCTGGTGACGGGGTTCGTACTGGGCGGGTCCGTGGGCGCGGGCACGGTACTCTTCGCGCTGACGATCGGACCGCTGTCGCAGTTCTTCCTGCGGCTCTTCGCGATCCCCACCCCGGGCACGGAGTGCTGCGAGGTGGTCGCACGGGGCAGCGCCGAGGGCCGGATCCCGGACAGAACGGGGACCTGATTTCGAGCTCGAGGCAGGGGAGCGGTAGTGTACGCCCTTGGCCCACCAGGCGGACCGTTACTGCGCGCTAAAGTACCAGAAACGCTGGGTGACATCTGCTGCCAGATGTGACAAACCGGGCGCCTGTGGGTAGAACAACGGGGCGGCACGACGGGCGACGCATGTCCCAACACGGGAATCTTCACCGCCGACCGGACGTTGACCGGATGACGACGACAGCGACACCTGTCCTGTGGGCGACAAGCCCGGGAGGCACGATTCATGAGTGAGCGAGCTCTCCGCGGCACGCGACTCGTGGTGACCAGCTACGAGACCGACCGCGGCATCGATCTGGCCCCGCGCCAGGCGGTGGAGTACGCATGCCAGAACGGACATCGATTCGAGATGCCGTTCTCGGTAGAGGCGGAGATCCCGCCGGAGTGGGAGTGCAAGGCGTGCGGCGCCATGGCACTCCTGGTGGACGGCGACGGTCCTGAGGAGAAGAAGGGCAAGCCCGCGCGCACGCACTGGGACATGCTCATGGAGCGGCGCACCCGCGAAGAGCTGGAGGAGGTGCTGGCCGAGCGGCTGGCGGTCCTGCGCTCCGGCGCCATGAACATCGCCGTGCATCCGCGGGATACCCGCAAGTCTGCCTGACCCGCGGACCTGCGGAAGCACTGACGCACGAGGGCCGGGGCCACCGCCGAGCGGTGGCCCCGGCCCTCGTGCGTCCACAGCCCCCGGTGCGTCTCAGTCGCGCCGCGCGGAGTGCGGACCCTCCTCGTCCCCCCGGATCTCACCCCGGATGGTGTCGTGGCTGCCGTCACGAGCGGCGTCACGGCTGTCGGCACGCTCCTCGTCGCGGATCACTTCGCCCTGGATGACCGTGCCGCCCTGGCCCTGCCGCTCCCGGCCCTGACGGAACGGATCGCCGGGCGCGCCCGGGACGTATCCCATCCGGCGCGACAGTGCCCCCTCCGCACGGCGCCGCAGCAGCGCACGGGTCGGCGGGAACAGACACACCAGCGCGGCCACGTCGGAGAGCAGCCCCGGCATCATCAGCAGCAGCCCGCCCAGCATGGTGAACGAGGACCCGGGCCGTGCCGCGGGCTTCGACGGGTCGGCGCCGGACTGCATGGACTGGGTCAGGCTCTGCCAGGCCCGGCGCCCGCCGGCCTTGACCACGGCCGCGCCCACCACCACTCCCGCCACCAGCAGCAGGAAGACGGTCAGCCCGCCGGCGGCGCGCGCCACCACGGTCAGCAGCCAGATCTCCAGCACCAGCCAGGCGGCGATCCCCAGCGGGACGAAGGTGCGGGCGCGCGAGCGCTTCGGGCGGGTCGGGTCGCTCTGCTGCGATGCGCCGGTCGTCATGCCCTCCAGTGTGCCCGGCCCGCCGGGGAACGCGGGCCGCGGGGGCCGAAGATCCCACCGGGATCCCGGTGGACGACACAGCGGTCGAAGCCACGACATGGCTGGTCCCCTGCCCCCCGCCCCTCCCACGGGCGGAGGGCAGGGGCAGGGGAACCGCCCGCGGCCGGGTCAGCGGTGCCGCAGTGCCGAGATGAGCTCGCTCTTCGACATCTGCGACCTGCCCTCGATACCGGCCTTCTTGGCCTTGCGGTAGAGCTCTTCCTTGGTCTGCGACTCCATCGTGCCGGACTTGGCACCCCGGCGGGGCATCGACCGGCGCGATGTGCTCTTGCTGCTCTTCATGGTCGTTCTAGGCATGTTCCGCCTCCTTCCGCCTCAAGTGTCGGGGACGGGGCGGCCGGATGCCCGTGGGACTACTCCGAGCGGTAGGGGCAGGCGGTGACTAGGCGTTCTTGCGGCCCAGCAGCTTGTTGACCCGGGTGGTCACACCCCAGGTCATCACCCGCCACGCCGCCTCGGTGACGATGTCCTTGCTCATCTTGCTCTCGCCGCGCTCGCGTTCGATGAAGGTGACCGGGACCTCGATGACATGGAAGCCCGCCTTGACCGCTCGCCAGGCCAGGTCGATCTGGAAGCAGTAGCCCTGGGAGGCGACCTCCTCCATGCCGAGGCCCTCCAGGGTCTCCTTGCGGAAGGCGCGGAAACCGGCGGTCATGTCGCGGATGGGTACGTCGAGCAGCAGACGGGAGTAGGTGCTGCCGCCGCGGGAGATGAACTCGCGGGACTTGGGCCAGTTGACGATCCGTCCGCCCGGCACCCAGCGCGAGCCGATGACCAGGTCGGCGCCCTTGAGCGCGGTGAGCAGCCGGGGCAGCTCCTCGGGCTGGTGGGAGCCGTCGGCGTCCATCTCCACCAGGACGCCGTAACCGTGCTCGATGCCCCAGCGGAACCCGGCCAGATAGGCGGCGCCCAGGCCCTCCTTGCCCTTGCGGTGCAGCACCCGCACATGGTCGTCCTCGGCCGCGAGTTCATCGGCGACCTTGCCGGTGCCGTCCGGGCTGTTGTCGTCGGCGACGAGGATGTGCGCGTCGGGCACGGACTCACGGACCCGGGCGACGATGGGCTTGATGTTCTCCGCCTCGTTGTAGGTCGGAATGATCACCAAGGTGCTGCCGAGCGGACCGTACTTCCGGCGGCCGCCGTCGTCCTGGGGGGTGCGACGCGGCTCCACGGCCGCGTCCCCGGTACCCGGCCGCTCCTCGGTACCCGGCTGCTCCTCGGCCCTGGTGACCTGTTCATCCGCCTCGGTGCGCGGCTCGTCGGCCTCGGTACGCGGCTCATCCGCCCCGGTGCGTGGCTCGTCGGCCTTGTTTCGCGGCTCGTCGGCCTCGCGTGCGTCGCTCACGGCTACTGCCCCTTCTCGTCCGTACGTCCCCGACGGCCAATCATGATCGCGGCCGCGCAGGACAGAAGGCCCACCATAGCGAGCACCCACTCCGGGGTCGCACCGACGCGGTCGGCGAGGGTCTTGCCGTCACGCAACGGGATGCGCGCGGTGAGCACATCTTGCGTGAATTCTTTCGTCCGCTGCTCGATCGTGCCATCCGGGGAGACCACGGCACTGATCCCGCTCGTGGCCGCCGTGATCACCGGACGGCCGTGCTCGATGGCCCGCAGCCGGGACATGACCAGCTGCTGATCGGGCTGGCCGCTGCGGCCGTAGGTGGCGTTGTTGGTCTGTACGACGATCGCGCGGGCCCCCGCGTTGACCGTGTCGCGGACGATCTCGTCGTACGCCACCTCGAAGCAGATCACATCGCCGAGCCGGGCCGGGCCGACCTGGAGCACACCGGTGTGGTCACCGGGGTAGAAGTCGCGGGGCACCCGCTGGAGCCGGGTGATGACCTTGCTGAGCTGCTGGCGGAAGGGCACGTACTCACCGAAGGGCACCGGGTGCTGCTTGGTGTACGAGGCGCCGG
Source organism: Streptomyces coffeae (assembly GCF_016741875.1). GTDB lineage: Bacteria > Actinomycetota > Actinomycetes > Streptomycetales > Streptomycetaceae > Streptomyces > Streptomyces coffeae. The sequence goes on along the minus strand of NZ_JAERRF010000004.1, from coordinate 241,316 downwards.
GGCCCTTCTTCGGGTCCCAGACGATGCCCTGGTTCTCCACATAGCCCTCCTTGGTGGGGTGGTCCACCAAGGCGCCGACCAGCACCGGGACATCGATCGCCTTCACGGCCTTGTCGATCCGGGCGTATGCCTCCCTGTACTGGAAGGGATCGAGGTCGGAGGCGTTTTCCGGCCAGATCACCAGATCCGGCTTCTGCATCCGGCCGGCCTTGACGTCCTCGGCCAGTGCGAGGGTGGCCTCGACATGGTTGTTGAGGATCTTCATCGGGCGGCCCAGGAAGTCCATTCCGGGCTGCTGCACATTGCCCTGGACGACCGCGATGTCGACCGACTTCGCGGCGGCGGTCGGGATGGGCACCGCGGACCCGGCCGCGGTCACCGCCCCGGCGACCACCAGGGAGGCAGCGGCGGGCAGCACGGCACGCGGGGAGAAGGCGCCGCGCAGCCGCCAGAGGACGAGCGCCGCGGAGGCCAGCAGTCCACCGGCCAGCGCCACCCCGAAGGTGACCAGCGGGGCGCCGCCCAGCGCGGCGAGCGGGGTGAAGGGCGAGCCGGTGTTGGCGAAGGCCAGCCGCCCCCAGGGGAAGCCTCCGAACGGCGTCCGGTCGCGGGCCCACTCCTCGGCCACCCACAGACAGGACGTCCACAGCGGCCACAGAGCCGGCACCGGAAGCCGGGAGACCAGGGCGAGCCCGGCGCCCAGCAGCGCCATGAAGGCCGCCTCGATGACCGACAGGCCCACCGTCGCGTCCCAGCCGACCACGCTGAGCCACTTCAGCAGCAGCACGAAGAACGGCAGCCCGAAGGCGAAGCCCGTCCAGGCGCCCTGGCGGGCGGTGCGGCCATGGGTGAGCAGCGCCAGGGCGGCCACCGCGAGCAGGGACAGCGGCCACACGCCGAACGGCGGGAAGGCGAAGCCGAGCGCGAGGCCGCTCACGGCCGCGAGCAGGCTGCGGCCCGCCTCACGGCGGGCCAGCCGCCCCAGACGGCGGAACCGGCCCGGCCGGTCCCCGGCGGCTGGCACGGGCGCTCCGGCCTCGCCGTCGCCGGGGGGCGGCGCGGCGGCGGGCTCGGGCGTCTCGCCCGGTCGGTCTGCGGCCGGGCCGGACGAGGCGGCTTCGGCGGTGGTGTCGGAACCCGAGGGCACGGTGCGGCCTTCCTGCAATGCGTGCTGTGGTGAGGTGACCGTATAACGCGGGCGCGCGGAAGTGGTCCCGAGGTACGGAATGTGCTCCTGGGGTACGGAACGCTTCGGCCACGGCCGGGGTTCCCGGGGCTCGGCGGCGCCGCCCCCGCGGCCGGGGGCGGTCCGCCGTGTGCGTGCGGATGGGGGCCCGACGCCCTTCGGGCCGACCTGGGACCCGCTGGCTGCGGGTCGACCGAGAGCCGTTGTCTACTGAGCGTCCGGGCCCCTCCCGGGTCGCACCTGCCGACCCGGCGATCCCTCCCTCGCCCCCGTGCGCTGGACCTGGCTCCCAGTGGTGGCGCACCGGTGCGGTGCGTCTCCCTCTGGCCCAGCGGCGTTCGACGACTGCGTGAAGATTCCCCGGTCGGGCGTCCAGTGGTGGACTCGGCCGAACCTACCGGCCACCGACCGCACCCTGTCAACAGCCGCATGACCTGCGCCGTTTCCTCAAATGACCAGGTCAGTACGGACGGTGTTCAGATGCCGCGACAGGCCGGGGGGACATCGTTCGGCGGTACGGGGCGCCCGTGCGTCACTCGTCCGGCCGGAGGTGCACGGTGCGTCCGCCGACCACCGTGCGCACACACACGGGCAGTTGACCGCCCGGGGTGAGGTCGGGGAGGCCGGGCGTGCCCGAGCGCGGATCGGTCGACCAATCGGCGACACGCGTGTCGGGAACCTGCACGACCAACTCACCGGCGCGCCAGACCGCGTAGTCCGCGGGCGCGCCGGGCACCAGGACGCCCGCGTCGTCGCGGCCGATCGCCCGCCAGCCGCCGCGCGTATGGGCGGTGAAGGCGGCGCGGACCGACACGCGGTGCTCGGGGGTGCGGTGGAAGGCGGCGGCGCGCACGGTGCCCCACGGGTCGAGCGGGGTGACCGGGCTGTCGGAACCGAGCGCGAGGGGCACTCCGGCGCGCAGCATGGCCGCGAAGGGGTTGAGGGTCCGGGCCCGTTCGGCACCCAGGCGCTGGGCGTACATACCGTCCTCGCCGCCCCAGGCGGCGTCGAAGGCGGGCTGGACGGAGGCGGTGAGGCCGAGTTCGGCGAAGGCCGCGATGGTCTCGGGGGTCATCATCTCGGCGTGTTCCACGCGGTGGCGGGCGGCGCGCACCCTGGCCAGTCCGACCCGCTCGGCGGCGGCCCGTACGCCCTCGACGACGTCGGTGACGGCGGCGTCGCCGATGGCGTGGAATCCGGCCTGCATCCCGGCCTCGGTGCAGGCGGCGACATGGGCGGCGACGGCGGCCCGGTCCAGATAGGCGGTGCCGGTGTGCGATGTGTCGGCGTACGTCCGGTGGAGACACGCGGTGTGGGAGCCGAGCGAGCCGTCCACGAAGAGGTCACCGGCGGCACCGAGGGCGCCCAGCGCACGTACCTTCTCCAGGTCGGCGGCGCGCTCCGCGGCCTCGGCCCAGTAGCCGAACACCCGCGGCCCCGGCTCCTCCGCGGCCAGCTTCAGCAGTCCGGTGAAGTCCTCCTCGCCGGAGATCTCGGGTCCCGCGCACTCGTGGAGGGAGCCGATGCCCAGGGAGGCGGCGCGGGCGAGGGCGGCGCGCTGGGCGTCGGCGCGCTGCCGCGCGGTCACGCTCGCCTGGGCGGTGGCGCGTACGGCGTGGTGGGCGGCGCCGGTCAGCGGCGCGTCGGGGTGGTAGCCCGCCAGGCCGGACACGCCCGGCACCAGATCGAGCAGGGCGGTGGTGACGACCGCGGAGTGCACATCGACGCGGGTCAGATACAAGGGGCGGCCGCCGCCGGCCTCGTCGAGTTCGGCCCGGGTCGGCGGGCGGCCCTCGGGCCAGCCGCTGGCGTCCCAGCCGTGGCCGAGCAGCACTCGGTCCTCGGGCCGGGCGGCGGCGTGGGCACGGACCCGGGCCAGGGCGTCGGCAAGCGAACGGGCGCCCGCGAGGTCCAGTCCGGTGAGGGCGAGTCCGGTGGCGGTGGTGTGCACATGCGCATCGGTGAACGCTGGCGTCACCAGCGCCCCGTCCAGCTGGATCACCTCGTCGACCCCGTCGGCGAAGCTGTCGGCCGCACCCTCGGAGCCCACCCAGGCGATGGCGCCCCGCTCGACGACCATCGCGGTCGCGAACGGATCGGCGGGGCTGTGGACCTCGCCGCCGCGCAACAGCACGGTGCGGCCCTCGGCGGTCCGGTCAGGGGTGGGCTCGTTCACGGCGGGCTGCCTCGTGGGGTCGATTCTCGGAAACGCGCGCCGGGCGCGTCCTGTCGGGTCGGGCGCGCGACGGGCGCGCCCGGGGGGGTCAGACGCGCGGCGGGCGCGCTTCGTAGGGGGTGGAGAGGACCACGGTGGTGCGGGTGGAGACGCCGGCCAGCGAGCGGATCCGGCTGAGCAGGTGCTCCAGCTCCAGGGGCGTGGCGACCCGCACCTTGAGGATGTAGTTCTCGTCCCCCGCGACGCTGTGGCACGCCTCGATCTCGGGCACCTCGGCCAGCCGCTCGGAGATGTCGTCCGGCGCGCTGGGGTCGAAGGGTTTGACCGAGATGAAGGCGGTCAGCGGCAGGCCCACGGCCTCCGGGTCCACCACCGCGGCATAGCCGCGGATCACTCCCCGCTGCTCGAGGCGGCGGACCCGCTGATGCACGGCCGATGTGGACAGGCCGGTGGCCTTGCCCAGGTCCGTGTAGCTCATCCGCCCGTCCTTGACGAGCAGCTCCACGATTTGTCTGTCCAACTCCTCCACAGCCGATCACCTTATGTGGTCGCGGGCGTTCCGGCACAGCGGGTGCACCGGTCCGGAGCAAGGGACCGGACGGCCCTTGCCCACCGCGGCCGCGCGGGGTGTGTGACGAACGCCACATGCCGTCGGGAGCCTCCGCGAAAGTGCGGAGATTACCTCCCGGGCGGTGCGGGAAATGCTTGCTGTGGTCGAGGCCGGAGCGCCTGGCCAGCCCACCCGAGGGGGAAACTCATGCCCTACGTTGAGCGCCTCGCCGAAGGCGACATCGAATCTCACGAGACCGAGACCTACGAGATGTTCCGGGTCGTCTGCCCGGACTGCGCGCGGCCCATCGCCCTGCTCGCGGACGAGGACGTCCTCCCGGAGCACGCGCTGTGCCCGTCCCCGTGGGACCCGTTCGGGCTCACGGTGTGCGCCGGTACGGGGCGCGGGGTGGCCGACACCTCCCCCGCCGACGCGTCGCTCGACGCCCAGGAGCAGGACGCGGCGCTGCTGCTGACGCTGCCGGAGGGCCTGGACTGGCGTATGCAGCCGTTCTCGCACATCGGCGGCCCCGGGTCGCGTCCGATCAGCATGCCGGTCCTGCGGCGGGGCGCGGCGCCCCGCGTATAGCGGGCCGGGCGCACGGCCCGCGCAGCGCCTCGCACCCACGGCGCACCGGCGTTTCGCGCCCGCGGACCGGGGCCTTGAGCCGACCGGTCGTGGCCCGGCGCCCGTCGGCCGGGCGGCGGGGGCCCGGCGCCGCCGCGCCCCCGGACCGCGACCCGCTCAGCGGCTCTCCGGGCCCGCCAGAGCACGGGCGATGACGACCCGTTGGATCTGGTTGGTGCCTTCCACGATCTGAAGGACCTTGGCCTCGCGCATGTACCGCTCCACGGGGAAGTCCGCCGTGTAGCCATATCCGCCGAACAGCTGGACCGCGTCGGTGGTGACGCGCATCGCGGTGTCGGTGCAGAACAGCTTGGCCATGGCCGCCTGCTTGGAGAACGGACGGCCCGCGTCCCGCAGCCGGGCGGCGGTCAGATAGAGCGCGCGTCCTGCCTCGATCTGGGTCGCCATGTCGGCCAGCATGAAGCGCAGCCCCTGGAAGTCGGCTATCGGCCGGTCGAACTGGCGGCGCTGCGCGGTGTACGCGAGCGCCTCGTCCAGGGCCGCCTGGGCGACGCCGGTCGCACAGGCCGCGATGCCCAGCCGTCCCGCGTCGAGGGCGGACAGTGCGATGGCGAAGCCCTGGCCCTCGTCGCCGATACGGCGTGCGTCGGGGATCCGTACGCCGTCGAGGTGGATCTGCGCGGTGGGGGAACCGTTCATGCCCATCTTGTGCTCGGGCGCGGCGGCGCTGAGCCCGGGGGCGTCACCGGGCACGAGGAAGGCGCTGATCCCGCGGGTGCGCTCGGGGCCGGTGCGGGCGAGCACCGTGTAGAAGTCGGCGATGCCTCCGTGGGTGGTCCACGCCTTGGTGCCCTCCAGCGTCCAGGTGTCGCCGTCGCGGGTGGCGCGGGTGGTGAGGGCGGCGGCGTCGGAGCCGGAGGAGGGCTCGGACAGGCAGTACGCGCCGAGCAGCCCGCCGCCCAGCATCGCGGGCAGATGCTCGGCCAGCTGCTGCTTGCTGCCGAACGCGGCGAGGGCGTGGCAGGCGAGGGTGTGCACGCTGACGCCGAGACCGACGGTGAGCCGGGCCGCGGCCAGCTCCTCGAGCACCTGGAGGTAGACCTCGTACGGCTGGTCGCCGCCACCGAACTCCTCGGGGTGGACCAGCCCCAGCAGCCCGGACTCGGACAGCAGGGTGAACAGCTCGCGGGGGAAGCGGCCGGCCGCTTCCTCCTCGGCGGCATGGGGCCTGATCTCGCGGTCGATCAGCTCACGTACGAGCGCGATCAGATCGCGGGCCTCCTCGGTGGGCAGTTCGCGTTCCACCGGCTGCGGGCCGTGGTCGGTCATGGCGGCGCTCTCCTCTCCCTGTCGGGCGCGGCGGCGGCGGGCTGCCAGGGGTGGGGCGGCCCCGCCGTTGTCACCGCTGGCCGGTCGGTTCCCGTCGGGTCTCGAACGGGTGATGACCTGCACCGCGGCGGTTGGAGTATGCCCGATCGGCAGCGGTCCGTCACCGGTCGATCGATCTTCAGCCACCTTCTCGGACAGCTTCCCGGACGGGGCGAGGTACGGCACGCCCGGCGAGGTGCCGGGCTGGGCGCGGAGACGGGGCCGTCGGTGGCACCGAAAGAGCATTGGCCCAGACCATTGACCCTACTGGTCTAGTCCTTCTACCGTTTCAGCACCGCGCCCTGCGCGTGCATGTCAAGATTTGGGCAGGTCGTCGGGCACGTCACTCTCCCCTCACCCCCCACCGAGGAGATTCCATGCTCAGACCACGCGGACTGCTCGCCGCTCTCGCGGCGCTCTGTACGGCGGTGTTGGCCGCCACCCTGCTCGCGGGTTCGGCCGTGGCCGACGCGGGCTCCACCACCAAGCGTGACACGGGCGGGACCTCCTCCGCCCCGGCCGCCCGGGCCGCCGGAAAGACCGCAGGAAAGGCCGCCGGAAACAAGGTCGTCGGCTACTTCACCGAATGGGGCATATACCAGCGCAACTACCACGTGAAGAACATCGAGACCTCGGGCTCGGCCGCCAAGCTGACCCACATCAACTACGCCTTCGGCAACGTCACGGGCGGCAAATGCGCCATCGGCGATGCCTACGCCGACTACGACAAGGCATACGACGCGGGGACCAGCGTCGACGGCAAGGCCGACACCTGGGACGCGGGTGCGCTGCGCGGCAACTTCAACCAGCTCCGCAAGCTCAAGAAGCTGCACCCGGACCTCAAGGTGCTGTGGTCCTTCGGCGGCTGGACCTGGTCGGCCGGGTTCGGCGAGGCCGCGAAGAACCCCGCCGCCTTCGCCCAGTCCTGCTACGACCTGGTCGAGGACCCGCGCTGGGCCGATGTCTTCGACGGCATCGACATCGACTGGGAGTACCCCAATGCCTGCGGCAACACCTGTGACACCAGCGGCAAGGACGCCTTCCCCAAGCTGATGTCCGCGCTGCGCGCCAAGTTCGGGCAGAACAACCTGGTGACCGCGGCCATCACCGCCGACGCCTCGTCCGGCGGCAAGATCGACGCCGCCGACTACGCGGGCGCCGCCCAGTACGTCGACTGGTACAACCCGATGACCTACGACTTCTTCGGCGCCTGGGCGGCCCAGGGCCCGACCGCCCCGCACTCCCCGCTCACCTCCTACAGCGGTATCCCGCAGCAGGGCTTCAACACCGACGCCGCCATCAAGAAGCTCAAGGGGCTCGGCGTCCCGGCCTCCAAACTGCTGCTGGGCATCGGCTTCTACGGCCGCGGCTGGACGGGCGTCACCCAGAGCTCCCCCGGCGGCACCGCGACCGGCGCCGCCCCCGGCACCTACGAGGCGGGCATCGAGGACTACAAGGTGCTCAAGAGCTCCTGCCCGGCCACCGGCACCGTCGCGGGTACGGCCTACGCCCGCTGCGGCAACCAGTGGTGGAGCTATGACACCCCCGCCACCATCGCCGGAAAGATGACCTACAAGCAGCAGCAGGGGCTGGGCGGCACCTTCTTCTGGGAGCTCAGCGGAGACACCACCAACGGTGAGCTGATCAAGTCCATCAGCTGACCGTCCGCACCACCCTGAAGGCGGGGGGCCGGTCCGCGGCTCCCCGCCCGCGCGGTACCCCGCGTCATCCGCGTCGTCCGCGGGAGGGCCCCGGTTCCCCGGAACGCACAGGAGGAATCTCACCCCTCGGCGGGGGCCCGGAGGGCGGCCGGGGCAGCTCCGGCCGTGCCACGATGCGGCGATGACCCCACGTCAGCACAGTCCCTTCGTGCTCCTGACCGCCTTCGTCCTGCTGCTCGCCGCGATGTTCGGCGCGGCGTACGCCGTCGGGGCGGCGGTGGGCCCCGTCGCCCCCGGAATGCACGACGGCGGCGGCGGTTCCGGAACCGATCCGGGCGACGGCGGTACGGGGCACGACGGCGGTGGCGCGGACAGCGGTGGCATGGGCGGGATGCACGGCATGGGGGCGGCCCGATGAGCGCTCCCGCAGCCACCGGAGCCGCCGCCGTCACCACCGAGCTGGTGGTGGGCGGGATGACCTGTGCGGCGTGTGTGCGCCGGGTCGAGAAGCGGCTCGGCCGGGTCGAGGGTGTCGAGGCAAGCGTCAACCTGGCCACGGGGCGGGCCCGGGTGATCCACCCGGCCGCCGTGCCGACCACCGAACTGGTGGCCGCCGTGGAGGGCGCGGGGTTCACCGCCCATCCGGTGCCGCCCCCGGACAAGCCCACGGAGAAGCCCACGGAACGAGGCCGGGACGGGACGGCCGCGGAGACAGCCGTGGAGACGGCCCCGGCTGCGGACGACGCGGCCGACCGGCACCGCGTACGGGTCACCGCGCTGCTCTCGGTGCCGGTCCTGGTGCTGTCCATGGTCCCGGCCCTCCAGTTCCGCAACTGGCAGTGGCTGTGCTTCGTACTCGCCGCCCCGGTGGTGGTGTGGAGCTCCTGGCCGTTCCACACCCGTGCGGCGCGCGGGCTGCGGCACGGCGCGGCCACGATGGACACGCTGGTCTCGCTGGGCGTCCTCGCCTCGTTCTCGTGGTCCGCGTACGCCCTGTTCCTCGGCGGCGCCGGGGAACCGTCGATGCGGATGCCGTTCTCACTGCTCCCGAGCGCCCCGGGCGGCACACCGCATGTGTATCTGGAGGCGGCCGTCGGTGTCCCGCTGTTCGTCCTCGCCGGACGGCTGCTGGAGGCACGCGCCCGGCGCGGCACCGGCTCCGCGCTGCGCGCGCTGGCCTCGATGACCGTCAAGGACGTCGTCCTCGCGGCGGACGGGGACACACCCGAACGCCGGGTGCCCATCGGCGAGTTGCGCGTCGGCGACCGGTTCGTGGTGCGTCCCGGGGAGCGTGTGGCCACCGACGGTGTGGTGACGGCGGGCGGTTCGGCCCTCGATCTGTCGCTGGTGACGGGCGAGAGCGCACCGGTCGAGGTGGCTCCGGGGTCGCCGGTCGTGGGTGGCGCGGTCAACTCCGGCGGACTGCTCGAGGTACGGGCCGGGGCGGTCGGGGCCGACACCCAACTCGCCCGTATCGCCCGGCTGGTGGCCGAGGCCCAGTCGGGCAAGGCCCGCGCGCAGCGGCTCGCGGACGCCATCGCCGCCGTCTTCGTACCGGCCGTACTCGCGGTCGCCGTCAGCGTGCTCGGTTTCTGGCTGGGCGCGGGCGCGGCCCCCGAGGCGGCCGTCACGGCGGCCGTGGCCGTCCTGGTCGTGGCCTGCCCCTGTGCGCTGGGTCTTGCCACCCCCACCGCACTGCTGGCCGCCACTGGCCGCGGCGCCCAACTGGGCATCCTGGTCAGCGGTCCGCGCGCGCTGGAGCGGCTGCGGCGGGTGGACACCGTGGTCCTCGACAAGACGGGCACGCTGACCCACGGTGTGATGGAGGTGGCCGAGGTGACGACCCGCCCGGACGGCCTCGGTCAGGAAGAGGTGATCCGTCTGGCGGGCGCCGTGGAACACGGCTCCGAACATCCGGTGGGCCGCGCACTCGCCGCGTACGCACGGGCCGCGCTCGCGCCGGGCACCGGAGCGCCGGGCACCGGTCTGCCCGCCGTGACGGACTTCGCGGGCACGGCGGGGCTGGGCGTCGTGGGAGTGGTGGAAGGACACCGGGTGGAGGTGACCCGGGCGGATGCCATGAAGAACGTGCCCCACCCCACGGGAGAGACGCACACCACGAATCCGGTAGACCCGCTCTCGGCGGACGGGACGTCGGCGGATTCCACCCCGTCAGACGGCGCACAGCCGTTGCCGCACCCGCTCGGCGAAGCCGTCCGGGCCGCCGAACGGGACGGCCGTACCGCCGTGCTGGTGCGCGTGGACGGCCGGGACACGGCCGTGGTCGCGCTCGGGGACGGTCTGCGCTCCGGGGGCTACCGCGCCGTCGACCACCTCAAGCGACTCGGTGTGCGGCCCGTCCTCGCCACAGGCGACAGCGAGGCCGCCGCCCGCTCCGCCGCCGGCCAACTCGGCATCGACGAGGTGCACACCCGGATGACGCCCGAGGGCAAGGCCGAACTGGTACGGGAGTTGCGGGCGCGCGGACACCGCGTCGCGGTCGTCGGGGACGGTGTGAACGACACCGCCGCCCTCGCCCACGCCGACCTCGGCATCGCCATGGGCGGCGGTACCGACGCGGCGATCGGTGCGGCCGATGTGACGCTGGTGCGCGAGGACATCCACGCACTCGCCGACGCGGTACGGCTGGCCCGCCGCACCCTCGGCACCGTACGAGCCAATCTCCTCTGGGCGTTCGGCTACAACCTCGTCACCCTGCCACTGGCGGCCGTCGGACGACTCGGTCCGATGGTGGCGGCCGCCGCGATGTCCGTGAGTTCGGTCGTGGTGGTCGGCAACAGCCTGCGGTTGCGCGGCTGGGAGCCGTCCGGTGCACGCGGCGCGCTGGGGAGGTCAGGTCGGTGATGACTTCCCTGCTGCGCGCCGCGCTGGCGCCCGTCGTCGCGTGTGTGCTCACCCTCGCCGGGCTCGTCGCCTGGACCGCGGCCGGTGCCGCGGGCTCCCCCGCCGAAGTCGAGGTCACCCGCGCCCGTGTGCTGCTGCCCTCGAACCCCGAAGCCACCGCGGCGTTCTTCGACCTCCGCAACACCGGCGGCGCGGCGGACGAACTCCTGCGGGTCACCACCCCGTCGGCCGACCGCGCCATGCTCAGCCGCCGGGTCGTACGGCGTGGCGCGGGCTCGATGCGGATGGTGTCCTCGGCGCGTATCGCCGCTCACGGCACGCTGCGGATGTCGGCGGAGGAGCTGGATGTCATGCTCCGGCCCGCGCCGAGGCGGCTGCGGGCCGGTGACCGGGTGCCGTTCGTCCTGCACTTCCGCGGGAGCGGGCGGGTGCGGGTGGAGGCGGTTGCCGTCCGGCCGGGCGCTGTGACGGACTGAGTGCGTCTTCGCCCGCTCAGTCCGCTCGATGCGGGAGGCGGTGATCAAGGGCCCTCAACGGCGGTGGGCAGGGCCCGTGGTCACTCTTCCCGGTGCGGCCACCCGGGCGGTCCGCACCGGCCTCTCCCCCTTGCCGGCACCGGCCTTGCCGAGACCGGCACGACGCCCGCCCCGGGGACCGGACCGCCCCGCCGCGCGGACGATGCCACCGTCTCCCGCAACAACGCGCCGTCAGCACTGGGCGCCAGAACCCTGTTGCCCCAGCCCCGGCCGGTCACGCGAGCTGCGCGTGACCGGCCGGGCATGTTCTACCCGGTGCCCGCCAACGCGGGTTCGGGCAGGGGCGACGGGATCCCGTCGGGCTGGTCCGGCGCCGTCAGTTCGCCGATCAGGGCCTCGCGGGCCCGGGCCACCCGGGAGCGGACCGTGCCCACCGGGCAGCCCGCGACGACGGCCGCCTCGGCGTACGGCAGGCCCAGCATCTGGGTCAGCACAAACGCCTCCCGGCGCTCGTACGGCAGCAGCGCCAGCAGTTGCGTCAGCGCCACGCCCTCGTCGAAGCCGACCACCGGCAGCCCCCGGCTCTGGGTGCGTTCGGCCGCCGCCTGCCAGTCGTCGGTGTCCGACAGCCGCGGGCGGGCCGCGTTGCGGCGCAGCCGGTCGACGACCGCGCGGCGGGCGATCGACAGCAGCCAGGTGCGCGCGGAGGACCTCGCCTCGAAGCGCGGCAGACCGCGCAGCGCGCGCAGATAGGTCTCCTGGACGAGGTCGTCGGCCGACTGCGGGTCGCTCAGCCGTGACACATAGCGCCACACATCGCGCTGGGTGGCACGGATGAAGCGGTCGACGGCATCGGGGTCGCCACCGCGCGCGGCGAGCGCCCAGGCCGTCACGGTCTCGTCATCACGCTCCGGCACGGCCACCTCCGGTCATGCGGCGGACACCATCGGAGACGATGAGGGAGTGAGCTGCGCAGCGTTCCGTATCGCCCTTTCCGCTCGTGTCGACGGCGAGGAGCTCCCGCCGGAGGTGTCGGAGGGGGCGCTCGACGCCCATCTTCGGGTGTGTCCGGAGTGCCGTAGCTGGGGTCAACAGGCCCGGGAACTGCGGACGTTGGCGGCACATCTCGATGACGCGCGACTCAATGACGCGCGCCTCGACGGGAAGTGAGCGCCCCGGGGCCGGTGGCACGGCCTGAGCCGGTGGCACGGGTGGAGTGGCCGGGGCCGGGTGCCGTCGTGGCACGGCCGGACGGCTGCGAGCAGGGGTCATCGCCTGCGGTCCTTCCTGGAGTCCGGACACCGCCGCTGGGCGGTCGGTCCGGTGACATGGTTCGGTGCGCGTGCCGTCGTGGGGCGCCCGTCAGCGGGCGGGGACGGCGGACCGCACCGGCGGACCACGGGTGGCGATGACATGGACGAGCAGCAGTCGGCGCAGCCGCTGTGCGGTGCCCTCGCGCGCGGCGCGCGGGCGCGCTGGGCCGGGTGGCGGCGAGGTGCCGAGGAGCAGGGCCAGCAGCGGGGCGAAGAGCCGGGTGGCCAGGGTGCGGACCAGACGGAAGAGCCGGAACGCGGCCTGTTCGCCACCCGAGAGCCACATACCGCACACCAGAGCGACGAGGACGTGGGCGGACCACATGCCGAGCGCGCCGTGGCCCATGGCGCCGTGCGGGGGCACACCGTCCATGGGCATGCCCTGCATGGGCATGATGTCCATGGCGTCAACGGCGTGGGCATGGGCCATCTGCACCGCGCGGTGGTCATGTCCGGCCCCGGACATCCACGACGGGGACATCGACGACCCGGATACCGACGCCCCGGACACCGACGCCCGGGACACCGCACCGGCCGCCCCCGCCGTCAGCTCCTGCGCCAGCGTGAAACCCACGTGCAGCGCCGACTGCGCCCCCACTGTCGCGGCCGTGACCAGCAGCGGGCCGCGCTCCCGCCCCGCCACCGCCCATGCGGCGGCGCCCGTGACCAGCACGGCCACCGCGATGGCCCACCACGGGACCCCGGTACCGGACATCACCGCGTGGCCGAGCGCGGCGAGCAGCACACAGACCGCCGCGAACACCGTTGCCCGCAGCGCCCGTAGCCCGTGCCCCGCTTTCATGACGCCCTCATCGTCGCATTCGTGGCGTCCGCGCCCACGCCGGGGGCGCACTGACGCACCGCACCGCCGCATGAACGCGGAGAGGCGCCACGCCGTACCTGAACGCGACTTGTTCTGACTATTGCGGGGCATCCGCCTCACAAGGAAATCTGAACGCGGGCGGCCCCCACCGCCCCGTGTGTGAACCAAAGGATCGATCATGAGCTCCGACCAGTGCCCGAACTGCGGCGGCCACCTCGCGGTCAACCAGGACGGGTGGAAGATCTGTCACTCCTGCGGCTATGCCTCACCGCCCGGCGTCGCCCCCGCCCCATCCCTCCCCACCTGAACCACCCACCCCGACCCACCCGTCCGTACTGCTGAGTGAGGCCCCCGTGGTCAACCCCTGGCTGGCGATGGCACCCGGTACGAACCCGGCGGAGCGCACCCGCGCCGTGCGCCGCGCCCATGAGGAGTTCCTGACGGAGGGGGCCGTGGACCCGGCCGTCCGCCCGGTGGTGGCGGATTCGTGGCGGCGCTCGGCCGACGCCCGGGTGGTCCAGGAGTGCGTGGCGCCGATCGAGCTGACGGACGACACGCTGGAGGCGTACCGGGCCGACCATCCGCTGGCGCGGGTGATGCCGCTGTTCCGGGAACTGCTGGGCACGATCGCCTACGACGGCGCCCATCTGATGGCGGTCTGCGACGCGCAGGGGCGGCTGCTGTGGGTGGAGGGACACACGGGCGTACGGGACCGGGCCGAGCGGATGAACTTCGTGGCCGGGGCGCGCTGGGACGAGCGCCACGCGGGCACCAACGCACCCGGCACGGCGCTCAGCATCGACCACCCGGTGCAGATCTTCGCCACCGAGCACTTCAACCGCACCGTGCAGCCGTGGACCTGTGCCGCGGCCCCGGTCCACGATCCGCACACCGGCCGGCTGCTGGGCGCGGTGGACATCACCGGCGGGGACCATCTGGCCGCACCGCACAGCCTGGCCCTGGTGCAGGCGACCGCCCGCGCCGCCGAGGCACAGCTCGCCGCCACCGCGCCACGGCCGCGCGGGCCACGGATCAGCCTGTCGGCGCTGGGCCGGGACGAGGCACTGCTGGTGACCGACGGCCGACGGCTGCGGCTGGGGCGGCGGCACAGCGAGATCATGGTGCTGCTGGCGGGCCACCCCGAGGGGCTGAGCGGCGACCGGCTGGCGCTGGAGCTGTACGGGCAGCGGGCCGACCGGCAGTCCCCGGTGACGCTGCGCGCGGAGCTGTGCCGGCTGCGCCGGCTGGTGGGGCCGTTGCTGGGGTCACGTCCGTACCGGCTGTGCGCGCCGGTGCGCACCGATATGGCGGTGGCGGCCGACGCATTGGCGGCGGGCGATACAACGGCGGCGCTCGGGGCCTATCCGGGGCCGCTGCTGCCGCTCTCGGACGCTCCGGGGGTGTGCCGGATGCGGCATGTGCTGGAGGACGGGCTGCGGCGCACCCTGCTGAGCCACGGCGATCCGGAACTGCTGCGGCGGTGGGCGCAGACGCCGTGGGGCGAGGACGACCTGGAGGTGGCGGAGGCGCTGGTGGCGGCGGTGCCGGAGGGTGCTCCGGGCCGGGCGGTTCCGGCGGCGCGGGTGCGCCGGCTGCGCGAGGTGTACGGACTGACGTGAGCCGACGGCCCGGCTCGAATCCCCCGCTGTCACCGCTGGCTTGAATCGGCCGTCGGGGCGCAACGTCCGCGCAACGTCCCGGTGCCTAGCGTCGTTCCGTCTTCGACGAGGAGTGCCGCCGCCGCGAGGAGCGCCGCCGAGGGGCGGAGGTTCCCGGGGTGAGCGGCCGAGAAGAGGAACCACCACGGGAGGGCCGCCCCATGACGCGCTACGCAACCCCGGGCTCCGAGGGTTCGGTCGTCAGCTACCAGCCGCGCTATGACCACTGGATCGGCGGGGAGTACGTACCGCCCGCCCAGGGGCAGTACTTCGAGAACCCGAGCCCGGTGAACGGGAAGACGTTCACCGAGATCGCCCGGGGCACCGCCGAGGACGTGGAACGCGCCCTGGACGCCGCGCACGCCGCCGCGCCCGCCTGGGGCCGTACCGCGCCCGGGGACCGGTCCTCCGTCCTGCTGAAGATCGCCGACCGGATGGAACAGCACCTCGAGGAGCTGGCGGTCGCCGAGAGCTGGGAGAACGGAAAGCCGGTGCGCGAGACGCTGGCCGCCGACATCCCGCTGGCCATCGACCACTTCCGCTATTTCGCGGGGGCGATCCGAGCCCAGGAGGGCAGTCTCTCCGAGATCGACGACGACACGGTGGCGTACCACTTCCACGAACCGCTGGGAGTGGTCGCACAGATCATCCCCTGGAACTTCCCCATCCTGATGGCCGCCTGGAAGCTGGCCCCGGCGCTGGCCGCGGGCAACGCGGTGGTTCTCAAGCCCGCCGAGCAGACGCCCGCCTCGATCCATGTGTGGATGAGCCTGATCGCCGATCTGCTGCCGCCGGGTGTGGTCAACATCGTCAACGGCTTCGGTGTGGAGGCCGGGAAGCCGCTGGCATCCAGCCCGCGGGTGGCGAAGGTGGCCTTCACCGGTGAGACCACCACCGGCCGCCTGATCATGCAGTACGCGAGCGAGAACCTGAAGCCGGTCACGCTGGAACTGGGCGGCAAGAGCCCGAACATCTTCTTCGACGACGTCTGGGCGGCCGACGACGACTTCCGGGACAAGGCGCTGGAGGGGTTCACCATGTTCGCCCTCAACCAGGGCGAGGTGTGCACCTGTCCGTCCCGGGCGCTGGTCCAGAGCGGCCACTACCAGGACTTCATGGACGCGGCCGTGGCCCGCACCGAGAAGATCGTGCAGGGGCACCCCCTCGACACCGAGACCATGATCGGTGCCCAGGCGTCCAACGACCAGCTCGAGAAGATCCTTTCGTACCTGGACATCGGCAAGCAGGAGGGCGCCCGCATCCTCACCGGCGGCACCCGCGCGGAGCTCGGCGGTGAGCTGGAGGGCGGCTACTACGTCCGGCCCACGATCTTCGAGGGCGCCAACCACATGCGGGTCTTCCAGGAGGAGATCTTCGGCCCGGTGGTGGCGGTCGCCACGTTCGCCGACTTCAGCGACGCGATCGAGATCGCCAACGACACGCTCTACGGCCTGGGCGCGGGCGTCTGGACCCGCGACGGCTCCACGGCCTACCGCGCCGGACGCGCCATCCAGGCGGGCCGCGTCTGGACGAACTGCTACCACGCCTACCCGGCCCACGCCGCCTTCGGCGGCTACAAGCAGTCCGGAATCGGCCGCGAGACCCACAAGATGATGCTGGACCACTACCAGCAGACCAAGAACCTGCTGGTGTCGTACTCGCCGAAGAAGCTGGGCTTCTTCTAGCCGCAGCAAAGGGCGCCTGACCTGGGCTGATGCCCAGGTCAGGCGCCCTTTTCGGCATGCACGTACGCGGGTATCCGCCGGTGTGCGGCGCCTATCCGGCGGGCGGGTCGGCGTACACCCCTCGGAGCATGCCCGTGGCCTGGCCGACCTCGATGAGATATCCATCGGGGTCGCGCAGATAGCAGCGCAGTTCGGCCTTCCGGTCGAGTGGCTCCGTGAGGAACTCCGCTCCTCTGGCCACCGCGTCGGCATAGAAGGCGCCGATGTCGGCGACACGGACGTTCAGGAAAGCGGACACGGTGTCGCCGTTCTCCGGCGGCACAAGGGTCACACCAGGCTTGTCCGGTGTGGGCCCGCCCCCGGGGTTCATGATGATCCAGCTGTTGGCCACCTTCACGATGGCCGGGTTCTCCTCCAGCACGACCTCGCCGCCGAAGATGTCGGCGTAGAAGCGCCTCGATCTCGCGACGTCGCGCACGGTCAGGAAATGAGTCAGCAGGAGCCCCTGCTCAGGTGCAGGCAGATCGCCAGGTGTCGTCATCGCCATGGCCCTTTCTGGCAGGCGGAGAGCCAGCCGATCACACCGGGCCGCACTCTGCGCTCTACCCGGACGGGCTCCCCCGGGTAACCCGGTAGGAGCGGGATATGCGGGCGGCCTGCCAGGGCGTGAGCTCTGCGGTCTTCACTGCGACCACTCAGCTGTCAGGGCACAGGGAAAGGAGCGTCTTTACCCTTTGCGATGGCATCAGAGCAACGTCAACACGAGCACCTCGGGCACACCTCAGCACGCCGCTCGAGCCCGGCATATGACGAAGGCACCCGCAGCGAAATCCCAGGTCGAACGCACACTCCTACCCTGCTGAACGCTGTTCATGCTCACACGGCTTGAACCGCCGCCCACCGACGAAGAGCTGTCGTGCTCATGCGATGCTTGCAAACGAGGAGTGACAGATCGCAACGGGGGAATCACAGCCGTACCGCTCGGGCGGAGAGCGAACCTGACGGTACAGAGAGACGAAACGGAACGGGGAGAGCTTGAGATGACATGGGACGAGTGGGAGCAACTGAAAGCCGAGGCGTTGCAGAACCAGCGGACCGATATGCGACTGAACAGCGCTGCCGACCCTGGCGGTGGCCGCTCCGGTGACGCTCCCGACCTGAGGACGAACGCCCCGGGCAAGAAGGCGGCCGTCAAGGCATTACGTGAGCGAATCCGCCCCGGAGCCACCACGGCCGGCAACCACGCAGACGAGACATCGAGCGCGGCTGTACGGGAGTTCAAGGACTGGGACACAGGTGCGGGCCTCAAGGATGCGCACAAGGAATGGGAGTTACAGGTCAAGCAGCTGAAGGCACGCCTTGAGGCGGACCAGGCGGCGCTTGCGAAGACCAAATCGGACTTCCAGTACGTCGACTTCACCACCGGGAACAGGATCGCCCAAGCACAGGACCAACGGCGCGACGCCTGAAGAACCGGGGGAAAGCGTGCTCACTTACCAGGATGTAACCACCATCAAGATCGGGTTCCTAACAAAGGCGGCCACCAGTTGGGATGACATGGCCGACGGCTTCAAGGAACTGGAAACGCTCTACAAGACGCAGGTGGAGTCCGTCGCGAACGACGGCGTTTGGGTCGGTGTCGCCGCCGGGGCGGCTTCTTCCCAGTTCTCGGCCACACGTAAGCAACTCGCCGACGCGCAGGTTGAAGCTCGTGCCATAGCTTCGATTCTCCGGGATGCCCACCATCAGTTCTCAACACGGATCGCTGATGTGAAGGAGGCAGCCGCGCAGGCGCGCAAGGCCAAGCTTTCCGTCAACAGCAAGGGCGAAGCTGTTTACGATTACAGCAAGCTGACGCCGATGCGGCACGACGAGAACTACCCCGACTATGTGGCGAAGGCGAAGAAGGCGGAAGCCAGTTGGACGAAGAAGATCAAGGATGCCGTCCAGGCCGTCGATGACGCGGACCAAGGTGTCAAGCTTGCGCTCCATGAGGCGGCAGGCATCAAGGGTTTCTTCGAGGACATTTTCGACCGCGCCCTGGGGCAGTCTCACAACTTCAATGGTCACGCGGTCGGCGACATCGAGCGGTACGAAGCCGCCGAGGCCAGGCAATACGCGAAGCAGGTCCTCGACGGCGAGAAGCCCGACGACCTGAAAGAATTTCGGCGCTTGATGCGCGACAACTCCGGCGACGTCGCGTTCAGTCGGACCCTGTTGGACGGACTCGGCGCTCGTAAGACACTGGAGCTCGCCAACAAGATCGATGAGTTTGCCTACTTCGACGACAAGAAGCACGGCAAGCAGTACCTGGAGATTCAGACGGGACTCGCCGATTCACTGGCGACCGCGACGCGGGACCCGAAGTCCGAGTTCTACAAGCACTTCCGCTCGGAAATGCGGAAGGCAGGGATCGAGAAATACAACATGGATGGCCTGAGTAAGATTCCGGACGAGAAGATCCGCGGCTATCAGAGCCTGGCCACCCTGATACAGCGTGGGCACGGCTATTCAGGGCAGTTCCTCAAGGACACAGCGGACGACATCCGACACGCAGAAGAGACCTACGTACCGCCCAAGGGGCACTACGAATCCATCTGGGCGCTTCGGGACGGCTACAGCGGAAAGGACCGGGGCTGGTTCGCGAACGATCCGCTCGACAGTGTCCTCGGCGTCATGTCCCGCGACCCCGCGACCAGCACCGAGTATCTGGACCCGGCGAAGACCGACAATCTGAAGTACCTGCTGCACAATCGGGACTGGGAGACCGCCATCGACCACTACGCCACCCCGCCCGGTGGCACCACGACCGGCCCACCGGTCATGGCGGAGGACGGTGACGTCCGCAAGGGCTTCGGCGCGGCGCTGGAAGCCGCCACGACCGGGGAGAAGCCGGGGACGTACCATCAGGTCGGGCAGCACACCCTGTCCGAGGCCCGGATCATGCAGCACACCGTCAACACCCTGTACTCGGACGGCCATGCTGAGGCACTGCCCAAGAACCTGATCAAGCCGTTGGCCCACGCTCTCACGTCATACACGCCCGACACCCACGAAATCTACGCCAAGTCGGATTCGAGTTACGACATCGACTGGAAGAGTCCGGGTTCTGTGTGGAAGGACGAGGACGGGGCGCATATGGCGGTGGGGTACCAACGCATCGCCGCCATCATGCGAGGCGTCGCCGACGACCCGGAGGCTTTCGGTCACCTCTACGGGGCGGAACAGCAGCACTCACATGACGTACTGGCAGCCATTCCGAGGGACGCCGGAGACAAGACGATCACTGATCGCATCAGGGAGTCCTCACGCGCCATAGGCGCCTACGACGGCGTACGGTCGGACATCATCTTCGACGAACGGTTCAACAAGACGCAGTGGGCCGCCGACTTCAACCAAGGGCTGAGCACGTCCCTCAACACGGCGCTGATGTTCAAACCCGACTCTCTCGCCGGCGCCGGAGATCTCACCTCGAAGGTTATTGACGTATGGGTGTACGAATCCAATAAGGATCATGTGGCCGAGGCGAACGTCACCGCCACCAATAAGAACGCCGAGACCTACGATGCCGGCCTGAACGACGTGGAGCACATGGTCAGAGCATGGGGGAACAGCCGAGGCCATGACATCGACAGCGACTACACGAAGTTCTTCCTGCACGACAGCCAGGAGGCATACGACTTCGGCCGTAACCGCGCGCTCGACACCTTTCGGTCCGATCGCTGACGCAGCGCGGAGTTTCCTTCAACAGAATGAGCACAGTGCAGTTCCTATCAAGGCTTCGACGAATTCACCCAGGCTGGTATGCGGGGGCACTCGCCCTCCTTCTGTGCATCCTGACCCCGGTGGTGTACTACACCGGGGTGTACGACTCCTGGCGGAACAACCGCTCACTCGACCAGGCCTGCGGCGGCACCCTGGCGCAGGGCGGGCTCAGCACGGCCCTGAACTCCTCGAACCTGAGGGCCAAATCGCTTGACGACGGAGAAGAATCCCTGGCCAAGTGCTTTGTGGAGAGGGCCGACAAGGGCGCGGACGGCAAGCTGCGGATCACCCTGCAATGGAGCAGCAGCGAGAAGTCCGCCCGCCTCTCCTACTCTTCGTACGACATCCACAACGGAGCCAGAGCGCAGGCGGCACCGGTCGGCAGCGGCTGGCCGGGCGTGATCAGAAAGTACGGTTACCTGGGCTCGACGGTCATCGTCGCAGTCGACTGCCAGAACCAGAGGAACAAGGCCCTCGTCGCTTCCGGGGAGGTCTTCAAGACGCCGGACGGAATTTCGCAAGACGACACCGTCCTCACGGGGCTGGCCCGGGTGACCGCGGAGACCGCCCTCAAGGCAGCCACGAAGCACGGGTGCAAGGCGAGCGGGGGCAAGAAGCTCACGCATGTGCCTGGCCTCTCTGCCGGCCGCCCCGGTACGGGCAAGCCACTGAAGCAGGCACGGGGATCCTGCGCACCGCTTCGGGGGCTTCGTGAAGAGGCAGCGGAGAACGGGACACCCGAGGTCATTGAGTATCCCGCCGACGCGCTGGCTCCGCAGACGAACTGCTACCTCCTCACACCGTCCAAGAAGCCCGGATACGGCCTGTACGCCTTCTACGGCGCCGCGGCCAAGGCATTCAACGCGAGCGAGGACGGTGCTTCCCTCGAGACGGGTGGGGGGCCGACACATGACGACAAGGATTACGCCTGGGCCACCGCGGAGTGCCCCCAGTCCACGGAACGCGCCCTGTTCGTGCTGTACCGCCTCTATGACAGCGACACCGACACCTACCCGGTCCGGCATTTCTCGTCCCGGTTCGCGGCGTCCGCGGTGAAGGCGTTCGCGGACCACGAGGCACGGCAACGAGGGTGTACGGGGGTGAAGCTGGCGCCCCGGCCCTGATCTGCCGGTCGCACGTGCCGCAGTGGCTGGACACCGGCCGACCATCGCACCATGGCGCCTGACCCGGAAGCATGTCCTGGTCAGGCGCCTTTGCGGGCGTGAGTCGGCATCGTCCGCGCCACGTACGCCCGCCGACCGCCGTCGGCCGTGGCGGCCCCGGACGCGTCACCGCCGGGGCAGCTGGTAGCGGAAGCGCAGCTCGAAGACGCCCTCCAGACCCCCCGTCGCCGGGTCGAAGCGCCTGAGATCGGCGATCTCGACACCGCTGCCGCGGATGCCCGCGAACTCTCCGGTGCCGCCGAGGATGACCCCGCGGCCGTCCTTGCGGGGGCCCGCCGTGGTGGTGGCGTTCAGCTTGCCCACCCAGGGCTTCTTGCCGGCGAAGGCGGGCTTGAAGACCTTGGTGGCAACCTTGGTCGAGTTCTCGATCTGATCGAGGACGAGGGAGCCGCGGCCCGGGAAGAACAGCGTCCACACGGTGTGGGTGAGCATCTTTCCGGACGCGAAGTCGGTCTTCGGCAGCACCTCCTCGATCTCGGTGGAGAAACCGACGACCTTGCCGTTCTTGTCGCGGATCTTTCCGCCCAGGGCGAATGCCTTCCGCAGCTTGGGTTCGGTGAATTTCGCGATCCCTGAGGGGAACACCGCCAGCGGCAGATTTCCCCGGTGCGTCTCAAACACACCGTCCTTGGGCACCCGGGCGAAGAAGGACTCCTCGATCCAGCCGGATTCCTTGCCGGAGCTGCCGGACCGGTCGCGACGGTCGTTGTCGTCGGAGTCGAGTGCGTACACCCCGACCGGAATGGCGATCGCCGCCACCGCGACGCTCGCGATTCCAATCATCATGCGGCGGCGCCTGGCGTCCTTGTCCGGTATTTCGCTGGGGGCGGTCATGGAATCTCCTCACCAGTCATTTCCGCACTGCGGATCCGCAGTGCGGAGGAAATCGTGACTCCGGCGACGCGCGTTTCCGGGAGTATTCGCTACTCCCCGCCACCCGGGAGCGGGTCGTGTAGCAGCGGTTCGGCCGCCCGTTGGGTACGACTTGCTCATGTCCGGGCCCCGCGGCCGGGGGATCCTCTGTGAGGAAGGACCGGCTCGGCCCACCACGCCGAGCCGGTCCTCGGGGACGGAGCGAGGACGGCCCGGGGATGTACCGGGACGACCAGTGATGTCACGGATTCGGACGACGGGCCCCGGGCTCAAGCTGGCGGTGCCGCATGCCGACGGCTGCGTACGGCGGACCGCTGCCCGTTCCGAACGCTGAAGGACATCTCGATGGCTACCGCAGTGCCCGCGGCACCGTCCCCGCCGCCTCCGTACTCCGGAGGGCCGCCGCCCTCGTCCCGCGACGAGGCGGACGCGCTCCACACGGTCGGTCTGACCAGCGAGACTCCCCTCGTGGGCAGGGAACGCGAGCTGACCGCGGGCCTCACCGTGCTGGGCCGCCGCCACGGGCCCGGCGGAGTGCTGCTGACCGGACCCGCCGGGATCGGCAAGACCCGTCTCGGAGAGGAACTCACCACCGCGCTCCTGCCGCCGCATCCCGGTGCCGCCACTGGTCCCGCCACTGGCGTCGTCACCGGCATCGACCACCTCGCGCCCGGCGACGCCCTGCCCACGGTCCGGCGGCTGCTGTGCGCCGGGGCCCGGCGGCCACGGCTGCTGTGGATCGACGACGCCCATCTGCTGCCGCCCGAGGCGATCGAACCGCTACTGCTCCTGCTCCGGCGGCGCGGCGACAAGATGCTCCTGGGCGTCAACCCCGACGAGGCCCCGCCGCATCTGCACGCGCTGTGGAAGGACCAGCACCTCGCCCGGGTGGATCTGCCACCGCTGGACGTCCCGGCCTCCCGACGGCTTGCCGGTGCCCTGCTGGACGACCGGCTGGCCCAGACCGGTGTCGCCCGGCTGGCGCGGATGTCGGCGGGCAACCCCCTGCTGCTGCGTGAGCTGGTACGCGCCGCGCTCGCCCAGGGCGTACTGCGTCAGGACGGGGGCTGGTGGCACCTCGACGACGCGCTGCCCACCTCCGACGCGCTGCGCGACCTGGCCGACCGGCGGCTCCGGCCGCTCGGTACCGAGTCCCGGCGCGCCCTGGAGCTGATCGCGCTGGCCGAGCCCGCCCGGCTGGACGTCCTGGAGGACCTCGTCGGGCTGCCCACCCTGCTGGACCTGGAGGACCAGGGGCTGATCCGGGCCCCCGACCCGCGCCGCGGAACCGATGGGTCCAGCGAGGCGACGGTCCGTATCGCCCATCCGTATCTGGGGCAGGTGCTGCGCCAGGGAGTGGCGCCGCTGCGCCGCAAGCACTATCTGCGGACCTGGAGCGGGGCGCTCCCCGGCCCCGAGGTCCGGCCCCCGGCCGAGCGGATCCTGCTGGCCGAGTGGCATCTCGACACGGGGGGCGTCCCCGGCCAGGACGCGCTGCTGGAGGCGGCGCAGGACGCCCTGAGGGCCCATGAGCTGCCGACCGCGGCCCGGCTGGCCGCCGCTGCCTGGAACCATTACCGCACGGCGGAGGCGGCCGAGACGAAGGCGCGTACGCTTCTGGCCCGTGCCGAGTTCGGGGAACTCCACGCCTTCGTCACGGCGGTGTGCGCCGAACACCCGCAGTACGGCGCGGTGCTGGATCCCGTCCGGGCGCGCGCCTTCGTCTTCCAGGGCCGTCCGCGCGAGGCCGAGGAGATGGCACACGGGCTGCCCGCGGCCGACGCGGCGCTGGTCAGCGGCATGGTGTGCTTCTTCAGGGGGCACTTCGGCGAGGCGCTGGAGCACTGTGCGCCACTGCTGCGCGCCCCACTGCCCTCGCACCGGCTGGAGTCCGGTCTCTTCGCCATGGCGACCCTGTGCTACCAGGGACGGCCGTCGGAGGCCCTGGAGCACTACCGGCGGCTTCGGGAGGACACCGAGTTGCCCTCCTCACTCGCCTGGCCGCTGATCCAGGACTCCCTGGAGGAACTGCACGCGGTGGCACTGCTGTTCACCGGGAGGCTCGAGGAGGCGGAGATCCTGTTGACCCGCGAGTACCACGCCGCCACCCGCGAGTACGCGACACGGGTCGACGCTCAGCGCGGACTCTCCCTGGGCGCGGTGATGTACGAGCGCGGCCGGCCGCGCCAGGCCCTGGCGTACCTCACCTTCACCCCCGCCTACCAGGTCGGCTGGCAGCCCTGGGAGGCCATGTCCCGCGTCTACTCCGCGCTGGCCATGAGCTGTCTGCCGTCCGGGGCCGGTCCCGCCGCCGACGTCGACGCGGCCGATGGCCATGACGGCGAAGACGGCACGCTCGACGGGCTGTTCGGCGGCCACTGCCGCGGCGCTCTGCGGCTCGCCCGCGCGCGCCGGGCCCACCGCGCCGGGGACGTCAAGGGCGCCACCCGGGTGCTGCACGACGCCGTCGAGGACGCGCTGTCCCACCGCGGCTACGCGGATGTGGTGGCGGTGCTGCACGAGTGCGCGCGCCTGGGCCTGGAGCAGCACCCCGCGGTGCACCGCGAACACCCCGTCCAGGGGCAGATGCTGCGCGCCCGGCTGCTCTACGCGCGCGCGGTGGCCGACGGGGACGCCAAGCTCCTGGGGCAGGCGGCCAGGGCGCTGGCCGAGACCGGGGCCCATCTGTACGCGGCCGAGGGCTACGCCGAACTCGCGCGGCTGCACCGCCGGGCGGGCCGCGACCGGGCCGCGACCGCGGCGACGGCGCAGGCCCGTACGCTGCTCAAGCGCTGCGACGACGTGGTGACCCCGCCCCTGGACTTCCTCGGGGAGAGTGTGCCGCTGTCGGCGCGCGAGCGCACGGTGGCGCGGCTGGCCGCGCAGGGGCTGACGGACAAGGAGATCGCGGGCCAACTGGTCATCTCACCGCGGACCGTGAGCAACACCCTGTACCGGATCTACCAGAAGATCGGTGCCACCGACCGAAGACATCTGCGGCAGTTGCTGTCCGGATGACCGGGCAGCCGGATGACCGGGCAGCCGGGTGGCCGGGTGGCCGAGCAGCCGGATAGCCGGATTGCCGGGCATCAGGCGCCTTCCGTGCGCACCGCGCGCCCGGGCACGCGCCCGTGCAACCATCTCGCAACGTGGGAGCGGGTTGGCTGGCTCGGTAGCGTGGGATCACGGCCAGGAGAGGAGTCGCAGGATGTCCGAGGTGTCGCGGATCGCGCTGACCCCGGCCGCCGCCGAACTGATCCGCCGGCTGAGCGCGGCCCACGGGCCGCTGATGTTCCACCAGTCGGGCGGCTGCTGCGACGGCAGTGCGCCGATGTGCTATCCGCTGGGTGAGTTCCGTACCGGTGCGTCCGATGTGCTGCTCGGGGAGCTGGCGGTGGACGGGGTCGAGCTGCCGGTGGGCTTCTGGATGTCGGCGTCGCAGTTCGAGCGGTGGCGGCACACCCATCTGACGGTGGATGTGGTGCCGGGGCGGGGCAGCGGTTTCTCCCTGGAGGCGCCGGAGGGCGTGCGCTTCCTGATCCGCTCACGGCTCCTGGACACCCGGGAATAGCGCACCGGCTTCCGGACCACACGCCG
Source organism: Streptomyces coffeae (assembly GCF_016741875.1). GTDB lineage: Bacteria > Actinomycetota > Actinomycetes > Streptomycetales > Streptomycetaceae > Streptomyces > Streptomyces coffeae. The sequence continues at coordinate 215,548 of NZ_JAERRF010000004.1, read as the reverse complement.
GGACGGTCCGAGGGGCCCGCCCGGCGCGGACGGTGTCTCAGCTGGCGTCGGCCAGCGCCAGGGTGTGCAGCCGCTCCGGCGGGCCGGGGCGGGCGTAGTACCAGCCCTGCGCGGTGTCGCAGCCCAGCATCCGCAGATGGTCGGCCTGCACCGCGGTCTCCACGCCCTCCACGGTCACCGCGAGATCGAGGGTATGGGCGAGCGAGACGATCCCCTCGACGATCTTGACGTCGACGGGGTCGGCCGGGGCGCGCTGCATACCGCGAGTGAAGGAGCGGTCCAGTTTGAGCTGGCTGACCGGCAGCCGCCGCAGGTAGGAGAGGTTGGAGTAGCCGGTGCCGAAGTCGTCCAGGGCGATGTCCACGCCCAGGTCGGCGAGTTGGCGCAGCGGCCGCAGGGCGTCCTCGTCGGCGCCGATGAGGTCGTTCTCGGTGACCTCCAGGCACAGGGTGCTGGGGCAGAGCCCGGCGTTCTCCAGCACCGCCACGGTGTCGGAGACCAGGGTGGCGTGGCTGAGCTGGCAGGGCGAGAGGTTGACGTTGACGCGCAGCGGCTCGCTGTTGTCCTCGGCCCCGTCCCGCCACTTCCGGGCCTGCCGGGCGGCCTGCTCCAGCACCCAGCGGCCGAGCGGCACGATCAGTCCGGTGTCCTCGGCCAGCGGGATGAACTGGTCGGGGCCGAGCACTCCGTGCACCGGGTGCAGCCAGCGGACGAGCGCCTCGGCGCCGCGTACGGTGCCGTCGGCGAGCCGCACCAGGGGCTGGTACTCGATGAAGAACTCGCCCTTCTCCAGGGCGGCGGGAAGCCCGTTGGTGAGGCTGTGGCGGGCGATCACCCGGGCGTTGGAGTCGGCGTCGGCGAGTTCGTAGCGGTTGCCGCCCGCGGCCTTGGCCCGGTACATGGTGATGTCGGCGCTGCGCAGCACCTCGGCCCGGCCGATCTCACCGGCCCGTCCGTCGACGACGCCGATGCTGACCCGCACCTGGAGTTCGCGGCCCTCGACGCGGACGGGCTCGGCGAGCGCGGCGAGCATCCGGCGGGCCAGCTCGGTGCCGTCGGTCTGCGCCGAGGGGCCGGTGACCAGGGCCATGAACTCGTCGCCGCCGACGCGGGCGATGAGTTCGTCGGGGGAGGCGAGACAGGCGTGCAGCCGCTCGGCGACGGCCATGAGCATCCGGTCCCCGGCGGAGTGGCCGAGGCTGTCGTTGACGGCCTTGAAGCCGTCGAGGTCCAGATAGCAGACGCCGAACCGCTCGGCGTCCGCGCCGGCGGCGAGCACCTGGTCGAGACGTTCCAGGAACTGGGCGCGGTTGGGCAGTCCGGTCAGCTCGTCGTGGGTGGCCTCGTAGCGCAGCCGCTCCTGGAGTTCGCGGTGCTCGGTGATGTCCTCGGCCAGGGTGAGCTGGTACTGCGGGGCGCCGGTGGAGTCGCGGAGCAGGGTGACCGTCAGATTGGTCCACAGCACGCTGCCGTCGTGGCGGTGGTGCGGCTTCTCGATGCGGAAGTGGTCGCGCTCGCCGTTCACCAGCTGGCGGTAGAGCTCATGGGAGCCCGGCGGGGTGTCCTTCGGGTGGACGAACTCGCTGACGTTGCGGCCGGGCCGGAAGACGTCGCGGCCGCCGAACATGGCGGCCATGGGGTCGTTGACAACGAGGATCTCGCCGTCGAGCGCGGCGATGCCGACGCCGATGACGGCGCCCTCGAACACCGCGCGGAACTTGGCCTCGCTGGCGTGCAGCGCCTTCTCGGCCTCGGTGCGGGCGGCCAGCGCGGCCCGGGAGATGGCCCGCTGGGCGTCGCGCTCGCGGGCGCGCAGCTCGCGGACGAACCCGGCGGCCAGCGCATGCTGCAACCGGGCGCAGCGGGCGCGCGCCTCGGCCTGGTCGAGCAGGCCCCGCTCATGGTGCTCACCGCTCGCCGGGTCCGGCGGGCAGTGATCCACCAGGTGGGTGTCGACGGTGCCCAGGACGGCGGGCAGTGCCTCGGGTTCGGTGCACTGGGCGTCCACCAGGGCGGCCCCGACCTCGTAGGCCGCCGTGGTGTCGAAGGGATGGGTGTGCAGCGCGGTGGCCAACTCGCGGGCCAGCGGCAGCAGATGGCCCTCGAACTCCTCGAAGGTCATGGTCGTCGCCGCGACCGGGTGGACTGCGCGGCTCCACAGGGCCGCGAACCGTTTCAGCCCGGGGTCCTCCGCGCGGGCGGTGTCGCGGGCAGTGTCTTGGGTACGGTCCTCGACAGTGTCGTTGGCGGCCTGTCCAGCACCGCCGGCACGTCTCGGCCCGCCCGGTTCCGACGTCATTTCGCATGCTCCGCGGAATGGCCCTCCTGGACCGTTCCGTCCTTGCCTGCGGCGTACGTTCCCTCCGGCCGCCAGTCCACGTCCTGCACTTCCTTCGCCCTCTTCCGGCTTCCGGGGCCGCCCTCGGGTCGTCCGCGTCCTCGGGGAAGTGGAGCACGACGAAGAGCGGCAGGGCAACCCGCTGCTGAGGCGAGATTACTGATCAACCATTCGATGGGGAAAGGAAAAACGGAAATCGACAGTCCACATCCAGCCCGGGGAGAAGGGAGAAGCCGGGAGAAGCCGGGCACCTGTCAGCGGCACCTGCCACCGTCCGGATCGCGCCATCGCGCGGCCTCCGGAGCGGGTCCCGCCGCAGGACGGCGCGGGAATGGGGCGGTTCCGCGGGGGCGGTTGCCGGGGCACTCACGAGGCATACGCCCGGGCGTCCGGGTCCGCGGCGGCCGATGAGGCCCGCGGGGGCGAGATGGCGGAGTTCGGCTGCCCGGAACGAGGACGGTGATGCTGAGCACACTGTCCGCCAATCCGCCCCGGCCCAGGGGGAAGTGTGCTCATCGCCTCCCATCTCCGGGGGCGTGCAGGGACGTTGGGCGACTCTCATCGGCGCACTCTTTCACAACGGCGCGCCGCCTCACGCCCCTGCGCGGTCTCACACCCCTGTGCGACCCGATGTCACCGCGCGGCTCGACGTCACCGCACGCCCTCATGTCACCGCGCGGTCTCCCCCGGCTCAGACCGGCGCCTCGTGCACATAGCACCACCGCCAGTCCTCCCCCGGCTCCAAAGGCGCCACGACCGGATGCTTCTGATCGGCGGCGTGGACACGCGCGTGCTTCAGCGGCGAGGAGTCGCAACAGCCCACATGCCCGCAGGTCAGACAGAGCCGCAGATGGACCCAGAGGGAACCCATGCGCAGACACTCCTCGCATCCCTCGAGGGTGCGCGGGGTGACATCCCGCACCATCGTCAGATGCGGATCCGCTTCGATGGCCATCGTCTTCGCCCTTCGCCGCCGGAATCGCGCCCGTCGCCACCGGTGGAACCAGTGGCGGTACCACAGTGACCAGAGTGACAAAACAGAGGCCGGTGGTCCTGCTCCTGGCGGGTCGAGAGTGCACCGCGGGAGTCACCCTGCGGATACAGAGGAATCGCCAATATATGGGATGGTTCCTCAGGAAATGGGTACTCCGCCCGCTATGGCTCCCTCAGGCGTCATACACGATCTGTTGTCGCGCTGTCTGACGATGTTCGACAGCCGGGATGAGGCCGAGATACTCCACCGGGCGATGGCGCAGGTCAGCGCGGTCGGGCCGGGCCGTGCCGAGGCGGGCTATCTGCTGCTCGGCGATGCCCTGGTCCGCTGTCCGCACGACGGGCCGCGGGCCACCGCCGCCCTCGACGCCCAGGTGCGGGAGCTGGCGGGACGGGACGGACCGGTGCGGTTCCCCCGGCGCGCCTGGGGCTGGGCGTTCGGACTGCGTGAGCCGGGCGGGCTGCGTGGTGCGCTGGTGGTCAGCTCACGCGACCGGCCCGGTGACGACGAACGGTTTCTGCTCGCGGTGCTGGTGCGGCAGACGGCCGCGGCGCTGTCCATCGCCGCCGCACACCGCCGGGAGCGGGCCCATGCCGCGGAGGCGCGCCGGGCCCGGGACGAACGGGAGGCGATCCGGCGGCGGCTCCACTCCTCCCTGTCCGACCTGGGGCATCTGCGCACCGTCCACGACACCCTGGCCCGCGCGGTCGCCCGGGGCGACGGTGAGGAGGGCATCGTCCGGGCGCTGCACCGGGTCACCGGTCTGCCCGCGGTGATCGAGGACCGGTTCGGCAATCTCCGGGCCTGGGCGGGCCCGGGACGCCCGGATCCGTATCCCAAGCCCGACCCGGTCCACCGCGAGGAGCTGCTGCGTGACGCCGCCCGGCGGCCGCGTCCGGTGCGGGCCAGGGACCGGCTGGTGGCGGTGGCCGCCCCGCGCGGTGAGGTACTGGGCGTCCTGTCGCTGGTCGACCCCGGGGGCAGAGCGGGCGAGCGGACGGTACGGGCCCTGGACCACGCCGCGGCATCGCTCGCCCTGGAGCTGGCGCACCTGCGCGAACTGGCCGAGGTGGAGCTGCGGCTGCGGCATGAACTGGTCGACGATCTGCTCGCGGGCACGGATGTCCACGGCGCCCATGCTCGTGCCGAGGCGGTGGGCCACGATCTGCACGGTCCGCACCATGTGATCGCGGTGCGCTGGTCCGGCCGGACGGCGGACGACGCGCTCCTGGAGGCGTTGGGCCGGGCGGCCGCGAGCCTGGGTCTGCCGGTGCTGTCCACCCGGCGCGACGGTACGGCGGTGCTGGTGGCCCGGGGCGCGCCGGGCGAGCGATCGCTGTACCGGGCGCTGAGCCGGGAGGTCGGCAGCGAGGCCGGGGCGATCGGTGTGGGCGGGCGCTGCGAGGGCCCGCACGAGGTGCCGCGCTCCTACCAGGAGGCGCTGCGGGCACTGGAGGTGCGCAGCCGTTCGCACCCCGCGCACGGGATGACGTTCTTCGACGACCTGGGGTTGTACCGGATCCTGCCGCCCGGCGGTGACCACCGGGAGGTGGACCGCTTCGTCCGGGAGTGGCTGGGTCCGCTGCTGGACTACGACGCCCGGCACCACAGCGCCCTGGTGGAGACGCTGTCCCGGTACTTCGACTGCGGGGGCCACTACAGCGAGGCCGCTGCGGCTCTGGTCATCCACCGCTCCACCCTGCGCTACCGGCTGCGGCGCATCCGCGAGATCACCGGGATGGATCTCACGGATGCGGAGAGCAGGCTCAACCTCCAGGTGGCCACCCGGATATGGAAGATCACCCGAACCGGTCCCGAGTGAGGGGAACGCCGCGGGGTACCCGTGACGCTCGCCCGGCAGACACAAGGAGAGGGGTCCGCTGTGAGCGAGAAGAACGCGAGCGTGGTGCGCAGTCTGCTCGACCGGCAGGGCACCACCTTCGCCGCCGACGCCGGGATCAAGCTCCGTAATACCCCCCAACCGCTCTACCAGCTGCTGGTCCTCTCCCATCTGCTGTCCGCGCGGATCAGATCCGATATCGCCGTCGCCTCCGCGCGAGCCCTGTTCCAGGCGGGGATGCGCACCCCGCGGCGGATGGCGGAGGCCGACTGGCAACAGCGGGTCGACGCGCTGGGCGAGGGAGGGTACCGGCGCTACGACGAACGGACCGCCACCCAGCTCGGGGAGGCGGCGGAGCTGGTGAACCGGGACTACCGGGGGGATCTGCGCCGGATGCGCGAGGCCGGGGACCCCGGGGAGCTGCTCCAGGAGATCACCGGCATCGGCCCGTCCGGGGTGCACATCTTCCTGCGCGAGGCACAGGGCGTCTGGCCCGAGTTCGCCCCGTACTTCGACCGCAAGGCACAGCAGGGCGCCGAGCGCCTCGGGCTGCCCACGAGCCCCGAGTCGTTGGGACGGCTGGTGAACGAGGCGGACCTCCCCCGGCTGGCCGCGGCTCTGGTGCGGGTCGCGCTCCACGCGGACGCCGCGCGGGAGGTGCGCGCCGCCGCCTGACGGCCGCCGCGGCCCGCCGGGAGGGGCCGGCGCTCAGCCGATGCCGAGCTCCTTGAGCACCGTGCGCTGAGCGGCGGTGGGCTGGGCGGGGAAGTAGAGGTAGCACACTCCTCCCGAACCGCCCTTGACTTGGCCGTTCGCGTCATAGCGCTTGGTCCGGAGCCAGATGTTCTCCCACTGGCGCCGCTGGTAGATGTGGCGGACGGCGTCGTTGCCGGGCGAGGCCGGGTCGTTGGCGATGACATCGCCGTCGGCGGTGAAGCCGACGACGGTCATCAGATGGCCCGCGGTGCCGTATCCCGCCCCGTCCAGCTCGGTCTTGAGGAAGGACTGCGAGGTGATCAGCGGAATGCCGACACTGATCAGCTTCTCGGCGTCGGTGAGCGAGCCGAGCCGGGTGACCACACCCTGGAGGTCGCGGTAGGTGGCGGCGTAGGCGGCGTTGAAGGGCCAGTTGCCGCAGCCGTCGTACTGGTAGTCGAAGGTGGCGCGGGCGGCGTGGCAGACCTGGGGGTCGGCGTAGTCGGGGTTGACCCAGGCCAGATCGTCGGCGGTGGGCTTGCGGCCCCAGTACTCGATGATCATCTGCGAGGAGGTGGGGCTGCACCACGCCTCGCCGCCGTTGTCGTACTCGGGGTACTGGCCCTTGTGGATCTCCTGCGAATAGCGCGGGACGGTCAGCTCACGGCCTTTGCCCAGGCTGGGCTCGGAGGCGGGCACCTCGAAGCGGTCGGGTACGTCCGAGCCCATCGCGCCGACCCGCCACACCGTGGGGGTGAGCGTGGTGCCGGGCCTGCGGTGGAGGGTGAGCCGGATCCGGTAGGAGACCAGCCGCAGCCCGCTCGCCGGGGCGTCGACGGAGAGGGTGTCGGTCCACACCGAGCTCTTGTTGTCGCTCTGGTCGTCCACCGAGGTGCGCCGGATGGAGGTGGTGCCGTCGTCGGAGGCCCAGCGGCCCATCACATACCAGGGTGTGCTGGTGGCGTCGGAGTAGGTGCCCTTCAGCTCGACCTGGATCCAGGTGCCGGCCGGGGTGCGGGCGTTCCAGGAGACGATGGCCTCGGTCGCGGGGACCGAGAGCTTGCGCACCGGGGAGGTCCAGGTCGCGTACTCCCAGGTGGCCTTGGTGCCGGTGTGCGGATCGGTGTAGTCCGTGCTGCCCGCGGGGGTGGCGATCACGATGCCGGGGCGGGCGCCGGCCTGGGCGCGGACGCCCTTGGCGGTCCCGGCCTTCCAGTCGGCGCTGCTGCTCCAGCCGTAGTACTCCGCGACCGCCGCGGCCTTGCGGCCCTTCGGCTCGCCGGCCGCGGCCGCCTCCGCCCGCGGCGCCCCGGCCGGGCGGGTCGCGCCGGCGGCGGAGGCCGCGGCGGTGGAGACGGCGGCCGCGCCCGCGACACCGAGCGCGGCGGCGAGCACGGAACGGCGGGGTGTGGATCCGGATCTGCTCATACGAGGGTTCCCCCAGTCGTCGTCCAGTCGTCCGATCGTCCAAGTCGTGCAGTCGTCCAAGGGGGCGGTGGGTGTGTGACGGTCGCCCAACTATGGCCGCTGCGGGTGGTCTCGGACCAGTGATTCCCACCCGCTCCGCTTATCAATATTGGTGTGGACCAGTGGAGTGAACGGAGGGGCGGGAGCCGTAGGCTGGGCGGCGATGTACTCACCCGAACCGACCGCCCCGGACGGCGCTCCCGGCACTCTCGACGCGCTCGCGCGGCGGCTGCGCGCCCTGCCGCCCTCCTGCGGCGCGGTCCGCGTCGTCGCCGTGGACGGTCACGCCGGTTCGGGGAAGACCACCCTCGCGGGGCGGCTGGCGGCGGCGCTCGGCGGCGCCCCGGTGCTGCACACCGACGACCTCGCCACCCATGACGAGCTGTTCGGCTGGGCGGGGCGGCTGCGCCGGGATGTCCTGGGGCCCCTCGCCCGTGGCACCGCCGCCCGGTACGCCCCGTACGACTGGGTGGAGCGCCGCTTCGCGGCGCAGCGGCGGCGGCTGGACCCCGCTCCGGTCGTCCTGCTGGAGGGGGTGGGCAGCGGCCGTCGCGCCGTACGCCCGTATCTGGCCCATCTGTTGTGGATGGATCTGCCCGACCATCTCGCCTGGCGGCGGGGCGAGCTCCGCGATGGACCGGAACTGTCCGCATTCTGGGACGGCTGGCGACACGCCGAACGTCTGCACTTCGCCGCCGACCCCTCGCGTCCGCATGCCGACACGCTGGTGGGCCAGGGAAAGCAGGGGTACACGTTGCTGCCGGGACCGGCGGCGGTCGACCGAAACGGTCCCCCGTCTCACACAGCGTGAGCTAGCGTGGCCGACCAGTCCGCACCCCGGTGCCCGAGGTGCGACGCGTGCCCCAACTCGGCTTGACCTGGGGGCCATACAGGTCTTACGTTCTCAATGTGCGACTCGTACGAGTCGCCCCACAACGCGAAGCCCCCGGTTGTTCCCCCGTGATCGGGGGCTTCGTCCTGTCCGGAGCCGATTTTCCGATGCGTTGCGCAGCGTACGCATCACCCTCGGTTACCATGGGCTCCCCGGCGGACAGCGCAGCTCGCGCCCCCTATACGCCTCCCGCGCACACCCGCTGCGCATTGTGCGATTGCGACGAACAACAGTGCGGCACCCTCGGCCGGTGCCGCCTGCGCAGGTACGATGCCCAAGAGGCAGTCGCCCCTGCGGCATCCACGGGGGCAGGGGTTGTGGGGGACGTGATGGATTTCGGCACGCAAGGATCGCACGCCCCGGCCGACCTTGCCTGGCTGCGGGCCGTCGACGCCTACACGATGGGCGCCTACGCACAGGCCGAGGAGGAGTTCCGGGCCGCCGTGCGGCACGACCCCGGTATGGCCGACGCCTGGCTCGGTCTGCACGCCCTGCGCGCCGACACCGCCACCGCGCTGCTGCGGATGTACCGCCATCGCGACCGCTTCGGCGAGCAGCGCGCCCGGCACCGCCGCACCCTCAACTCCTGGTACTGGCTGGGCTGGTGGGTCCAGCCAGTGCTGGAGACCAGCCGCGATCTGCTGCTCGCCCACGCCTCCCACTGGCTCGACGGCCGCCATGTCCCCGAGCTGGACCGGGCGCTGGCCGGATGCCCGCCGGTGGAGGCGGACCCCCAGGCCCGTTTTCTGCACGCCTGCCGCGCGTATCTGGTCAAGGACTGGGAGCAGTTGGTGCGGCACACCGAGCCACTGCTGGACGATCCGCTCCTCGGTATCGAGGCGGGGCTCTTCGGCGGGATGGCACGGGTCCGGCTGGAGATGTTCAGCCAGGCCGAACCGCTGCTCGCCGCCGCCCTGATGCGCTGCCGCAGCGAACAGCCCCAGCGCAAGGAGCTGCGCTACTGGCTCGCCCGCGCCCACGAGGGCACCGGGCGCAGTGCCGCCGCGCTCCCCCTGTACCGCGCGGTGCACCGGATCGACCCCACCTTCATGGACACCTCGGCGCGGCTGGCGGCGATAGCCCAGTCCGACGGACTCGACGAGCCGGCGGACCTGGCGGCCGTCTCGCTGGCCGGTGTCGGCGGCCAGGACGCGGGCGATGTCCGCGACAGCACGGCCGCCGACCCCGACCCGCTGCCCGCCACCGACCCGGGCGACGGCCGTGAGCTGCGGCCGGGCGGTGAGGCCGGTCCCGGTGGCGCGGCCCTGCTCGGCTCCGCCGTGGTGGGCTCCGGCGGCACCCGTGAGCGGTCCGGGGCGCCCGCCCAGCCCGGCCCCTCCGATCCGGTGCTGCTGGAGAGCGCGTTGCAGGAGCTGGAGCGCATGGTCGGCCTGGAGCCGGTCAAGCGACAGGTGCGGGCGCTGTCCGCACAGCTCCATATGGCGCGGCTGCGCGCCGGTCAGGGCCTGCCGGTCCAGCCCCCCAAGCGGCACTTCGTCTTCTCCGGCCCCTCGGGCACCGGCAAGACGACCGTGGCCCGTATCCTCGGCCGGGTCTTCTACGCGCTCGGGCTGCTGGCCGGGGACCATCTGGTGGAGGCCGGGCGCGCCGATCTGGTCGGCGAGTACCTGGGCCAGACGGCGGTGAAGGCCAATGACCTGATCGACTCGGCGCTGGGCGGAGTGCTCTTCGTGGACGAGGCGTACAGCCTGTCCAACTCCGGCTACAGCAAGGGCGACGCGTACGGCGACGAGGCGCTCCAGGTGCTGCTCAAGCGCGCCGAGGACAACCGCGACCGGCTGGTGGTGATCCTGGCGGGCTATCCCGAAGGCATGGACCGGCTGCTGGCCGCCAACCCCGGCCTCGGCTCACGCTTCACCACCCGGGTGGACTTCCCCAGCTACCGCCCGCTCGAACTGACCCGCATCGGCGAGGTGCTGGCCGCCGAGAACGGCGATGTGTGGGACGAGGAGGCCGTGGAGGAACTGCGCAGCATCAGCGGCCATGTGGTGGACCAGGGCTGGATCGACGAGCTGGGCAACGGCCGCTTTCTGCGCACTCTGTACGAGAAGAGCTGTGCCTACCGGGATCTGCGACTGTCCGGGTGGACGGGCACCCCGACCCGTGACGATCTGGCCACGCTGCGGCTGCCGGATCTGATGCAGGCGTACGGGGAGGTCCTGTCGGGCCGCGGTCCGATGTACCGCGACCCGCAGGACCCGCTGTCCTGACCACCCCCGTACGGCCCCCTGCCCCCTGGAGCGGCGACCCCCGCCGCGGCGGACCGGCTGGGGCGCGGGGCTGTGTCGATGTGCGGCTCCGCCGCGGCTGTGTCGATGTGCGGCTTCCGCCGCGTGGGCGACCAGCCACGACGCAGCCGCAGCCGAACGACGGCACGTCGCGGCACTTCCCGCGGAGCGCCTAGCGTGCCACCATCGCGGGCTGCTCCGCCGGTTCCGTTCCGTTCGGCTGCGCGGGCTCCCGCCCGCCCGGCTCCGCCACGGCACCGCGCGGCTCGGCCACCCGGCGGCGCTTCCCGGCCCGGTGGGCGGGGTCCCTGACCTCGCCGACCAGGATCTCCAGGACGTCCTCCAGGGCCACCAGGCCCAGCACCTTCCCCGAGGCGTCGGCGACCGCCGCCAGATGCGAGGCGGCACGGCGCATCACGGTGAGCGCGTCGTCCAGCGGCAGCTCCGCGCGCAGGGTCTCGATCGGCCGCCATACGGCTTGCGGTACGGCGCGCTCCGGGTACTCCAGATCCAGGACGTCCTTCACATGCAGATAGCCCATGAAGGCGCCGCCGGGGCCGCGCACCGGGAAGCGTGAGTAGCCGGTCCGTACGGTCAGTTCCTCGATCTGCCGCGGGGTGACCGAGGGGTCGACGGTGACCAGGCCCGCCGGGTCGAGCAGCACATCGGTGACCGGGCGGCTGCCCAGCTCCAGGGCGTCGGCGAGCCGCTCGTGCTCACCGGGCTCCAGCAGTCCGGCCTGCCGGGAGTCCTCCACCAGATGGGTCAGCTGCTCGCTGGTGAAGACCGCCTCGACCTCGTCCTTGGGCTCGACGCGGAACAGCCGCAGCACCACCCGGGCACTGGCCCCGAGCGCCGCGGTGACCGGGCGGCACAGCCGGGCGAAGCCGACCAGTCCGGGGCCGAGCCACAGTGCGGTCTTCTCCGGCGCCGCCATGGCCAGGTTCTTCGGCACCATCTCGCCGATGACCAGGTGCAGGAAGACCACGACGGCGAGCGCGATGGCGTAGCCGACGGGGTGGACCAACCCGGCGGGGAGATGGACGGCGTGGAAGACCGGCTCCAGCAGATGGGCCACGGTCGGCTCGGCGACCGCACCGAGGGTCAGCGAGCAGACGGTGATGCCGAACTGGGCGGCCGCCATCATCTGCGGCAGGTTCTCCAGACCGGTGAGCACCGTACGGGCGCGGCCGGAGCCCTCGGCCGCGCGCGGCTCGATCTGGCTGCGGCGCACCGAGACGAGGGCGAACTCGGCGCCCACGAAGAAGCCGTTGGCGAGCACCAGCAGGGCGGCGAAGAGCAGTTGGACGAGACTCATCGCTCGGTTCCCTTCCCGACGGCCGCACCGGCGGCCGTACTGGCAGCCGGGCAGGTGGCGGTGGACGCCTGCCCCACCGGCGTACCCGTCTTGGCGCGGACGATGCGTACCAGCTCCGCCCGGTGGTGGCCGACCTGCCGGACGGCCAGTTTCCAGCCGGGCAGCTCGGCGGTGTCGCCGGGTGCGGGGATCCGCGCCAGCAGGTCGGCGACGAGTCCGGCGACGGTGTCGTACGGCCCGTCGGGTGCCTCGAGGCCGATCCGGCGCAGGGTGTCGACGCGGCAGCCGCCGTCGACATCCCAGGCGTGGCGACCATCCTCGGTGACAATCTGGGTCAGATCAGGCATTTCGGCGGCTTCGTCGTCGTGTTCGTCGCGGACCTCGCCGACCAGTTCCTCGACGATGTCCTCCAGGGTGACCACGCCCGCCGTGCCGCCGTACTCGTCGACGACCACGGCTATCGGCTGCTCGCTGCGGAGCTGCTCCAGCAGCGGCTGGACCGGCAGGGTCTCGGGGACGAGCACCGGGGGCTGGGCGATCCGGCCGACGGGGGTGCGCAGCCGGTCGGGCGCGGAGACCGCGAGGGCGTCCTTGAGGTGCACCATCCCGATGACCTCGTCCAGGCGGTCGCGGTAGACCGGGAAGCGGGAGAGCCCGGTGGCCCGGGTGAGGTTGAGGACGTCCTCGGCAGTGGCCGTGGACTGGAGGGCGCTGACCCTCACCCGCGGGGTCATCACATGCTGGGCGGTGAGGTCGCCCAGGGAGAGGGTCCGTACGAACAGATCGGCGGTGTCCTGCTCGATGGCACCCGCGCGTGCCGAGTGGCGGGCGAGCGAGACCAGCTCGCCGGGGGTACGGGCGGAGGCCAGCTCCTCGGTGGGCTCCACGCCCAGCATCCGCACCAGCCGGTTGGCGACCGTGTTGAGCAGGGCGATGACCGGCCGGAAGAAGCGGGCGAAGGCGTACTGCGGGCCCGCGACGAACCGGGCGACCTGGAGGGGCCGGGAGACGGCCCAGTTCTTGGGCACCAGTTCGCCGATGACCATCTGCACGGCGGACGCCACCAGCATGCCGATCACCACGGCGACGCCGGACACGGCTCCGTGCGGCAGTCCGGTGGCCTCCAGCGGCCTGGTCAGCAGATGGCCGAGCGCGGGCTCGGCGAGCATGCCGACCACCAGCGAGGTGATGGTGATGCCCAACTGGGTGCCGGAGAGCTGGAAGGACAGTTCGCGCAGCGCCTCGACCACGGTGCGGGCGCGTCGGTCGCCCTCGTCGGCGGCGCGCTCGGCGTCCGGCCGCTCGACGGTGACAAGGCCGAATTCCGCCGCTACGAAGAAGCCGTTGGCGAGGATGAGAACAAGTGCCGCGGAGAGCAGCAGAAGGGACAGGGTGGTGCTCATGCCGCCGCCTTGGGGCCGGCGGCGGCGCAGGTACTACAGGACGATCCGTCCATCTGCGGAGGGAGTCACTCCTCGGGTCGCAGGGGAGCCCGCCGGCCGCGCGGGGGCACGCGAACAGAAGAAGGCGGGGCGGGGCACCGTTCGGCCCCGGCAACAGGGTAATCAAGGATGGGGCGTCACGGGCAGGCCCCTCGGGCCGATGGAGTGCCGCCCGGCCTCCGCGGACCGGCCGCGAAGGCCCGGTTCATGCCGATTCACCGCCCGTGCCGTGCTTCTCGGCCAGGGCCCGCAGCGCCCGCGCGTCGTTGATGGCCCGCTCCTTGGCGATGCCCGGCTGGATGCCCATGGCGGGCAGGCTGGTGCCGTCGGCGAGGTCCAGGAAGACCCAGGGATCACCGGGCCGCAGATTGACCCGGAGCACCTCGGCCCACTCCAGGCGGCGCTTGGTGGTGAGGTTCACCACGGTCACCCCGTCCGCGTCGGCCACCACCTTGGGGCGGCTCAGCAGCACCAGCACCCCGAAGAAGATCAGGCCGGTGATGATGAAGCTGGCCTTCTCCCCCGGGCTCAGGCGATCCAGGAGCAGCCCGACCGCGGTGAGCACGATGACAACGGCGGTGCCGACGGTCATCAGGACCGCCCGGGTCCTGGTCGGCCGGAAGGTGACGGGCAGGGCGGGCAGCGGCGCGGCGGCGGACACGTGGTCGGTCTCTCGTGGGAGGCGGGTGGGCGGGATGGCCGTGGTGGCCGTGGGTCAGAGCCGGCAGGCGTGGATCCCGGTGGTCAGGATCGCCCGGGCCCCCAGGTCGTACAGCTCGTCCATGATCCGCTGGGCGTCCTTGGACGGGACCATGGAACGGACCGCGACCCAGCCTTCGTGGTGCAGCGGGGAGACGGTGGGCGACTCCAGGCCGGGGGTGAGCGCCACGGCGCGCTCGACGTGCTCGACGCGGATGTCGTAGTCCATCATCACGTAGCGCCGGGCCACCAGGACGCCCTGCATCCGGCGGAGGAACTGCTGCACCTTGGGGTCGTCGGTGGGGGCGCCGGTGCGGCGGATCACCACGGCCTCGGAGTGCAGGATCGGCTCGCCGATGATCTCCAGTCCGGCGTTGCGCAGGGTGGTGCCGGTCTCCACGACATCCGCGATGATCTCGGCGACCCCGAGCTGGATGGCGGTCTCGACGGCCCCGTCGAGGTGGACCACATCGGCGTCCACCCCGTGGTCGGCCAGGTGCTTGGTGACCAGTCCGGCGAAGGAGGTGGCCACGGTCTTCCCGCCGAACTCGCTGACGTCCTTGGCGGTGCCGGGGAGGGTGGCGTATCGGAAGGTGGACCCGGCGAAGCCGAGCTGCATGATCTCCTCGGCCTTCGAGCCGGAGTCCAGCAGCAGATCGCGGCCGGTGATGCCGATGTCCAGCCGGCCGGAGCCGACGTAGACGGCGATGTCGCGGGGGCGCAGGAAGAAGAACTCCACGTCGTTGTCGGAGTCGACGAGGACGAGCTCCTTGCGGTCCTTGCGCTGCCGGTAGCCCGCCTCATGGAGCATCGCCGACGCAGGCTCGGACAGTGAACCCTTGTTGGGGACGGCGATGCGCAGCATGAGCGTTCTTTCCTTCGGTTGCGATTCGGTTGCGAGGGGGTGGCGTGGGGCTCGGTGAGCCGGCAGACGCGGCGGGTCGGCGACCGACGGCTCAGAGATGAGCGTAGACGTCGTCGAGGGAGAGGCCCTTGGCGACCATCATCACCTGAAGGTGGTAGAGGAGCTGTGAGATCTCCTCGGCGGTCGCCGCGTCGCTCTCGTACTCGGCGGCCATCCACACCTCGGCGGCCTCCTCCACCACCTTCTTGCCGATGGCGTGCACACCGGACTGGAGCAGCTCGGCGGTGCGGGAGGTGGCGGGATCGGCCGTGGCGGCCTTCTGCTGGAGCTCGGCGAAGAGCTCCTCGAACGTCTTGTTGGCCATGATGCCCGTCATCCTACTGGTGCGGGCCGACCCGGCTCAGCGCCAGGGTTCGGCGACCGAGCGCAGGGTGGTGGCGGTGGCGACGGCGGCGGTGACCGCCTCGTGGCCCTTGTCCTCGCTGGATCCGGCGATCCCGGCCCGGTCGAGTGCCTGCTCCTCGGTGTCACAGGTCAGCACGCCGAAGCCGATGGGAACCCCGGTGTCCACGCTGACCTGGGTGAGGCCCTGGGTGACGCCCTGGCACACATAGTCGAAGTGGGGGGTGCCACCGCGGATGACCACGCCGAGGGCCACGACCGCGTCGTAGCCGCGGCCCGCCAGGACCTTGGCGACCACCGGCAGCTCGAAGCTGCCGGGCACCCGCAGCACGGTGGGCTCGGAGATGCCGAGCTCGCCGAGGGCGCGCAGCGCGCCGTCGACCAGCCCGTCCATCACCTGCTCGTGCCACTGGGCGGCGATGACGGCCACGCGCAGGTCGCCGCAGTTCTTCACGGACAGTTCGGGGGCGCCCTTACCGCTCACGTCTCTCCTTGGTGCGTCTGTGCCCTCGTACGGGTTCCGTACGGGTCGTTCGGATCGTTCTGGTGGTTGGTCGTTCGGATGTACTCGGTGCCGGTGACCGGCGCGGCTACTGGTTGCCGCAGGCGGACACGGGTTCGGCCTGGTCGCCGTCCAGCCAGGGCAGCTCATGCCCCATCCGGTCCCGCTTGGTGCGCAGGTACCGCAGATTGTGCTCCCCGGCCTGGACCGGCATCGGCTCCCGGCCGAGGACCCGCAGTCCGTGGCGGACCAGGGCCGTGGTCTTCTCGGGGTTGTTGGTCATCAGCCGCAGCGAGCCCACACCGAGGTCGGTGAGGATGTCCGCGCCCGCGGCGTAGTCCCGGGCGTCGGCGGGCAGCCCCAGCTCCAGATTGGCGTCCAGGGTGTCCCGGCCCAGCTCCTGGAGCTGGTACGCGCGCAGCTTGGACAGCAACCCGATACCGCGCCCCTCGTGGCCGCGCAGATAGAGCACCACCCCGCGGCCCTCGGCGGCGACCCGCTCCAGAGAGGCGTGCAGCTGGGGGCCGCAGTCGCAGCGCAGCGAGTGGAACACATCGCCGGTGAGGCATTCGGAGTGGACGCGCACCAGCACGTCCTCGCCGTCGCCGATCTCGCCGTGGACGAGCGCGATGTGCTCGACGCCGTCGGCGGTGGAGCGGTAGCCGTACGCCTGGAAGTCCCCGAAGGCGGTGGGCAGCCGGGTCTGGGCCTCGCGCCGCACGATGGGCTCCAGCGCCTTGCGGTGGGCGATCAGGTCCTCGATGGAGATGATCGCCAGATCGTGCTTACGGGCGAAGGCGACCAGGTCCGGCAGGCGCAGCATGGCGCCGTCCTCGCCCGCGATCTCGACGATCGCGGCGGCCGGGCGCAGCCCCGCGAGCCGGGCCAGATCGACCCCGGCCTCGGTGTGGCCGTCCCGGGCGAGCACTCCGCCGTGGCGGGCGCGCAGCGGGAAGATATGGCCGGGGCGCGCGAAGTCACCGGGGGCGCTGTGCGGATCGGCCAGCAGCCGCAGGGTGGTGGCCCGGTCGGCGGCGGAGATACCGGTGCTGACACCGTGCTCGGCGGTGGCGTCGACCGAGACGGTGAAGGCGGTGCGCATGGACTCGGAGTTCTGCTCCACCATCTGGGGCAGCTCCAGCCGGTCGAGGTCGGAGCCTTCCAGCGTGGCGCAGATCAGCCCGCGGCACTCGGACATCATGAACGCGACGATCTCGGGGGTGACCTTCTCGGCGGCGACGATGAGATCGCCCTCGTTCTCCCGGTCCTCGTCGTCCACGACCACGACGGGGCGGCCCGCGGCGATCTCGGCGATGGCCCGTTCGACGGAGTCCAGCGCCAGTTCGTCGGGCCACTCCCCGCCCGTGAGCAGGGGTGCGGGGGTCGTCGGCTGCGGCTCGGCGGTCTGCGACGCGGTCTCCGCGTATGCCTCGCTCATGACACTCCTTCCAAGGACGGGCGCGCTCGCGGCCTCGCGGTGGATCTGTCCGGGGACGGTGCCCAGACGGTCGCGGGCGGTCATGAGACGGCCTCCCCATGGGTGGTTCCGGAAGCGGGGGTCGCGGCGGGGCCGTGGGCGCGGTCCCCGAGCATCCGCTCGACGTACTTGGCGACCACGTCCACCTCGAGGTTGACCGGGTCCCCGGTCTGCTTGACGCCGAGGGTGGTGAGGGCGAGCGTGGTCGGGATCAGGCTCACGGTGAAGTAGTCGGGGCCCGCGTCCACGACGGTCAGGCTGATGCCGTCGACGGTGATGGAGCCCTTCTCCACGACATA
Organism: Streptomyces coffeae; assembly: GCF_016741875.1. Classification (GTDB taxonomy): domain Bacteria; phylum Actinomycetota; class Actinomycetes; order Streptomycetales; family Streptomycetaceae; genus Streptomyces; species Streptomyces coffeae. The sequence goes on along the minus strand of NZ_JAERRF010000004.1, from coordinate 198,068 downwards.
GCGGCTGAGGTCGGCGGGGAGCGAGATCTTGACGATCTCCCAGTGCTCGGAGGGCTTGCGCTCGACGATGGTGCCGGTGCCGTCGACATGGCCCTGGACGAGATGGCCGCCGAGCCGCCCGCCGAGCGCCATCGGGCGCTCCAGGTTGACGCGGGAGCCCACGGCGAGCGCGCCGAGGCTGGAGCGGTTCAGGGTCTCGGCCATCACATCGGCGCTGAACTCGCCACCCGCGGGGCCCTCTTCGCGGTCCACGACGGTGAGACAGACACCGTTGACCGCGATGGAGTCGCCATGCTTCGCACCGTCGGTGACGACGGGGCCGCGCACCTGGAAGCGGGAGGCGTCGCCCAGGTTCTCGATGGCGACGATCTCACCCAGTTCTTCGACAATTCCGGTGAACACTTCAGTTCTCCTCGGCGAGGGTGGCTGCGGGAACAGCGGTGACGCGCAGATCGGGCCCGAGCCGGGTGACATCGGCCGCCTCGAGGCGCAACGCCTGCGCGATGGTGGTGATTCCGGCGTCGGCGAGGGCCGCGGGGCCCGCGCCGAGCAGAACGGGGGCCAGATAGCCGACGACCTTGTCGACGGCTCCGGCGGCGAGGAACGCCCCGGCGAGCGTGGGCCCGCCCTCCAGCAGTACGGAGCGCACCCCGCGGTGGTGCAACGCGGTCAGCAGCGCGCCGATGTCGAGCCCCTCGGCGTCGGCGGAGCGGGGCAGCCGTACGGTCTCCACGCCCGGCAGATGGCCGGTGTCGGCGTCCTCGGCGACGGCGATCAGCGTGGGCGCCGCGTCGTCCAGGACCCGGGCGCCGGGGGTGATGGTCGCGCGGGTGTCGACGACGACGCGCAGCGGCTGGGTCGCCCCGTCCCGGTCGCGGACGGCCAGATGGGGGTCGTCGGCGCGCAGCGTGCCGGAGCCGACGACCACGGCGTCCGCCTCGGCGCGCAGCCGGTGCACATCGGCGCGGGAGGCGGCGGAGGTGATCCAGCGGCTGGTGCCGTCGGCCGCGGCGCTGCGCCCGTCGAGGGTGGCGGCGTACTTCCACAGCACGAAGGGGCGGCCGCGCCGCATCGAGGTCAGCCAGGCTTCGTTGACCGCTTCGGCCTCGTCGGTCAGCGGTCCGGCCGCGACATCGATCCCGGCGGCCGCGAGCGTGGCGGCGCCGCCCCGGGCCTCGGCGGTGGGGTCGGCGACTGCGTAGCGGACGCGGGCCACCCCGGCGTCGATGAGCGCCTGCGCACAGGGTCCGGTGCGGCCGGTGTGGTTGCAGGGTTCGAGGGTGACCAGCGCGGTCCCGCCACGGGCCCGTTCACCCGCGGCGCGCAGCGCGTGGACCTCGGCGTGCGGGCCACCGGCCCGCTGGTGCCAGCCCTCACCGACGGTGCGGCCGTGGGCGTCGAGGATGACGCAGCCGACGACGGGGTTGGGGCTGGTGTGGCCGAGACCGTGGGCTGCGAGCGCGACGGCATGGCGCATCGCTTCGGCTTCGGCTGCGGTGGCCACCGGGTCCTCCTGCCTCTTCGGGCACGGACTCCGGGGCTGTCGGAAACGACACGAACGAACGACGGCGCCGCCGACACGCCGGGATCGGCAGACGGGCCCGCACGAGAAGAGCGCGGACCGCCGATGGCGGCGCACCGGTGATGTCGCATTCGCCGCGCACTGCCTCCCATCCGGACTTTCACCGTCGGTCCAGGAATTTCACCTGGTCAACCGGCCGCTGGCGGCGGACGGGTCGCGGACTGTAACCGCCGGTTCGGATTTTCACCGACCCCGGAGTGCGCTGACGTCACTGGTACGGGCCCAGTGTGCCATGACGATCAGCGGACTTGGAGACCCACCCCCTGTGGCTTCCCTCACCCACGGAGCGGGAATCAGGCCCGGGGGCCTGCGGGACTGGGGCCCCGCATGGGTCGGCCGGACTGGACCAGCCCGCGCCGAACGGGTCGTTCTGGGCCGCGTCCGTGGCCGTGAGGACCGCGCCGCGGAGGACCGCGCCCCCGCCGACGGCTCCGGGGCGGATCTCGGTGCGCGGCGGGGACATCCGGGTGATGTGCGCCGCGACGCGGTGGGCGAGGGCCGTACCCCCGGCACGGCCGACTCGCCGCCGAGGACCACACAGCCCGGGTCGAGCACCGCGCTCACCGCGGCGGCGCCCACTGCGACGCGGGCCGCCGGAGCGTCCAGGAAGGGCGCCGCCCGCTCCCCCGCCGCGACGGCCGCCCGCAGCACCGCCTCCGCGGCCCCCGCGTCGTCCGTACGGTCCGCGTCGTCCGTACCGTGCGCCGGAGCCGCGTCCAGACCGTGGTCACGGGCGAGTTCACAAATGGCGCGGCTGCCCGCGAGGGCGTGGAAGCCGCCGTCGCAGCCGGTCGCCGAGGGCAGCCCCGCGGTCCCCGGCACCGGCACCGGCAGGAAGCCGATCTCGCCGGTGCCGCCCGAGGCGCCGCGGCGCAGCACCCCGTCCAGCACCACGGCCGCGCCCACCCCGTGGCCGAGCCACAGCAGGACGAAGGTGTCCCGGTCGCGCACCACGCCGAGCCGCTGTTCCGCGACCGCGGCGAGGTTGACCTCGTTCTCCAGCAGCACCGGCGCCGTCAGCCCGGCGTGCAGCGCGGCGGCCAGTTCGCGGTGCCAGGAGGGCAGCCCGGCAGGGGAGTTGAGCTCACCGGTGGCGGGGTCCACCAGACCGGGCGCGCCGAGCCCGATGTGGTGCAGACGCCGACGCCGAACGCCGGCCGGCGCCGGCCGGAGAAATCGCCTATCCATCAGGCAGGCTCCCTGATAGCTTCCCACCGGCATCAGACGGGGACGGGCCGTGCTGCCGTGCGTCGGGGAGGGAGCGACCGCGATGAGCAGTGGTACGGAATCCGGGGCGCTCCGGATGATCCCGGTACGGCGGGCGCGGATGGCCGTCGCGGCGGTGTTCACGGTCCACGGCGCGGTCACCGGGAACTTCGCCACCCGCATCCCCTGGGTCCAGGAGCGGTTGGACATCAGCGCGGGCCAACTCGGCCTGGCCCTCGCCTTCCCCGCGATCGGAGCCTCCTTCGCGATGCCGCTCGCGGGGCGGATCAGCCACCGCTTCGGCGCCCGCGCGGCACTGCGCGGACTGCTGGCCCTGTGGTGCCTGTGGCTCGCGGTCCCCCCGCTCGTCCCCGGCCTGGTCTGGCTGTGCGGCGCGCTGTTCGTGTTCGGCGCGACCGCCGGGATGTCCGACGTCGCCATGAACGCCCTCGGCGTGGAGATCGAGACCCGGCTGGGCCGCCCCATCATGTCCGGGCTGCACGGGATGTGGAGCGCGGGCGCGCTCATCGGCTCGGCGGCGGGCACGGTCGCGGCCCACGCCGAGGCGGACGCCCGGCTGCATCTGGCCATCGCGGCCGGGGCCCTGACGGTGCTGGGCGCGATCGCCTGTCACTGGGTCCTGGATCTGCGCAGCGCGGCCGAGGAGCATCCGCCGCCGCGTTTCGCGCTTCCGCCGCGCTCCGCGCTGATCATCGGCGCGGTGGGGTTCTGCGCGGTGTTCGCCGAGGGGGCGAGCCTCGACTGGTCGGCGGTCTATCTGCGGGACGTCATGGACTCCTCCCCCGCGGTCGCCGCCGCCTGCACCACGGTCTTCTCCTGCACCATGGCCGCGGCCCGGCTGGCGGGCGACGCGGTCGTGGGCCGGTTCGGCGCGGTACGGACGGTACGGGCGGGCGGGGCGCTCGCCACGCTCGGCGGCCTCGGGGTGGTCACGGCGCCGAACGCGGCCCTCGCCATCGCGGGCTTCGGCCTCATCGGGCTGGGCATCGCGGTCGTGGTGCCGCTGGCGTTCGCCGCCGCGGGCCGCAGCGGCCCGGCCCCCAGCCAGGCCATCGCGGGCGTGGCCACGATCACCTACACCTCGGGGCTGATCGCCCCCGCGGCGATGGGCTCGATCGCGGACATGACCTCGCTGACGGTGTCGTTCTGCCTGGTCACGGTGGGCGCACTGGGCCTGGTCGCAGGCGCGGGCGTCCTCCACGGCGCGGCCCACGAAACCACCCACGCACCGGGCGCCGCGCCCCACGACCGCAACGCCGCACAGCGCACCACCTCCGGCTGACCCGGCGCGCGCCGGGGCGCCCGCTCACCCCCGATCCCCCGACCCTTCGGGGACCGCCGAAGGGTCGCGGGCGCACCATGGAGGCATGACGCAGTCCCCGCACAGCGGTCCGCAACTCGCGCGGCTGGCCGCGCTGCTCGCCGACGAGACGCGCGCCGCCATATGTCTGGCGCTGCTCGACGGGCGGGCGTGGACCGCTGGGGAGCTGGCGCGGTATGCCGGGGTGGCCGCCTCGACCGCCACCGAGCATCTGAACAAGCTGATCGACGGCGGTCTGCTGGCCCAGGAGCGCCAGGGCCGCCATCGCTATGTGCGGCTGGCCGGTCCGCAGGTGGCGCAGCTGATCGAGGATCTGTCCGCATATGCCGCGCCACCGGCCCCGCCGCGTACGCTGCGTGCCTCCAGCGCGAGCGCCGCGCTGGCGCGGGCGCGGACCTGCTACGACCATCTGGCCGGGCGGCTGGGCACCACGATCACCGACGCGATGCTGGAGCGCGGGCTGCTCCAGGGGTCGACGGGGTTCGCGTTGACCGACAGCGGTATGGACTGGTTCCGGGAGTTGGGCATCGATCTGCCGGATGCCGCCTCGCGCGGGCGGCGGCCGATGGCCCGCAGCTGTCTCGACTGGACCGAGCGACGGCCGCATCTGGCCGGGGTGGCCGGGGCCGCGCTGTGCCGGCACGCGCTGGACACCGGCTGGTGCGTACGTATCGGCAGCGGACGCGCGCTGCGCGTCAGCCCCGACGGCGAACGGGCCCTGCGCGACCTGCTCGGCGTCACCGCCGTGGCCTGAACCCGCCCCCGCAACGGTTCGGCGGGAACCGAAGCGATACGGACCTACCGTCGGAACCATGAGCGATCACCAGAACCCCGCACCGGCACCGCGGGCCGACGGTCCCACCGGCCACGCCGCCTTTCACCGGCTCCATCACACCGAACGCCCGCTGCTGCTCCCCAACGCCTGGGACCACGCCTCCGCCGCCGCCCTCGTCCGCCGCGGCTTCCCCGCCATCGGCACCACCAGCCTGGGGGTCGCCGTCGCGGCCGGGCTGCCGGACGCGGCGGGCGCCACCCGCGCGGAGACGCTCACCCTCGCACGCGGGCTGGCCCGCCTTCCCGCACTGGTGAGCGTGGACATCGAGGGCGGGTTCAGCGAGCGGCCCGAGGAAATCGCCGCGCTCGCGGCCGAGCTGGACGCGGCCGGGGTCGTCGGGGTGAACATCGAGGACGGACGCCCCGACGGCACCCTCGCCCCGCTCGCGCACCAGTGCGCGGTGATCGCGGCGATCAAGGAGCGAGTCCCCCGGCTGTTCGTCAACGCGCGCACCGACACCCACTGGCTCGCCGCCATCGGCGCCGCGGACGCGCCCCGGCTGTCGATGACCGCCGAGCGCCTCGCGGCGTATGTCGAGGCGGGCGCCGATGGTGTCTTCATCCCCGCGCTCACCGACGAGCACCACATCGCCGCACTCGCGGACGACCTCGGCGACACCCCGCTCAACGTCCTCTTCTCCCCCGGCCATCACACCTATGAGCGCCTGGCCGAACTGGGCGTACGGCGGATCAGCTGCGGTTCGCTGCTCTTCCGTGCCGCGCTGCACAGCGCCGTCGGCCTGGCCTGGTCCATCGCCCACCCCGAGGCCCGCCCGGACAACTCCCCCACCGCGCTTCCCAGCTATGCGGAGGCAGAGTCGCTCTCCGACTTCTTCGCAGAAGCGCGCACCTGACAAGCGGCACAGCCGGGACCTCATTCGCTCGGGGCGAGGTCCTGGAGGCCCACGACCCGGAGCAGTTCCAGCCGTTCGGCGGAGTCACTGCCGGGGCGGGCGGTGTACACGATCAGCCGCTGGCCGTGGTCCGCGCTCAGCAGCACCTCACACTCCAGCTCCAGTTCCCCCACCGCCGGATGCCGGAACCGCCGCACCGGGGAACGCCCTTCGGCACGCTCCTCGCGTTCGCCCGGCGGCCTCGCCGTCAGGTCACCGAGCAGGGCCGCCGCCATGGTGTTCCGGGCCAGCACCTCGCCCCCGTCGGTGACCACCTGCGCCGGGGTGTCGTGCAGCCGGTCCAGGACGCGCAGCAGCCCGGGGCGGATATGCCCGGCGGTGGCCGGATCGTGCGGTGGCTCCTCCCCCGCCAGCCGGAAGAGATGGTCACGCTCGGCGTCGGTGAGCCGGAGCGCACGGGCCAGCGCGGTGAGCATCCGGCGGGAGGGGCGCGGGACGCGGGCCTGTTCCAGCCGGGTGTAGTAGTCCGGCGACATCCCGGTGAGCCGAGCCACCTCCTCCCGGCGCAGTCCGGGCGTACGGCGCCGCGGGCCGGGGGTCAGCCCCACGTCGGCGGGGGCGAGCCGGGCACGGCGGCAGCGCAGGAAGTCCGCGAGTTCCGATCGGTGCACGCCTCCATCGTCACCGCGCCCGGGACACGTATCCAGGTTGTGCCGGTCCCATGATGGGAGGCCGGGTGCGTTGTTGACGGGCGTTGGGCCGATACGGGGAAGCGACGGCGCTCGGCCGGACGGCACGGGGCCGGGCTGCCACGCTTGCGTCCATGACGATGCCGACCGGTGCGCCGCCCGCACCGCCGCGGAGTGTGAGGAGCGTCGTGGCGCGGATGCGCGCGCTCGGCGCGGCGCTGCCGCCCGGGGACGGGGTGGCGGTCTTCAACCAGGTGTATCTGTCGGTCACCGAGGAGGTCGGCCGGGGGCTCGCGGCGGGGTACTTCCAGGACCCGGCCGCCACCGAGGAGCTGGATGCGCGCTTCGCCGGGCGCTATCTGGCGGCCGTGGACGCGGTGGCGGCGGGGCGCCGGCCGCCCGCCTGCTGGCGGCCGCTGTTCGAGCTGCGGTGCCACCCGGAGGTGCGTCCGGTGCAGTTCGCGCTGGCCGGGATCAACGCCCATATCGGCCATGACCTGGCGCTCGCGCTGGTGGACACCTGCCGGGCCCGGGACGTGGAACCGGCCGCCCTGGAGGGCGACTTCGACCGGGTCGGCATCCTGCTCACCGGTCTTGAGGAGCGGATCCGGGAGGAGCTGATGCCCGGCCCCGATCTGCTCGACGTGGCCGATCCGCTGACGCATCTGGTGGGTTCATGGAGCCTGGACCGGGCGCGGGACGCCGCGTGGGCGGCGTTCCGCGCCCTGTGGGGGCTGCGCCGACTCCCCGAGCTGGCCGAGGAGTTCACCGAGCGGATCGACGCGGGCGTGGGCCTGGTCGGGCGCTTTCTGCTCACTCCCCTGCCGTCCTGATCGACGCGCGATGCGGACGGCCGGAGCCCGGCCCGGCTCAGTCCTCCGGCAGTTCCACCGGCGCGATCTCGTCGTAACGGTCGCCCGGCCCCGGGTTCGTGGGGTCGGTGGCGCCGCCGAACTGGTGCATGACGCCCCACACCGCGTTGAGCGCGGTCTGTACGGCGCCCTCGGCCCACCCGGCGGTCCAGGAGATGTCGTCGCCCGCGAGGAAGATGCCGCGCTGGTCCGCGGGCAGCCGGTCCTGCATGAAGTGGGTGAACAGCCGCCGCTGGTAGCGGTAGTGGCCGGGCAGGTTGGCCTTGAACGCGCCCATGAAGTAGGGCTCGTTCTCCCAGGAGACGGTGACCGGGCTGCCGATGATGTGCTTGCGGATGTCCACCTTCGGATAAATCTCCGCAAGCGACTTGAGCATGACCTCCATCCGCTCGTTCGCCGACAGCGGCAGCCACTTGAGGCTGTCGTCGCACCAGGTGTACGAGAGGCAGATGACGGCCGGGCGGTCCGGGCCGTCGTCCAGCAGATAGGTGCCGCGGGTCATCCGGTCGGTGAGCGTCATGCTCATGGTGTCGCGCCCGGTGGTCTCGTCCTTGTCCAGCCAGAACGGGCGGTCGACGGGGACGAAGAGCTTGCTGGACTCCATGTAGTGGGTGCGCTCGATCGCCGTCCAGTGGTCGATCGGGAAGAGCGAGTCATCGCAGTCGATCTTGGAGAGCAGCATCCAGGACTGCGCGGTGAAGACGACCGACCGGTACGAGCGGATGTCCCCGTCCGCGTCGGTGACCACGATGCGGTCGCCCGCGGCGCGGTGCAGCCGGGTCACGGCCGGGCGCGGATCGCCGTCGTGCAGGGACGACAGCGAGGTGCCGTGCGGCCAGTGGACGATCTTCTCGGGCTCGCGCTCCCACAGCCGCAGCGGAAGCTGCTGGCTGCCGCCGACGATGCCGCGGTGGTGGTCGTCGGCCTCGGTGTAGACGACGCGCAGGATCTCCAGGATGGAGTTGGGGAAGTCGGTGTCCCAGCCGCCGGTGCCGAAGCCGACCTGGCCGAAGATCTCCCGGTGCCGGAAGGAGGTGAAGGCCGAGGAGTCGCAGAGGAAGCCGTAGAACGTCTGGTTGTCCAGCTTCTCCACCAGCCGCGACCAGATCTCGCGGATGCGCGGCACATCCCGCTCGCGGATGGCGCGGTTCATGTCGGAGAAGTCCGCGCCCTCCTCCAGACAGGCGTTCCAGGCGTCCATGACCTCGCGGTAGACCTGCGGGAGGTCGTCGATGGTGCGGGCGTAGTGGGACTCGCCCTTGAGGTCGACAACGGTGGAGGGGGTCTCGGGCGCCAGCGGGTTGGGGAACGGCCGGGTCGTGAGCCCCACCAGGTCGATGTAGTGCTGGAGCGCGGTGGAGGACGGCGGGAAGCGCATCGCGCCCATCTCGGCGGTCAGCGACTCGTCGCAGCCCTCGAAGCCGACGGTGCGCAGCCGTCCGCCGATCCGGCCGGCCTCGTAGACGACGGGCTTCAGGCCCATCTTCATCAGCTCGTACGCGGTGATGATGCCGGACAGACCGCCGCCGACGACCGCGACCTCGGCGCCGTGCTCGGTGGCCGGGATCTGGCCCAGGCCCGCCGGGTGGGCCAGGAAGTCGTCGTAGGCGTAGGGGAAGTCCGGCCCGAACATGGTGATGGGCGGGAGGGCGTCGGCCTGCTGCGGCTCGTGCTCGCCGGGCACGGCGGTGGGCATGGACGTCATCGGTACGGACTCCTTGCGGTCGTGCGGGGGTGTGCGCGTGGGGGGAAGGGGAAACGGGCGCCGCGGCGGACGCCGGGGCTCAGGTCAGCGACCCGTACAGCCCGGGGCGGCGGTCGCGCAGATAGGGGTTGGTGGTGCGCGAGGCGGCGAGCAGCTCGGGGTCGGCGTCGCCGATGACCAGCTCCTCACCCCGGCCCGCCCGGGTGCGGGTGGTGCCGTCGGGGCTCGCCAGACAGCTCAGCCCCACGAAGTCGAACTCGCCCTCCGGGCCGGTGCGGTTGACGTACGCGATGTACATCTGGCTCTCGAAGGCCCGCACCGGGACGAGGGATTCGGCCACGAACTGGAAGGGGTGCATCTGTGCGGTGGGCACCACCAGCAGATCGGTTCCGGCCAGCGCGTGGGCCCGGACGTTCTCCGGGAACTCCACGTCGTAGCAGATCAGGATGCCGACGGTGAGCCCGCCCAGGTCGGCCTGGACGACGGGGGTGTCACCGGGGGTGAACGCGTCGCGCTCGAAGCAGCCGAAGAGATGGGTCTTGCGGTAGTTGGCGAGCTCGGTGCCGTCCGGGCCGACCAGCCGCGCGGAGTTGTAGACGACCTCCGCGCGCGTCCGGTCGCGCTCGGGGTAGCCGTAGAGGACGGCGAGGCCGTGCGCGGCGGCGATGGCGGCCACCGCCTGCCCGCCGGGCCCGTCGGCGGGCTCGGCCAGCTCCTGGACGCCGTCGCCGATGGCGTAGCCCGTGAGGAACATCTCCGGGGCGATCAGCAGCCCGGCCCCGTCGGCCGCGGCACGCTCGGCGGCCGCGTCGAGGGCCGTGAGGTTACGGGCGGGGTCGCCGGGGTGACCGGAGCTCTGGAGCAGGGCGGTGCGCAGCGGCGGCATGGGCAGACCTTGGGGAATCCAGGAGGGGGAGGAAGCGACACCCAAAAGGTACGTGTGGCCGAGAACGACCGACAAGGCGCGACCGTTGCGCATCCGCCGTCGCTTCGTTACGCGTTTCCGGCCCGTGGCAGCGATTCGTTGCGCACGGGCCGGAGGGGGCTGGACTCCCGTCCGGATCAGGCCGGAGCGCCGGAGGTGAAGCGCCGCAGCAGCGGTGAGAGCACCAGCACGGACTTGGTGCGCTCGACGAACGGCTCGCCCGCGATGCGCTCCAGGACCCGTTCGAAGTGGCGCATATCGGAGGCGAAGACCTGGACGACGGCGTCCGCGTCGCCGGTGACGGTCGACGCGGACACCACCTCGGGATAGCGCGACAGACCCCGGCGGATGTCGTCGGGGGAGGTGTTGTGGCGGCAGAAGAGCTCGATGAAGCCCTCGGTCTCCCACCCCAGCGCCGCCGGGTCGACCCGCACCGTGAACCCCCTGATGGCCCCCTCGGACCGGAGACGGTCCACCCGCCGCTTGACGGCGGGGGCGGACAGGCCGATCAGATCGCCGATATCGGCGTAGCTGCGGCGGGCGTCTTCGGCGAGGGCGTGGACGATGCGTTCGTCAAGGTCGTTCAGTCGCACTGCGGGGGAGTCACTTTTCTGCTGTGGCCAGTCGGGATCGGCGCATACCGTATCCGAAGTACAGCACAAGCCCGACGGCCATCCAGACACCGAAGACCACCCAGGTCACGACTTCCAGACTGCTCATCATCCACAGGCAGAGCCCGAAGCCGATCAGCGGGAAGAGCGGCGCGAGGGGCACCCGGAAGGTGCGCTCCATGGTGGGCCGGGTCCGGCGCAGCACGATCACCGCGATGTTGACCAGCGCGAAGGCGAAGAGGGTGCCGATGCTGGTGGCGTCGGCGAGCTGGCCCAGCGGAATCGCGGCGGCCAGGACACCGCAGAACAGCGAGACGATCACGGTGTTGGCGCGCGGCACACCGGACGTGGGGTGGACGGTGGAGAACACCTTGGGCACCAGGCCGTCGCGGGACATCGCGAAGAGGATGCGGGTCTGTCCGTAGAGCACGGTCAGCACCACGGAGGCGATGGCGACGACCGCGCCGGCCGCCAGCAGGACGGCCCAGAAGCTCTGACCGGTGACGTCTTCCATGATCCCGGAGAGCGCGGCCTCCGTGCCGGAGAACTTCTTCCACGGCAGAGCGCCCACGGCCACCGCCGCGACCAGGCAGTACAGCGCGGTGACGATGACCAGCGAGAGCATGATCGCGCGGGGCAGGTCACGCTGCGGGTTCTTGGCCTCCTCACCGGCGGTGGAGGCGGCGTCGAAGCCGATGTAGGAGAAGAACAGGGTGGCACCGGCGGCGCTGACGCCCGCCATGCCCAGCGGCATGAACGGGGTGTAGTTGCCCGCCCGGATGCCGGTGAAGGCGACGGCGCAGAACAGCACCAGGGCCGCGATCTTCACCCCGACCATGATGGTGTTGGCCCGGGCACTCTCCTTGGCGCCGCCCAGCAGGAACGCCATGGACAGCAACACCACCAGCAGCGCGGGCAGGTTGAAGATTCCGCCGTCGCCGGGCGGGGCGGACAGCGCGTCCGGGATGGTGATGCCGAGCGTGCCGTCGAGCAGTTCGTTGAGGTAGTCGCCCCAGCCGACGGCGACCGCCGCCACCGAGACGCCGTACTCCAGGATCAGACACCAGCCGCACACCCAGGCGATCAGCTCGCCCATGGTGGCGTAGGCGTACGAGTACGAGGACCCGGAGACCGGGATGGTGCCCGCGAGTTCCGCGTAGGACAGCGCCGAGAACAGGGCGGTGAGCCCGGCTATGACAAACGACACGATGACCGCGGGTCCCGCGTCCGGGACGGCCTCGCCGAGCACCACGAAGATGCCGGTGCCCAGGGTGGCACCGATGCTGATCATGGTGAGCTGCCACATTCCGAGCGAACGCCGCAGGGTTCCGCCCGCGCCCTGACCGCCCTCGGCGACCAGTTGCTCCACGGGCTTGCGCCGCATCAGCCGGGCGCCGAACCCGGTCGCCGGAGGCTCTTGCTCCGGGCGCGGGGTCGTGGGCGGGGCTGCGCCGTGCTCCAACACTTAGGTGGCTCCTTTTTCACTGCCAGTCAGGGTGACGACGACCGATGGCGGACATGCGGCTGCCCGTAGACAAACCCGCAGGTGGGAATCGCCGAGCAGTCGGTCCCCGCCACTCCACGTCAGCGCAAGACCCTATGAGCCGTCCGCCCACGGCCGTAATGCACCACTCTTGCGCATGGGTGGATGAACGTTGCGCGCGGGGGCGTGCGGCGGGGAATTGTTGCGGGCCACTGCAAGAGTGAGCGCGCGATTCACCCGAATGCCGCGATACTGCACCATTTTAGCGGTCGTTGGTGGGGACGTGACCACTGACAGCCTGCAACCACCCGAACACTCAGCGCTCCGTACCGAACCCGTGTTCCGGGCCCGGGACCACGGGGGTGAGGACGAACGCTACCCGCTCGAATACTGTTCGCGGGTGTGGGAGGACTTCCTCCGGGCGCTCAACCGGATCGAAGCCGACTTCCTCCAGCGCTCCGGCACCACGGAACCGGGCGTCAAAGCATGACGTACACCGAGCCGAGGCCGGGCGGCTACGGGCCCCCACCCACCGGCCACCGACCCGCCCACGCTCCCGGCCCCGGAGAGCGGTTCGACGCGGGCGTCGACTACGAAGTGAATCCTTTCCCTCTCCCCGACCCCGAGAGCATCGAGGGCCGTTGGGACCTGGAAGGGGATCTGGCACGGCTGCTCCAGACGACCTCCCCCGAGGAACCGCCGCAGCACCCCACCGACTCCCTCCGCTCGCCCTCCCACGCCCAGGTCCGCGGTAGCCGCGGCAAGCGGCGCCGGGTGCGCTTCCGGCTGCCGACGATGCCCTGGGTCCAGCTGACCAGCCTGCTGTTCGCGGCGGTCACCACGGTCATCGTCGCCATGCTGAGCGTGCTGGGCGGGATGATCTCCTATCCCCCGCTGCGCTATCTGGCCTCTCCCAGCACCTCGGAGTCCATGGCCGCGTGGTGGCCGCTGCTGGTCTACGGGCCGTGGCTGGTCGCCTCGCTGTCGGTGCTGCGGGCCGCGCTGCACCGGCGGGGCGCCGCGCACTCCTGGGCCGTGGTGGTGCTCTTCTCCACCATCGCGGTCTTCCTGTGTGTCGCCCACGCCCCCAAGGACGCGCCGAGCATGGCGGTCGCCGGTCTGCCGCCGGTCGCCGCGCTGGTCTCGTTCCACCAGTTGGTACGGCAGATCACGCTCAACAGCCCGCCGCGGCACGCCCTGCCCCGCACGCGCGGTGAGCAGCGCGGAATGCAGCGGTGACACAGGGCAGTTGAAGGGCAGCACCAGGGCACACTGCTATGGCCCCCACTCACCCGAGCCGAGTGGGGGCCATAGCCCCTTTTTTTGAGGCTCGGTTCGCCTCCGGGGCGCCTCAGCCCCTGTCGACAGTCGACCGTGCTCGACCCCTCGTTCCTCGGGGTCTCCGCGCGCTCTCCCTTTCGACAGCGGCGCGCCCCTTCGGCTCACTCGCCGAACGCCCCCGGAGGCGAACCGAGCCCTCAAAAAATGGGGTCAGTCCCAACTGGCGTGCAGGGGCTTGCCCTCCGCGTAGCCCGCGGCGCTCTGCACCCCCACCACGGCGCGCTCGTGGAACTCCTCCAGGGAGCCCGCGCCCGCGTAGGTGCAGGAGCTGCGGACGCCCGCGATGATCGAGTCGATCAGGTCCTCGACACCCGGGCGGACCGGGTCCAGGAACATCCGCGAGGTGGAGATGCCCTCCTCGAACAGCCCCTTGCGGGCGCGGTCGTAGGCCGACTCCTCGCTGGTGCGGTTGCGCACGGCGCGCGCGGAGGCCATGCCGAAGCTCTCCTTGTACGGCCGTCCGTCGGCGGTGTGCTGGAGGTCCCCCGGCGACTCGTAGGTGCCCGCGAACCAGGAGCCGACCATCACGTTGGACGCCCCGGCGGCCAGCGCCATGGCGACATCGCGCGGGTGGCGGATGCCGCCGTCGGCCCAGACGTGCTTGCCGAACTTCCGCGCCTCGGCGGCGCATTCGAGCACCGCGGAGAACTGCGGGCGGCCCACACCGGTCATCATCCGGGTGGTGCACATCGCGCCCGGTCCGACGCCGACCTTGACGATGTCGGCACCGGCCTCGATGAGGTCGCGCACCCCCTCGGCGGCGACCACGTTGCCCGCCACCACCGGCACCCGCGGGGCGAGGCCGCGAACGGCCCTGAGCGTGCCGATCATCGACTCCTGGTGGCCATGGGCGGTGTCCACCACGAGGGTGTCCACCCCGGCGTCCAGCAGGGCCTTGGCACGGCCCTCCGCATCGCCGTTGACCCCCACGGCGGCGGCGATCCGCAGCCTGCCCTCCGCGTCCACGGCGGGCTGGTAGAGGGTCGCGCGCAGCGCGCCCTTGCGGGTCAGGATGCCGGCCAGACGGCCGTCGGCGTCGACGGCGGGGGCCAGCTTGCGGTGGGCGGCGTCGAGGCGGGTGAACGCGTCGCGCGGGTCGATGTCCGCGTCGAGGACCAGCAGCTCCCGGGACATGACCTCGGAGAGCTGGGCGAAGCGGTCGACACCGGTGAGGTCGGACTCGGTGACCACGCCCACCGGACGCCCGTCCTCGACCACCACACCCGCGCCATGGGCCCGCTTGGGCAGCAGGGACAGCGCGTCGGCGACGGTCCCGGTGGGCGCGAGCACGATCGGGGTGTCCAGCACCAGATGACGCGCCTTGACCCAGCGCACCACATCGATGACCACGTCGATCGGGATGTCCTGCGGGATGACGACGAGCCCGCCGCGGCGCGCGACCGTCTCCGCCATCCGGCGGCCCGCGATCGCGGTCATGTTGGCGACGACGAGGGGGATGGTGGTGCCGCTGCCGTCGGGCGAGCTCAGATCCACCCCCTGACGGGAGCCGACCGCGGAGCGGCTCGGCACCATGAACACATCGTCGTAGGTCAGGTCGTACGGGGGCTTCTGATCATTCAGGAAACGCACGTGCTCAACTTCCCAGTCGTTCGGAATCAGCCCTCGACGCAGGAAGCCGAGGAAAACGCACGTACTTCATTCTCCCATGCCGCCCCCGGCGCGGGGGCCCGGACGATCATCCAGTCCGTACCGGGCCCGGTGGTCGGATCGTCCAAATCCACGCCGGGACGGGACGCCGGGGTGAGGGCGGGGCTACGGACCGTCGGGATCGGCGCGGTCCAGCGCCGGACGCGGTCCGGGGCCGGTCTCCAGCAGCAGATGGTCGGCCGCGGCCGTGTCCGTCACCAGGCTGGTGACCAGGCCCGACCGCAGCACCGCGCCGATCGCCGCGGCCTTGCGGCCACCGCCGGCGATGGCCACCACCTCGGGGATCCGGCGCAGCCGGTCGGCCTCGACGGTGATGCAGCGCTCGCCGAGGTCGCGGCCGATCCGGCGGCCCTCGCTGTCGAAGAGGTGGGCGGACATTTCGGCGGCGGCGCCGAGCCCGGCGTAGTGGGCCCGCTCCTCCTCGCTGAGCATGTCGTAGACGGTCGAGATACCGGCCTCCCACGAGCCGATGGAGACGGCCGCGACGGTGACCTTGTCGAAGTACTCGAAGGCCCGGGCGATCCCGGTCTGGCCGCGCAGCGCGTCCGCGGTGGCCGTGTCGGGCAGCAGCATCGGCGCGTAGATGGGGTGCGCCTCACCGCCGGAGACGGCGGCGGCGCGGCGGACCGCCTCCACCGAGCCGCGCTCGGCGGTGCCCGCGTCGTACACACCGGTGAGCTGGACGACGGTGCAGGGCGGGAGCTGATGCAGCGCGGCCGCCATGTGGATCGTGGACCGCCCCCAGGCCAGCCCCAGCACATCCCCCTCGTTGACCAGCTCGCCCAGCAGATCGGCGGCGACCTCGCCCAGGTTCTCCGGGTCGGGGGTGTCGGCCTCGGCATCGGCCGGTGACTCGACGACCACCGCGTGCCGCAGGCCGTAGCGGGCGCGCAGCGCGTCGGAACGCTCCGCGTCGAGCTCGGCGGGAACCCGGATCTCGATACGCACCAGGTCGCGTTCGAGCGCGGTCTCCAGTACGCGCGCGACCTTGAAGCGGCTGACCCCGAACTCCTCGGCGATCTGGATCTTGGACTTGCCCTCGAGGTAGAAGCGGCGCGCCATGGCTGCCGCCTGCACCAGTTCGGCGGGTCCCATCCGCGTGGCTGAACGGCCCGTCGACACCGCGGTCTCCTCACTTGTCACTGTTCTGGACTCACCGTCATCCTGTCAGAAACGGTGGAGTTGGTCCGGCCTTTACCCTTCAGTTCACCGCCCCGTAGCGGAGTGGCCGCACAGTCCGGTGGTGCCCGTCGCCTTCTCGGCCAGCGCGCGCAGCTCCTGGACGGCCTTGGCCGGGTCCTCGGCACCGTAGACCGCGGAACCGGCCACGAACACATCGGCGCCCGCCTCGGCGCAGCGCTCGATGGTGGCGGCGGAGACCCCGCCGTCCACCTGGAGCCACAGCTCAAGGCCGTGCTTGGCGATCAGCTCGCGGGTGCGGCGGATCTTGGGAAGCATGATGTCGAGGAACGCCTGACCGCCGAAACCGGGCTCCACGGTCATCACCAGCAGCATGTCCAGCTCGGGCAGCAGGTCCTCGTAGGGCTCGATCGGGGTCGCGGGCTTGAGCGCCATCGACGCCCGCGCGCCCTTGGCCCGGATCTCGCGCGCCAGCCGTACCGGCGCGGCCGCGGCCTCCACGTGGAAGGTGACCGAACCGGCTCCGGCCTCGACGTACTGCGGGGCCCAGCGGTCCGGGTCCTCGATCATCAGATGGCAGTCCAGCGGGGTGTCCGTGGCCTTCCCCAGGGCTTCGACCACCGGCACGCCGAGGGTCAGATTGGGGACGAAGTGGTTGTCCATCACGTCGACATGGAGCCAGTCGGCACCTTCGACGGCCTTCGCCTCGTCCGCCAGGCGGGCGAAGTCGGCGGACAGGATGCTGGGATTGATCTGCGCGGCCATGCCCCCAGCCTCCCATGACCGGCGCCGGTCCAGGGAGCCGGGATGATCGCGGCCGCTCACGACATGCGAAATCCTGTCCTGGGGAAATCATGGACACAGACAGACAACCCTTGACTGTCGCATGGGGGTCCTGTGGGTCGAGCGCACCTGGTGTGCGCTCGGGACAGAGACGACACACCCCATGACGCACCCGCGACATGACAAGGGAAATGGGCATACGACGATGACGCGACACCGAACACCCCGGCGCCCCCGCGCCGCACTGTCCGTGGCACTGGCCGCGGCCGTGCTCGCGCCTCCGGTGGCCGGGGCGGGGTCGGCGGCGGCCGCCGCGCCGCAGGCGGTCTGCGCCTCCGACCGGGCCGGACTGGCCGACAAGCTCTCCAGGGACATCACCGCGGCGCTGCGCGGGAAGTCCGGCACCACCGCGGTCAGCCTCCGCGACCACACCACGGGGACCGTCTGCTCCCTGCGCGCGGACCAGAAGTTCGACTCCGCGAGCGTGGTCAAGGTGACGGTGCTGGCCGCCCTGCTCCGGGACGCCGGCAAGCACCACCGGCACCTGACCGACCGCGAGTCCCAGCTCGCCACCAAGATGATCACCAAGTCGGACAACGACGCCACCACCAAGCTGTGGCGGCAGCTGGGCCGGGAGAAGGTCTCCGCGTTCGTCCGGGCCGCCGGGATGCGCCACACCGTCCCCGGCCGTGACGGCTACTGGGGGCTCACCCAGATCACCGCCAACGACGAGGAGAAGCTGCTGGAGCTGGTGACCCGTCGCAACCGGGTGCTCAGCGACAACTCCCGTGCCTACATCCTCGAGCTGATGGGCAAGGTCATTCCCTCGCAGCGCTGGGGCACCCCGGCCGGAGCGCCGAACGGGGTGCGGATCCAGGTGAAGAACGGCTGGCTGGAGCGGGACACCCACGGCTGGCGGGTGCACAGCGTCGGGGCGTTCACCGGCGGCGGCCACAACTACACGATGACGGTGCTCACCCAGGACAACTCCGCGATGGAGACCGGGGTGTCCACCGTCGAGGCGGTCTCCCGCGCGGTGCACCGGGATCTCAACCCGGGCGCCCACGACGCCAAGCTCTACCTGCCGACCGACAGCCCGCAGGAGACCCTTCCGGCGGTACCGGGCAAGTAAGGTCAGCCGGTACGGCGCAGCAGGGCCAGATACATCGCGTCCGTACCGTGCAGATGCGGCCACAGCTGGACGTCGGGGCCGTCGCCGAGCGCGGGTACACCGGGCATCAGCGGGCGGGCGTCGATCCACTCCGCTGTGGCCGCGGGACCGCCCCGGCCCTTGAGGACGTCCTCGACCACGGCCCGGGTCTCGGCCGGGTGCGGTGAGCAGGTGGCATAGCCGACCACACCGCCGATCCGTACCGCCGCGAGCGCCTCGCGCAGCAGCCCGCGCTGGAGCGGGGCGAATCCGGCCAGGTCCTCGGGGCGGCGCCGCCAGCGCGCCTCGGGGCGGCGGCGCAGCGCGCCGAGCCCGGTGCACGGGACGTCGACCAGCACCCGGTCGAAGGCACCCGGCCGCCACGGCGGCCGGGTGCCGTCCGCGGCGATCACCTGGTACGGGCCGGGGTTGCCCGCGAGGGCCCGGCCGACCAGCCGGGCGCGGTGCGGCTGCTTCTCCGCGGCGAGCAGCGAGGCGCCGCGTTGGGCGGCGAGCGCGGCGAGCAGCGCGGCCTTGCCGCCGGGTCCGGCGCAGCCGTCCAGCCAGCGCCGGTCCGGGCCGTCCAGCGGGGCGGCCGCGAGGGCGAGGGCCACCAGCTGGCTGCCCTCGTCCTGGACCCCGGCGTGCCCCTCCCGCACGGCCTCCAGCGCCGCGGGCTCCCCGCCCTCGGTGAGCCGCACCGCGTACGGCGACCAGCGGCCCGGCGCCGCGGCCTGGTCTCCGACCGCGGCCAGCAGCTCGTCCGGGGTGGTGCGGCCGGGGCGCGCGACGAGGGTGACCTCGGGCCGTTCGTTGTCGGCCGCGAGCAGGTCCTCGATCCCGGTGCTGCCGCCGCCGAGCGCGTCCCACAGCGCGGAGACGATCCAGCGCGGATGGGAGTGGACGACGGCGAGGTGGTCCTCGGGGTCCTCGTCGTACGGCGGGGCGACCCGCTCCAGCCAGCCGTCGAGGTCGTGGGAGGCGATCCGGCGCAGCACCGCGTTGACGAACTTGGCGCGCCCGTCGCCGAGCACCACCCGGGCCAGTTCGACACTGGCGGAGACCGCGGCGTGGGTGGGGATACGGGTGCCCAGCAGCTGGTGGGCACCGAGGCTGAGGACGTCCAGCACGGGCGGGTCGACCTCGCGCAGCGGACGGTCCACACAGGCGGCGATGATCGCGTCGTAGGTGCCCTGGTGGCGCAGGGTGCCGTAGACCAGCTCGGTGGTGAGCGCCGCGTCCCGGGCGTCGAAGCCCTCGTCCTCCCGGGCCTTGCGGAGCAGCGGCGGGAGGACGAGGTTGGCGTACGCGTCCCGTTCGTCGACGGCCCGCAGCGCCTCGAAGGCGAGGATCCGCACGGGGTCCTTCTTCGGCCGGCGGTAGGGCCGACCGGGTTTGCCGCCCCTGCCGGGGTTTCCGGGCGCGGTGGAACTGCGGGGGCGACGAGGGGGCTGGTCGGTCACGGGGAATGTGCTCCGGTGCGGGATCGGGCTGAAAAGGCCAGCCTACGCGGCCGGGGTGGGCACGGTCCGCGCGCCGTCGGCGGCCGGTCCGGCCGCCTCGGTGCCCGGCCGCTCGAACTGGGTCCGGTACAGCTGTGCGTAACGCCCCTCGGCGGCGAGCAGTTCGGGGTGCGTACCGCGCTCCACGACCCGTCCGTCCTCGACGACGAGGATGAGGTCCGCGGCCCGCACGGTGGACAGCCGGTGGGCGATGACCACCGCGGTGCGTCCGTCCAGGGCCTCGGCGAGCGCCTCCTGCACGGCCGCCTCGGAGGTGGAGTCCAGATGTGCGGTGGCCTCGTCGAGGATCACCACCCGGGGGCGGGCCAGCAGCAGCCGGGCGATGGTCAGCCGCTGGCGCTCGCCGCCGGAGAGCCGGTAGCCGCGCTCCCCGACGACGGTGTCCAGACTGTCCGGCAGAGCCGCGATCAGCCCCTCAAGACGGGCCCGGCGCAGCACCTCCCACAGCTCCTCGTCGGTGGCCCCGGGGCGGGCAAGCAGCAGGTTGGCGCGGATGGTGTCGTGGAAGAGATGGCCGTCCTGGGTGACCATGCCGAGCGTGGTGCGCAGGGATTCGGCGGTGAGGTCGCGGACGTCCACACCGGACAGCCGCACCGCGCCGCTGTCGGTGTCGTAGAGCCGGGGCAGCAGTTGGGCCATGGTCGACTTGCCGGCGCCGGAGGAACCGACGAGGGCGACCATCTGGCCCGGTTCGGCGCGGAAGGACACCTCGTGCAGCACCTGGACGCCGCCGCGGGTGTCGAGGTTCGCGACCTCCTCCAGGGAGGCGAGGGACACCTTGTCGGCGGCCGGGTAGCCGAAGCCGACGTGGTCGAACTCGACGGAGACCGGGCCGTCCGGGACCTCCTGGGCGTCCGGCTTCTCACTGATCAGCGGCTTGAGATCGAGCACTTCGAAGACCCGCTCGAAGCTGACGAGCGCGCTCATGACCTCCACCCGCGCCCCGGCGAGCGAGGTCAGCGGGGCGTAGAGCCGGGTGAGCAGCAGCGCGAGCGCGACGACGGCGCCGGGGTCCAGCCGGCCGTTCAGCGCGAACCAGCCGCCGAGGCCGTAGACCAGGGCGAGGGCCAGCGCGGAGACCAGGGTCAGGGCGGTGACGAAGGAGACCTGCACCATGGCGGTGCGCACCCCGATGTCCCGCACCCGCCGGGCCCGTGCGGCGAACTCCCGGGACTCCTCGGCGGGCCGTCCGAAGAGCTTGACGAGGGTCGCGCCGGGGGCGGAGAACCGCTCGGTCATCTGGGTGCTCATCGCGGCGTTGTGGGCCGCCGCCTCGCGCCGCAGTCCGGCGAGCCTGCCGCCGACCCGGCGGGCGGGCAGCAGGAACAGCGGCAGGAGCAGCAGCGCCACCAGGGTGACCTGCCAGGAGATGCCGATCATCACCACCAGGGTGAGCAGCAGGGTCACCAGGTTGCTCACCACACCGGAGAGGGTGTCGCTGAACGCCCGCTGCGCGCCGATGACATCGTTGTTGAGCCGACTGACCAGCGCACCGGTGCGGGTGCGGGTGAAGAAGGCCACCGGCATCCGCTGGACGTGATCGAAGACCGCGGTGCGCAGATCGAGGATCAGCCCCTCGCCGATGGTCGCGGACAGCCGGCGCGTCAGCAGTCCGAGGGCCGCCTCGGCCACCGCGATCACGGCGATGAGCGCGGCCAGCCCGAGGACGGTGCCCTGTCCCGAACGGTGGATGATCGCGTCCACCACCCGGCCCGCCAGCAGCGGCGTCGCCACCGCGAGCGCCGCCATGACCGTGCTCAGCAGCAGGAACAGCAGCAGCGGACGGCGGTGGGGCCGGGCGAACGCGCCGATGCGGCGCAGCGTCGCGCGGGAGAAGGGACGGCGGTCATCGCTGGCGTTCGAGGCGTGGTGCAGGGAATGCCAGGCGGTGACTTCCATGTCCATCGCGCACCTCCGAGGTCTGGGGTGCCGCTCCCATGAGACCGGCCGATCCGGACCGGCGGCACACCAGGAACGCTAAAACTTCAAGCATGGTTGAAGTCAAGGGGCCCGCGGGCGGCACGGGTGCGTCGTGGCGTGCCCGGGGCGTGTCGTTCACCTCGGCACGCCCCCGGCGGCGCCCGGCGCGTTCGCCGGATGCGACGCGTCCTACGACGCTCCCAGCCGCTCCCCCTCGGCGATCCGCACTCCGCGGGCCCAGTCGGCGGCGAGCATCGGCTTCTTGCCCTGCGGACGGACCCAGCTCAGCTCGACCGCATGGCTGCCGGTGCCCACGTAGACCGCCTTCTTGGTCACCGCCATCGCACCCGGCTCCAGGTCCGTGCGGTCCGGCACCTGCGCCGCGGACACCACCTTCAGCCGCTCACCGCGGAAGGTCGTCCACGCGCCGGGCGCCGGGGCGCACGCCCGCACCACCCGGTCCACGCGCAGCGCGGGCGACGCCCAGTCGATCTCCGCGTCCTCCACATTGATCTTCGGGGCGAGCGAGATGCCCTCGGCGGGCTGCGGTACGGGGCGCAGCGTGCCGTCCTCGATGCCGTCCATCGTCGCCGCCAGCAGCCCGGCCCCGGCGAAGGCCAGCCGGGTCAGCAGATCGCCGCTGGTGTCGGTGGCCCGGACGTCCTCGGTGACCACCCCGTACACCGGGCCGGAGTCAAGACCCTCCTCGATCTGGAAGGTGGACGCCCCGGTCACCTCGTCGCCCGCGAGCACCGCGTGCTGCACCGGCGCCGCACCGCGCCAGGCGGGGAGCAGCGAGAAGTGCAGATTGACCCAGCCGTGCGCCGGGATCTCCAGCGCCGCCTTGGGCAGCAGCGCCCCGTACGCCACCACCGGACAGCAGTCCGGCGCGATCTCGCTCAGCCGCGCCAGGAACTCCGGGTCCCGCGGCTTGGCGGGCTTGAGCACCTCGATCCCCGCCTCCTCGGCCCGCTCCGCGACCGGGCCGGCCACCAGCCGGCGGCCGCGCCCCGCGGGTGCGTCGGGACGGGTCACCACGGCCACCACCTCGTGCCGGTCCGACGCGATCAGCGCGTCCAGAGCGGGCAGTGCGACCTCGGGGGTACCGGCGAAGACGAGCCTCATGGGTGGTGAACTACCTCTCACACACAGCGGAAACGGCGCCTCAGTCTATGGTCCGCCATCCAGGGGGCGTACGGCCCGACCCCCGCACGCCCCGGACCGTGACCGACGGGCGGGTGCCGCGTTGGTCAAGAGAGATTGACCCCATCGGGCCGCGCCAAGCGGCCCGATCTGTCTCCCCGACCCATCGTCATCTCCGGACTCCCCCGACCCTTCCAGCTCCCCAGCCCCCAGCCCCCAGCCCCCATCTCCGTTTCCCTTCCACGCCGGTTCGAGAGGCTTGTTCATGGCCGACCACGCAACCCACGACGCCCAGGCACGGGCCAGCCTGCACCTCCTGGTCCGGGACATCGAGCGGGTCCGCCGTCAGGTGGACGCGCTGCGTACGCTCACCGCCCAGCTCGGCAATGTCTACCGTCCGCGACGCACCGGCCCGTCCGCCGGTTTCGTGGTCTACGGACGCGCCCCGGCCCCCACCGTGCGGCTGGCCCAGGAGCTGCGGGACAGCGTCGAGACGCTGGTCACGGCGGCGGTGGACTTCGACCGCTCACTCGGCTTCTCCTGGGACGCGGTGGGTTCCGCACTGGGCGTCACCAAGCAGGCGGTGCACCGCCGTTACGGCGCCCGGCGGGCCCCGGCGCAGACCGCTGGCGAGGGCGGCGAGGCCCCGGCGGCCCGTCCGGAGGTGCCGACCGCGCTGCCCTCCCCCACACTGCCGTCGGTCCCCGCCGCCCGGTCCGGCCCTCCGCAGCCCGCTCCCTTGCGTGAAGAAGCCCGCCCCAGCGCCTTCCCCAGCCCGCGCAACGGCTGACGCGACCGGTTGCCTTCCCGGCGTGGCCGGACTCCGCGGATCGCCGACAACCGCGGACGGGCCATCAGCCTCAACCGATCTCGAGCGGATCCACCCGGACCGCCGGGTCCTTCTCGCCCCGGGCCAGACGGCGCGCCTTCGCCTCCTTCAGGGCCGCGGCCAGCGCGCTGCCCTGGCCGGGGCGGACGCGGACCAGCGCACGCTCCCACCGCTCACCCGGCGGTGGATCGCCGGGGCGGCGGGGGCGGCCCGGCTCGGTGACCGGCAGCGGTACCGGGCCGAGGGTTTCCGCGCCCTCCGGCAGCCCCGCCGATGCGATCAGCTCGGCCACCGCCTCCGCGGGACCGGACACCGCCGCCATCCGCGAGACCGGCGGAAAGCCCAACTGAGCCCGCTCGGCCAGCTCCCGAGCCGCGTAACCGGCCGGGTCCCAGCGCACCAGCGCCTGAACGGGGCGCAGCGTGGGCTCCGCGATCACCACCACCGTGCCGCCCCCGTCCGCACCGCCGCCCTCGCCGTGGCCGCGGACCAGGGACGCCGCCTCCAGCCAGTGGCGCAGCGCGTCCTCACCCGCCCGTAGATCGGGGCGGCCCAACAGGGCCCAGCCGTCCAGCAGCAGAGCCGCCGCATAGCCGCCCTCGGCGACCGGCTCGGCACCCGGGGTGCTGACCACCAGCGCCGGGCGGTCGGGCACCGTGCTCAGCACATGGTCCCGGCCGGAGGTGCGGATGGGCACGGCCGGGAAAGCCCGGCCCAGCTCCTCGGCGGTGCGCCGGGCACCCACCACGCTCGCCCGCAGCCGCGCTCCCCCGCAGGCCGCGCAGTGCCAGCCCGTCTCGGGCCGTCCACACCAGCCGCAGCCCAGACGGTCGGCGTCCCGCGCCTCCAGCGGACCCGAGCAGTGGGCGCAGCGCGCGGGCTCCCGGCAGCGCTCGCAGGCCAGCCGGGGTACATAGCCCCGGCGCGGCACCTGCACCAGCACCGGGCCGCGGGTCAGCGCCTCGCGCACCGTCTGCCAGGCGAGCGTGGGCAGCCGGGCGGCACGGGCCTCGGCGTCCCGGGCCACCTCGCCCTCGTCGACCGTACGGATCAGCGGCGCGGCGGCGCGGACCTGGTCACGACCGGCCTCCAGGGGCCGCGCCCAGCCGTTCTCCACCAGTTGGGCGGCCTCCACGGTGCGGCCGAGGTCGCCCAGCAGAAAGCCGGTCCGCTCCTGGACCGCGCGCAGCAGCAGCACATCGCGGGCGTGCGGACGCGGCAGATGGTCATCGCTGTGGCTCTGGTCCCCGTCGTCCCAGATCCCCATCAGACCCGGATCCCGGACGGGGGCGAACATCGCCGCCCGGGTGCCCACCACGGCCCGTACCGCGCCCCGGCTGACCGCCAGCCACCGGCGGTAGCGCTCCTCGGGCCCGAGCTCGGCGGTGAGCAGCACATGCCGCCCCGAGCCGCCGAGCGCGCTGGTGAGCGCCTCGTCCACCCGGGCGGCCTTCTTCCCGTCGGGCACCACGACCAGGGCGCCGCGCCCGGAGGCGAGCGTGGCGGCCACGGCGGCGGCCCATTCGCCGGGCCAGTGCGGTCCGGGCAGGGCGGTCCATACGGCGCGTGGCCGGTCGCCGCGCGCGAGCGCCTCCAGAAACCCGGGCCCGGCCGGATAGCGCGCCCAGGTGCCGGGCGCGGGCGGCGGAGGGGGCGGCAGCGGCGGCGCGGACGGTTCGGCCTCGGCGCGCGCGCTGCGCCGGGGCATGGCGAGCTGGAGCACATCGGCGAGTGATCCGGCATAGCGGTCCGCGACCGCCCGGCACAGCGCCAGCAGCCCGGGGCCGAGCACCGGCTCCGGGGAGACCACCTGGGCCACGGCGGCCAGCGGGCCACGGAAGTCGGACTCGGCGACCCGCTCGATGATGTAGCCGTCGAGCAGTCCGCCGCCCTCCCGGCGGCCCTCGCGCACCTTGCCCGTACCGGCCCCGAACCGCACCCGCACCCGCACCCCGGGCCGGGCCTCGGCGTCCATCTCGGCCGGAACGGCGTAGTCCCACAGCTTGTCCAGGTGCACCGGCCCCTTGTCGACGAGGACCTTGGCCACCGGCAGCTCCTCGGCCAGCGCCGCTCCCCGCCAGGTGCGCGGCTTGGCCCGCGGCACGTTGGCCTTGCGCACGGTCTCCCGGATGAGCGCGAGCTGCTCCCCGGCGGGCGGCCGGGCCTCGGCGTCCCGCTTCGACCGCTCGTTCTCGCTGCTCACAGCTCAAGTCTTAGCAGACGGCGCGGACACGGGAGCGCGCCACCGGCCGCCGGACGTCCGAAGGCCCGGCCACCCCCGCCGGGGTGCCGGGCCTTCCGATGGACCGAGCGGGCTTACAGACCCGCGGCCGCGCGGAGCGCGTCCACGCGGTCGGTGCGCTCCCAGGTGAAGTCCGACAGCTCACGGCCGAAGTGACCGTAGGCCGCGGTCTGGGCGTAGATCGGGCGCAGCAGGTCGAGATCGCGGATGATCGCGGCCGGGCGCAGGTCGAAGACCTCGGAAATGGCCTTCTCGATCTTCTCGTGGTCGATGGTGGCGGTGCCGAAGGTCTCGACGAAGAGACCGACCGGCTCGGCCTTGCCGATGGCGTACGCGACCTGGACCTCGCAGCGCTGGGCGAGCCCGGCGGCGACGACGTTCTTGGCGACCCAGCGCATCGCGTAGGCGGCGGAGCGGTCGACCTTGGACGGGTCCTTGCCGGAGAAGGCGCCGCCACCGTGGCGGGACATCCCGCCGTAGGTGTCGATGATGATCTTGCGGCCGGTGAGACCGGCGTCACCCATCGGGCCGCCGATCTCGAAGCGGCCGGTGGGGTTGACCAGCAGGCGGTAGCCCTCGGTGTCCAGCTTGATGCCGTCCTCGACCAGCTCGTTCAACACATGCTCGACGACGAATTCCCGGATGTCGGGAGCGAGCAGCGAGTCCAGGTCGATGTCGGAGGCGTGCTGCGAGGAGACGACGACGGTGTCCAGCCGGACCGCCTTGTTGCCGTCGTACTCGATGGTGACCTGGGTCTTGCCGTCCGGGCGCAGGTAGGGGATGGTCCCGTTCTTGCGGACGTCGGACAGACGGCGGGAGAGCCGGTGCGCCAGGTTGATCGGCAGCGGCATCAGCTCGGGGGTCTCGTCGCATGCGTAGCCGAACATCAGGCCCTGGTCACCGGCGCCCTGCTTGTCCAGCTCGTCCTCGTCGCCCTCGACCCGGAGCTCATAGGCGGAGTCGACGCCCTGGGCGATGTCCGGGGACTGTGAGCCGATCGACACCGAGACACCGCAGGAGGCGCCGTCGAAGCCCTTCTTCGACGAGTCGTAGCCGATCTCGAGGATCTTGTTGCGGACGAGCGTCGCGATCGGAGCGTACGCCTTGGTCGTCACCTCGCCGGCCACATGCACCAGGCCGGTGGTGATCAGGGTCTCGACCGCGACCCGGGAGGTCGGGTCCTCCTTGAGGAGGGCGTCGAGGATGGTGTCGCTGATCTGGTCAGCGATCTTGTCAGGGTGACCCTCGGTCACGGATTCCGAGGTGAACAGGCGGCGGGACACATCGCTCCCTGGGGTTGCAGCGGCTGCTGGCTGATCATGGGCGGGACCGCTCGGGGGCTGCGCCCGGTGCGGTTCCTCGGCCAGTTTATCCGGCGGGTGGGCCGGTCGAGCATCCCCGTCCCACAGAACGGGCAGGCCGTGACCTGGAACATACCTCGCCGGGAGCGGAAAAACAGCCAGGGCGGCCCTGCAGGAAGGTGTCATGGCCCGATCGGAGGCGCTCCGGCCACGGGCCGGGCCGGTCAGCCCAGCCGGGCCGCCACAAGATCCCAGACGGTGTCGGCCAGGGCGTCCTTGGGGCCGTACGGAACGGGCGTCTCGGTGCCGTCGGCCGCAAGCACAACGGCCTCATTGGCATCGGAGCCAAACGTCTTGTGCTCCCCCACCTCGTTCACCACGAGCAGATCGCAGCCCTTGCGGGCCAGCTTGGCGCGGCCGTTGGCCAGCACGTCGTCGGTTTCGGCGGCGAAGCCCACGACGATCTGGCCGGGGCGGGCGCGATCCGCGGAGATCTCCGCGAGAATGTCTGGATTTCGCACTAGGGCGAGCGGCTCGGGCTCGGCGCCCTCCTGCTTCTTGATCTTGCCCTGGGCGTAGTGGGCGGGCCGGAAGTCGGCGACGGCGGCGGCCATCACCACGGCGTCGGCGTCCGCGGCGGCCTTCAGGACCGCCTCCCGCAGCTGGGCGGCGGTGCCCGCGCGCACCACATCGGCACCGGCCGGGTCGGCCAGCTCGCTGTTGACCGAGACCAGGGTCACCCGGGCGCCCCGGGCGACGGCGGCGCGGGCGAGGGCGTAGCCCTGGCGGCCGGTGGAGCGGTTGCCGAGGAAGCGCACCGGGTCCAGCGGCTCACGGGTGCCGCCCGCGCTGATCACCACATGGCGCCCGGCGAGATCCTGCTCACCGGCGCGCTCGCCGCGGGCCAGCACCCGGCGGCAGACCTCGAAGATCTGCTCGGGGTCGGGCAGCCGGCCCTTGCCGGTGTCCACCCCGGTCAGCCGTCCGACGGCGGGCTCGATGACCAGCGCGCCCCGGCGGCGCAGGGTGGCCACGTTCTCCCGGGTGGCGGGGTGCTCCCACATCTCGGTGTGCATGGCGGGGGCGAAGACGACCGGACACCGCGCGGTGAGCAGCGTATTGGTCAACAGGTCGTCGGCGAGGCCGTGGGCGGCCTTGGCGAGGAGGTCGGCGGTGGCGGGGGCGACCACGACAAGATCGGCGGACTGGCCGATGCGGACGTGCGGGACTTCGTGGACCGACTCCCACACCTCGGTCCCCGCGGGCTGTCCGGACAGCGCCGACCAGGTGGCCTCGCCGACGAAGTGCAGCGCCGAGGCGGTGGGCACCACGCGGACGTCATGCCCCGACTCGGTGAGGCGCCGCAGCAGCTCACACGCCTTGTACGCGGCGATCCCGCCGCTGACGCCCAGCACGACCCTGGGCCTGTCCGCCGTGGTCATCGCTTGCCTCTCCCCGCCGTGTACGCCGTCGTACCCACCCATGACACACCACGAGCCCGGCATTCGGGACCTTCAGCCTCCGCTGGAAGGTGCCCCGTGCCGGGCCGGTGATGAGCGATCTGAGACTACTGCGCCGGGCCCTCGATGGCCTCGGAGGTCAGCAGACCCGCGTTGATCTCGCGGAGCGCGATCGAGAGCGGCTTCTCGTGGACGTGGGTGTCCACCAGGGGGCCGACGTACTCGAGCAGGCCCTCGCCGAGCTGGGAGTAGTACGCGTTGATCTGACGCGCACGCTTGGCCGCGTAGATCACGAGGCTGTACTTCGAGTCAGTGGCCTCGAGCAGCTCGTCGATCGGCGGGTTGATGATGCCCTCGGGCGCGGTGATGGAAGAGGACACGCTCTACCTTCCGAAAGGGGGAAAAAGATCTATAGAACCTTCATCAAGGCTAGCAGCTCGCGCGACACGTCCTCGACGGAGGTGTTGACCAGGGTCCGGTCGAACTCGGACTCCGCGGCCAGCTCGGTTCTGGCGGCCTCCAGCCGTCGCTCGATGACCTCCGGCGCCTCGGTGCCCCGGCCGGTGAGCCGGCGTACCAGCTCCTCCCAGCTGGGCGGGGCGAGGAAGACGAGCTGCGCCTCGGCCATGGACTCGCGGACCTGACGGGCGCCCTGGAGGTCGATCTCCAGGAGCACCGGCTCGCCCGCTTCGAGGCGGTCGAGGACGGCCTGCCGTGGGGTGCCGTAGCGGTTGCCCGCGAACTCGGCCCACTCCAGCAGCTCACCGTTGGCGATGAGCTTGTCGAACTCCCCGTCGTCCACGAAGAAGTACTGGACGCCGTGCTGCTCGCCGGGGCGGGGCTTACGGGTCGTGGCGGAGACCGAGAGCCAGACCGCGGGGTGTTCTGTGCGCAGATGGGCGACGACCGTGCTCTTGCCGACCCCGGAGGGGCCGGAGAGCACGGTCAGTCGCGGACGTGCGGAGTGTGCTGCCATGCAGCGATTATCCAGGTTCCCGGGGGTGCCTGGAAACGTCAGCCGGCGGCACCGCCGAACTCACGCTCGAGAGATGCGATCTGGTTGGAGCCGAGACCCCGCACACGGCGGCTCTCGGAGATGCCGAGGCGCTCCATGATCTGCTTGGCGCGGACCTTGCCGACGCCGGGCAGGGATTCGAGGAGAGCCGAGACCTTCATCTTGCCGATGACATCGTTCTCCTGGCCCTGCTTGATGACCTCGTGCAGGGAGGCGCCGGAGTGCTTGAGCCGATTCTTGACCTCGGCGCGCTCCCGGCGAGCCGCGGCGGCCTTTTCGAGCGCGGCTGCGCGCTGTTCAGGGGTAAGGGGCGGAAGAGCCACGCCTTCGTCACCTCGGATGTCGAACTGTCGGATATGGACCGGTGAGGAACCTAGTCGGCCCTCACCTGGGGAGCAACGTGCAACGCGCTTGCACGTTCGCTCTCGTCGGAGACTAGCGGCCCATCCCGCTCCAGTCAGCGAGAACAGACGAAAAGTCCTGGTCAGACTCGCTCGACCGGTACATTTCTGGACAAAATAACCTGGTTATTCGGCCACAGCGCGTACCTCGTCGGCCATTCGGGCCGCCGCCTCGACCAGCGAAGCCGCGTCCGGACCGTACCGGAGCACCCCTCGGCTCACACTCGGGACGACGTTCCGGACCGCCGCGCCGAAGACCCCGGGGAGGTCGGCCGGGGTCGCCCCCTGGGCGCCGATGCCGGGGGCGAGCAGCGGACCGTCGACCGTCAGCTCGGCGCCCGCCCGGGACGCCGCGGTGCCGAGGGTCGCGCCGACGACCGCGCCGAAGGAGCCGAGCCGCCCCTCGGCCGCCTCCGCGGCGTTCTCGGCCTTCAGGGACGCCAGCACCGAGGCGGCGACGGAGGTGCCGTCCGCCCGCACCGCGTGCTGCACCTCGGCGCCCTCCGGGTTGGAGGTCAGCGCCAGCACGAACACCCCCGCCCCGCTCGCCCGCGCCGCGTCCAGCGCCGGGCGCAGCGAGCCGAAGCCGAGGTAGGGGCTGACGGTGACCGCGTCGGAGAACAGCGGGCTGCCGGGGTCCAGATAGGCCGCGGCGTACGCGCCCATGGTGGAGCCGATGTCCCCGCGCTTGGCGTCCATGAGGACCAGCGCCCCGGCGGCGCGGGCGTCGGCCACGGCCCGCTCCAGGACGGCGATACCGCGCGAGCCGAAGCGCTCGAAGAAGGCCGACTGCGGCTTGAGGACGGCGACCCGCTCGGCGAGGGCGTCCACCACGGTGCGGGTGAACCGCTCCAGGCCCGCCACATCGTCCCCGAGCCCCCATTCGGTGAGCAGGGAGGCGTGCGGGTCGATGCCGACGCACAGCGGGCCGCGGGTGTCCATGGCGGCGCGCAGCCGGGCGCCGAACGGGGCGGTGGTCATGCGGTCTCCTTACGGGCCTCGGCGCCGACGGCGTCGGCGAGGGTGGCGTAGGGGGAGGCGGCCAGCCGGTCGGCGAGGCCGCGGTGGATCTCCCGGCACCAGAAGGGGCCCCGGTAGATGAACGCGCTGTAGCCCTGGACCAGCGTGGCGCCGGCGAGGATGCGCTCCCAGGCGTCGTCCGCGGTCTCGATCCCGCCGACGCCGACGAGGGTGATCCGGTCCCCCACGCGCGCGTACAGCCGCCGCAGCACCTGAAGGGAGCGGGCCTTCAGCGGCGCGCCGGACAGTCCGCCGGTCTCGCCGGTGAGCTCCGCGCCGGAGCGCAGGCCCAACCCGTCGCGGGCGATGGTGGTGTTGGTGGCGATGATGCCGTCCAGGCCCAGCTCGACGGCGAGGTCGGCGACCGCGTCCACGTCCTCGTCGGCGAGATCCGGCGCGATCTTGACCAGCAGCGGCACCCGGCGGCCGGTGACGGTGCGGTCGGCGGCCTCGCGGACGGCGGTCAGCAGCGGCCGCAGATGGTCCACGGCCTGGAGGTTCCTCAGTCCGGGGGTATTGGGCGAGGAGACGTTGACGACGAGGTAGTCGGCGTGGGCGGCCAGCCGCTCGGTGGATGTCACATAGTCGCCGACGGCTTCCGCCTCCGGGACGACCTTGGTCTTGCCGATGTTGACGCCCACCGTCGTACGGAAGACGGCGCGGCGGCCGGCCAGCCGGGCGGCGACCGCGGCCGAGCCGTCGTTGTTGAAGCCCATGCGGTTGATCAGGGCGCGGTCGGCGATCAGCCGGAAGAGCCGCTGCTTGGGGTTGCCGGGCTGCGGCTGGGCGGTGACGGTGCCGATCTCGACGTGGTCGAAGCCGAGCATGGCCATGCCGTCGATGGCGGCGGCGTTCTTGTCGAACCCGGCGGCGAGCCCGAACGGGCCGTGCATCCGCAGCCCCAGCGCCTCGGTGCGCAAGCCCTTGTGGCGGGGGGCGAGGACGGCGGCGGCGACGGTACGCAGGACGGGGATGCGGGCGGCGAGCCGGATCCAGCCGAAGGCCAGGTGGTGGGCCTTCTCCGGGTCCATGCGCCGGAAGACCAGACGGAACAGGAGCTGGTACATGGTCTCTTTCTGGGAGGGGGAACGGCGGGGGGATCATGAAGAGGGGGACACCGGCCGGTGTCCCCCTCCCTCGCCTCAGTCCTCGCGGGCGGCGGTCAGATGTTCCGCGTGTTCCTGGAGCGACCGGACGCCGACCGTGCCCCGGCCCAGCGCCTCGATGCCCTGTACGGCGGCGGCCAGCGCCTGGACCGTGGTCAGGCAGGGGACGCCACGGGCGACGGCGGCCGTACGGATGTCGTAGCCGTCGAGGCGGCCGCCGGTGCCGTACGGGGTGTTGACGATCAGGTCGACCTGGCCGTCGTGGATCAGCTGGACGATGGTCTTCTCGCCGTCCGGGCCCTCGCCCTCGCTCTGCTTGCGCACCACGGTGGCGTTGATGCCGTTGCGCTTGAGGACCTCCGCGGTGCCCGAGGTGGCCATGAGCTCGAAGCCGAGGCCGACCAGTTCACGGGCCGGGAAGATCATCGAGCGCTTGTCGCGGTTGGCCACCGAGACGAACGCGCGCCCCTTGGTCGGCAGCGCGCCGTACGCCCCGGCCTGCGACTTGGCGTACGCCGAGCCGAAGACCGAGTCGATGCCCATGACCTCGCCGGTGGAGCGCATCTCCGGGCCGAGAATGGTGTCCACACCGCGCCCGGAGGAGTCGCGGAACCGGCTCCACGGCATCACGGCCTCCTTGACGGAGATCGGCGCGTCCATGGGCAGGGTGCCGCCGTCACCGGCCGCCGGGAGCAGCCCCTCGGCGCGCAGTTCGGCGATGGTCGCGCCCAGCGAGATCCGGGCGGCGGCCTTGGCCAGCGGTACCGCGGTGGCCTTGGAGGTGAAGGGCACCGTACGGGAGGCGCGGGGGTTCGCCTCCAATACGTACAGAATGTCCCCGGCCATCGCGAACTGGATGTTGATCAGGCCGCGCACCCCGACGCCGCGCGCGATGGCCTCGGTGGAGGCCCGCAGCCGCTTGATGTCGAAGCCGCCGAGGGTGATCGGGGGCAGGGCGCACGCCGAGTCGCCGGAGTGGATACCGGCCTCCTCGATGTGCTCCATGACGCCGCCGAGGTAGAGCTCGTGGCCGTCGTAGAGCGCGTCCACGTCGATCTCTATGGCGTCGTCGAGGAAGCGGTCGATGAGCACCGGGTGCTCGGAGATCAGACCCGCGTGCCGCTCCAGGTACGCGGCGAGCGAGGGCTCGTCGTAGACGATCTCCATGCCACGGCCGCCCAGCACATAGGACGGGCGGACCATGACCGGGTAACCGATCTCGGCGGCGATGCCCTTGGCCTGCTCGAAGGAGAAGGCGGTGCCGTACTTGGGCGCGGGCAGCCCGGCCTCGGTGAGCACTCGGCCGAAGGCGCCGCGCTCCTCGGCGAGGTTGATCGCCTCGGGCGAGGTGCCGACGATCGGCACACCGTTGTCCTTGAGCGCCTGGGCCAGGCCCAGCGGGGTCTGGCCGCCGAGTTGGACGATCACTCCGGCGACCGGGCCCGCCTGCTGTTCGGCGTGGACGATCTCCAGCACGTCCTCCAGGGTGAGCGGCTCGAAGTAGAGCCGGTCGGAGGTGTCGTAGTCGGTGGAGACGGTCTCCGGGTTGCAGTTGACCATGACGGTCTCGTAGCCCGCGTCGTGCAGCGCGAAGGAGGCGTGGACGCAGGAGTAGTCGAACTCGATGCCCTGGCCGATGCGGTTGGGGCCCGAGCCGAGGATGATCACCGCGGGGGTCTCGCGCGGGGCGACCTCGGACTCCTCGTCGTAGGAGGAGTAGAAGTACGGGGTCCTCGCGGCGAATTCGGCGGCGCAGGTGTCGACCGTCTTGTAGACGGGCCGGACGCCGAGGGCGTGCCGCACCTCACGCACCACGTCCTCGCGCAGCGAGCGGATCCCGGCGATCTGGGCGTCGGAGAAGCCGTGCCGCTTGGCCTCGGTGAGCAGCTCCGGGCCCAGCTTGTCGGCGGCGGCCAGCTCGTCCGCGATCTCCTTGATCAGGAACAGCTGGTCCACGAACCACGGGTCGATCTTCGTGGCGTCGAAGACCTCCTGCGGGGTGGCCCCGGCGCGGATGGCCTCCATGACGGTGTTGATCCGGCCGTCGGTGGGGATCACGGCCCGCTGGAGGAGCTCGGCCTTGTTGCCGGGCTCACCGGCGAAGTCGAACTGGCTGCCCTTCTTCTCCAGCGAGCGCAGCGCCTTCTGGAGCGCCTCGGTGAAGTTGCGGCCGATGGCCATGGCCTCGCCGACCGACTTCATGGTGGTGGTCAGCCGGGCGTCGGCGGCCGGGAACTTCTCGAAGGCGAACCGCGGCACCTTGACCACGACGTAGTCGAGCGTGGGCTCGAAGGACGCCGGGGTCTGCTCGGTGATGTCGTTGGGGATCTCGTCGAGGGTGTAGCCCACGGCCAGCCGGGCGGCGATCTTGGCGATCGGGAAGCCGGTCGCCTTGGAGGCCAGCGCCGAGGAGCGGGAGACGCGCGGGTTCATCTCGATGACGATGACCCGGCCGTCCTCGGGGTTGACCGCGAACTGGATGTTGCAGCCGCCGGTGTCCACCCCGACCTCGCGGATCACGGCGATGCCGATATCGCGCAGGATCTGGTACTCGCGGTCGGTGAGCGTCATCGCCGGGGCGACGGTGATGGAGTCACCGGTGTGCACGCCCATGGGGTCGAAGTTCTCGATGGAGCAGACGACCACGACGTTGTCGTGCTTGTCGCGCATCAGCTCCAGCTCGTACTCCTTCCAGCCGAGGATGGACTCCTCCAGGAGCACCTCGGTGGTCGGCGAGAGGGTCAGGCCCTGGCCCGCGATCCGGCGCAGCTCGTCCTCGTCGTGGGCGAAGCCGGAACCGGCGCCGCCCATGGTGAAGGAGGGGCGGACGACGACCGGGTAGCCGCCGAGCTCCTCGACACCGGCGAGGACGTCGTCCATGGAGTGGCAGATGACCGAACGGGCGGACTCACCGTGGCCGATCTTGGTGTTGACCGCCTCGACGACCTCCTTGAACCGGTCGCGGTCCTCACCCTTGTGGATGGCCTCGACATTGGCGCCGATCAGCTCGACGCCGTACTCGACGAGGGTGCCCGCCTCATGCAGGGAGATCGCCGTGTTGAGGGCGGTCTGCCCGCCCAGGGTGGGCAGCAGCGCGTCGGGGCGCTCCTTGGCGATGATCTTCTCGACGAACTCGGGGGTGATCGGCTCGACGTAGGTGGCGTCGGCGATCTCCGGGTCGGTCATGATCGTGGCCGGGTTGGAGTTGACCAGGATGACCCGCAGCCCCTCGGCCTTGAGGACACGGCACGCCTGGGTGCCGGAGTAGTCGAACTCGGCGGCCTGGCCGATGACGATCGGGCCGGAGCCGATGACCAGAACGGACTGGATGTCGGTGCGCTTAGGCACGCTGGCCCTCCATCAGGGTGACGAAGCGGTCGAACAGGTACGCGGCGTCGTGCGGACCTGCGGCGGCTTCGGGGTGGTACTGGACGCTGAAGGCGGGGCGGTCGAGGAGCCGCAGCCCCTCGACCACGTTGTCGTTCAGGCAGACATGGGAGACCTCGGCCCGCCCGTAGGGGGTGTCGGAGGGCGCGTCGAGCGGGGCGTCGACGGCGAAGCCGTGGTTGTGCGCGGTGACCTCGACCTTGCCGGTGGAACGGTCCTGCACCGGCTGGTTGATCCCGCGGTGACCGTACTTCAGCTTGTAGGTGCCGAAGCCCAGGGCCCGGCCGAGGATCTGGTTGCCGAAGCAGATGCCGAACAGCGGGGTGGAGCGCTCCAGCACTCCGCGCATCAGGGAGACCGGGTGGTCGGCGGTGGCCGGGTCGCCCGGTCCGTTGGAGAAGAACACCCCGTCCGGACCGACGGCGTAGATGTCCTCCAGGGTGGCGGTGGCGGGCAGCACGTGCACCTCGATACCGCGCTCGGCCATCCGGTGCGGGGTCATGCCCTTGATGCCGAGGTCGATCGCGGCCACGGTGAACCGCTTGGTGCCGATCGCCGGGACGACATAGGTCTCGTCGGTGGCGACCTCGCCGCTGAGGTCCGCGCCCTTCATCTGCGGGGCGGCCTGCACCTTGGCCAGCAGCGCGGCCTCGTCGGCGATCGCCTCGCCGGAGAAGATGCCCACCCGCATGGCGCCGCGCTCGCGCAGATGGCGGGTGAGGGCGCGGGTGTCGATACCGCTGATGCCGACGACACCCTGGGCGGTCAGCTCCTCGTCGAGGGAACGGCGGGAGCGCCAGTTGGAGGGCGTACGGGCGGGGTCGCGCACCACATAGCCGGAGACCCAGATGCGCTTCGACTCGGGGTCCTCGTCGTTGACGCCGGTGTTCCCGATGTGCGGGGCGGTCATGACGACGACCTGGCGGTGGTAGGACGGGTCGGTCAGGGTCTCCTGGTAGCCGGTCATCCCGGTGGAGAACACCGCCTCGCCGAAGGTCTCCCCCACGGCCCCGTAGGCACGGCCACGGAAGGTGCGGCCGTCCTCCAGGACGAGTACGGCGGGGGTCTTGGCCCCCCGGGTGGAGGTCGTCATCGTGCGCCTTCCTGGTTGTGCTCGGTGTTCTTGACGGCCAGGGCGTCGACCCAGGCCGCGTGTTCGGCGGCGTGGTCGGAGCGGAAACCGGAGTCGATCTCCCGGTCGCCGAGCCGCCAGGTGATGATCAGCAGCCCGCCCTCGGCGAGGACCTTGCCCGCGATGCCCTTGTCGAGCCGGGCGCCGCGCACGCTGTCCGCAGGGATGAAGAAGTCCTGGGCCCCGGGCCGTACGACGTTCACGCCCTCGTCGGTGAGGGTCAGTTCGACGCGGCTGCGGGTGCCGAGGCCACGGGCCACGATCCGGTCGAGCCACTGCCCCGCGGTGGTGGAGCCGTGGTAGCGGCCGGTCATCGTCAAAATGGGCTCGCCGGGCTCGGCGGGGGCCTGGGGCAGCTCGGGCAGATCGCCCTGGAGGGTGCCGCGCCACTTCCAGCCCTCGCGCATCAGCCAGTAGACGAGCCCGATGACCAGCAGCAGTCCGACGACCCAGCCGATCCGCGCGGCCCAGTCCGTCACGTCCTGCGACTTCTGGTCGGCGGCCAGGACCGCGAGGCCCGCCGCCGGATTGCTCAGAGGTGTCACGCCAGCTTCCCGTCCATGACCGTCGCCCGGCCCCGCAGGAAGGTGTGCGTCACGCGGCCCGGCAGTTCGCGGCCCTCGTAGGGGGTGTTGCGGCTGCGGGAGGCGAAGCCCGCGGGGTTCACCACACCACGGTAAGCGGAGTCGAGCAGGGTGAGGTTGGCGGGCTCCCCGGCGGCGATGGGACGGCCCTGGCCGGTGAGGCGGCCGATCACCGAGGGGCGGTGGGACATCCGGTCGGCGACGCCCGCCCAGTCCAGCAGCCCGGTGTCCACCATCGTGTGCTGGACCACCGACAGCGCGGTCTCCAGGCCCACCATGCCCATGGCCGCCGCGCCCCACTCGCAGTCCTTGTCCTCGTGCGGATGCGGGGCGTGGTCGGTGGCGACGCAGTCGATGGTGCCGTCGGCCAGCGCCTCGCGCAGCGCCATGACGTCGGCCTCGGTGCGCAGCGGCGGGTTCACCTTGTAGACGGGGTTGTAGGACCGGACGAGCTCGTCGGTGAGGAGCAGGTGGTGCGGGGTGACCTCGGCGGTGACGTGCCAGCCCTTGGACTTGGCCCAGCGGACGATCTCGACCGAGCCCGCGGTGGACAGATGGCAGATGTGCACCCGGGAGCCGACGTGCGCGGCGAGCAGCACATCGCGGGCGATGATCGACTCCTCGGCGACGGCGGGCCAGCCGCCGAGGCCGAGCTCGGCGGAGACGATGCCCTCGTTCATCTGGGCGCCCTCGGTGAGCCGGGGCTCCTGGGCGTGCTGGGCGATCACACCGTCGAACGCCTTCACATACTCCAGGGCGCGGCGCATGATCACGGCGTCGTCGACGCACTTGCCGTCGTCGGAGAAGACGCGCACCCCGGCGGCGGAGTCGTGCATCGCGCCCAGTTCGGCGAGCTTCTTGCCCTCCAGGCCGACGGTGACGGCGCCCACGGGCTGGACGTCGCAGTAGCCGGACTCCTTGCCGAGCCGCCAGACCTGCTCGACGACGCCCGCGGTGTCGGCGACCGGGAAGGTGTTGGCCATGGCGTGGACGGCGGTGAACCCGCCGACGGCGGCGGCCTTGGTGCCGGTGAGGACGGTCTCGGAGTCCTCGCGGCCGGGCTCGCGCAGATGGGTGTGCAGATCGACCAGGCCGGGCAGCAGGATCTGTCCGGCGGCCTCGATCACGGTGGCGCCGACAGGGGCGTCCAGGCCGGTGCCGACGGCGACGATGCGCTCGCCCTCGATCAGCACGTCCTGCGGCTCGCCGCCGAGCACCTTCGCGCCGCGCAGCAGCGTCGTGTTCGTGTCGCTCATGGTTACTTGCTCTCCTCGGTGCGGGCGGCGGCGACGGCGGACTCGTTCCCGCCGAGCAGCAGATACAGGACGGCCATGCGGATGGAGACGCCGTTGGTGACCTGCTCCACGGCGGTGCAGCGGTCGGAGTCGGCGACCTCGGCGGTGATCTCCATCCCGCGGTTCATCGGGCCGGGGTGCATGACGATGGCGTGCTCGGGCATCCGGGCCATCCGGTCGCCGTCCAGGCCGTAGCGGCGCGCGTACTCACGCTCGGTGGGGAAGAAGGCGGCGTTCATCCGCTCGCGCTGGACGCGCAGCATCATCACGGCGTCGGACTTGCCCACCACCGCGTCCAGGTCGTAGGCGACCTCGCAGGGCCAGCTCTCGACGCCGAAGGGCACCAGGGTCGGCGGGGCGACCAGGGTGACCTCGGCGCCCAGAGTGGACAGCAGATGGACGTTGGAGCGGGCCACCCGGCTGTGCAGGATGTCGCCGACGATGGTGATCCGGCGGCCGCTGAGGTCCTGGCCGGTGCCGGAGGTCAGATGGCGGCGCATGGTGAAGGCGTCGAGCAGCGCCTGGGTGGGGTGCTCATGGGTGCCGTCACCGGCGTTGACGACGGAGCCGCCGATCCAGCCGGAGGTGGCGAGCCGGTGCGGGGCGCCGGAGGCGTGGTGGCGGATGACCACCGCGTCGGCGCCCATCGCCTCCAGGGTGAGCGCGGTGTCCTTCAGGGACTCGCCCTTGGAGACCGAGGAGCCCTTGGCGGAGAAGTTGATGACGTCGGCGGACAGCCGCTTGGCGGCCGCCTCGAAGGAGATGCGGGTGCGGGTGGAGTCCTCGAAGAAGAGGTTGACGACGGTACGGCCGCGCAGGGTCGGCAGCTTCTTGATCGGCCGGTCGGCGAGCCGGGCCAGCTCCTCGGCGGTGTCGAGGATCAGGACGGCGTCATCGCGCGAGAGGTCGGCGGCCGAGATGAGGTGGCGCTTCATCCGGATGCTCCGTGGGTGAAGGAGGTGTGCGGGCGTACGGGCGGGCAGGCGCGGCCCGGTGGCGGCAGGGCGGCACCGGGGCGTCCGGCGGCCGGTCCCCGGGATCGCCGGGTGCCGTGCCGTCGGGCAGGCGCTACTGCCCGTCCGCGGGGGTGGTCTCGCGCAGGCCGAGGAGGACGCTGTCGCGGCCGTCCTCCTCGGTGAGCTGGACCTTGACCGTCTCCCGCAGCGACGTCGGGAGGTTCTTGCCGACGTAGTCGGCGCGGATCGGCAGTTCCCGGTGGCCGCGGTCGACGAGGACCGCCAGCTGGACCGCGCGGGGGCGCCCGATGTCACCCAGGGCGTCGAGCGCGGCGCGGATGGTGCGGCCCGAGAAGAGCACATCGTCGACCAGGACCACCAGGCGGCCGTCGATGCCGTCGCCGGGAATCTCGGTGCGGGCGAGCGCGCGGGCCGGGCGCAGCCGCAGGTCGTCGCGGTACATGGTGATGTCGAGCGAGCCGACGGGGACCTCACCGGGCGCCCGGTCGGTGATCTCCTCCAGCCGGGCGGCCAGCCGCCGGGCGAGATGGACACCGCGGGTGGGGATACCGAGCAGCACCACGTCGTCGGCGCCCTTGGCGCGCTCGACGATCTCGTGGGCGATGCGGGTGAGGACGCGCGCGATATCGGGTGCTTCCAGCACCGAGCGCGCGGCGTTCGAGGTGTGTGCGTCCATACGAAACGGACCTCCTTCTCCGCCTCACTGGACGGACCTTAAAGGACGTCGGAATTGCGCCATTCACAGTAGCAGGGGCGTGCGGGCCGTCCGCCAACACCCCTGGCGGGAGCCCCTCCGCCCCATTCGGCTTGACGAACCGAGATTACGCTGCGTAACCTCACAGTGAGTTACCAGTCTTCGTCCGGGGAGCTTTATGTCCAGCGAATACGCCAAACAGCTCGGGGCCAAGCTCCGCGCCATCCGCACCCAGCAGGGCCTCTCCCTCCACGGTGTCGAGGAGAAGTCGCAGGGCCGTTGGAAGGCCGTCGTGGTGGGATCGTACGAGCGCGGCGACCGCGCCGTGACCGTGCAGCGTCTCGCCGAGCTGGCCGACTTCTACGGCGTCCCGGTGCAGGAGCTGCTTCCGGGCACAAGCCCGGCCGGCGCCGCCGAGCCGCCGCCGAAGCTGGTACTGGACCTGGAGCGGCTGGCCCATGTGCCGGTCGAGAAGGCGGGCCCGCTCCAGCGGTATGCCGCAACGATCCAGAGCCAGCGTGGTGACTACAACGGCAAGGTGCTCTCGATCCGCCAGGACGATCTGCGCACCCTCGCCGTTATCTACGACCAGTCGCCCTCCGTGCTGACCGAGCAGCTGATCAGCTGGGGTGTGCTGGGCGCCGACGCCCGTCGCGCCGTCCAGCACGAGGACGTCTGAGCGGCCTGAGCCGCCTCAGACGCTTTCGGACGCCTTCGGTCGTCTTTCTGTCCTCAACCAGCAGAAACGTGCCGCCGGGGGCGGTGGAGACCCCAGTGAGGTCCTCCACCGCCCCCGGCGGTTTCCGTATGAGGTCCGGCCTCAGCCGCAGCGCATCACGCCGGATGCTCGAGATCCCGGCGCAGACTCGGCTTCAGCTCCTTGAAGCGGCCCAGCAGGCCGTTGACAAAGGCCGGCGAGTCATCGGTGGAGAACTCCTTGGCGAGCTGCACCGCCTCGTCGATCACCACCGCGTCCGGGGTCGCGTCCTCCCACACCAGCTCGTACGCGCCGAGCCGCAGGATGTTCCGGTCGACGACCGGCATCCGGTCCAGCGTCCAGCCCACCGCATAGGTGGCGATCAGCTCGTCGATCCGGGCGGTGTGCTGCGCGTACCCCTCGACCAGCTGCATCGTGTACTCGCTGACCGGAGGCTGCCGGTCGTCGGTCCGGGCGTGCCGTATCCAGTCCGCGAGGACGGTCTGCACGGAGCTGCCACGCTGATCGGCCTCGAAGAGAATCTGAAAGGCACGCTTGCGGGCCTTGTTGCGGGCAGCCACGGTTAGTTGTTCACCCGACCGAGGTACTCACCGGAACGGGTGTCAACCTTGATCTTTTCACCGGTGGTGATGAAGAGCGGCACACCGATCTCATAGCCGGTCTCCAGCTTGGCCGGCTTGGTGCCACCGGTGGAGCGGTCACCCTGGACGCCCGGCTCGGTGTACTCGATCACGAGCTCGACGGCCGCGGGCAGCTCGACGTAGAGCGGGTTGCCCTCGTACATCGCGACGACCGCCTCGAATCCCTCGAGGAGGTAGCGGGCGTTGTCGCCGACGACCTCGGGGGTGATGTAGATCTGGTCGAACGTGTCCATGTCCATGAACACAAAGCTCTCGCCGTCCTTGTACGAGAACTGCATGCCGCGCTTGTCGACATTGGCCGTCTCGACCTTCACGCCGGCATTGAAGGTCTTGTCGACCACCTTGCCGGACAGCACGTTCTTGAGCTTGGTGCGCACGAAAGCAGGGCCCTTGCCGGGCTTGACGTGCTGGAACTCGACGACGGACCAGAGCTGGCCGCCTTCGAGCTTGAGCACCATGCCGTTCTTGAGGTCGTTCGTGGATGCCACGGTTGCGGGATCTCCTGGACTGGCAGCTGATGGAGACCAGAAAGATGCGGCGCGCCGTTTGTCAGCCGAAGCCGAAGCTAGAGCGCGAGCAGCTCTTTGGTCGTGATGGTGAGTAGCTCGGGTCCGCCGTCCGCCTCGGGGCGGACGACGAGCGTGTCGTCGATCCGGACACCGCCCCGGCCCGGGAGGTGGACCCCCGGCTCGACGGTGACCGGCACACAAGCGTCCAGTTTACCCATGGCCGACGGTGCGAGCCGAGGGTCCTCGTCGATTTCCAGGCCCACACCGTGTCCGGTACGGGGTTCCAGCCCGTCTCCGTAGCCCGCCGCGTCCAGCACCTGACGGGTCACCCGGTCCACGTCCCGGTACCCGGTTCCGGGCACCAGGGCCTCCCGACCGGCCCGCTGAGCGGCGAAGACCAGGTCGTACAGCTCGACCTGCCAGTCCGCGGGCGAGGGGCCGATGACAAACGTCCGTCCCACCTGGCAGCGGTAGCCGCGGTACTCCGCGCCCAGGCAGATGGTGAGGAAATCCCCCTCCTCGACCCGGCGGTCGGTGGGCAGATGCCCGGCCCGTCCGGCGTTCGGCCCGGCGGCCACCACGGTGGGGAAGGCCGGTCCGTCCGCGCCGTGATCCACCAGCCGGCGCTCCAGCTCCAGCGCCAGATGGCGTTCGGTCCGGCCCACCAGGATCGATTCCAGCAGCTCACCGAGGGCCTGATCGGCCAGCTCCCCGGCGATCCGCAATCGGGAGATCTCCTCGTCGTCCTTGATCAGCCGCAGCTGTTCCACCGCCCGGCCGAGGTCGGCCAGCAGCAGCTTGGGAGCGGCACAGCCGAGCGCCCGGTGCCGGGCGACGGTCAGATCGTGCTCCTCGACCGCCAGTGACTCGGCGCCGTCGGCCGCGGCCAGATCGGCGGCGGCCACGGCCGGATCGCCGTCGGGGCCGGGCAGCATCAGCAGCCGCAGATCCTCGGGGTGCGACGGGGACCCCACCCCCCAGCTCGGTGCCGTCGGAGTCTCGGACGCCACCAGCACATCCTGTGCCGGACCGAGGAGCAGTACGGCGCCGGGCGGCGCGACACCGCACAGATAGCGCACATTGGCCGGCCGGGAGACCAGCGCGGCGCCGTTCCCGGCCGTGGCGCACTGGTCGCGCAGGCGGGCACGGCGAACGGCGTACACCTCGGACATGACCCCGAGCGTACGCAGGGTCACGCCCGGCGGCCGGTCGAGCGGGTCCGTATGGGCGGGTCCGTGCGACGGGCCCTGGGCTACCAGGTGGGCGGGCTCGCGATGGAGCGGGCGACGACCTCGTCCAGCATCCGCGCGGTGGTCTCCACATCCTGCGTGGAGTTGTCGATGATCGGCAGCCCGGAGCCGTACCACCCGGCCATCCGGCCGTGGATACGGGCCACTTCCTCATCGCTGAGGCGGCGGTTGCCGCTGCGCTCCGCGTTCCGCTCCAGCACGATCTCCAGACCGGGCAGCACCACCACGGGCAGCAGCCCGGGGCCGACATGGCGCTTCCAGCCGCCGAGCCCGACCACCGGGCGGTCCGGGAAGACCGCGTCGTCAAGGATGCAGGAAATGCCGTTGGCCAGGAAGTTACGGGCGGCGAAGCCGCAGGTGCGGCGGGCCAGCCGGTACTGCGCCTCGGAGTTCTCGTTCCACCCCGACTGGGGGTTGGCGAATCCGGATCTGACCCATTCGCGGACGTCGTCCAGGCTGATGTGGGCGGTGGGCACCCGCCGGCGGTCGGCCCAGTGGCGGGCGACCGTGGTCTTGCCCGCCCCCGCCGGGCCGATCAGCAGCACCGCCACCGCGGTCTGCGAGGCGTCGGGCACCGCCTGGTCCGGCGAGGGGTGCGGCAGCGGCACCGGGCCGCCGGGCGGCAGCTGGACATGGCCGGTGACACCCACCGTCTCGGCGGGCGGCGGCGCCACGGAGGGAACCGATGCCTGGGGTACGGGCGGAGGCACGTGCGGAGGCGGGGCCTGATGCGGAGGCGGGACCGGATGGGCGGGCGCCGGGGGCACGGGCGGAACGGGAGGGTTCGGGTGAGGGCCCGGGTGGTGGCTTGCGCCTTGGGCCCAGCCTGCGCCCTGCGGCCCGGGCCCCTGCCCCGGCCCATGGGGCGGTGGCAGCGGAGCTCCCACTGCGTGCTGCATCCGGTGGCACTCCGTCTCGTACAGGCAAGTTACGGCAACTGTCGCATAGCGAGGCGGCGGTGAGGCCGCTCGTACCGAACGGTACCTGCCCGAACGTCCGCTGTGTGAACGGCAGACAAACCTGTTGCGTGCCCGGTACACCGCGTCAGCCAGGCAATTCCTCGCCGGACGGCGGCGGCTGCGAGCTCCCGGAGCGGTTTTGCCGGAGCCCGCGGCGGTACCGCGGGCTCCGGCGGCGATGACGGAGTTGTGACGGAATCCGGCCATAAGGCCGGTGGTCCGCACCGGACAACGGCCTCGCTCAGGCCGAGATCTCGCCATACGCCGCGAGCAGCACGGCCGGGTCCGGCCCCTCCAGGACCGACGGCTTGGCAAGACCGTCGAGGACGATGAAGCGCAGCAGGTCACCGCGGGACTTCTTGTCGACCTTCATGGTCTCCAGCAGCCGGGGCCACTGGTCGCCGCGGTAGGTCAGCGGCAGGCCCACGGCCTCCAGTACGGTGCGGTGCCGGTCGGCGGTGGCGTCGTCCAAACGGCCCGCGAGACGGCCGAGTTCGGCCGCGAAGACCATGCCGACGGACACCGCGGCGCCGTGCCGCCAGTTGTAGCGCTCGTTCTTCTCGATGGCGTGCGCGAGGGTGTGCCCGTAGTTGAGGATCTCGCGCAGACCGGACTCCTTGAGGTCGCTGGAGACGACCTCGGCCTTGACCCTGATCGAGCG
The DNA here is from genome assembly GCF_016741875.1 of Streptomyces coffeae. Classification (GTDB taxonomy): domain Bacteria; phylum Actinomycetota; class Actinomycetes; order Streptomycetales; family Streptomycetaceae; genus Streptomyces; species Streptomyces coffeae. Next base: position 153,116 of record NZ_JAERRF010000004.1, on the reverse strand, counting down.
CTCGATCAGCTCGGCGGTGTGCGGACCCGTGGGGGTGCGGGCCGCGGCCGGATCCCGCTCGATGAGCTCCAGGATCTCCGGGTCGGCGATGAAGCCCGCCTTGATGATCTCGGCCAGCCCGCTGACGTAGTCGTTGACCGGCAGCGAGTCCAGCGCGGCCAAGTCGCACAGCACCCCGGCCGGCGGGTGGAAGGCGCCGACGAGGTTCTTGCCCTCGGCCGTGTTGATCCCGGTCTTGCCGCCGACCGCCGCGTCCACCATGCCCAGCACGGTGGTCGGCACGGCGATCCAGCGCACTCCGCGCAGCCAGGTGGCGGCCACGAAGCCCGCGATATCGGTGGTGGCGCCGCCGCCGACGCCGACGATCACATCGGTGCGGGTGAAGCCGGTCTGGCCGAGCGCCTTCCAGCAGTACGCGGCGACCTCGGCGGTCTTGGCCTCCTCCGCGTTCGGCAGCTGGATGGCGATGGCCTCGTAGCCCTGGTCGGCGAGATCCTGGCGGATGGCTTCACCGGTCTCGGCCAGCGCCTCCGGGTGCAGCACAGCCACGCGCTGGGCCGCCGCCCCGATCAGCCCGGGCAGCTCGCCGAGCAGCTGCCGCCCGACCAGGACCTCGTACGGCGCGGTCCCGGCCGTACCGGCGATCTGGATGCGCGTGGGGGTATCGGTGGTCATGCCTTCTTCAGCTCCAGTGCGTCCAGGACGGCGTCGGCGACATCTTCGGGGGTACGGCCCTCGGTCGCCACCACGGCACGGGCGACCTCGGTGTACAGGGGGCGGCGCTGTTCCATCAGCTCACGCCAGCGCTGCCGCGGATTGACGGCGAGCAGCGGACGCGGGGCGTCCAGACCGGTGCGCCGGACGGCCTCGGCGACGCCCATCTCGAGGAAGACGACCGGCCGCCCGGCCAGCAGGGCGCGGGTGCCCTCGTCCATGACCGCGCCGCCGCCCAGGGCGAGCACGCCGGTGTGCTCGGCGACCGCGGTCCGCACCGCCTGCCGCTCCAGCTCACGGAAGTGCGGCTCGCCCAGGTCGATGAAGATCTCCGAGATCTCCTTGCCCGAGGTGGCGACGATATCGGTGTCGGTGTCGCGGAAGGTGGTGCCCAGCCGGTCCGCGAGCACCCGCCCGACGGTCGACTTGCCTACGCCCATGGGCCCGACCAGGACCACCGCGGGCCCGTCCGGCCCGCTCACGGCGCTCACCGGATGGCCAGGTTCTCGAGGAAGCTCCGCACATTGCGGCGGGTCTCGGTGATCGAGTCACCGCCGAACTTCTCCGCGACCGCGTCCGCCAGCACCAGCGCGACCATCGCCTCGGCGACGATCCCGGCCGCCGGGACCGCGCAGACATCGGAGCGCTGGTGGTGGGCCTTGGTCGGCTCGCCGGTGGTGACATCGACCGTGGCCAGGGCGCGCGGCACGGTCGCGATCGGCTTCATCGCGGCCCGGACGCGCAGCAGCTCGCCGGTGGTCAGCCCGCCCTCTGTGCCGCCGGAGCGGCCGGAGGCGCGCTTGAGGCCGTCGTCGGTCGGCAGGATCTCGTCATGCGCCTTGGAGCCGGGCACCCGGGCGAGGTCGAAGCCGTCGCCGACCTCGACGCCCTTGATGGCCTGGATGCCCATGAGCGCGGCCGCCAGCCGGGCGTCGAGCCGCCGGTCCCAGTGCACATGCGAGCCGAGGCCCACCGGCACGCCGTAGGCCAGCACCTCGACCACGCCGCCGAGGGTGTCGCCGTCCTTGTGGGCCTGGTCGATCTCGGCCACCATCGCCTTGCTCGCGTCGGCGTCCAGGCAGCGCACCGGGTCGGCGTCCAGCTTCTCGACGTCGGAGGGCTTGGGGTAGACGCCGTAGGGGGCCTTGGCGGCGGCAAGCTCCACCACATGGGAGACGATCTCGATCCCGGCGGTCTCCTTCAGGTAGGAGCGGGCGACGGTGCCGAGCGCGACCCGGGCAGCGGTCTCCCGGGCGCTGGCGCGCTCCAGGATCGGCCGGGCCTCGTCGAAGCCGTACTTCTGCATCCCGGCCAGGTCGGCGTGACCGGGGCGGGGGCGGGTGAGCGGCGCGTTACGGGCCAGCCCCGCCAGGATCTCCTCGTCCACCGGGTCGGCCGCCATGACCTGCTCCCACTTCGGCCATTCCGTGTTGCCGACCATGATGGCGACCGGGGAGCCGATGGTCAGACCGTGGCGTACACCGCCGAGGAAGGTGACCTCGTCACGCTCGAACTTCATCCGGGCACCGCGGCCATAGCCGAGCCGCCGCCGCGCCAGGGCGTCCGCCACCATGTCGGTGGTGATCGGCACACCGGCGGGCAGCCCCTCCAGCGTCGCCACGAGTGCGGGGCCGTGCGACTCCCCCGCGGTCAGCCAACGCAACCTGCTCAACGGTGCTCCCTCATGCTTCGCGCCTCGACGTCGTGCGGCGCGGCCTGGGGACACCTCCCAGCGGTGGCTGGGGGTACGCGGCCCCGGCCCGCCACCTCCGATCCTCCCACGTCTACGGGGGCGCCCGGGGCTCCGGTCCAGCTGGCGGACCGTAGCGTCGGATGGCAGCGGGTCAGCGGGAGCGCGCCGCCAGCGCGGCCTCGCCCGCCGCGCGCATCGCGGCCAGCGGCGCCGGGGTCCGTCGGGTCATCTGCTCGACCTGGAGAACCGCTTGGTGCACCAGCAGGTCGAGACCCCCGACGACCGCGCCGCCGCGCGCCGACCAGGCGGCGGCGAGCGGGGTCGGCCAGGGGTCGTAGAGCACGTCGAAGAGCGCGCCGGGGCGGTCCGGGACGGACCCGGCGAGCGCGTCGGTGGTGCCCGCCGGGGTGGTGGCGATCACCAGGGGTGCGTCGAAGGCCGTGGCCGCGTCGGCCCAGTCCGCCGTACGCACCGCCACCCCGAGCCGCTCGCCCCACTGCCGCATCTCGGCCGCACGGGCCTCGCTGCGGACGTACGCGGTGACCTCGCCGTCGCAGATCCGGGCGAGCGCGGCCAGCGCCGAGGAGGCGGTGGCTCCGGCGCCCAGCACCGCGGCGCGCTCCACTCGCTCCACACCGCGTTCACGCAGGGCGGCCAGCATGCCCGGGATGTCTGTGTTGTCCCCGACCCGTTCGCCGTCGGCGGTGAAGACCACCGTGTTGACGGCCTCCACCGACGCCGCGGTGTCGCTGATCCGGTCCAGCAGCGGAATGACGGCACGCTTGAGCGGCATGGTCAGGGAGAGCCCGGCCCACGCGGGCCCCTCCTCCGCGCCGAGCCGCGCGAAGAAGCCCGGCAGCGCGGCCTCGTCCACCTCGAAGCGGTCGTAGACCCAGCCGTCCAGGCCCAGTTCGCGGTAGGCGGCCCGATGCAGCACCGGTGACAGGGAGTGGGCGATGGGCGAACCGAGTACCGCGGCTCTGCGGTTTTCCGACATCTTTCCTCAGCCGTTGTTCGTGCGCTGCCTGTTGAACTTGTCGACCCACCGCTGGTGTTCGGCGTAGGTCTTGGAGAACTGGCTGGTCTTGCCGTCGAGCGAGATGAAGTAGTACCAGCCGTCGTCGGTCGGGTTCATGGCCGCCTTGAGCGCGTCCTCGCCCGGGTTGCCGATCGGGCCGGGCGTCAGACCGGCGTAGAAGTACGTGTTGTACGGGTTGTTGTACTTCTTGATCTCGTTGATCGGGATGTCGATCTTGCTCTGGTTCTTGATGTAGTTGTACGTGGAGTCGAACTCCAGCTTGCCGTTGGTCTCGGTGTTGCCTGGTTTCAGCCGGTTGTAGACCACTTCGGACATCTTGCGGAAGTCGCTGTGGGTGATGCCCTCCGCCTGCACCAGGCTGGCCACGGTGATCAGTTGGAGCGGCGACTTCAGACCCAGCTCCTTCGCCTTGCCCTCCAGGTCCTGCTTGGCGTAGTTCTGCCTGGCCAGGGTGACCATCTTGCGCAGGACGTCCTCAGGCTCGGCACCCTTGCCCACGCTGTAGCGGGACGGGTAGAGGAATCCTTCCAGCGGATCCTTGATCTTGGCGTTGTCGTTGGCCCAGGAGGGCAGGCCGAGGTTCTTGGCTTCCTTCTTGGCGATACGCGCGGTGGTACCGGACTTGAGGCCGATCTTCTTGTCCATGGCCGCGTAGACCATGGCGTTGCGCATGCCCTCGGTGACCATCAGCGCGTTGCTGGCCGACCCGTCGGTCATCATCTTGACCACGGACGCGCCGGACATCTCCTTGCGCAGGGTGTACGTACCGGGCTGGATGACCTTGCCACTGTCATCCACCGCCTTCACAAAGGCCCGGCTGCTCTTGACCACACCCTTGGTGGTGAGGATGTCGCCGATCGCGGCGCCGCCCGAGCCCTCGGGGATCTCGACGGTGACCGAGCCGGTGCCCGCGCCGGAGTAGTCCGGCGCCGGGCCGAAGCGGGTCTGCCAGTAGTCGTAGGCGAAGTAGCCGCCTCCGCCGACCACACCCACCAGGGCGACGCTGACGAACAGACAGGCCACACCGCTGCGGCGTTTGGCGGGTTTGCCCGATCCGCCCTTCTTGCCGCGCCGCTCGTCGCCCTCGGTCTCCTCATCCTCCACGTCGTCGGAGGGGATCCGGCCACGGCTGCCCTTGCCGTCCTGGAAGAACGGGTGGTCATCCGCGCGCCCGGCGGGCTCTTCGGCGGCGAACTCGTCCGCGGCGGGCTCCTGTGGCACCCGCGGCATCTGCTGCGTCTGCGGGGCCTGCTGCCGCATCCGCGGCATCGCCTGCGTCTGCGGCGCTGCCTGCGGGACCTGCTGCTGATAGCCGTCCTGGGCGTAGTGGTCGCCCGGTGCCGGAGCGCCCTGGCCCCTGCCGTACGGATCGGCGGGCCGGGCGTACGGGTCATGCGGGTCCTGGCCGCCGCCGTAGCCGCCGTCCCAGCCGCCGCCCTGGTACGGCTGCCCCTGACCCTGCGTGTGCGGATAGCCGTTGCCCTGGCCGTTCCACTGCGGCTGCTGCTGGAACTGCTGCGGGTCCCGCGCGTATCCCTGGGGATCGTGCTGGTGCCCGTAAGGATCCTGCCCGTAGGGGTCGTGGCCGTAGGGGTCGTGACCGTAGCCGCCGTACGGATCCTGGGCGTAAGGGTCCTGGGAGTGGGGATCCTGACCCGTAACCGCCTGGTGTCCCCATCCCTGGTCCCCGTAGAGCGGGTCCTCGGGATGCCACGGTTGGGAGCCGGATCCCCGGCCGTACTCAGTCATCGAACCCCTAGCGACGGTGGTGGCGGCCACGGTGGGTGCTCGTGGCACTGCTTGCGGCTGCCATGTCGCGCGGAACGTTACCGTATCGCGATCAGATGACCACTTCGACGACCTCACCCGGAGGCCGTCCCGAGGTACGCTCCGCCTCCAGCGCGCTTTGCAGGATGACCACGGCCGCTGCCTGGTCAACCACCGAACGGCCCTTCTTGGCCGTCACACCGGACGCGCGCAGCCCCTGGGACGCTGTGACCGTGGTCATACGCTCGTCGATCAGCCGCACCGAAACGGGTTGCACCCGCCGTGCCAATTCCCGCGCGAAGGTGCGTACCTTGGCCGCGGCCGGCCCCTCGCGTCCGCTGAGCGAACGCGGCAGGCCGACCACCACCTCGATGGGTTCGTACTCCTCGACGATCGCCACCAGCCGCTTGTGGGCAGCCGGGATGTCCCGCCCCGGCACGGTCTCCACGGGTGTGGCGAGGATCCCGTCGGGGTCGCACGAGGCGACCCCGATCCGGGCGTCCCCGACGTCGATGGCGATCCGTCTGCCGCGTCGCACCGCGGTCAGGCCGCTTCCGCGACAAGCCGCTCGACGGCCTCGATGGCCTCGGCGACGGCGTCCGGGTTCTGGCCACCGCCCTGGGCGACGTCCGGCTTGCCGCCGCCTCCGCCGCCGAGCGTCTTGGCCGCGGCGCGGACCAGGTCACCGGCCTTGAGACCGCGCTCACGGGCGGCCTCGTTGGTGGCGATGACGGTCAGCGGACGGCCACCCGCCACCGTGAACAGGGCGGTGACGGCCGGGCGGTCGCCTGGGATACGTCCACGGACGTCCAGCACCAGCTTGCGCAGATCGTCGGCGGAGGTGCCGTCCGGCACCTGGGCGGCGACCAGGGCCACGCCCCGGACGTCCTTGGCGCCCGCGGCGAGACCGGCGGCGGCCTGGAGCACCTTCTCGGCGCGGAACCGCTCGATCTCCTTCTCGGCCTCCTTGAGCTTGCTGAGCATGCCGGAGATCTTCTCCGGGAGCTCCTCCGGGCGGCCCTTGACCAGCTCGGTCAGCCGGGAGACGACCGTGTGCTCACGGGCGAGGAAGTTGTAGGCGTCCACGCCCACCAGGGCCTCGACCCGGCGCACCCCGGAGCCGATGGAGGACTCGCCGAGCAGCTTCACCAGACCCAGCTGGGCGGTGTTGTGCACATGCGTGCCACCGCACAGCTCCTTGGAGAAGTCTCCGATGGTCACCACGCGCACCCGGTCGCCGTACTTCTCGCCGAACTCGGCGATGGCGCCCTGCTTCTTGGCCTCGTCCATGCTCATCACCTCGGCGGTGACGTCCAGTTCGCGGGAGAGGACCTCGTTGATCTTCTGCTCGACATCGGTGAGCACCGTGCCGGGCACGGCGGCCGGCGAGCCGAAGTCGAAGCGGAAGCGGCCCGGCGAGTTCTCCGAACCGGCCTGGGCGGCGGTCGGGCCGAGGGCGTCGCGCAGCGCCTGGTGGGTGAGGTGGGTGGCGCTGTGGGCGCGGGCGATGGCGCGCCGGCGGGTGACGTCGATCTGGGCGTAGGCGCCGGAGCCGACCGTCACCTCACCAACCTGGACGACGCCCTTGTGCACGCTGACACCGGGCACCGGCTGCTGGACGTCCCGCACCTCGACCACGGCGCCGGAGTCCAGCTTGATCCGGCCCATGTCGGCGAGCTGGCCGCCGCCCTCGGCGTAGAAGGGGGTGCGGTCCAGGACGACCTCGACCTCGTCGCCCTCGGAGGCGGCGGGCGAGGACACCCCGTCGACCAGCAGTCCGACGACGGTGGACTCGCCCTCGGTGTCGCCGTAGCCGGTGAAGACGGTGGAACCGGAGGTGTCGGCCACCTCGCGGTAGGCGGACATATCGGCGTGGCCGGTCTTCTTGGCCTTGGCGTCGGCCTTGGCGCGCTCCCGCTGCTCCTTCATCAGGCGGCGGAAACCGTCCTCATCCACGCTCAGGCCCTGTTCGGCGGCCATCTCGAGGGTGAGGTCGATCGGGAAGCCCCAGGTGTCGTGGAGCAGGAACGCCTTGTCGCCGGGGAGGACGCTGCCACCGGCGGCCTTGGTGTCGCTGACGGCGGTGTCCAGGATGTTGGTACCGGCCTTCAGCGTCTTGAGGAAGGCCGCCTCCTCGGCGAGGGCGACGGTCTCGATGCGCTTGCGGTCGGTGAGCAGCTCCGGGTACTGCTGGCCCATCGTCTTCAGGACAACATCGACCAGCTCGCCGACGACCGGTCCGGTGGCGCCGAGGATGCGCATATTGCGGATGGCGCGGCGCATGATGCGGCGCAGCACATAGCCGCGACCCTCGTTACCGGGGGTGACGCCGTCGCCGATGAGCATGACGGAGGTGCGCATGTGGTCGGCGACCACGCGCAGCGAGACATCGCTGTCGTGGGCGGCGCCGTAGGCGACTCCGGTCAGCTCGGTGGCCTTGTCCATGACCACGCGCAGGGTGTCGGTCTCGTACATGTTGTGCACGCCCTGGAGGATCATGGCGAGCCGCTCGAGGCCGAGACCGGTGTCGATGTTCTTGGAGGGGAGCTCACCGAGGATCGGGAAGTTCTCCTTGCCCTCGCCCGGACCACGCTCGTACTGCATGAAGACCAGGTTCCAGATCTCCACGTAGCGCTCGTCGTTGACGGCCGGGCCGCCCTCCTCGCCGAACTCCGGACCGCGGTCGTAGTTGATCTCGGAGCAGGGGCCGCAGGGGCCGGGAACGCCCATGGACCAGTAGTTGGGGCCCATGCCCAGGCGCTGGATGCGCTCGGCGGGGATGCCGATGACATCGCGCCAGATGCGCTCGGCCTCGTCGTCCTGCTCGTAGACGGTGATCCACAGCCGCTCGGGGTCCAGACCGTAGCCGCCGTCCTCGACGGAGGCGGTCAGCAGCTCCCAGGCGTAGCGGATGGCACCTTCTTTGAAGTAGTCGCCGAAGGAGAAGTTGCCGCACATCTGGAAGAAGGTGCCGTGCCGGGTGGTCTTGCCGACCTCTTCGATGTCCGGGGTGCGGACGCACTTCTGCACGCTGACGGCCCGGTCGAAGGGCGGCTTGACCTCGCCGAGGAAGTACGGCTTGAAAGGGACCATGCCCGCGGGAACCAGGAGCAGCGTCGGGTCGTCCGCGATGAGCGACGCCGACGGCACGACGGTGTGCCCGCGCTCTTCGAAGAAGCGCAGCCAGCGGCGGCGGATTTCAGCCGACTCCATCAGTGGTCCTCATTTCCGGCGGGTGTGTGGTGGTGGGGGTGGGTGAGCTGGGCGCGGCTGCGCTGGGCGGGCAGCTGCCGGATGTCGTCGGCGGGTGCCGCGGTCAGGCCGAGCGCATCCTTGAGTGCCGCCTCGCGGTCGGCCATGCCCTCCCGCACGTCGAGCGCGAAGACCTTGATCCGCCGGCCCGCGAGCACCGCCCGGTCGGCGGCCTGCGCCGCCAGGCTCTCCGGGGTGAGCTGGTTGAGCTTGCGGTTGACCTTGGTGGTGGCCCATACGCCGGCGGCGACGCCGGTGGTGAACCAGAACGTGCGGCGGAACATCCGGTCTGTCAGCCCTTCGATCCACGGTTGCGGCGGCCGCCCCAGCGGGCGGACGGCAGGGTCTTGCCGACGACGACGGTGCGCGCGGGCCGCTCGTCCGGGCGCCCCTTGCGGCCGATCGCGCGGCGTACGCCGTAGCCGAACGCGGCCACCTTGACCAGCGGTCCGCCGAAGGCGGTGGAGACGGTCGAGGAGAGCGCGGAGGCGTTGGAGGTGACCTCCTGGACATCGGCCGCGATCGAGTCCACCCGCGCGAGCTGGGTATGGGCCGAACGGACGGTCGCGGACGCCTCACTGAGCAGCGGTACGGCCTGCTCGGTGACCTCGTCCACCAGCCTGGTGGTCGCCTTGAGCGTCTGCGCGAGCCTCACCAGCGCGAAGGCGAGGAAGGACACGAGGATCGCCCAGAAGACGGCCACGAGGATCCCGGCCACCTCTCCACCGGACACGTTGCACCGCTCCCCTGCTGCCACTCGTCGTCGGTCGTCGTCGTATCGGTTGTCCGTCGCCCGCCGCTCTCGGGCGGTCATCCGGGCGCGGGCGGCAGGTATCGACCTTATCGCGCCGCGCGGGCCCGGCTGAAACGCATTACGGTCCCGCGCTCGCGGCCGGACGGGACCGGACCGGGCAGGCGGGACCAAACAGCCCGCGGGCCCCCGTCGACCGGTGTCGAGGGAACCCGCGGGCCGGGTGAGTACGTGGTGTCCGCTTGATCAGCGGGCGTAGTACTCGACGACGAGCTGCTCGTCGCAGATCACCGGGATCTCCTTGCGGTTGGGGTCCCGGTCCAGACGGAAGGCGAGCGCCTTCAGGTTGACCTGGAGGTAGCGCGGGGTCTCGCCGTCGGGGGCGTAGCCGCCCTCACGGGCCACCTGGAAGGGGTGCTTCTCGCGGCTGCGCTCGCGGACCATCACCACGTCGTCCGGGCGGACGCGGAAGGACGGCTTGTCGACCTTGCGGCCGTTGACGTCGATGTGACCGTGGACCACCATCTGGCGGGCCTGGTAGATCGTGCGGGCGATACCGCTCCGCAGGACGAGCGCGTCCAGACGGCGCTCAAGCTCGACGATCAGGGCTTCGCCCGTCTTGCCTTCGACCTTCCGAGCGCGGTCGTAGGCACGGGCCATCTGGCGCTCACTGATGTCGTACTGAGCGCGCAGACGCTGCTTCTCCAGCAGACGGACCTTGTAGTCACTGGTCTGCTTGCGGCCACGGCCGTGCTCGCCCGGCGGGTACGGGCGGGCCTCGAAGTACTTGACGGCCTTCGGGGTCAGCGCGATGCCGAGCGCTCGCGACTTCTTGACCTTGGGACGCGACTGGTTCACGTGGAACGAACCTCCATGTACGTTAGGTTAGCCTTACCTTAGCCGAGGAGGACGCATGTTTCGACCTGGGATCCCCCTGCCCAGCACTGCTCAGAGCGCCGAGAAGGGTCAGCCGCGTCCCATGGACGGCGCTCTGCGGCCGACGGCGGCCGAGCGCATACGTACTCTCGTGGATGCCAAGGCTACGGCGTCTTTGACAATTCCTGGAATCGAGGCCCCGGACGATCTTGGAGCGCATGAACCGGCGGCCCGTACAGTGGCCCCCGATGGGGACGTGCTGCTGCTGGTCCCCGGCGGCTCCCCCGCGGCCCGCGCCGCCGCCTACGCCCAGCACGACGACCTGGCCTGCGTGATGGAGATCACGGACGTCGCCCCCGTCGCGATGCCCCACCGGATCCGCGGCCGCGCCTGGATCTCCGGCTGGCTCACCCCGGTACGCAACGGCGAGCGGGCGGCCGGGGCGGCACTGATGGCCGAACGTCACCCGGTCGGGGAACTGCTCGGGCTGCGGGAGGCACTGCTGCCCGACTCCGGCAACGGCCCCTCCCCGCGGACGTCCTGGGCGCTGCTGCGGCTGGAGGTCGCCGAGGCGTGTGTGGACGACTTGTGGGGCGCCGACGACGTCGAGCCGGAGGAGTTCGCGGTCGCCGACCCCGATCCGCTGGCCCCTCACGAGGCCGATCTGCTCCAGCATCTGCACGCGGCTCACAGCGACCAGGTGCGCGGGCTGTGCACACTGCTCGGCGACCGCTCGTCGCCGGCCTGCACCCACGGGGCGGCGATCCCGGTGGCCCTGGACCGCTTCGGGCTGCGGGTCCGCTTCACCGACGGCTCGGGCCGGCCCTTCGACGCGCGATTCGACTTCCCCGAGCCGGTGGGCACTGTGTCCGAGCTGCGGCGGGCGATGCACCTGCTGTTCGACGCCGCGGCCGAAGCAACCTGAGCCGAATGAACCTGACGGGAGGAGCGCCCGGGGCCTACGACCCGTCCGGTGCGGGGGGCGCGTCGCCGCGCAGCCGGGCGCGCACGCGCTCGACCACATCGGCATAACGCGCCTCCGCCCCGTAACGCGTCGGCTCGTAGTACCGCTTGCCGTGGATCTTGTCGGGGGCGTACTGCTGCGCGGCGATCCCGCCCGGGAGGTCGTGCGGATAGAGATAGCCCTGGGCGTGCCCCAGCTTCTCGGCGCCCTTGTAGTGACCGTCGCGCAGATGCGGCGGCACCGGCCCGGCCAGCCCCGCCCGCACATCCGCCAGCGCCGCGCCGATCGCCGTGGTGGCCGCGTTGGACTTGGGCGCGAGGGCCAGCGCGATGGTGGCGTGGCTGAGGGTGAGCGCGGCCTCGGGGAACCCGATCAGCGCGACCGCCTGCGCCGCGGCCACCGCGGTGGGCAGTGCGGTGGGATCGGCGAGACCGATGTCCTCGCTCGCCGAGATCATCAGCCGCCGGGCGATGAACCGCGGGTCCTCCCCCGCCTCGATCATCCGCGCCAGATAGTGCAGCGCCGCGTCCACGTCCGAGCCGCGGATGGACTTGATGAGCGCGCTCGCCACGTCGTAATGCTGATCGCCCGCGCGGTCGTACTTCACCGCGGCGCGGTCGACCGCCTCCTCCAGCGTGGTCAGCGTGATCTCGGCCTCGCCCTTGGCTATCGCCGAGCCCGCCCCCGCCTCCAGCGCGGTCAGCGCGCGCCGGGCGTCACCGCCCGCGATCCGCAGCAGATGCGCCTCGGCCTCCTCGGGCAGGGTGACCGCGCCGCCGAGCCCGCGCTCGTCGGCCAGCGCCCGGCTCACCAGCCCGCGCAGATCGTCGTCGGTCAGCGGCTCGAGAGTGAGCAGCAGCGAACGGGACAGCAGCGGGGAGATCACCGAGAAGTACGGATTCTCGGTGGTGGCCGCGATCAGCGTCACCCAGCGGTTCTCTACGGCGGGCAGCAGTGAGTCCTGCTGGGCCTTGCTGAAGCGGTGGATCTCGTCGAGGAAGAGCACCGTCTCCCGGCCGTACGCCCCGGAGGAACGGCGCGCCCCGTCGATGACGGCCCGCACCTCCTTGACCCCCGCGGTGATCGCCGACAGCTCCACAAAGCGCTTCTGGGTGGCCTGGCTGACCACATACGCCAGCGTCGTCTTGCCGATGCCCGGCGGCCCCCACAGCAGCACCGACGACGGTCCGGCCGGTCCCCCATTGCCCTCGCCGACCAGCCTCCGCAGCGGAGAGCCGGGCCGCAGCAGATGCTGCTGCCCCACGACCTCGTCCAGCGTGCGCGGGCGCATGCGCACCGCCAGCGGACTGCCGGCGGGGTCCTTCTCCTGGCGTTCCTCAGCGGCGGCGGTGAACAGGTCTGGCTCCACGCGGGAAGCCTATGACACCCCACTGACAGGGCTTGCCCTTTCTGGGGGCTCGGTTCGCCTCCGGGGCGCCAAAGCCCCTTCGGCTCACTCGCCGCTGGACCCCGGTACCGCTCAACGAGCGGCACCCTCAGCCCTGGGCGCCGGTCCAGAAGTCCCACCAGCGGGTGAGGACCATCATGCCGATGATCCCAACCCACAGCACCGGCACCACCCAGTGGAACTCCAGCAGTCCGCGCTTGAGCCCCTCGGGCGCCGGAAGGTAGCCATGCTTGATGTTGTAGCCGGTGACGTAGCAGAACATCACGATGGTGACGACCCAGGCCAGGCAGCACCACAGGCACAGCGAGCCGATGACGTACAGCGACTGGTACTGGAGCCAGGTGCAGAACGCGACGCCGAACAGCGTGCCCGCGTTGAAGGTGAGCCAGTACCAGCGCGGGAAGCGGGCCCCGGCCAGCAGGGACATGCCCACGCAGATGACGATCCCGTAGGCGACGAGCCCCAGCATCGGGTTCGGGAAGCCGAAGGCCTGGGCCTGGTCGCTCTCCATGATGTTGCCGCAGGAGACGATGGGATTGAGGCTGCAACCGGGGGTGAAGGTCTTCCCCTCGGCCTTGGCCTCGAGGATCTTGTTCTTGTCGATCGTGATGACCCAGGCGGCGAGCAGCCCCAGCGCTCCGGTGATCACGAGCAGCAGGGAGAAGGCGCGACCGCCTCCCGTCCCGGTCCGCACGCTCTTCCGTGCCTCGCCGGACTCCACGTCGTCCATCACTGTCGTCGCCATATCCCCGTCCGTCGCTCTCCACAGAGTCCAGAGTGTCCAGCCCCGTCGGGCACGGCCATTGTGCCGCACCGGGCATCGCCGTACGGCCCGGTTACCACAGCTCGGCCATCATCGCGTGTCCCCCGTTCGACGGACATAAGGTCGGCCGCCCGGTCGTCCCGGGAAGCCGCCCGGGGCACCAGTCTCGTGACCATGACACATCAAGCGGTACGGGTCCGCGGACTCCGCAAGAGATACGGCGCGATCACCGCGCTGGACGGCGTTGACCTGGACATCCAGCAGGGCGAGGTGTTCGGGATCCTGGGTCCCAACGGGGCGGGCAAGAGCACGACGGTGGAGATCCTCCAGGGCCATCGGGACCGGGATACGGGAGACGTCAACGTGCTGGGCCAGGACCCCGGCTCTGCGGGACGGGACTGGCGTTCCCGGATCGGCATTGTTTGGCAGGATGAATCGGCCCCCGCCGAGTTGACGGTGGAGGAGACGGTGCACCATTTCGCCCGTTACTACCCCCGGCCACGCGACCCCGACGAGGTCATCGCGCTGGTCGGGCTGGAGGCCAAGGTACGCAGCCGGGTCAAGGCGCTGTCGGGCGGCCAGCGGCGGCGGCTGGATGTGGCCCTCGGGGTGATCGGCGATCCGGAGCTGCTGCTCCTGGACGAGCCGACGACCGGTTTCGACCCGGTGGCGCGGCGTCAGTTCTGGGAGCTCATCCGGAAGTTGGCCGCAGAGGGCACCACGATCGTGCTGACCACGCACTATCTGGAGGAGGCGGAGGAGCTGGCGGACCGCCTCGCGGTCATCGCCGCGGGCCGGGTGGCCGCCGAGGGCACCCCCGCCGAACTCCGCGACCGGTACGGATCGTTGGCGACGGTCCACTGGACCGATCCCGGGACCGGGCCATGCAGCGAGGAGACCGCCACCCCGACCCGTACCGTCGCCGCGCTGATGCGCCGCTTCGACGGCGAGATACCGGGGCTGCGGATCGCCCGCCCCACCCTGGAGGACGTCTATCTGCGGCTCAGCGGCCAGTTCGGCGGCACGGCGGCGGACGAGGAGAACGCGCGATGACCACGCTCCGTACCCGCGGCACCGCCGCGTCCCGCCCGCTGCCCGGCGCCTGGAGCGTCGGACTGCACCGCGGCGCCATCGAGCTGCGGCAGTTCTTCCGCCAGCGCGAACAGGTGGTCTTCACCTTCGCCTTTCCCGTCGTCATCCTGGCCCTGTTCGCCTCGATCTTCAGCGACGATGTGAAGGGCGCGGGCGTCACCGCCTCACAGCTCTATGTGGCGGCCATGATCGCCGCGGGCGTGATGTCGACGAGCTTCCAGTCGCTGGGCGTCTCCATCGCGGTCGAACGCGACGAGAAGGTGCTGCGGCGCTTGCGCGGCACCCCGATGCCCCCGGCCGCGTACTTCCTCGGCAAGCTGTGGCTGGTGCTGGTCACCGGGATCGTGGAGACCGGCCTGCTGCTGCTCGTCGGGGCGACCCTGTTCGATCTGGATCTGCCCACGAGCGCGGAGAAATGGCTGACGTTCGGCTGGGTCTTCGCCCTCGGGCTGACCGGCTGTGCGCTGCTGGGCATCGCCGTCAGCAGTGTGCCGCGCTCGGGCAAGAGCGCCACCTCGGTGGTCGTCCTGCCGTTCCTGGTACTCCAGTTCATCTCCGGTGTCTACATCTCCTTCGACACCCTGCCGGACTGGATGCTCAATGTGGGCGCCCTCTTCCCGCTGAAGTGGATGTGCCAGGGGTTCCGCGGGGTCTTCCTGCCCGAATCGGCCGCGGTGCTGGAGCAGACGGGCTCCTGGGAGTACGGGCGGATCGCGCTGGTGCTGGGCGCCTGGTGCGTCGGAGGATTGGTGCTGTGCCTGCTCACGTTCCGCTGGAAGAGCCGCCGCGACGGATGACCGGTCCCCGCGCCCCCGATGTGTACTCCCGCGTCCAGCATCGCTGGGACGCCTATTACGCGATCGTGTACGTGGCGACCCTGCTGTTCATCGTGTTCGGGTCCGATCCGGGTCCCGGCGCCCGCGCGGCCGCGGCGGCGCTCTTCGCCGCGGGCGCGCCCTGGTACGTGCTGGTCGGCCGGCGGGTTCTGCTGGACGCGGAGGAGGACCAGCGCCGCGGGATCCTCTATCTCGTGGGGCTCGCCGTGTTCTTCCTGCTGCCCTCGGCGTTCGTCGGAGAGACCCGGATCGCCCTGTTCGCGCTGGCGCCGCAGTGCTTCATCCTGCTGCGGCTGCGCTGGGCGCTGACCGCCGTGGCCTCCCTCAACGTCCTGCCGGTGGCGGCCTGGGCGCTGGTGCGCCGACCCGATGCGCACGAGCTGTTCCTCAACTCGCTGTTCGCCGTGGTCACCCTGGCGTTCTCGGCGGTCCTCGGCAGCTGGATCATCATGGTCCTCGACCAGAGCAGGGAACGTGCCGCGCTCATCGCCGAGCTGGAGGCGAGCCGGGAGGAGGTGGCGCGGCTGTCCGCGGCGCACGGCGCCCTCGCGGAGCGGGAGCGGCTGTCCCGGGAGATCCACGACACCCTCGCCCAGGGCTTCACCAGTCTGCTGATGCTGGTTCAGGCCGTGGAGTCGGAGGTCGAGCGCGATGTGCCACTGGCCCGCCGTCATCTGGATCTGATGGCCCGTACCGCGCGCGAGAACCTGGCCGAGGCGCGCGCCCTGGTCGCCGGGGCGGGCCCGGCCGGACTGGACGGCAGCTCGCTGCCCGACGCGGTGCGGCGGCTGGCCGCGCGGCACGAGGAGGAGACGGGCGCCCCCGCCCGCGTCGAGGTGTCGGGGTCGGTCCGTCCGCTGTCCGCCGGGGTGGAGGTGGTGGCGCTGCGCTCCTGCCAGGAGGCGCTGGCCAACGTCCGTCGGCACGCCGGTCCCCGCGCCACGGTCGCGCTGGAGCTGGACTACGGCGAGGAGGTGCTGCGGGTGCGGATCCGGGACACCGGGCGCGGCTTCGACCCGGCGGTCCCGCACGGCGGATACGGCCTCGCGGGACTGCGCGCCCGCGCCCGGGAGGCGGGCGGCACGGCCGAGGTGCGGGGCGTGCCGGGCGAGGGCACGACGGTGGCGGTCGAACTGCCGGTGCGGGCGCCCGCACCGGCGCCGGTACGGAAGGGAAGCAGACGGTGATCCGGATACTGATCGCGGACGACCACCCGGTGGTGCGGGAGGGGCTGCGCGGGATGCTCAGCGCCGAACCCGGTCTGGAGGTCGTGGGCGAGGCGGCCAGCGGGCCGCGCGCGGAGGCGCTCAGCGCCTCGCTGCTGCCCGATGTGGTGCTGATGGACCTGCGGATGCCGGACGGCGACGGGGTGGACTCGATCGCCCGGATGACCGCGGCCGGACTGCCCTGCCGGGTGATCGTCCTGACCACGTACGAGACGGACGGCGACATCCTGCGCGCGGTGGAGGCCGGGGCGGCGGGCTATCTGCTCAAGGACATGCCCCGTGCCGAACTGGCCGAGGCGATCCGCTCGGCCGCCCGTGGGGAGACGGTGCTGGCCCCGTCCGTCGCCGCCCGGCTGGTGGACCGGCTCCGGGACCGGCCCGAGCGGCCCCGGCTGTCGGAGCGCGAGACGGCCGTGCTGCGGCTGGTCGCCGAGGGCTGTACCAACGCGGAGATCGGCCGTCGGCTGTACATCGGCGAGTCCACGGTGAAGACGCATCTTCTGCGGTCCTTCACCAAGCTCGGCGTGGACGACCGTACGGCCGCGGTCACCAGCGCGATGCGGCTGGGGCTGCTGTGAGCACCATGCCCCGTCACACGCACCATGGGTGACGGGGCACGGTCAGCGGTCACGCGAGTTTGGTGCGGAGGGTGGGGACGACCTTGTCGAGGGGGACCGGGGTCTGCTCGCCGGACTCCATGTCCTTGAGCTGGACCACGCCCTCGGCGAAGTCGCGCTCACCGGCGACGATCGCGTAGCGGGCGCCGCTGCGGTTGGCGGCCTTCATGGCGGCCTTGAGACCCTTGCCGCCATAGGCGAAGTCCGTGGCGATGCCCGCCGCGCGGAGCTCGGCCACCACACCGAAGAGGATCTTCCGGGCCTCCTCGCCGAGCGGCACCGCGAAGACGCTGGTGGCCTCGGGCAGATCCAGTGCGATGCCCTCGGCCTCCAGGGCCAGCACCGTGCGGTCCACGCCGAGCGCCCAGCCGACCGAGGGCAGCGCGGGGCCGCCGATCATCTCGGAGAGGCCGTCGTAGCGGCCGCCGCCGCCGACCGCGGACTGCGAGCCGAGGCCGTCGTGGACGAACTCGAAGGTGGTGCGGGTGTAGTAGTCCAGACCACGGACCAGCTTGGGGTCGTCCTCGAAGGTCACGCCCTGCGCACTGATCAGCTCGCGCACCTCGGCGTGGTAGGCGCGGCACGCGTCGCACAGGTGGTCGCGCAGCAGGGGGACGCCGGTCAGCTGCTTCTGGACGGCGTCGCGCTTGTCGTCCAGCACCCGCAGCGGGTTGATCTCGATCCGGCTGCGGGTGTCCTCGTCGAGGTCCAGGCCACGCAGAAACTCCTGGAGGGCGGCCCGGTAGACGGGGCGGCACTCGGAGTCGCCCAGCGAGTTCAGCAGGATGCGGAAGTTGCGCAGTCCCAGCGAGCGGTAGGCGTCGTGGGCCAGCAGGATCAGCTCGGCGTCGAGCGCCGGGTCCTCGGCGCCGATCGCCTCGGCGCCGACCTGGGAGAAGTGGCGGTAACGGCCCTTCTGCGGGCGCTCGTAGCGGTAGTACGAGCCCGAGTACCAGAGCTTGACCGGCAGGGATCCGGCCTTGTGCAGATTGGCCTCCAGGGCGGCGCGCAGTACCGAGGCGGTGCCCTCGGGGCGCAGCGCGAGCTGGTCGCCGCCCTTGGTGGTGAGGGTGTACATCTCCTTGGTCACGATGTCGGTGGACTCTCCGACACCGCGCGCGAAGAGCTCCACGTTCTCGAAACCGGGGGTCTCGACATAGCCGTAGCCGGACCGCCGCAGCGGAGCCGCGATGGCCTCGCGAACCGCGAGATAGGTCGCGGAGACCGGCGGAATCAGGTCATACGTGCCCCGAGGGGCCTTGAAGGTGCTCACGGTACGTCTCTCGTCACATTCCTCGTCGCGGAGCCGGCTCCTGGGTGCCGCCTCCGAGGCCGGCGGCCACCTCCCGCAGAAAGGGGTTGGTGGCGCGCTCGCGGCCGATGCTGGTCTGGGGGCCGTGGCCGGACAGCACCACGGTCGAGTCGTCGAGCGGCAGGACCACACGGGCCAGCGACTCGAGGATCTCGGCGTGGTCGCCGCCGGGCAGATCGGTGCGTCCGATGGAGCCGGCGAACAGCAGGTCGCCCGAGAAGAAGACGGACGGGATGTCCGCCTGCTCGGGCATCCGGAAGGTCACCGACCCCTTGGTATGGCCCGGCGCATGCGCGACGGTCAGCTCCAGTCCGGCCAGCTTCAGCTCGGCGCCGTCGGCCAGTTCCTTGACGTCGTCCGGTTCGCCCACGGTCAGCTCGCCCAGCAGCGGCAGTCCGATGGAGCGGCCGAGGGCCTTCTCGGGGTCGCTCATCATGAAGCGGTCCGCCGGGTGGATCCAGGCCGGTACGTCATGGGCGCCGCAGACCGGGACCACCGAGGCGACGTGGTCGAGGTGGCCGTGGGTGAGGACGACGGCGACGGGCTTGAGCCGATGCTTGGCGACCGCCTCCTCGACTCCTTGGGCCGCCTGATGGCCCGGGTCGATGATCACGCACTCCTCGCCGGCGGCGGGGGCGACCAGGTAGCAGTTGGTCCCCCAGGCCCCGGCGGGGAACCCGGCAATGAGCACGATCGTCCTTAAGAGTCGTCCGGCAGAAGAATGTCGGCAGCTCCAGAGCCTACCGGCGGCGGCCCCGGCACAGCTAACCCGTATACGGTACGGCCGAGCGATCAGTCATGAGACCGACGGCATACGCCATGAGGAGACGACCCGGTGGTCAGTAACGAGCAGCGGCGGCGGCAACTCGCCCGGGAGAAGTACCTTCGGCAGCAGGCCCGGCGCCAGCAGGCCCGGGACAAGGCGCGCCGCCGCAACACGGTGATCGCCTCGACGCTGGCCGTGGTGCTGGCGGCGGGCGGTGCGGTGGCGACCGTGGGCGCGCTGTCCGGGGGCGGCGACGACAAGAAGGACGACTCCGCCGCGACGCCGCCCACGCCAGGGCCGACGAAGAAGGCGCCGGACCCCTGCGCCGCGGAGGCGAAGAAGGTCAAGGGCGAGAAGCCGAAGAAGATGACCTGGAAGAAGGAGCCCGAGGTCACCATCGACAAGGCGGCCTCGTACACCATGAAGCTGGAGACGACCTGTGGGGACATCCCCATCGACCTGAAGGCGGACAAGGCGCCGCACACGGTCAACTCCTTCAACTTCCTGGCGAAGAAGGGCTACTTCGACCACACGAAGTGTCACCGGCTGACCAACCAGAACATCTATGTGCTCCAGTGCGGCGATCCGCAGGGCACCGGCGGCGGCGACCCGGGCTACACCATCCCGGACGAGAACCTGAAGGACCCCTCGCTCAAGGGGAGCGTCTACCCGGCGGGCACGGTCGCGATGGCCAACCAGTACAACGCCCAGACCAAGCAGGGCCGGGACAGCGGCGGCAGCCAGTTCTTCCTCGTCTACCAGGACAGCCAGCTGCCGCCGGACTACACCCCCTTCGGCACGGTCAGCAAGGACGGGATGAAGGTCCTGAAGAAGATCAGCAAGGCGGGTGCCGCCCCGCCGGACCAGATGGGGAACACCGCCCCGAACGCCACCGTGAAGATCAACAAGGCGACGGTCACCTCGTCCTGAGGCCCCTGACGTGCGTACTGCGAAATTTCGGTCGCGCAGGATACGGACAGCCGGGGCACCGTTCGCCTATGTTGGCGTTGTGTAGGGTGCCCGTCCCGATGGCTGCCACCCTGCTGTGAGACCGGCCAGGGCGTTTCCCTGCCGGAAGAAACTGTGGACGATGCCGGCGGGCTGCGCGCCCGCCCCGGCATCATGTGGAGGAGGCGCTGTGAGCAGCGAGCCTTGGGGCCGCGTCGACGAGGCGGGGACCGTGTACGTGCGTACGGCCGACGGCGAGCAGGTCGTCGGGTCGTGGCAGGCGGGATCTCCGGACGAGGCCCTCGCCTACTTCGAGCGCAAGTACGACGGCCTGGTCGTCGAGATCGGCCTCCTCGAGCGCCGGGTGAAGACCACCGATCTGTCCGCCAAGGACGCGACGACCGCCCTGGAGCACATCCGGCAGCAGGTCGACGAGCACCATGTGGTCGGGGATCTGGAGGCGCTCAAGAAGCGGCTCGACAAGCTCGCCGAGGACGTCGAGAAGCGCCGTGAGCAGCGCAAGGCGGCCAAGGCCCACCAGACCGAGGAGGCCCGCAGGTCCAAGGAGACCCTGGTCGCCGAGGCCGAGGAGCTGGCCGCCAGCGAGCAGTGGCGGGCCGCCGGGGAGCGGCTGCGCGCCCTGGTCGACACCTGGAAGGGCCTGCCGCGGCTCGACCGCAAGACCGACGACGAGCTGTGGCACCGCTTCTCGCACGCCCGCTCGGCCTTCTCCAAGCGGCGCAAGGCGCACTTCGCGGCGCTGGACGCGCAGCGCGAGGAGGCCCGGCAGACCAAGGAGAAGCTGGTCGCCGAGGCCGAGGCGCTGTCCGGCTCCACCGACTGGGGGCCCACGGCCGCCCGGTACCGCGAGCTGATGACGGACTGGAAGGCCGCGGGCCGTGCGCAGCGCGAGGCCGAGGACGACCTGTGGAACCGCTTCCGCGGCGCGCAGGACATCTTCTTCCAGGCCCGTGGCGAGGTCTTCGCCGAGCGCGACGCCGAGCAGCGGGAGAATCTGACCCGCAAGGAGGAGCTGGTCGTCGAGGCGGAGAAGCTGCTGCCGATCTCCGATCTGAAGGCGGCCCGCGCGGCCTTCCGGTCGGTCAACGAGCGGTGGGAGTCCATCGGCCATGTGCCGCGGGACTCCCGGGCGCGGATCGAGGGACGGCTGCACGCGGTCGAGCGCGCCATCCAGGACGCCGAGGACGTGGAGTGGCGGCGGACCAACCCCGAGGCGCGGGCGCGTGCCGAGGGGCTGACCGGCCAGCTCCAGGACGCGGTGGACAAGCTGCGCCGGCAGATCGACGCGGCCCGCGCGGCGGGGAACAACGCCAAGGCCGACAAGCTGGCCAAGGAGCTGGAGGGGCGGCAGGCCCTGCTGGACCAGGCGTTGAAGGGCCTGGAGGAGTTCGGCGGCTGACGAGCCCCCTATCCGCGACTACGGCGGCCCCGGTGATCCGGGGCCGCCGTTGTCGGTGCTGTACGCCGTCTGTGGGCCCGGACTCAGCGCTGGCGGGCCGAGGTGACCCGGTACACGTCGTAGACGCCCTCGACGCCGCGCACGGCCTTCAGGACGTGCCCCAGATGCTTGGGGTCGCCCATCTCGAAGGTGAAGCGCGAGGTGGCCACCCGGTCACGGGAGGTCTGCACGGCCGCGGACAGGATGTTGACGTGCTGGTCGGACAGGACGCGGGTGACGTCCGACAGCAGCCGGGACCGGTCCAGCGCCTCGACCTGGATGGCGACCAGGAAGACCGACGACTGGGTGGGTGCCCATTCGACGTCGAGGATGCGCTCGGGCTGCTGGGAGAGCGAGTCCACGTTGACGCAGTCGGCGCGGTGCACCGAGACGCCGCTGCCGCGGGTGACGAAGCCGATGATGGGGTCGCCCGGCACCGGCGTACAGCAGCGGGCCAGCTTGACCCAGACGTCCTCGACACCCTTGACCACCACACCGGGGTCGGCGCTGGAGCGGCGCTTGGAGCGGCGGATGGGCGGGGCGGTCTCGGCGATGTCCTCGTTGGCGGCCTCCTCGCCGCCGAGGGCCTGGACCAGCTTGTTGACCACGTTCTGCGCGGAGACATGGCTCTCGCCGATGGCCGCGTAGAGCGAGGAGATGTCGGGGTAGCGCATCTCATGGGCCAGGGTGACCAGGGAGTCACCGGTGAGGATGCGCTGGATGGGCAGGTTCTGCTTGCGCATGGCCCGGACGATCGCGTCCTTGCCCTGCTCGATCGCCTCGTCGCGGCGCTCCTTGGAGAACCAGGCGCGGATCTTGTTACGGGCGCGTGGGGACTTCACAAAGCCCAGCCAGTCGCGGGAGGGCCCGGCGCCGGCCGCCTTGGAGGTGAAGACCTCGACGAGATCGCCGTTGTCGAGGGTGGACTCCAGCGGCACCAGACGGCCGTTGACCCGGGCTCCGATGGTGCGGTGGCCGACCTCGGTGTGCACGGCGTAGGCGAAGTCCACCGGGGTGGCTCCGGCCGGAAGCGCTATGACATCGCCCTTGGGCGTGAAGACGAAGACCTCGTTGCGGGAGAGGTCGAAGCGCAGGGACTCCAGGAACTCGCCGGGGTCCTCGGTCTCCTTCTGCCAGTCCAGGAGCTGCCGCAGCCACGCCATGTCGTTGATGGCGTCGTCCTTGCCGTGCTTGCGGGGCACGTCGGTGCGCACCTTGGAGGCGCCCGCGACGGCCTCCTGCTTGTACTTCCAGTGCGCGGCGATGCCGTATTCGGCGCGGCGGTGCATGTCGAAGGTGCGGATCTGGAGCTCGACCGGCTTGCCGCTGGGCCCGATGACCGTCGTATGCAGCGACTGGTACATGTTGAACTTGGGCATCGCGATGTAGTCCTTGAACCGCCCGGGCACCGGGTTCCACCGTGCGTGGATGGTCCCGAGCGCCGCGTAGCAGTCGCGGACGGTGTCGACGAGGACACGAATGCCCACCAGGTCGTAGATCTCGGCGAAGTCGCGGCCGCGCACGATCATCTTCTGGTAGACGGAGTAGTAGTGCTTGGGCCGCCCGGTGACGGTGGCCTTGATGCGCGCGGCCCGCAGATCGCCCTGGACCTGGTCGGTGACGACGGCCAGATACTCGTCGCGCTTGGGCGCCCGCTCCGCGACCAGCCGCACGATCTCGTCGTACATCTTGGGGTAGAGGATCGCGAAGGCGAGGTCCTCCAGCTCCCACTTGATGGTGTTCATGCCCAGGCGGTGGGCGAGCGGGGCGTAGATCTCCAGCGTCTCGCGGGCCTTCTTCTCCTGCTTCTCCCGCTTGAGGTAGCGCATGGTGCGCATGTTGTGCAGCCGGTCGGCCAGCTTGATGACCAGGACCCGGGGGTCCTTGGCCATGGCGACGACCATCTTGCGCACCGTCTCGGCCTGGGCCGCCTCGCCGAACTTGACCTTGTCCAGCTTGGTGACGCCGTCGACGAGCAGGGCGACCTGGTCGCCGAAGTCCCGGCGCAGGGTGTCCAAGCCGTACTCGGTGTCCTCGACGGTGTCGTGCAGCAGCCCGGCCATCAACGTGGCCGGATCCATACCCAGCTCGGCGAGGATCGTGGTGACCGCGAGCGGGTGGGTGATGTACGGATCGCCGCTCTTGCGCTTCTGGCCGCGGTGCCAGCGCTCGGCCACCTGGTACGCGCGCTCGATCTGGCGCAGCGTCCCGGCGTCGGCCTTGGGGTCGTTGCCGCGGACGATGCGCAGCAGGGGCTCCAGCACCGGGTTGTACGGACTGGAGCGCTGGACGCCGAGGCGGGCCAGCCGGGCCCGGACGCGGTTGGAGGAGCCCGAGCGGGGCGCGGGGCCGGGCGCCGGACGGGCTGCGGTGGACGGCAGACCGTTCCCACGGCTCGCGGCGGGCCGCGGGCTCTTCTGCTCGGTGCCGCTCACGGCCGGGCTGTCACCGCTGTTCCGGGGCGTGCCGGAGGCCGCCGTCGGCTCGGCGGCGGTGGGTGCGTCCGGCTTCGCGGAGCGGGATTCTCCCGGACGGACGGTGGGCGAGAGCGGCTGGGCCTCGTCTGGCAAGAGCACTCCTCAAGCGGTCCGGACCTCAAGAGGTCGGGTTGCCATGGTATCGATCCCGCCACTCCGCTTGCCTGTCGGTCGGGTGGACCAGGCGGTGCCGGGCATGACGGAGGGCGAGGACCCGGAATGATCGCAGGTCCCCGCCCTCCGGCGGCGGTATCGGGCCGATACCGCTCAGATGGTGATGAGAGCCTCCAGCGGGGCGCTGTCGAGCGAGCCCAGCAGTCGGCTGCGGCCCTGGAGGAAGCCGAGCTCCAGCAGGACGGCGACCCCGGCGACCTGGGCGCCGGCCCGCCGGATCAGCTGGAGGGACGCCTCGGCGGTGCCGCCGGTGGCCAGCACGTCGTCGATGACCAGGACCCGGTCGCCCGGGGCGAGTGCGTCGGCGTGTATCTCGATCTCCGCGGTGCCGTACTCCAGGTCGTACGCCTGGCCCAGGGTCGCTCCGGGGAGCTTCCCGGCCTTGCGCACGGGGACGAAGCCGATTCCCGCGCGGACGGCGGCCGGGGCGCCGAGGATGAAGCCCCGCGCCTCCAGGCCCACGACCTTGTCCGCCCGGTGCCGGGCGGCCAGCGTGGCCAGCGCGTCGGTCAGCGCGGTGAACGCGGCGGGGTCCGCCAGCAGCGGGGTGATGTCCTTGAACATCACGCCCGGCTTCGGATAGTCCGGCACGTCCTGGATCCGGCTGAGCAGCAGTCCGCGCAGCTCCTCGGCGGCGTGGCCGCCGAATCCGTCCGCGCCGCCCGGCTCACCGGTCGCGGCGCTCGTCGTCCCGGCGCTCATCGGCGCTTGCCCGACGGTCGGCCGCGGCCCCGGTTGCGCGAGGCGGGCTGGCGGCGCTGGCCGACGAGCCCGGCGGGAGCCGCCGCGGCGTCCTCGAGGTCCGGACCATCATCGCCCTCTTCTGCCGACCGGTCGCCGGTGGCCTCGGCCTTGGCGGCCGCGGCGCGCTTGGCGCGCACCCGCTTGGCCAGTGCCTTCATCCGCGGGTCGCGCTCCTTCAGATCGGCGACGAGCGGAGTGGCGATGAAGATCGAGGAGTAGGCACCGGCGGCCAGGCCGACGAACAGCGACAGCGAGATGTCGTTGAGCATGCCCGCACCGAGCAGACCGCCACCGATGAACAGCAGCGCGCCGACCGGCAGCAGCGCCACGACCGTGGTGTTGATGGACCGCACCAGGGTCGAGTTGAGGCTGCGGTTGGCGACCTCGCTGTAGGTGAAGCGGTTCTGTTTGGTGAGGTCCTTCGACGCTTCCTTGAGGCCGTCGAAGACCACGACGGTGTCGTAGAGCGAATAACCGAGGATCGTGAGCAGACCGATCACGGTACCGGGGGTGACTTCGAAGCCGACCAGCGCGTAGATCCCGACGGTGATGGTGATGTCGTGGATCAGCGCGATCAGGGCGGCCACGGCCATCCGCCATTCGAAGGCGATGGCGAGATAGATCACCACCAGCACCATGAAGATCGCCAGACCCTGCCATGCCTTGCTGGCGATCTGCTCGCCCCAGCTCGGGCCGACCAGCTGGGTGTCGATCTTGTTGCTCGAGACGTCGAGCTTCTTGGCCAGCGCCTCCTGGACCGGCAGCGCCTCCTTGGTGCCCATCTCGCTGATCTGGATCCGCAGGCCCCCGCGGCCGAGCTCCTGGACGACCACGGTGTGGTCGTCGGCCGCCTGCTCGGCGGTGTGGCGGATCTCGGAGGTCGAGACGCTGGTGTTGGGCGTCGTGAAGACGGCGCCGCCGGAGAACTCGATGCCCATGTTGAGGCCGCGCACCGCCAGGCCGACGATGGCCGTGATGGTGATCAGTATCGAGACGGCGTACCAGATCTTGCGCTTGCCGACGAAGTCGTAACCGACGTCGCCTCGGTAGAGCCTGGCGCCGAGAGTGCCGAGTCGCGACATCTCACGCCTCCTTCGTGTCGGCGGGGGCGGCGGAACGGCGCCGGCGCAGGGGCGGTTTGGCTCCCAGGCGCTCGGGGTCCAGACCGGACCACCGGTGGCCGTTACCGAAGAACGGGCGGCGGGCGAGGATCGACATCAGCGGCTTGGTGAACAGGAACACCACCGCGACGTCGAGCAGCGTGGTCAGACCCAGGGTGAAGGCGAAGCCCTGCACCTTGCCGACGGTGACGATGTAGAGCACCGCGGCGGCCAGGAACGACACGAAGTCGGAGACCAGGATGGTGCGCCGGGCCCGCGGCCAGCCGCGCTCGACGGCGGGACGCAGCGAGCGGCCCTCCCGGATCTCGTCACGGATGCGTTCGAAGTAAACGATGAACGAGTCCGCGGTGATACCGATGGCCACGATCGCGCCGCAGACGGCCGGGAGGTTCAGCGCGAAGCCGATACCGGGGCCGAGCAGCACCATGATCGTGTACGTGAGGATCGCGGAGACCCCGAGGCTGGCCATGGCCACCAGGGCCAGACCGCGGTAGTAGATGACCAGGTAGAGCACGACCAGGGCCATACCGATGGCACCGGCGATCAGGCCCGCCTGGAGCTGCTCACCGCCGAGGGCGGCGGAGACGGTGGTCTCGTCCGCGATGTCGAAGGACAGCGGCAGCGCACCGTAGGACAGGACGTTGGCCAGGTCCTCGGAGCTCTGCTGGGTGAAGCCGCCGGAGATGGTGGCGCGGCCACCGGTGATCGCCGTGTCGACCGAGGGGGCGGAGACGACCTCGCCGTCGAGGGTGATCGCGAAGCGGTTCTGCGGGTCCTGCTTGGCCGCCAGCTCGCCGGTCACATCGGCGAACTTCTTGGCGCCCTTGTTGTTGAAGTCGAGCTGCACGATCCAGCCCGAGGCGTTCTGGCTCTCGAAGACGGACGAGGCGTCGTCGACATCGGTGCCCTCCACCTTGGAGGGGCCCAGCACGTACTTGGCGTCGCCCTTCTGGCCACAGGCGATGATGGAGTCGCTGGGCTTGGCGTTGGCCGCCTTCTCGGCCGCCGCGGCACGGCCCTTCTTGGTGGTGCAGTCCAGCGCGGCGAAGTCCTTGGCCAGGTCGTTCTGGTTGTCCGGGGCCGAGGGCTTCTTGGTCTGGCCACCCTTGGGGGTCTCCGACGAGCCGGGCGTCGGCGTCTTGTCCGCCTTCAGCGCGCCCGGGACGGCACGACCCTGGGTGCTGGCGCTCGCGGACGGAGAGCCCGAGGGCTGACCGCTCTTCTCGCCCTGCTTGCCCTTGTCACCCTTGCCGCTGGCGGTGGGGGTCGGGGTCGGGGTGGGCTCGGGGGTCTTCCCGCCGGAGGCGGTGGTGGTGGTCACCGGCCGGAAGTAGAGCTGGGCGGTGGTGCCGACCTGCTGCCGGGCCTGCTTCGCGTTCATCCCCTTGGGGATGTTCACGATGATGTGCTTGTCACCCTGCGTCTGGACCTCGGACTCGGTCACGCCCAGACCGTTGACACGCCGCTCGATGATGCTGACGGCGGTGTTCATGTTGTCCGTGTTGATCGCGTTGGGCTTGCCCGGCTGGTTCTTGGCCTCCAGCGTGAAGCTGGTGCCGCCCGCGAGGTCGATGCCCAGCCGCGGCGTGGTGTGACCGGAGATGAACATCCCCCCGGTGAGCGCCACGATGGCGATCAGGATCACGGCCAGGGCACGTCCGGGCCTGCCCTGTGACCCGGGTGACCTGCGGCCCTTCTTCGGTGCTGCCACCTTGTCGTATCTCCCTGTCCAACCGCCCCGCACCCGGGGTGCGCCAAGCGGCCACGAAGTCTTGTGGGGGACGGCCCCTGCGAGGCCCTAACCGTCCGGGAACCGCGGCACGCCGAGCGGTGGGCGCCGCGGTTCCCGGTACGTGTCTACTTCGCGTCGGTGCTGCCGTCCCGCTTGTCGCCGTCGGCCGTGTCGGCCGTGTCCGCGTCGGCCTTGCCGAGGTCGATCTTCTTGACGTCGTCCTCGACGGCCTCGTCGGCCGGGTTGTCGTCGGAGTCATCGGCGGGGGCCGCACCGGTCAGGGAGGAGGCGTCGTCGGGAACGACAGGGCTGTGGCCGTCGGCCTCGGGGTCGACGCCGTGGACGATGCGGTTGTACTCCTCGTCCGGCAGGACCGCGCCCACGGCGTTCTTCGCGAAGATCGCGTGCACGCCAGGGGCCACCTCGAGGAGGACCGTGTCGTCGTTGATCTCCTTGACCGTGGCATACATGCCACCGATGGTCCGCACGCCGGTGCCCGGCTGGATCTCATCGCGCATCTGCGCGGCCTGGCGCTGCTTGTTCTTGGCCGATCGGGTCACCAGGAACATAGCCCCGATGAGCACGATGAACGGCAGGAGAGACACGATATTCACGGGACGGAAATTCCTTCACACGACCGCGGGGGAGCGGCCTGGTTTTCGGGGATGGATACGCCGCACGGTTCCCGGACGGCATACGGACGGCATCGGCGGAGTCTAAGCGAGCCCGCGCCAATGGAACAACGCCCGGCATGGCGTCGGGGTTCCTGACGCCGCCATTATTCGCTTCTCACGCCATGATGCAGGAGAACCGCGCCTTTATGCCTCGAACAGACCCGTCTGGCCGCCCGCGCCGGTCTGCTGGGGCGGGGTGAGGCCCAGATGGGCCCAGGCCGCGGGCGTGCCGACGCGTCCCCGGGGCGTACGGGCCAGCAGCCCCTCCCGCACCAGGAAGGGCTCGGCGACCTCCTCGACCGTCTCGCGCTCCTCCCCCACGGCGACCGCCAGGGTGGACAGCCCGACCGGGCCGCCGCCGAACAGCTTGAGCAGGGCGCTGAGCACCGCGCGGTCCAGCCGGTCCAGCCCGCGTCCGTCCACGTCGTAGACGGCCAGGGCACGGGCGGCGATCTCGCGGGTGATCAGACCGTCGGCCTTGACCTGGGCGTAGTCGCGCACCCGGCGCAGCAGGCGGTTGGCGATCCGGGGGGTGCCGCGGGACCGCCCGGCGATCTCGGCGGCGCCCTCGGGCTCGATGGTGACATCGAGCAGCCCGGCGGAGCGGTGGATGACGCGCTCCAGCTCGGCCGGGGCGTAGAACTCCATATGGCCGGTGAAGCCGAAGCGGTCGCGCAGCGGGGGCGGCAGCAGCCCGGCCCGGGTGGTCGCCCCGACCAGGGTGAACGGCGGAAGCTCCAGGGGGATGGCGGTGGCGCCGGGCCCCTTGCCGACGATCACGTCGACCCGGAAGTCCTCCATCGCCATGTAGAGCATCTCCTCGGCGGGCCGGGACATGCGGTGGATCTCGTCCAGGAACAGCACCTCGCCCTCGGTGAGCGAGGACAGGATCGCGGCGAGATCGCCCGCGTGCTGGATGGCGGGGCCGGAGGTGATGCGGATCGGGGCGCTCATCTCGGCGGCGATGATCATCGAGAGGGTGGTCTTGCCGAGCCCGGGGGCGCCGGAGAGCAGGACGTGGTCGGCGGTGGCGCCGCGCTGCCGGGCCGCCTTGAGCACCAGGTCCAACTGCTCGCGCACCCGCTCCTGGCCGACGAACTCACCGAGGTCCTTGGGCCGCAGCGCGGCCTCCACCGCCTGGTCATCGCCGTCGGCATCGGCGCCCACCAGCCGTCCGCCCGCTCCGGCGGACAGCTCCTCGACGGTGTCCGGTGCGGTCTCGTCCCAGTTCACTGCGTTTCGCCTCGCGATGTCGTGTCAAGCGGTGCCACCGGTCGCGCCCCGGCGCGACGACGGCCGGTCACCGTGTGCGGTTCAGGGTCTGGAGGGCGGCCCGCAGCAGCTGGGCCACCTGAGGCGCGCCGCCTCCGGCGAGGGCCGCCTCGGCCTGCGGGGTGACGGCGACGACCGCCTCGTCCGCCTCGCGCGGGGCATAGCCGAGGCCCACCAGGGCGGTGTGCAGCTGATCGCTCCAGCCCGTGGCGGGGGCGGGGCGGGCGCCGGGCACGGCGGAGCCGACCGGCTCGCCGAGCCGGTCCCTGAGCTCCAGCAGCAGCTTCTGGGCGCCCTTCTTGCCGATGCCGGGGACGGCCGTGAGCGCCTTCTCGTCCCCGGTGGAGACGGCGATCCGCAGCGCGTCCGGGGTGTGGACGGCCAGCATGGCCTGGGCGAGCCGGGGGCCCACCCCGCTGGCGGTCTGGAGCAGCTCGAAGACCTGGCGCTCGTCGTCGTCCGCGAAGCCGTAGAGGGTGAGGGAGTCCTCGCGGACGACCAGGGAGGTGGCGAGCCGGGTCTGCTCGCCGAGCCGCAGCCCGGACAGGGTGCCCGGGGTGCACTGGAGCGCCAGGCCGACGCCGCCGACCTCGACGACGGCGGAGTCCGGGGCGAGGGACGCGACCGGGCCGGAGACGAACGCGATCATGGGAGACGGCCTTTCGTGGTGCGGTGGGCGGCGACGGCCCGCTGGAGGCGGTTGACCGCGGGCGCCCGCCAGATGTGGCAGATGGCGAGCGCCAGGGCGTCGGCGGCGTCGGCCGGCTTGGGGGGTGCGTCGAGCCGCAGCAGGCGGGTGACCATGGCGCCGACTTGGGCCTTGTCCGCCCGTCCCGATCCGGTGATGGCCGCCTTGACCTCGCTGGGAGTGTGCAGCGCGACCGGCAGCCCGCGGCGGGCCGCGCAGAGCATCGCGACGGCGCTCGCCTGTGCGGTGCCCATGACGGTGCGCACATTGTGCTGGCTGAACACCCGCTCCACGGCGACGCATTCGGGCCGGTGGGCGTCGAGCCACTCCTCGATGCCGCGCTCGATCAGGACGAGGCGGTCGGCGATCTCGCTGTCCGCGGGGCTGCGCACGACGCCGACGCCCAGCATCCGCAGCGGACGGCCCGCGACCCCCTCGACCACGCCGATGCCGCACCGGGTCAGCCCCGGGTCCACGCCCAGCACCCGCACGACGCTCCTCCCCTCACCGCCGCTTCGATCAGCTGCTGACGCAGGCTAGCGGCTGCCACCGACAACGCCGACGGGCCGGTGGGGTGTGTCCCCGCCGACCCGCCCAATTCGCGTGTACTGATGGGCCCTCAGGCGTCCACGCTGGCCATGACCTCGTCGGAGACATCGAAGTTGGCGAAGACGTTCTGCACGTCGTCGCTGTCCTCGAGCGCGTCGATCAGCTTGAAGATCTTGCGCGCGCCGTCCTCTTCGAGCTGCACCTGCATGGTGGGCACGAAGTTGGCCTCGGCCGAGTCGTAGTCGATGTCCTGCTCCTGGAGCGCGCTGCGGACCGCGACCAGGTCGGTGGCCTCGCTGATGACCTCGAAGGACTCACCGAGGTCGTTGACCTCCTCGGCGCCCGCGTCCAGGACCGCGCCGAGCACGTCGTCCTCGCTCAGCTCGCCCTTGGGGACGATCACCACGCCCTTGCGGTTGAACAGGTAGGAGACCGAACCCGGGTCGGCCATCGAACCGCCGTTGCGGGTCATCGCGACGCGGACGTCGGAGGCGGCGCGGTTGCGGTTGTCGGTGAGGCACTCGATGAGCACCGCGACACCGTTCGGACCGTAGCCCTCGTACATGATCGTCTCGTAGTCGGCGCCGCCCGCTTCCAGTCCGGCACCGCGCTTGACCGCGCTGTCGATGTTCTTGTTCGGAACGGAACTCTTCTTGGCCTTCTGGATGGCGTCGAAGAGCGTCGGGTTTCCGTCCGGGTCAGCACCGCCGGTCCGGGCCGCAACCTCGATGTTCTTGATCAGCTTCGCGAAGAGCTTGCCGCGCTTGGCATCGATCACGGCCTTCTTGTGCTTCGTCGTAGCCCATTTAGAGTGGCCGGACATCCGCCTGTCTCCTTCGCGTAACCCAGTGCTGTACGAACGCCTGCGATCCTACCGGGCTCAGGTCTGCGCAGACTGCCGCACCATCTCCACGAAGAGCGCGTGGACGCGGTGGTCACCGGTCAGCTCGGGGTGGAAGGACGTCGCCAGCACATGGTCCTGGCGGACCGCGACGGTATGGCCGTCGAACGTCGCCAGCACCTCGGCGGCGGCACCCACGGACTCCACCCACGGCGCGCGGATGAAGACACCCTCGACCGGGCCGCCGTCGATGCCCTTGACCTCGATCCCGGCCTCGAAGGACTCGTTCTGACGGCCGAAGGCATTACGGCGGACGATCATGTCGATACCGCCGATGGTCTCCTGGTCGTCACGACCGTCGAGGATCTTGTCCGCGACCATGATCATGCCCGCGCAGGTGCCGTACACCGGCATTCCCGCGCGCACCCGCTCGCGCAGCGGCTCCAGCAGCCCGAAGATCACCGCCAGCTTGGACATGGTGGTCGACTCGCCGCCGGGGATCACCAGTCCGGCGACCTCGGCGAGCTCCTCGGGACGGCGGACGGGCCGGGCCGGGGCCCCGGCCGCGGCGAGCGCGGCGAGATGTTCACGGACGTCGCCCTGGAGGGCGAGCACGCCGATCACGGGGGCGTCATCGGCCGTGGACGGCGCCGACGGCGCGGACGCGGGAGTCGAGGAAGACACGGAGCGAAGACCTCTCGGGACGTCAGGGGCACCACGCGTCCGCCGGGACGCGTGGTGCCGGGTGGTGCCGGTGCGGTGATGACCAGCCGGGTTACCAGCCGCGCTGGGCGTAACGCTCGCTCTCGGGGAGGGTGTCGCAGTTGATGCCGACCATGGCCTCACCGAGGTTGCGGGACACATCCGCGACGACCTTCGGGTCGTCGTAGAAGGTGGTGGCCTTCACGATCGCGGCGGCGCGCTTGGCCGGGTCGCCGGACTTGAAGATGCCGGAGCCGACGAACACGCCCTCCGCGCCGAGCTGGCGCATCAGCGCGGCGTCGGCCGGGGTGGCCACACCGCCCGCGGAGAACAGCACGACCGGCAGCTTGCCGACCGCGGCGACCTCCTGGACCAGCTCGTACGGGGCGCGCAGCTCCTTGGCCGCCGCGTAGAGCTCATGGTTGTCCAGGCCGCGCAGCCGGGCGATCTCGCCCTTGATCTGACGCAGGTGGCGCACGGCCTCGACCACGTTGCCGGTGCCGGCCTCGCCCTTGGAGCGGATCATGGCCGCTCCCTCGGCGATCCGGCGCAGGGCCTCGCCCAGGTTGGTGGCACCGCAGACGAACGGCGTGGTGAAGGACCACTTGTCGCTGTGGTTGACCTCGTCGGCCGGGGTGAGGACCTCGGACTCGTCGATGTAGTCGACGCCGAGGGCCTGGAGCACCTGGGCCTCGACGAAGTGGCCGATCCGGGACTTGGCCATGACCGGGATGGAGACCGCGTTGATGATCCCGTCGATCATGTCCGGGTCGGACATCCGGGCCACTCCGCCGTCCTTGCGGATATCGGCCGGAACCCGCTCGAGGGCCATGACCGCGACGGCACCGGCGTCCTCGGCGATCTTGGCTTCCTCCGGGGTGACGACGTCCATGATCACGCCACCCTTGAGCTGCTCGGCCATACCGCGCTTGACGCGGGCGGTGCCGGTCGCGGGAGTCTCGGAAGTGGACGTGCTGGCGGGCGTGCTGGACACGGTTTGACCTCACTCGATGATGAAAAGTGCGATGAGCCCATCGTAGGGCCGTTCGATACCCGTTCATGACCCGGCCATTCGGTCCAGGTCGACGGCGCCTGTGCTACAGGGATGACAAAACCGGCTGGGCACCGCGCCCGGCAAGGGCCAATCGACGGCCGGTGGCTCGAAGGCGGCCACATCCGGAGTCAGCGCATCGACGGCACCGGCGGCCGGGACGGCGGGCCGGGTCAGTGTCCGGAGCGGGCGGCGAGGGCGGACGGCGGCTCGTCGTCCATCTCGAAGGCCAGCGGGAACGGGGCGTGACCGGCCAGCCGGAACCAGCGCACCGTGCGATGGCGGCGCAGCGCCCTGGCCGCGCGCACCGCGTCGTTGTGGAACCGCCGGGCCATCGGCACCCGCCGCACCGCCTCGGTCAGCTCCCCCAGCGCCTCCTCGCCGCCCGGCGCCCCCCGTACCGCGTCGACCGTCGCGCTCTCCTCGAAGACGGCCCGCAGCGCCTGGCTCAACTCGCTCTCGGCGACCTCCCGGTGCTCCTCTTCCGACTGCCGGGCAGCGTGGGCGGCCTGGTACAGCACCATCGAGGCGGCGGGGTCGAGCACTCCGGCGGTGGCCAGCTCCTGGGCGACCGAGGCGCGGCGCAGCAACTGCGCGTCCAGGGCCGCCCGTGCCGCGTCCAGCCGACTGTGCAGCCGGTCGAGACGTCCCGCGGTCCAGCTCAGGTAGACGGCGATGACGACCATGGCGACCGCGATCCAGATCAATGTGCTCACGGCGCGCCACGCTACCGTCTGTCCCCCGCCGCCCGACGTCCCAGCCGCCGCGGGCCACGGACCCTAGGCCGGCCTAGTCGCGGGCGAAGCCCAGTCGCGCGCGGAGGCCCGCGCGGTCGTCGGCGCCTACGGAGGCCGCTCCGTCGGTGACCGTCTCGTACACCGCGAGGATGTCCGCGCCGACGGTGGACCAGTCGAAGCGGCGGACATGGCGGCGGCCCCGTTCCCGCAGCTCGGCCACCCGCTCCGGGTTCTCCAGCAGCCGTACGGCGGCCGTGGCGAGTGCGTCGGCGTCCCCGCCCGCGAACAGCTCTCCCGCCGCTCCCCCGTCCAGGACCTGCGCGAACGCGTCCAGGTCGCTGGCCAGGACCGCGGCCCCGGCCGACATCGCCTCGACCAGGATGATCCCGAAGCTCTCACCGCCGGTGTTGGGCGCGATGTAGACATCGACGCTGCGCAGCAGCCGCGCCTTGTCCTCGTCGCTGACCATGCCCAGGAACTCCACGCGCTCCCGCATCTCCGCCGGAAGCCCCGCGACCGCCTCCTTCTCGTCGCCGCGCCCGGCGACGAGCAGCCGGGCCCCCGGCCGCGCTTCGAAGATCTTCGGCAGTGCGCGCATCAGCACCGGAAGGCCCTTGCGGGGCTCGTCGATCCGGCCGATGAACCCGATCGTGTCCCCCCGCCATTCCTCCTTGGGCTCGGCGTCGGCGAAGAAGTCCACGTCGACACCGTTGGGGATGACCACCGCGTCGCCGCCCAGATGCTCGACCAGCGTGCGCCGGGCGTACTCGCTCACCGCGATCCGCGCCCTGATCTTCTCCAGCGCGGGCTGGAGAATCGGATACGCGGCGATCATGGCGCGGGAGCGGGGGTTGGAGGTGTGGAAGGTGGCGACGATGGGTCCCTGCGCCGCCCAGCAGGCGAGCAGGCCGAGCGAGGGCGAGGTCGGCTCGTGGATGTGGATGACGTCGAAGGCCCCGTCGTGCAGCCAGCGACGCACCCGCGCGGCGGACAGGAAGCCGAAGTTGAGCCGGGCCACCGAGCCGTTGTACGGCACCGGCACGGCGCGTCCGGCGGAGACGACATAGGGCGGCAGCGGGGTCTCGTCGTCCGCGGGGGCCAGCACCGAGACCTGGTGGCCGCGCCGGATCAGGTGATCGGCCAGATCGCGGATGTGGAACTGCACGCCTCCCGGAACGTCCCAGGAGTACGGGCAGACGATGCCGATCCTCACGGTTTCTCCGT
The DNA here is from genome assembly GCF_016741875.1 of Streptomyces coffeae. Taxonomy (GTDB): domain Bacteria; phylum Actinomycetota; class Actinomycetes; order Streptomycetales; family Streptomycetaceae; genus Streptomyces; species Streptomyces coffeae. The sequence goes on along the minus strand of NZ_JAERRF010000004.1, from coordinate 117,647 downwards.
TCCGGAGCCGTCGGAGGCCCCCGTCACCGGGCGGGCGGCCGCACCGGCCGCCGGTCGCGGCTCCAGGTCCGCGAGCCACAGGCGCTGGAGCATATGCCAGTCCTCGGGGTGCTCGGCGATCCCCGCCGCGAAGGCGTCGGCGACCTCCTGGGTCATCGCGGCGACCTGTTCGTCGCGGGTGCCGGACGCGGGCACCTCGACCGGCGGGTGCACTCTCCCCCGCATGACCGGGGTCGTGTCGTACCACAGGGTGACCGGCAGCAGCAGGGCGCCGGTCTGGGCCGCCAGCCGGGCGGGCCCGGCCGGCATCTTGGCCCGCTCGCCGAAGAACTCGACCTCCACGCCCGAGGCGGACAGGTCGCGGTCGGCGACCAGGCACACCAGACCGCCCGCGCGCAGTCGCCGCGCCAGCGTTCCGAAGGCGCTGCCGCCCTGGTGGGGCAGCACCTCCATGCCCAGGCCCTCGCGGTAGGCCACGAAGCGGTCGTACAGCGCCTCCGGCTTCAGCCGCTCGGCGACGGTGGTGAAGGGCACGCCGAGCCGGGTGGTGACCCAGGCCCCGGCGAGGTCGTAGTTGGCCATATGAGGCAGGGCGAGGACCACGCCCCGGCCGCCGGCCAGCCCATCCGTCAGATGGTGCACGTCCTCGATGTCGAAGCCGGTGCGGATCCGCTCCGGGCTCCAGGCCGGAAGCCGGAAGGACTCCATCCAGTAGCGCATGTAGGAGCGCATCCCGGCGCGGGACAGCTCCGCGAGCCGCCGCGCGGAGGCCTCGGGTACGACCCGGGCCAGATTGGCCTCCAGCCGCAGTACGCCCTTGCCGCGCCGCTTCCACGCCTGATCGGCTATGCGCTGTCCGAGCCCCTTGGCGACCGGTTCGGGCAGCTTCTTGACCGTGCTCCAGCCCAGCCCGTAGAGCGCGTCGGTCAGCCGGTCCTTCACCGGGCCTCGCCCCCCTGGGGTACCGTCGGCTCCTCCGCGTCCGCCTCGGCGGCCTCGCGGCGCACCGTCACCACCCGCTGCACCAGGGTCACCGCGCTGCCCACGGCGACGATCCACAGCGCGATCGGCAGCAGGATGTCGATATGCGGCACCCCGAACTTGTGCAGTCCGGAGAAGCCGCAGGCGACCAGCGAGATCACCAGCCGCTCGGCACGCTCCACCAGCCCGTTGACGTTCACGGGCAGGCCAATGCTCTCGCCGCGCGCCTTGGTGTACGAGACCACCTGGCCGCTGGCGAGACAGAAGATCGTCACCGCACACAGCACATTGTCGTCGCCCTTCCCGGCGTACCACAACGCCAGGCCGCCGAAGATCGCGCCGTCGGCGACCCGGTCGAGGGTGGAGTCCAGGAACGCGCCCCAGCGGCTGGAGCGGCCCAACTGCCGGGCCATATTGCCGTCGATCAGATCCGAGAAGACGAAGAGGGTGATGACCACCGTCCCCCAGAAGAACTCCCCCCGGGGGTAGAAGACCAGTGCGCCCGTGATCACACCACCCGTTCCGACGAGGGTCACCGCGTCTGGGCTGACCCCGAGACGGATGAGCAGGGCGGCGAACGGTGTGAGAACACGCGTGAAGAATGCACGCGCGTACTTGTTCAGCATGGCCTTCCCGGTGGGTCGTAATGGGCCGGATGGTCAAGCGGCCCCCGGCGCGCCCATCGTAGCCACGCCCTGACGGGCCGCCGCGCACCCGTCGGACGGCTCCCGCACCGGGCCCGGGGTACGCCCGGATGTGTGACGTATGGACGCACCGTTACCTCGGTGGAAAGCTCGAAGTATCGCGAGGTGTCGACCGGGAGGCGAGACACATGGGCGACAAAACGAATACGCACCCAGGGGCCGCCGGAAGGGCAATGGCGGCCGACCGGCCCAGCTCCCTGAGGAACGTGGTGCTGGTCGGCCACAGTGGGACGGGCAAGACGACCTTGGTGGAAGCCCTCGCACTGGCGACGGGCGCGGTCAACCGGGCGGGCAGAGTCGAGGACGGCGGCTGTCTTTCCGACTATGACGAGATCGAGCACCGGCAGCAGCGCTCGGTGCAGCTGTCCCTGGTCCCCGTCGAATGGGGCGGGATGAAGATCAATCTCCTGGACACCCCGGGGTACGCCGATTTCGTCGGGGAGCTCAGGGCCGGTCTGCGGGCAGCGGACGCGGCCCTTTTTGTTGTCTCCGCGGCCCAGGACGCGCTGGGCATCACCGGGGCGACCCGGATGGTCTGGGACGAGTGCGCGGCCGTCGGTATGCCGCGCGCGATCGTGATCACACACCTGGAGGCCGCCCGCGCCAGCTTCGAGGAGATGACCGAGCTGTGCCGGGAGTCCTTCGGCGGCGACGACCCGGACGCGGTGCTCCCGCTGTACCTGCCGCTGCGCGGCGAGCCGGCGCCGGACGGCCACGCCCCGGTCACCGGGCTGACAGGGCTGCTCTCCCAGCGGGTCTACGACTACTCCTCGGGGGTCAGGACCGAGGTGCCGCCCGGCCCGGACCAGCTCCCGCTGATCGAGGAGGCCCGCAACCGGCTCATCGAGGGGATCATCGCCGAGAGCGAGGACGAGACCCTGATGGACCGCTATCTCGGCGGTGAGGAGATCGACGTCAAGACGCTCATCCAGGACCTGGAGAAGGCCGTCGCGCGCGGCAGCTTCCACCCGGTGCTGGCCGCGGCCCCGGCCGCCGAGGGCTCCAAGCAGGGCCTGGGCACCACCGAGCTGCTGGAGCTGATCACCGGCGGCTTCCCCACTCCGCTGGAGCGCGAGGCGCCCGAGGTCACCACCCCCGAGGGCGTTCCGCGTCCGGCCCTCGCCTGCGATCCGGACGGACCGCTGGCCGCCGAGGTCGTCAAGACCTCCTCCGATCCGTACGTCGGCAGGATCTCCCTGGTACGGGTCTTCTCCGGGACACTGCGCCCGGACGAGACGGTGCATGTGTCCGGGCACGGCCTGGAGGACCGCGGCCATGAGGACCACGACGTGGACGAGCGGGTGGGCGCCCTCTCCTCGCCGTTCGGCAAGCAGCAGCGGATGCTCCCCCAGGCCATCGCGGGCGATCTGGCCTGTGTGGCCAAGCTGACCCGCGCCGAGACCGGCGACACCCTGTCCGCCAAGGACGACCCGCTGCTCATGGCGCCGTGGGAGATGCCCGATCCGCTGCTGCCCGTCGCCATCCAGGCGCACAGCAAACCGGACGAGGACAAGCTGTCGCTGGGGCTGTCCCGGCTGGTCGCCGAGGATCCGACGATGCGTCTCGAGCAGAATCCGGACACCCACCAGGTGGTGCTGTGGTGTCTGGGCGAGGCCCATACGGACGTCGCGCTGGAGCGGCTGCGCAGCCGGTACGGCGTACAGGTGGACGCGGTGCCGTACAAGGTCTCGCTGCGGGAGACCTTCCGCGGCAAGGCCGGCGGGCGCGGACGGCATGTCAAACAGTCCGGCGGACACGGCCAGTACGCGATCTGCGAGATCGAGGTGGAGCCGCTGCCGGGCGGCTCGGGCATCGAGTTCGTGGACAAGGTCGTCGGCGGGGCCGTACCGCGGCAGTTCATCCCGTCCGTCGAGAAGGGGGTGCGCAGCCAGGCGTCGCGCGGCGTCGCCGCGGGCTACCCCCTGGTCGATGTGCGGATCACGCTGCTGGACGGCAAGGCGCACTCGGTGGACTCCTCGGACGCCGCGTTCCAGACGGCGGGCGCGCTCGCGCTGCGCGAGGCGGCCGCCGACGCCCGGATCGATCTGCTGGAACCGGTGGTCGAGGTGTCGGTCCTGGTCTCCGACGACTATGTGGGCGCGGTGATGAGCGATCTGTCCGGCCGCCGCGGCCGGGTGGTGGGCACCGAGCAGTCGGGCGGCGGCCAGACCTTGATCAAGGCGGATGTGCCGGAGATCGAGATCGGGCGGTACGCCGTCGATCTGCGCTCGCTGTCGCACGGCACCGGGCGGTTCAGCCGCTCCTACGCCCGGCACGAGGCGATGCCGCAGCAGCTGGCCGAACGGATCCGCGAAGGGGCATACGCGGACGCGTAGGTCCTGTCCGGTGGGTCTTTGAGGAGCAGCCCGCGGCGTCTGGTGCCGTGCGGCGCAAGGCGGAGGATCGCCCTCGTACTGGGCGTACTCGGGCGACTCCGACAACGCGGCCGGGGGCACCTCCCAGCGTTGGCTGGGGGCGCGGTGCCAGGCGTCGCGGGCTCGATAAGATCCGCCGGACAGGGCCTGGTTGCCGCACCGCCCGCCCCGACTCCACCGGGGCGGGCGGCTGTTCGCGGGAGCGGTTGTCCACAGGCCACCACGCCCTGGCGACAGGTGGTGCACACCCCCGATACGCTGAGGTCGCAGCGCAAGCGGCGTGCGGTATTGGGGGCGTTGGTGACGGACGGATTCGATTTCAGTCCCGGGGCACAGGTGCCTCTGTCGGGGGCTGCGGGGCAGACGGCGGCGACGCAGGCACTCGCCTCGGCCGCCTACCGTGACGGCCCCGTGGCCAAGCTGCTGGACGCCAACTCGGAGTGGACGGTCTCGGAGGTCAAGGCGCCGAAGCTGTCGCTGTTCGAACCGAATCTGGGCGAGGCGTTCTCCCGCGCCGTCCAGCTGCGGATGCTCGGCGGCGGCCGCGGCCAGGTGATCCAGTCCTTCGGGACCGAGCCGCAGACGGTCGTCGAGCACTGCCTCTCGGCCAATCGCATCCGCAAGACCCGGGACGCCCGGCTCACCGCCGTCATGGTCGTCTTCGGGCTGCTCTTCCTCCCCGGGGTGCTGCTGTGGCTCGGCGCCTTCCAGCTGCGGCGCTCGGTCGCCGGTTCCCAGGACAAGCGGATGGGAGCGCTCGGCACGGCGCTGCTGGTCGCGCTCACCGTGATCACCCTCATCTTCCTGATCAAGCTGCCGTTCGGCGGCTTCTGGGGCATCTATCTGCGCGGAGTGGTGCTGGCCCCGGTGATCGGCTGGTACATCGCCAAGCAGATCTGCGAGCGCACCGCCAAGGACCTCAGGGACTGCTGGGGCGGGCTGCTCGCGGGCGGCGGAGTGGGCGCCAAGGTGCCCGAGACGGTGCCCAACCACCCCGGCCAGACCTCCGCCGAGGTGCTGCGCAAGGCGCTGCACAAGCTCACCGCCGAGCAGTACAGCAATGTGGTCTTCTACGCCGGGCCCAAGGGCATATTGGGCATGGGCACCCGCTGGGGAAGCTGGCAGCTGGCCGAGGACCTGGTCTCCGCCGACCCGGACAAGGAGATCGACCCGTTCCGCAGCTGGGACGTGATACGGGCGGTCCACGACCAGCTGCGGATGCTGGAGCGCACCCCGCTGCACACCGGCGGCTTCCCCACCCCCTCGGTGCGCCACTGGGTGGTCTCACCCATCGGCGAAGGGGCCAAGGCGGTCGAGCGCGGCGGCACCTCCGAGGAGGAGGGCTTCCAGATAAAGGGCGTCGAGCTCCAGCGGATCTGCGACCAGCAGCAGTTCGGCGCCGGTGACCGGCACTACCTGGGTGTGCAGTTCGTGCTGTGGGACGGCCAGTTGGTGATCACGCTGCTGATCACGGTGACCCTGCTCCACAAGACGCTGCGGATCGAGGTCACCGGACACGCCCTGGGGCCGGTGCACCCGCTGTTCACCAGCAAGCCGTCGGCGCCGTCCAAAACCGTGAGCAAGACCTTCCGGTTCTGGGAGACCAAGTCGGTTCCGCTGCCGCTGGTGGATGCGAAGGAGGTGGTGCGCCTGGCCGCGCGCGCCCCCTTCACCTGGTATCCGCCGATACTGGACCACCTGGGCGGCAAGCTGGTGCTGCCCGAGCCGTTCGGCCTGCGCCACGCCTGGGCGGACAAGCCCTGGCGCCACCGCTTCATGGCGGACGACGCGCTGCGGGCGGCCACCCCGGTGCTGCGGGTGGTCCACGAGGCGGCGATCGGTGTGCTCAAGCACCACGGCGTGGACACCGAGCGCTTCGGCAACCGCTCGCTCGCTCTCAGTGGCCAGGTCCAGGAGGCGTCCCCCAAGAAGGCCGATCTGTACGACGCCTGAGCGCGTCGGGTCAGCCATGCCCCGGCCGGGCGGGACCCGGGCCGGGGCCGCGACCCACGACCGGGGCCCACAGCCCGGAGCCCACGACCGCGATCTACGCCTTGGGCCAGGCGGCGGCGAGCATCCGGCGGGTGTCGGCGAGCAGTTGGGGCAGCACCTTGGTGTTGCCGATCACCGGCATGAAGTTGGTGTCGCCGCCCCAGCGCGGCACCACATGCTGATGCAGATGGGCGGCGATCCCGGCGCCCGCCACGGAGCCCTGGTTGAGCCCGATGTTGAAACCGTGCGCGCCGGAGGCGGTACGCAGCGTGGTCATGGCCGCCTTGGTGAACTCGGCCAGCTCCACCGTCTCCCCGGCGTCCAGTTCGGTGTAGTCGGCGATGTGCCGGAACGGGACGACCATGAGGTGGCCGCCGTTGTACGGGTACAGATTGAGCACGGCGTAGACGTGCTCCCCCCGCGCGATGATCAGGCCGTCCTCGTCGGACTTCTCCGGGATGGTGCAGAACGGGCAGCCATCACCGGCCCCCGGGCCGGTGGGCTTGTTCTCCCCCTGGATGTACGCCATCCGATGGGGTGTCCACAGGCGCTGGAACGCATCGGGCGTCCCCACTCCGAACTGCTGCTCCGGCTCACTCGTCATGCGGGCCAGCATATTCGCCCGGGAAGGCTGAAGAAGCGGTGAGGGGCGGCCCCGGCTGGGACCGCCCCTCGTACCTCCCGCTCACGCGGGGACCAGATCACACCTGGATGCGACGCTCCACCGCGTCCACGATCTCGGCCAGCGCCTCGTCGACCGGGATGCCGTTCTTCTGCGAACCGTCGCGGTAGCGGAAGCTGACCGCTCCGGCCGTCACATCGTCGTCACCGGCGATGATCATGAACGGGATCTTGGACTTCTGGGCGTTGCGGATCTTCTTCTGCATCCGGTCCGAGGAGGAGTCCACCTCCATCCGCAGCCCCTTGGCCTTGGCCTTGGCCGCGAACCCCTCCAGGTACGGCACATGGGTGTCACCGATCGGGATACCGACCGCCTGCACCGGGGCCAGCCACACCGGGAAGGCGCCCGCGTAGTGCTCCAGCAGCACCGCGAAGAAGCGCTCGATCGACCCGAACAGCGCCCGGTGGATCATGACCGGCTGCTGGCGCGAGCCGTCCGCCGCCGTGTACTCCAGCTCGAACCGGGCGGGCTGGTTGAAGTCGACCTGGATCGTCGACATCTGCCAGGTACGGCCGATGGCGTCCTTGGCCTGGACGGAGATCTTCGGACCGTAGAAGGCGGCGCCGCCCGGGTCCATGACCAGGTCCAGACCCTGCTTCTCGGCGGCCTTGCGCAGCTCCTCGGTGGCCTCTTCCCACTGCTCCGGCCCACCGATGAACTTGTCCGAGTCGTCCCGCGTGGACAGCTCCAGGTAGAAGTCGCTCAGACCGTAGTCCCGGAGCAGATTCAGCACGAAGGTCAGCAGATTGTCGAGCTCATCGGCCATCTGCTCCTTGGTGCAGTAGATGTGCGAGTCATCCTGGGTGAAGCCTCGGGCCCGGGTCAGACCGTGGACGACACCGGACTTCTCGTAGCGGTAGACCGTGCCGAACTCGAAGAGCCGCAGCGGCAGCTCGCGGTAGGACCGCCCGCGCGCCCGGAACACCAGGTTGTGCATCGGGCAGTTCATGGCCTTGAGGTAGTAGTCCTGGCCCTCGAACTCCATGGGCGGGAACATGCCGTCCATGTAGTGCGGGAGGTGGCCGGAGGTCTCGAAGAGCCGCGCCTTGGTGATGTGCGGGGTGTTGACGAACTCGTAGTCCGCCTCTTCATGACGCTTGCGCGAGTACTCCTCCATCTCCTTGCGGATCACCCCGCCCTTGGGGTGGAACACCGCGAGGCCGGAGCCCAGCTCATCGGGGAAGGAGAACAGGTCCAGCTCGGAGCCCAGCTTGCGGTGGTCGCGCTTCTCGGCCTCGGCGAGGAAGTCCAGATGGGCCTTCAGCTCGTCCTTGGTCGGCCAGGCGGTGCCGTAGATCCGCTGGAGCTGAGGGTTCTTCTCACTGCCCCGCCAGTACGCGGCGGCGCTGCGCATCAGCTTGAAGGCCGGGATGTTCCGGGTGCTGGGCAGGTGCGGACCGCGGCAGAGGTCCTTCCAGCACAGCTCGCCGGTCTTGGCGTCGAGGTTGTCGTAGATGGTCAGCTCGCCCGCGCCGACCTCGGCCGACGCGCCCTCGGCGGCGTCCGCGGCGGAGCCCTTGAGGCCGATCAGCTCCAGCTTGTACGGCTCGCCCGCCAGCTCCTCGCGTGCGGCCTCGTCGGTCACCGCACGGCGCGAGAACTTCTGTCCCCGCTTCTGGATCTCCTGCATCTTCTTCTCGATGCGCTTGAGATCGTCCGGGTGGAACGGGGTCTCGACGTCGAAGTCGTAGTAGAAGCCGTCCTTGATCGGCGGGCCGATACCCAGCTTGGCTTCCGGGAACAGCTCCTGCACGGCCTGCGCCATGACATGCGCGGTGGAGTGGCGCAGGATGTCCAGACCGTCCTGGCTGGTGATCTCGACCGGCTCGATCTCCTCGCCGTCGGCCGGTGCGTAGGCCAGGTCCTTCAGCTCGCCGCCGACGCGCGCGGCAACGATCGAGCGGTCGCCGGCGAAGAGGTCCGCGGCCGTAGTGCCCGTGGCCACCACGCGTTCTTCCCGCTCGGAATCGCGCTGGATGATCACACGGACGTCTGACACCGGTCTCTCCTGACTGATGGGTGGCTCACCGCGGCGAATGCCGCGCAGCGTGAATCGTACCGAGCCGACCGGTCCGACCGCGAAACGGCGGGAAGCCCGCTCACCGGCCGCCGATGAACCGGCCCGCGTGCGGCGGTCAGGGCCCGCCGCACGCCTCCTCGAAGAAGTCCAGGTGCTCCTGGAGCGATTTGAGCAGCCGGTCCCGCTCCGCCTCGTCGACCTGTACCGGGGTGACGCCGGTGGCCCCGGTCAGCCGCCGGAAGCCGCCCCGGCTCTCCAGCCGCCCGCTGACCCGGATCGGCAGCCCCACCAGATGGGCATGACCGGCCACGCGGTAGTCGTCCTCCTCCAGCACGATGCGCACCTGCGCCACATCGGCCCCGGCCAGCACCCGCAGCCGGACCGTCCCGGGGCCGCCGGGGCCGGTACGGCGCAGCCGGACCACCGCTCCGGTGAGCCGCACGGCCACCGACGGCTCGTCCCGTACATAGCGCGCCCCCGCCTCGCGGAGCCCCGGGAGGTCGCCCGGCGAGAACTCCACCGGCTCGGGGCGGAGCGCGAAGCCCGGTGGCGCACCGGCGGCCGGAGACCACTCCAGCGCCACCCGCGCCCCCTCGGTGCCGTGGACCAGCGCCACGACGGCCTCGGTCAGCTCCCGGCTCACACCCGCCTCGACGGCCGCGTCGAAGGCTTCCATCCCGCCGGTGGCGCGCTGGTAGTCGATGGCGTCCCGGAGGGCGTGCAGCGCGCGGAGCAGGGTGGCGGTGCCGGCGCGGCCGTCCTCGACGGGGACGAAGACGGTCAGCGCCCGGCCGCCGGAGGCCGGTCCGGCCGGACCGGTGAGCACCCGCTCCATGAACTCCTCGGCCGCGCGGCGGTGCCGCGCGCCGTAGTAGCCCGCGCGGCCGCGGGCGGCGAGCGCACCGGCCAGCAGCATGCCGCGGGCGGCGGCGCGCAGCCGCTCCTGGGCGGTCCAGGCGGCGGTGCCGCCGCGGGATTCGGGGACCTCGCGCCGCCAGCGGATCTCATCGCTGGGTACGGCGAGGCCGGTGAGCACCTCGCGGGCGGACGGGGCGGCGCTGCGGGCCAGCGCCATCAGCGCCTCGGCGAGCAGATCGCCGCTGTCGGGGAAGGCCCGGGTCTCGGGCACCAGCAGGCTGGTGCCGCCCGGGGACCGGCCCGGCGGGGTCCAGCGGGCGTACCGCCCGGGGGCGCCGCCGCGCCGGCGCCAGCCGTGCCGGGTGAGCAGGGCGCCGAGGACGGCCGGATCGACCTCGTCCGGGTGCGGGGTGGCGGGGTCCGGGGCGGGCTCGCCCCCGGGCCGGTACCGGTCCATCACGGTCTCCCTCCCGCCCCGACCCGGGTCATGATCTCGCAGAGCGCGCGGTCGTCGAAGACCCGCGAGGTCGGGATCCGCACGGTGGTCCGGCGGCGGCCCGTGACCGGGTGACCCGCCAGATTGGTCCAGTAACAGCAGTGCCGCAGGGCGAGTCGGTCGTGTCCGGCGCGCAGCCAGTCGCCCTGGCTGCGCGGGACGATCATCACGACGAGGATCTTGTGCACGGAGGCCGGTGTGCGGGCCAGTTTCACCAGATGGTCGTTGTCCAGGGTGAAGGCGAAGGTCGGTCCGCGCGGGCGCGGCGGCAGTTGGTACGTGGCCTTCAACTGCACCTTGATGGTGACCTCGTCGTCCACCGCGTGGCCGGGCGCGCTATGGCTGACGTGCCAGTCGATGCCGTGGTCGGGGAAGGGCTGCGCCAGCGAGCAGCCGGCGGCCGCCGCGACGGCGTGCAGATAGCCCACCTGAAGGGTCTCCATACAGGCGGTGGTGGCGATATGGCCACGCAGGGGTGCGATCCGCTCGGACAGCAGACCGCTCACCGCCGGGGCCGGGTCGGGCTGAGCGAGCGCCATGGCTGTTGACGCCTTCCGGTCGTCGCCGGGGTCCGTACACCTGTGTTGTCTCCCCGTCAGGTCCGTGGCAAACAGCGGCGGTTCGGCCACCTCCCTCCGGGTATCACCTGGTCGGGGCGGGTTGAAGGTGTCATCGCACGATCATGCACGAGGAGTTGAGGCCATGCCGTCCTGGTTCGAGGGGCCGCTCGCCGCGTTCGACACGGAGACCACCGGTGTCGATGTCGAGGATGACCGGATCGTGTCGGCCGCTCTTGTCGTCCAGCGCGGGGCCGGAGTTCTGCCGGAAGTCCGCCGCTGGCTGGTGAGTCCGGGGATACCGGTGCCTGCCGCCGCCACCGAGATACACGGGCTGACGGATGCTCATCTTCAGCACCACGGCCGCTGGCCCGCGCCGGTGATGGAGGAGGTGGCGCGGGGTATCGCGGAGCAGAGCGCACGGGGCACCCCGCTGGTGGTGATGAACGCGCCGTTCGATCTCACGCTGCTGGACCGCGAGTTGAAGCGGCACCGCAATTCCAGCCTGTCGGGCTATCTGTCGCTGCGTTCGTTGTGTGTGCTCGATCCCCGGGTGCTGGACAAGCATCTGGACCGCTATCGCAAGGGGCGTCGTACGCTCACCGATCTGTGCGCGCATTACGGCGTCGAGCTGACCGGGGCGCATGACGCGGCGGCGGACGCGATGGCCGCGCTGGATGTGGTGCGGGCGGTCGGCCGCCGGTTCGCCTCCCGGCTGGAGACGCTGAGCCCCGCCGAGGTGCACGCCCGGCAGACCGTCTGGTACGCGGCGCAGGCGCGCGGCCTCCAGGCGTGGTTCGCGCTCAACGGCTCGGACGAGGTGTGCGATCCGGCCTGGCCGCTGCGGCCCGATCTGCCGGCCGCGGCCTGACGGAGCTCCCCCGCCGCGGGTGTGGGTTCGCTCGGCCCCGGACCGGGGCGGTGCGGGCGCTCAGCCGAGGCGGAGCGCGAAGGGGTGTCCGGCCGGGTCGGCATAGATCCGGACATCGTGCGGGCCGCCGTTGAACCGGGTCTCCAGCGGCCGTGCGCCCAGGTCCACCACCTGGCGTTCGACCGCGTCGATGTCGTCCACCAGCAGTTCCAGATGGGCCTGCTGGGAGTCGTCCGGACGCGGCCAGCTCGGCGGGGCGTAGCCGTGGTCGCGGAGGAAGGCCATGCGCGCGCCTCCGGGTGCCGCGAGTTCGATGCGGTCGGCGTTGGTCACGGCGAGGATCTCGGCGCCGAGCACCTCCGCGTAGAACTCGGCGAGCTCCTCGGGTTCGGCACAGTCCAGGGACAGGACGGCTGCGGTCGCGACGGCCATGGGTTCCCCTCCAATGGTCAACCGTGGACGTTTTATGCGGATACCCGTGCATCGGTCGTACAAGCGCACACAGTTGAGGCCGGACCGCCTGTGGCGGCCCGGCCTCACGGGGTGGGCGATACTGGGTTCGAACCAGTGACCTCTTCGGTGTGAACGAAGCGCTCTCCCACTGAGCTAATCGCCCGGGGTGTCCGGTTGGGGTCTCCCCCGGTGGAACGACCTGAACAATACAGGTCGCGACGGGTTTGGTTCAAACCGGATTCCCGCCGGCGGCCGGTGGCGCCCCGGACCGCCCGGCCCGTACGGCGTCCAGGTGGGCGCGCAGCCCCCGGCGCCCGGCGCGCATCATCAGCGCGTGGTTGAGACGGAAGACGGGCCGCCCGAGGAGGGCGAGCCGGCGCAGCAGGGGTTTGCGGGCCACCACCTCCTGCTCGTACAGAGCGCGGGTACCGGTGTCACAGGCCGTGACCGTCCAGCGCACCCAGCCCTCCAAGTCGCCGGAGAGCATGATCTCCAGGACTCCGGCAGCCGGGTCCTGGCGCGCCTCACTGACGGTGACCTCGAGGTCGTACGGGACGAGGGAACGGAAGCGGGCGGCACCGGTCCGCGCGTCGATCCGCCGCACCTCCCGGACCTGCGGCCACCACCGCGGATAGGTGTCGCCGTCGGCCAGCACCGCGTAGACGGCGGCGGGCGGAGCGTCGAGATCCCATCGGCTGCGGAAGCGGTAACGGCACCAGTCCATGAGGCAAGTCTGCGCCGGACGTGGCCGGCGCACACCCCCGCCCGCCGGTGCGCGTCCGCCCCAAGGGACCACCGCGGACCGCCGGTTGGGGACCCGGGGCGCACAACGCCGAGGGCCCGCACGGCGGTCTGCCGTACGGGCCCTCGGTCCAGGGTGGGCGATACTGGGTTCGAACCAGTGACCTCTTCGGTGTGAACGAAGCGCTCTCCCACTGAGCTAATCGCCCTGGCGCACGGCCAACATTAGCGCATGCCGGACCGTGCTCATGACCAGTCCCCGGGAACGGCCGGCCGGTGACCGGCCCGGGAGTCACTCCTTGATCTTCCAGGGCATGACGACGCCGAACTTCCACACGTACACCGTGATCGCCGCGGCGCAGATGATCACGGCGATGGTGGTGAGGATGAGATTGCGCTTGCGCACCTTCGGATCCAGGGCGCGCTGGGCGGCCTCGGTGACCTTGCGCTTGGTCCAGCGCAGCACCAGCTGCGCCCAGACGAACTCGGTCGCCCAGATCGCCATACCGCCGAAGATCACCAGCCAGCCGGGGCCGGGCAGCGGCAGCATGATGATCCCCGCGACCACGACCGCGAGGCCCACGATGAAGACGCCGACCTGCCAGCTGACGTGCAGCGTGCGGGACCGCTGAATGAACCGCGGCGCCCGGGAGCCGAAACCCGGCCCTTTGTCCTGCACATTGTCCCCCGTCGCGACATCGGCCGTCGCAGGTGCGACGCCCCCCTGCCGCTCGTCACTCTCCGCATTCATGTGGACCAACTTACCTGATCGTTTTCAGTCACCGGAATGGCGGCACCGACCGCCTGGTAGCTGGGCCGCCCGAGCTACCAGAAGAGCCGCAAAACGGTCAGAGGGGTTTACAACGGCACCGTAGGTGGCATGTCGATTTCGCCGACGTGCGAATCCCCGAGCGCACACTGAGCGAAAGGCCCTGGCGCTTATGAACACCACGGTCAGCTGCGAGCTGCACCTGCGCCTCGTTGTGTCGAGCGAGTCCTCACTGCCTGTACCCGCGGGACTGCGGTATGACACGGCCGACCCTTACGCCGTGCACGCCACCTTCCACACCGGAGCCGAAGAGACGGTCGAATGGGTGTTCGCCCGCGACCTTCTCGCCGAGGGCCTTCACCGGCCCACCGGCACCGGCGACGTCCGGGTGTGGCCGTCCCGCAGCCACGGTCAGGGCGTCGTCTGCATCGCCCTGAGCTCACCGGAGGGAGAGGCCCTGCTCGAGGCCCCGGCGCGGGCCCTGGAGTCGTTCCTGAAGCGGACCGACGCCGCGGTGCCACCCGGCACCGAACACCGCCATTTCGATCTCGACACAGAGCTCTCCCACATCCTGGCGGAGAGCTGAGACCCGGCGAGAGCTGAGCGCGCGGCCGTCCGACTCGGGGAGACGGCGCGAGCCGGGAGACGACATTTCCGGTAGTGACATCCCGACCATGGCATTCCGACACGACACAGCGCAGGCGACGGTGCCGTCGCCGCGGGACCGCCCGCGGCGACGGCACCACCGTGTGTGACCCTGTGGCGGCACGCGGTGTCACACCGCGCGCCGCACGCCGCTAGAGTCGGTCAGGTCCGAGGGGCGGTCCAGAAGCAGCCTCCGACCCGGCCGGTCAGGGAGCCAATGGTGCTGATCAATCACGACACCCGGTGCGCGCTCGACGTGGTCGTCGCTCTGGTGAACACCGCGTCCGAGGGCACAGACGGCCTCGCCGATGTCGAGGCCCTGCGCGGATTTGTCGAGCGCCACGCGATCAGCGACATCGGCACACTCGGTGACCGTGATCTGACCGCCGTACGGACCGTGCGGTCCCGGTTCGCCGAGGTGTTCGCCGCGGCCGAGGACGCCGGTGGCACCCAGCGCGCGGCCGCACTGCTCAACGCGATGATCGCCGCGGCCGGCACCACACCCCGGCTCACCGATCACGACGGCTACGACTGGCATGTGCACTACTTCGCGCCGGGCGCGTCGGTCGCCGACCATCTCGCGGCCGACGGCGGGATGGCGCTGGCGTTCCTGGTGGTGGCGGGCGAGCGCGAGCGGCTGCGGCGCTGTGAGGCCCCGGACTGCGGCCATGCGTTCGTGGACCTGTCGCGCAATCGCTCCCGCCGCTACTGCGACAGCCGCACCTGCGGCAACCGGCTGCATGTCGCCGCCTACCGGGCGCGTCGGCGGGAGGCCGCGGGCTGAGCGCCTGAGCGGCGCTCTCACCACCGGTAGAGGTCGTGCAGGGCGGTGCCGAACAGCAGGGTGCCTATGACCGCCAGGAAGAGCATCAGCGGCGGCTGGGAGAGGGCGAAGAGACAGCCACGCGGCTCCTCGCTCGGGGGCACAGGGGGGCCTTCGATGGGGGACTGCTCCCCGGGTGTTTGCAGCATCTCGCGGCAGATCATGGCGCAGCGCCAACCCCGGCTGCGACCATCGTGCCGATTTTGACCGGTAGTTCGTCAGATCCCGTGCTTTTTGAGAATCGCTTCGATGTCTGAGAAGTCTTCTGTGTCCGAGCTGCTTCCGGCCTTGCTCTTCGACCGTCCGGACGCCTTGGGCGCCTTGGATGACGTGGCTGCTGCCTTGGTGTCCGACGCGCCGAGGGCGGGCCGGGAGGTCGCGGGGGCCACCGCGCCGCCCCGCTCGCCAGTGCCGTCCCGGCGGCGCTCGACGGCCCGGGTGACCATGAACAGCGCCCAGGAGAGCCCCAGCACGGCGAAGCCCGCCCAGACGGTCGGCTTGAAGACCAGATCGGCGATCCAGTCCAGGATGCCGGTCATCGCAAGGCCCAGCGGCAGCAGCGCATAGGCGGCGATCCGGGCCGCGGCCAGGAAACGCTTGCGGTACGCGGTCACACCGGCGATTCCCAGACCGGCCGCGGAGAGCGCTGCGCAGACGGTGTCGGTCAGCATCGCATCCTCCTGCCGGTGGTACCGGGACGGATGCCCGGTACCACCATCGTGCACCCCCGGGAGCGGAAGGGGCCACGGCCGGGGCACAGGATCAGGGACATCTCCGGGAGAGCCCTCCTCCCCGGGGCCGAGCGCCCTCCGGGTGCCGTACCGCGGCGGTGGGCTGGAAGACTGGCCCCATGAGCGACACCGACCCCGCACGCCCCGTACTCGATGTGTGGTGCGAATTGCAGTGCCCCGACTGCCGTACCGCGCTGACGGACCTGCGCGCGCTGCGCGACCGCTTCGGGGACGCCCTGGAGATCCGGCTGCGGCACTTTCCGCTGGAGCGGCACCGCCACGCCCACGCCGCCGCCCAGGCCGCCGAGGAGGCCCTCGCCCAGGGGCAGGGCTGGCCGTACGCCGAAGCCGTGCTGGCGCGCACCGGGGAACTGGCCGAGCGGGGTGAGCTGCTGCTCGTCGAGATCGCCCGCGAACTGGGCCTGGACGCCGAGGAGATGGACACCGCGCTGATCGACGGGCGGCACATCCTGATCGTGGACGCGGACCAGGCCGAGGGCAAGGCGATCGGGGTGACCGGCACCCCCACGTATGTGATCGGCGGCGAGCGGCTCGACGGCGGCAAGAGCCAGGAGGGGCTGCGGGCACGGATCGAGGAGATCGCCGCCCGGCTGCTGGAGGGGCGTTCCTGACGGGGCACGGGCCGCCCCGGCGGCCGTCCTACAGCAGCGGTTTGAACAGCTGGTACTCGATCACCTGATAGCCGAGCGACTCGTAGAGCCGCAGCGCCGGGGTGTTGCCGCCGAAGACATGCAGTCCCAGGCTGTGCACCCCTGCCGCCAGTGCCTCGCGCTCGGCGGCCAGCATCAGCGTGCGGCCGTGACCGCGCCCGCGGTGTTCCTCGGCCACGTCGACCGCGTAGACGTACGCCTCCCCCGTCTCCGCGGCATCCGGCTGCCCTTCGCGCAGCGCGACCCACAGGGTGCCCACCTCGGCGCCGTCGTGGACGAGGAGGCGCAGCCAGGTGCCCGGGGTGTCCTGGCCGCGCGGCAGCAGCGTCGCGCAGTCGTGGTCCGCCTTGGCCTCGGCCTGTCGCTCGCTCACTCCGCGCTCGAGCAGATCCTTGACGTAGTCGGCCCGCTGATGGGCGTACCAGCCCGGGTACTCGGCCTCGGTCAGGGGTCGGATCGTGCTGCCCGTGGGGAGCGCGGGCGGCTCGGTGAGCCGCTTGATCATGTTGCGTCCGCGCTCCCGGTAGCCGAGGGCGGTGGCGAGCCCCAGGGCGGTGGTGGCCGACGCGGGCACGCTCGCCACCAGCTGGGCGCAGCCCCAGGCGCGCAGCACCTCCTCGGCGGCGAGGGCGGCGACCGTACCGCGGCCGCGGTGGCGGTCCGCCTCGTCGACGCGGAGGTGCTCGATACGCCCGGCCGCCGGGCCCAGCCGGGCGTCCGTGGCGAGGCGGATGGTGCCGACGGGGCGGCTGTTGACGCACACCTCGTAGGAGCGCGCACGCCCGCCGCCCTCGGTGCGCTGTTCGGGCCCGGTGGGCCGCAGGGTGGTGGTCACGTTGGTGTTCTACCGGCCCGGTGCGCGCCCGTCATCAGGATTTCGGCATTTCGGCGGATCTCACGGGTCGATGTCCGCCGCCGCCCGCTCGGTGAAGATGCGCATGGCCTTGGCGGTGACCGGGCCGGGCGCGCCGGGCAGGGCCCGGTCGTCCACCCGGCGTATCGCCTGCGCATCGCGCGTGGTGGAGGTCAGGAAGACCTCCTCGGCCCGTTCCAGCACGTCCAGCGGCAGATCGGCCTCCTTCGCGCCCACCCACTCCAGGACCAAGGCGCGGGTGATGCCCGCGAGGCAGCCGGAGGCGAGCGGCGGGGTGTACAACTCGCCGTCGAGAACCACGAAGACGTTGGAGCCGGTGCCCTCGCACAGGGCGCCGACCGTGTTGCCGAACAGCGCCTCGTCGGCGCCGTGTTCCCGGGCGCGGGCGAGGGCGACCACGTTCTCGCCGTAGGAGGTGGTCTTCAGGCCGGTGAGTGCCCCGCGCTCGTTGCGCGGCCAGGGCACGGTGACCACGGCGGTGGTGTCGGGGCGCCGCCGGGCCTCGACGACCGCGACCACCAGTGTGGGGCCCTCGGTGCCGCGGTCCGAGCCGAGCGGGGAGAAGCCGCCGGTGTAGGTGATCCGCAGCCGCCCGAGCGCCATGGGGTTGGCCTTCAGGACGGCCTCGCAGGCGTGCCGTACCTCGTCCTCGTCCGGCTCCGGCAGGCCCAGGCCGTGCGCGGAGCGGGCCAGCCGCCGCAGATGGCGGGTGAGCGCGAAGGGACGTCCGTCGACGGCCTTGATCGTCTCGAAGACACCGTCGCCGACTGTCAGTCCGTGGTCGAACACCGACACCCGGGCGGTGTCGGCTTCGTGCAGGGTTCCGTCGAGCCAGAGCGTGAGCGTCGTCATCGTGTCGCCCTTCCCATCGGCTGCTGTACATCCGACGCTACCGCGAGCAGCCGGGCCGCCTTGAGTTCCGTTTCCTCCCATTCGTCCTCCGGGTCGGAGCCCCAGGTGATCCCGGCTCCGGTCCCGAACCGCAGCAGGGCGCCGCCACCGGCCGAACCGGGCAGCGCCCGGTCTATCCAGAACGTCCGGATCCCGACGGCCAGCTCGGCGGTGCCCCGGTCGGCGTCCACCCAGCCCACCGCACCGCAGTACGGACCGCGGGGCGCGGTTTCCAGCTGCTCTATGATCCGCAGCGCACTGGACTTGGGCGCGCCGGTCACCGAGCCGGGCGGGAAGGCCGCGGCGAACAGCTCCGGCCAGCCCGCCCCGGGAACCAGCTCACCGCGGACCGTGGAGACGAGGTGGACCAGACCGGGGTGCGGTTCGATCGCGCAGAGCGCGGGGACCGTCACCGAGCCGGTGCCGCAGACCCGCCCCAGGTCATTGCGGACCAGGTCCACGATCATCACGTTCTCGGCGTGATCCTTCTCCAGCAGGTCCTCCGGGCTCCGGCCGGTGCCCTTGATCGGGCCGGACTCCACGGTGCGGCCGGAGCGGCGCAGGAACAGCTCGGGCGAGGCGGTGGCCACCTCCACCCCGTGGGCGGGCAGCCGGACCGTGCCCGCGTACGGAGCGGGGTTCCCCAGGGCCAGCTGGGCGGTCAGCGCGTCCACATCGGCCGCGGCCGGGTCGGGCAGCGGCGCGGACATCACCCGGCACAGATTGACCTGATAGACCTCACCGGCGGCGATATGGCGCCGTATCCGCCGTACGCCCTCGGTGTAGGCGGCCCGGTCCAGCGAAGAGGTCCAGTCCCCCGGCTCGGGTCCACGCCAGGCGCCCGGCACCGGGGCGGGCACGGGCGCGGACCGTACGTCGCCGAAGCGGGCACAGACCGTACGCCCCTCGAAATCCGCGACAACAGCCCAGAAACCCCGGGAGTCCAGGGCCGAGGGATCACTGGTCACATCACGAAGATCAGTGGCGAGAAGGCCGCCGAAGCGGGCGAGAGGGGGCAGGTTGTGCACGGCTGCGAGTCTATGACGCCCTGGTCACAGGAACTTCAAAGGGAACGATGGCGGGGCCCGGGGCGGGACCGCGCCGCGCGAGCAGGGCAGCACGCTGCGGAAACGGAATTTGAGCTGGCCGGGGAATCCGCTAGAGTTCAACACGTCGCCGGGACGCGGAAGCGCCCCGGGGAAACGACACCTGCGGACGTGGCTCAGTTGGTAGAGCATCACCTTGCCAAGGTGAGGGTCGCGAGTTCGAATCTCGTCGTCCGCTCGGAGTGGGGGCTTCACGCCCCCGCGCTTGGTGGAGTGGCCGAGAGGCGAGGCAACGGCCTGCAAAGCCGTCTACACGGGTTCAAATCCCGTCTCCACCTCGGACGATTAGCTCAGCGGGAGAGCGCTTCCCTGACACGGAAGAGGTCACTGGTTCAATCCCAGTATCGCGCACGCAGCCCCGAGGACGATTAGCTCAGCGGGAGAGCGCTTCCCTGACACGGAAGAGGTCACTGGTTCAATCCCAGTATCGTCCACACCGATCGGCAGAGGGCCGGAGCGATCAGCTCCGGCCCTCTGCCGTTTGTCGTTTCAGGAGGAGAAGAGCATGTGCCCGAAGCCCCGGTGATGCTTGTGGTGGCCGTGATGACCGTGGTGACCGCCGTGCTGAGCGCCCCACGCGGGCGCGGCCGGATACGCCTGCGGGGCGCCGGGGGCGGGCGGGGCCGGGGGCGCGGGCGGCACCTGCTGGTTCCACTGCGATTCCAGGCGGGTCAGCGACTCAAGCTCCCCGTAGTCCAGAAAGATCCCCCGGCAGCCACTGCACTGCTCTATCTGCACGCCGTTGCGGTTGTACGTATGCATCGGCGCATGACACTTGGGACACTGCATGGTGCGTTCAACTCCTCAACTCCGGTCAATTCCGGATAGAACGCCGCCGGAACATCCGCCCGGCCGCGGTGGGTTCACCCTACGGCCTCGCTGAGCCGCGCGATGCGAACGCAGGCGTCGACCATGGCCTCCTCCGCCTCGTCCAACGCCCGCCGCGCGGCAGCCGCCTTGGCGAGGGCCAGCGCGGCGGTCTGCACGGTGAGCGCGCGGGCCGGTACGTCGAGCCGGGGCCACGGGTCGTCCGACCCCGCCGCCGGGCCGCCCTCGGCGCGGTACGCCCCGAGGAATCGCGCCCAGTCCTCGGGCGCGAGCAGCCCGGCGGCGTACCAGGCCGCGGGGCGCGCCAGATCCCAGGCCGGGTCGCCCAGTCCGAGGTCGTCGACGTCGATCAACAGCCAGCGGCCGTGGTGCCGGACGAGCTGGCCGAGGTGGAAATCGCCGTGGCAGAGCGCGCCGGGACCGGCTCCGGCCCGGCCCTCCCCGCGCGCCCACCCGGGCAGCCCGGCCCAGGCCCGCCCCACCTCCCGCGCGGCGGCGGCCAGCTGGGAGCGGGCGGCGGAAGTGGTGAGGGCGGGCGGGCCGGTGGTGGCCGCTATACCCGTGCGTACCGGGGTGCCGGTACGTACCGGGGTGGCGCCCGCCTCGGTACCGGCGCCCGCTTCGGCGGCGGCCGGGCCGGCGTCCGCCGCGGCGGTGACCGTCGCCCGGAGCCGGGCGACGGCGCGGGCCGCCTTGGCGGGCCCACGCATCGACGGCAGCGGGCCGGGCAGTGCGGTGGGCGGGACGGTGTGCAGCCGTGCGAGCAGCGCCCCGGCCTCCGCCCAGGGCGCGGCCTCGGGCTCGTCGGGCGCCACGGGCTCCCCGTACGTCCACAGGGTGATCTGCCGTCCGTCGGCCAGGGTGTCGGCCTCCGCCAGCGGTGCGAGCAGGATCCCGGCACAGCGGGGATGTGCGGCGACCCGCAACCGGGCGGCCAGCGCGACCTGATCGGCGTCCGGCGCATGGGCCTTGGCGACGACCGCGCCACAGCGGACGACGGTTCCATCGGCCCGGTCCGCCAGGACGGCCGCCTCGTCCCCGGCCCCGGGGCGGATTCTGCTGACGGCGTCGGCCAACTGCGCCCGCGTTGTGCTCACGGCTCCCCCTGTCGGACGACGTCGTCCGGATCCTAACCACCGCCGCCCTCGGCCGGCGGCCGGGCCCGACGCACGCACCGGGGCGGGCGGGCCTGTCCCGGGGGCGACGCCCGATCCCGAAAGACCGGGGGCCGGGGGGGGCGATCGTCCAGGGCTTCCCCCTCCGCGACATGGACGGTCACCCCGAGCCGACGGCCGAGGCCGGAGCACGCACCGGGGCGGGCGCCCCGGGCCCGATCAGGCTCCCCGGCCCAACGGGCGCCCCCGCGGCGCACAACGGCCCCGGACGGCGCGATGCCCGGACAGCTCCCCAGCTGTCCGGGCATTCGTGCCGTCCGCCGCACCCCCGTCCCCACGGGGCTGATGGCAGGATGTCCCCGGCCCAGGCCGCTCTCCTGGACCTGGGGCGCTCAGCGCCCCAGCATTCCCACCACGGACGACGCTTGTGTGACGACGGCTTCCCAGCCGCCGAAGGCGATGCTCAGCAGGACGGCCATCGGGAGCACCATGGCAACCGCGACCAAGGGATGACGGGTGCCCGACCGCGAGCCGCCGAACGCTTCGGCGACCTGGCGCCGCCGCGCCCCAATGACCGAACGTCCAACCGTGTCAGCCATCGTCCCTCCTTGCTGCGCATCTGGGGGCGGCGAGCGTCTGACCTCGGGGGACGAGTGCTGCGCCCGCCGCTTGACGACAAGATTAGGCGCGCACCCAGGGGCTCGGCGTCATGCCTTCGTACCGCTTGCCGGGCCTCCCCGAGGATGACCCCGGACGGCCATGAGTACTCCCCTGGGTGGAGATGCGCCCCCCGGTATTGGGGTCATCCCGGAAGGGGCCGGGGAGCGGGCGCTCCCCGGCCCCCTTACCCCGGCCCCTCCCCGGGCGGCCTTGCGCCCGCTACGCCTCCTCGGCCTCCCCCTCTTCTCCACCACTCCGCGGCACCGGCTGCTCCACGAGAGCCAGCACCCGGGTGGACATGAAGCGCGCGGTGCGCACAACGGACCCATTACGGGTGACTTCGCTCACTTCCACCACCCCGCGCCGGACCGCTGTCTCCACCCGGCGGCCCGCCCTGCTGGCCGTGACGTCATACGTCCGGGTCGTGTCCCCTGCGTCCACGACTATCTCCACACGGTCACCCTTCACGGTCTCAATCCCCCTTCTGAGACGGCTGCTTGAGATCACGCACGCGTGAGCGCGGGCACGGATTGGCACGTTTCCGGCCCACTTCTCCAGGATCTCAGGGGGCACTGACAATCCGTCGGCCGACGCATGCGCCGCCTCTCAGCGCGCGGGGCCGTCAATCCGTAAGCTGTGCACGTCAGACGGACAGCAGTGGACGGCAGCGGATGGGGCTCCCCTCCAGGGCTCACACCAGGGCCCGGAAGGGCCCGCCCCACCGGAGGCAGGGGACGGACATGGCGATGATGCGGCTCCGGCGCGAGGACCCGCGTGTCGTCGGTTCCTTCCGCCTTCACCGGCGGCTCGGCGCGGGCGGTATGGGGGTGGTCTACCTCGGATCCGACCGGCGCGGGCAGCGCGTGGCGCTGAAGGTGATCCGGCCGGATCTGGCGGAGGACCGGGAGTTCCGGTCCCGGTTCGCCCGCGAGGTGTCGGCCGCCCGGCGGATCCGCGGCGGTTGTACGGCGCGGCTGGTGGCCGCCGACCTCGAGGCCGACCGCCCGTGGTTCGCCACCCAGTACGTACCGGGCCCGTCCTTGCACGACAAGGTGAACGAGGAGGGCCCGCTGCCCGCGGCACAGGTCGCCTCGATCGGGTCGGCGCTGGCCGAGGGGCTGTTGGCGGTCCATGAGGCCGGGGTGGTCCACCGCGACCTCAAACCGTCGAACATCCTGCTCTCCCCCAAGGGTCCGCGGATCATCGACTTCGGTATCGCCTGGGCGACCGGAGCCAGCACCCTGACCCATGTCGGCACGGCGGTCGGCTCGCCCGGCTTTCTCGCGCCCGAGCAGGTGCGGGGCGCGACGGTGACCCCGGCGACCGACGTCTTCGCGCTGGGCGCGACGCTTGCGTACGCCTCGACGGCCGACTCCCCCTTCGGGCACGGGAGTTCCGAGGTGATGCTGTACCGGGTGGTGCACGAGGAGCCCCAGCTGATCGGGGTCCCGGACGCGCTGGCGCCGCTGCTCCACGCCTGTCTGGCGAAGGATCCGGAGGACCGGCCCAGCACCCTGCAACTGTCGCTGCGGCTGAAGGAGATCGCGGCGCGCGAGGCACACGGCCATGGCGACGGCCCTGGGCAGGCGTACGGCGGCGGGTCCGGGCACGGCGGATCGTACGGCGCGGCCGAGACGCGGCCCGCCGGGCGGCGCGCCGACCAGTACGCGGAGCAGCACACCGAGCGGCGGCCGGGGAGCACTCCGGCGCCCCGCGGGGCGCAGTCGTCCCGCGGCCCCGCGCCGCGGAACTCCTCGGCTCGGCCGGGGGCCGGGACCGGCGCGGGCCGTTCGACGGGGCGCAACACCCCGGCGCGTCCGGGTGCACCGCGCCGCCGTCCGGGTCCACCCGCCCGTACCGTGCGGACGACGCCGAACGGGCGGCGTCCCGGCGGCCCCAACCCGCGGCTGATGCGGCAGCGGCTGACCGTGTTCGTGGTGGTGACGCTGCTGGTGGCGCTGGGGATCGCCGCGGCGCAGGGCTGTGAGGGCCCGGCGAACGGCCTCGGCATCCCACCGTCGTCGCCCGCCGGCGTCTCGTCCACGGTCCCGGCCGGGCACGACGGCTGACGACGGACCCTGGGCCCGGTCGCGTCGCGCCCGGCCGCCTGGGGTCCGGTGGATCAGGCCTGGGGGCGGCCCGCGGTCACCGCGTAGAAGGCCACCGCCGCCGCGGCGCCCACATTGAGGGAGTCGACGCCGTGCGCCATCGGGATGCGGACCCACTCGTCCGCGGCCATCAGCGCCTGCGCGGAGAGGCCGTCGCCCTCGGCGCCCAGCATCAGGGCGACGCGGTCCATGCGGTGCGGGGCCGCGTCGTCGATGCTGGTGGCCTTCTGGTCGGGGGTCAGGGCGAGGATGCCGAAGCCCGCGTCACGGACCGTCTCCAGTCCGCGCGGCCAGCTCTCCAGCCGGGCGTACGGAACGGAGAAGACGGCGCCCATCGAGACCTTGACCGAGCGCCGATAGAGCGGATCGGCGCAGTCCGGGGAGAGCAGTACCGCGTCCATGCCGAGGGCGGCCGCGCTGCGGAAGATCGCGCCTATGTTGGTGTGGTCGTTGACGGACTCCATGATGGCGACGCGGCGGGCTCCGGCGAGCAGTTCCCCGGCCTCCGGCAGCGGTTTGCGCTGCATGGAGGCGAGGGCGCCGCGGTGGACGTGATAGCCCGTCACCCGCTCGGCCAGCTCGGGGCTGACCGCGTAGACCGGCGCCGGGACGTCCTCGATGACATCGCGCATGACGTCGACCCACTTCGACGACAGCAGCATCGAGCGCATCTCGTAACCGGCCTGCCGGGCGCGCCGGATCACCTTCTCGCCCTCGGCGATGAACAGGCCCTCGGCGGGCTCACGCTTACGCCGTAGCTCCACATCGGTCAGACCCGTGTAGTCGCGCAGCCGCGGGTCGTCGGGATCATCGACGGTGATGAGATCAGCCACAGGGTGATACTGCCTTGTCCTGGTTGCGGTGCCAATGCGGCAGACGCGATTTACGTTACCCGCGGTTACGCGGCGGGGTGGCCGGGTCAGCGGTGGTCGGGGGAGGCGACCGCGACGACGTCGCCGATCACCACGATCGCGGGAGGCCGCACCCCCTCGGCCGCCACCGCCTCCGCCACCGTGGCGAGGGTGGCGTCCACCCGGCGCTGGGCGGCGGTGGTGCCCTCCTGGATCACGGCGACCGGGGTGTCCGCGGCCCTGCCGTGCCCGATGAGCGCGGTGGCGATGGCGCCTATCTTCTCGACAGCCATCAGCAGCACCAGCGTGCCGCGCAGCCGGGCGAGCGCGGACCAGTCCACCAGGGAGCTGGGGTCATCGGGTGCCACATGTCCGCTGACCACGGTGAACTCATGGGCCACCCCGCGGTGGGTCACCGGGATCCCGGCCACGCCCGGCACACTGATGGCGCTGGTCACCCCGGGCACCACGGTGCAGGGGATCCCGGCCTCGGCCAGGGCCTGCGCCTCCTCCATCCCGCGGCCGAAGACGAACGGATCGCCGCCCTTGAGCCGGACCACCGCCTTGCCCGCCTTGGCGTGCTCGATCAGCGCGTTGTTGATCGCCTCCTGGGCCATGAAGCGGCCGTACGGGATCTTCGCGGCGTCGATCACCTCGACATGCGGCGGAAGTTCATCGAGCAGATCGCGGGGGCCCAGCCGGTCGGCCACCACCACGTCCGCCTCGGCGAGCAGCCGACGGCCCCGCACGGTGATCAGGTCCGGATCGCCGGGACCGCCGCCCACCAGGGACACCCGCGGGCCGCGGGCCCGGTGGCGGGGCGCGGCGAGGGTGCCGTCGCGCAGGCCCTCGACCACCGCGTCGCGCACCGCCGCCGAACGGCGCGGGTCCTGCCCGGTGAGCACGGCGACGGTGACGCCCTCGCTGCGTCCGGTGGCCGGGGTCCAGGCCGAGGCGGCCTCGGCGTCGTCGCTGCGCACAC
Organism: Streptomyces coffeae; assembly: GCF_016741875.1. Lineage (GTDB taxonomy): Bacteria > Actinomycetota > Actinomycetes > Streptomycetales > Streptomycetaceae > Streptomyces > Streptomyces coffeae. Next base: position 91,863 of record NZ_JAERRF010000004.1, on the reverse strand, counting down.
ACCACACCCGGCGCTCCTCGGCCTCCGCGGACGCGGCGGCGTTGGCCTCCGGGTCGTCCGTGGTGATCAGGGCGTACCAGGCGCCCTCGAAGTCACCCGCGCGGTAGCGGCGGCGTTCCCAGCGCACCTCGCCCGCCTCGGCCATCGCCTCGACCGAGGCGGTGGCGGACGGGGAGATCAGCAGGATGTCCGCACCCGCCGCGATCAGCGCGGGCAGCCGGCGCTGGGCGACCTGGCCCGCTCCGAGCACAACGACGCGCCGCCCGGCAAGGCGCAGTCCGACGGGGTAGGCAAAGTTCTCGGACATGGCGGTGCGGCTCTCCTCGTGCGAATGCCTGCCGCTGCGGCACTGGAGCGGCTGATCAACAGTGGGACGTGGCCCCCGCGGACACCCTACGTCGCGGGGGCGCGCCTCAGTTCTTCTCCGTGACCCCGGCGGAGTCGAACGTGGCCACCTCGTGCATCGCGCGCGCCGCGCTCTGCACCACCGGGAGGGCGAGCAGCGCGCCCGTACCCTCACCGAGCCGCAGATCCAGATCGACCAGCGGCCGCAGCCCCAGCTTGTTGAGGGCGGCGACATGGCCGGGCTCCGCGCTGCGGTGTCCGGCGATGCAGGCGGCCAGCACCTCGGGCGCGATGGCCCGCGCCACCAGGGCTGCCGCCCCCGCGCTCACCCCGTCCAGGATCACGGGCGTACGCAGCGAGGCGCCGCCCAGCAGCAGCCCCGCCATCGCGGCGTGCTCCAGCCCGCCGAACGCGGACAGCACTCCGACCGGGTCCGCCGGGTCGGGCTGGTGCAGCTCCAGACCGCGCCGTACGACATCGATCTTGCGGGCGTGCATCTCGTCGTTGATACCGGTGCCGCGCCCGGTCACCTCGGCCGGGCCCACACCCGTGTACACCGCGATCAGGGCGGCCGAGACGGTGGTGTTGGCGATGCCCATCTCACCGGTGAGCAGCGCCTTGTTTCCGGCAGCCACCAGGTCGCGGGCGGTCTCGATGCCCACCTCCAGGGCGCGCAGCACCTCTTCGCGGCTCAGCGCGGGGCCGGTGGTGAAGTCGCCGGTGCCCGCGCGCACCTTGCGCGGCAGCAGACCGGGGGTGCTCGGCAGCTCGCTCGCCACACCCACGTCCACCACGCACACCTCGGCGCCGACCTGGCTGGCGAAGGCGTTGCACACCGCGCCGCCACCCAGGAAGTTGGCCACCATCTGGCCGGTGACCTCCTGCGGCCAGGCGGTGACGCCCTGGGCGTGCACTCCGTGGTCGCCCGCGAAGATCGCCACGGCCGCGGGCTCCGGGATCGGCGGCGGGCACTGCCGCGAGAGCCCGCTCAGCTGTGCGGAGATGATCTCCAGCATGCCGAGTGCGCCGGACGGCTTGGTCATCCGCTTCTGCCGCTCCCACGCCTCGCCGAGCGCCTTGGCGTCCAGCGGGCGGATGCCCTGGAGGGTCTCCTGGAGCAGATTGTGCGGATCCTCGCCGGGGAGCGCACGGCGTCCGTACGTCTCCTCGTGGACGACCCAGGACAGCGGGCGGCGCTTGGACCACCCGGACCGCATCAGCTCCGGCTCGTCCGGGAACTCGTCGACGTATCCGACGCACAGATACGCCACGATCTCCAGATGCTCCGGCAGCCCGAGCGCCCGCACCATCTCGCGCTCGTCGAAGAAGCTGACCCAGCCGACGCCCAGGCCCTCGGCGCGCGCCGCGAGCCAGAGGTTCTCCACGGCGAGCGCGGAGGAGTACGGCGCCATCTGGGGCTGGGTGTGACGGCCCAGAGTGTGACGGCCGCCGCGGGTCGGGTCGGCGGTGACGACGATGTTGACCGGGGTCTCGAGGATCGCCTCGATCTTCAGTTCCTTGAACTGCTTGGCCCGGCCCTTGGGGAGGGATTTGGCGTACGCCTCGCGCTGACGCATGGCCAGCTCGTGCATGGTGCGCCGGGTCTCCTCGGAGCGGATGACCACGAAGTCCCACGGCTGGGAGTGGCCGACGCTGGGGGCGGTGTGCGCGGCTTCGAGCACCCGCAGCAGCACCTCGTGCGGGATGGGGTCGGACCGGAAGCCGTTGCGGATGTCGCGGCGTTCGCGCATCACGCGGTGGACGGCGGCGCGCTCGGCCTCGGCGTATCCCTCGGCGGGAGGGCCGAGGGGCTCGAGTGGCGCTTCCGGCTCGTCGTCCGCGGTCTCGCCTTCCGCGGTCTCGCCTTCCGCGGTTGCGGTGTCCGCGGTGTCCTCGGCGTCGTCGACGGCCGTGTTGTTGTCGGTGCCGGGAGCGGGCTCCTCGGCTCGGGCCGCCGCTTCGGGCTCCGCGCCGGGTCCGGCTTCGGCCGTCCCGTCGGCCTCGGCCGGTGTGCTCTCGGCGGGCTGCGGGGTCTCCTCGGGCCCGGCTTCGGGAACCTCGGCTTCGGGAGCCGCTGCCTCCAGGGTCACGGCCTCCTCCGCCGCGGGCTCGGGTGCCTCGGCCGCGTCGGCGGGAGTCACGGCGGCCTCCTCAGCGGTGGCTTCGGGGGCCTCCTCCACCACGGGCTCGGGCTCGGGCTCCGGCGACGGCTCGACCGCGGCTGTCTCCACGTCCACGGACTCCTCCGGTGCGGACTCCTCCGGGGACTCCTGCTGCGGGTCCTCCTCCGGGGCGGCCTCCGCCTGCGGGAGTTCGGCCGGTGGGAGTTCGGCCTGCTCCTGGGCGGGGGCCTCCTCCACGACGTCCGCCTCGGACGCCGGGGTACCGGCCTCCGGCTCCGCGACCGCTTCCCCGGCGACCGCTTCCCCGGCGACCTCGGTCGCCTCGGCGGGCTGGGGCTGATCGTCAGTGACTATCGAGTGACCGGGGTCGACCGCGACCGGCTCCGCGGTGTCCGCGGGCTGCTCCTCGACGGGCCGCGGCGTCTCCTCCGCCGACGTCGTGGCCTCATCGGCGACCGGGGCCTGCTCCACCGGCACGGCCTGCTCCACCGGGACGTGCTCCGCCGCCGGGGCCAGTTCGGCCGCTGTGGTCAGGGCCTCATGCGCCATCTGCGCCGGGATCCCCGGTACGGCGTCCGGGACCGGGTCGGGCTGCGCGTCGAGCTGTTCGGGGGCCAGACCGGGCTGGACCTGGGCCGGGATTCCGACGACCGGCTCCTCGGCCATGGCCGCGTCCGCACCCTGCGCCGCGGTGTGGGGCGCGGGCACATGTGCGGGCTCCATCATGGGAGCGCCGCCCTGGGCCGGGATGGCCACGCCCGCCGGAGGTGTGTCCGCGGACTCCGGCTCGACGCCCTGCGGTGGCCCGGTGTGCTCCGGGGGAATCGGAGGCATCGGGGCCGGGGGCAGCTCCGCGCCCTGCGCCGCCTCGGGTGCCTCGGCGCTCTCCGGCGCCGGGGCCTCCTCCTCAAGACCGACCGTTTCTGCGTGCACGGGCTCCGGCGCGGGAACGGGCATCGGCTCCGGCTGGGCCTCGGGCTGAGGCTGGGGCTGCTGCGGCGCGGGCGGCGGAGCGGAGTTCCACGCCTCCCCCGGCTGCGGAATGTCCGCGAGCTGCGGCCCGGGAAGCGGGGGGTCCTCGGGCTGGACCGCGAAGTACTGCGGCCCCGCCGCGTACTCGGGCGCGGTGGTGTAGTCCGCCCCCGCCGCACCCATCACGAACTCGCCGCTCGCCGACTGCTCCGGCGCCACGGGGTACTCGGGCTGGAGCTGGGGCACAGGCTGCGGCCCGGACTCGAGGACCGGCTCGGGCTCGGGCTCCGTCATGGGCGGCTCGACGTGCGGAGCGGACCCGCCGCCGTGCCGGGCGGCCGCCGGGCCGCGGTCGGCGAGCGAACGCACCACGCCATTGGACGAGTCGGGCAGCGGCGGGCCCATGTGCAGCGGTCGCCGCACGGCGGCGGGCTGCGGCTGGGACTGCTGGACCGGCTGGGGCTGGGCCAACGGCTGCTCAACGGGCTGGGGCTGAAGCCCCGGCTGCGGTTCGGCGGCCTGCGGCGCCACGCCCGGGTGTTCGGGCAGCTGCGCACCGGCGTACTCGGCCGCCGCCGGAACCGCCACGCCGCCCTCGTACGTCCCGTGCGGCGGCATACCGGCCGACGGCTGCTGGTACTGGGCCTGCTGCTCGCTCCAGGCGCCCTGCGCACCGGGCATCAGCAGCAGATCGTCCTCCTCGCCGCCGGTCTCGTGCGGGTCGAGGTAGGGGTAGGGAGGGGCGCCGGGTGGCGGCTGCTCGATGAAACCGGCGTCGGCGGGCGGGGCATGGACATCCGCCGGGTGCGGGTGTCCGAGTCGTCCGCCTGCGTTCTCCGGCTGTCCCTCACCCGGGACCTGGCCGGTGTCGGTCATGCGTACCCCTCGCCCATCGCTAGTGCTCCTTCCAACCGCCTACCGCCGAGAGCAAGCCCCGTGAGCAAGAACGAGCGTGCGCCGTGCGCGGCACGTAGCACGCCCGTGGCTTGCCTACCGCGGCCCCGCCAAGGGAGGCGCACATTCCGGTCATTGACCGATAAAGCACCGAACGCCGGGCAGCGGCACAGGCAGTACAACGGTCCGCCAGCCTACCCCGCGCGATGCCCGCGGAAGGTCACCAGGGCGAAGCTCGGGGCGAACGTCACAAGGTCAAAATCACTGGTGCGGGCGGTGGCCGCAGAGCAGGAAGGCGACGGCGCGCTCGCGCTCGGTCCACCCTCGCGTGTCCAACTCGACCGACTGGAGCAGGACGCACTCCACCGCATAGCCGCCGTCCTCCAGCGCCCGTCCGACAGCTTCCGCCTCGTCCCGGGTCGCGGCGTGGGTGACGATGCGTTCGGGGCGGCGCGCGGCGCACGCGGCGACCACGGACGCGCCCCCGCCGCCCACCCGCACCACATCCGGCTCCGGCAGATCCTCGAGGACCTCGGGGGCGGTGCCGTGGACGACCTGGAGTTGGACGCCGAACCGGCGGGCGAGGGTGGCGGTGCGCTCACAGGCGTCCGCGTCCCGGTCGACGGCGATGACGGCGGCGCCGAACCCCGCGGTCTCCACCGCCGCCGCGCCGCTGCCCGCGCCGATGTCCCAGACCAGGTCGCCCACCCGGGGTCCGATCCTGGCGAGTTGGAGGGCACGCAGCTGCGGGGACTCGTTCTCGCCCAGCACGGTCGCGTAGGCGGGGCCGGGCAACGCCCAGCCACGGACGGCGCCGGGGAAGCCGGGGTCGCGTCCGGCGATCCAGCCGCCGCCGTGGAGGGAGCCGCGCGCGGCACCGGTGGTCTGGCGAGCGGGCGGGGCGGTGACACCGGAGCCGCCGATGACGATGACGACATTGGGGTCGCGCCAGGCGTGGTCGGCGACCTTGTCGGAGGTCAGGACGGTCACCTGCTCGCGCTCGGTGCCCAATGCCTCGCAGATGACGAAGGTGCGGTGCACCGGGCCGAGGAGCAGCGCCAGTTCGGCGGGCCCGGCGCCGGGCGAGGTGAGGACGGCGACCTTGGTGTGGGCGCGGCAGACGTTGACGGCGCGGCGCAGATCGCGACTGTGGGCGACCACGACGACCTGGGCGTCGTCCCAGGGCATCCCGGCGCGGGCGAAGGCGGTGGCGACGGAGGAGACGGCGGGCACGACCTCGACCTCGAGGCCGTGCTCGGGAGCGCGCAGGGCCCGTACAACACCGAAGAACCCGGGGTCGCCGTCGGCGAGCACCACGGGCGAGCCGCGGTGCTGGGCGATACGGCGGGCGGCGAGGTCCACGCTGCCCAGCCGGATCCGTTCGGCGCCCGGTGGTACTTCGGGCAGCGCCAGGTGGTGAGCGGCACCGGCCACGAGGGTGGCCGCGCCGAGGGCGGAGCGGGCCACGTCCGTGAGCGGTGAGCCGTCCCAGCCGATCACCGTGACGCGGTCGGCCATCGTCGTCTGTCTCCCCGGGGTGTGGTGTGGGTGGGTCGGGTCGCCGTGCGGGGTGCCGCAGGTGTGGCGGGTGCGGCGGGTGCCGCGGGGTGTGCTCGCGTGTTCGCGGCCGACCGCGGACGCGGACGCCGGGGTGGCGTGGTGTGCGGCTCGGCGGGCCGGTACGTGGGTACACGGGCCTGGGCAGGTTACCCCGCCTGGTCCGGACCGCCGGAGCGGGGGGATGGGCCGGGGTGGTGCGCCGGGGGCGCCGCGCGAGGGTCAGCCCCAGTCGGAGTACGTGGGATAGCCGCCGAACCCGTCGGATCCGGCCAGGGATTCAGGGACCCCGTCGAGGTCCTCGGCGAGCAGGCTCCAGACGATGAGGTCGGTCCGCAGATCGGTCCAGCCGCCGTCCTCCGTCTGGGTGCGGGCTATCCCGGCGTTGCGCAGCACGCCCTCGCTGATACAGCCGATCTTCTGGGCCACCTGCTGGGCGGCGGTGTTGTCGGCGGCGGTCCGCAGTTCCAGCCGCTCGAACTTCTGGTCCTGGAAGAGCCAGCGGGCGACGGCCAGCACCGACTCCGAGGCATAGCCCTCACCGCGCGCCCAGGGGGCGGTGATATAGCTGACCTCGGTACCCAGAACCCGCCAGTCCGTATTGCGCAGATGCACGATTCCCACCAGTCGCTGGGTGAGGAATTCGGCGACGGCGAAGACTATTCCGCGGCCGGTGGTGCGTTCGGCCGGGGCGAGCCGCAGCGCCTGGTCGCGGGCGTCGCGCTGGGTGTACGGATAGGGCGCTCTGGTCCAGGCGACCACGAGCTCGTCGGTCATCATGTCCGCGAGCGCGGGTACGTCCGCTTCCTCGAACGGGCGCAGCACCAGGCGTTCGGTGCTGATGGAGATGTCCGGGAAGGTGGAGGTCATGCGCCGCTCCGTAATCGGGGGTCATTTTCCGTAGCCGTCAAGAGAGCCCAGCATGCAGCATCGCCGATGCGATTTGCAGCACGGGGTGGCCAAGCGGAAGGCTCCGCATCCGGTTGTGTGGCCGGAATGCGGAGCCGAGCCGCTTCCCTCGACGCGGATATCGCGCGGACGGAGTCGATACGCGGGCTGGGTCAGAACGAGGGGAGGACGGAGCCGGCGTACTTGTCCTTGATGAACTTCTTCACCTCGGGCGAGGTGAGCAGCTTGGCCAGCTTCTTGACCCGCGGGTCGTTCTCGTTGCCCTTCTTCACGGCGAGGAAGTTGCCGTAGGGGTTGTTCTTGGGCGATTCCAGGACCAGGGCGTCCTTGGCGGGCTTGAGGTGGCCCTCGATGGCGTAGTTGCCGTTGATGACCGCGGCGTCCACGTCGTCGAGGGTGCGCGGCAGTTGCGCGGCCTCCAGTTCCTTGAACTTCAGGCCCTTGGGGTTGGCGGCGATGTCCTTCGGGGTGGCCTCGTTGCCGACGCCGTCCTTGAGCTTGATGATCTTGTGGTCGGCCAGCAGCTTCAGCGCGCGGGCCTCGTTGACCGTGTCGTTCGGGAGGCCGACGGTGGCACCCTTCTTCAGGTCGCCCGCCTTCTTCACCTTGTGCGAGTACAGGCCGAGCGGCTCCAGGTGCACCGTGACGACGGGCACGATGTCGGTGCCCTTCTTCTTGTTGAAGTCGTCCAGGAATGGCTGGTTCTGGAAGTAGTTGGCGCCGACCGAGCCGTCCTGGGTGGACAGGTTCGGTGTGTTGTAGTCGGTGAACTCCCGGACCTCCAGCTCAAGGCCGAACTTCTGGGCCAGGTGGTCCTTGACGTAGGTGAGTATCTCGGCGTGCGGGACGGGGCTCGCGGCGACGACGAGCGGGCCGTCCTTGCTCTTCTCGGAGTCCGGGCCGCAGGCGGCCAGGCCGAGAGCGAGGGTTCCGGCGGCGAGGACGGTGGTGACGGTCTTGGTGGTGTTACGCACGAAAAGCGCCTTTCTTCTGGGGCGCACGGAACCGCCGCGGGTGCGGAGGCACGGTGCGAGGGGTGGGGCTGTGGGGGGTGCGGGGGTGGAGGTGGCTCAGGGGGCCTTGGCGGGTTCGGTGTCCGCGGCCTCGGCGTCGGCCGGTCCACCAGTCGTTCCGGCAGTCGCGGCGGCGGCAGGGGCGGACCGGGCGCTCCGGGCGGGGCGCGGCAGCACCAGCTGGGGGACGGCCGAGGAGCGGCCGCGGTGCGACAGGGAGCGCGCGGCGAGGTCACCCGCGAACTGGACGGCGGAGATCACCACGGCGAGGATGCCGACCGTGATCCACATCAGCTCGGTCTCGAACCGCTGGTAGCCGTAGCGGATGGCGAGGTCGCCCAGGCCGCCGGCGCCGACCGTACCGGCCATCGCCGAGTAGCCGAGCAGTGCCACGACGGTGGTGGTCGCGCTGGAGATCAGCGACGGCAGCGCCTCGGGCAGCAGCACCTTGCGGACGACGGTCCAGGTGGAGCCGCCCATCGACTGCACGGCCTCGACCAGACCGCCGTCCACCTCGCGCACCGAGGTCTCCACCAGCCGGGCGAAGAAGGGGACGGCGCCGATCGCCAGGGGCACGATCGCGGCCTCGGGCCCGATGGTGGTGCCCACGATCCAGCGGGTGAAGGAGATCAGGGCCACCATCAGGATGATGAACGGCATCGAGCGGGCGATGTTCACGATCTGGCCGAGAACCTTGTTGACGACCACGTTCTGAAGAACACCGCCCCGGTCGGTGAGGACCAGCAGCACACCGATCGGCAGTCCGCCGACGACCGCGATCAGCGCCGACCAGCCGACCATGTAGAGGGTGTCCCAACATGCCTGCTCCAGCAGGGGCTCCATCTCGGACCAGGTCACTTGGCGCCCTCCTTGAGCAACTGGCGGGTGGCTGCGGCCGTCTTCGGGCCGTCGGCGATCGCCGCCACGTCGACCTGGAGCCCCTGCTCGCGCAGAAAGCCGATCGGGACGACGTTCTCCTCGAACCGGCCGGGCAGTTCGATACGCATCCGGCCGACCTGGTTGCCGCCGACGGTGTCCATCGCGGCGCCGAGGATCGAGATGTCGATGTTGTAGGTACGGGACAGCTGGGAGATGACCGGCTTGGTGGCGGCCTCGCCCTGGAAGGTGACGTCCACGACCGTGCGGTCCTCGGCCGAGGGCACCCCGCCGACCGGGAACAGCTCATGGGCCAGCTCGGAGCCCGGGGTGGCCAGCAGATCGCTGACCCGGCCGGACTCCACGATCCGCCCGCCGCGCATCAGCGCGGCCGAGTCGCAGATCGTCTTGACCACGTCCATCTCATGGGTGATCAGCAGCACGGTCAGGCCCAGCTGACAGTTGAGATCGCGCAGCAGCTGGAGGATCGAGCGGGTGGTCTCGGGGTCGAGCGCGGAGGTCGCCTCGTCCGACAGCAGCACCTTGGGGTCGCCCGCGAGCGCGCGGGCGATACCGACCCGCTGCTTCTGGCCACCGGAGAGCTGGGCGGGGTATGCCTTCGCCTTGTCGCCGAGGCCGACCAGTTCGAGCAGTTCCAGGGCCTTGCGGGTGCGCTCCCTGCCGGAGACACCGAGGATCTCCAGCGGCAGTTCGACGTTGTCCCGCACGGTGCGCGAGGAGAGCAGGTTGAAGTGCTGGAAGACCATGCCGATGCGGCTGCGCGCCTGGCGCAGCGCGGATCCGGCCCTCCCCCAGCTACCGCTGGGAGGTGCCCCCCGGCCGCGCCCGGCGAGCGCGGTGAGGTCCTGACCGGCGACGGTGATGGTGCCGGAGGTGGGGCGCTCCAGGAGGTTGACGCAGCGGATGAGGGTGGACTTCCCGGCGCCGCTCTGGCCGACGACGCCGTACACCTCACCCTCGCTGACATGCAGATCGACGCCGTCGAGGGCGGTGACCTCGCGGCCTCGTGAGCGGTAGACCTTGGTCAGGTCCGTGGTGGTGATCACAGGGTTTCCGTCACTGTTGAGTGCACGGCGAGGTGACGCCGGGCACGGTTCGTTCATTGCGGAACGCGGCAGGGGGAAGCCGAGCGGACGCGACGGCAGGAGGTCGCGCGATGCGGCTACGGGTTCCGGTGACGCGGGGCGGCTCGGTCCGGCGCGCTACTGGCGCGCGGAATCGGGCTCAGCGGTCTCGCTTCGGGGCGCGAGGCTCGTACAGGGGCCCTCAGCAGTCACACATTCGACACCGACAACGAGCACCGGGCGCGGTGCACGCCTCGGTCGCGGGGATGCGGATGCTCGTCGTGGTCATGGCCGCAAGTAAAACAGAAAGCGGAACGAGCCGATCAACCTGGTCCGTATTGCGGACACAATTGTCCAGTCCGCGGACAAACGGAAGGAGTCATTCAGGCCCGTACGGTGCGCTCCGCTCCCCTCGCCGGCCTGTGCCGACACGGCCGAGAGGTCCGTCGGCACCCAGTGGGCGGTCAGCTCCTCACGGGACACCGTTGTGGTCAACGCCACGGCCCAGCGGCCGTCCCGGGCCCGGGGCCGATGACAACGCGGTCATCAGGGGCGATTACAGTCGTCCCATGCTTGTCACCCCCTGTGTGCGCCATCGCACCGCACGGAGGTCCCGTTGATCGCAGCGCTGACGGTCACGCTCGGTGTGACCGCGCTCTTGCTCGCCGCCTGGTGCGGGTTCGCCACCTATCGCGACCAGCCCACCAAGGACTGGCACTTCATCGGCATGGCCGTGGTGGCCCTGCTGGCGCTCGTCCAGCTGGTCGTCGGGATCGTCCGGCTGGCGGGCGGGGACAAGCCCGATCAGGGTGTGGCGATCTTCGTGGCGTATCTGATCGGTTCCGCGCTCGCCGTGCCGATCGCGGCGTTCATGTCGCTGGCCGAGCGGACCCGCTGGGGTTCGGCGACGGTCGCGGCGGCGGCCGTGGTGCTGGCCGTGCTCGAGGTGCGGCTGTACGACATCTGGGGAGGCATCGGTGGCTGAGTCCACGGAATCGTCGCGGACGGCGGGATCCACGGCCCGGCGGACCGGTCTCGGCCAGGGGCCGGGACGGCTGCTGGTGATGCTCTACGGAGTGTTCACCGTCGCGGCGGCGTCCCGCTCGATCTACCAGCTGATCGCCCAGTACCACGAGGCCCCGCTCGCCTACATCCTCTCGGCGGTCTCCGCCGCGGTCTACGCGTTCATCACCGTCTCGCTGGTGCGCGGCGGCGAGGGGGCGCGCCGGGCGGCGATGGTGTGCTGTGCGGCGGAGCTGGTGGGGGTGCTGACCATCGGCACCTGGACACTCGCCGACCCCTCCGCCTTCCCCGACCAGACGGTGTGGTCGGACTACGGGATGGGCTATCTCTTCATCCCGATCTTTCTGCCGGTCACCGGTCTGCTCTGGCTGCGCCGGACGGACTGAGCGGAATCCCGCCCGGCCCGTCCGGCAGTGCCTCGTCTCATCCGGCCTGTGACAGCCCGGGGGCTGAGCGGCCTCGCTCACGTCCGGTGCGGTTCGGTTGCGTCCCGAAGGGGCGCGGGGCTGTGTCGATGTGCGGCTCCGCCGCGGCTGTGTCGATGTGCGGCTCCGCCGCGTGGGCGACCAGCCACGACGCGGCCGCAGACGAACGACGGCACCTCGCGGCACTTCCCGCGGAGCGCTATGCGCTGGCCGCGAAGGTGGATGCCGCGGCGTCCTTCTCCAGCGTGACCACGCTCAGCCGGCGGTTGACCTCCTCGGTGCCCACCTGGGCATAGCCGTAACGGCGGTACAGCCGCAGATTGCCGTCGCTGCGGTGGCCGGTGAAGAGGCGGTAGCGCTTGGCGGCCCGCTCCTCGCTCAGCCGCGCCTCGATCGCCGCGAGCAGCCGCCCGCCCAGGCCGTGGCGCTGCATCCGGGGGTGGACGATGAGCTTGCCGATGGCGGCGATGCCCTTGTCGTCGACCACACCGCGCACCGAGCCGACGACCTCCGCGCCGAGCCGCGCCACGAGCACGCATCCCTCGCCGAGTTCGGCGCGCAGATCGTCCAGCGACTGCGTCAGCGGCTCGATGGAGTAGTCCCCGTACAGCTCGGCCTCGCCCTGGTAGCACAGATACTGGAGCTTGAGGATCTGCTCGGCGTCGTCCGCGGTCGCCGCGGAGATGGTCACGCTCATGCCCATGTGCGCATGCCTCCCCTATTCTCGGTCCTCCGGCCGCGGTGAGGGTGAGGGTGCGACCGGGGTTGATGGCCCTGGGATCGGAAGCGCCGCGTGGTTCGCGGTCGCCTCCGGGGCGCCGATTGTCTAACGCTCCTTTCCCCAAGGTTCAGGAGCCGCAATCTCCGCCTGGAGCATTCTGCGCAGGCAACCCAGACATCGGGAACGTACCGGCCCCAGACTGCCCTGTGACATTTCCAACGCGCCCGCGATCTCCCGGTATGTCGGGTCCGAACGGGACAGCATCGCGCCCAGCAGCCGGGGGCAGCGGCCGGGCAGCCGGCGCACCGCCGCGCGCAGTACCCGGCGGGTCTCGGCGGTCAGGACGGCCTGTTCGGCGGGACGGGGCTCGGGACCCTCCGGCGGTCCGTCGTCCACCGGGTCGTACGACACCTCGCGGCGGGCCCGGCGGCGGGCGCCGCGCACCTCGGCGCGGACGGCGCCGCGCAGCCAGCGGGCGGGTTCCGGTGGCGGGCCGGTGTTCTGGGTACGCTCGAGCAGCCGCAGCCAGACGGCCTGTTCCAGTTCGGCGGGCTCGACACCGGCGGCGTACGCCTCGGCCGCCGCCTCGGCGGCCAGCAGCGGGCGCAGTTCCTCCACGAGGTCCATACGGTCCATGCCGGGCGGGACGTGGGCCGGTCGCGGCGTGGTTGCCGGTGCGCCGCCGTCTCACCCGACCGGGTGGCCGCCGGGACAGGGCTTGACGCCCGTGTCCCGGCGGCCGTGGTACGGGACCCGCTCAGTGCTTCTCGAGGAAGTCCGCCCGCGCGAGGAGGGCGGTGTCGGCGTTGTCGGAGAAGATGCCGTCGATTCCGGTGTCGAAGTACACCTTGAACGCGCCGAAGGCGTCACCGTAGGCGTTGGGGTCGGTGCCCCGGCGGAAGTCGGCGGGCAGGAAGCTGTTCTCGTTGCGCATGGTGTACGGGTGCAGGAACAGCCCTGCCGCATGCGCGTCCTTGACCACACTGGTGGGTGTGCCCAGCTTGCCGTCGGCGGTACGCGGGATGATCACCGACAGATCGGGGCCGATACCCTGGGCGAAGCCCGCGATCCACTTCAGCCCCTCGGGCTTGACCAGGTCGGCCACCGTGCGCGGGTCGCCCGCCTCGACGAAGTCCCAGGGGCGGCTGGTGACCGTGGACAGCAGCACCACCGAGGGGGCGTCGACCAGCTTGCGCAGCCGCTGGATGCTGCTGGGCTCGAAGGACTGGAGGAACTGCGGGGAGTCCTTCTTGTGGCGGCCGTACCGGCGCAGCAGCTTGGCGACCTGCTCCTCCAGGCCGAGACCCAGCTTGCGGAAGTAGGTGGGGTGCTTGGTCTCGACGTGCAGCCAGACCCGGCGGCCGCGCTTGCGGCCCTCCCGCTCGGCCCACTGGAGCACCTCTTCGAAGGTGGGCACCTCCCAGCGGCCGTCGTAGAGCGTGTTGCGCTGGCGGGTGCCCGGGATGCGCTCCTTGGCGCGCAGGGTCTTCAGCTCGGCGAGGGTGAAGTCCTCGGTGAACCAGCCGGTGAGCTTGGTCCCGTCCACGGTCTTGGTGGTCTTGCGGTCGGCGAACTCGGGGTGGTCCGAGACGTCCGTGGTGGCCGTGATGTCGTTTTCATGACGGCAGACCAGATGGCCGTCCTTGGTGGGGACGAGGTCCTGCTCGATGACGTCCGCGCCCATGTCGAGAGCGAGCTGGTACGAGCCGAGGGTGTGTTCCGGCCGGTAGCCGCTGGCACCGCGGTGGCCGATGACGGCGGGCACCGGCAGCCCGTGCACCCCGCCGGAGTCCGCCGCGCCCGCCGTGGCCGTACCCGCCTCGCCGGAGGTTCCGGCCGCCACGGCCGTGCCCGCGCCACTGAGCGCCATCGCTCCCGCGCCGAGGGCCGCGGCCCCCAGGAGGGCGCGCCGTCCGGGCTGTTGCTCCCGCTCCATGAGCACTCCTCGCTCTGGTGTCCGTAACACCTGTCAACGACCGTCAGAGAACGGGCCGATGGTAGGCGGGAGCGCCTTATGTACGGGAGACGTCGGCGGAAACGCAGCGGAAACGCGTGTCAACACTGCGTATCAGGTGGGTGAACCCGGTGTGCGCCAGGGCACGACCGGCGAGTATCGTCCTGAAGCGGCGCAGGTGTGCGGTGCGGGTTGACGGACCGTACACCTCACGCACCAGACCATGACCCCGACCGGAGGACCTGTTGTCCCGATTTGCGTTTCTGAAGGCAGTACTCGGTCCGCTGATGCGCCTGATGTTCCGCCCACGGGTCGAGGGGGCACAGCGCATTCCCGGCTCGGGCCCGGTGATCCTCGCCGGGAACCATCTCACCTTCATCGACTCGATGATCCTGCCGCTGGTCTGTGACCGTCAGGTCTTCTTCATCGGCAAGGACGAGTATGTGACGGGCAAGGGGCTCAAGGGCCGTCTGATGGCCTGGTTCTTCACCGGTGTCGGCATGATCCCGGTGGACCGGGACGGCGGTCGCGGCGGAGTGGCGGCACTGATGACCGGCCGCCGGGTGCTGGACGAGGGCAGGGTCTTCGGTATCTACCCCGAGGGCACCCGCTCCCCCGACGGCCGTCTCTACCGGGGCCGGACCGGTATCGCCCGGCTCGCGCTGATGACCGGCGCCCCCGTGGTGCCGTTCGCGATGATCGGCACCGACCGGATCCAGCCGGGCGGCAAGGGGCTGCCGCGGCCGGGCCGGGTGGAGGTGCGCTTCGGTGAGCCGCTGGAGTTCACCCGCTACGAGGGCATGGACCGCGACCGGTATGTGCTGCGGGCGGTGACCGACGAGGTGATGAGCGAGGTCATGCGGCTCTCCGGCCAGGAGTATGTGGACATGTACGCCACCAAGGCGAAGGCCGCCGCCTGACGGCTGCGGATCCCTGTGTCACGCCAGGGCAAATCCCCTGGCCACCGGCCGGGTCCGGGCACTAGGGTGCGCCGATGACCACCTCCACCGTGCCCTCCCCCGCCTTTGTCCGGCTGCGGGGGCGACGCTTCGCCGTCACCGATTTCGGCGGGCCGGGCACCCCGGTCCTCGCGCTCCATGGCCACTTCGGCCGCGGCCGGATGTACGCACCGCTGGCCGCCGCGCTCGCCCCCGCCCGGCGGGTGATCGCACTCGACCAGCGGGGGCACGGGCTCACCGGGGGCGGTGGTCCGTTCACCCTGGACGAGTACGTGGCCGACGCCGCGGCGCTGCTGGCCGAGCTGGACCTCGGACCGGTCCCGGTGATCGCCCACTCCACCGGTGCGGTCGGGGCGTACGCGCTGGCCGCCCGCCATCCGGAGCTGGTGACCGCGCTGGTCGTGGAGGACATCGGCGCGGTGACGGACCGCCCGGTGGTCGCCCATCCGGTGCTCGATGTGTCCGCCTGGCCGACCTGGGCGGTGGACCGGGACGCGCTGCGGGCCGCGATCGAGGCCCGGGGCATCCCCGACGCCACGTACTTCGTCGACAGCGCGGAGCCGGACCGCGCGGCGGGCGGCTGGCGACTGCTGTTCCAGCCCGCCCACATGATGGAGTCCCAGCGGGCCCTGTGCGGTGACTTCTGGGACGAATGGCTGGGTTCGACGTGTCCCGCGCTGTTGATGCGCGGTGAGCACAGCCCGCTGCTGCCGCCCGGTCACGCCCGGGAGATGGCGGACCGCCGTCCGCACACCAGGCTGCGGGAGTTCGCGGGGTGCGGCCACTGGATCCACGACGACGCGCCGCAGGCGTACGCCCGCGCGGTGGACGCGTTCCTCAACACCCTGTAGCCGCCCCGCCGTCCGTGCCGGGCGGCGGTCAGGCCCAGGGCAGCTCCGCGCGGTGGCGCCAGTACGCCTCGGGTTCCTCCACGAGCCCGTCCAGCAGGGCGAGCTGGCGTTCGTTCAGCCGCAACGTGGCCGCGGCGAGGTTGGAGCGCAGCTGGGGAATGGTGGCCGCGCCGGACAGGACCACATTCGCCCACGGCCGGTGCAGCACCGCGGCGAGCGCGACGGCGTCCGGGGTGACCCCGGTCTCCTCGGCGACCTGCCGCACCGCGGCCGGCGCCGCCTCGGGCGCGGCGAGCCGGCCGTTGGCCACGGCCTCCTTGACGATGACCGACCGTCCCGCGTCCCGTGCCTCGACGAGCGCGGCCCCGGCCGAGGGCTCCAGCAGGTTGTAGGTGGTCTGGAAAGTGCGGAACAGCGGCGCGCCATCGGTCTCGACGGCGAGCGCGGCACGGATGGCGTCGGCCTGGTGCGGTCCGCTGGTGGACACCCCGATCGTCACCCCCTCGGCCGCGAGCGCGGCCAGCCGCTCGTGGAGCGCGCGGTCGGTGAGGGCGGGGCTGTCGGGGGTGAGCGAGTGGATCTGGTAGAGGTCGAGCCGGTCGCCGAGCAGGGCGTCGGTCAGCCCGCGCTGCCGCTCGTAGGCGGCGGCGCTGTGGTCCTTGACCTCGTGGGTGGTGGCGTCGGTGCGCCAGTCCGCGACATAGGTGTAGCCCCATTTGCTGCCGACCACCACGTCCCGGACCTCCGGGTGGTCCGCCAGCCAGTCGGCGAGGAACTCCTCCGCCCGGCCGTAGGAGCGCGCGGCGTCCAGATAGCGCACTCCGTGGACGTAGGCGGTGTCCAGCAGTTCCTGGCTGCGCCGCCGCATCGCCTCGACGGTGCGGTCGGCCGGGAGGTCCCGGTCCCGGCCGAGGGTGATGTAGGCGGGACGGCCGACCGCGGCCAGGCCGAGTCCGATCCTGGCCGCGGGGGCGGTGGTCTCCGCGAGACGCGAGAAGCCCATGGGGCCCATTGTGCGCTTAACGCTTGGCGTTGGCCCACTCGTACTGGGCGGCCAGGTCGGTCTTGACCTCCGTCAGCTGTACGGCCACGGCCAAGGGGGCGGTGCCGCCGCGGCCGCTGCGCGAGGCGAGCGCGCCCGGCACATTGAGCACCGAGCGGACCTCGGGCGTGAGATGCGGGGAGATCTTGGCGAACTGCTCGTCGGTCAGCTGGTCCAGCTCGATACCGGTCAGCTCGCACTCCTTGACGCAGGCGCCCGCGACCTCGTGCGCCACCCGGAACGGCACACCCTGCCGGACCAGCCATTCGGCGATGTCGGTGGCGAGCGAGAACCCGGCCGGGGCCAGCTCCTCCATCCGCTCCCGGTTGACGGTGAGCGTGGCCATCATGCCGGTGAAGGCCGGGAGCAGCACCTCCAGCTGGTCGCAGGAGTCGAAGACCGGCTCCTTGTCCTCCTGGAGGTCGCGGTTGTACGCCAGCGGCAGCGCCTTGAGGGTGGCCAGCAGCCCGGTGAGGTTGCCGATCAGCCGCCCGGACTTGCCGCGCGCCAGCTCGGCGATGTCCGGGTTCTTCTTCTGCGGCATGATCGACGAGCCGGTGGAGAAGGCGTCGTGGAGGGTGACGAAGGAGAACTCCTTCGTGTTCCAGATGATGATCTCCTCCGCGATCCGCGACAGATCGACGCCGATCATCGCGGTGATGAACGCGAACTCGGCGACGAAGTCACGGGAGGCGGTGCCGTCCAGCGAGTTGGCGGACGAGCCGTGCTCGAAGCCGAGGTCGGCGGCGACGGCCTGCGGGTCCAGCCCGAGCGAGGACCCGGCCAGCGCGCCCGAGCCGTAGGGCGAGACGGCGGTCCGCTCGTCCCACTGGCGCAGCCGCTCGGCGTTCCGCGACAGCGCCTGGACATGCGCGAGAACGTGGTGGGCGAAGAGCACCGGCTGGGCGTGCTGGAGGTGGGTACGGCCGGGCATCGCCACATCCGGGTGTGCCTCGGCCAGCCCGACCAGGGCGCTCTGGAGATCGGCGATCAGCCCGCCGATGATCCGGGCGTGATCGCGCAGATACATCCGGAAGAGGGTGGCGATCTGGTCGTTGCGGGACCGACCGGCACGCAGCTTGCCGCCGAGGTCGGGGCCCAGCCGCTCCAGAAGTCCGCGCTCCAGGGCGGTGTGCACATCCTCGTCGGCGATGGTGCCGGTGAAGTCGCCGGAGGCGACGTCGGCCTCCAGCCGGTCGAGCCCCTCGAGCATCCGCGCCAGCTCGTCCGCGGTGAGCAGCCCGGCGGTGTGCAGCACCCGGGCGTGGGCGCGAGACCCGGCGATGTCGTACGGCGCCAGGCGCCAGTCGAAGTGCACGGAGGCGCTGAGCTTCTCCAGTGCCTCGGACGGCCCGTCGGCGAAGCGGCCGCCCCAGAGCCGGACGTCGCCGCTGTTGCCGTTGCTCACGCTGTTGCTCCTCAAGGCTGTGGGTGTGCGACCGCCTCCCCGCGGACGGGGCGGGGAGGCGGCTCATGCGGTCTGTCTCGGGTCCGACTGTCGCTGTGGTCCGACCGTCTCGGGTCCGAGGCTACTGCTGGAGGTCCCGCTTGGCGGCGATCTTGCTGGACATGCCGAAGATCTCGATGAAGCCCTTGGAGAGCGACTGGTCGAAGGTGTCGCCGGTGTCGTAGGTCGCCAGGTTGAAGTCGTACAGCGACTGCTCGGACCGCCGGCCGGTGACCACGGCCCGCCCGCCGTGCAGGGTCATCCGGATGTCACCGGAGACCTGCTGGTTGGCCTCGTTGATGAAGCCCTCCAGGGCCCGCTTCAGCGGCGAGAACCACAGGCCGTCGTAGACCAGCTCGCCCCAGCGCTGCTCGACCTGCCGCTTGTACCGGGCGAGCTCCCGCTCGACGGTGACGTTCTCCAGCTCCTGGTGGGCGGTGATCAGCGCGATGGCGCCCGGGGCCTCGTAGACCTCCCGGGACTTGATGCCCACGAGCCGGTCCTCGACCATGTCGATCCGGCCGACTCCCTGGAGCCCCGCCCGCTCATTGAGCTGCTGGATCGCCTGGAGGACAGTCACCGGCTTGCCGTCGATGGCGACCGGCACGCCCTCCTTGAAGGTGATGACGACCTCGTCGGCCTCCCGCGGGTCGGCCGGGTTCGAGGTGTACTCGTAGACGTCCTCGATCGGCGCGTTCCAGATGTCCTCCAGGAAGCCGGTCTCCACGGCCCGCCCGAAGACGTTCTGGTCGATCGAGTAGGGGGACTTCTTGGTGGTGGCGATCGGCAGGTCCTTCGCCTCGCAGAAGGCGATGCACTTGTCCCGCGTCATGGCGTAGTCCCGGACCGGCGCGATGCACTTCAGCTCCGGGGCGAGGGAGGAGATGCCCGCCTCGAACCGCACCTGGTCGTTGCCCTTGCCGGTGCAGCCGTGGGCCACGGTGCTGGCGCCGTGCTTCTTGGCCGCAGCGACCAGGTGCTTCACGATCGTCGGCCGGGAGAGCGCCGACACCAGCGGGTAGCGGTCCATGTACAGTGCGTTGGCCTTGATCGCCGGGAGGCAGTACTCATCGGCGAACTCGTCCTTGGCATCCGCGACCTCGGCCTCGACGGCCCCGCAGGCGAGCGCGCGCTTACGGATGACATCCAGGTCCTCGCCTCCCTGGCCGACATCCACGGCGACGGCGATGACCTCGGCGTTCGTCTCCTCGGCGATCCAGCCGATGGCGACGGAGGTGTCCAGGCCGCCCGAGTAGGCGAGTACGACGCGCTCGGTCACGGGTTTCTCCTTACGTCCATGCACTGACTGGCATAAGTATGCACTGGACCGTATGGTTCGTCAACGCGGCCCGGAGGGGCCTGTCGGCGGGCGGCGCTACGATGCGGCTATCAGGTGCCCTGAAGGGGAGGTAGCCAGCATGAGCGTGCAAGACGACATCCTCTGGCAGGCAGCCGAGCACGCTGCGGCGGAGTTCGAAGGCTTCAAGATCGAGGTAGTGGGGGGCCGGATCGTCATGACGCCGCAGAGCAGCATCCAGAGCTGGACCATCCTCGACGTTCAGATGGCCGCAATGGCGGCGGGCATCGACAAGTCCCGCCTGCTGTCCGACGTACTGATCCAGTTCCCGGGGGAATCCCCCCGAGTACCAGATGTGACGATCCTCGAGGAAGGCGCGACCGAGCCCTACTCGTACGAGGACATCCTGGCCGCCGTCGAAATCGTCTCAGCGAAGAACGACGGCAACGATTACGCGGTCAAGGTGCGGCAGTACGCACGGTTCGGCGTTCCGATCTACCTGATCATCGACCCGTTCCTCGGCCAGTGCATCCTGCTGACCCGCCCCAAGGACGACAGCTACGCGTCACGTGATGAATACGCCTACGGCGAGATCGTCACCCTCCATCTGACGGATGGCAGCACGGTCGAGATCCCCACGGCCGAGTTCAAGCGCCGGGGCTGACGTTCGCGGTCAGCAGTCGATCTCGGCCCAGACCGTCTTCCCCGGCCCGCGCCGCTCGGCGACGCCCCAGCGGGTGGCGAGGGCCGACACCAGGAGGAGTCCACGGCCGGTCTCGGAGTCCGGGCCGGGGGCGGCGACGGCCGGGCGTCGTTCGGCCCGGGTGTCCGCGACCTCGATCCGTAACATCGAGCCGGTGAGGACGAGCCCCACCTCGAAGCCCCGGCCGGGCACCCGGCCGTGCGTAACGGCGTTCGCCGCCAGTTCGGCGACGATCGCTGCGGCGGCCGTCCGGGACGGCTCGTCGTCGCCGTATCCCCATGCGTTCAGCTGCCGGACGACCAGCAGCCGGGCGAGCCTGGCGCCCCTGGGGCTGGGGCTGAGCCGGCGGGTGAAGCTGCGTACGGTGGCGGGGGCTTGGGCTTCCGGCCGTGCTTGGGCTGACATGCGGCCCACCGTTCCGGTTGCCCGACGGGTCGAACCAGGTCAGCGGCTCGTATGGGAAGGGGCCGTACGGGTACGGCTGATCCGACTGTACGCGTAACCCACCCTGCCCCTGGGCGCGTTGAGCAGATAGTCAGGCTCAGGACAGCGCGCACCGGAGGTGGCCGAGATGGCGGAGAGCGCGAACAACAACGAACCGGAGCCTTCGGACGGCCTGCGGGCATTCGGGGCCGTGGTCAAGGTCTTCCGAGAACGGGCGGGCCTCACCCAGGAGGAACTGGCCCCGCTGGTGCGGTACTCACCGCAGACCGTCGCCTCGATCGAGCAGGGACGACGGTTTCCGCAGCAGGACTTCGTCGAGCGTGCGGAGGATGTCCTGGACGCGTTCGGGGTGCTGAGGGCGGCGGCGAAGTACTTGGCGCGGCGGAAGGGCTTGGCGTCGTGGTTCCGCCAGTGGGCGGGGCTGGAGGAGCAGGCGATCAGCCTCTGTACGTATGAGTGCCGGGTCGTGCCGGGCCTGTTGCAGACGGAGGCCTACGCGCGGGCCGTCACGGTGAGCGTCCCCCCGCCGCCCGAGGAGGAACAGGTCGAGCAGCGGGTCGACGCTCGTCTCGCGCGGCAGCAACTGCTGCACCGGAAGCCGCCGATCGCGTTCAGCTTCATCGTCGAACAGGCGCTGCTGGAACGGCACACGGGTGGTGTCGACGTGACCAAAGAGCTCATCGACCGCCTGCTGGAGGTGGCCGAGCTGTGGAACATCGAGTTGCAGATCATGCCGTTGCGGCAGCCGTTTCATGCGGGCCTGGACGGTCCTTTGCAACTACTTGAGACCGCTGACAACGGGTGGCTCGGCTACATCGAAGGCCAGCGTCACAGTCAACTCGTGTCTGACCGGAAAGACGTCAGTGCGCTGCTCCAACGATATGCCAAGATGCGCTCACAGGCCCTGACACCCGAAGACTCCGCGGGCCTGCTGAAGAGGATCCGAGGAGCGCTATGAGCACCGTCGAGCTGGCCTGGTTCAAAAGCAGCTACAGCGGTTCCGAGGGCGACAGCTGCGTCGAAGTCGCGCTCTCCTGGCACAAGTCCACGCACAGCGGAGGCGACGGCGACGAATGCGTCGAGGTCGCCACCTGCCCCCACACCGTCCACGTACGCGACTCCAAGGACACGCAGGGACCCCAGCTCGCCTTCTCCCCCACCGCCTGGACGGCGTTCGTCTCCTCCTGCGTTGCGTAAGTCCCGCAAGGTCCAACCGAGCGGGATTTGAGGCCGGGCCCGGCATGGTGCCGGGCCGGTGGCCCCGTGTGGCTGGATGCTGACGGTCTCCCAGCCACACAGGAGAGACCGTGCACAACCCCAGCCCCCAAGGAGCCGGGAAATCGGCGGCCCCTGGCGCGAGCCATGACACCCCCGGTCCGGGGGTCATCGGCATTGCGCTTGCCGCTGTGCTGACCTTCGCGCTCGCCCAGGGTTCCTGGCAATGGTTCTCCACCTATATCGGGGCGACCCTCCTTGCGCTGATCTTCACCTTTTACCGACTGCCGCCCTGGACCCCTGGCCTCAACTCCGCCTACATGAGGAATCTGTTGGCGTACTCGATGGTCGTCGGCCTGTGCGTGGCGATCACACTGGCCCCGGCCCTCCAGCGCTGGGCGTGGCTGTTTCCGATGCCCGGCACCCGTAGCGCATGTCCTGAGCTGGGCAGGTACGAGGGCATCCGCGCGGAGGCCGCGGTGTCTCAACTGGCCGGCCGTGACCGTACGGCCATGGCGCACGCGGCGGAGGCCCAGGGCCATGACGCCGTGGCCGACTGCCTGGCTGCCACGACGACCCGGTGGCTGCCGGTGTACGCGGTCGGGGTCGCCGTGCTGACGGGCCTGATCGCGTGGTTCCTCGGCCGGGCTCGGGCCAGGAAAGCAGCGGGCCCGAACCTGTGAATCTCGGCGGTCATTGAGACAGTCCGCTCCCCCAGCCGTATCCCCGTTCGCCGGAGCTCTTATGCGAAGGGGACAGGCCGTGACGACGCTACTCAACAGCCGGGCCGGGCGGCGGCAGGCGATGCGCCGGATCCAGCCGCGCCGCTCGCCCGCCGTGCCGCTGCTCGTGCTCAGCTGGGCGGGGGCCGCGGCGGTGCTGTCGTTGTGGTGGCAGAACACCCCCAATGTCGAGGGCACCACCCAGTGGCTCACCGGGGCCGGGCGGCTCAGCGGGCTGCTCGCGGGGTACGTACTGGCGCTGGTGGTGCTGCTGATGGCACGCGTGCCCGCACTGGAGCGGCGGGTGGGGTCGGACCGGGTGGCGCGGTGGCACGCGATGAGCGGGCGGTACGCGCTGTGTCTGATCCTGGCCCATGTGGGGCTGATCGTCGCCGGGTACGCCGAGCAGGCGGGCACCGGTCTGGTCGAGCAGGCCGTGACCGTGGTGACGGACTTCCCCGACATGATCGAGGCCACCATCGGCACCGTGACGCTGGTGGTGATCGGGCTGGTCTCGGCGGGGATGGTGCGCCGCCGGGTCTCCTACGAGTTCTGGTACTACCTGCATCTGCTCACCTACGCCGCGGTGTTCCTGACGTTCTGGCACCAGCTCTCCACCGGTGCGGAGTTCGTCGGCGACGAGATGGCACGGACCGCGTGGTGCGCGCTGTACGGAACGGTCACCGCGCTGGTCGCCTGGTACCGGCTGCTGATGCCGCTGAAGCTGAACCTGATGCACCGGATGCGGGTGGAGGCCGTGGTGCCGGAGGCACCCGGGATGGTGTCGGTGCTGATCAAGGGGCATCGCCTGCACCGGCTCGGCGCCGAGGCGGGCCAGTTCTTCCGGTGGCGCTTCCTGGCGCCCGGGCTGCGCTGGGGCTCGCATCCGTACTCGCTGTCCGCGCCGCCCCGGCCCGAGCTGCTGCGGATCACTGTGAAGGCGGTGGGCGGGCACAGCTCCGGGCTGGCCTCGCTGGAGCCCGGTACGCGGGTGTGGGCGGAGGGGCCGTACGGGGCGATGACCGCGGCGCGGCGCAGCCGCGGCAAGGTGCTGATGATCGCCGGTGGGGCCGGGATCACCCCGATCCGGGCGCTGTTCGAGACACTGCCGGGCCGGGGCAGCGATCTCACCCTGCTCTACCGCGCCCGGAGCGTGGACGAGCTGGCGCTGTGGGACGAGTTGAAGCAGATCGCGAACGAACGCGGGGCCCGGCTGCTGTACGCGGTGAACGGCCCGGACGGTGCCCGCCCGGAGATCACCGCGGAGCGGCTGCGGTCGCTGCTGCCCGATGTCGAGGACCACGACGTCTATCTGTGCGGACCGCCGGGTCTTGCCGAGCACGCGTATGAGGCGTTGCACGAGGCCGGGGTGCCGGACCGCCGTATCCACCACGAATCCTTCGAGTTCTGACGATCCGAACGCTGTGACCGAGGTGAAGCCATGAAGAGGAAGCATCCGCTGCGCCGCATCATCCTGGGCACGGCCGCGACCGTCGCCGGTGTGGTGGCGCTGCTCGCCCTGAAGCAGCCCGGTTCGGGCGGGGAGACCGTCGCCCAGCCCGGAGCGGGGCAGGCGCCACCGGCCGCCGCCACCGCACCGGCGGACGGCGGTGGCGCGGGCGGCGGGAGGGCGGGCGGCGGTGGCGCGGGCACCCGGACCGTCACCGGGGAAGAGGCCCGGACCCAGTACGGGCCCGTGCAGGTGAGCCTCACCCTCAGCGGGACGAAGATCACCGCCGCGCAGGCGGTCAAGACCCCCGACTCCGAGCCGCAGAGCGTACAGATCGCCAAGAACGCCGTACCCAAACTGAATCAGCAGGCGGTGACCGCCGCGAAGGTGGACACCGTCTCCGGTGCCACCTACACCAGTCAGGGGTACGCCACCTCGCTCCAGAGCGCACTCGACAAGGCAG
Source organism: Streptomyces coffeae (assembly GCF_016741875.1). Classification (GTDB taxonomy): domain Bacteria; phylum Actinomycetota; class Actinomycetes; order Streptomycetales; family Streptomycetaceae; genus Streptomyces; species Streptomyces coffeae. The sequence continues at coordinate 67,373 of NZ_JAERRF010000004.1, read as the reverse complement.
GTGTCAAATGAGCCGTGAACACGAACCGCTGCGCCATGTCGAACATGTCATGGGCACCGTCTTCTCCTTCGATGTGCGCGAGGTCCCCGACGCGGCCCGGCCGCGGGTGCAGGCCGCGCTGGACGGCGCCGTGGTCGGACTGCACCGGGTGGACGAGCTGTTCTCCCCGTACCGGCCGGAGAGCCAGATCAGCCGGCTGGCCCGGGGTGAAATGACACTCGCGCAGTGCGATCCGGACGTCCGGGATGTGCTGCGGATGTGCGAGGACGCCGAGTACCGCAGCGGCGGCTGGTTCAGCGCCCGCTTTGCCGGAGGGCAGCCGGATCCGACCGGCCTGGTCAAGGGGTGGGCGGTGGAGCGCGCGGCCCGGATGCTGGTCTCGGCGGGCGCCGGGTCGGTGTGTGTCAACGGCGGCGGGGACGTCCAGGTGCACGGCGGGCCGTGGCGGGTGGGGGTGGCCGATCCGCACCGGCACGGTGAGCTGATCACCGTCGTGGAGGCGCAGGGCGAGCTGGGGGTGGCGACCTCGGGCCCGGCCGAGCGGGGCTGTCACATCCTGGACCCGCGCACCGGCCTTCCCCCGGCGCAGGGCCTCGCCTCGGTCACCGTGATCGCCACCAGCCTGGCCGACGCGGACGCCTGGGCGACCGCGGCCTGCGCGATGGGCGCGGAGCGGGCCCGCCCGTGGCTGCAACGGCTCGCGGGCGCCGAGGCGTTCGTGGTGACGGCGGACGGCGCCACCTGGCACACCTCGGGCTTCGCCCGGTATGTGGCGGACTTGTGCGGGGTGTAGAGCGGGGACCGCCCGCGGTCAGCGGTGGCCGCGGACGGCGTCCGCGAGCAGCGGGGCGTGGGAGTGGTCGAGGTCCTTGGTGGCGGTGAGGAGGGTGAGCGGCCCGGCCTCGGCACGTTCCCGCAGCCGGTCCACGGCCTCGGCCCGCTCGGGTTCGGCCAGTTCGGCGCGGTAACGCCGGGCGAACTCGGCATAGCGCTCGGGCTGGTGGCCGTACCAGCGGCGCAGCTCGGTCGAGGGGGCCGCGGCCTTGGCCCAGTCGTCCAGCTGGACGTCGTCCTTGGCCAGGCCCCGTGGCCAGATGCGGTCCACCAGGACGCGGGTGCCGTCGTCCGGCTCCGGCGCCTCGTACACCCGGCGGACACGGACGCCGGGCCGTGTTCTGTCGGCCATATCACCTATGGAACCATCTCCGCGGCCGGGACCCCGACGGATAATGCGCCACATGGGAAAGGTGTACGAACGGATCGACGGCAGGCTGCGGACTTTCATCGAACAGCAGAAGATCTTTTTCACCGCCACCGCCCCGCTGGCCGGCGACGGCACGGTGAATCTCTCCCCGAAGGGGCTGGCCGGTTCCTTCGCCGTGCTCGACGAACGGACCGTGGCGTACCTGGACTTCGCCGGGAGCAACGCCGAGACCATCGCCCATCTGCGGGAGAACGGGCGGATCACGCTGATGTGGTGCGCCTTCGACGGGCCGCCGAACATCGTGCGGGTGCACGGCCGCGGGGAGCCGGTGTTCCGTGACGATCCGCGGTTCACCGGGCTGCTGGAGCACTTCCCCGGGGTGGACCTCGACGCGCACGGTCTGCGGGCGGTCATCGTGGTGACGGCCGAGCTGATCCGGGACACCTGTGGCTACGCGGTGCCGTATCTGGACTACCGCGAGGAGCGCACCCTGCACGGCGACCGCTTCCGGCGGGAGGACGACGCCTCGCTCGGCCGCTACTTCGAGAAGAAGGAGCACATCGCGCACAGCATCGACGGCCTGCCGGGACTGCCGCTGCCCCTGCCGCCGAGCCCGGCCTGAGCGACCGCGCCCCGAAGGGGCGCGGGGCTGTGTCGATGTGCGGCTCCGCCGCGTGGGCGCGGCCGGCCACGACGCAGCCGCAGCCGCGTGACGGCACCCCGTGGCACTTCCCGCGGAGCGCTCGCTCAGCGCGCCTTCTGAGCCAGCCGCAGCAGATGGTCGGCGAGCGCCTGGCCGCCCGCCGGGTCACGGCTGATCAGCAGCACCGTGTCGTCGCCCGCGATGGTGCCGAGGATGGCGTGCAGCTCCGCCGAGTCGATGGCCGAGGCCAGGAACTGGGCGGCACCGGGCGGGGTGCGCAGCACCACGAGGTTGGCCGACGCCTCGGCGGAGATGAGGAGTTCACCCGCCAGCCGCGCCATCCGCGCCTCGCTCGCCGATTCGCCGAGCGGGGCGCGCGGGGTGCGGTCGCCGCCCTCGCTGGGCACCGCGTAGATCAGTTCGCCGCCGGTGTTGCGGATCTTCACCGCGCCCAGTTCGTCCAGGTCGCGGGAGAGCGTCGCCTGCGTGACGGAGAGTCCGTCGTCGGCGAGCAGCTTCGCGAGCTGGCTCTGGGAGCGGACCGGCTGCCGGTTCAGGATGTCCACGATCCGGCGGTGGCGCGCGGTGCGGGTCTGCGGCACGGACGGTCCGTTGTGGTTCGTCCCGGCGTGCTGGGCCTCGGTGTGCTGCGCCTCGGTCATCGTCTCGTCATTCTCCGGATCGTCGTTCCCCGTGGCCCCCGTGTGCGGCGTCCAGGACGGCGGGCAGCTCCCGGAGGAGGGTGTCCACCTCGCCGTCGGCGACGACGAGCGGCGGGGCCAGCCGGACCACGTCCGGGGCGACCGCGTTCACCAGGAGTCCCGCGTCCTGAGCCGCCTGCTGCACCTGTGGCGCGAGGGACTCTGTGAGCACGATACCCAGCAGCAGCCCGGCGCCACGGACCTGGCCGATCAGCGGGTGGCCGAGTGACTCGATTCCGTCACGCAGCCGCTCCCCCGCGCGCTTGACGCGGTCGAGGATCCCCTCGGCCTCCAGGGTGTCCAGCACGGCGACGGCGGCGGCGCACGCCACGGGGTTCCCACCGAAGGTGGAACCGTGCTGACCTGGGGTCAGCAGCTCGGCGGCGGGCCCGAAGGCGACGGTCGCGCCGATCGGCAGACCGCCGCCGAGCCCCTTGGCGAGGGTGACCACATCGGGCTCCACGCCCTGCGCCTGGTGCTCGAACCAGTGGCCGGTGCGGCCGATACCGGTCTGGATCTCGTCGATCACCAGCAGGGTGCCGGTGGCCCGGGTGATCTCGCGGGCCGCGGCCAGATAGCCCGCGGGGGGCACCACGACGCCGTTCTCGCCCTGGACCGGTTCGACGATGACGAGGGCGGTGTCGGTGGTGACGGCCGCGCGCAGCGCCTCGATGTCGCCGTAGGGGACGTGGGTGACGTCACCGGGCAGCGGAAGGAACGGTTCCTGCTTCGTGGGCTGGCCGGTCAACGCGAGGGCGCCCATGGTGCGGCCGTGGAAGCCGCCGGTGGTGGCCACCATATGGGTACGGCCGGTACGCCGCCCGATCTTGAACGCGGCCTCGACCGCCTCCGCGCCGGAGTTGGAGAAGTAGACCCGCCCGGCGCGGCCGAAGCGCTGGAGCAGCCGCTCGGCGAGCGCCACCGGCGGTTCGGCGATGAACAGGTTGGAGACATGGCCGAGGGTGGCGATCTGGTCGGACACCGCCCGGACGACGGCGGGGTGGGCGTGGCCGAGGGCGTTGACGGCGATACCGCCGACGAAGTCCAGGTACTCCTTGCCGTCGGCGTCCCACAGCCGGGCACCCTCGCCGTGGGTGAGGGCGAGGCGGGGGGTGCCGTAGTTCTCCATCAGCGCCCCCTGCCAGCGCTGTGCGAGTGCGGTGTTGCTCACTGGTCCTCCCCCTCGTCGTCGGCCGTGCCCTCCGGGTCCGGCAGGATCATGGTGCCGATGCCCTCGTCGGTGAAGATCTCCAGCAGGATGGAGTGCTGGACCCGGCCGTCGAGCACCCGTGCGGTGTGGACGCCGTTGCGTACGGCGTGCAGACAGCCCTCCATCTTGGGCACCATGCCGCTGGCCAGCTCCGGCAGCAGCTTCTCCAGCTCGCGCGCGGTGAGCTGGCTGATCACCTCGTCGCTGTTGGGCCAGTCCGCGTAGAGCCCCTCGACATCGGTGAGCACCATCAGCGTCTCGGCGCCCAGGGCGGCGGCGAGCGCGGCGGCCGCGGTGTCGGCGTTGATGTTGTAGACATGGCCGTCGTCGGCGCTGCGGGCGATGGAGGAGACCACCGGGATCCGGCCGTCGTCCAGCAGCGCCCGGACCGCGCCCGGGTCGATCTCGGTGATCTCGCCGACCCGGCCGATGTCCACGCGTTCGCCGTCGATGTCGGCCCAGCGCTTGGTGGCGGTCATGGTGTGGGCGTCCTCGCCGGTCAGGCCGACGGCCAGCGGGCCGTGCTGGTTGAGCAGACCGACCAGCTCACGCTGGACCTGTCCGGCCAGCACCATCCGGACGACATCCATGGCCTCGGGCGAGGTGACCCGCAGACCGGCCTTGAACTCCGAGACCAGGCCCAGCTTGTCGAGCTGGGCGCTGATCTGCGGGCCGCCGCCGTGGACCACGACGGGGCGCAGTCCGGCGTGCCGGAGGAAGACCACGTCCTGGGCGAAGGCGGCCTTCAGCTCCTCGTCGACCATCGCGTTGCCGCCGAACTTGATCACCACGGTCTTGCCGTGGTGACGGGTCAGCCAGGGCAGCGCCTCGATGAGGGTGCGGGCCTTGGGCAGCGCGGTGTGCTTACGGGTGGGTTGTTTTCCCTCATGCGAGTGATTGACCGTCATATCCGACTTCCGGAAGACTTTCGTTTCAGCCGCCGGGCGGGCGGTGCTGGCCTGTGGAGGCGACGTAAGACCTGCCTCGGATGTGTCCGAGCGGGCGGTCGCCGGTGAAGCAGGAACCCTCGTCGGCGACGGCGGGGACCCGCGACAACCAAGCGGGAACGTCAAGAGGAGTAGGCGCTGTTCTCGTGGACGTAGTCGGCCGTCAGGTCGTTCGTCCATACCACCGCAGACTCACCGCCTGCCGCAAGGTCCGCAGTAATCCGGACCTCGCGGTAGCGCATGTCGACCAGCTCGCGGTCCTCGCCGACCGAACCGTTCTTGCAGACCCATACGTCGTTGATGGCGACGTTGAGCTGGTCGGGGTCGAAGGCGGCGGAGGTGGTGCCGATCGCGGAGAGCACCCGGCCCCAGTTGGGGTCCTCGCCGTGGATGGCGCACTTGAGGAGGTTGTTCCGGGCGATGGAGCGGCCCACCTCCACGGCGTCGTCCTCGGTGGCCGCGCCGATGACCTCGATCCGGATGTCCTTGGAGGCGCCTTCGGCGTCCCCGATCAGCTGGCGGGCCAAGTCGTCGCAGACCGCGCGGACGGCCTCGGCGAACTCGGCCTGGCCGGGGGCGACCCCGGAGGCGCCGGAGGCCAGCAGCAGCACGGTGTCGTTGGTGGACATACAGCCGTCGGAGTCCACCCGGTCGAAGGTGGTGCGGGTGGCGGCGCGCAGCGCGGTGTCCAGGCCGGGGGTGTCCACATCGGCGTCGGTGGTGAGGACGACGAGCATGGTGGCCAGGCCGGGGGCGAGCATGCCCGCGCCCTTGGCCATGCCGCCGACCGTCCAGGCGCCGTCCGGGCTCTGCGCGACAGCCGACTTGTGCACGGTGTCGGTGGTCTTGATGGCGATGGCGGCCTTCTCGCCACCGTGCGGGGAGAGGGCGGCGGCGGCCTTCTCCACACCGGGCAGCAGGGCGTCCATCGGCAGCCGGATGCCGATCAGCCCGGTGGAGGCGACGGCCACCTCGCCCGCGCTGTGGCCAAGGATGTCCGCGACCTTCTCGGCGGTCGCGTGGGTGTCCTGGAAGCCGAGCGGACCGGTGCAGGCGTTGGCGCCACCGGAGTTGAGGACCACCGCGGAGATCTGTCCGCCCTTGAGCACCTGCTCGGACCAGAGCACCGGGGCGGCCTTGACGCGGTTGGAGGTGAAGACGCCCGCGGCGGCGAGGCGCGGCCCGTTGTTGACGACGAGGGCGAGATCGGGGTTTCCGTTCTCCTTGATCCCTGCCGCGACGCCGGAGGCGGTGAAGCCCTTGGCGGCCGTAACGCTCATGGAGCGACTCCGATCGTGGAAAGTCCCAGCTCCTCGGGGAGGCCGAGGGCGATGTTCATGCTCTGCACCGCGCCACCCGCGGTGCCCTTGGTGAGGTTGTCGATGGCGCTGATCACGATGGCGCGGCCGGCCGCCTCGTCCAGGGCGACCTGGAGCAGTGCGGCGTTGGATCCGTGGACGGCGGCGGTGGAGGGCCACTGGCCCTCGGGCAGCAGCCGGACGAACGGCTCGTCCCGCAGCGCCTTGTCGTACGCGGCCCGCAGCGACTCCCCCGTCACCCCGGGCCTGACCTTGGCGCTGGAGGTGGCCAGGATGCCGCGGGGCATGGGCGCGAGGGTCGGGGTGAAGGAGACGGAGACACGCTCGCCCGCCGCGGCCGAGAGGTTCTGGATCATCTCGGGGGTGTGGCGGTGACCGCCGCCCACGCCGTACGGGCTCATGGCGCCCATGACCTCGCTGCCCAGCAGATGCGGCTTGGGCGCCTTGCCCGCGCCGGAGGTGCCGGAGGCGGCGACGATCACGGCCTCGGGCTCGAGGAGGCCCGCCGCGTAGGCGGGGAAGAGCGCGAGCGAGACGGCGGTCGGATAGCAGCCCGGAACCGCGATGCGCTTGGACCCCTCCAGCGCGGCGCGGGCCCCGGGCAGCTCGGGGAGGCCGTAGGGCCAGGTACCGGCGTGCGGTGAACCGTAGAACCTCTCCCAGTCCGCCGCGTCCGCCAGCCGGAAGTCGGCGCCGCAGTCGATGACCAGGACCTGGTCCCCGAGCTGCTCGGCGACGGCGGCGGACTGCCCGTGCGGCAGCGCCAGGAAGACCACGTCATGCCCGGCCAGGGCGTCCGCGCTGGTCGGCTCGAGCACTCGGTCGGCGAGCGGGAGCAGATGCGGCTGGAGGGCGGCGAGCGGCTGTCCGGCGTTGGAGTTGCCGGTCAGGGTGCCGATCTCCACCTCGGGGTGGGCCAGCAGCAGACGCAGCAGCTCGCCGCCCGCGTATCCGCTCGCCCCTGCCACCGCAGCACGTACCGCCATCGCTGTCCTCCTCAGGTATGGCATGACTATACGATCGAGGGCAGTTTTATGCAAAGCCGAATCGTCGTGACGATCATGGTTGGTAGCCTCCCGGGCAGCGGGTCGCGGTGATCGTGCGCCCGGTCAAGGTGCGGCACATCGTCGGGGTGGAGCGGTTCCGGCCCGGCGGCCCCGTCCCGGCCTGACCACGGGAGGGGAAGCGGCGAAGGAGACGGCGTATGCGGGAGGGGCTGGACGCGGTCGGCTGGGCGGGGCTGAGCCACGGCTACGGATCCGCCGAGGACGTACCGGACCTGCTGCGCCGATGTGCCGGGCCGGATCCGGTGGACGCCGACAGCGCGGCGGACGACCTGCTCGATCTCCTCTACCACCAGGGCGGTTGGATCTGCCCGACCGCCTCGGCCGCGCTCCCGTTTCTGCTGCGGCTTGCCGCGCGGCCGGAGGTGCCGAGCCGTCGCGCGGTGCTGGACCTGGTGGCGATGCTGGCGTACGAGGCCGGGCAGGTCGCCGAACGGTTCCTGGATCCCGGGTGGGCGCCCTCATGGGCACGTGTACTGCCGGACGTCCTGGCCCTGTTGGCCGACCCGGCGGCGGAGATCCGCCGCGCCGCGGCCGAGATCCTCGGTGTCTGCCAGAGCCCCGGAGAGGTTGTCCTGCCCGCGCTGCTGCGGTGCTGGGAGACCGAGGAGGAGCCGAAGTCCCGGCTGGACCTGGTCCTCGCACTCGGCCGGGCGGCCCTGCGTGAACCGGCCGGTCCGGAGGCCGCCCGGGTGCACGATCTGCTGCGCGGTCTGCTGCACGGCCCGGAGCCGCAGGTGCGGCTGGCGGCGGTGCACGCCCTGGCACCGGGCGAGCCCGGCCTTCCGGCGCGAGAGCTGGACCTCGTCCTGGCGGCGATCCGGCATCCGAGCGTGGCCGAGTGGCAGGGCACCAGCATGGTGGACAACGGCGGGGCGAGGGGCGCCCAGGCGATGACGGCCGCCCTGCTCACGGGCCCGTCCCCGGCCTTCGTCCTGGGCCTGCTGGCCGACCACCCCGACGAGGCGCAGCGGATCGGCGCGCTGGAACAGGCGGGCGGGCTGCTGGTGGAGTGGCGGTCACCCACCGCCGCGTTGCTGCCCGCCCTGGCGGCGCGGCTGGACGACCCGGCCGCCGAGGCGCGGTTTCTGGCGGCGGAGCTGCTGGCGTGCCTGGGACCGTCGGCCGCTGCCCACGCGGACGCGGTCGCCGGGTTGCTGGAGGACCCCGGGCTCCCGGCGGCTCACCGGGACGGCACGGTCGGCGACGCGGCGCTGTGGGCCCTGGCCCGGATGACCGACCCGCGCTGTGTACCGGCCGTGATCGAGCTGCTGATGGGCGCCCGCCCCGGTTTCACCTGGGTCTCCGCGTACAGCAGCGCACGCGGAGGCGTTCACTACCCCGCGCTGCCCGCGCTCCATGAGGTTCTCGCCCGCCTTCCGGACCACGCCGAACCGTTGCTGCCGGTGATCTGCGACCGGCTCGGCACCGCCACGGAGGACGATCTGCGCGCCGAACTCGGCACGGTGCTCGCCTCCTGGGGAACCGCTGCCGAGCCGGCCGTTCCGCGGCTGGTGCCGCTGCTGGCGGACGACCGGCGGTGGACGGCGGCGGCGACGGCCCTGGCGGGGATCGGGGCGGCGGACAGCGCCGCATGTGAACTGCTGCGGGCCCGGGTGCTCGACGGTGGCGCCGATGCGCAACTCGCCGCGTGGGCGTACTGGAAGACCGGTGGTGAGCCCGATGTGGCCCTGTCCGTGCTGGGTCCCGCCGCTGCCGACGGCGGCTCCCCCCTCACCGCCCTGCGCAGACTGGCGGACCTCGGCCCGTACGCCGCCCGCTACGCGGACCGGCTGCGGACGCTGACCACCGTCGGCGACTGGACCGGGGTCGAGGCCGCCCACGCCCTCTGGGCCGCGACAGGCGACACCGAGCACACCGTCCCCGCCCTGCTGACGGCCGTGCGGCCGCTGGCCGACGGCAGATACCTGCCGGTCATCCTCGCCGCGGTGCGGTACCTGACCCGTATGGGCCCCGCCGCCCGGCCCGCCGCGCGTCTGCTGTGCGAGGTGCCGGACGACGACCGCCGTCTTCACTACTTCGCCGGGTGGCGGGCCTTCACCGAGGACGAGTCCCTCCGCGCGGCCGTTGCCGCGTTGCTCGCGGCGGCCGCGTGAGCCGCTTCGCCCCGGGCGATCAGTTGGTCCATGGTGGCGCGGGGCAGGGCGGGGTTGGTGGCCGCCGCTTCGGCCACCTCGTCGTCGGAGTCGGTGAGCAGATCGGTGGCGATGTGGGACGGCAGGGCGGGGTGGGCGGCGGCCAGGGGGCGGGCGCGGGGGTCGGTGAGGCAGACGGCGAGCGCCCGGGGTGTGGCGTGGGGGTGCCGGGCGATCTCGCGGAGGGCCTTGCGCGCCGGCGGTTCACGGCGGGACAGCTCCTCCAGCAGGGCCGGTGAGGCGTCGGGGTTGGCCGCCACCTTCCCGGCCACCCGGACACCGTGGCGGTCGGCCATGGTGTGCAACAGGGCGTCCGGCAGGCCCGGGTGGGGCGCGATGGCGGCGAGGACCTTGGCGTCGGGGTCGGTGGCCAGCGCGTCGCGGATCGCGGGCGGCAGATCGCGGCGTACGGCCAGGAGCATCCGGACGGCGGGATGCGGTGACGCGGCCAGGGCGGTGACCTCCGCGGCCGACGCGGCGGCGATACGCGGCAGCAGGGTGGGGCCGATGCGGGTGGTGCGGGCCAGGTCCGCGAGGACGTCCAGCGGCACCCGCGGATGGTGTGCGAGGTCGCGCCGTACGGTGTCGACGCGGTCGGTGGCGAGCGTACGGATCAGGGCCTCGTCGATGGCGGGATTGGCGGCGAGGTCGCCGCGGACGCCTGGGAGGGGGTCGGTGGCGAGCCGGGCGCCGGTCCCGGGCGGCAGATCGGCGCGGGCGGCCAACTCCCAGCGCAGCACGGCGGACGGGTCGTCGGCGAAGGCGATGACGGCCTCGGTGGGGGTGGCCGGATTCCGCAGGGCGAGCTGACGGATGGTCTGCACGCCGGCCTCATGGTCCCCGCCGTGCGGGGCGTCCGGAGGCGCGGCGCCACCCGGTTCGGGGGCACAGTCCGGGCACCATCGCGCGGGCGGCAGCCCGTCGCCGGTGAGGAGGGCGGCCAGTACGGCCGGTGGTGTCGCCTCGTTCGCCGCCACCGCGCAGCGGACCGCGGTGTGCGGATGTTCCGCGAGCCGGGCGGCCACCTCCGGCGGGGCGAAGAGCGCGAGCTCCGCCACCACATCGAGGTCGGGGTCGGCGGCCAGTGTCTCCACCACATCGGGCGGCAGTCCGGGGCAGCCCGCCAGCGTCACCCGGTGCCCGGCGTCCGGGTCCACCGCGAACCGGCGGGCCCACTCGGACCGTCCGGCCCCCTGGTCGAGCAGCGCGAGCGCGGCCTGCGGCCGGGTCACGGGGTCCACGTCACCGGCGGTCAGCTTGCCCTCGTACGCGAGCGATACGGCGGCCCCCTCCGACCGCGCGGCCAGAGCCAGCGACTGCGGACGGCTGAGGTCCGCGCGGCCCGCCAGGCTGTCGGCGAGGTCGGTGAACGAGGCGTCCCCGGCCTCCGCCGCCATGTCCGCGATATCCGTGAGCGCGATCAGTCGGTCGATCAGCTCCGGCGGCAGGGCGGGGTTGGCCGCGAGGCCGCACAGCATGCGAATGGTCCGCTCTCCCTCATGCATCGCTCGCGAGTTCGACATGACGTCATACTGGCAGCTCGCTATCTCGGGGGAGGCGGACTATGGACACCGGACCGACGGCGAGAAACGGGTGCCGACTGGCGGCGGAGGCACTGCCGGACGGGCTGACCCATGGGCCGAGCCGGGAGTTCCTGGTCGAGCGCGGGCTGCCCGAGGTCGCCGCCGACCTCGACTTCACCGCGCTGTGCGGGGCCGGGCCGGCGCCCTTCACCACCCACGGCGGCCAACTCATCGGCGATGGGCGGCTGTTGGTGCTCGGCACGACCGACTACTGCGGCAGCCGGGTGGTGCTCGACGGCGCCACCGGTGCGGTGGTGCTGGCCGGGTGGGCCGGGGCCACCTCCCGTGGCCCGGCGGGGGCGGAGCTGGTCCACGATCCGCTGGCCTCCTCACTGCCCGCCCTCGCGGAGCTGCTCGACACCTGTGAGTGGGTGTCGGAGTCCGCGCTGCGGGCCGACGCGTATGACGGGCGCCGCGGCCCGGGTGCCCTGGCCGAGGTGATCGAGGCCGCCGCGGGGCGGCTGCGCGCCGCCGACCCGGAGCTGTTCGGCGCCGAGGCCGCTCCCGCGCACTGGCGCACCTGTCTGCTGGTGCGTTCCCTGGCCTGGGGCGCCCGGCCCGGTCCGGCGGACGGGCCGGCGTACCTCTTCGATCCGGACCTGGTGCGGGACCTCGCGCGGCTGGACGGCGAGGGCCGGGTGCGCCACTACCGCCCGGAGGAGCTGCCGGACCGGCTGACCCATGAACCGACCCGGCGGCTGCTCACCGAGAGCGGACTGCCGCTCGGCGGTGAGCTGTTCAGCGTCGGCGACGAGCCGCTGCGCACCATGGCGGAGGCCCACCCCGACACCTTCGCGGGGACAGGGGAGCCGGGGGCGGACCACGACGGCTCCGGCACGGCCACGGGCCGGAGCCACCAGCGCGACTTCCTGGCCATCGGATGGTGGCCGCATGACCTCGCGGTCGCCCTCGACGGTGCCACCGGACGGCTGGAGCTGCCGGACTGGTACGGGGAGGGCGAGCCCGCGGCCTATCTGAACCGGGATCTGTCGGCGCTGCTGTACGCCTGGTGGATCTATGAGCGGCTGCGCGACGAGTGGCACCACTGGGACCACGGGGCCGCCGCGGACACCTGGCGGGTGTTCGATCCGTTCGCCCTGCTGAGCAGCCGGGTCGACGCGATGGTGGAGGCGGTGGACCCGGAGGCGTTCCGGACCTCCGCGCACTCGTGGCGGATGCTGGCCGAGGATCCGTACACCGGCGGGCTGCTGTCCCACTGAGCTTCGGCAGCCGACTGGGCTTCGGCGGCGCACCGGTGAACCACGGCCGCCCCGGCCGGGCGGATGCCGGCCGGGGCGGTGCGGAGGAAACGGCGCCGGGCGCTCGCGTCGTCGGCGTCAGCCGAGGGTGGCGAGGGCCTGGTTGAGGGTGGCCGACGGCCGCATGACCGCCGACGCCTTGGCCGCGTCGGGCTGGTAGTAGCCACCGATGTCGGCGGCCGAGCCCTGGACGGCGATCAGCTCGTCGACGATGGTCTGCTCCTGCTCGGTGAGCGTCTTGGCCAGGGCCGCGAACGCGCCCGCGAGCTCGGCGTCGTCGGTCTGCTTGGCCAGTTCCTGGGCCCAGTACAGGGCCAGGTAGAAGTGGCTGCCGCGGTTGTCGATCCCGCCCACGCGACGGCTCGGCGACTTGTTCTCGTTGAGGAAGCTGCCGGTGGCGCGGTCCAGGGTGTCCGCGAGCACCTGGGCGCGCGCGTTGCCGGTCTTCTGCGCGAGGTGCTCGAAGCTGACCGCGAGGGCCAGGAACTCACCCAGGCTGTCCCAGCGCAGGTAGTTCTCCTTGACCAGCTGCTGGACGTGCTTGGGAGCCGAGCCGCCCGCGCCCGTCTCGAACAGCCCGCCGCCATTGATCAGCGGGACGACGGAGAGCATCTTGGCGCTGGTGCCGAGCTCGAGGATCGGGAACAGGTCGGTCAGGTAGTCACGCAGGACGTTGCCGGTGACCGAGATCGTATTCTCGCCGCGGCGGATCCGCTCCAGCGAGAACGTGATCGCCTCCACCGGCGAGAGGATCTTGATCTCGAGGCCCTCGGTGTCATGCTCGGTCAGGTACGCCGTGACCTTCTCGATGAGGTTGGCGTCATGGGCACGGCCCTCGTCGAGCCAGAACACGGCCGGGTCGCCGGTGGCGCGGGCGCGGGTGACGGCCAGCTTGACCCAGTCGCGGATCGGCACGTCCTTGGTCTGGCACATCCGGAAGATGTCACCGGTGCTGACGACCTGCTCCAGCACCACGGCGCCGGAGGCGTCCAGGACGCGGACGGTACCGGTGGTGGGGATCTCGAAGGTCTTGTCGTGGCTGCCGTACTCCTCGGCCTTCTGCGCCATCAGACCGACGTTGGGCACCGAGCCCATGGTGGCCGGGTCGAAGGCGCCGTTGGCGCGGCAGTCGTCGATGACGACCTGGTAGATCCCGGCGTAGCTGCTGTCCGGGATGACCGCGAGGGTGTCGGCCTCCTCGCCGTCCGGGCCCCACATATGACCCGAGGTGCGGATCATGGCGGGCATGGAGGCGTCCACGATGACATCGCTCGGGACGTGCAGGTTGGTGATGCCGCGGTCGGAGTCGACCATGGCCAGCTCCGGGCCCTCGGCCAGCTCGGCGTCGAAGGACGCCTTGATCGCCGGGCCCTCGGGGAGGGACTCCAGGCCCTTGAGGATGCCGCCGAGGCCGTCGTTCGGGGTCAGACCGGCCGCGGCCAGGGTCTCACCGTGGGCGGCGAAGGTCTTCGGGAAGAACGCGCGCACCGCGTGGCCGAAGACGATCGGGTCGGAGACCTTCATCATCGTGGCCTTCAGGTGCAGCGAGTACAGCACGCCCTCGGACTTGGCGCGGGCGACCTGCGCGGCGAGGAACTCCCGCAGCACGGCCACGCGCATCACGGACGCGTCCACGACCTCGCCCGCGAGCACCGGTACCGACTCGCGCAGCACGGTGGTGGAGCCGTCGTCACCGGCCAGCTCGATGCGCAGGGTGCCGTCCTCGGCGATGACCGCGGACTTCTCGGTGGAGCGGAAGTCGTCGCCGGTCATGTGGACGACGTTGGTCTTGGAGTCGGCCGTCCAGGCGCCCATGCGGTGCGGGTGCGCCTTGGCGTAGTTCTTGACCGAGGCGGGGGCGCGGCGGTCGGAGTTGCCCTCGCGCAGCACCGGGTTGACGGCGCTGCCCTTGACCTTGTCGTAGCGGGCGCGGATGTCGCGCTCCTCGTCGGTCTTCGGGTCGTCCGGGTAGTCCGGGAGCGCGTAGCCCTGCTGCTGGAGCTCGGCGACCGCGGCCTTCAGCTGCGGGATCGACGCCGAGATGTTCGGCAGCTTGATGATGTTCGCCTCGGGGGTCTTGGCGAGCTCGCCCAGCTCGGCGAGGGCGTCGGGGATCCGCTGGCCCTCTTCGAGACGCTCGGGGAACTGAGCGATGATCCGTCCGGCCAGGGAGATGTCCCGGCGCTCGACGGTGACCCCGGCGGTCGAGGCGTACGCCTCGATCACGGGGAGGAAGGAATACGTCGCGAGGGCCGGGGCCTCGTCGGTGTGCGTGTAGATGATCGTCGAGTCAGTCACCGGGTGCTCCGCTCCTCCACGTCTGCAACATTGCTCGACATCAAGATATCTCGTGTTCGGGTCCCTCTCGAAAGAGCCCTCGGGAATCGGCCGTGTGACGCTGGGCATGGTCGCGGCCGCGCACCGGCGCTCGCGGCGGCATCCGGTCCGTGGAGGGCGCTCGGACCGGAGAGATCCACACCCCGCCATAAGGGATCCCTACAATTCTCCGGCGCCACTCTCGATGCCGGACAACATACGCTCACGCTCAATACCCCTGGCAGATTGGCCGTGGGGACACCACCCCACCCGCTCCGACCCATGGGAGGGGTTGTATCACTGCGACAAAGGGGGTTGTTGAATGTCCACAGCGCACACCCATCCCGGCCCGGTGGCCGAACCGGTGCTGGTCACCGGGCTCGGGGCCACCACACCGCTGGGCGGGGACGTGGCCTCGACCTGGGAGGCGATGCTGGCCGGGCGGTCCGGGATCGGCCCGATCGAGGAGGAGTGGGCGGCCGGGCTGCCGGTGCGGATCGCGGGCCGGCTCGCCGTCGAGCCCACCGAGGTGATGGACCGGGTCCAGGCGCGGCGGCTGGACCGCTGTGAGCAGATCGCGCTGATCGCCGCGCGGGAGGCATGGGCGGACGCGGGGACGCCCGGCGTCGATCCGGAGCGGCTGGCCGTGGTGATCGGGACCGGCACCGGCGGGGCGCTGACCATGCTGGGCCAGGACGATGTCCTGGAGAGGTCGGGGGTGCGGCGGGTGTCGCCGCACACCGTGCCGATGCTGATGGCGAACGGGCCCGCGGCCTGGGTCAGCATCGAGCTCGGCGCGCGCGGCGGCGCCCACACCCCGGTCAGCGCCTGTGCCTCGGGGGCCGAGGCCATCGCGATGGGCCTGGATCTGATCCGGCTGGGCCGGGCCGATGTGGTGGTGGCGGGCGGCACCGAAGCCTGTGTCTGCGCACTGCCGCTGGCCGGGTTCGCCCAGGCCAGGGCGCATTCGACCCGCAATGACGAACCCGCCCTGGCCTCCCGCCCGTTCGATGTGGACCGCGACGGCTTTGTCATCGGGGAGGGTGCGGCGGTGGTGGTGCTGGAGCGCGCCGGGTTCGCCGCGGCGCGGGCGGCACGAGCCCATGCGGCGCTCGCGGGCGCGGGTGTCACCTCGGACGCGTACCACATCACCGCGGGCCACCCCGAGGGTCAGGTCCGCGCGATGCGGAGGGCGCTGGCCTCGGCGGGGCTGTCACCGCTCGCGGTCGGGCATATCCACGCCCACGCCACCTCGACCCCCCAGGGCGATCTGGTCGAGGCCCGGTCCATCGCCGAGGCCATCGGGCCGCATCCGGCGGTCACCGCGACCAAGTCGATGACCGGCCATCTCTTCGGGGCGGCGGGAGCCGTCGGCGCGCTGTCCGCGATTCTCGCGGTACGCGACGGTGCCATCCCGCCGACCCGCAATCTGGACACCCTCGACCCAGAGGTGAAGCTCGACGTTGTGGCCGGCGGCCCCCGGCGCGGCCCGCTGACGGCGGCGCTGGCGAACTCCTTCGGGTTCGGCGGCCACAACGCCTCGCTGGTCTTCACCTCCGCGCCCTGACGCGGGACGGCCGGTGGTCCGGGATTCCATGGCTCACCGGCCGCTTTCCGCGCTCAGCGGATGATGTGGAGGGTGAGATCGGTCTCGGTGTCGCTGGTGTTGACGGCGTTGATGTATCCGTGGGCCGTGCGATAGCGCCCGGTGCCTCCGGTGATCGCGACCGTCACCACGCCGGGACCGGCCGCGGTGACCCTGACCACCCCCTGGATGGTGAGGTCCCCGTCGGCAAGGCTGAGCGTGCCCACGCACTGCTGGCTGAAGGTGTCGGGCACGGGGCCGACCCGGGTCAGGGTGCAGACCTCGTCGAAGCTCCCCACCACGGCGGAGCCCCGCAACAGATCCCCGGCCAGGACGAGTTCGTCCCCCTGGCTGGTGCCGGGGCCATCGTTGTCGATGAAGGTGATCTGGGTCTGCCGCGCGACCAGTTCGAGGACTTGCTCGCGGCCAGTGTTCGCGGAGTGTCCGCCGACGGGAACCGGCGCGGCCGCCACCGCCGGGGAAGCCCAGACGAGGGTGGTGGCCAGAGCGGCGGCGCTCAGCGCGAGGGGGGCAAAGCGGGGCATCGTACGTCTCCCGAGGTTCGTGGAGCCCGCCCGGTCTGACCCTGTGTCACACCGCGGACACGCTCCGGAATGATCCTCACCGGGGCCGCGCATCACGGCGACCGGCCAGGATCATCCAGGTGAACGGCCGCCCCCGGTCGGCGCAGCGCGGCGGTGCGGCGCATCCCCGGCGCGCCCTCGGCGCGCTCTCGGGTCAGCGGAGCGCGTCACCGTCCATCCGCAGCCGCCACTGCCCCGGCCGGCCGGTGAGGGTGAGGGTGGACAGCGGCTGGATGTCCACGTTCCAGTAGCAGTGCGGGGGTGCCTTGAGCGCGTACATCATGGCCGCGCGTATGACCCCGGGGTCGGCGACGGCGAGCATCTTGGTGTGGTGCTCGGCCGGGCGGGTGTCCAGCCAGCCGCCGACGCGGGTGATGAAGTCCAGCAGGCATTCACCGCCGTGCGGCGCGGAACGCGGATTGGCGAGCCAAGCGTCCACCGTCGCCGGTTCGCGCGCCATCACATCCGCCAGGGTACGGCCCCGCCAGCGGCCCATGTCGCAGTCGCGCAGGGCGAGTTGGGCGAGCGGGGTGAAGCCGAGGGCGTCGCCGGTCTCCCGGCTGCGCGGCGACGGCGAGCAGTAGCGCAGCTCCGCCGCGGCCAGCGGAAGCAGGGTGGGCGCGGCCCGCTCCACGGCGATGCGGCCGGCCATGTCCAGGGGTCGTTCGTCGTCGAACCGCTCGCCGAGCCGGGAGGAGCTGCGGGCGGCGGCGACCAGCGTGAACCGGAACGTCATCCCGGCATGGTATTCACACCACGTCGCGGGCGGACGGCTGCCGGGCGAAGAGGAGGTGCATCCACTGGGACGGGACGTCCAGCGGCTCGAAGCCCACCTTCCGGTAGACGTCGTGGGCGTCCTCGGTGGCCAGCAGGATGCGGCGCAGCCCGTACGGCGCGAGATGGTCGCGGACGGCGGTGACCAGATCGGTGCCGAGACCCCTGCCGCGGACGGAGCGGTCGACGTAGACGTCGCACAGCCAGGAGAAGGTGGCGTAGTCGGTGAGGACGCGGGCGTAGGCGACCTGGGCGCCCGAGGCGGCGTCGTACACGCCGAAGTTGAGCGAGGAGGCGATCGCCCGGTCCTGCTTCTCCCGGGCGCGGCCGAGGGCCCAGTAGGCGTCGGTGGACAGCCAGTGGTGGATACGGGCCGGGTCGAGCCGCGCCGGGTCGGTGGATATCTCGAAGCCGTCGGTCATGGGGGCGTTCCTATCAGCCGCCCGGCGGCGGGGCGACCGGTTTTCCCCCGTGACCGGGGGCTTTCGTCCCGCTCAGCCCAGCACCTCGGCACAGGCGGTACGGAGCCGGCGGACGCCCTCGGCGAGCTCACCGGCCCCGGCCACCGAGGCGAAGCTCAGCCCAGCCGCCTGCCGGCGGGGCCGACGCATTGCCCTCGTGACCGGGGACAGCCCCGTCGGCAGGGCAGCGATTTCCCCCGCGACCGAGGGCTCCTCGTCCCGCTCAGCCCAGCACCTCGACACAGGCGGTACGGAGCCGGCGGACGCCCTCGGCGAGCTCACCGGCCCCGGCCACCGAGGCGAAGCTCAGCCGTACGTGCGGCGCGGGCGGCTCGGCGCAGAAGTACGGACGGCCGTGGGCGACGGCGACCCCGGCGCGCAGCGCGGCGGAGGCCAGTGCGGCTTCGTCGGTGCGCTGGGGCAGCCGCAGCCACAGGTGGTAGCCGCCGAGCGGCACATGCGGCAGGTCGAGACCGGGCAGTTCCTGCCGGACGGCGGTGACCATGGCCTGGCGCCGGGCGCGCAACTCGGCCGCGACGGTGCGCAGATGGCGGGGCCAGGCGGGGGCACCGACCAGTTCCAGGGCGGCCTCCTGCAACGGCCGGGGGACGAAGAAACTGTCGACGACCTGGATCGCGCGCAGCCGCTCGAAGGCGGGGCCGCGGGCGGCGAGCGCGCCGACCCGCAGGCTGGGCGAGGTGGCCTTGGTGAGCGAGCAGACGTGGACCACGACCCCGTCCGGGTCGTCCGCGGCGAGCGGGGCGGGCAGCGGCGGGGAGTCCTCGTGGACGAGGCGGCGGGCGAAGTCGTCCTCCACCACGAAGGCACCCGCCGCGCGGGCGATCCGCAGCACCTCGCGGCGCCGCTCGGCGGCCAGGCTCGCGCCGGTCGGGTTCTGGAAGAGCGGCTGGCAGACGAAGACGCGGGCGCCGCTCGCGCGCAGCGCCTCCGCGAACAGATCGGTGCGCACTCCGTCGGTGTCCGCCGGGACCGGGACCGGGCGCACCCCGGAGGCGCGGGCGGCGGCCAGCATCCCGGGGTAGGTGGGGGATTCGACGAGCACCGGGGCGCCGGGCGGGGCGAGAGCGCGCAGCGCGCAGGTGAGCGCGGCCTGGCCGCCCGCGGTGACCAGGACATCGGCGGCGGCGAGGGTTCCGGCCGGGCCGCCGATCTCCCGGGCGAACCAGTCGCGGAGCTCGGTGAGCCCTTCCATGGGCGGGCGACCCCAGGCGCCGGGCCGCCTCCCGGCCCGGGCCAGGGCGGCGGACAGGGCGCGTTCGGGCTGGAGGGAGGGGTGGAGATAGCCGCCGTTGAGCTCCAGGGTGCCGGGCGGCGGGGCGGCGAGCGTGGCCAGCACCCCCGAGGCGTCGACCGAACGCGGTACGGCCTCGCCCGCCGTCTCCACGCTGAGGGCGACCTCCTGCCAGGAGGTGTCGCCCGGCCGGGACGCCTCGGGGCGGGGGCGGACGGCGCGGAAGGCACCCGCGCCGGGGCGGGTGACCACCAGCCCCTCGGCGGCGAGGACGGCCAGGGCGCGGGAGACGGTCACCGGGCTCACCCGGTGGCGCTCGACCAGAGCCCGACTGGATGGCAGCTTCTCACCCGGCGAGTAGCGGTTCAGCTCTTTCCGCAGGCTTTCGGCCAGCTCAGCCACGCTGCTACGCTCATGCATGACAGCCAATGATAGCGCTACTGCGCCAGGCACGATAGCGGTGAACAGCGGCGGCGGCACCGCGCACCCCGAGGTTTCCGGGACGACCGGCACCCTTCTGGCCGCGCTGGGTGTGGCCGCCTTCTCGCTCACCTTCCCCGCCACCGCCTGGGGTCTGGAGGGGTTCGGCCCCTGGTCGGTGACCACCTGCCGGATGGTGCTCGCCGCGCTGGTCGCGGGCGGGGCGCTGGCGGCGCTGCGGGTTGCGCCGCCGCACCGCCGCCACTGGCCCGGACTGCTGGTGGTGGCCGCCGGGGTGGTGGTGGGCTTTCCGCTGCTGACCACACTCGCCCTCCAGACCTCCACCACCTCGCACGCGGCCGTGGTCGTCGGGCTGCTGCCGCTGACCACCGCCGCCTTCTCCGCGGTGCGCACCGGCATCCGGCCATCCCCGGTGTTCTGGGCGGCGGCGCTGGCCGGGGCCGCGGTGGTGATCGCCTTCGCGGTGCAGCAGAGCGGCGGCACTCCGACCACCGGCGATCTGTATCTGTTCGCCGCCCTTCTGGTGTGCGCCGCGGGCTACACCGAGGGCGGACGGCTGGCCGCCCATATGCCGGGGTGGCAGGTGATCGGCTGGGCCCTGGTGGGGTGTCTGCCGGTCGCCGCGGCGGGCGCGGCGCTGGCGCTGCGATACGAGCCGGTCCACCTCGGCGGCCACGCGGTCGCCGGGCTGCTGTGGCTGGCGGTGGGGTCGCAGTTCCTGGGGCTGCTGGTCTGGTACCGCGGGATGGCCGCCATCGGGGTGGCCCGGGCCAGCCAGCTCCAGCTGGCCCAGCCGCTGCTGACGCTGGTGTGGTCGGTGCTGCTGCTGAA
Organism: Streptomyces coffeae; assembly: GCF_016741875.1. Classification (GTDB taxonomy): domain Bacteria; phylum Actinomycetota; class Actinomycetes; order Streptomycetales; family Streptomycetaceae; genus Streptomyces; species Streptomyces coffeae. The sequence goes on along the minus strand of NZ_JAERRF010000004.1, from coordinate 47,043 downwards.
CGAGGACCTCTCCCCCGCCGCCCCGGCCGCCGCGGTCGCGGTCCTGGTGTGTATCGGGGTGACCCAGCGTGCCCGGATGCCGGAAAAGCCGGAACGGACCCGCATCCGGGCAGGCGCAAACATGGAGGACCGGCCATAAACTGGGCCTCAAGGATTGTCCTCCGGAAATCCGTAGGAGGTCATGTAGATGGAGGCGACCGTAGGCGACAAGCTGCTGGTGCACGGCAGGGTTGTCGGCATTCACGACCGGACCGCGGAAATCATCGAAGTGCTCGGGGACCACGGCGAACCGCCCTACCGCGTCCGCTACGAGGACGACGGCCACGAGTGCCTGTTCTCTCCCGGCCCCGACTCGGTCGTCCGCCACCTGCCCGGCAAGCGGCGCTAGCGCGCCGCGGATCCGGCTCAGCGGGGCGGACGCACCCGGCACCCGTAGTGGTCGGCGACCACACGCGCCATGGCGCCGTTGCGGTCGGCGGCCACTTCCTTTGCGGAGAAGAAGACGTTTCCCCTGACCTGGGGGAAATCCCGGTCGAAGGTGAGATGGCGGGACAGCTCGGTGGGGTCCTGCCAGGGGGTGGGCTGCGCCGGATCGCCCGCCTTGTACAGCGCCTCGCCGATGTAGAGCCGCGCCCCGGTGCCGCGCACCGTGTCCGCCCACCACGGCACCAGTTCGGCGTAGTCGGCGGCGGCGAATCCGATGTTCCAGTACACCTGCGGAACGACATAGTCCAGCCAGCCCCGCCGCACCCAGCCGCGGGTGTCCGCGTACAGGTCGTCGTAGGTCTGCACCCCGGCGGTGGTCCGCGAGCCACGCGGATCGGTGGCCGCGTTGCGCCACACGGCGAACGGGCTGATACCGAAGCGCACCCCCGGCTTCAGCCGCTTGATCCGTACGGCCGTCTCGCGCACCAGGCGGTCGATGTTGTCCCGGCGCCAGGCGGCCCGGTCCGGAAAGCACGCGCCGTAGCGGGCATAGGCGTCGTTGTCGTCGAAGACCTGGCCCGCGACCGGATAGGGGTAGAAGTAGTCGTCCCAGTGGACGGCGTCGATGTCGTAGCGGACGACGGCGTCCAGCATCGCGTCCTGGACGAAGCGGCGGACCTCGGGCAGCCCGGGGTTGTAGTAGAGCTTTCCGCCATACCTCACGATCCACTCGGGGTGGCGACGGGCGGGGTGGGTGGGGACCAGCCTGCCGGGATCGGTGTGATTGGCGACGCGGTAGGGGTTGAACCAGGCGTGCAGCTCCAGACCGCGCCGGTGCGCCTCCCGTACGGCGGTGCCCAGCGGATCCCAGCCCGGGTCCTGCCCCTGCGCGCCGGTGAGGTACTCCGCCCACGGCTCGTACGGCGAGGGCCACAGCGCGTCGGCGGTCGGCCGCACCTGGAAGATCACCGCGTTGAGCCTGCGCAGGACGGCGGTGTCCAGGGCGGCGAGCAGCTCGGCCCGCTGCTGCTCGGGGGGAAGACCGGGCCGGGAGGGCCAGTCCCGGTTGGCGACGGTGGCCAGCCACATCCCGCGGAACTCGGGGCGCCGCCGCGTCTCCCGTCCGGCCGCCGCCGCCTCGCCCGCCGTGGCCGCGCCGGCCAGCGCCCCGGCGGCCGCCACCGTCAGACTTCTGCGCGTGATCTGTCCCATGCCCGACTCCTCACTCGCCGCGTGCCGATGACTCCCGCTGTAGCCCACAACTCCCGCTGATGATGCGGCTCTTGGGGGCGCCCGGCAATGCTTGCCGCGGTTCCCGCGACGGTCGGCCCCGCCGGCCGCCGAACCCCGGTGACTTCACTCTTCCCGCGCGGGCATCCGGGCGCGCGCGTCCACACCGAAACGGGTGGTGACGCAGCGGTGACAGCGGGCGGAGCGCGCCGGGTGAATCCGGCCCCGCCCCGTCCCCTGCCCATAACCGGCAGGTAACGTCTGGGGCGGCAGGGGGACCACACAGTCGGCAGACAGATCAGTGATCAGCGAAAGGCACGATGTGACCGACATCGAACGCGTCGGAGTGGTGGGCTGCGGCCAGATGGGCGCGGGCATCGCGGAGGTGTGCGCCCGTTCCGGCCTGGACGTCATGGTCGCGGAGACCACCGGCGAGGCCCTGGAGATCGGCCGGACCCGCCTGACCAACTCCCTCGGCAAGGCCGCCGAACGCGGCAAGATCACCGAGGAGGAGCGGGACGCGACGCTGGAGCGGCTGAGCTTCACCACGGATCTGGGGGAATTCGCCGACCGCGATCTGGTCATCGAGGCCGTCGTGGAGAACGAGCAGGTCAAGACCGAGATCTTCCAGGTGCTCGACCAGGTGGTGACCCGTCCGGACGCGATCCTGGCCTCCAATACCTCCTCCATCCCGCTGGTCAAGCTGGCCGTGGCCACCTCGCGGCCGGACCAGGTCATCGGCATCCACTTCTTCAATCCGGCCCCGGTGCAGGCGCTGATCGAGCTGGTCCCGGCGCTGACCACCGGCGACGAGACCATCAAGCGCGCCGAGGCGCTGGTGCACGACGCTTTGGGCAAGCACGCCATCCGGGCCCAGGACCGCTCCGGATTTGTGGTCAACGCGCTGCTCATCCCGTATCTGCTCTCCGCGATCCGGATGTTCGAGTCCGGGATCGCCAGCCGGGAGGACATCGACAACGGCATGGAGATGGGCTGCGCCCATCCGATGGGCCCGCTCAAGCTGTCCGATCTGATCGGTCTGGACACCATCGCGGCCATCGCCGACTCGATGTATTCGGAGTACAAGGAGCCGCTGTACGCCGCTCCCCCGCTGCTGCTGCGCATGGTGGATGCGGGACGGCTGGGCCGTAAGACCGGCTCGGGCTTTTACCTGTACTGATCCGGATGTACTGATCCGCTCACCGGGGCGGGCGGCCTCCTCCTCCGCGCGGGCCTCCCGGCTCGGGCGGTCCCGGCGCCTTTTCCAGGGCGCCCGGTCCACCCGGTGGCCGCGGTGGTCAGCCCTCTGACGGCATCGCGCCGGACGAAGGAGCTCGGCGAACTGCCGCACACCGGTCACTCAGCGTGAAGCCCACTCCCATGCCTGCCCCGGGTACCCGCGGATGGCCGGAACACGCCGTAGGCGAAACGGCAAACGGAACGGGAAACGGAAGGGCCGGGCCGGGGCCGCACCGGCATTCGCACGGGGTGTGCGCCGGTGACTCGCACACCCCCGCCGCACACTCTCCCGCGCGACCCCGGTCAACGGTTGACTCTCTGCGTGACCACTGCACGGACGTACATCCGGAAGGGGATCAACCCGTGACCACCGAGCCCGACCACGCCGCGTTATCCGTGGAGCTCGCGGAACTCCGACGCACCGTCGATGTGGGCTTCGCCCGGGTCGACGGCCGGCTCGCCCTGCTCGACCACCGGGGGGAACAGGCGGAGGAGGACGTCGGTCAACTGGCCGGCCGGGTCAGGATACTGGAACACGGGCGCTGGCCACTGCCCTCCATCGCCGCTCTCACCGGCCTCTCCTCGCTGGCGCTCGCGGTGTGGCAGGCGGCCGGGCGCTAGCCGCTCCGCGGTAAGTGCCGCGAGGTGCCGTCGTCCGTGCCCGCGGTCAGCCGAGGCGGATGTGGTGGAGCAGCAGCAACGCCGCCGCCATGTTGGCCGCGGGCACCTCACCCCGCGCGACCAGGTCGGGCACCGACTTCAGCGGCACCCACTCCCGGCGGTCGGACTCGAAGTCGTCCTCCGGGTGACCGACGTACGCGGCCTCCTCGGCCCAGTAGATGTGGTGGCGGGCGTCGGTGAGCCCGTTGGACGGTTCGACGGAGAGCAGATGGCGCAGCGGCCCCGGGCGCCAGCCGGTCTCCTCCTCCATCTCCCGCGCCGCGGCGTCCTCCACGCTCTCCCCGTCCTCGACCACCCCCGCGGCCAGTTCCCAGCCCCAGGCGTCGGTGATGAAGCGGTGCCGCCACAGCAGCAGCACCTCATTGGCCGCGTTGACCACGGTGGCCACGGCCACCGGGCGCAGCCGGATCAGATAGTGGTCCAGGTGGCGGCCGTCGGGGAGTCTGACATCGGCGAGATTGACCCGGAACCACCGGTTCTCGTACACGGTCCGCTCCTTGAGGTTCTTCCACCGCACTACCGGCCACCTTTCGCCGCACAGATGGCAATCCCCGGCCAGCCGCTGACGAGAGTGCGGACCGCGCTCAGAGAGGTACGCGCAGTGCCCCGTCGATGAGTTCCGCGGCCTCGTTCGTCGCGGCGCATCCGCTGGCCACGAGGTGTTCCCGGACCGCGCGCAGCCGGTCGCGTAACCGCTGGGACTCCATCCCGCGAGCCCGCTCGGTCATCTCCACCGCGGTGGCGCCGGCCCGGTCCGCGTCGCCGGTGCGCAGCTCGATGTGGGTGAGCATGGCGAGCCGGTGCACCCGTCCCCGGTCGTGCGCGGGGGTGCCGACGGCGGCGGTGGCGTGCTCCCGGGCGCCGCCGAGGTCGCCGAGGCTCAGCAGCGCCTCGGCCACCTGGACGTTGACCAGGCCCGGCTGCACATAGCCGGTCTCGTCGGGCTCCTGGCCCGGCCGGATCCGGTCGGCTGCGGTCTCGGCCCGCCGGATGCAGGCCAGCGCCCCGGTGCCGTCGCCGAGCCGGGCGTACGCCTTGGCCTGCATGGCATACAGATCGGCGGCGAGCGCGGGGGTGATCTGGGTGCCCGCGGCGCGCAGCGCCGACTCGGCGAAGGCGACCGCCTGCCGGTACTCCCGCAGGAACAGCGACTGGTTGACCAGCAGCGCTATCACATAGGCGCCCAGTCCCCGGTCGCCGCTGGCCTTGGCGAGGCGCAGCGCCTGGTGGAAGTAGCGCTGGGCCAGGCCGTGGGCGTCGGAGTCGTAGGCGCAGATACCGGCGATGGCCACCAATCCGCCGGTGGCGCGGTGGAGTTGACGGCCGGTCTCGTCGGGGTAGCTGCCGCGCAGCAGGGGCGCGGTCTCGGCGTTGAGGAAGCCCACGACACGGGCCCGGGTCGCCACTCCCCCGGCCTTGCGGTACAGCTGCTCGTAGTGGGCGCGGGCCGCGCGCAGCATCTCGATGTCGGACATGCTGACGCGGGTCAGCCCGTGGCGGGAGACATCGGAGTCCTCGGGCGGGTTCTCCCACTCCCACACCGGGATGACGGCGGAGGTGCCGGTGACCGCGGGGGCGGCGATGACATGCGGGCGCTGCTGCTCGTCGGACCGCCACAGTGCGGTGGCCCGCTCGACGAACCCCGAGAGCGGGGTGGCGGGGGCGCGGGGGCTGCCGGGGGTGCCGAGCCCGATGTCGTCCAGAGTGAGGGCGCGGCGCAGCCGTTCGCCGAGCACCTCGCAGATCAGGTCCGGCACATGGCCGCGCGGACGCTGCCCCTTCAGCCAGCGCGCCACCGCGGTGTGTTCGTACCGCAGTGTCATGCCTCGTGCCCGGCCCGCCTCGTTGATGTGCGCGGCGAGGCCCGCATGGGAGATCCCGGCCTCGTCGAGTACGGAGTCGAGCAGTGTGTTGGGCTCCATCTCGCCCTCCCGGCGCCCTCGGTGGCGCCAGCGTAACGGAGGGGATTTCGCACGGGGTGTGAAACGGCCAGTGGCTCTCCGGACGGACGCTGGGCGGGCTCGCTGGAGTCCGGTGCGGTTCGGTCGCGCCCGAAGGGGCGCGGGGCTGTGTCGATGTGCGGCTCCGCCGCGTGGGCGCGGCCGGCCACAACGCGGCCGCGGACGAACGACCGCGCCTCGCGGCACTTCCCGCGGAGTGCCCAGGCCCTGTCCGGTGGATCTTTGAGGAGTAGCCCGCGGCGTCTGGTGCCGTGCGGCGCAAGGCGGAGGATCGCCCTCGTACTGGGCGTACTCGGGCGACTCCGACAACGCAGCGAGGTGCGGTGCCAGGCGTCGCGGGCCCGATGAGATCCGCCGGACAGGGCCTAGCGGTGCCGGGCATCGCCGGTTGGGACGGAGAGCGAGGGGGTGGCGGACAGCGGTCGGCGGTCGTTGCGCAGCGCCACCAGCGCGATGTCGTCGGCGAGCCGCCCTCCGGTGTGGCGCAGCACCGCCGAGCGCACCCCCTCGACCACCGTGGCCGGGACGATGGGCCCCGCACCCGCGGCCTCGGCGAGGGCGCGGCGCAGCGGGAAGAAGGTGCCGTCCGCGTCCCGGGCGTCCTCGGCGCCGTCGGTGTGCAGCACCAGCGCGTCCCCGGGGGGCAGCGGTGCGCAGTGGGCCAGGGGCAGTTCGGCGGGGAGCGGGAAGAGGCCGAGCGGGGGCAGCACCTCACCCGGCGTGGTCTGCCGGGCGGTGGCCGGGCCGACCGGCTGCTCCAGGAGCCGGTACGGCCATGGGTGGCCGCAGTTGAGCGCGGTGACCTCGCCGTCCGGGCCCACCTCCAGCAGCAGGACGGTCACGAACTCCTCGGCCTCGGGACTCTCCGGGGTGTACGCGCCGCCCGCGCGCTCGCGCAGATGGCGCTCCAGGGCGCGGTCCAGCCGCCGCAGGACGTCGCCGAGCCCGCGCTCCTCGTGGGCGGCCTCGCGGAAGCTGCCGAGGACGGCGGCGACGGTGCCGATGGCGGCGAGGCCGTGGCCGCGGGCGTCACCGATGACGGCGCGGAGGCCGTAGGGGGTGGCCAGCACCTCGTAGAGGTCGCCGCCGACCGCCGCGCCGCGGCTGGCCGACAGATGGCCGCCCGCCAACTCGATGCCCTCCAGACGGGGCGGCAGTGGACGCAGCACGGCCTGCTGGGCGGCGGCCGCCACCTCCTGGGCCCGCTCCAGTTCGCGGACCAGCCGGGAGTGGCGGCCGGTGGTCAGATAGCCGGCCGCGACCGCGGTGAGGATGGCCACGCAGGCGCCCACGCGGGCGCACGGGTGATCGGCGGAGCTCTCCGGTCCGGGGATGCCGAGCGGGACGAGGGCGAACAGCGCGCTCGCGCCGCCGAGCAGCATGCACCGTCTGCTGCCGGTGAAGGCGCAGGCGATGGCGGGCGAGGCGGCCAGGAGCTGGATCAGCCGTGGTCCGTAGGGACAGCTCAGCTCCCAGATGACGATGCTGAGCAGCCATCCGCACAGCAGCGCGGCGGCGGCCCTTCGCCCGCAGGGTGGGGCCGCTCCCGGCGGCCCGCCTCCCGCACTGCTTCCCCTCATGTGACGCCCCCGTTCACAGCCAATGAGACGGTCGGCGGGACCCTGGAGCCGATTTCTGACTCGGGTCCGACCTGCGCCGTGCGACCGGGACGATTCTCGCGACCGTCACTGCTAAATGGACCAGAGGCTTCCGATTCTCACCTGATCGTGTGAAGCCCTTCTCGAGTGGAGCCCGAACACCGCGCCGCGGGACGGACGGGAGAGCGAGCCACGCGCACAAGGGCGCGCCCCGCGCATGCGAGGCGCGCCCTTGTGCGGCGCACGACCGGAGTCAGCCGGTCGCAACGAGGCGTCAGGCGCCGCGGAGCACGGCTCCGGTGCGCTCGGCCGCGAGGGCCACCGCCGCGTCACGGGCCGCCGCGATCTCATCGGCGGTCAGCGTGCGGTCGGGGGCGCGGAAGCGGAGCGCGTAGGCCAGCGACTTCTTGCCCTCACCGAGCTGTTCACCGGTGAAGACGTCGAACAGCCGCAGGGATTCGAGCAGTTCACCCGCACCCTCGCGCAGCGCCGCCACCACATCGGCCGCGGCCACCGCGGTGTCCACGACCAGCGCCACGTCCTGGGTGGCCACCGGGAAGGTGGACACCCGCGGCGCCTCGAGGGTGCCGGAGCCCGCCTCCTCCAGACGGTCGAGCTCGATCTCCATGGCGCAGGTGCGCTCGGGGAGGCCGAGGGCCTTGGTGACCCGTGGGTGCAGCTCACCCGCGTTGCCCACCAGGATCTCCTGACCGTCCACGACGGCCAGCAGCGCGGCGCAGCGGCCCGGGTGCCACGGCTCCTGCTGGTCCTGGCGGACGATCAGCTCGACGCCCGCCTCACGGGCCACGATCCGGCCCGCCTCGACCGCGTCGGCCCAGCCCGCCGGGGTGTCCTTGCCCCACCATCCGGCCTGCTCCCGCGCGCCCGCCAGCACCACGGCGGCGCGGCGCGGCTGACGCGGCAGGGCGGCGTCCAGCCGCGCGATCTCCTCGTCCGTCGGACGGTGGTCCACCGGCAGGCTGACCGCGGTCGGCCGGGCTCCGCTGGCGCGGAAGACCAGACCGGTCTCGAAGAGCGCGAGGTCGTGGTCACCCCGGCCGTCGTTGCGTCGCAGCGCGCCGAGCAGCCCCGGCAGCAGGGTGGTACGCAGCGCGGGCTCGGTGTCGGCGATCGGGTTGACCAGCGTGACGAGGTCCCGGCGCGGGTCGTCGGCGGCCAGGCCGAACTGATCGAGCACCTCCTCGCCGATGAACGGGTAGTTGAGCGCCTCCACATACCCGGCACCGGCCAGCGCCCGGCCGACCCGGCGATGCAGCCGCTGACGCTCGGTCAGCCCGCGCCCGGCGGGCGGCTGCGGCAGCGTCGCGGGGAGGTTCTCGTACCCCTCGAGCCGGATGACCTCCTCGGCCAGGTCGTTGGGGTCGGTGAGGTCCGGCCGCCAGCTGGGCACCGTGACGGTGAGGTCGTCGGCGCCGTAGACATCGCAGCCGATCTGCTGGAGACGGCGCACCACGGCCTCCCGGCCGTACGCCACGCCCGCCACCCGGTCCGGGTGGTCGGCGCGCAGGATGATGGTGCGCGGGGCGCTGGGCGAGATGACCTCGGTGACGCCCGCCTCGGCGGTGCCGCCCGCGAGCAGCACCAGCAGATCGACGGTGCGCTGGGCCGCCGCCGAGGTGGCCTCCGGGTCCACCCCGCGCTCGAACCGCCGGGACGCCTCGGAGGACAGCTTGTGGCGGCGGGCGGTACGGGCGATCGAGACGGGCGCGAAGTGGGCGGCCTCGATGACGACCTCGGTGCTGCCGCGCACCTCTCCGGTCTCGGGGTCGGTCACCGCGTCCGCGATCTCGGTGTTGGCACCGCCCATCACCCCGGCGAGGCCGATCGGCCCGTTCTCGTCGGTGATGACCAGGTCCTCGGCGTCCAGCAGGCGCTTGGTGCCGTCGAGGGTGGTGAACTTCTCGCCCTGCTCGGCGCGGCGCACCCCGATCGCGCCGTTGACCCGGCCGCGGTCGTAGGCGTGCAGCGGCTGGCCGAGCTCGAGCATCACATAGTTGGTGATGTCGACGGCGAGGGAGACCGGGCGCATCCCCGCCTTCTGGAGGCGGCGCTGCAACCAGATCGGGGAGTGCGCCTGCGGGTCAAGACCGGTGACGGTACGGGCGGTGAAGCGGTCGCAGCCGACCGGGTCGGCGACCTTGACCGGGTAGCCGTGGCTGTTGGGCGCGGGCACGTCCAGCAGGGCCGGGTCGCGCAGCGGCAGCCCGTAGGCGGTGGCGGTCTCGCGGGCGACACCGCGCATCGACAGGCAGTAGCCCCGGTCGGGGGTGACGGCGATGTCCAGGACCTCGTCGACCAGCTCCAGCAGCTCGATGGCGTCGGTGCCGGGCTCGTACTGCGGCGGCAGCACGATGATGCCGTCGTGGTCGTCGGACATGCCCAGCTCGCTGGCGGAGCAGATCATGCCCTCGGAGACCTTGCCGTAGGTCTTCCGCGCGGAGATCGCGAAACCGCCGGGGAGTTCGGCACCGGGCAGCACCACGACGACCTTGTCGCCCACGGCGAAGTTCCGGGCGCCGCAGACGATGTTCTGCGGCTCACCGGTGCCGTTGGCCTCACCGACGTCCACCTGGCAGTAGCGGATGGGCTTCTTGAACCCCTCCAGCTCCTCGATGGCCAGGACGTGCCCCACCGCCAGGGGGCCCTTGAGGCCGGCACCGAGCTGCTCGACCGTCTCGACCTCCAGCCCGGCGGCGACGAGTTTGGCCTGTACGTCACGTCCGGTCTCACCGGCCGGCAGGTCGACGTACTCCCGCAGCCAAGAAAGCGGGACCCGCATCAGATCTCCATCCCGAAGGGCCGGGTGAAGCGCACATCACCCTCGACCATGTCTCGCATGTCTTCCACGTTGTGCCGGAACATCAGCATCCGCTCGATGCCGAAGCCGAAGGCGAACCCGCTGTACTTCTCCGGGTCGACGCCGCAGGCCACCAGCACCCGCGGGTTGACCATGCCGCAGCCGCCCAGCTCGATCCAGCCCTCGCTGGAGCAGGTGCGGCAGGGGCGGTCGGGGTTGCCGACCGACTCGCCGCGGCAGACGTAGCACAGCATGTCCATCTCGGCGGACGGCTCGGTGAACGGGAAGTAGTTCGGCCGCAGCCGGGTGGACATGCCCTCGCCGAACAGCGCCCGCACCATGTGGTCGAGCGTGCCCTTGAGGTCGGCCATGGTCAGCCCCTCGTCCACGGCCAGCAGCTCGACCTGGTGGAAGACCGGGGTGTGGGTGGCGTCCAGCTCATCGGTGCGGAAGGTGCGGCCCGGGCAGATCACATAGATGGGCGGCTCGCGGTCGATCATCGACCGGATCTGCACCGGCGAGGTGTGAGTGCGCAGCACCACGCCCGAGGGCTGGTCGTCCTGGTCGCCCCGTACGAAGAAGGTGTCCTGCATCTCGCGGGCGGGGTGGTCGGGCGGGAAGTTCAGCGCGTCGAAGTTGAACCACTCGGCCTCCGCCTCCGGGCCCTCGGCCACCTCGTAGCCCATGGCCACGAAGACGTCCTCGATGCGCTCGGAGAGGGTGGTGATCGGGTGGCGGGCCCCGGCCGGGATGCGGTCGTACGGCAGTGTGACGTCCACCGCCTCCTCGACCAGCACCCGTGCGTCCCGCTCCGCCTCCAGCTCCTCCTGGCGGACCTTGAGCGCCTGGTTCACCTGGCCGCGGGCCTGACCGACGCGCTTGCCCGCGTCCGCCTTGGCGTGCGGCGGCAGGGCGCCGATCTCGCGGTTGGCCAGCGCGAGCGGTGAGCGGTCACCGGTGTGGCCGACCTTCACCTCGCGTAGCGCCTGGAGGTCACCCGCGGCGGCGATGGCGGCGAGCGCCTCGTCCCGCATCCGGGCGATCTCTTCCGGTTTCAGTGCCTCGACCTCGACAGGGTCGTACGACTTATTGGGTGCCGACATCTCTTCCCGTACTTCCGATTGCTGGCTGCGCGACCCCGCTCGACGGCTGCTGCGACCACAACGGACCACAAGGGACGCCAAAGGTGCCAAAGCCCGAGTCTAAGGGGCGCGGGGGGTCTGCTGTTCCGCGGGAAGCCCGTGAGCGGCTCAGAGCAGATACGCCGGAGTGCCCACGGGCAGGGTAAATCGGAACTCGGCGCCGCCGCCGCGGGCCCGGCCGACGGTGATCGTGCCGCCGTGGGCCTCGACGATGCCCTTGACGATGTACAGGCCCAGGCCGGTGCCGCCGCGCTTGCTGCCCCGCCAGAAGCGGGTGAAGACACGGCTCATCGACTCCTCGGGGATACCGGGGCCCTCGTCGCTCACGGTGACGGCGGTCCTTTCCACAGCGGGGCCTTCCACGGCCGGGCCGTCCGCAGCGGGCCTGGCCGGTGCGGGTGCCACCTCAATGGTGACCGTTCCCTCCCCGTGGCGCACCGCGTTTTCCAGCAGGTTGCCCAGCACCTGATCGATCTTGTCCGGATCGGCCCACAGATCCGGCAACGGCCCCCTGACCTTGATCAGAAAGCGTTCGGCGCAGTGTCCGGCGGCGGTGAGCGCCTGCACATGGCGGCGGACCGCGGCGGCGACGTCCACCGGCTGGCGGCGCACCTCCAGCCGGCCGGAGTCGATCCGGGAGATGTCCAGCAGCTCGGCGATCAGCCGGGTGACCCGGTTGGCGTCGGCGTCGACCGTCTCCAGCATCAGCCGCTTCTGGTCGTCGGTGAAGCGCTCCCACTTCGCGAGCAGGGTGGCCGTGAACCCCTTGACCGAGGTCAACGGGGAGCGCAGCTCATGGGCGACGGTCGCGATCAGCTCCGCGTGGCTGCGCTCGGTACGGCGGCGCGCCTCGGTGCCGCGCAGCGAGATCACCAGCCGCTGCACCGGGCCGGTGGGGTACTCGCGGACGTACCGCGCGGAGACCAGGACCTCCCGGCCGCCGGGCAGCAGGAGATTGCGCTCCGGCTGGCCGACCCGGGTGGCCAGCCCGCCGTACGGATCGGTCAGCGCCCACCAGCGGCGACCGTCCAGGTCCTCTAACGGCAGGGCGCGCTCGAGCTGGGCGCCGATGGCGTCCTGGGGGTGGGTGGCGGTGATCCGGGCCGCCGCGGCGTTGAAGCAGGTGACGCGGCCGGTCTCATCGGCCACCACCAGGCCGTCGGGCAGGTCGTCGGAGTGCAGGCCGAACGCGGCTGTCATGTCGCCCAGCTCCGGCGGCCCGTCCTCGACGGCGGGCAGCCCCGCTCCGGGCGCGCGGGCGTCGGCCGCCCTGGCGCCGGAGGTCCTGACGTCCATCCCCACACCCCCTCCTGGGCCCCCAGAGGGGGCAACCCTACTAGGTCGGTGTGACGGAGCGGCACCCCGCGGGAGCACGCTGCGCACGCGCCGAGGCGTAGAGGCACACGGCGGCGGCCGTGGCGAGGTTGAGGCTCTCCGCCCTCCCGTGGATCGGAACGCGCACCACCTCGTCCGCGAGTGCGCGGGTCTCCTCCGGCAGCCCCCATGCCTCATTGCCGAAGATCCAGGCGGTGGGGGCGCCCAGCAGACCGTCGTCGAGCTCGGAGTCCAGGTCCCGCTCCCCCGCGCCGTCGGCGGCCAGCACCCGCGCCCCGGCCTCCTTCAGCCCACTCACCGCGCGCTCCACCGGCACCCCGACGGCGACCGGGAGGTGGAAGAGGGAGCCCACGGAGGCGCGCACGGCCTTGGGGTTGTACAGATCCACCGAGGCGTCGGTGAGCACCACGGCGTCCGCCCCGGCGGCGTCCGCACAGCGCAGTACGGTCCCGGCGTTGCCGGGGTCGCGGACATGGGCGAGAACGGCGACGAGCCGGGGGCGGGCGCGCAGGATCTCCGTCAGCGGCGAGTCCAGGAAGCGGCACAGCCCGACGATGCCCTGCGGGGTCACGGTGTCCGACATCTCCGCGACGACCTCGTCGGTCGCGGTGAGCACCGGGACGCCCGCGGCCCGGGCGGCGGCGACGATCTCCGCATGGCGTTCGGCGGCTTCGGGTGTCGCGTAGACCTCGATGAGGTGGTCGACGGCCTCCCGTACGGCCTGCGGCCCCTCGACGAGGAACCGCCGCTCCTTGCCGCGGAAGCTGCGCTTGGCGAGCCGTCGCGCCGCCGTGACGCGCGGCGATTTCAGGGAAGTCAGCTCAGGGGCCGCCATGGGGTGCGCTTTCTCGTGCGGTGTGGTGGAGACAGCCGGAGCCCGGCGCCGCGGAGCCGGATCGCGTCCGGCGGCGAGGGCTCACGGGGTGGTGGGCGCCGACACACGCGGACCCGCAGGTGAGTGATCACCTACGGGTCCGTGCCGGTACGGCTCAGCGCAGCGTTACGCGTCAGGCCGCCTTCGGGGCGTTGACGTCGCTCGGCAGCGCCTTCTGGGCCGCCTCGACCAGCGCGGCGAACGCGTTGGCGTCGTTGACCGCGAGGTCGGCCAGGATCTTGCGGTCCACCTCGATGTTGGCGGCCTTCAGACCCTGGATGAAGCGGTTGTACGTCATGCCGTTGGCGCGGGCAGCGGCGTTGATGCGCTGGATCCACAGCTGCCGGAAGTCGCCCTTGCGCTTCTTGCGGTCGTTGTAGTTGTAGACCAGAGAGTGGGTGACCTGCTCCTTGGCCTTGCGGTACAGGCGGGACCGCTGGCCGCGGTAGCCGCTGGCCTGCTCGAGGATCGCCCGGCGCTTCTTGTGGGCGTTGACTGCCCGCTTGACGCGTGCCACTTGTTTAACTCCTTGTACGGGGCCGCGGGTGACTCTTGCGGCCCGGAAACGAATAGGTCCCGGTCGGCTTGGCGCACACCCCGCCGCGGCGGGGCGGGGGCGTCACTTGCCGAGGAGCTTCTTGATCTTCTTGGCGTCGGCCGGGGCCATCTCGGTCTTGCCGGCCAGGCGGCGCGTCAACGTGGACGGCTTGTGCTCGAGAAGGTGGCGGCGACCGGCGCGCTGGCGCATGACCTTGCCGGAACCGGTGAGCTTGAAGCGCTTGCGTGCACCGCTGTGGGTCTTGTTCTTCGGCATGTCGCCGTTCACTCCTCGTCAGGGGCGCTGTCCGGGACCGGGCGGGCGCGGGGGTGACCGCGATCCGGCGTGCGGAAGCGTCTTGTGTTTCGGTTGGTCTCCGGAGCCGTGGGGGCACCGGGTGGGCGGTGGAGGCTCGCGCCTCGCGATCACGCCTCGGCGGGCTCCTCGGCGGGGCTGCCGCCCTGGCGCTCCGCCTTGCGGGCAGCCTGCGCCTCGCGGGCTTCGGCCATCGCCTCGGTCTTCTTCTTGTGCGGACCGAGGACCATGATCATGTTTCGGCCGTCCTGCTTCGGGTTGGACTCCACGAAGCCGAGCTCCTGGACATCCTCAGCGAGCCGCTGCAACAGCCGGTAGCCGAGCTCGGGCCGGGACTGCTCACGGCCACGGAACATGATCGTGATCTTGACCTTGTCGCCCTGCTTGAGGAACCGGACGACGTGACCCTTCTTGGTGTCGTAGTCGTGCGGGTCGATCTTCGGCCGGAGCTTCATCTCCTTGATGACCGTGTGCGCCTGGTTCTTGCGCGCCTCACGGGCCTTCATGGCCGACTCGTACTTGAACTTTCCGTAGTCCATGAGCTTGCAGACCGGCGGACGGGCGTTCGCCGCCACCTCGACCAGGTCGAGGTCGTACTCCTGCGCAAGCTCCAGGGCCTTGGCAAGCGGCACAATGCCGACCTGCTCGCCACTGGGACCGACGAGTCGCACCTCGGGGACGCGAATCCGGTCGTTGATGCGGGGCTCGGCGCTGATGGATCCTCCTCGGTTGCACCACGCGACCGCCTGGCGGACTGCCGCGTAACGTCTGTATCGGTTGAGACCACCGCGCCGTGACGCACAAAACGCCCCAGACGGTACACAGGCGGGGCTCCTCACTGACCGGGAGCACCGCCGCGATGTCACCGCGGGGCGCAGCCTGACCGATGACCTGCCGACCTGAGGTCGGGAGGTGGGAGCGTGGAGCCTCCACTTGTGGGCCGGGCACGCGAGTGACCGGCCGGTCGTTTACCTACCTTACCAGGACCGCGGAGTCTTGCTCACCGCGCCGCCCGGCCGATGTTCGGCACCCGCCCGGTACGAGCGGTTCCGGGCGGCCCCCTAGGCTTAGGCCGTGTCCTGCGGATCACCTCGGGCCCGCGACGCCTGGCACGGCACCTCGCTGCGTTGTCGGAGGCCTCCGAGTAGGCCCACTACGAGGACGCTCCTCCGCCTTGCGATCCACCGCACCAGACGCCGCGGGCTGATCCGAGCTGATCCACAAGACACGGCCTAGGCATTCCCCTCCTCCAGGAAGTGAGCCCCGCCCACCATGAGCGACGCCAACGCCGGGCAGCCGGCCCCCGACTTCGACCGGATGACCCGTGACATCGCGGATGTGCCCGCGGTCGAGGTGATCACGACGGTCGCGGTGCACCTGATGAGCGCCGCCGCGGTCAACCTGGGGCTGGCCGAGGAGGGGCCGCAGCACAAGGACCTGGACGAGGCCCGGAAGCTGATCAACGCGCTTGCGGGGCTGGTGACGGCGAGTGCCACGGAGATCAGCTCCTTCCACGCCGCCCCGCTGCGGGACGGCCTCAAGTCGCTTCAGCTCGCGTTCCGTGAGGAGTCGGTGGTGCCGGACGAGCCGGGCCAGGGGCCGGGCGAGAAGTTCACCGGCCCGGTCTTCGGCTGAGGCTCCGCGTGCGCTGAGCGATCTGGTCAGGCCGCCTCGGGGCCCTTGGCCTCGGGGCCGCCCGCCTCCGGCCGGTGCCCGCCGCGCATCCGGCCCCACGGCCCGACCCTGGGCGGCTCGGCCGCCTGCTCCTGCTGGGCCTGGCCCACCGGGCGCTGATGGGTGAACCGGTGCACCACCGCGGCCAGCACTCCGCCGACCATGGGCGCGACCAGGAACAGCCACAGCTGGGACAGCGCCCCGCCGCCCGCGAACAGCGCGGGGCCCAGGCTGCGCGCCGGATTCACCGACGCCCAGGTCAGCGGGATGCCGATCAGGTTGACCGCGGTGTAGGCGAGGCCCACCGGAATCGGCTCGACGCCGACCAGCGCCACCTTCTGGGTCACCGTGAGGAACACGAAGACCAGCAGAAACGTGAGCAGCACCTCGGCGAGGAAGGCCCCGCCCGCGCCCAGACCCACCGGTGAGCGGCCGCCGTAGCCGTTGGTGCCGAACGCGCCGGCGGTCTGGAGCCGCGGCACCTGCTTGGCCAGCAGGAAGAGGATCGCCGCGCCGATGATCCCGCCGACCAGCTGGGCCACCCAGTACGTGGCGGCCCTGCGGATGTCGATGCGCTTGGCCAGCAGCACCCCGAGGGTGATCGCCGGGTTGATGTGGCAGCCCGAGATACGCCCGAACGCGTAGGCGATCGCGATCAGCGTGAAGCCGAAGGCGAGCGAGATGCCGAGGGCGTTGATGTAGTCGCCGGCCAGGACCAGGGAACCGACTCCGAAGAGGACCAGCATCGCGGTCCCTATGCACTCCGCTACGACCGTTCTCGTCTCCATGGCGCTCTCCTCTTACCGATCGGACCGCCAGTTGCCCTATGCATTGTGGGGCGATTCGGGAGGTTTCGCCTGTTGGCTCGCTTACGGGCCGGGTCAGAGGGGTCGCGGCGGCTGATCCCGCGCCCGTTCCGGCCTCCGGTTCAGCGGCGGAAGAGCGGTTCCCCGGGGACCGTGGCGTCCGGCGGCAGCAGCGCCAGCGTCAGCCCGCGCACCAGCCGGGCCCGCAGCACCTCGTCGGCGGCCAGGGCACCGGCCAACCGCTGTGCCGTCTCACGCGCCGGGGCCTGCGGGGCCAGCGCGAGCGCGAGCATGCCGTCGGCGTCCTGGGCCGGTCCCAGATGGGCCCGGACCACATCCGGCTCGGCGGCCAGTACGGACCGCACCGCCTCGGTGACGGCGGGGTCGGTGAGCGGATCGGCGCTGGTCCGGCCCTCGGCGAGGGCCAGCAGGGCGGGGCCGGTCAGCTGGTAGGGCACCGGACCGGCGAGGTCCAGCACCAGGGTGTCCGCCTTCTCGTGCGCGGCGGCCTCCAGCGCCTGGCGCAGCGGTACGGCCACCGGGCGGGCGTCCGGCCGCCAGCGGGCCAGGGTCTCGGTCGAGGTGAAGGCGGGCAGGGCGCGGCGTCCGTCGGGGGCCTGGAGCGTCGGCACGGCCATGTCGCTGGTCTTCTCCCGGCGCAGCCCTCCGGGCCCCTCCTCCACCTCGCCGAGCACGGCGACCACCGGGACCAGCAGCCGGGCGCCGGTGAGCGCGGCCAGCACCTCGGGTTCGGTGGAACGGTCATCGGCCCAGGCGGCGAGTGCCGCGGTCAGGCGGGGGTCGGCGGAGCCGTCGTCGCCGGAGAAGCCGGGGTCGGGAATGTTCTTGAACGCCACAAGCCGAGGGTATCGGGGGCGAGGCAACCGCTCTGTCGGCGGGGAGCCGTCTTTACTGAGCAGATGTTGATCATTTCCTCATCACGGACGAAGGCAGGCCATCTGGCGTCCCCGGACGGAATCACCGACACTCGACCGACCCGCCGTCCCGCCCTGGGCAGCGCGGTCAGGACGAGCGCCGCGGCCACGGTCGTCGCGGCGCTGACGCTCTCGCTGCTCGGCTGTGCCACGGCGGGTGAGCAGAGCCAGGGGTACTCCCGGCCGGCGGCCGGTCCGGAGCGGTCGGCGAGCGGCCAGGAGCCGACGACGGGCGGTCCGGAGCCGTCAGCGGCGGGCGGAAGCGAAGGAGGCGGTGTGGCGAGCGACAACGAGAGACGCTCGGCGCCACCGCCCCCGGTCCGGACACTCACCGGCGCCCTCACCGCAGCACTCGACCCGGTCGCGGAGGGCTCCCGCGCGTACTTCTCCGTGGGCCTGCGGGACATCCGGTCGGGGGCGGTCGGGGTGTACGGCGGCGGCTGGTACGACACCGCGAGCATCGTCAAGGTCGGCATCCTCGCGGCCTTGCTGCTGGACGTCCAGGACGCCGGCAGAGCGCTGACCGCCCAGGAGCGCGCGTACGCCACCGCGATGATCGAGCGCAGCGACAACAGCGCCGCGAGCGCGCTCTGGCGGACGATCGGCGGCGCCGACGGCCTCGACACGGCGCACCGGCGGCTGGGGCTGACGGAGACGTTCGGCGGCAACGCCGGGCGGTGGGGGCTGACCCGGACCACCGCGGCCGATCAACTGCGTCTGCTGCGCGCCGTCTTCGAGGGCGGTTCGGCGCTGACCCAGGAGTCCCGGGCGTACATCAGGACGCTGATGGGGCGCACCGCCCGTGAGCAGAGCTGGGGCGTCTCGGCCGCCGGCGACGGCACCGGCAACGGATTCCGGCTCAAGAACGGCTGGCTGCCGCGCAGTACCACGGGCCTGTGGGACATCAACAGCATCGGCCAGATCACCGCGGGCGGGCGCGACTATCTCATCGTGGTGCTCTCCGACGGCAGCCGCCGTATGGACACCGGGATCGCGCTGGTGGAAGCGGCGGCGCGGAGGGCCGTCGGGGCGACCACCGCCGCCCTCAACGGGGACGGCGGCTGGTGAACGAGGAGCGCGGCACCGGCAGCCGCAGCGGGCCCGAGCCCCGCCACAGGGCGACCGCGGCCACCACCAGCGCCGCTCCGGAGAGTCCGGCGAACAGCGCCGACCGGTGGGGGCCGCCCTCGTCCCGGTGGGCCCCGGCATGGCCGGGCCCGGCACCGAAGTAGCGGTGCGCGGCAGCCGCGGCGGCGGGCCGCTGGGCGCGCGGTGTCAGCCGGGCGCCCGCCTCGACGGCCGCGGCCGGGTCCACCATGCCCGCGCCGAGTTCATCGCTGCGGCCGGCCTCCGGGCCATCCTGTGCGGTGCTGACCAGCAGTTGACGGATCTGACGGGGGCTCAGCTCGGGGTGGGCGGAGCGGACGAGCGCGACGGAGCCGGAGACGAAGGCGGCCGCCGCGCTGGTGCCCCAGCCCTCGTAGTAGCGCCGGTCGGGGTCGGCGATGACCACATCGACACCGGGTGCGCAGACGGTGGCGTACCAACGGCGGGTGGAGAACGCCGCGCGGCTGCCGTAGCGGTCCACCGCGGTCACGGCGATCACACCGGGGTAGGCGGCCGGATAGGAGGCGCGGTCGCCCTTCTCGCCGCCGTTGCCCGCGGAGGCGACGACCACCGCGCCCTTGCGCAGGGCGTACTGGACGGCGGCGTCCTCGGCGCGTTCGGGGTGGGCGGACTCGCTGTCGTCGCCGAGCGACAGGTTGATCACGTCGGCGCCGTGGTCGGCGGCCCAGCGGATGCCGTCGGCGAGCGCGCTGCCGCGGGAGGCGCGGGCCTTCTTCCGGTCGGGGTCGGCGTCCTCCAGGATCACCCGCACCGGGAGGATCTTCGCCCGGGGCGCGACGCCGAGGACGCCGTCGCCGCCGGACGAGCCGTGGCCGCGCCCGGCGATGATCCCGGCCATGGCGGTGCCGTGGCGGGCCCAGGTGCGGTCGCCGGGTCCGGCGCCGAAGCCGATCAGGTCCTTGCCGGTCAGCACTTGGCCCTTGAGGTCGGGGTGGTCGGAGTCGACACCGGTGTCGAGGACGGCGACCGTCGTCCCCGCCCCCTTGGTGGTCTGCCAGGCCTTGCGGACGTGGAGGGCGTCGAGCGCCCACTCCTGGGCCTGTATGCCGTCGGCCTGTGCGGGGGCGACGGGCAGGAAGGCCAGTCCGGCGGCGGCGAGGGCCACGGCCAGGCGCCGTCCCTTCGCGGTCATGCGGAGCTCTCCGGGACGTCGGCCAGGGCGCGGCGGAACGCGGTGACGATCTCGTCGGACAGGCCCCGGGCGTCATGCCCGAGCCCCGCCTGCGCGGCGGCCGAGGTCGCGCCGCGGTCGATGGCCTCCCCGGCCGGGGTGGGGTCGGTGATCTTCCGGCCGTCGGCGAAGCCGCTGACGCTGTAGACGACGGCGGGGGCGTCGGTGAGGATCCGGATGTGCCAGCTGGCGCGCTGGTCGTCGCCGAACCGGGCGGCGGCGGTGCCCTTCGCGGCGTAGGGGCGAGGCATCAGATCGGCGCGTTCGTCGAGTTTCTCGGTGACGAAGCGCTCGTGCAGCGCGCGCATCCCGGAAGCGTCGGAGGTGGTGATCAGCAGGCCGACGGTGGTGACGTTGGTGCTGGTGGCGTCGGTGTAGGTGGCGCGCAGCAGCCGTTTGCAGCCGACCGGGGCCAGTGCCTTGGCCAGCACTGGGTCGAATCCGCCCCCGCAGCTGCTGTCGGGGGCGACGGCGATCCGGGTCCAGCTGCGGTCGGCGCCGCCCGGACCCTCACCCTTCCCGCGCAGGGTGCGCGGGAAGAGCGTGTCGACGGGGACGCTGCGCCAGGCGGTCCGTGCGTGGGCGTAGGTGTCGGCGGTGGACGGCGGGGCCTCGGTGCCGTCGTCGAGCCAGCTTCCGGCCGCCGCCCCGCCGAGCAGACCGAGGCCGAGGATGAGGCAGACGGCGGCGGCCGCGGTCCGGCCGCGGGAGCGACGGCGGCCGACGGCGGGGCCGGGGCCGGGTGTTGCGGGAAGTGGCGGATCGACGGGACGCGGGGGCACCCGGCGGCCGTTCGCCGGGTCGGCGGTGCGCGGACGGTCGCCGCGGGATCCGGGGCCGCGTGGCGAGGGAACCTTGGCGGGCACGCCGAGTACGGGGGTGTCCGGGTCCGGGGTGAAGCCGGGCGGTGCGGTGGGGCGCGGAGGCGCGGAAGGCGACGCGGGCGCGGGATGCCCGGGGTGTGCGGACAACGGCGGGTGTGCGAGGTGTGGCGGGGGCGTGCTGCGGGGCGAGTGCGCCGCTTCGGCGTCGGTGCTCACCTGCACCCCCTCGCGCGCTTCAGGATCTGGTTCACCTGACTCCGTCCGGTTCGCCGCGCCGCCCCACCACCTTTCGGACAGGCGGGCCCGTATACGGACATCACGCCCCTGACCTGCCAGTCGTGGCGTGCGCGACACTCTACGGTGCACCAGACCCCCCGCGCACCGCTGCCCTCTACCCAGTGGTAACAGCGGTCTGGCAAGCTGCGTCCATGTCGTCTGCCGCCGCTGACCGGGTCCGGTACGACCGGGCCACCGCCCATCTCGAAGCGCCGCTGGCCATCGTCGATCTGAGGGCGTTCGACGCCAACGCCCGGGATCTGGTGCGCCGGGCGGCGGGCAAGCCGATCCGGGTGGCCAGCAAGTCGGTACGGTGCCGGGCCCTGCTGGAACGGGTACTGGCGCGGAACGGTTTCGCGGGGATCATGAGCTTCACGCTCGCGGAGTCCCTGTGGCTGGCGCGCGAGGGCTTCGATGACGTCCTGCTCGCCTATCCCTCCACCGACCGGGACGGGTTCGCCACGCTGACCAGCGATCCCAAGCTGGCGGCGGCGGTCACGGTGATGGTGGACAGCGTCGGCCAGCTCGATCTGATCGAGAGTGTTCGCGCGGGCACCGAAGAGGTCCGGGTCTGCCTGGAGTTGGACACCTCGTTCCAGCTGCTGGGCGGCCGGGTACGGGTGGGCGCCCGGCGCTCACCGCTGCGCGAGCCCGTCCAGCTGGCCGAGCTGGCGCGGGCGGTCCAGGGCCGCCCCGGTTTCCGGGTGGTCGGGCTGATGGCGTACGAGGGGCATGTGGCAGGGGTGGGCGACGCGGTGCCCGGCCGGCCGCTGCGTTCCCGGATGATCCGGCTGATGCAGTCCACCGCCCGCCGGGAGCTGGCGGAGCGCCGGGCGGCGGCGGTCCGGGCGGTGCGCGCGGTGGCGGACCTGGAGTTCGTCAACGGCGGCGGGACGGGCAGTGTGCAGCACACCGCGGCCGAGGAGGCGGTGACGGAGATCGCCGCCGGCTCCGGGCTCTACCAGCCGCGGCTGTTCGACCACTACACCTCGTTCCAGGGGCGTCCGGCGGCCCTCTTCGCCCAGCCGGTGGTGCGCCGCCCCGGCGTGGGCGTGGTGACGGTGCTGGGCGGCGGCTATCCGGCGTCGGGGGCGGCCGGAGCGGACCGGCTGCCGGTGCCGTATCTGCCGGAGGGGCTCGCGTACGACCCATTGGAGGGGCCGGGCGAGGTGCAGACGCCGCTGCTGGGCACGGCCGCCGACGATCTGCTGATCGGCGACAAGGTGTGGTTCCGGCATGCCAAGGCCGGTGAGCTGTGCGAGCGCTTCGCGGTGCTCCACCTCATCGACGCGGACAGCGGGGACCGGGTGGTGGCCTCGGTGCCCACGTACCGGGGCGAGGGCCGTACGTTCCTCTAGCCCCCTCCAGCCCCGCGATGCCGCGCGGTGCCGCGCGGGCTCAGATGGAACGGCCGTCGCCCTCCAGCGCCTTGACGCCCTTGAGGATCTCGTCCATATCGCTGAGCGGCGGTGCCTTGTCGCTCACGTCGAAGCCGAAGCGGATCACGACCATCGTGTCGGGGATGGTGGGCGAGGGGAAGACGACCGACTGGACATAGCCGTCGTCGCCCTTCTTGGTGTCCACCTTCCAGCGGACCAGATAGCCCTTGCCGCCCACGACCTCGACCGACTCGGACTTGAGCTGCTTGTGGGAGGTGATCCCGCCGTACGCCTTGCGGTCGCTCTCCTCGTCCTTGCCGTAGGAGTCCTCGGCGTTCTGCGCGATGTCCTCCTTGGCTATGCCCTTGGCGGTGTCCGCCTTGTAACCGCTGGCCGTGCGGGAGAAGGCACCGCCGCGGACACACTCGGTGGACGCGTCGTTGGGGCAGGGGTAGCGGGAGGTAGTGATCCCGGCGCCGCCGGAGCTGCTGCGGCCCGCCTGCCATCCGGAGAGCACCGGCAGACTGATGCCGTTGACCGGATCGGGCGCGGTGTTCGGGTCGAAGCTGGGGGTTCCGGTGGGGGCGTCGGTAGGCGGCCCCGACGGCTCGCCGCTGGTCCCGCCGTCGTCGCCGCCCGAGGCGGAGGCGCTGGGGGACGGCCTGGCGCTGTCCTTGCCGTCGCCGTCCCCGCCGTCGCCCAGCAGCACGATGCCGCCGATGATCGCGGCGACCACAACGCCCACGGCCACCGCGAGCGCGGCGACCTTCGGCCCGCGTCCGCGCCCCTGGCCGCCCGGCTGCCCGGGGGCATAACCGGGCATCGCGGGCGCACCGTAGGACATTCCCGGCATTCCTGAGGCGTCACGGGTGTACTCGGTCCAGGTGGAGCCGTTCCACCAGCGCTCCACGCCGGGGGCGTTGCCTGTGTCACCCGGGTCGGGATACCAGCCGGGAGGTGTGTTCGTGGTCACGGCTGTCACCTTATGGCCACGGATCGGTGGCCGTACACCGGGTGTGGCCGCCGCCGGTCAGCTCAGGACCTTGATGCCCTGCGTGATCGTGTCCATATGGGAGAGGGGCGGCGCCGCGGCGTTCTTGTCGATGGCGAAGCTGATGAGGACCATCGTCTTGGGCATCCCCTCACCCGTGGAGCCCGCCGTGCCCTTGGGATTCGGAAAGACGAGGGACTGGACGTATCCGTCGTCGCCCACCGCGTTGTCCACCTGCCACAGGACGCGATAGCCCTGCTGCCCCGCGACGGTGACCGCCTCCGACTTGAGCTCCTTGTGCGAGACGATGCCGCCGTAGTTTTCCTTGCTGTAGGCGTCCACCGCGTTCTTCGGGATGTCCTCCTTGGCCATCCCCTCCGCCGTCTTGGCCTTGTAGTCCTTGGGGAAGGCGGTCAGCGTGCGAATGCCCCCGAGCGCACAGCTCTTCTCGGGCTTCTTCGCGCAGGGGGTCGGAGCGCCGGAAAGTCCCACCCCGTCCTTGACGCCCTTGTACTCCGTCCAGCCGGTGAGGATGGGCACGCTGATGTGGTTGACCCGGTCCTCGGCGGCGGACGGGTCGTCCGGTCCGCCCCCGGACGGGCCGGACGGGTCGACCGGCGGGATGCTGACGGTGCCGCCGCCCTTCCCACCGGGCACCTTGGGCGCGGAGTCCCCCTTGGCCCGGGAGTCTCCGTCGTCATCGTCCTGGAACAGCATGACGCCGCCGACCACCGCCGCGACGAGCACGACCCCGGCCACGACGAGCGCCCCCGTCTTCGAACTGCCGCCCCGCGCACCGGGTCCCGGCGCTCCCGGGTACCCGGGAGCGGCCCCTGGTACGGGTGCGCCGGGAGGAGCCTGAGGCACGGAATACCCCGGGGCCGGGGGCTGCGCCGGGGGGCCGGGCGGGGCCGGGGGGCCCTGCACGGACGGCATGGCGTGCATCGTGGGTGCGTAGTGCACGGATTGGGCGTCCGGCCCGCCCTGTGCCCCGCGGCGGTTGTCGGTCCAGGCGGACCCGTCCCAATAGCGCTCCGACGCGGGGCCAGGGCCGTGGTGTTCGGGGTCGGGGTACCAGCCAGGTGGTGTCGTCATGCTCACGCCGCCACCCTATGGCCAAGACTTGACCCGGACGTCTTCGCACACCATTCCGTCACAGGGGCCGGACATCCATCACAGGGGCGTGACGTACGCGCCCGCGATGCCTCCGTCCACCAGGAACTCGGCCGCGTTGACGAACGAGGAGTCGTCGCTGGCGAGGAAGGCCACCGCGGCGGCCATCTCCTCCGGTTCGGCGAACCGGCCCACCGGGACGTGCACCAGACGGCGCGCGGCCCGCTCCGGGTCCTTGGCGAACAGCTCCTTCAACAGCGGGGTGTTGACCGGCCCCGGGCACAGGGCGTTGACCCGGATGCCCTCACGGGCGAACTGCACGCCCAGTTCACGCGACATGGCCAGCACGCCGCCCTTGGACGCGGTGTAGCTGATCTGCGAGGTCGCGGCGCCCATCACGGCCACGAAGGAGGCCGTGTTGATGATGGAGCCCTTGCCCTGCCGCTGCATATAGGGCAGCGCGGCCTTGCAGCACAGATAGACGGAGGTGAGGTTGACCTCCTGGACCCGCTTCCAGGCGTCCAGGCCGGTGGTCAGGATCGAGTCGTCGTCGGGGGGCGAGATGCCCGCGTTGTTGAAGGCGACGTCGACCGAACCGTAGGTGTCGTACGCGGTCTTGAACAGCGCCTCCACCTCCTCCTGGTCGGTCACGTCCACCTTGACGTAGAGCCCGCCGACCTCGTCGGCCGCGGCCTTGCCCGCGGACTCGTCGATGTCGGCGCAGACGACGTTGGCGCCCTCGGAGGCGAGGCGGCGCGCGGTGGCCAGGCCGATACCGCTGCCCGCTCCGGTGATCACGGCGGTACGGCCGACCAGACGGCGGCACACGGGGGTCTCGGTCACGTCACTGCTCCTCGGTGCTGATGAAGACGTTCTTGGTCTCGGTGAAGGCGGTCAGGGCGTCGGGGCCCAGCTCCCGGCCGAGGCCGGACTGCTTGTAGCCACCGAAGGGGGTCGCATAGCGCACGCTGCTGTGCGAGTTGACGGAGAGGTTTCCGGCGGCGACGGCGCGCGAGACCCGCACCGCGCGGCCGACGTCACGGGTCCAGATCGAGCCGGACAGGCCGTAGTCGGTGGCATTGGCCAGCCGTACGGCCTCGGCCTCGTCCTCGAAGGGGAGCACCACGGCCACGGGGCCGAAGATCTCCTCGACGGCGGTGCGGTCATCCGGTCCGGTGGCCGCCAGCACGGTGGCCGGGTACCAGAAGCCCTTGCCCCCCGGGGCCTCACCGCGGATCGCGGCGGGCGCGTCCTCGGGGACGTAGGACCGCACCCGCTCCCGCTGGGCGGCCGAGATCAGCGGGCCCATGGCGGTGGCGGGGTCGGCCGGGTCGCCGACCGCGAACGAGGTCACGGCGGGTTCCAGCAGTTCCATGAACCGGTCGTAGACGCTCCGCTGGACCAGGATGCGGCTGCGGGCGCAGCAGTCCTGTCCGGTGTTGTCGAGGAACGAACCCGGGGCCGAACGGGCGGCCAGCTCGATATCGGCGTCGGCGAAGACGATGTTGGGGCTCTTGCCGCCGAGTTCGAGCGTCACCCGCTTCACGCCCGCCGCACACCGGGCCATGATCTCCTTGCCGACCGCCGTCGACCCGGTGAACACGACCTTGGCCACACCGGGGTGCTCGACCAGCGCGGTGCCCGCCACCGGCCCGGCGCCGGGCAGCACCTGGAACAGCCCCTCGGGAAGCCCGGCCTCCAGGGCGAGTTCGGCCAGCCGCAGGGCGGTGAGCGGGGTGGTCTCGGCGGGCTTGAGCAGAACGGCGTTGCCCGCGGCGAGCGCCGGCGCGGTGCCCCACGCGGCGATCGGCATCGGGAAGTTCCACGGCGCGATCACGGCGACCACACCGAGCGGCTCATGGAAGGTGACGTTCAGGCCACCGGCGACCGGGATCTGACTCCCGGCCAGCCGCTCCACTCCCCCGGCCGCGTAGTCCAGCAGATCGCGGACATTGCCCGCCTCCCAGCGGGCGTTGCCGATCGGATGGCCCGCCTCGCGGACCTCCAGCGCGGCCAGTTCCTCGATGTGGTCGTCGACGGCGGCGGCGAAGCGGCGCAGCTGCCGGGCGCGGTCGGCGGGCGCCAGGGCGGCCCAGCCGCGCTGGGCCGCGGTGGCCCGGGCGACGGCGGCGTCCACATCGGCGGCGGAGGCCGCCGGGACGGTGGCGATGACCTCCTCGGTCGCCGGGTTGAGTACGTGGTGCTCGTGCGGGTGCTCGTTGGTCACCTGATGGTTCCTCACATGCGCTCGAAGGACCGGAACCGCTCCCAGTCCGTGACGGCGGTGTCGTAGGCGTCCAGTTCGACGCGGGCCATGTTGAGGTAGTGCTCGACCACCTCGTCGCCGAAGGCGGCCCGGGCGATGGGGCTGGCCTGCCACAGCTCGGTGGCGTCGCGCAGCGTGGTCGGGACGTGCTCGGCGTCGCCGTTGTAGGCGTTGCCGGTACAGACCTCGGGCAGCTCCAGCTCGTTCTCGATGCCGTGGAGTCCGGCCGCCACCATTCCCGCGACGGCGAGATACGGATTGACATCGCCGCCGGGGAGGCGGTTCTCCAGCCGGTGGGCCTGGCCGTGGCCGATGACCCGCAGGGCGCAGGTGCGGTTGTCCGGGCCCCAGGCGACAGCGGTCGGCGCGAACGAGCCGGGCCGGAACCGCTTGTAGGAGTTGATGTTGGGGGCGTAGAGCAGGGTGAACTCCCGCATGGCGGCCATCTGCCCGGCCAGGAAGTGGCGCATCGTCTTCGACATGCCGTACTCGCCCGCGTCATCGGCGAGCACCGGCGCCCCGAACTCGTCGCGCAGCGAGAGATGGATATGGCACGAATTGCCCTCGCGCTCGTCCCACTTGGCCATGAAGGTGAGCGCGTTGCCCTCCTGCGCGGCGATCTCCTTGGCGCCCGTCTTGTAGATGACGTGCTGATCACAGGTGGTCAGCGCGTCGTCGTAGCGGAAGGCGATCTCGTGCTGACCGAAGTTGCACTCGCCCTTGGCCGACTCGACGATCATCCCGGCCGCGCCCATCTCATTGCGGATGCGGCGCAGCAGCGGCTCCACCCGGCCGGTGCCGAGGACGGAGTAGTCGACGTTGTACTGGTTGGCGGGGGTGAGCCCGCGGTAGCCGGAGTTCCACGCCTCTTCGTAGGTGTCCTTGAAGACCATGAACTCCAGTTCGGTGCCCGCGTAGGCGGTCCAGCCGTGCTCACCCAGCCGGTCCAGCTGGCGCCGCAGTATCTGGCGCGGGGAGGCCACGACGGGTGAGCCGTCGTGCCAGCCGAGGTCGGAGATCATCAGCGCGGTGCCGGGGTTCCAGGGAGTGCGGCGCAGCGTGGCGTGGTCGCCATGCATGGCGAAGTCCCCATAGCCGCGCTCCCAGGAGGACATCGCGAAGCCGTCGACCGTGTTCATATCGGTGTCGACGGCGAGAAGGTAGTTACAGCCCTCGGTGCCGTGATCGAGGACGTCGTCGAGGAAGAAGCGGGCGGCGAACCGCTTACCCTGCAACCTCCCCTGCATATCGGTGAAGGCCAGGACGACGGTGTCGATCTCCCCGGAGTTCACAAGTCTGGTCAGTTCGTCGACCGAGAGCGGGGGCGTGCGGTCTGCCACGGTGGTCCTCCTGCGAAGATTGCAGCGCCGGAAGGCCATAAGGTAATACCGCAGACCATTGATTGGGAAGTAGGTGCGGACGGTTCGATGAGCGACAGCCAGAGCGGTGCGCCGGGCGCCCGGATCGATGACCGGCTGACGCCGGTGCTGCGGCCGGTGCGCGCCGGGAACGGCTTCGAGGAAGCACTCGAGCAGATACTCCAGGTGGTCCGGCTGGGGCTGGTCCCGGACGGCGGGCGGCTGCCGGCCGAGCGGGAGCTGGCCGACCGGCTGCGGATCAGCCGGGTGACGCTGCGCGAGGTGCTCAAGGTGCTCCAGGACCAGGGACTGGTCGAGAGCCGCCGCGGCCGGTACGGCGGCACCTTCGTCCGCGCCCGCCCCGAGCCCGCCATGGGCGGCGAGGACGAGCTGCGGCGCCGGGTCGAGGCGGTGGACCTGGAGGACACCCTGCGGTTCCGGGAGGTCCTGGAGGTCGGCGCGGCCGGGCTGTGCGCCGCGCACGGACTGGACGACGCGCAGGTCACGCGGTTGCGGGCGGCCCTGGACGCCACGCGCGACGCCCCGCTCGCCGACTACCGGCGGCTCGACACGATGCTGCATCTGACCCTCGCGGAGCTGGCGGGCTCCCCGACACTGGCCGCCCAGTACGCGGCGGTGCGGGCGTCGGTGAACGATCTGCTGGACTGCATTCCGCTGCTGGTGCGCAATCTGGAACACTCGCAGGCCCAGCACACCGCGCTGGTCGAGGCGGTGCTCGACGGGGACGCGGAGGGCGCGCGCGAGGTGATGCGCGAGCACTGCGAGGGTACGGCGGCGCTGCTGCGCGGATTTCTGGTCTAGCGCGGCCCTCCAGCGGCGTCCGGCGGCGCCGGATTCCGGCCCCATAGGCACCTCGTTAACGATCCTTTTACGCAGAGGTCTTGCGCATCGCTCGATGGAAGACAAAGGTATGGCCCCACACCTTTGCCACCCCCTCGTGTGGAGCAGGAGCACCTCATGGCCGACGGAACAGACTCCGCCCGTACCTCTGTCAGCACCGCACCGCCAGGCGGCGGCCCGGCATCCCCCGAGGACAGCTATCTGGAGCGCCGCACCCTGCGGCGCGGCAGCGCGGGTCCGCTGCTGCTGACCGGCCTCGGGGTCGCCTATGTCGTCTCCGGCGACTTCTCCGGCTGGAACTTCGGCCTGGCCGAGGGCGGCTTCGGCGGTCTGGCCATCGCCGCGGTGCTGATGGGCCTGATGTATACCTGCATGGTGTTCGCCCTGGCCGAGCTGGCGGCGATCCTCCCCACCGCGGGCGGCGGCTACGGCTTCGCCCGGCGGGCCCTCGGCCCCTGGGGCGGCTTCCTCACCGGTACGGCCATCCTCATCGAATACGTCCTGGCCCCGGCCGCGATCTCCATCTTCATCGGTGACTACGTCGAGTCACTGGGGCTGTTCGGGCT
Source organism: Streptomyces coffeae (assembly GCF_016741875.1). Taxonomy (GTDB): domain Bacteria; phylum Actinomycetota; class Actinomycetes; order Streptomycetales; family Streptomycetaceae; genus Streptomyces; species Streptomyces coffeae. The sequence goes on along the minus strand of NZ_JAERRF010000004.1, from coordinate 17,538 downwards.
GGAGTCGGGCTGGCCGGTCTATCTGGCCTGCTTCGTCATCTTCATCGGCATCCATCTGTGGGGTGTGGGCGAGGCGCTGCGCTTCAGCCTGATCGTGACCGCGATCGCCGTCGCCGCGCTGCTGATCTTCGCCGTGGCCGCCTTCACCGACTTCGACTCCAGCTCGCTCAATGACATCACGGTCGACCACTCCGCCTTCGGCGCCAGTTCCTGGCTGCCGTTCGGGCTGCTCGGCATATGGTCGGCGTTCCCCTTCGGCATGTGGTTCTTCCTGGGGGTGGAAGGGGTCCCGCTGGCCGCCGAGGAGACTCGCGACCCGGCCCGTACCCTGCCGAAGGCCATGGCCTGGTCCATGGGCATCCTGCTGCTGCTCGCCCTGATCACCTTCCTCGCCGCCACCGGCGCCCGCGGTTCCGGCGCGGTGCAGGGCGCGGGCAACCCGCTGGTCGAGGCGCTCCAGCCGGACGGCAAGGCCACCGTGCTCTCCCGCATCGTCAACTACGCCGGGCTCGCCGGTCTGGTGGCCTCCTTCTTCTCCCTGATCTTCGCCGGGTCCCGGCAGTTGTTCGCCCTCTCCCGCGCCGGGTATCTGCCCCGCTTCCTCTCCCTGACCAGCCGCCGCAAGGCCCCCTATCTGGGGCTGCTGGTCCCGGGCGCCATCGGGTTCGCCCTGGCCGCCTGGTCCGGCGACGGTGCCCGGATGCTCAATGTCGCGGTCTTCGGCGCCACCATCTCGTACGCCCTGATGTCGCTCTCGCACATCGTGCTGCGGCGCCGCGAGCCCCATCTCGAGCGGCCCTACCGCACCCCGGGCGGTACGGTGACGTCGTCCATCGCCTTCGTCCTGGCCTGCTCGGCGCTGGTGGCCACCTTCCTGGTGGACAAGGACGCGGCGTTCATCGCCCTCGCCGTGTACGCGGTGGCGCTCGCCTACTTCGCCTTCTACAGCCGTCACCGTCTGGTGGCCGCGGCTCCCGAGGAGGAGTTCGCCGCGCTGGCGGAGGCCGAGGCCGAACTGTCCCGCGACTGAGCAAACGCGACCGAAAGAAAACGATCGAGAAAAATCGAGAAAGAGGATGTCCCCGATGTCCAAGCCTCTGATCGGCATCAGCACCTATCTGGAGTCCTCGGCCCGCTGGGGGGTGTGGGACCTCCCGGCCGCGCTGCTGCCCGTCGGTTACCACCGGCTGGTGCAGCAGGCCGGCGGGCTGGCCGCGATGCTCCCGCCCGACGAGGACCCGGAGGCGGCCGCCCGGGTCGTCTCCCGCCTCGACGGCCTGGTGATCTCCGGCGGGCCGGATGTGGAACCGGTGCACTACGACGCCGACCCCCATGAGCGCACCGGCCCGCCCGCCCGGGAGCGCGACACCTGGGAGCTGGCGCTGATCGAGGCCGCGCTGTCCAACGGCACCCCGCTGCTGGGCATCTGCCGGGGCCACCAGCTGCTGAACGTGGCGCTCGGCGGCACCTTGATCCAGCACCTGGACGGCCATGCCGGAGCACCCGGCGTCTTCGAACACCACCTGGTGCAGCCGGTGCCCGGAACCCTGCTCGGCGAGGTGCTGCCGGAGCCGCTGTCGGTGCCGACCTTCCACCACCAGGCGGTGGACCAGCTGGGCAAGGACCTGGTGGCCTCGGCGTACGCGGCGGACGACGGCACGATCGAAGCCGTCGAACTGCCCCAGGCCGACCAGTTCGTCCTGGGCGTGCAGTGGCATCCGGAGGCGGGCGACGACCTGAGGGTCATGCAGGCGCTGGTCGCGGCGGCCCGCTGACCCCGGGCGCCGCCCGCGGAGGTCCATGTGAGGTCCGTGGGAGCCCCCCCGCCAAGGGGGGCCGCACGGCTAGGAGTTGATCTCGTACGGGTCGCCGTAGACCTTCCACTTCAGCGGCGGTGTCAGGTCGAAGGCCTTCTCGTTCAGGAACTTCCGCTGCTCGGTGTCGACCCGGCTGGTGTCGCTGTGGGCCTCCTCGGACTGCATGGCCTTCTTGCGGGCGTCGAGGAAGGCGTGGAGATAGGTGGCCTCGTCACCGCCCTGCGCCGGGGTCTTGGCGTTGCGCATCGCGGTCTTGCGGATGCCGCCGAAGCTGTACTTGCCATCGCCGGGGCCGTGCATCACGATCGCGTCGTAGTAGATGAACTGGCCGAGCGCGCCGATGCCGTCGTCCTTGCCCCGCTGGACCGAGGGGTTGAAGTAGACGCGGTCGCGCTCGTGTTCCTGCGCCTGCTGGAACGCGCTGTCGGTCGCGGCCTTCTTCCAGTCCCGGGTGAAGTGCGGGTCCAGACCTTCGTGCGAGTCGCTGCCGTCGACCTCACGCAGCGCAGGCAGGTACTTCGCCAGGACGTTGCCCGGCTTCTGCTCGGTGTAGTACTCGACGAGGTCCAGCATGTCGCCGGTACCGGAGCAGAAGCCGACGATGCCGCCCGTGTAGCCGCGGCCGTCGCCGATGTCCTCGATGTACCTGTACCCGTCGCGACGCCAGTCCAGCGTGGAGTTCTCGGCGCTGGAGACCAGCTTCATGGCGATCTCCTTCCTGGCCGGGTCGTCCAGACCGACCGCCGCCTCCGTGGCCGCCTTGTACGCCGAGTGGTGCCCGTGGGTGCCGGGCGGATTGCCGGATGCCGGTGCGGATACGACACCGGTGAGCACGAGGGCCAGCGGTACCGCTACGGCTGCGGCGGCGAGGCCGATGCGCTGGGACATGTGGACTCCGTTTCGTTCCCTGTCGACGGTGGGGGCGTGCGGGCAGGCCGAGTTGAGAGCCATCCATTAGGAACCTTTCCTAACCATTGAAGCGAGCACGCCGTATCCACCACAAGGGGTGTGCACAGAATGGGACGTACGAAGGCCCGTCGCGGTCGCATCGCCGCAACGGGCCTTTCCTCTCGGGGAGTTACGCCTGCGGTACGGGCATCACGGGCTCCGCGCCGCCGGTGGTGTCCGTGGCGGCGGAGGGTGCGCCGGAGGGCGCCGCGGCGGTCGGCACACCGGCCGCGGGCCGGGCCGCGATCGCCCGCCACCACGGATCCAGCGGCAGTCCGTGCTCCGGTTCGAAGGGCAGACCCGGCGGCGGTACGGCGATGGCGGCTCCGGCCGCCCGCGCCGCCGTGACCGTGCCCTCGGCGGGCTCCTCCCACGGATGCGGGGCGAGGTTGAAGGTGCCCCAGTGGATCGGCAGCATGATCCCCCGCGTGGGCTCACCGCCCTGGAGGTCGAGATGGGCGCGCATGCCCTCCTCGGGGGTCATATGGATGTCCGGCCAGAACTCGCTGTAGGCCCCGATCTGGATCATGGTCGCGTCGAACGGCCCGTACATGGCGCCGATTTCCGCGAAACCGGAGAAGTACCCGGTGTCCCCGCTGTGGTAGACGCGGTGCTCAGGACCGGCCACCACCCAGGACGCCCACAGAGTGTGCTGGGTGTTGCGCAGGGCGCGCCCGCAGAAGTGGCGGGCGGCGGTGGCGGTGAGCGTCAGCCCGGCCACCTCGGTGGACTCGTGCCAGTCCAGCTCGGTCATCCGGTCGGCCGGGACGCCCCAGCGCTCCAGATGGGCACCGACGCCGAGCGGCACCACAAACATCGTGCCGGTGCGCACCAGCGCCCGGACGGTGGGCAGGTCGAGGTGGTCGTAGTGGTCGTGGGAGATCACCACCGCGTCCACCGGGCCCAGCTCCCGCAGCGGCACCGGCACCGGGTGCAGCCGCTTGGGGCCCAGATGGGCGAAGGGCGAACAGCGGCTGCCCCACACCGGGTCGAACAGCACCCGGCGCCCGTCGATCTCCGCGAGCACGGTGGAATGGCCCATCCAGGTCAGCCGCAGTCCGGAGACCGGCGGGGCGGCCAGGTCGGCGAGAGTGGTCGGATGCACCGGCACCGGCCCGGCCGGGGCCCGGCGGATCCGCTCCTCCTTGCGGAAGTAGGTGGGGAGGAACTTCAGCATGGAGCCGGACGGCGCGGTGCGGGCGCCCTCCGGGTTGACGAACACGCCGTTCGCGAAGTTCGGCGACCGGCGGATGCGCTCCATCCGCTCCCCGGCCGGATCCGCCCCGAAGGCGGCGGGGCGCAGGGCGGCGGCGAGCCGGGAACGGTGCGGACGGGAGCCGGTCACAAGACCTCCAGGATGAGGGGGCGACGGATCACCCCACGGCCTGCGCTGCTGCGCTGCTGCGCTGCTGTACTGCAATAACACAACTCACTCGACGGGTGGTGTTGTTCCGGACGCCGTGAAGGACAGCTGGAGGTGGTCCTCCACGGGCCGGTATCCCAGCCGCTGGTACAGGGCGTTGCTGGTGGGGTTGGCCAGATCGGTGAAGAGCAGCACCTCCTCGGCCCCGGCGGCCTGTGCCCCCTGGCTCACCGCGGCCGTGACGGCTCCGGCGTAACCGCGTCCGCGCAGCTCGGGCGGGGTGTAGACCAGGGCGACCCGGACCATGCCCGCCACCGTGCGGCTGACCGCCGCGGACGAGACCGGTGTGCCGTCCACCTCCCAGAGGGTGACCCCGCCGTGGCCGAGCCGGTCGTCCACCGTGCGGGAGACATCGCCCTTCAGCGCCCCGGTGTCCCGGGCGAACCCCTCGTACCAGCTCAGCAGCAGCGGGTGGTCGGCGGCGGTGGCCGCCCTGGCCCGTCCGGGCGGCGCCGGATCGGGCGGGGTCAGGGCGCCCAGCCGGTAGAGCCGGTGGGTCTCCGCCACCTCGGCGGTGGCCCCGGTCAGCCGCTGCCAGGCGGCGGCCAAGGTCTCGGCGGTGCACCGCCCGGTGTTCACGCCGGTGACCGGCGGCAGCGCGCCGTGCCGCACGCCGTGCTCCGCGTTCTGTTCGGCCAGAACGCGGGCCAGCTCCTCGGTGGCCTCGCCGGACAGCGGGGAGAGCACCAGCGGATAGGGCGGGGTGCACAGAAACGCCCCGCCGACGGCCCCGTCGGCCCGCCGGTCCGGCCGCCACCAACCGTAGCGGGGCGGCTGCTCCCCGTACCGGTCGCTGCCCGCCGCCACCAGCGAGGCGGCCACCGTCAGCAGGACGGTGTGCTCGGCCGGGCGGCCCCGCAGAAAGCCGCCCGCCGCGGTCAGGAACACATCCAGGTCGCCTGTTGTCGTCCACGCCATATGCTCCAGGCTGGCGTGGGCCGCCCCGTCGGCGCACCCCATTTCCCGCGCTGTCGGCGGCCTGCCGGTGCGTACGCTGGAAGCCGTGACGCGGCACACATCCGCCCATGTCACATCCGGCCCCGGGGGCTCCGTCGTACGGGTGGAAGGGCGGCAGCGACCGCCGCGGCACCACAGCCCCATCCGGAGGCACCCGTCATGTCACGTATCTCGCTCACTCCGCGCCGCACCCTCTTCTACCGCGTCATGGAGTGGTACTCGAAGCGCACCTACGGGAAGGTCCTCGACCCGGGCAAGGCGCTCGCCCACAACCCGCGGGTGCTGTTCAGCTACCTGCGCTTCGAGCAGTCGCTGAGCAAGTGGAACACCCTGGACCCCGGGCTCAAGGCGCTCGCCGAGATGGCCTCGGCCGCCTCCATCGGCTGCTCCTGGTGCATGGACTTCGGCTACTGGGTCAGCCGTGGCCAGGGCATCGACGACCGCAAGCTGCACGATGTGCCGATGTGGCGGGAGAGCGACGTCTACACCCCGCTGGAGCGGGACGTCATGGAGTACGCCGAGGCCATGACCGCCAACCCGCCCACCGTGGACGACGCCCTCGTGGAGCGACTGCGCAAGAACCTCGACGACGCCCAGCTGATCGAGCTGACCGCGATGGTGGCGGTGGAGAACCTCCGCTCGCGGATCAACTCGGCGCTCGGTCTGAGCAGTCAGGGGTTCAAGGACAGCTGTGACATCCCGGCCCCGGCGCCGGGCACGTCCCCCGGTCGGGTCTCGCCCTCCGGCGCGTAGGCGTACGCCGTCGTCACGGGCGGGGGGTGCTGGAGCGGATCCCGGCCGCTCGGGCCGGGCCCGCCTCCCCCGGACGTCAGCGTCTGCGGCCCACCCCGCCGTAGACACCGATGGGACCGTGCTGCTGGGACCCGGCCGCGGCCGGGTCCGGCCGCCACCGGGACACCCGCACCAGACCGGGGTCGAGCAGTTCGAACCCGCCGAAGAACGGAAGGATCTCGTCGTGGCGGCGCAGGCTCAGCCGGGCGGTGGACTTCCGGTAGACCTCGTCGGCCACCTGGTTGCGGCCGTGGAAGTCGGTGGTGCCATGGCTGATGACCAGATGGCTGCCGCAGGTCATCGACTGTGTCAGTGTGTTGACGAGCCCGGCCGGGTCCTCCTCATCGGTGACGAAGTGGAGCACCGCGACCAGCAGCAGCGCCACCGGCTGCGAGAAGTCGATCAGTTCCCGCACCACCGGGTCGGCGAGGATCTTGTCCGGTGCCCGGGCGTCCGCGAGGACAAGGCCGGTACCCGGGGTGCCGGTCAGTTTGGCGTCGGCGTGGGCCGCGACGATCGGGTCGTTGTCGAGGTAGACCACCCGGGTGTCCGGCGCGATCTCCCGTGCCACCTCATGGGTGTTGGGGGAGGTCGGTATCCCGGTGCCGATGTCGATGATCTGCCGTACTCCGGCCGCCGCCACGGCACGCACCGCCCGCACCATGAAGTCACGGTTGGCGCGAGCACTGTCGACGATATCCGGGGAGACCGCGATGATCCGGTCGGCGGCCTCGCGGTCGATCTCGTAGTTGTCCCAGCCCCCCAGGTAGTAGTCATACATCCGGGCCGGATGCGGTCTGCTGGTATCGATCTCCTCGGCGGAGATGTGCTGGTCGGTCACACCATTCCCCCTCGGCCCCCGTGGGCCGCGCTCGGGCGTCACAGAAGCAGGAAGTCGGCTTCCCCGGCCTTCGCGCCCTGGATGAAGCGTTTCATCTCCAGGTGCGTGTAAATGAGTGCCGGGCCGTCGGGATCGGTGGACTGGCGCAGCGCCACCCGTCCGTCCTTGAGCCTCATCGCTTCGACGCAGCTTCCCCCATTGCCACCGCTCCACGGCTTGTGCCAGCCCTCGCTGCCGAGTTCCCTCGCCGGCATGCCGCTGTAGACGCGGTTCCCGCATATGCGATCCATCGTTCAGATCTCCTTGCGAATGCCACCCAGAATGGCCTGAGTGGTCTGTGCAGGCGCGGCCTGCGCGCACATCCGGTCCAGGGCCTCCAGGAACGCCGACACATCATCGCGCTGGTCGTAGTAGGAGCCGCTGACCAGCGACTCCGTATACGCGATATCGGGCAGTTCCGGGATCGGGAACCGGAAGATATGGAAGGGTCCGTACATCGCCGGGTGCGGACCGGCGTCGAACGGCATGACCTGAAGTCTGATGTGAGGCGCCTCCGCGAGGTCGATGAGGCGTGCGATCTGCGCACGCATGGTCTCGGACCCGCCGATGGGGCGGCGCAGCACCGTTTCGTCCATGACCACCCACAGCATCGGCGGGTTGTCATGGGTCAGCAGCGCCTGGCGTTCCATCCGGAGGGAGACGTTGCGCTCGATCTCGGACTCCGGGGCGTGCGGCATACCGGCCCGCAGCACCGCGCGGGCGTAGTCCTCGGTCTGCAACAGCCCCGGGATGTAGTGCGGTTCGTAGGCACGGATCAGATTGGCTTCGCCCTCGAGGCTGACGAAGGTGTTGAACCACTCCGGGAGCACATCGCGGAACCGGTGCCACCAGCCGTTCTTGTTGGCCTCGCGCGCGAGCGCGAGAAAGCCCTCCACCTCTTCGGGGTCGGTCACGCCATAGGTACGGAGCAGCTTCTCGACATACGGGAGCTTCAGGCCGACTTCAGCCTTCTCCATCCGGCGGACCGTGGCGTGGGTGACGTCGAGCGCCCGGCCGGCCTGTTCGAACGACAGTCCGGCCCTCTCCCGAAGGTCCTGGAGTCGCTTGCCGAGCACGACCCGCAGGACGGTCGGGGCTCCGCCCGCCCGCGCATCCGCCACTATCGTCCCCCTCCAAGTACCTTCACAGCACAGCAGTCTGGCATGGGCTCAGCTTCCCGAACAGTCTGCGCTTGCGATTCTGTAATTTACAGATTGAACCTTGCCATGCGCGAGTCTCACAGAGCATAGTGTCGATGTGGCTCCTTCCTACGAGGCTCTCCGGTTAGGGCGCGGCGGCACCATGGTCGCTTCGTGCCTCCAGGACGTGTTCTGTCTCCCGGCGCTGAGCACCTCCGTCGCGGAGGCAAGACGGCAGGTGGTGTTCCGGCTGCGCTCATGGGGCGTGGGCCAGGACACCCGTGACAGCGCCGAGTTGGTCGTCTCCGAACTGTTCACCAACGCCGTCCGCCACACCTCCAGCGAAGACGTCCGCTGTTCCTTGCAGCTGATAGGCGCCCGCCTGCGGCTGGAAGTGGCCGACCAGGGGTGCGCCCGGTCGGTGCCGCAGGCGCGGTCGGTGGGCGTCGACCAGGAGGGCGGCCGGGGACTGATGCTGGTGGAGGCCCTGTCGGAGGCATGGGGGGTCACCGCCCACCATCACGGTACGGGCCGGGCCGTCTGGGCGTATCTGGTCTAGGTGTATCCGGTCTGACCCCGGCGCACCGTACGGAACGCACGGAACACCACGGGACGCACGAGCCGCATCACTGCCCGCACGGGACGAGCGGTGCCGAGGGAATAGGGACAGCGACAGCGCCGCCGCGATAAGAGCGCGGCGCCAACGGGGGTCTGCCCCTATTCCTTCGGGACCACTCAGGGCCGTAGCGGCAGCAGATCGGGGCGCTTGGGTTCGACATGGTCGCCCGAGGACTCCCCGCGCAGCCGTCGTCCGATCCACGGCACCAGATACTCACGCGCCCAGTGGATGTTGTCCCGGCGCACCTCGGCCGCGCTGCGCTGTCCCTCCACCGGCCAGGGCTGGTCGGGGTCGGCGGGCACCTCGAGACCGAGCACCTGACCGGCCCGCAGCGCCACGCGGGTGTGCCCGTCGGGCGACAGATGGAGCCGGTCCTCGTCCCAGGCGCGGCGGTCCTGGACCGAGCGCAGCGACCACAGGTCCAGCACCGGGCAGCCGTAGCGGTCGGCGATCGCCCGCACATGGGCGGTGTAGGTGGCGATCTTGCCGCGCAGATGACGGAGCACCGGTACGCCCCGGGTGTCGAAGCCGGTGCACACCATCACCGTGCCGACCTGGGCCACCAGGTCGGAGACGGCGGCCTCGTAGCGGGCGGCCACATCGTCGGGGTCACTGCCGGGCCGCAGGATGTCATTGCCCCCGGCACAGAAGGTGACCAGATCGGGGCTGAGTTCGATCGCGCGCGACACCTGCTCCTCGACGATCCGGTCGAGGAGCCGGCCGCGCACGGCGAGGTTGGCGTAGCGGAAATCGTGCCGGGGTCGCTGATCGGACAGCAGGACCGCGAGCCGGTCCGCCCAGCCCACGAACGCCCCGTCAGGACCGGGATCACCGACGCCTTCGGTGAAGCTGTCGCCGACGGCTGCGTACGACCCGATCCCACCGTTGTTCACTATCTTCGAATCGTCTGCCACGTCAGGACATCATTCACCTCAGGACGTGACTTACGCCATCGTAACCAGGGGTTGACGAGTGGTGATGTATCCCACTAGGTCAAAGGCGGCGAAGGTGGAATACAGCCGCGTCGAGGTCACCGCGCAGTCCGGTCCGCAGCCCCCGGTGGCTGAGCACCCCGCCCCGGTGGATCTCTCCGGTGGCCTGGTCCGCATAGCGGGCGGCCGGGTCCAGACCGCGCAGCCGCACCGGCGGCTGCGGTTCGCCGTAGGCTTGCGCGGGCAGCCAGGCCAGCACCACGGTCTCCGCGCCGCGTACGTACTGGACGGCGCTGAGCCCGCCTCCGTCCGGGGGCCGCAGCCGGTACAGCTCACCGTGCTGGACGACCGGCCGTACCCGTTTGTAGAGCGCCACCCAGTCGCGGGCCTCGGTGAGTTCGGCCTCGCTCCACCGGGCCAGATCGCCGCCGACGCCCAGCACTCCGGCCATCGCGCTGACAAACCGGAAGCGCAGCGAGGAGGCGCGGGCGTTGCCCATGGCGTTGGGGCTGTCGGTGACCCAGGCGGCCATCACCCGGGCCGGGTGCAGCTGGCCGAAGCCGTGCTGGATGCTGAGCCGGTCCAGCGGATCGGTGTTGTCCGAGGTCCACACCTGGTCGGTGAGGCGGAGGACGCCCAGGTCGATCCGGCCGCCGCCGCCCGCACAGGACTCGAAGGCGACCCCGGGGTGGGCGGCGCGAAGACGCCCCAGCAGTGCGTACAGCCCGTGCACATGCTCGGTCCACAGCCGCTGCGGATAGCCGTCGCCGGGCCAGCCCGCGTCGGAGAAGGACCGGTTGAAGTCCCACTTCACATAGTCGATGGGGGCGCTGCGCAGCAGGGCGTCCATCGACTCCCACAGATGCTCACGGACGTCGGGGCGGGCCAGGTTGAGCACCAGCTGATGGCGGAACTCGGTGCGTACCCGGCCGGGGTGGTGCTGAACCCAGTCGGGGTGGGCGCGGTAGAGGTCGCTGTCGGCATTGACCATCTCCGGCTCGACCCAGATGCCGAACCGCATGCCCCGTGCGCGCACCTCCTCGGCCAGCGGTTTCAGACCGTGCGGAAAGCGGTCCGGGTTGGGGGTCCAGTCGCCGAGCCCGGCCCGGTCACCGGTCCGCGCCCCGAACCAGCCGTCGTCGACGACGAACAGCTCCACGCCCAGGTCGGCGGCGAGCCCGGCCAGCCTCAGCTGCTGCTCCTCGCCGACGTCGAACTCGGTGGCCTCCCAGGAGTTGTAGAGCACCGGCCGCAGGGCGTCGGCGTCCGGGATGACATGGGCGAGCTGCCAGGAGTGCCAGGCGCGGCTGGCGGCCCCGAAGCCGCCGTCGGTCCACAGCCCCGCGAAGACCGGGGTGGTGAAGGACTCCCCCGGCGCCAGCATCAGCTGGCCGGAGTCGTCATGGCCCACCCCGCCGACCGTCTGGACGGCTCCGTCGGACAGCTGCTGGACGGCGATCCGCCAGGACCCGGACCAGGCGAGCGCGCAGCCGTAGACCTCGCCGCTCTCCTCGGTGGCGTCCCCGCCGTCCAGCGCGACCCAGGGCAGATGGTGGTGGCTGGTGTGGCCGCGGCGGCTGCCGATCACCTTCTCACCGGGGGTGAGATCGGTCCGGGCGAGCCGGCTCTCGGCCGCCCAGCGCCCGTACAGATGGGTCAGCCGCCAGCGCTCGCGGGGCGGAAGGGACCAGGCGGCGGAGTCGGCGCGCAACAGCTCCAGCGGGGGGTGGTCCGCGGTGCCGGTGTGGCGGAGGGTGGCCCAGCGCTCGACGACATCGCCGTCGTCGCGCATCCGGTAGTGGAGGGTGATCCCGAGGTGGTGCAGCGGATCGCGGAAACGCAGCGCGAGGCCGTCCTCGCCGACGGCGCTGTGCTCGAAGCGCCACTCCGTGCCGCGGAGGGCGGGGGTGCGCACCGACAGGGCGGGGCGGACGAAGCGGGGTCCGCCCTCGACCGGATACTCCTCGCGCCCGTCCAGCGGGGATTCGAAGCCCCGCTCCGGGGGGCCGGGTTCGGCGGCGAGGGCTTCGGCGTCCTCGGCCGTGATCCGTGGACCCCAGTGGAGATGGAGCAGTTCATCGCGGTCGGTGAGATGGAGGGCGTAGCTGCTGCGCCGCCCCGACAGCACCCAGACCCGACCGTTTCCGCCGATATCAATCATCACACTTCCCCAATTCTCAACAGGCACCAACAGGATCGGGGAGCTGCCCCCGTACGGCAATGCCCCTGCGCGCTTCCGCGGGGCTGATTGCCCTGTGCACCCATGTCGTATGGTCGGCAGAGCCCGCCCCGCCGATCAGAGGCCCGGGCGGCCGAACCCGAGGAGCGCCCGTGACGCAGCAGCCCCCGCAGGTCCCCCAGGCCGAACTGGTGGGGGTACGCAACTTCCGTGATCTGGGCGGTCTGTCGACCGCCGACGGCCGGCGGCTGCGCCACGGCGTGCTGTTCCGCAGTGGCCATCTGGCCCATGCCACGGAGGAGGACACCGTCTTCCTCGACTCGCTGAAACTGCACACCGTCTTCGACTTCCGCAACGCGGCCGACATCAAGCTGGAGGGGCCGGACGTCACGCTGAAGGGCGTGCGCAACGTCAATCTCCCGCTGTCCGACCCGGCCGACGGCGCCGGGTTCTGGACGATGGTGCGCGAGGGCGATCTCAACACGCTGCGGAAGCTGCTGGACGAGGGGCGGGCCGCGCAGCGGATGATCGATTCCTACCGGACCCTCATCACCGCCCGGGTCGGTGAGCACAGCCGGATGCTCAGCGCCATCGCGGAGGACAGTTCCCCGGTGCTGATGCACTGTTCCGCGGGCAAGGACCGGGCGGGTCTGTCGATCGCGGTGACCCTGCTCGCCCTCGGTGTGGAACGGGACGTCATCGAGGCCGACTACCTGGAGTCGGCCGCCGCCCACCGCCGTTACAAGATCTGGCGCAAGGGCGGGGGCGAGGACACCATGTCGCCGGAGGTGCTGGCGCTGCTCCTCCCGCTGTTCGACGCCCGCCTCGAGTATCTGTCGGCCGCCTTCACCACGATCGAGGAGACCTGGGGCGGCACCGAGCGCTATCTCACCGAGGCGCTCGGGTTCACCGCCCCGCAGCGCGAGCGGCTGCGGGAGCGGCTGCTCATCGGCTGACGCGACCAAGCGCTCCGCGGGACGTGTGGCGAGGTGCCGTCATTCGTCCGCGGCTGCCTCGTGGCCGGCCGCGCCCACGCGGCGGAGCCGCACATCGACACAGCCCCGCGCGCACCCGGAGCGCACCGGACGTCAGCGAGTCAGTTTAGCGCGGCCGGGGACGCGGCCGCCCCGGGCGGCGCGGCGCGAACATGCTGTCCGCACCCTCCTCGGGCTCGGTCACCCAGCCGGCCGCCAGCACCAGACCGGTGGCGCGGTGGACGGCCAGGAAGCCGAACGGCCGGTCGTAGTCGACGCTCAGCAGCTTCGCCTTCCGCGTCCGCTGCGGCACCCCGCCCACGTCCAACGAGAACGCGGTCACGGCCGCCGCGAAGAAGCCTTCACGGCTGAACGAGGCCGTCATGGACTGCCCCCCGGAGGACACGGCCAGCGGGAGGTCGCTGATCCCGGGGAAGTGACCCCGGCTGTCGTCCCGCGCGGACCGCAGCCCGAACAACTCCGCGTTGTCCATGAGATCGTGCTCGGCCCGCACGGTGAACTGCGGGACGTCGAGCACCAGGAAGGACGTGGGGTCCATGCCGGTGATCTCCCTGACCCTGACGCCAGGGCCCGCGTCGCCCAGGGGCAGCTGCGAACCCGACAGACCGGGCCGGCCGACCGCGGTGATCCCCGCCTCCAGGACCTCGCCACCGCTGACGTCCTCGCCGCCGAGCACCAGATGGACGTCCAGGCCGTTGTCACCCGCGACCCCGGAGAAGGTCAGTGGCCCGGCCGGGGTGTCCGGGACGACCTTGAGGGTGCCGTCGAGATCGGTGGTACGACGGGTGAGCCCGGCGAGCGACCGCTCGGCCCAGGGTCCGCAGGAGGGGCACATCCACCCCACCCGGAACGGCTCCACCCAGGTGGTCTTCAGCAGCAGCGCACCGGCCAGGACCAGCAGCGTTCTCGAGGTCACCGGCACCGGCATCCGCGCGATCTCGCCCCGGGTCTGCCCGGAGGCCCAGGCGTCCAACTCCTTGCGGTCCCGCTCTGAGTCACCGGTCAGCGTGCCGCGTACCCCCGGCGGCAGGTCCGCCTCCCACTCGGGCTTGATGGCAAGGTCCTGCTTGGTCCACAGCCCGGTGGCGGCGTCCACGCCGTCCATCGCGGCCAGCGCCCCGACGAGTTCGCGGCCCAGCGCCGTCGCGCCGTCCGCGCTCACCCCCAGCGCGCCTTCCAGTTCGGTGCGGGCCGGGCCGCCGGACCCGCCCGCGAGCAGCGCCAGCAGCGTCCATACCCCGGCACCGGTGAAGACGGTGCCCTCGTCCCCCACCGCGAGACGCGCCCAGCGCGCCGTCAGTGGGTTGACTGCGCCCACCGTGGTCGTGTCCAGCATGGTCCGTTCCCCCATCGGTTCAGCGGTGGGCCACCGCCTGCTTGACGAGAGTCCGCCCGAACTCCCACATCAGACCGCCGCCCGCGTGTGCGTCGTCCATGACCGCCGTGAACGCCCCGACGAAACGGTCCACTTCCCGCTCGCCGATGATCAGCGGCGGGATCAGCTTAATCACCTCCAGATGGTCACCGGAGACCTGGGTGAGGATGCGATGGCGCTGGAGCAGCGGAGCGACCACCATCTGCGCGAACAGCCCCTTGCGCGCGGCCTGGAGCATCGCCCAGCGGCTGCGCAGCCCGAGCGAGGAGGGCTTGCCGAACTCGATGCCGATCATCAGGCCGCGGCCGCGCACATCGTGCAGCAGCTCATAGCGGTCCACCAGGGCGGTGAGCCGCTCGCGCAGGAGATCGCCGGTGCGCCGGGCGTTGGCCACGATCTGCTCGTCCTCCATCACCGACAGGACGGCGAGCCCGGCCGCCATCGCCTGGGCGTTGGACCCGAAGCTGGCGGAGTGGACCAGCACCCGGTCCATCGAGGAATAGACCCGCTTGAAGATCCAGTCCTTGCCGAGGGTGGCCCCGACCGGCACATAGCCGCCCGACAGCGCCTTGGCCACGCACACCAGGTCCGGTTCGACGCCCTCCTCGTGGCGGTAGGCGAAGAAGTCCCCGGTGCGGCCCAGTCCGGTCTGCACCTCGTCCGCGATCAGCAGGGCCTTGTGGCGGCGCAGCAGCTCCTGGGCGGCGCGCAGAAAGCCCGGCGGTGACGCGTGCACCCCCTTGCCCTGGATCGGCTCGACGATGAGCCCGGCCACGTCCCCGTGTGCCAACTCCCGTTCCAGTGCGGCCAGATCGCCCAGCTCGATCGCCGTGTCGGGCAACAGCGGGGAGAAGCCCTCGCGGAAGCCGTCCTCGCCGTTGACCGACAGCGCGCCGGTGGTCAGCCCGTGGAAGGCGTGCGTGCAGTACAGTACGCGCGGCCTGCGGGTGGCGAAGCGGGCGAACTTCAGGGCCGTCTCCACCGCCTCGGTGCCGCTGTTGCCGAAGAAGACCCGGTCCAGATGCGGGGCGTGGGACAGCAGCTTCTCGGCGAGCAGCCCGGGCAGCGGCTGGCAGTCGAAACGGGTCAGATCGGCGAGCGAGGCGTCCAGCACATCGTGCAGCGCCTTGCGGACGACCGGGTGGTGACGGCCCAGGCCCATCACCCCGAACCCGGCGAGCATGTCCAGGTAGTCCTGGCCCTCGGCGTCCCAGAAGTACGCGCCCTCGGCTCGCTCGTAGACCTTGTCGAAGCCGATGGTGTGCAGCATCCGCGGCAGCTGGTGGTTGAGATAGCGGGCGTGCAGGTCGTAGCGCTCACCGGCGCGCTCGGCCAGAAGCTGCCCGAGGTCGAAACCCGTGCGCTGCTCGGCTGCTGTCATGCCCGGCTCTCCTTGGCGGCGGTGCGGCGGATGGCGCGGCGGGCGCCGCGCGGTGCGTCGGTACGGGCCAGGGCCGCGCCGATCCGGCCCGCGATCTCGGCGGGGGTCAGCCCGATCTCGGCGAGCACCTCGGCGCGCTTGGCGTGCGGCAGAAACGCCTCGGGGATGCCGAACGTCCGTACCGGCAGGTCGACATCGGCGTCGCTCAGCGCCCGGGCCACCGCCGCTCCCACCCCGCCGCTGCGCACATTGTCCTCGACGACCGCCACCACCGCGTGGCGCGCCGCGAGCCCGGGGAGCTCGGGGTCGACCGGCTTGACCCAGCGCGGATCCACCACCGTGCAGTGGATACCGCGCTCGGCCAGCAGCTCGGCGGCGCGCAGCCCGGTGGCGGCCATGACTCCGGCCGTCACCAGCAGCACATCGCCGCCGTCGGGCGCGTCGCGCCGCAGCACGTCCATAGCGCCGGCCCGGTCCAGCGCCGGAATCGCCGCGCCCACCGACTCCTTGGGGAAGCGTACGACGGTCGGCGCGTCGTCCACCGCGACCGCCTCGCGCAGCAGGGCGCGGAGTTGCTCGGCGTCGCGCGGGGCGGCGATCCGCAGCCCCGGCACCACCTGGAGCACGGACATGTCCCACATGCCGTTGTGGCTGGGCCCGTCGGTGCCGGTGACACCGGCCCGGTCCAGCACGAAGGTGACCCCGCAGCGGTGCAGGGCGACATCCATCAGCACCTGGTCGAAGGCGCGGTTGAGGAAGGTGGCGTAGACGGCGACGACGGGGTGGAGACCGCCGGTGGCCAGCCCGGCCGCGGAGACCGCGGCGTGCTGCTCGGCGATGCCCACGTCCCACACCCGCTCCGGGTACGCCTCGGCGAAGCCGGTGAGACCGACCGGGTCCAGCATGGCGGCGGTGAGGGCGACCACATCGGGCCGTTCGGCCCCGATCCGCACCATCTCCTCGCCGAACACCGAGGTCCACGAGCGCCCGCCGGACGGGATGAGGGGCGCGCAGGTGAGCGGGTCCATGGCGGCCACGGTGTGGAAGCGGTCGGCCTCGTCCTCCAGGGCGGGCCGGAAGCCGCGGCCCTTCTCGGTGAGGCAGTGGACCAGGACCGGGCCGTGGAACCGCCTGGCGCGGCGCAGCGCGGACTCCACGGCCTCGATGTTGTGTCCGTCGATGGGCCCGACGTACTTCAGCCCCAGGTCCTCGAACATGCCCTGCGGCGCCACGGCCTCCTTGAGCCCCTTCTTGGCGCCGTGCAGCGATCCGTACAGCGGCTGGCCGACCACGGGGGTACGGCGCAGGACGTCCTTGCCCCAGGCCAGCACGCGTTCGTAGCCGTCGGTGGTGCGGAGGGTGGCGAGGTGGTCGGCCAGGCCGCCGATGGTGGGCGCGTAGGAGCGCTCGTTGTCGTTGACCACGATGATCAGCGGCCGGTCCCGGGCGGCGGCGATGTTGTTGAGGGCCTCCCAGGCCATCCCGCCGGTCAGCGCGCCGTCGCCGATGACGGCGACCACATGCCGGTCGGTGCGGCGGTACACCTCGTTGGCCTTGGCGAGCCCGTCGGCCCAGCCCAGCACGGTGGAGGCATGGCTGTTCTCGATGACGTCGTGCTCGGACTCGGCGCGCGACGGATAGCCGGAGAGGCCCCCCTTGTGGCGCAGCTTGGAGAAGTCCTGGCGCCCGGTGAGCAGTTTGTGGACGTAACTCTGGTGGCCGGTGTCCCACAGGATGCGGTCCGCCGGTGACTCGAAGACACGGTGCAGTGCTATGGACAGCTCGACCACGCCCAGGTTGGGGCCGAGATGGCCTCCGGTCCTGGCCACGGCGGTGATCAGGAACTCTCTGATCTCCTCGGCGAGCGTGGCCAGTTCCTCTCCGGTCAGCGCGGCGAGGTCGTGCGGGCCCCGGATGTTCTCCAACAACGGCATGCTTGGATCCCCTCCTCGTGTGTCAGCTCACGGTGACGTCCGGGGTACCCGAGGGATCCCCGTTGTCCTCCATGCGCCGCGCGATTTTCCTGGCTTCCTCGATCAGGGTCTCCACGATCTTGGACTCGGGCACGGTCTTGATGACCTCGCCCTTGACGAAGATCTGG